>NZ_JBLREF010000008.1:0-170908 GCF_047918655.1 Erwinia sp. PPS120 | reverse complement strand
CATCTGCTTTCGACGCGATGGCGTGTTACTCCCCCCGGATGCGCCATGCATAATTCATTATCAGACCAGGTTGCATATTTTTCATGCAATTTCTGGAGGTGGCCTCGCAGGAATACGTCGCCTTTTAGCTGACTCGTGTTTGTTGATCGGGTATCGTTTAGTTGAAAATTTGAACATGTCGTTAAAAGGAGAAAACGATGATTGAACGCGTTACGCTGCTGGAAAGTAAGGTGGAAAAGCTGTTGATTGACGTTGCCGTTATCAAGGCCAACTACGCCACACGGGAAGATGTCGAAAGCGTCAGAATAGCGCTCCACTCCTCGCTTTCTACGCTGACTAAATGGCTGGTAGGGGTACTCCTGATTGTGCCGGGTGTCTGGCTGGGTCTGGCCCGGTGGCTCAACTGAGGGTACCCGTGGCTGAATAACGTCAGTGGGTACATCGTCGTATGAAGCACCTGGCGAAAAGAGGCTTTCACCAGGTGAGTGACTTTAGTGGTGGGTGATTACGGAGGTGATAACGCCCGTTGCGACGGCTATCAGCACGTAGTTACCGTCGATATTCTGCCAGCGATGACCGGCAGGAGGTGCCTTCAGGCCGCGCTGATGCCAGTCATTGACCTGGTAGCCTTCACCCCGGTATTTCTCCGGTAGCGGTCGACCCTGACGGAAGTCGGGCTGTGCATGACGGGGTTGCTGGTGGTGACGCTGCCCCGGTGCGCGATCTGCCTGAGCCATATGCTGCGGCTGCTGGCGTTCGCCACCCTGAGGCTGAGAATGCTGAGCCTGCCCACCGCGCCCGGGTTGTGAATTTTGCTGCGCCTGCCCGCCATGCTGCGCTTGCGCATTGTGTTCACCGCCACCCTGCTGGCGTGCGTTGCCATTCTGTTCGCCCTGAGGCGGACGCTTTAGCGGTGACTGCTGCGTGTTACCCTGTCCCGGCTGGGGGCCATCGGCAAAAGCGCCGGTGCTGGCTGTCGCAAACAGCAGTGCGCTGAGGGCAATAATGCCTGATTTTTTCATCATGGTTCCCTTCTGGTGTGATTCATTTGCTGACGGACAGGCACAATCTGCGGGCGAAGCCGGCGTATAACAATGTCAATAATCCTAAGCCGGGCGACCTTAACGAAAAATTTACGCTTCGCTTGCAAAAACCGCCCACTATCCCTGTGCAGGCAAAGGGTTACGCCATCAGTATTCACACCTGGGTAAATGCCGCCTCAAGCATCTGCTGCCGCTGCTCCGTACTGTAATTCACCAGCGAGTTTTTACTGCCCGAACGGGCCAGGATCCACTGCATCTCCTCTTCTGTCAGCGTCGGTGGCTCCTGCCAGAAGGGCATAATGGCATTGTCTTTCAACCACTGGGCCAGCTGCCGTGCAGGCGGCAGCGTAAATCCGGGGAACAGCGCGTCGCCCAGCGCGCTCATCAGTGCCTGCTGCTGAGTATTTTCACTGCGTTCCAGTATGGTCAGGAAGGGCAGCAGCAGACGGCCGCAGACTTCACCGTGGTGGTAGTCTCTGATCGCGCCCAGCTCGCCGGCAATGCCGTGGATAACGCCCAGGCCCGACATGCTGAGACTTAATCCTCCCTGCCATGAGGCAAGCAGGATTTGCTCACGCGCGCTGTCGCCCAGCTCATCAGTGCGGTTGAGATGGGGCCAGGCGCTAATAAACGCACGCATGCCGTTCAGCGCCGTCAGGCGGGTAAGCATGTTCCCTTTACTGGAGAAGTAAGCCTCAAACAGATGGGTAAAGGCATCAATGGCGCAGCAGGCAAGCACGTGGTCGGGTGCACCGCGCAGCAGGTCAGCATCTAGGATGGCTATTTGCGGCACAAAATTAGCGTGGCGCAGCGAAGCCTTTACCTTAATCTCCGCCTTATCCGTGACGACGGCATTCTGCGTCACTTCGCTGCCGGTCCCCGCCGTGGTAGGAATGGCGATCAGCGGCAGCGTGTCACCGCTCACCGGCGTATCGCCCACCTTCTCCAGATAGCGCAGCGTGTTAAGCGGATGCTGGCTCAGCGCAGCAAAGGCTTTTGCCGCATCCAGTACGCTTCCTCCGCCTATCGCCACCACGCGCCGGGCATCGCCGCGCCAGCGGCTTACCCAGGCGTCAATCTCATCCGGAGACGCCTCATGGCTGACAATTTCATGTCCGATAAGGAGCGGTTCCAGCTCAGATTTCAGTGTCTGCCACGCTGTGCCATTCAGAAAAGAGCGTCCGCAGAAGAGTAGCGTGGGCATCGGTGCCGCGCGCAGTATCGGCAGCAGCTGCTGCAGGCTGCCACGACCAAAAAAGGTTTGTCGGTTGTTGATCATCTGGCTGGCGAACATGGGCATTATCCTCAGAGGAAGAGTTAAAAGGGTAAAGGTCAGAGCGCGCGGGCAGGGCAGGACAAAATTATCATCCTGTCCTGAGGCGCACCGATCACGCTAAAGCGGGTGTCGGAAAGCCGCTGCGCCAGCCAGCCCTCTTTGGTTACCGCTGAGGGAATATACTGGCGTGGATCGCTGCTTTTAAGCGGGCCGCTTTCCAGCGCGAGTTTCGGCTGCGACAGGGTGAGCCTGAACGAGGTGAAACGATCGGTGACGGTTCCTTCAACGTTGCCTAACGGCGCACCGGCCAGCGTCTCCATTTTTCCGTGGCAGGCCATGCTGTGGTTATCTGAAGAGCAGCCGCTCAGCAGCATCAGCGCAAGGAGAATTCCTCCGCTACCGATGCGGGCGGATGAGCATAACTGCATGAGCATATCAGTGGCATACCTGCGCATAGCCGATCCTTTTTTGTATGTGTAAGTTGATTATAGTCGCTAGTCCTGTACGGATGAGTCTGAAAAAACCGCTTATAAATCATGGTTAAACACACCTTATATATTTTCTTTCACACTCTTTTTACCATTTTGTGGCTTTTAGTAAATCAAATGGGTGAAAATCATAACAACGATTCGCAAAGTCATTATTGAGTGCTACACTTTTGCCTCCTTTAATACCCCCGTCTCTCAGTCGGTGGCCTGATATGCATGCCGCAGCCTCACACTTTGGTAGCCTGACAGGCATAGCGCGTTTCCCACCGGAATAAGTACTTTTGGCTCTTATTTTTTTATCATCAGAGAGGGGCAGGCGGGCAAGATTACAAACTGCTTGTATACTTTTGCTGCAATGATGCGCACGGGCTTTTCGCGCTGGCGACCGGGCAGGGAGAGGATCCCTGCTGTCGGGCTTCAGGCTGGTATGCCTAAATGACGGATTACTTTTTAGATATTGAATCGACCCAGTGAAAAACAAAACCTCTGCTTTTCTGCTCACGCCGCTACTCTGCCTGCCAGCTTTTGCAGCCAGTTCTGCGCAAAACTCCTCCGCTCAGGCAGCGACGGCGGGCGATGGCTCGCTTATCGTCATTCGGCAGCGCAGCGGGATATCCGAACTGGATACGCCTGCCGCGGTCAGCGTGTTGAGCGGCCAGGATCTGCGCAGCGATAACGCTCAGGTTAACCTTTCTGAAGGGCTGGGCAGCGTGCCGGGTTTACAAATTCAAAACCGGCAGAACTATGCGCAGGATCTACAGCTATCGGTGCGTGGATTCGGCAGCCGCTCCATGTATGGCGTACGGGGCGTGCGGGTTTATGTGGACGGCATTCCAGCCACGATGCCGGACGGGCAGGGGCAAACCTCGAATATTGATATCAATTCAATTGAGCGTGTAGAAGTGCTGCGAGGCCCCTGGTCAGCGCTTTATGGCAACGCGTCCGGCGGCGTGGTCAACATCGATACTGAAACCGGTAATCAGCCAGCCACCCTTACCGCCGGCACTTATTTTGGCAGCTACGGCAGCTGGCGAAACAGCGTCAAAGCCAGCGGCGCAACGGGGGATGGCACGCACGTTGGTGACGTGAACTACACCCTTTCCGCTTCGCGCTTTACGACTCATGGCTATCGCGATCATAGCGGAACGCAAAAAAACCTCGGTAACGGCAAATTCGGCGTGCGCCTGGATGAAGCCAGCACGCTGACGCTGATGTTTAACACCGTCTCCGTGGATGCCAATGACCCCGGTGGGCTGACGAAAGCGGAATGGCAAAATAATCCCCGTCAGTCTCCGCGCGGCGATAGTTTTAATACGCGCAAAAGTCTCGATCAGACCCAGGTGGGCCTGCGCTACCAGCGCGAACTGACGGATAATGACCAGTTAACCCTGACCACCTGGCACGGCGAGCGGCACACCACGCAGTATCAGTCTATCCCACTGGCCCCTCAGCTAAAGCCCGCCTATCCCGGCGGCGTGATTGTGCTGGAGCGGAAATATTCCGGCATTGATACCCGCATCAGGCATGACGACCAGATCGGTTCCGTGCCGTTCTCGCTTACTGGCGGTCTGGACTATGAAACCATGACCGAACGCCGCCAGGGTTTTGAAAACTATCAGCTGGTTAACGGCGTGCCCGCGTTTGGCGAGAAGGGCCGCCAGCGGCGCAATGAAAGGAACCAGATGTGGAATCTGGATCCCTATCTGCAAACGCACTGGGCGCTAACGCAGAAGTGGGCGCTGGACGCGGGTGTGCGCTACAGTACGGTGAGCTTTGACTCACAGGATTACTACGTGACCACCGGGAACGGCGATGACAGCGGCAGCAAACGCTACCATAAATTATTGCCGATGGGATCGCTGAACTATGCGCTGACCGATGCATGGAACCTCTATTTCTCTGCGGGTCGCGGTTTTGAAACGCCGACGATCAATGAGCTTTCCTACCGCTCTGTTGATGGCAGTCAAACCGGGCTTAATCTGGGTCTGAAACCTGCGACCAGCGATACGTTCGAGCTGGGCAGCAAAGCCCGCCTTGGCTATGGCCTGCTGACCGCCGCGATTTTCCAGACCAACACCGATAATGAGCTGGTGGTGGCTGACAGCAGCAACGGGCGATCGGTCTATAAAAATGCCGGTAAAACGCGCCGACGGGGGATTGAAACCTCGTTCGATCAGCAGTTTGCTGAAAACTGGCAGATGAAAGCGGCCTGGACGTATCTTGATGCCACCTATCGCAACGAGTCCTGCGACGACAATGGCGATTGCACACCCTCTGGTAATCGCCTGCCGGGTATTGCGCGTAATATGGGCTATGCCTCGCTGGCATGGGCACCGGAACAGGGCTGGCATGCGGGCGCGGATATCCGCTATCTCAGCAGCATCCAGGCCGATGATGAAAATGATGCTAAGGCGCCTTCCTGGACGGTGGTCAGCCTGAATACCGGCTATCGCTTCAACTGGGATAAATGGTCGCTCGATCTTTTTAGCCGCGTCGATAATCTCTTCGACAGGGCGTATGTCGGCTCGGTGATTGTTAATGAGGGCAATGGCCGCTTTTACGAACCCGCACCGGGCCGAAATTACGGTGGAGGGGCAACCCTCACCTATGCTTTTTAATCAGATATCCACAACAGTCTGCCACTCTGGCGTAGGCCAGCGGGCAGGGTAAAAACACCGGCATGGATAAGCAGTAAGAAACCGGGTGTTTTAAGCGGTTAAGATCCCGATCTAAATCGAAGACGTTAAATATTGGTAAGGTTCATACTATGCAAACTAAAGCACCGTTATCACGGAACCTCGTGATCCTCACGGCTGTGTTTGCCGCCCTCAGCGGGTTATACCTGCTGATTGGCGGTATCTGGCTGGCTAAGCTGGGGGGTTCAGTCTATTACATCATCGCTGGTGTGGTAGAGCTGGCTGTCGCCTGGCTGCTGTTCCGTCGCCGCTCATCAGCACTTCTGCTGTATGCGGTGTTCCTGCTCGCGACCCTTGTCTGGTCGCTCTGGGAAGTCGGGACTGACTTCTGGGCACTGACGCCACGTCTGGACGTCACCTTCTTCCTCGGCCTGTGGATGGTTCTGCCATTCATTTACCGCGGTCTGAGCACGGGGCGGTTTGCACGCGGCGCGCTGGGCGTGGTGCTGCTGGTCACGGTGATTGCCCTGGGCTGGTCGGTCTTTAACGACCCGCAGGAAATCAACGGGTCACTTACCCCGGCACAGGCGGCCAACGTGGAGAAATCCGCTGACGGCGTTGCAGCCGGTGACTGGCCCGCCTATGGCCGTACTCAGGCGGGAACGCGCTACTCACCGTTAACGCAGATTAACGATAAGAACGTGGGGCAGCTTAAGGAAGCCTGGACGTTCCGCACCGGTGACATGAAACGCCCAACCGATCCAGGTGAGCTGACGGATGAAGTGACGCCAATCAAAATTGGTGATTCGCTCTATCTCTGTACCCCGCACCAGATCCTGTTTGCACTGGATGCGGCTACCGGTAAAGAGAAATGGAAATTTGATCCACAGCTGAAAACCGACCCCTCGTTCCAGCACGTGACCTGCCGTGGAGTCTCTTACCACGAAACGCCTGACGCCGCTGCAACCCCTGCGGGCGGTAAGCCTGCTCTGTGTTCACGCCGCATTATCCTGCCGGTAAACGATGGTCATCTGTATGCGCTGGATGCTGAAACCGGTGCGCTTTGCCCGGGATTCGGCGACAACGGTAAACTGAACCTGCAACAGAATATGCCTTTTGCACGCGCAGGTGCCTATGAGCCGACTTCACCTCCGGTCATTACCGATAAAACTATCGTTATTGCCGGTGCGGTAACCGATAACTACTCGACCAAAGAGCCATCCGGGGTCATCCGCGGTTTTGATGTTAACAGCGGTAAGCTGCTGTGGGCATTTGATACCGGCGCGAAAGACCCTAACATTCTGCCGCAGGGCGAGCAGAACTACGTTGCCAACTCGCCTAACTCCTGGGCACCCGCTGCCTATGACGCTAAGCTGGATCTGGTGTACCTGCCTATCGGTGTCGCTACGCCGGATATCTGGGGCGGCAACCGCACGCCAGAAATGGAACGCTTCGCCAGCGGCCTGCTGGCGCTAAATGCCACCACCGGTAAACTGGCCTGGTTCTATCAGACCGTTCACCACGATCTGTGGGATATGGATGTACCGGCACAGCCAACCCTGGCCGATATTAATGACAAAGACGGCAACAAAGTCCCGGTCGTCTATGTTCCGGCTAAAACCGGTAATATCTTCGTGCTGGATCGCCGTAACGGTAAGCTGGTTGTGCCAGCGCCAGAAACGCCGGTTCCACAGGGCGCTGCTAAAGGTGACCATGTTTCTCCAACTCAGCCTTATTCCGAGCTGACCTACCGTCCGAAGAAAAACCTGACCGGCGCGGATATGTGGGGAGCGACAATCTATGACCAGCTGATCTGTCGTGTGATGTTCCACCAGCTGCGTTATGAAGGCCCGTTCACTCCGCCATCCGAGCAGGGTACCCTGGTATTCCCGGGCAACCTGGGTATGTTTGAATGGGGCGGGATTTCTGTTGATACCGACCGTCAGATCGCCGTGACCAACCCAATGGCGCTGCCGTTTGTTTCCCGTCTGATCCCGCGTGGCCCGAATAACCCACTGTGGCCGGGTGAGAAAGATAAAGGCGGTAGCGGCACTGAAACGGGCGTACAGCCTCAGTATGGCGTACCGTTTGGCGTGACGCTCAACCCGTTCCTGTCACCGCTTGGCTTCCCCTGCAAGCAGCCGGCATGGGGCTACATCTCCGCTGTCGATCTGAAAACAAATGATATCGTGTGGAAAAAACGCATCGGTACCGTGCGTGACAGCTCGCCGGTTCCTCTGCCATTCAAGATGGGTATGCCAATGCTGGGTGCGCCAATCTCGACTGCCGGTAACGTGATGTTTATCGGGGCAACGGCAGATAACTACCTGCGTGCGTTTAACGTCACCAACGGTAAGCCGCTGTGGGAAGCTCGCCTGCCAGCGGGCGGTCAGGCCACGCCAATGACTTATGAAGTAAATGGCAAACAGTACGTGCTGATCGCGGCCGGTGGACACGGTTCGTTCGGCACTAAGCTGGGCGACTATATCGTGGCCTATGCGCTGCCGGACGACGCTAAGAAGTAATGCTTAACGTCGGTCACTGGCCGGCGTTATGCAATAATGATAAGGACGGCCCACGGGCTGTCCTTTTTTTTACCTTGTATCAAGACCCCATTCCACATACAGCCGCGCGATCTCTTTAACTGACCCCGCCCGCACCCTGGGTAATCTCAGTTGTTCAAACAGGGCGGCATTACGTTTCCGTCCCCCGGGGGTGACAAAGAGAATGTGGTGGAGCATTTCCCAGCTCAACCGATCCTGCCCATCCATTCCGCCATAGCGCCCGCGCTGCCATAACGTTCTCTGGATATAGCGCAGCAGGCTGGATGCCGTTGAAATATCCAGCAGAATTACGCCGGTTGCCCGGTCAAGGCGCTGTGGAAGAGAGCGTGAATAATTTCCTTCCATTATCCAGCTTTCTTGTGCAATGGCTTTCTCATGAAGGGCCAGGAATTCGTCAGCAGGGCGGGGACACCAGCTGGAGTGTGGGTAGTGGTGATACAGCCGGTCGAGATGAATAATCGGTCGTTCGCACTTGCGGGCGATGGCCGTTGCAAGCGTGGATTTGCCGCTATTTGAGGGGCCGAGGATGCAAATCCGCGGGCCTAAGGCGTCTGGATTCATATTCTTTCCGGAAAAGCGAGTGCAGCGGGCCATTATAGCCTGATGATTAACCGCCCCGGAATCGGGCGTGACTGCCATCGACTGTTAGCGGATAAAATGTGATCTGGATCGCACAAATGGTTAAGATGCTAATAGTTAGCAGGCTTATTATTGGCACATCCAAGGCGAGCTGCCTTGTCCCAAATATCTCAAAGAAGGAATTTGACCATGAAAACCATCAAAACACTGAGTATTGCCGCCGTTGCCGCGCTCTCTATGATCTCTTTCGGTAGTTTTGCCGCTCAGAGCATCTCTGCTCACGGCAGTACGCTGGACAGCGCTCAGGCGCATATCGCCGCCCAGGCTAAAGCGGCCGGTGCCTCCAGCTATAAAATCACCAGTGCCCGCGCTGAAGATGGCGTCTATATGACCGCAGAAATCTACAAATAAAAACGCCGATCGTTCCGTCGCAAAGTAGAAGAGGCTGCCTGAAGGCAGCCTTTTTTTTCCTGCAGTGGCTCCCGGATAAATCGGGAATGCACGTTCTGCTGTCAGTCGCTTCGCGGCCAGTCACAAAACTGAAATTTTATTTAAGTTTTTTATTTTCCTCCCCCGCGCCGTCAACTCCCTCTTTACAGACTGCATTAAGAGTAAACCGATTCTAAATCACCCACAGATATTTTGCCGCTTCGGCGCATTTAAACTGAGCTCTTAATTTTCAGCTAAGAATTCTGCTTTATCGTTCATTAAGCATTGAAATTTGCCCGATTTTCTCATGCGATAATGCGGTCGCTAAAAAACTTAGCCGTTTATGACCGATACGGCTCCCTGTTTATGCGTCCGGGGAAATTCCCGGCAAATTATTTGCCAGGGCTAAATTTCAACGTATATCAGTTGCCAGTGGACTGAAAATAGCACACTCTGCTAAAGTTTATTTTGGTTACAATTAAGGGAACTTTAATAATGTCGGATTTTCTTCCTTTTTCGCGCCCCGCTATGGGGGAGGCTGAGCTGGCAGCAGTCAGGGACGTAATGAATTCCGGCTGGATCACCACCGGCCCTAAAAATCAGCTGCTCGAACAGGCTTTTTGCCAGTTAACGGGCAACCAGCATGCGATTGCCGTCAGTTCGGCCACAGCAGGCATGCATGTCACGTTGATGGCGCTGGGCATTGGTCCCGGGGACGAGGTCATCACCCCCTCACTGACCTGGGTGTCCACCCTGAATATGATTGCGCTTTTAGGCGCAGAGCCGGTCATGATTGATGTCGATCGTGACACGCTGATGGTGACCCCTGAGCTTATCGAAGCCGCGATTACGCCGCGTACCAAAGCCATCGTGCCTGTCCACTATGCGGGCGCTCCAGCGGATATGGATGCCATCCACGCGCTGGGTAAGCGTTATGGCATTCCGGTGATTGAGGATGCTGCACATGCGGCCGGCACCGGATATAAAGGCCGCCACGTGGGGGCTTTCGGTACGGCTATTTTCTCCTTCCACGCCATCAAAAATATGAGCTGTGCTGAAGGCGGCCTGGTGGTAACCGATGATGAAACCCTGGCAAGCCGTATCCGCAGCCTGAAGTTCCACGGTCTGGGCGTGGATGCCTTTGATCGACAGACCCATGGCCGCGCGCCCCAGGCTGAAGTCATTGCGCCAGGCTATAAATATAATCTGCCCGACATCAGCGCCGCTATCGCGCTGGTACAGCTGGATAAACTTCCCGCACTTAATGCCCGACGTGCGGAGATTGCCGCCCGCTACCTGAAAGAGCTGGCGGATACGCCTTTTTTACCGCTGTCCGTGCCTGGATGGGCGCATCAGCATGCCTGGCACCTGTTTATTATCCGCGTTGATCCTGAGCGCTGCGGCCTGACTCGTGACGAGCTGATGCAGGCGCTTAAGGATCGTAATATTGGCAGCGGCCTGCACTTCCGTGCGGCACACACGCAGAAATATTACCGTGAACGCTTTCCCGACCTGACCCTGCCTGAAACCGAATGGAACTCCGATCGCATCTGTTCGATACCGCTATTTCCAGGTATGACCAATGACGATGTCAGCCGCGTCATTTCCGCCCTGCGCGATATTGCCGAGAGATAACATGACGCCCGAACAACCTATAAATAAAGTTTCTATTGTCATTCCCGTTTATAACGAGCAGGAAAGCCTGCCAGAACTGATGCGCCGTACGACTGCGGCCTGCGACCAGCTGCCGATGGCCTATGAGATCCTGCTGGTCGATGATGGCAGCAGCGACAACTCGGCCGACATGCTGGCGAGTGCGGCGGCGGAAGAGGGCAGTCATATTGTTGCGGTATTGCTTAACCGTAATTATGGTCAGCATTCGGCCATTATGGCCGGGTTCAGCCACGTCAGCGGTGACCTTATCATCACCCTTGATGCTGATTTACAGAACCCGCCTGAAGAGATCCCACGGCTGGTTGCGGTGGCTGCTGAAGGCTATGACGTGGTAGGAACCGTGCGGCAAAATCGCCAGGATAGCTGGTTCCGCAAGCGCGCCTCGCGCCTGATCAATCATTTGATCCAGCGCACCACCGGTAAAGCGATGGGGGATTATGGCTGTATGCTACGCGCCTATCGCCGCCATATTATTGACGCCATGCTGCACTGTCACGAGCGCAGTACCTTTATTCCCATTCTGGCTAATACCTTTGCCCGCCGGGCAATTGAGATCCCGGTTCATCACGCCGAGCGCGAATTTGGGGATTCCAAATACAGCCTTATGCGGCTGATCAACCTGATGTATGACCTGGTGACCTGCCTGACCACCACGCCGCTGCGTATGCTCAGCGTGGTCGGCAGCCTGATTGCCCTGGCCGGGTTCGCCTTCTCGCTGTTTTTGATCGTCGCGCGCCTGTTTTTCGGTTCGCACTGGGCTGGCGACGGCATGTTTGTCCTGTTCGCCGTGCTGTTTATTTTCATCGGCGCCCAGTTCGTCGGCATGGGTCTGCTCGGGGAGTATATTGGCCGCATTTACAACGACGTCCGTGCCCGCCCGCGCTATTTCATCCAGCGCGTTGTCAACTCATCCGTTTCTGTCTCCGAATCCTCAGAGGATAACAAAGAATGAAAGCTGTTGTTTTTGCCTACCACGATATGGGATGCATCGGCATCAATGCGCTGGTTGAGGCCGGCTATCAGATTGAAGCCATCTTTACCCATCCTGATTCTGCCAATGAAAACCACTTTTTCGGATCGGTCGCGCGCGCGGCAGCGGACCTGGGTATCCCGGTCTTCGCCCCGGAAGACGTCAATCATCCATTATGGGTCGATCGCATTCAGCTGATGGCGCCGGATGCGATCTTCTCGTTCTATTACCGTAATCTGCTGAGCGACAAGATTCTGGACTGCGCGCCGCATGGCGCATTTAACCTGCATGGTTCTCTGCTACCGAAATATCGTGGCCGCGCGCCGCTGAACTGGGCGCTGGTCAATGGCGAAACCGAGACCGGCGTTACCCTGCATCGTATGGTAAGCCGTGCGGATGCCGGTGAAATTATGGCGCAGCAGAAAGTCGCGATCGTACCAGAAGATAACGCGTTAACCCTGCACCGTAAGCTTATCAGTGCAGCCACTGAGCTTCTTAACGCCGCCCTGCCCACGCTCAAACTGGGCAAACTTAAGGGGTGGGCGCAGGATGAGAGTCAGGCGACCACGGTTGGGCGTCGGTCACCGGAGGATGGCTGTATCGACTGGTCGCTGCCAGCGGAAAAGGTTAACAACCTGGTGCGTGCGGTTACCGACCCCTGGCCTGGCGCGTACGGCTACGTTGGCTCGACAAAATTCATCGTCTGGAAAGGTAAGGTACGTCATGACCTGCCTGCCGCCAGAGCCGGTATGGTACTGTCGGTCGCGCCATTAATCATTGCCTGCGGTGAGGGTGCGCTTGAAGTGATGACGGGGCAGAGCGAAAACGGCGTGTATATGCAGGGTTCACAGCTCGCGCAAACGCTGGGCCTGGTCAACGGAGCGCTACTGCACAACCAGCCGGTATCGGCAATCAAACGCCGTACCCGTGTGCTGATCCTCGGCGTAAACGGATTTATCGGTAACCATCTGACCGAGCGACTGCTACAGGACGATAACTTTGATATCTTCGGTCTGGATATCGGTTCAGATGCTATCAGCCGCTTTGTGGGGCACCCGCGCTTTCAGTTTGTTGAAGGCGATATCAGCATCCACTCGGAGTGGATTGAGTATCACATCAAAAAATGTGACGTTATCCTGCCGCTGGTGGCCATTGCCACGCCAATTGAGTACACGCGTAATCCACTGCGGGTGTTTGAGCTGGACTTTGAAGAAAACCTGAAAATCATCCGCGACTGTGTGAAATACAAAAAGCGCATCATTTTCCCGTCGACTTCCGAAGTATACGGCATGTGTACCGATCCGAATTTCGATGAAGACAGCTCAAACCTCGTGGTGGGCCCAATCAACAAACAGCGCTGGATTTACTCGGTTTCCAAACAGCTGCTTGATCGGGTCATCTGGGCCTACGGCGATAAAGAAGGACTGCGCTTTACCCTGTTCCGCCCGTTCAACTGGATGGGGCCGCGTCTTGATAACCTTAACGCCGCGCGTATTGGCAGCTCCCGGGCCATTACCCAGCTGATCCTGAACCTGGTTGAAGGGTCGCCCATTAAGCTGATGGATGGCGGACGCCAGAAGCGCTGCTTTACGGATATCAGCGATGGCGTTGAGGCGCTGTTCCGCATTATTGAAAACAAAAACAATAACTGCGACGGTCAGATTATTAACATCGGCAACCCGGAGAATGAAGCGAGCATCAAAGAGCTGGCGCAGCAGCTGCTGGAGAGCTTTGATCGCCATCCGCTCCGCAGCCATTTCCCTCCCTTCGCGGGCTTCCGCGACGTTGAAAGCAGCAGCTATTACGGCAAGGGCTATCAGGACGTAGTGCATCGTAAGCCTGCCATTGGCAATGCCCGCCGTCTGATTAACTGGACGCCGGAAGTAAAGATGGAAAAAACCATTGATGCAACCCTGGATTTCTTCCTGCGCACGGTTGACGGTGTGGAAACGGAGAAATGAAAAAAGTCGGCCTCCGTATAGATGTTGATACCTGGCGGGGGACGCGCGACGGCGTCCCCCGGCTGCTGGAAACGCTCAGTTTACATCGCACTCAGGCCACCTTTTTTTTCAGCGTCGGGCCGGATAACATGGGACGCCATCTGTGGCGTCTGATGAAGCCGAAATTCCTGTGGAAGATGCTGCGCTCGGGCGCAGCATCGCTGTATGGCTGGGATATTTTGCTGGCCGGTACGGCCTGGCCCGGGCGTAACATTGCTAAGGGCCTGTCAGAAACGATCGCCGCCGCAACCGAACATCATGAAGTCGGTCTGCATGCATGGGATCACTTCGCCTGGCAGACCTGGGCAGGCGTATGGCCTGAGGAGAAGCTAAAAGAGCAGATCCGCAGGGGGTGCGATGCGCTGCAAAACGTCACCAGGCAGCCGGTGACCTGCTCAGCGGTGGCGGGCTGGCGGGCAGATGGTCGGGTGGTTAATGCAAAGGAGTCTTTCGGCTTTCACTATAACAGCGACTGCCGCGGGAAAACGCCTTTCCTGCCCATATTACCGAATGGCGCACTGGGTACGGTGCAGATCCCGGTGACGTTACCCACCTGGGATGAGGTGGTGGGATCGGTGGTCACTAAAGAGGCGTACAATGCCTTTATCCTCAAAAAAATTCAACAGGATAAGGGCACGCCCGTTTACACCATCCACGCTGAAGTTGAAGGTATTGCCATGAGCAGGCAGTTTGACGAGCTGCTGCGGCTGGCCGCAGAGCAGGGCATTCAGTTCTGCCCACTTGGCGACCTGTTGCCTGAGGACCTGTCTCGCCTGCCGACGGGAAAAGTTGTCCGGGGAACCCTTCCCGGGCGTGAGGGATGGCTGGGATACCAGCAACTATCTGAGTAAGCCAGTATGAAAATAATGAGAAACGGTGCCCTCCTGCTGGCACTGTTTGCCCTGTACTACCTCGTTCCTCTTGAGTTCCGCGACCTGTGGCAACCGGATGAAACCCGCTATGCAGAAATCAGCCGGGAAATGCTCGCCAATGGTGACTGGGTGGTGCCACACTTTTTTAACCTGCGCTATTTTGAAAAACCCATCGCCGGTTACTGGATAAATAACCTTAGCCAGCTGCTGTTGGGTCATAACAACTTTGCCGTGCGCTTTGGCTCCGTTTTTTCCGTCACGCTGACCGCGCTGATGGTCTACTGGCTGGCGCTACGCATCTGGCGTGAACGCTACACGGCGATAATGGCCAGCGTTATTTTCCTGACCAGCCTGTTGGTGTTTAGCATTGGCAGCTACGCGGTGCTTGACCCGATGATCACCCTGTGGCTGGTGGCCGCCATGTGCAGCTACTGGCTGACCCTCAACGCGTCCGGCGTCAAGGGTAAGGTGCTGAGCTGGCTGGTGATGGGGCTGGCCTGCGGCATGGGCTTTATGACCAAAGGCTTCCTCGCGCTTGCCGTACCGGTGATCGCTATTATGCCCTGGGCGATTTATCAGCGGCGTTTCAAAGAGCTGCTGATCTTCGGCCCGCTGGCGGTGGTCGGTGCAGCGGCGATTAGCGCACCCTGGGCGATAGCGATTGCCCAACGTGAGCCCGACTTCTGGCACTATTTTTTTTGGATTGAACATATTCAGCGATTTGCCGAGGACAGCGCACAGCACAAAGCCCCGTTCTGGTACTACCTGCCGGTGATGGTTATCGGCTGCCTGCCCTGGCTTGGGCTATTGCCCGGCGCATTGAGTACCGGCTGGCAAAGGCGTAAAGAGAATAGCGGGAGCCTCTATCTGCTGAGCTGGACGGTTATCCCTCTGCTGTTTTTCAGCATTGCTAAAGGCAAATTGCCGACCTATATTCTTCCCTGCTTTGCTCCTCTGGCTATTTTGATGGCAAAACGGGCCACCGATCTGATGTTGGTCAGCGGCAAAGCCCTTAAGGTTAATGGCGGGATCAACTTCGTTTTTGGGCTGCTGTGTACCCTGGCAATTATTGGATTTCTGGCACCCTGGGGGCTGGCACGGCATCCTGTATACGGCCATGGTGAGCTGATTAAGGTGATACTGGGCGGGACCGCCTTTTTGCTGTGGGGCATCACGGGCTGGCTGACGCTGACGTCACCCGCGAAGCGCTGGAGCTGGGCAGCCTGTTGCCCGCTGGCACTGGCGCTGGTGGCCGGTATGGTGATCCCTAATCGGGTCATTGACTCCAAGCAGCCGCAGCAGTTTATCCGTGTCATCAAAAGCGATATCGCACCGAGCCGGTTTGTACTGGCAAACAATCCAGGTATCGCCTCCGGTCTGGCATGGGAGCTTAAGCGCAGCGATATCAAGCTTTACGACCAGCCGGGTGAGGTGCAGTACGGCTTAAGCTATCCCGATGCAAAAGGGATATTCATTTCCGGGGCTGATTTTGCGGGCTGGCTGGCTGCGCATCGCCGTGAGGGGGAGGTGTCACTGATAATGCTGCTGTCGCACGATGATAAGCTTACTCCAGACGGTCTGCCCGAAGCGGACAGGGTGCTCCGTCGTGGACGACTGGTGATGTTACAGTACAGACAGCGGCCATGAATATCCTGTTTATCGCCTTTGCCAGCCTGCTAAGCTGCGCTGGCCAGCTCTGCCAGAAGCAGGCCGCACAGCATGGCCTGCTGAAAGGGCGATGGCACCTTCTGTTCTGGCTGGGGCTTAGCGCCATACTGCTTGGCTGCGCCATGCTGGTGTGGCTGATGGTGCTGCAAAAGGTGCCGGTGGGCGTGGCGTATCCCATGCTCAGCCTGAACTTTATTTTTATCGTGCTGGCGGCCCGCTGGCTGTGGAAAGAACCGGTTACCCTGCGTCACTGGCTGGGCATTATGCTGATTGTGGCTGGCGTAATGGTCATGGGCGTGCGGGTATAATGGGTATGCATGGGCGTACGGGAATAATGGCTAAATGCCGATGTTTGCAGGCAGCAGAATGATCAGAGGTAGCCTCTGATGGGTATTGTACTGGCACTCTGTAGCGTCCTGCTGGTCAGCGGCGCACAGCTGCTGATGCGCTGGGCTATGATGAACCTCCCGTCGGCCAGCGATCCAGCCCGGCTGTTTAACGCGCTGCTCAGCCTGCCGCCTGCTGCTCTGGCGCTGGCCGGCGGCCTGTTTGCCTATGCGCTATCAATGCTGTGCTGGTTTCTGGCACTGCGAAAGATACCGCTGAGCAGGGCGTATCCGCTGTTAAGCCTGAGCTATGTGCTGGTGTGGGGGACGGCGCTCTGTCTGCCCGCGCTTGATGAAATCTTCGTCTGGAGCAAGCTGGCAGGGGTAATACTGATTTTTAGCGGCCTGTTGCTGATCTGCTGGCCCTCGCGGGTAAAAGGCTGAACGCCTCCTCCCTCTTCATCTCTTCTGTTCCTTTCTGAGCCGTTATCGGGCTGGCCTAATGTAATGCTAAGTTTCCCCCGGCAAACTGAGTTCATCTCTGTTTTCCTGGAGGGGAACGATGCAATACGCCAGTGTGCTAGCGGCAGCAAGCCGCAAAAAATGTCAGGTTCACGCAGTTAATACCTGTTGTCCGGAGGGGGGATGAGAATTCTGCTGACTGAAGAGAATTGCCTGCAAAGTGAAGCCATCCTCCTCCCTCTCGCTGAAGCAGGCTACGTTATCGAATGCATCAAAAACCCGACGGCGGTCCGGCTGGCGGATAGCCTTTTTGATATTGTCGTTCTCAGTGCCGGGCTATCGACAGGCGAAAGAGACAGCCTGAAGGATCTGCTGCGCGCGACGGGTCGTGAGTTACCGCTGCTGATTATGATGACGTGTTCGCAGCTGGCAGACCAACGTTCAGGCTGGGCAGATGCCGACATCGACGGCTACATTGCCACGCCCTTTGACGCAGAATCACTGCTTGCCTGTCTGCGTAACGCCCGGCGGCGGCGGGAGGGGCAGGGCGCGCCGCTGATTAGCAATGGTGAAATCGTGCTGGATCCTGCCAGCTATCAGGCCGTTGATCTGCTTAACGGCAAGATACACCGCCTCTCTATCCGCGAGTTTACGTTAATGCAGGCACTGATGTCCCAGCCGGGCAGACCGCTTTCACGGCGTGAGCTTGAGTCGAAACTCTACGGCTGGGGGGAGGGGATTGAGAGTAATGCGGTCGAATTTTTTATTCATTCGCTGCGAAAAAAAATGGGCAGCGGAGCTATTAAGAACATTCGTGGCGTGGGATGGATGATATCATCATAAATGATTCTTGCTCTGATTCTTATTCTCATGGAGACAATTAGTGAAAACTCGTTCGTGGCTGTTATTGGGAACTATGCTGGCCAGCGCAGGTTGTGCCGCTACCACCTATCCGGTGCAAATCACCGATATGGACAATCAAAACATCACGCTGACTAAGGAGCCACAGCATGTGATCCTGCAGGATGGGCGTGATGTACTGTCTCTGGCCCTGCTGGACAGGGAGGATCCCTTTCGGCGGGTAGTAGCATGGAATAACCTGCCGAAAAAACAGGATACCCAGACCTGGGATTTGTTAAAAAAAACCTGGCCTGAAGCGACGAAAATTATCGATATGGGGTTCAGCGACCGGGGAGAAGTGAATCTTGAAAGCGTCATTGCTGAAAAGCCCGACCTGATGATTGCCCAGCTGCGCGCAAAGCCTGCTCTTAAGCAGACGGGCGTACTGGACCAGCTGCAAAAGCTGCATATTCCGGTGGTGTTCGTCGATTATGAACTGCACCCGGCGCAGAACACGGCAAAGAGCATCACCCTGCTGGGAACCGTCCTGAATCAGGAATCCAGGGCAAAAGCGTACACCGACTTCTATCAGGCACGCTGGAACAATTTACAGCAGAAAATTGAACCGGTTAAGCCTAAGCCCACGGTGTTTATTGAACCCATTGCCGGGAACTCAGAAGGCTGTTGCTTTACACACGGTCATAACGGCTGGGGCGGACTGGTCGAGGCGGTGGGCGGGAAGAATATTGGATCCAGTCTGCTGCCCGGCGCGTCAGGGTTTGTTGCACTTGAGAAGATTATCGCGATGAAGCCTGACGTCTATATTATGACCGGCTCAAAGCGACCGGATAAAAACGTGCTGCCGTTTGGCTTCGGCGTGGCACCGCAGCAGGTGACTGCCCCCTTTAAGAAACTGATCGAACGCAATGGTCTTCAGCAGCTGGCACCGGTCGAAGCGGGGCGTGTCTATGGGGTTTATCACCATTTCTATAACCATCCGTATAATATAATCGGCATGGAAATCCTGGCTAAAGACCTCTACCCGGCGCAGTTTAGCGATCTGAATCCGACGGCAGACTTTCATCAGATCCTCACCCGCTTCACAAAAATTCCGGATGAACCTGTCACCCTGAGCTACCCGGCAGACAAGCCGTAAACAAAAGCCATACCAATTTCATTTCACCGTTGAAAAGGCGACATTTTGTTGCCTTTTCGCGTTATGATCGGCGGCATAAATAATTTGCAGGACGCCACTATGTCGACCCATCCTCCCCTGCTGGACGTACAGGGTGTGAGCTATGCACTGGCCGGAAAAACGCTGCTGGCTCCCGTATCGCTTACGCTTAACGCAGGTGATTTTCTCCTTCTGACCGGACCGTCCGGCTGTGGGAAAAGCACGCTATTAAAAATTATCGCTTCGCTACTCGATCCCTCGCACGGCAGCGTCGTGTTTAAAGGTCAGCCGGTCAGTGAACTGAGGCCCGAAACCTACCGTCAGCAGGTCTCCTGGTGCTGCCAGACGCCCGCGCTGTTTGGCAGAACGGTATGGGATAACCTGGCGCTGCCGTGGGAAATTCGCCACAAAAAGGCTGAAAGAGAGAAACTGCAACGCTGGCTGCAACGGGTTAATCTCCCGGCTGATATGCTGGACAAAGAGATCGAGACCCTTTCCGGTGGGGAAAAGCAGCGCGTGGGGCTACTGCGTAATCTGCAATTCTTACCTGACGTGCTGCTGCTGGACGAAGTCACCAGCGCGCTGGATGAGGAAAACAAGCAGGCCGTTAATGGGCTAATCAACGAACTCATGGCTGAAAAGGGCATGGCCACCGTGTGGATCAGTCACGACAGCACCGAAATACATCGGGCGCAGCGAGTCCTGACGCTCAGCCCGCCCTTAGCAGGGAGGAGAGATGAACCAGCATAACATTACAAACGAATCTCTGGGCCTGGCGCTTATCCTGGTGTTTATTGCCCTGCTGGTCAGCAGGAAGGAGAAGCTGGGGCTGGAAAAAGACATTATCTGGAGCGTATCGCGGGCCATCGTTCAGCTGATTATTGTCGGCTACGTGCTGAAGTCTGTGTTTATGCTCAACAACGACTGGCTGACCGTGCTGATGGTGTTGTTTATCTGTACCAATGCGGCGCTGAACGCCCGTAAGCGCAGCCGCAATATCGACCGGGCGCTGGCTATCTCTTTTGTCGCTATTACCCTGAGTACCACCCTGACGCTGGCTATTCTGGTGCTCTCCGGTTCCATTGCGTTCCTGCCGATGCAGGTGATCCCGATTTCAGGGATGATCGCGGGTAATGCAATGGTGGCCGTGGGTCTGTGCTACAGCAACCTGAATCAGCGCTTTGCCGACAACCGCCAAAAAATACTCGAAAGGCTTAGCCTCGGCGCGTCGGTTAAAGTGGCTTCCGGCACGCTAATTCGTGACAGCATTCGTGCAGCGATGATCCCTACCGTCGATGCAGCAAAAACCGTGGGGCTGGTGAGTCTGCCGGGCATGATGTCCGGTCTGATTTTTGCCGGGATCGATCCGGTGAAGGCGATAAAATACCAGATTATGGTGACGTTTATGCTGCTCGGCACCGCCAGCCTGTCGACCATTATTGCCGGATACCTCGCTTATCGACGTTTTTATAACGCGCGGGCGCAGTTAAAAGCGGAGAGATAAACAGGGCCGGGCCGCATGGCGGCCCGGCCTGTGGATCAGAAGTTAATGTTGGCGCTAATGCCGCCGATAAACGCATCTTTCACTTCGCCTACCGCACCCGGGGAAGCGATATATTGCAGGTTCGGACGCAGATTCAGCCAGCTGGTAAGATGGGCGTTGTAGTAAATTTCGTAGTCATACTCAGATCCGCTCTGGATCGGCAGATAGGTCGGGTTATTATAATCATTTACCCCGTTATCCCGGTTAGTCTGACGCAGCATATTGCCGTAATCATCGTTGACGTGAATACGCGCCGCGCCGATGCCAATTTCGTCTTTAGCCCGGGAAGCAAACGGCCCTTTCCAGACAAAAGAGACCGACTGGTAGTTATCCGTTTTGGAGGTTTTATGATCGTTCATGACCGCCTGGACGATAACGCCCAGACCCCGCTGATTGTCGCCGTCCATTGAGGTCAGCTGTTGCTGCAGAAGCAGGTAACCGCCGTAGGCGTGATTCTGTTCGCCGTACTGCCCGTCACGGTAAGAGCTGTAGTTATCGCCTTTCATCGATGAGTAGTACATCCCTACGCGGTAGTTACCTGGCAGTTTGTCGGCGCCAAAGGCTGGCTGCCAGCCTAATTCAACCGGCACCATATTCCCTTCGGTATGGCTGGTATCCAGGCGGAAGCCGTTACCGGTATCGTAGTTCGATGCGGTTTGATTATAGAAACCCACCTGGAGGAAAACTTCAGGCGTGAAGCTGAATTTTACCCTGCCGCCCCACTGGGATACCGGCCAGTTATACCAGCGATCGCCGCGCCAGTTACCCGCCTGACCGCTGCCGAATGCAAGGTTCTGGAAGTTACTCTGAAACGCGTCGAAGTCTTCGCCAACGGTAACCCGTCCCGCCTTCACTTCAACCGCATGATCAAAAAAGCCTTTATTCAGCCAGAACTGCGTCAGGCGCCAGGTTTGTCCGCGTCCCCATACTTCCTGCACGGATGACAACCCACCGGATCGCGGGTCATTGATATAATCCGACAGGTTTTGCCCATTACGGCTGGTGATAGTTGTCTGGAACTGGGTGTCATTCCAGTTGAGTAATTTTTCTAAATCCAGCGTGGTGCCGAATGCCCACTGATCCGTATAGCGGGCGGTAGTAGAATGGTTATATCCACCGGAGAAGTTGCTGGCGGATTCCATGGTGTAGTTAACCTGGAAATCCACACCGTCATTTTTTAACTGGGTGCGGGAGCCGCCCCAGTCGCCGAAAGCATAGGGAGAATCAATGCTGAGCGGAGCATAATCTGCCAGTGCAGATCCTGATGCCAGCATCAATCCTAAACCACAGAACGCCACCGATCTTTTTAATGTGGTTTTAGGGAGCTTGCTTTTCATTTTGGAACACCTTCTTGTTATTGGAATAATTTTTTCTATTGCCTGTCAGGCAGGAGGGTCTGGGCCGTTGCGCCTGAGGTCAGTTTTTTCTCCGGCTTAGCAGGCGCGGGAAAGGGGGAATGCCTGACATGAGCGGCTTTAGCGGTCCGAACGGACGGCATGAAACCATCATTAGCGGAGACAGTTGTTATAAATAGTGCTGAAATGATTTGGCAGCTAATCGAAATTGCCGGATTTGAAATGTCGGTCACATATTTAAGTGTGCCGCCCCGTCCGCAGGCGTCAGTCGCAGCGGTTTATCGCTAAAACGGGTCAGAAAGAGAGGGGGTCGTATTCAGAAAAACCAGCAGGTCACGCGAGGTCAGGTGGGAGCGGGCGCGTCTGGTATTCATGAGGGTGAGGTGCAGTTAGGTTGAGGAGTTCGCCCTGCGTGCGTATGTGCAGCGAAACGGCAATAAAAAAGGCCGACAGTGTCGGCCTTTCCGGGCAGGGCGCCAGAATTAACTTAGCACCTCGGGCTTAGCGACGGCCAAAAATCTTAGCCGCCAGGAAGCCAACGCCAGCGGCAATCGCCAGCGAAACAAATGGGGCATCCTGCGTTTTGGTTTTTACACAGTCCAGTGCATCATCTACTGCATAAGATGCTTTGGCTGCGCCCTGACGCACTTTACCTTTTAACTCATGCTCGGGAGAATCAGTCGCTTTACCGAGCTGCTCCTGGCCTTTACCCAGTGCTTCGTCAGCTTTGTCATTCGCTTTATCTAACAGACTCATAATATCTCCTTCTTAGTGGCATGATTTCCTCACAGGGAACATTAAGAATAGACCATCCTCTGCGAGTTGCCGCTGCGGTTGTGTGAAAAAATATGACGAAGGTAAAGAATTTGGGCGTTGAGGTGTTGTTTTGGTTCTGTTGCCTTAATGCGACAGAATCGCGATGATTACCTCCGTTGAAATATTCTGAACATTGGCGATTCGAAAGATTCCTTACCGGTTAATGCCAGAATATTATTCAACAGTGAAATTCGCGACCTTAGTCTGCGTATGCGTAAGCTGTGCCTGGACTATGTAGGTGTCAGATAAGGGACGCTGAACTCCTGGGCACTGCCATCGGCTTCCCATACGGTAACCTGCAAGTCACCACCCGAGCCGCCTGCGGCAAAGTCACTCAGGGCAAACGGGCCGGGTGCCATCCGGAAGGTGAAGGGTTGTCGCCGGCGGAACAATTCTACCTGCTGGCTGCCTGAAAAACAGGCAACATAATTTCTTCTGACCTGTTGTCGTTAATGCGACAGAGCCCTATCAAGTGCACATGACCGAATTATCTGCTAATGGCCGGGCAGGCTACAAAGCCTGAGTGTTAGCAGGGCTTAACTCGACGTCGTGCTGATAATACCTGTGGAGAGGTAAAGGGCTTTACTCAAAGCAACTGATCAGCCCGAAAGGTGGATAATCCCGGCGATTGACGGGCAATCCGCAGCGCTGCGGCGCAGACGGAAGGCCAGGCGAGGACATCCGGTACCCGCAGGGATTGTCCACCAGCCCAAAACGAAAAAAGCCCGGCAGACACCATGATGTCTACCGGACTTCTATGTAAATTTATCAGCGAAAGAACCTGTCCCTCGGGCGGCGCAAGCGATAGTGCAGCCCCCGGACAACGTGCGATTAGTGTGATTTCATACCGGCTGCAGTCATCATCATACGGAACAGCGTTGCCACCACGCCCAGCGCCATAACGCTGCCTGCATAAATGACCGCCATCCACAAAATGCGTTTCCACACCGGAGAATGGGTCGCCTGCTGTGTTTCAATCATACTTATCTCCCGTTCATTCAATCAGTGGTAGCCTTCATCCGGATTGATTTTCCCACGGAACACATAGTAGCTCCAGAAGGTATAAACCAGAATCACCGGAATAATCAACAGCCCGCCGACCAGCATAAAGCCCTGACTTTGCGGCGGTGAAGCAGCCTGCCAGATGGTAATGGACGGTGGAATGATATTCGGCCAAATGCTGATCCCAAGGCCGGTAAAGCCCAGAAAAACCAGCGCCAGCGTCAGCAGGAACGGGGAGTAATTCGCGTGACGCTTAAGGGCGCGCAGCAAACTCCCTGCAGCCAGCAGAACCAGCACCGGTACTGGCAGGAACCAGAACAGATTTGGCAGGGTAAACCAGCGATGCATAATGTCCGCGTGGGCCAGCGGCGTCCAGACGCTTACGATGATCATAAACACCATCAGTACCAGCAGCAGAGGCTTCGCCAGCGCGGTCATTTTGCGGTGCAGCTCGTTCTCGGTTTTCATAATCAGCCAGGTGCTACCCAGCAGGGCATACGCCACCACCAGACCCAGGCCACAAAACATTGAAAACGGCGTCAGCCACAGCAGTTCCGGGCCACTATAGGCACGGTTTGTCACCTGGAAACCGTTGATAAAGGCGCCCAGCACCACACCCTGACTAAACGTCGCCAGAATGGAGCCGACGATAAAAGATTTATCCCAGAATGGACGATGCTCCTCGGTTGCCTTAAAGCGAAACTCAAAGGCCACGCCACGGAAAATCAGACCAATGAGCATCAGCGTTAGCGGCACAGATAGCGCGTCGAGGATCACCGCGTAGGCCAGCGGGAAAGCGCCATACAGCGCCGCACCGCCCAGCACCAGCCAGGTTTCATTGCCGTCCCATACCGGCGCAACGGTATTCACCATCATATCGCGCTCGGCAGCATCTTTATTAAATGGGAACAGCAGACCAATACCCAGGTCGAAACCGTCCATCACGATATACATCAGCGTTGAAAAAACAATGATGCCAAACCAGATCACAGAAGTATCAATGACCACGTTATTTCTCCCCCTTCTGCGCGTTTAACTTTTCCTGCACGGCAGACAGCGGACGTGAAGGCGTATGTTTGGTACCAGGGCCACCATCCGGATCGGCATTACCTTCACCCTGTTTCGGACCCTTTTTAATCAGGTTAAACAGATAGATATAACCGATACCGAAGACTGACGTGTAGACCAGAATAAAGGCAATCAGACTCAGGCTCATGTGCAAATCGCCATGAGCGGATACCGCATCCTTCGTTCGCAGCAGGCCATACACCACCCAGGGCTGACGACCTATTTCAGTGGTAAACCAACCGGCCAGAATAGCAATCAGACCCGACGGACCCATCAGCAGGGCGAACCACAGGAAAGGACGACAGGTATAAAGGCGATTGCGCACGCGCAGCCACAGGCTGACCACGCCCAGCAGCACCATCAGCATGCCCAGGCCCGCCATCACGCGGAATGACCAGAACACGATAGTGGAATCAGGACGATCTTCTTTTGGAAAGGTTTTCAGCGCCGGAACCTGCTTATGCAAACTGTGGGTCAGGATCAGGCTGCCCAAATACGGGATCTCCAGCGCGTAGCGGGTTTTTTCCTGTTCCATATCCGGCAGACCAAAGAGGATAAGCGGGGTAGCTTCGCCCGGTTTATTCTCCCAGTGCCCTTCAATCGCTGCAATTTTGGCCGGCTGGTGTTCCAGCGTATTCAGACCGTGAGCATCGCCCAGTCCAGCCTGAATCGGCGATACGATCAGCGCCATCCACAGTGCCATTGACAGCATTTTACGTATCGCTGGCGTGTCATTGCCGCGCAGCAGGTGCCAGGCCGCAGAAGCGCCAACAAAGAAGGCGCTCGCCAGGAAAGCGGCGGTGGACATGTGCAGCAGCCGGAAGGGGAATGAGGGGTTGAAAACAATTTTAAACCAGTCAACCGGCACAACCAGGCCATTCTGAATCGCGTAGCCCTGTGGGGTCTGCATCCAGCTGTTTGACGCGAGGATCCAGAAGGTTGAAATGATGGTACCCAGCGCAACCATGCAGGTCGCAAAGAAGTGCAGGCCACGCCCCACACGATGCCAGCCAAACAGCATAACGCCAAGGAAGCCAGCCTCAAGAAAGAAGGCGGTAAGCACTTCGTAAGTTAACAGCGGGCCCGTAATGCTGCCGGCGAACTGGGAAAAGCCGCTCCAGTTGGTGCCGAACTGGTAGGCCATGACCAGGCCCGATACCACGCCCATGCCGAAGTTAACGGCAAATATTTTCGACCAGAAATGATAGAGGTCGCGATAGTCCTCATTTCTGGTTTTCAGCCACATCCCCTCAAGCACAGCCAGAAAGCTGGCAAGTCCGATGGTGATAGCCGGAAAAATGATATGGAAGGAGACGGTAAAGCCGAACTGTATCCTGGCCAGGTGGAATGCATCTAATCCGAACATTGCTTACCTCGATCTAACATAGACTGCCTTTTCTTATTAATTAACTCGCACCTGACAACAAGACCACATTTTGACGTGATGCGGCGATCGTCAGGCGAGTATTTCATCGAAGGATTGATCCAGAGACCAATTCATTAGAAGGTGCGACAACAGTAATAGCGATCGCGACAATAATAACGGGGTTCTTTGCGATGAATTGTTTCACCGCTGCGTTAAATCGGTTGTCCATACTGTTAAAATGAGATCTGGGAATGATGCTTTTATGTGAAAATAATGTATCCATATAGTCCGGAAGGTTTTTTTCGCGCCGGGGACGTTTCTGTTTGTCATACCGACCCCTGTTATCCCATGTAAGAAATATTTATATCGCGGTGGATAGCTATAACTATTTGGTTGTTTTAGCTGGCGATTAACGCACAAATTGGAAATTATTAAGTGTAATGTTGTCACGGGCAGGTGTATTGTTGCTAAATTGTTGTATAAAGGGTTGCAAGCGTTTAATCAAAATTAGATTGAATGTTATTAATGATCTCGTCACCCCAGCGGATAACCCAACCGCAGTAAACGCATGTAAATGTTAAACCATAATGACATATTTTGATTCTGTTAGAATTGTATTGTTACATTCTTATTGGTAATTAGTCGCAGTTTTATGTCGAAGGTCAAAACCATCGCCGCTTAACTGTGAATGTAGGGTCCATAGTGTGGCTTTAACCGGAACGAAACGACCTGATGCAATGAGTGACGGGCAATGGACGCGCCGCCTGGGGTTATTCTCTGGCCCACGCGATTTAGGGAAATGTTTTAGCGGCTAAAATCTGAATTTTAGCGGGAGGGTAATCCTTTCAGGCAGGAAAAACGCCGTCGCTATTGCACTCAATAATGCTTCGTAAGTATACTATCATCTTGAAAATATTTAGTTTTTTGACTAAAGTCAAATTCACTGCCTGTTGAAATTACTGTCTTATATTGAATACTTGCCACATTTAGGCGTACGCCATCCAACACCCTGTTACTTATTTATCGCCGTCTTACCTTAACGGTGTAACCCTGTGTCGTTTAAATCTTGTTTGGGCCGTTGCCTTTGGGGATACGCAGTATGGAACATGAAGAAAATAACGCAGCGCCGGCACCGGAACTGTCGCTGGAGGGTATTCCGCAGGCCATCCTTCGGTTAGGTAAACGCCTGGCTGATACTAAATATCAGATAGATATGTTGGGTAAAAACGGCTGGGGGGATTTGACCGCGAATCTGCACGGTCTTGAGGCCAGCGGCGAATGGAACGGGCCGGATGATGCGCTGACCTTTTTCAGCAAAATATTCCCCTTTGCGCGCCTGCCTGCGGAAACAGAATCCCTTGGAATATTTCAGGTGCCTACCGAACGCGTGGTAGGCCGCAGCTGGCGCTGGTGGCCCGAGCATCTTAACGCCAGCAGTGAAGCACGGCTAAAAGAGCATCTGGAGGGGCCTTACGCCGCAAGCAGTACCTCATTCTACTTTTTACCTGCGCTTGGCGTACTGCTGGCGGCGCAGGGACAGGGGAGGGTAAACTACTGCCGCCAGCATAATATTCCCTTTATTACTGCCCGTGTCACTAACCTGAACTACCCCCCGGCCGACCGGTTTCGCCTGTACCACGTCACGCGGGGGGAGACGCGCCAAAGCTGGATCGTGCTGAACGATCGCTATTTACAGCCCGTGACATGGCCGCGGATAACGCTACCTGCACTTGCCGCCTACGGTGTGCATACTGGCAGCTGGTCACTGTTATTCCCGCCGGTCAGCAGAGTCTTTGACGAGCTGTACACGCCAGTGACGGCCGAGGATTTTATTGCGCCCTGTGTCGATTTGCTGGCGGTTAAAGCGCGGATGCGCGCTGAACAGGAAGCAGCAAGGCAGGCGATCAAACCGGTGAAAATGGCGCTGAGCGATATGGATATCACCAATATCTGGCCGGTCAGCCTGACGCTCTCCTTCTGCTTTATTTTGTCGCTGGTTGTGGCGGGTCTCACCGCTGGCAAAGGCTGGACGGGCAGTATCAGTCTGCTGGTCTGCGGGATGGCCGGTAGCCTCTTACTGTTTATGGCAACGCCGGTCTTCCTGGTCAGTAAGCGAATGCGCCGCCGCTACGATGCAATCGCGCCGGTCGTGACAGCCCGTCCTGCCGAAGAAGAGCGTGAGCAGGACGACGCGTCACCGCCATCCTGAGGGTCATGCACGGGAAAAGGGGAGATATGCATTGCAGCAACCAGCCGTCAGCTGAAATTACTGCACAAGATGATGGCTTATTGCGTACTTTACAATATCGGCGTTACTGCAGAACTGCATTTTATCCATCATGCGTGACTTATAGGTACTGACGGTTTTATTGCTGATTGAAAGCGTTTGTGCGATGGCGTTGATCGTCTCACCGTGCGCCAGCAGCATCAATATTTGCCGTTCGCGGGTGGTGAGTGTCTCGTGCAGCGCCCGGTTACCGTTCTGATACTCTGCAAAAACAATCTCCTGTGCCAGGTCGTGATCGATATAACGCGATCCGCCCGCCACGCTGCGGATCGCCGTCAGCAGCGCATCAGGATTTTTATCTTTAGTGATATAACCCAGTGCGCCACAGTTTAATACCCGGCGGGCGATCTGCGGCTCATTGAACATGCTGAGCACCAGAATCGGCAGGTTTTCGTATTGCAGATGGATCCGTTTAATCAGTTCCTCACCGCTGATGCCAGGCATAGAAATATCCAGCAGCAGCAGATCCAGACCGCCGAGGCGCAGCCGTTCAAGTACCTGACCGCCATCTCCCGCTTCACCCACCACGGAAAGGCGCTTATCCAGCGCAAAAATTTGCTTTAATCCTTCACGCATCAGCGCGTGGTCATCGGCAATGACCAGTCGTATCACGTCATTCATTCTGGTTCCCTCGTTGATACTGCCTTATTAAGCCCGGCGCAGCCGGCGATCACGGCTTTTTTGCCGACAGAGGGAGGGTCAATTCCAGCTGGGTGCCTTCACCGGGCTGGCTATTGATGGTGACCTGACCATCAAGCATATCCATCCGTTCCTGAATGCCCAGCAGGCCAAAAGCATCGCTACGCACGGATTGCATCTGGAAACCCCGACCATTATCGCGGATTTGAATAAGCAGCGCGTCGCGCGAGGCCTGCACAATAATGGATACCTTACTGGCCTGGGCATGTCGGGATATATTGGTCAGCGACTCCTGAACGACGCGAAATATTGTCGTTACCGCGCGATCGCACAGAGTCACCGGTTTCGTTTCCGGAACGATCAGCATGCAGCTACAGCCGCTGGTTTTTACAAACTCGTCGCGCAGCCACTCCAGCGCGGGCACCAGGCCCATGTTCAGCATATTTGGCCGCAGGCGTGTGGAGACATCGCGCACCACCTGAATTGTGCTGTCGATAAGCGTCATCAGATAGTCTACCTGCTGCGTCACCTGAGACGGGCTGCTGGCCTGCATGCCAATTAGCGACAGGCCAGCCCGCAGGCTGGTCAGGTGCTGACCCAGCTCATCATGAATTTCGCGTGCCAGATGTTTACGCTCATCCTCGGACTGCTGCTGTTGCTTACTGGCCAGCAGCCGCAGCTGATAGTGAGCTGCCCGTACTTCGTTTTCGACCTCGCGCAGGCGGCTGATGTCGCGACCCACGGCCAAAATTGAAACAATATCGCCCTTAAGATCGTATTCCGGCACGCAGCGAACGTGCAGGACCATTGAGCGTTTACCGTAGTGGGCTTCCAGCTCGGCCTCGCTCTTTTCTCCGCTGGCCAGCGTGTTCGACACCAGACGGAACAGGCGCATGCCCACTTCATCAAAGGGAATGGAATCCGTCAGACGCCACCCGCGCGCACGCTCTTCACTACAGCCGGTCAGCTCAAGCACCAGCGGGTTAGCATACTGACAGCGCATCTGGGTATCAAAACGCGCAATCAGATCCGGTGAGTTTTCCACCAGCGAGCGAAACTGCTGTTCCTGTTGCAGATAGCGCTCGGTCCGCTGCCTGAGTTCGCGAACGTCGCGTACCACGCAGAGGACCAGGTTTTGCCCCTGATGCTCATATACGCTGGAGCTGACCTCGACGGGAATAATTTCACCGTTTTTCATCCGATGTTGAGATGTAAAGCGAATACCCTCAGGACGCAAACTCAGTTTCCACCAGAGCGCGGCGACATCGGGATCCTGAAGTTCGCCCTCAACGTCGGAATAGCTTAAACGAATCAGCTCCTGATATTTATAACCTAACATCTCGCAGGCTTTATTATTGATATATACCAGCCTGGAGTCGTGGCCGACTAAATAAATCGCGTCATTCACTTTGTCAAGCGCAAAGTCGGGCAGGATTGCCCGCGCATTTAGCGAGCTTTTGCTCACATTGAGACTGAATATTTCAGATGAAAGCATGGCTCTCTCTGTATGACAGACAGGAAAGAAAGTTCAGGCATAACTATTACCACTCAGTTACATTAACTAAGATTCTACACCTGAGAGACTAATTACAACAAATATTTACTACAGTGACTACCTTAAATGATCTGAATATTGACCCAGCGCTAAATATAAAATTTTCCTCCACTATTTCCGCTAAAAAGTTCGCTTTAGTCAGCTTATTGTGCTTTTAAGCGTCTCACGCACGCGGGACAAGCGTGACTTCACCGTGCCAAGCGGGATATCAAGCGACGTGGCGACATCCTGGTAGCTGCCATTGCGCTCGACCAGGATCGTGAGCATTTCACGGGTATCAGCAGGGAGTTTATCAATGGAGGTAGCCATCAGGGTAAGCAGTTGATCATTAGCAATAATATCAACAGGGTCGCACTCCTGGATCAGTTCAATCACATTATCTTCATTCAGACTGTCGAACAGAAAACGATTCTGGTGCGTTTTATAGTAGTTGCGGATGAGGTTGGCAGCAATACCAAACAACCATGTCTCAGGGCGCGATGCGCCGAGAAACTTATGGCTGTTGCGCAGCACTTCCACACAGGTCATCTGGGCAATATCCTCAACGTCTTCGCGGTTTGATACGCGCTTGCGAATAAAGTTAATCAGCTTGCGATTCTGCTGGCAAAGAATGTCCTGCCATAAAACTGCCGCGGATGCTTCAGATGTATATGCCACTTCTGCTATTGAGGTCGTTAACATTGCATGACTCCTGAAATAGTTAAACGGGTTTTATTAGATATTGCAAGGAGTGTGCCAGACCGATAAATTTTGCTCAGAGCTTATTATTACTGCGCCGGGCTATTTGCTTAAGAATTATCTGAGACAAAAGTCTTACTTTCGGGGGAAATATCTGTGCCACAATTTTCACTAATAACGCGCGGGTAAAGTTTCCTCCGAAAAGAGTTATTTTTTTTGCAGGGGAGGGTTAACGCGGTTGGGAACTTATGGTCAGTTTCGGCCACGTAATGACATCCTGTTCATCACATTGAGTTTGCCATGATCAAAATTCAGTCCACTTTTCATTCTCAGCAGGCACTGTCTAAAATGCTGCTGAAACAGGATACCCCGTCCGCGGCTAAGAGTGCCGTGGACGGTGCGAATACGCAGACGCGAGCGGTGAATACCCGCTCGGCAGCGGATTCCCTGTCAGACTCGCTGGAAGAGATTGGTATGTTGTTCAGCGAGAAGATGGAGAAAAAGAGCAAAGGACTGGCGCGCCGTCAGATTAATACGGCCCACCTGCGCAGTAATCGTGGTGCCGTAGAGCGTATTGAGCGGCTGGGCGAGCTTTATCAAATGCTCGATGGTCAGCAGCAGGATCGGCTGGAGACGCGTTTGAGCGCGCTGAGCAGCGTGTTACGCGGCGAAGGGGAGCCGGAAGCCAGTGCGCTGGTCGACGCAGCGGAAGGGGATCCGGCCCGCTGCGATCTCCTGCTACGTATGACCCTGCGCGAGGCCGATCGTGCTGGTGACCATCAGACCGCCGCTGCCGCCAGCAGCGGGCTGGATAAGCTGCATGCCAGCTATGGAGAAGAGGTCAGAGCCGGTCTGAATACTGCGCCCGCCATCGCCAGCTTTACCACCGATCCCACCGAAAAGCAGTCGATGCGCAACCTTTACTACCGTGGCATTGTGAAACATCAGTCGGCCTCGGTGATCCTCGACAGCCTGCTGGAACGCTTTGGTCATGAGGCGTTTATGCCGGGGCTGCGTACCCTACAGCGGGCGCTGTCTGAAGATATTGCTTCGCTGACGCCCTCGCTCTCCTCCCGTTCGCTACACAAAATCCACACTGGCCTCAGCGAGGCCGGGCAGATAAGCCACGTACTCGCAGGCAGCGGTAAGCTCCTCGAACGGCTGCGCTCAGGAGGGAAAATTCCCTCTGCGGCGCTGGGTGCTATTGATTTGACCCGCAGCCTGCTTGGCTTTGCACATAATGGGCTGGAGGGGAGGGATATTAAAAAACTCGGTAGTGACTATGCGGGGACACATCCGGCTGCCCAAATGCTGTTCTTCAACGGCCTGCTGCCGCTAGTACACGAGATGCCAGTGATGCTGTGGCAGGACCGTAAAAAACGTTCGCCCGCGCTGAATATGCTGCGCGATGTGATCGCGGCTTTGGTGAATAAAGAGAATAACGCAGCGGCTAAAAGCTAGCAGGGGAAGGCGATGAACGGCATTTTTCTGATATTGAATCGCATTGCCCTGGCGGCGATGCAGCGTTCTGAAATCATTGGCGCCATGTTTGCGATGGCCATTGTTTTCATGCTGATTATCCCGCTGCCGCTGGGGCTGATCGATACCCTGATTGCCGTTAATATCTGTATTTCCTCCCTGCTGGTGGTGCTGGCCATGTACCTGCCCCGACCTCTGGCCTTCTCAAGTTTCCCGGCAGTGCTGCTGCTGACCACCATGTTCCGCCTGGCACTGTCGATTTCCACCACCCGGCAGATCCTGGTCCAGCAGGATGCGGGTCATATTGTGGCGGCGTTCGGGACCTTTGTGGTCGGCGGTAACCTGGCCGTGGGCATGGTGATGTTTTTAATCCTCACCGTGGTGAATTTTCTGGTTATTACCAAGGGGTCAGAGCGGGTGGCCGAAGTTGCTGCGCGCTTTACCCTGGATGCCATGCCGGGCAAGCAGATGTCCATCGACAGCGATTTGCGTGCCGGTCTGATTGACGTTGGCGCGGCCAAACGCCGCAGGATCGATCTGGCTAAGGAGAGCCAGCTGTTTGGCGCCATGGATGGGGCCATGAAATTTGTTAAAGGGGATGCGATAGCCGGGCTGGTCATTCTGTTTATCAACCTGATCGGCGGCTTCAGCATTGGCGTAATGCAGCTGGGTATGCCCGCGGGCGATGCCATGCAAACCTACTCCGTGCTGACCGTTGGTGACGGCCTGATCGCGCAGATCCCGGCGCTGCTGATTTCGCTGACCGCCGGGATGATCATCACGCGAGTCTCATCGGACAGCGACAATAGCGTGGATAACAATATTGGCCGCGAGATAGCCGAACAGCTGACCAGCCAGCCAAAGGCCTGGATCCTCTCCTCTATCGGCATGTTCGGTTTTGCGCTGTTGCCGGGTATGCCCACCGGCGTATTCGTGGTGCTGTCGGTACTGACGCTGGCGACCGGTAGCTTTCAGGTCTGGCGGGCGCGGCGCGAGCTGGTATCAAACCAGCCGCAGATGGAGAACGAGGTGGTGCCGCCCGAACTGAACGGTACCGAAGATCTGCGCCAGTTTAATCCTACCCGGCCTTATCTTCTGCAATTCCCCAGCGGTGCGCGCGGCTCGGCGGAGACGCTGGAGCTGGTGCAGGCTATTCGCCGGATGCGCAACAGCATTGTCTATAACTACGGCTTTACCCTGCCGGCGTTTGATATTGAGTTTCAGGATCAGCTGCCTGCCGATGAATTCCGCTATTCGGTGTATGAAATCCCCCGGGTGATCGGCACATTTCGCGTCCCTCTGCTGGCGGTGAGCCGCAAAGAACATGAGAGGCTGGCAGAGGAGGAGGGGGTGATCCCCGGCAGCGATGCCCGACGTGAGGGCGACCTGCTGTGGCTCCCGCCCGACCATCCACTGCTGCAGAGCGACGAACCAGCCCGTTGGGGCTTTCACGATCTGCTGATGAAGCGGATGGAGAATGCCATCCACGCCAGCGCACCGCATTTTATTGGACTTCAGGAGACGCGGGCGCTGATGGGCTGGCTGGAGACGGAGCAGCCAGAGCTGGCACAGGAGCTACAGCGCGTTATGCCCATCGCCCGTTTCTCTAACGTGCTGCAAAACCTGGTTTCTGAACGCATTCCGCTGCGCTCGGTGCGGGCAATTGCGGAGGCGCTGATTGAACACGGCCAGCACGAACGCGATATCAGCCTGCTTACTGACCTGGTTCGTATCTCACTGAAAGAGCACATCTGCTACCAGTACAGCCAGGAGGACGGCCTGCACGTCTGGCTGCTTACGCCGGAAATGGAGGAGCAGTTGCGTGACGCGCTGCGCCAGACCCAGAGCGAGGTCTTTTTCGCCCTGACGCAGGAGCAAAATATGGCGATCCTTGCCCAGATGCACAACGCCTTCGCGCCTGGCGGTGCTGCGTTTGCCGTGCTGCTGGTCGCTCAGGATCTGCGCAGTCCGCTACGCGGTCTGATTCAGGATGAATTTCATCAGGTGCCGGTACTCTCTTTCGCCGAGCTGCAATCAAATCTGTCGATTAATGTGGTGGGTCGCCTGGACCTGGACGATTCAGCCGAGTCCTTTGATGCTTAGGAGCTGAAAAATGTTTGAGCTACGCGTGTTAACAGGCCGTCACCAGGGGGCGGCACTTCCCGTCACCGGGGGAGAATGGATCCTGGGACAGAGTGAGGACGCCGGGCTGCAACTGACGGATGCGGGGGTGGCCGCACAACATGCGACGCTGATTTTTGCGGAGGAACGCTGGCTGCTGCAGGCAGTGGAAGGCAAAGTGCGTACCGCAGCCGGAGAGAATATCGACCTGCTGGATCCACTTCCTGTCGACCACCCGTTCGCGCTGGGTGAGGTCTGGCTCAGCCTGTCACCCGCAGACAGCCCGTGGGAAACCATGGCCGCGGCGCCTCAGCCGGTAGCGCCGCCGGTAGCACAACCTGCCCCCTCAGAGGCGCCCCCTGTACCGTCACCCACCTTCTCGCGCGGGGTTCAGGTACTCTCCATCAGCCTGATCCTGCTGCTGAGCTTTACCATTATTAGCTGGATCCTACAACCCACCGTGGCGCAAACCTCTACCAGCGGCTCTAACCGTAAGGTACTGGAGACGTTACAGGAGGTGCGCCCGCCGCTGGTGGCGATGCTGCGCGATCGGGGACTGACGCCCGGCGTTAAAATCGATATGGGCAAAGGCACGATGATTCTGAAGGGCGAGTTAAACAAAGAGCAGCTGCAGATCCTTGAAAGAATGCTGGTGCGCTTTGAGGCGCAGTACAACGTGGTGCCAAAGCTGGTCAATACCACCCGCCTGCGCAGTGCCAAACTGCCGTTCCGCATTGTGCAGATAACCACCGGCAAACGGGCGAACGTGGTGACCGACGCCGGTCAACGCCTGTTTATTGGTGACCAGGTGAAAGATCTGCGTCTGGTAGCCATTACCTCCAGTGAAGTTGAATTTGCCGGCAGTGAACATATCAAGGTGAACTGGTGAGGCTGGAGGTCAATGAGCTAATTCGCGGCTGGACGCAGCGACACCAGCAGCGGCTGGCAAACTTTGCGCCCGTCAGCGTCTTTGGCCGCATTACGGGCATTAGCGGCATTTTGCTTGAAAGCAGCCTGCCCGGCGCGCGGATTGGCGACCTGTGCCGCATCGAGGGCAAAAATAACCGCCGCGTACTGGCCGAAGTGGTAGGTTTTAATCCACAGCACACTCTGCTTTCCGCGCTGGGCCAGCTGGATGGCATTGCTCAGGGCGCAAGAGTGACGCCGCTCTATCAGCCCCACAGTATTCGCGTCTCAGCGCAGCTGTTAGGCAGCGTGCTGGATGGTTTTGGTCGTGCCGTTGAGCAGGGCGGCATCAGCGCCTTTGCCGAGCCGGAAGAGGGCTACCGTGAAGGCATCAAACCCGTACTGGGGGATGCGCCTCCGCCCACCGAACGCCCCCGCATTGATACGCCGCTGCCGACCGGTATGCGGGCCATTGATGGCCTGCTGACGCTGGGCGTCGGCCAGCGCGTGGGAATTTTCGCCGGCGCAGGCTGTGGTAAAACCACGCTGCTGGCTGAGCTGGCGCGCAATACGCCCTGCGATGTGATTGTTTTTGGCCTGATTGGCGAACGCGGTCGCGAACTGCGCGAGTTTCTTGACCACGAGCTGGACAGCGAACTGCGCAGCCGCACCGTGCTGCTGTGCGCCACCTCAGACCGCAGCAGCATGGAGCGTGCAAGGGCGGCCTTTACCGCCACCGCCATTGCGGAAGCCTTTCGTGATGAGGGCAAAAGTGTGTTGCTGATCCTCGATTCCCTGACGCGATTTGCCCGCGCCCAGCGAGAGATCGGTCTGGCGCTGGGCGAGCCGCCCGGTCGCGGCGGCCTGCCGCCCTCGGTCTATACCCTGCTGCCAACGCTGCTTGAGCGCGCCGGACAAACCGCCACCGGTGCAATTACTGCCCTTTATTCGGTGCTGATCGAACAGGACTCGATGAACGATCCGGTGGCTGACGAGGTGCGATCGCTGATTGACGGGCATATCGTGCTCACCCGTAAGCTGGCGGAGCGTGGCCACTATCCTGCCATTGACGTGCTGGCCAGCCTGAGTCGAACCATGAGCAGCGTGGTGGCGCGGCAGCAGGTGAGCGAGGCGACCGACGTCCGTCGTCTGATGGCCGCCTGGCAGCAGGTAGAAATGCTGATCCGTCTCGGCGAGTACCAGCCGGGTAACGACAGCCTGACCGATGCGGCAGTGCAGGCTCAGGATGCGATAAACGGTTATCTCCAGCAGTCGATGCGCGATCCCTCCAGCTTCGATCTCACCTGTTCTCAACTTGCCGAGGTAAGCCGTCATGCACCGCCGCGCTAATCCCGAACCCGAACTGACCGCCGATCCCTCGGCGGTCGAGCTACAGCGTACCCTTAACCTGCTGCTGCCCATCCGACGACAGCGGCTGAGCCGCAGCGAGCGTCAGCAGCGTGAGCAGGAGAGGGCGCTTCGTAGCCTGGTCGAAAAAAAGGCCGAGGCCGACGAACGGCTGGCCGGGCGGCGGCAGGATTACCAGCAGGTACGTCGGGCATTTGACGGACAGAACTGCGGCGTACGTCAGGAAAAATTCCGGCTGGAGCGTGCCATACAGCAGGAGCAGCAGGCCGCCGACCGGGTTGATAAAGAACAGATGAAACTTCACCAGCTGGCGCAGCAGCACGGCGAGCAGCAGGTAAAAGTGGAGCAGGCACAGCAGGAGACACGACGTCGCCTGCGGGAAGTAGAAAAGCTGGAATATTTGCTACAGCAGGAGAGATTTGCATGATCCGTACTCTTTCAGAATCGGCCATTGCGCATCAGCTTCGTCAGGCCGCTGAGCGCCAGGCGCAACAGCAGCGTGAAAATCAGCGTCGTGCGCAGGCTCATCCGATATTACCGGGAAGACCCGCGCGGCCCGATCCGCGATCCGCGCGATTGCCGGAGCCAGCCCCCGGGCAGCAGCGTGGCGCCCCATCGCCATCCAGCCGTAGCCAGGAGCGTACCGCATCCGGTCGGCCTGCGTCGCGTAGCGAGGTGAAGCGGCCATCAGAGGAAGAGGACGATCTGTTTAGCGCCCTGCTGGAAAAGGGTGACGATGTGATGATGCCTTTACTGACGCTTAACGGGGGCGGTTCGGACCCGCAGCAGACGTTTACCCCGACGGGGGAGACGGCGACGCCGTCTGCTCCGCCTGCGATGGCCCTGTGGCAGGAGATTGAACCGGCACTGGCTTCGTCGCTGACCGGGATCCCGCCGGGTGAGATGATGCTGACCCTGATGCTGCCGAAGCTTGGCAACGTTGACGCGCAGATAGCCTCGCTGCCGGGTGGCGGCTGGGATATTGCGCTGCGGCTGGAGTCCGGTGCCTGGCGGGCGCTGCTGCCTCATCAGGAACGGTGTCGCCTGTCACTTCGCCAGCGCATGGCCTGCCGTATTCGCCTGCGCATCGAGCGTCGCCAGCCTGATAACGATCGGACGCTTGAGGCATGACGGCCCTGTCATTACGGCAGGTCTCTGCCCAACATGCCCGTCTGCGGCAGCGCATCGGTGCGGGCTGTTCATGGCCTTTTACGCTGGCAGGCCAGCCTGGCACACTGCGGCTTACGCTGGCGAACGGGCCTTACCCTGAAGGGATGAGCCACTGGGTCTGTGACGCAGGTTCGCTACAGTTTTCCGACGCGGAGGCGGTCTGCTCGCTGATGTCCACCTGTCCGCTGTTTGCCCTTGAGCCGGAAGCGCCCGAGCAGGCCTGGTACTGGCCGTGGTGGCAGCAGCAACTTTCTGCCGAACTTCTTGCGCTGTTCGGCCACTTATCCCTTACGCAGTCTGTTGCCGGACCCGCTGACATGCTGCTGATGTTGACGCTGGTGCGAGGTGAACAGCAGGCTGAAAGCCTGCTGGCGCTCAGCACCGCGAGCCTGGAACAACTTATTAATAAAACCGGATGGCAGCAGGACGCGCAACCTTTACCGGATTGCATGATGCTTAGCCTGCCGATTACCGTCGGCGAATTAGTGCTGTCGCCTGCCGGGCTACACTCCCTGCGCTGCGGGGATGTATTGCTGCCTGAGACGCTCCACTTCACCCCAGAGGGGCGGGGAACGATTCGCAGCGCTGGCTGGCAGTTGCAGGGCGAATTGCAGCAGCAGCCCGGCACGATGGCCCATTTTTATCTTACCGAGATGGAGAGAAGTAACGTGACCCTTACCCATGACGAGTATGAGCAAGAGAATCTCAACCCACCGGACCCCAGTTGGGACGCCGAACCGACCAGCGGGGCAACTGACTTTGCCCCTCTGCCCCTCGCTCTGTCGGTTCGCTGCGGCCAGCTGAAACTGACGCTGGGTGAACTGACTCGTCTCAGTCCCGGCGCGATGGTGATGATTGATAACGTGAAGCCCGGCGAGGCGCTGCTCTGCCACGGCGACTATCCGCTGGCCAGAGGGGAACTGGTCGACGTAGAGGGCAGGCTGGGCCTGCAAATCACCCACCTGCTGCCCGCCAGCAAAGACCCTCTGTCCGGGAGCGCTTGATAATCAATGGATTCACTTTCGCTCAACCCGATGACGCTTGCCCTGTTTCTTGGGGCACTGTCGCTGATCCCGATTCTGATGATTGTCTGCACCTGTTTTTTAAAAATATCTATGGTGCTGATGCTCACCCGCAACGCGATGGGGGTCCAGCAGGTGCCGCCAAACATGGCTATCTATGGCATTGCGCTGGCGGCTTCGCTGTTTGTGATGGCGCCGGTATTTAATGAGATGAGTCAGCGGGTTAAGGCGCTGCCGATTGATACGCAGTCGAGCGAACGGCTGGATTATACGGTGAGCAACGGCGTGGAGCCGTTAAAGCGATTTATGGTAAAGAACACCGATGCCGACATTCTGACGCATCTGCAGGAAAATGCGCAGCGCATGTGGCCAAAAGAGATGGCACAAAGCGTACAGCACGACAGCCCGCTGTTGCTGATCCCCTCCTTTGTGCTGTCGGAACTACAGAACGGCTTCAAGATTGGCTTTCTGATCTATATCCCCTTTATCGTCGTCGATCTGATTGTTTCCAACGTCCTGCTAGCGCTGGGGATGCAGATGGTGTCACCCATGACCATCTCCCTGCCGCTGAAGATCCTGCTGTTCGTGCTGGTAAGTGGCTGGACACGGCTGCTTGACGGCCTGTTCTATAGCTATATGTGAGGAACAGATGGATATTCTAACGCTGTTTCGTCAGGCGATGCTGCTGGTGGTGGTGCTCTCCGCGCCACCGCTGATTGTGGCAGTCATTGTTGGCGTGATCGTCTCGCTGCTCCAGGCCGTGATGCAGCTTCAGGATCAGACGCTGCCCTTCGCCATCAAACTGGTGGCGGTGGGGCTGGCGCTGGCGCTGAGCGGGCGATGGATTGGTATTCAGCTGATTGAGCTGACGCAGAACGCGTTCGCCATGATGCCCTACGTGAAGTACTGATATGTGGAATAGCGTCCTCTATGATGGCTACCACTTTATTATTGCGGTCACGCTCGCCATGGCCCGCATATTCCCCTGCCTGCTGCTGTCGCCGGTTTTCTCGTTTAATGTCATCAAGGGGGGCCTGCGATCGGCTATCGTGCTGGCACTGGCGCTGTTCCCTTCGCCGATGATCCAACAGCAGCTGGCGTTGGCGGATCCCTCCCTGTTCGTGCTGGCCGCGCTGGCGCTAAAAGAGATAGCGATCGGCGTGGTGATTGGCCTGCTGATGGCGATGCCGTTCTGGCTGTTTGAATCGGTCGGCGCGCTGTTTGATAACCAGCGCGGCGCGTTAATGGGCGGGCAGCTTAATCCGCAGCTTGGCCCGGATGCCACACCGCTGGGGGTACTGATGCAACAGTCGGTTATCCTGCTGCTGGTGCTGGGTTTAGGACTGTCAACGCTGACGCAAATAATCTGGGACAGCTACCGGCTGTGGCCTGCGATGCAGTGGCTGCCCTTTCCCGGTGAAGCGGGTTTCAAGGTGTATCAGACGCTGCTGGCGGGCGTGTTTACCCACATCGTTCTCTACGCGGGACCGCTGGTGGCCCTGCTGCTGCTGGTTGATTTTAGCATTGGTATCCTCAGTATCTACAGCCCTCAGCTCCAGGCGACGGTGCTGGCCATGCCGGCAAAATGCCTGCTGGGGATGCTGTTTTTCGTGCTTTATCTGCCGATCCTTAACTACGTTGCAGGCGAGCGCCTGTTCGAGCTCAAAGATCTCATTCCCCAGATGAGCCAGATTTTGCGCGGGGTGACGCGGTAATGGCCGAAAAAACCGAAAATGCAACGCCGCAAAAGCTCAAGGAGTCGCGTAAAAAGGGTCAGGTCGGCCAGACGCCGGATATCCCCAAACTGCTGATCTGCATCGGCGTTATGGAGACGATTTTTGCGCTGGTACAGGGTGGCATGGCGCGGCTGGAGTCGATGATTATGCTGCCTCTTGCCCGGCTGAACGATCCTTTCGGCCATGCGATGGAGGAGGTGGCTACCGACGGGTTGATGGTGCTGCTCTATTTCTGCGGCATTGTCTGCGCGCTGATTTTCCTGCTGCGTATTATTGGCGGCTGGATCCAGTTTGGCCCGCTGTTCGCGACCGAGGCCATTAAGCCTAAATTTGACGCCATCAATCCGGTGGGTCAGCTAAAGAATATGTTTTCTGCCAAAAAATTCACCTCGCTGCTTACCAGCGTGTTGAAATCAGTGGCTATCGGCGTGGTGTTCTACCTGGCGATCGAACCCGATCTCGGCCCACTGGCGCAGCTGGCTTACAGTGATGACCTCAACGGCTTCTGGCAGTCTGTTCTGGCGCTGTTTATGAAAATTGTCCGGGAAACCCTGGCCCTGTTGCTGGTGATGAGCTCGCTGGATTTCGGCCTGCAAAAGTACTTTTTTCTTAAGCAGCAGCGCATGAGTCATGAGGATATCCGCAACGAGTTTAAGCAGAGCGAAGGCGACCCGCACATGAAGGGGCACCGGAAATCCATGTCGCAGCAGATCCTTAATGAAGCGCCGAAGCCAGCACGCCGGGAGGTGGCGGTGGAAGAGGCGGACATGGTGTTAATCAATCCGACGCATTTCGCGGTCGGTCTCTATTATCGCCCCGGTGAAACTCCCTTGCCGCGGCTGCTCTATAAAGCAGAGGGCTACGAGGCGCAGGATATTATCGCTTACGCACAGCAGCGAAATATGCCGGTTATCCGTTTTGTCTGGCTGACCCGTACGCTGTTCCGCACGGTTAAAGAGGGTGAATACATTCCTCGCGAAACGCTTAAGGCCGTAGCGCAGGTTTACCGGCTGCTGAGGGAGCTGGAGGATCAGGAGCTTGATGAAGTGCTGGAGATGAATGACGTTTAATTATCTCACTGCGTATTGTTGTCCATGGCGGGTGCAGCCAGGATACGCAACAACCTGACCGGTATGGCGCGCAGCCCGTTAACGTACATCCCCCAGCGCACAAAGTGTGGTAATGAGATCGTGCGGATCATCATCGTCAGTGGGGAAACAGATCAGGCTTAGGGCACCATCGGCATCCATACTGATATAGCATCCCTCATAGCGGTCTGAATGCTGGAAGCGCCAGGTTAACACCTGACGTACGAGGTCGTCACGGCGTGAACCCGGCAGGATACGTAGCGTCAGCACGGGCGCGGGCAGGGGGGCAAAGATTAACGCGTTCCCGGGCTGTAATGCCCAGCAGCAGGCTTCACCTTGCTGCCAGGCACGCATAAAGGCCGCTATGCCCTCAACCTGCATCATTCATTTACCGATGCCTGAGAGTAATCGAATGGCCCGTTGCGCATATCCGGCTGCCACCAGATGGTCATGGCATGATCGTCAGAGACCGGCCTGCAGGACACATCGTTACAGCCAGCAAATTTCGGGTGGGCGCAGGCCGATAATAAAGTGACCAGCGCCAGAATTCCCAGCGGCTTTTTCATATTTTTCTCTCCCTCTCTTTTACCGCGACAGTAAGCGATCCGATGAACGGACCGGCACGGAGACGGCAGGCATAGAGCCGTCGCTGGATTTGAGCAGTGATACCCGGGCCGGTCGGGCGGGTATCTGTGTATCATAGGCGACATACACCTCGGTCGACTCACCCGGTTTCAGCTTACTGTGTGGCCAGGCCGACACGGCAAGCGTCCGATCGCTGCGGCAGGACGACTCATCGAAACGCGCCTCCGCGCTGCTGCTGTTGGTTAATACGCCGACGGCAATCTGCATTGAGCTATTGCCGTACCACTGATGACGTGCGCTGCTGCGGAAGGTTAGCGGAATATTACACAGCGAACCCAGCGTCAGGCCGGTTTGATTAGCCTGTAAGCCGCCGGGCAGACGGTCTTCAGCCAGATCCTGCATCGCGCTCTCAATAGTGTGTTTCATATCGCCAAACTGATGACGGCGATTGATATCCCGTAGCGTATCATTCACCTGATCGCGGTTTTCCGCGTCCACATAGCGTGAAGGATCCACCTGGTCACCAATCAGATGCGGCGTAATAATAAACAGTCGCTCACGCTGAGAGGTGGTGTGGTTATTCGAAGTGAACAGTTTGCCGATAAAGGGGATCCGTCCTAAAATCGGTATCCGCTGCTCATCATCTCCGCTCTGCCGGGTATGAAAGCCGCCCATCACCAGCGAACGCTTTTCCTGTACCAGCGCCTGCGTGCTGATGACGCCATTTTCCGTCCCCTGGGCGCTGCCGTCCTGATTTTTGTCCAGTCGGCCATCCTCAACGTCCACCACCAGCTGTACCGCCGCTTTACCGGGATTGTTGCCAATGGAGCGAGGCGTAACGCGCAGGCTGGTCCCGGCGGTCACTTCGCGGATATCCGCTACCCGTTCACCAATCGCGGTGATAAATGCGGTGTTGCTAAAATCAATGACCGCAGGCTGATTTTCCAGCGTCAGAACCGAAGGGTTAGCAATAATCGATGCGGTGCCTTCCCCTTCCAGTGCCTGAATATCCGCGTAGAAGCGGTTAAAATCGGTGACGAACAGGGTGCTCGAACCATTAAGCATGTTTGACCCACCGGCCACGTTGCCGGCCTGTCCTCCCCAGCTGGAGGAGAGACGCGCCAGTTCGTTACGATCGATATCGACAATGACCGCGTCAATCTCAACCAGCTTTTGTGGCACATCAATCATCTTCACCAGGGCGGCATACTCGCTGTGCAGCTTTTTATTGTCGCGCACCAGCAGGGTGTTATTCCGCACGTCGGCGGAGACTTTGCCCTGCAGTTCTTTACCCTGGCTTTGGTCCTGCGCGTTGCTGCGGCCCAGGCGGGTATTGCGTCCAATCATCTGCTCCATAATCCCGCGGCTTTGCTCCTGCATGGCCTGATAAGGATCGCTCCCGCCGCGTCCATCCTGCGAGGTGGTGGTACCGCTGGCCGTTCCACCGCGGTTTTGCCCAAGGAGTTCATTTAGCATGGTGGCCACGCCGGGCACCACCAGCGTCTGATCGCGAAATTTAATGGTACGGTCAGCCACGTCGGCATACTTCAGCGGGAATGCCATCATCTGTTTATCTTCGCTGGTTTCAGGCTCGGATTTTTTACTGAACTCGGCAATCATCTCGACATATTTCGGCGGACCGGTGACCAGTACCACGCCCTCGTCGGGCAGCTCGCCCCAGCCAAAGCGGGATTCAAGCAGGCCTACGCCCTCCAGCGCCTGTTTCAGGTCCGGCGCGGCATCGGGGCTTATTTTAAGACGACGTGAGGTTTGCTCAGACTGCGGGCTGACGTAGAGCGTATTGTTATAGACAAACCACTGGAAGCGATACTCGAGCGCCAGCCGGTTCAGAAATGCCTCGGCGTTATCGGAACGCAGGCGTGCGGTAACAAAGGTATCCGGCAGGCCGGTCACGTTGGCATCCACGCCATGACTGCTGGCGAAATCCTGGAGTATCACGCTGAGCGGCGTATTGTCGGCAGAGTAGGCGTAGGCCCCCTCTTTCCATTCGTCGGGCGTACTGGCATAGCTGTGTGTTACGGATAAGCCGAGCGCCAGCGTTAACAGTAACGGGCGAAACGGCAAAAAAGTCGTCAGCGGTCGGGGCACGCTTCTCTCCTTATTATACGGGCATTGCAGTGCGCTGCCGCGTTAACAGACTCAGCAGGGTTTCCTGCCAGACTTCACACTGGTTACAAAGGCTTTCCAGCAGGATGACGGCATCTTCGGTACGATCGTTTTTAAGACGGACAAGTAAATTCAGTGACGCATTCTGTGGGTTAAGGCACAAGGCTGCCGTGCGTTCGCCAAAATGTTCGAGCGCGGGGCGGGTAAGCCGAAGTGCCATGTCAAGGACCTGCTGATTAACCTCAAGAGCCAGGGGGATCTCTGCAAGATAAAACCAGCCACCGGAACGGCGCTGTAGCCTGACCGACATATCATCAATCCACAGCGCCAGTTCACCGTTCGTCTGTTCAAAACGGTGTTCAATCAGTGCCGCAACATCAGTTGATGGCATCAATAATTGCCTTACGGATGCCGTGCTTGTACTGGGTATACTGTGAACTGGCCCAGTTAGCATTGGAGAGATCCTGCATTTCATTCTGAAAGGCATACATGTCGGCGGCATTAAAGGGCTGGTCCTGACTCTCCTGGGCATACTGGTACATATCCTTTTGCGCGTGAACCACCTGACTGGTTAAGCGGCGCTGGATCGGGTCATTACTGCTCATGATCGAGGTCTCCTGTAAGGGTGCCTGGATTATGTGGCGCGTTACGGCTCAGGGTTCCGCTGAGGCGAAAAAATAGTGGCAGGCTACCAGGGGCAGGAGAGGATGCCTGGGTAACAGGTAACAGGTAACAGGTAACAGGTAACAGGTATCAGGTATCAGGTATCAGGTATCAGATATCAGGGCCGAGCAGATTTGCGCCCAGCTCAGGTGAAGTTCGCCCTGCGGCGTGGTGAGGATCATGCTGTCCGCTGCCAGCGAGCCGTCGCTGCTAACCTGCCATTCAAGCTGGGGACGGGCCGCCAGCCAGCGTTCAACCGCCGGGTGTTGTTCACTGGCGCACAGCAGGGTGGCGGGAGCGGGACGTCCCTGTGCTTTCAGTAGCTGTTGCAACAGGGCCTGGACGTGCTCTGATGGGGGAAGTTCGGCGATCAGCTGCGCCAGCGCCTGACTGAGCAGGGCTTCCGCATTGGGCAACAGGTTTGCCTGCCACTGCGCCTGCTGCTGCTGCCATTCAGCGAAAAATTGTTCAGCCTGATGCAGAAAATCCTGCTGCTGCTGAGCGAGTTGTTCAGCCAGCACTTGTTCGTGCTGCTCACGCATCTGTCTCTTGAGCCGATCCGCCTGATGACTGGCGTCGTTAAGCCGCTGCTGCGCCTGTTGCTCAGCGGCCGCAAGGATCGACAGCGCCTGCTGATGCTCAGCAATAGCCTCCCGGGTGAGGATGCCACCCGATAACAGCCGTGGGTCACTCAGTAAGGGGATTTTCTTGCGGATCCACATGTATCATCTTCTCCGGTTGCTGGCTTTGCCAGATGACGGCATCCCACAGGGCGGCCAGCCGGGACTCAGGCAGGTCAGGCACAGGATACTCGCTGACCTGTTTGACCCATTCCCGCGGAAACCGCAGTCGCAGCCGGGGCCAGCAGGCGGGCGACAGCGTATGCAGTAACAGCAGGCTACCGGTGGTATAAGGATAAAAACACGCCTCATCCAGCCAGCTCTCACAGCGGAGTGCCTTAGTCAGGCGTCTGCACCAGATACGGTTAGCGGCGCTGAGTTCATCAGGGGCGCGGTGCGGTGCGCAAACGCCCGCCAGCAGCGTCAGGAGACGCCCCCAGCAGGCATCGGGCAGGCTTACCAGCGTGAGTAGCCGCGCCTGAGGGGCCGGAGGCAGGGCAGGGCGGATATCAAATCCGGCGGCGACCGCCAGGGGATGCTGCCATGCCAGTGCCTGCTGCTGCTCGGCAGGCAGCGCAAAGAAGCCGTTAATATGCCAGCTCTCATCCGCCTGCTGCCAGTATCCCTGATGCCACCACTGCAGCCAGCGCTCTGCCTGCTGTTCGCTCGCCTCCATCTGCTATTTCTCCCCTGCGGCGGCAGCATTTTTCGCTTTACCGAGCCTGAGCTTTCTGCCAGGTCTGAACAGCGTCAGGCCGACGGCTGCCAGCACTACAATGGCCAGCAGTGAAAAGATCCACTTGACGGTCGAATAGCTTGCCGGTGAGAGCTGGAAAGGCCCCATCTGCACCACCTCAATGCGATCTTCATAGGTTTGTGCCGGGACAAAGACAATCGCGAGGTCTTTATCGCTTTTTCCGGCCAGCCCCGGAATACTGGTGGCGACCATCTGACGAATTCGCGGCTCAATGCTGTCGGGATCGAGATTGTTGTGATACTTGATAAATACCGAGGCGGAAGCCGGCTGGACAGGCTCGCCGGGTGCCAGGCGCTCAGGCAGAACGACGTGTACGCGGGCAACAACAACGCCATCAATCTGTGCCAGGGTGGATTCCACTTCCTGAGAAAGCGCATAGATATAGCGGGCGCGTTCTTCCATCGGGCTGGAAATCACCCCGCTTTTCTGAAACACCTCACCCAGGTTGGTTCGCGCCTTGCGCGGCAGCCCGGCAGAGTCCAGGATCTTTACGCTGCGTTCAATATTCTCTGCATCTACCGCGACGGAGATGCCCGATTTTTCAATCAGCTTTTGCGCGGCAATCTGATGCTGATTCAGCTCGGCAATAATGTCATTTGCGTCATTTTCTGCCAGCCCGCTAAACAGCACGGTTTTATCGCCGCAGCCCGCAAGCAGCAGCACCAGCGCCAGGCACGCCAGCCATTTCAGCAAAAGTGTTTTCATTACGTCGCTACTGTAGGTTGGTCAGTTTATCGATGCTTTGTACGCCTTTGGCGACAATTTTCGCGTTCATTAAATTTTCAATATAATAATTCGACAGAGCGGAATTTGCCTGGCTAAATTCCATTAAATTGGATGAGCGTGATGCTTTCTGTAAATCCTGAAAGGTCTCTTTTCTTTGTCGCTCGCTATTACTAAAGGAGCTGGCAAGGCCATTCATAAAATGCGTCACGCCGCTGGGCGCGGAAACTTTTTCAACCTGAGGTTCTTCTTTCAGCTGAGCGGAAAAAAAATCAACGTCAGTTTGTTCAGGCTGCGGCAGAAGGGACTTGTCATTAAGTTCAGTATGGCCTGGCCCTGATGGCAATTGTGATATTTTCATGGCGAATGGCTCGTCGTTGAAGGGTAAAACAGTCCGGTGAAGGTGGCACAGGCATCAAAGATGCCCATGCCAGAGGGTATGACTAATACTGGATTTTAACCTGGGAAGCCGCAGAACCGGCCTGGGCTGCGCTGTCCGCAATACCTTTGATCTTACTATTCTGTGCATCAAGCCTGGCTTTATCAACGGAGTCCTGCTGCATCTGTCCCTGGATCGCCTGCATCTGGGACATAAAACCGTTGCCATCCGTTGAGCTTTGGAGTTTGGTTGCGGATGAGCCCAGTTCAGTATTCAACTGGCTGCCATCACTTGAACCTTTGCCTAATAAGTCTGAGATCAGGCTAGTAGCGCCACCACCAACTTTGAGACCTGCCATAATTTAACTCCTGATTTAAAATGGATAGGGATAATTAACATCAGCGTCTTCACTTGTTAAGTGGGCGTGCGACGTGATGGGTTCCAAATTAATTTTAATTTTTTCTGCAAAGAGTTAACCTCAGATTACATCAATGAAGAATTTTCTCACGCAACAATATTCAGGGACTTGATGCGATGATAAAGCGTACGACGGGGAATACCCAGTTCATGTACTACATCATCAATTTTATGGCCGTGCCGGTTCAGACAGTCTTTAATCAGGCTGCGTTCGATGCGGCGCAGGCGATCTTTTAACAGGGTCGCCTCGCCATCGCCCGCTGAAATATTGCACAGCGGCGGCAGACGCAATACGTGACGCTCGGCGGCCGCTTTCAGTTCACGGATGTTTCCGGGCCAGCTATGCAGAAGCAGCGCTTCGTCCAGCGTTAACGATGAGGGAGGCACGGACTGCTTCAATCGCATGGCCGCCTCCAGCGTAAAGCGGCGAAACAGCGGAATAATCAGCTCGGCGTGAGAACGCACCGCTGGCGTCTCAATTTTGATGGTCGAAAGGCGAAAGTAAAGATCCCGTCGAAAACGCCCCTGCTCAACCAGCTCCGCCAGCGGCGTCTGCGAAGCGGCGATCACCCGCAGATCGAGGGGCACGGGCTGGGTCGACCCCAGCCGCTGAATTGAACGGGTTTCCAGTACCCTCAGCAGCTTAGCCTGTAGGATTAGCGGCATACTGTCTATTTCATCCAGAAACAGGATGCCCTTATCCGACGCTTCAATATAACCTGCGCGCGAATGGCTGGCTCCGGTATAGGCACCTGCCATCACGCCGAACAGCTCGCTTTCCGCCAGATTTTCAGGGATCGCCGCACAGTTAACCGGCACCAGTGGCCCCGTTAGGCCAGAAAGCTGATAGATGCGGCGGGTTAGCGTGTCTTTGCCTGTGCCGGTCTCGCCCTCCAGTAGCAGATCGACCTTTAGCGGAGCGAGCGTGTTCACCATGGGATACAAATTGGCATGAATATCCGCCATCGCAGGCTCGATAAAACCGGTTGATGTTGTGACATCACCCGCTAAGGGAAATATCTCTTTACGCCTTCCGGCAACATCGTGACAGATAATCCTTTTAGTTGGCTGCTTATCACTATCTGTAATCATAATTTCTCCTGGATTCCCTCAGACGAATTTGAAAAATTCTGTTAGCACCCTGATACGAAATAAGAGATGGAACTGCGTCCGCTCCGAAGCAGAATATTGGCTTCGGATTGTTCCGTAATGATCCTTAACTTTCGTTCACTATTTACCACCCCGTTGCGGGCGGCTATCAGTTTCCTCTGAACTTGTTGTGGGGATCTCCGTGCCGTAAAGTAAGGAAATCCCTACCTGACGGGGCATGTCTGATGATAAGTTCATGTAAGTAATTACATTATTATTGTTATTAATCGTTAGGATTTCGTAATTATAATTGCGAGATTTGTGTCTTAAATTTCTTTCGCTGGAACCTTTCTGGTTAGTTTCCCACCAAAAAAACGCAAAGAAGCTGGAAAATTATCCAGGCTTTTATGGTGCGCTGTTTGACAGTGGCACTTATCTCATTCACTGGAGGTACTCATGAATCCCATGAATAGCGTAAATATTGGTAGTCAATTAGCCGGTAGCAGTACAGCAAATAACAGCGATTTTTTAAGTCAGATGGAGATGATTAATCAGGCTAAATCTGAGCCCGCAGGGCAGGGCGTTAATTTTGGCGCACAGGGGAGTAGCGGCACGGCGAACAGCGCGCTGGCCGTACCGCTAAAAAATAGCCAGAGCGGTCCGCAAGTGAGTGGGGATCAGGATAGCACCAACGCGATTACTCAGCTGCTAAATGCGCTTATTCAACTGCTACAGGGGCAGGGGAAAACGGGTGATAGCGGTAAAAGCGCCAGTGAGGCCAGCGATGGCAGTAACGCCAGCGCTAACGGACCAACGGCTACCCAGAATGAGCAGGGCAGTAGCGACATGCTGACTCAGCTAATGGACATGATTAAGAAGATGCTGGGCCAGTCCTCTGAAGGCAGCGATAGCGCAGGCCAGTCAGCGAATGGCGACAGCGCTGCCGCACCTGCGTCGGCACAGAGCAGCAATGGCACTGAGGATAGCGGCTCGGAGAGTAACGGTATTGCCGGAAAACTGGGTGCCGCTCTGCAGATGTTGGGGCTGGGGGCTATCCTTTCGGCTCTTCAGGGCAGCGGAGCCAGCGCGCAGGGCAGTGGTGATGTTAGCAAGTGAATCTGTGCTTTAACTGAGAAAAAGGGGGCCGCGCCCTTATTTCAGATGGGGGAATAAACCGCATAGTGCTTATTCCCCAGCTGAGTCAGCTACCTGATGTATCGGACAGGCGCGACGTTAACCGCGCCTCAATTTGTCTGGCACCCCAGTCAACGGCTTTGGGCAGTGCTTTCTGCAGCGCATTACTGGCGCGTTCTGCCGCGAGAGGGGCAAGAATTTCAGCGGCCGGTACGGAGGCAAAAACGGGCATCGAGAGCGCCAGATTGGTCAGATGATTTATCGCGGCCGTAGAAGCTGCATTGAATCCTTTGCTCGACATTGCCTGACTGACGGCCGTACGCGCCGAAAGCGTAGCCGCGAATCCACCCGCCAGCAGGGCATTTTTGGTCATCCCGCTGGCCGTTAATACTTCACGACCCGCGCGAAGCGAGTCCGTTGCCACATCAACAGGGAATTTAGCCAGACGTTTACCCGCGCCCTGTAATGGCGCAGCCAGGCCGTGGCTATTTTTCAGTGCGCCGTAGCGTTGCTTCCAGTCCACCCGACCAAAAAGGTATTCCGCGCCCTCACGATTATATTTGCCCTTTACCGCATGGGTCACGGCGGACATCGCTCCGCCCGCCGCCAGGCCACCGCCCGCAGTCAGCCAGCTGTCAACCGCTGCTGCCGTTTTAGCACCAGCGGTTGCCGTGACGGCGGCAGCGGTCCCCAGGCGCACCACATTTCGCACGCTGTAGGTCTGGATAGCGGCGGCATATTCCGCTGCCAGACGCCCGGTTGTCGGTTTTTTGGCCTCAGCCGCCTGCTGCATTACCGGCTCAAGCTCGTCGTGATCAGCGGACAGCCACTGCGTATCCGCCGTGGCTTTATCAAGTAAGGCGCAGCCGAAGGTGTCGGCAATCCCCGACTGTAATCCCGCATGCATTCCGAGCTGGGCTGCCCCCTGGGCAAAGGCGCTAAGCTGAGGGATGCGGTCAAAGGCGACCGATGCCACTGCAAAGGGGATGGCGCGAACGGCGCCTCGGGTAACCTGTGCCACGCGGTCCAGGCGGCTACCTTTTGTGAGTACTGCTTCAATTGATTCGGGCGTTTCATTCATTGCATGAAGCTGGCGGGTGCGATCCTCAATGAGCTGATGAAAATCGACCTGATTATCGCCATCTGTATGATGCTCAAACAGCGCAGCCAGCTTGTGATGAATAGCCGCTTCGTTAGCAGAGTGATACTCAGTGCCCTGAATATGATAAACGCCTCGCTGGGTTGCGGCGTGGGTCTGGCTGGCATCACTGTGTATTGATGATGAGGATGCGAGGGAATTTTCCGGAAGGGCATCATGAGTGTCAGGTGTCATGCTGTTGCCGGATGAAGGGAGAGCAGGTGTGACCATGGGTTTACCTTATCGATACAGACGAATAAGGGTAAGTGGTAAAGAGCAGGCCAGGGTTCCCTCAGGCAATGAAGCGAGACGGCAAAAGCACATCCTGAAATCTTCATCTATACTCAAGCCACTACATCGTAGTCACTTTTTAATATTGTTTGAGGGAAATGGAATGAAGATTATTCTCTGGATTATTGCCATCATTTTTATCGTGGGTCTGCTAACGCTTACTGGCGTGTTTAAAATATTGTTCTGATGGTAAAGGGATGATGGCTGCGTATACGCGGCTGTCATCCTTTTCGCTTCGACTCAATAAATCCCTCCCCGGATAACGTCCAGCACTCATTATTTACCTGATGAAGTGAGGTTAAGCGTTTCTCACGCGACTCGTCTCCGCCTGCTAAAGTCTTGTAGTAAGGGGTATCAGACAGCGTAAGAGGCCGGACGCAGCCAGCGCAAACCGCACCATAATGCCCGCCGTAACGCTTCTGCCCACTGGTAAAGATAAACTTACCGCAGCCACATTTCGCGCATTTTAATACCATCTTGCTTCTCTCGAATTTCAGGACTCATCCTATTTACCTGAGATGATATTATCAAAGATTGCCAGGATATCCATAAGGTATATTAATTGATTCTTGTTGAGCATTGTTTTTTAATGAAATTAATTTTCAGGAAACTTAAGAGCCAGGTTACTGAAAATGCGCCAATAGAGTCTGGAAGACGTAAAATAATTTTAAAATGATCCAGATCAGATTTTAGTTAAGGCGCGGAAAAGGAGGTCAATATCCGTGTGTAACGCTTATCATTTTTCTGACTCCCCCGGAGAGAGTCACGAGGGTAAGTTTCAGCGGGGTGCCCGGATCGAAAACAGCGGCGTGAATAATAATGTATCCGCAAAAAAGGCGATATTTATCACTTTTTCGCATTTCGCTACTGGACAAAAGGCTCGGCAATTGCTGTACTAACCGTCGACACAGTTTTGTGTCCATTTTTCATGTAAAGGTAATATAGATGTCTAAGATCAAAGGTAGCGTTAAGTGGTTTAATGAGTCCAAAGGATTCGGTTTCATTACTCCTGAAGATGGTAGCAAAGACGTGTTCGTTCACTTCTCTGCCATCCAGAGCAATGGTTTCAAAACTCTCGCTGAAGGTCAGCGCGTAGAGTTCGAAATCACCAACGGTGCCAAAGGCCCATCTGCTGCTAACGTTGCCGCTATTTAAGTTATCAGACAGAATTTTTAAAACCCGCCGATCGGCGGGTTTTTTTTTGTGCTATTTACACTTATTAAGAAGCGTCAAGGTATTACCGACAGGGCTTATCGGGCAAAGAACTGCTGAAGCCATACTACGGCAATCAGGATGCTTATCGTCACAGCCACGGCTTCACTTACAGATTTAGGTAATACGCGCATTCTGCTTCCTTCTGTCTTTATTCTTAAGGAAGAGTGTGACGAAGGATTATGAAGGAAACATTAAAACGCCCCAAGTGATATCCCATCCAGTATTGCAGACTTAAGGTGGAGTAAAAGTATGATAATTCGACTGGCCGCAGAAACAGACAGTTTTGCCCTCAGCGCCCTGTTAACCGAATTAGGTTATGAAGGTGCCCATCGCTTTATTGAGCGGCGGCTGGCGCAGTTAATTAACGATGATACCGAGCGCCTGCTGGTGGCTGAACAGGATGGCAGCGCGCTGGGTTTCCTTTCGCTACACTTTATTCCTCAGCTGGCACTGGAGGGTGATTTTGCCCGGGTCAGCTACTTTTGCATCGCCGAGGGCGAGCGCAGTAAAGGAGCCGGTCAGCAGCTGCTGCAATATGCTGAAAATCTGGCCCGGGTGCGCGGCTGCGATCGGATGGAAGTGCACTGTCATGAACACCGTACCAAAGCCAATACGTTTTATGCCCGCGAGGGTTATACCGAATCACCCCGTTATCTGATTAAACCTCTGCTGATAACGGGCTGAGATCCCAGGGATTACACCTCTGCTGACACCGGGCCGGGCTCCGTCCCCCTGGCCAGGATCAGGGCATCAGCAATGGGAGCAATATCATTATCGGCCAGCCGGGACGTGGTGACGCGAATAAACTGTACCCCCCCGCTGCGACAGCGTTCGCCTGGCAGGACGGCAATCCCCCGTGCCGCGAGGGTAATCATTGCAAACTGCTCTGACTGCACCGGCACAAAAAGGCTTAAGCCATCCCTGTCCGGCAGTGACACTCCGCGCTTCTCCAGCGCGTTCAGCAACAGACGCCGCCGCGTGGCATAGACCGTTTTTGCCTGCTGGATCAGCTGCTGAGTATTGCTGTCCTCCATCATCCATGCAACGGCATGCTGGAGGATCCTGCTGGTCCAGCTGGCGCCAAAATTACGCCATGAGTGGATGCGTTTAATCATAGTTTCAGGCCCGGATAGCACCGCAAGCCTCAGATCCGGGCCATAGGCTTTTGAAAATGAGCGGACATACAGCGTCCTCTCCGGAAAGTAGCGCCCCAGACTACAGACGGGATAGGCAGAGAGTTCCCCGATCCCATCATCTTCAATAATCAGCGTCCGCGTGCCCAGCAGCACTTTTGCCAGCGCCTCGTTTCGGGCTTCGCTTACCCTGATGCCGGTAGCGGAATGCGTTCCCGGCTGATAAATCATCGCCGTCGCACCCTTAGCGAGCAGCTTTGCCAGGGCTCCCGGCAGCGGTCCCTGATCGTCGCAGGCAAGCGGTAAAATATCGGCACCGATATTGTCCAGCATATCCAGCAGCCGGGCCGCGCTGGGATCTTCTATGATCACTTTCTCTCCGGGAGCGATAAGCGTCTGCAGAATGCCGTTCATGGCATCGAAACCGCCGTCCGTCGCCAGCCATGCCTCCGCAGAGAAGGGCCAGCGGGGTTTTACAGCAGCCAGAAGCGCAGGCGCAATAGGTTCGCGCTGATAGCTGTTGAGCTGCGGACATGCAATACCCTGCATCATCGCTTCCTGCAGATTGGGCAGCAGGGCGGGATCGGGCGAGGCCATGGCGAGATCGGCGCGAATGGCATCGCCGTAGTTGCCGATCTTCTCGAAGCGCACCGGGCGCGGCGAGATGTTGTCGCCACATACCCAGACGCCGCGCCGTCCCCTCCCTGCAATCAACTTTTGCTTCCTGAGCAGAGTCCAGGCGGCAGAAACGGTGGCCGGGCTGACTCCCAGGGCTTCCGCCAGCCCGCGCACCGAAGGCAGGTGGGTTCCAATCGGGATTACACCATCCCGGATCAGGGCTGACGTCATACCTGCAACACCCTTTACGCTGGCGTCGGTAATACGTTCTGCCAGCCAGTTAATGTCAGGCGAGCCGGTCATAAGAATTCCATTTGTTCAGTAACAAAGTAGATATTGTACAGCTATTGTTCCCGATCTAGTATCGAATTTAAGCAAAAAGTAAATGCTTTTTACACGCTTTCGCCGCCGAATCCCGATAAAGAGAGAATGTCATGACGACCATCAGACTGGCAGTACGCGACTGGGACTACTTTACGCCGCTGGCCCTGGGCGATATTAAGCCGCAGGGCTTTACGCTTGAGGTTCACCGCGTGGCTACGCTGGTGGGCGATCTGGCGAACAGCCGCGACTATGAGGCGGCTGAGATATCCTTCAGCCGCTATGCTCAGAGCAGGGCCAGGGGAGAAGACCCGGTGCTGGCGCTGCCCCATTTTCTGATGCGCGGCTTTCGTCAGCGCTGCATCATTACGACCGAACACAGCCCGCTGGTCTCCCTGGATCAGCTAAAAGGGAAAAAGATAGGCGTCACCGGCTGGCAGGATTCAGGCAATACCTGGACCCGGGCGCTGCTGCGTGAGGCCGGCGTTGATATCGATAGCGCTTACTGGTTTGCCGGTCGCTTAACGGCAGACCATCCTGTAGAGGATCGGCTCGCGGGGTTTGGTCGTCCGGGACGCATTGAAACCGCGCCGGGGGAGCGCCCGCTGATTGAACTGCTGAGAGCAGGGGAACTGGATGCGATATTTACCCCCTTTATGCCGCAGGGATTCTTCCTGAAAGGGTCGGGCCTGCGGCAGTTGCAGACTGATTTTCGCCAGGCCGAACGCGAATATTTTGATCGGGTGAGTTATATCCCAGGCCATCACCTGCTGGCCTTCAAACACGAGATCGCCAGTGCTCACCCTGATATCGTGACGGAGCTGAGTGAGCTGATCGATCAATCGGCCAGAATGTGGCAGGCAAAACGTGAGAAATATGCGGATACCACCCCCTGGCTGCTCGATGATTTGCGACGTACCGCGCAGGATCTGCCGGCCAGCTGGAATGACAACGGTTTTGACGCTAACAAAGAGATGATTGCTGCGTTTTGCAAAGAACTTTTCGAACAGGGCATTACCCCCCCCTGCCTGACGCCCGCCATGCTATTTCCGGCAGTAACCAGAGGAGCACTGAAATGAAAGTTGCATTAGGACAGTTTGCGGTTAGCCGCGAATGGCAGGAAAACGCCGCGATTTGCACCGATCTGATGACGAAGGCTGAAGCAGGGGGAGCCGATTTACTGGTGCTGCCCGAGGGCGTACTGGCACGGGATATTGCTGACCCGGATCTGGTGCTAAAGGCCGCCCAGCCGCTGGATGGCCCTTTCCTTAGCGAAATATATGCCGCCAGTCGTGGAAATACGCTCACCACCATGATGACCGTACATGTGCCCGCGGGCGAAGGTAAGGCACTGAATGTTTTGATCGCTATTCGCAATGGGGAAATTATCGCCCGCTATGACAAGCTGCATCTTTACGATGCCTTCGCCATGCAGGAATCACGCAATGTTTCTGCTGGCCTGACCGTGCCTCCGCTGGTGGACGTGGCGGGAATGAAAGTTGGTCTGATGACCTGTTACGACGTGCGCTTTCCCGAGCTGGCTCGCCGCCTGGTGCTCGATGGGGCCGATGTACTGGTGCTACCTGCCGCCTGGGTTAAAGGTCCGCTGAAGGAAATGCACTGGGAGGTGCTGGTGACTGCCCGTGCACTGGAAAATACCTGCTATCTGGTAGCCGTGGGTGAGTGTGGCCCCCGCAATATCGGCAACAGCCTGGTGGTCGATCCGCTTGGCGTGTCGATAGTGAAAGCCGCAGAAGCGCCGACACTGGTTTTTGCCGTGCTGGATACGGCGCGTATCGCCCACGCGCGCAGCGTATTGCCGGTACTTGAGAATCGCCGTTTTGATCGTCCAGAACTGATCCAACCCTGAGATAAAGAACGAGGCAGGCTATCCACCATTAAGACACCGGAGAAACGAATAATGAAAAAACTTGCGCTGGCTCTGGCTCTGGGCTTATCCGTTAGCCTGGCACAGGCCGCAGATGCCATTCCGGTACAAAAGGTAGACCGGGCGCTGCACGATCGTCTGCCGCCTGAGATCAAAAAGGCAGGCAGAATGATGTCGGTGAATAATGGCTCGTTTCCGCCCTATGAAATTGTAGAAGGGCCCGCTTCGATGAGCGGCGCATCAGCCGATCTGACTGAGGCGCTGGCGCAGCTGCTGGGTATCAAAATTGAGCATGCCACCGTCAGCGGGCTGTCGGGAGTACTGGCGGGCATCAAATCAGGCCGCTATCAGCTGGCGATTGGACCAATAGGGGATTATCCGGAGCGCCAGCAGAAAAACGATTTCATCGACTTTGTGCAGGAGTTTGTGGTGTTCGCCGTACAGAAGGGCAACCCGTCGCAAATTAACGGTCTCGACAGTACCTGCGGTAAGCGAATTGCGGTGATGGCGGGCGGCTCGGCGGAGCAGGTTATCCGCCGGCAGTCTGAAGCCTGTACCGCAGCGGGTAAACCGGCGGTGATTATTCAATCATTCGCCGATCAGCCCTCGTCGATTCTGGCGGTGCGCTCTAAGCGTTCGGATGCCTTTTTCTCTTCGCAGGCACCGCTGGTATGGTTTGTTGACCAGGCGAACGGACAGCTTGAGCTGACCGGCCAGGGCAGGAAAAATGGCTTCGGCGATATTTTCCAGGGCACCGTGGTGCCGAAAGACGCCGCGCTTGGCAAAGTGGTGCTTGAGGGGTATCAGAAACTTTTCGCTAACGGCACCTATGCCGCCATTATGAAAAAGTGGAAGCTTGAGGGGAACGCGCTGACTGCCCCGGGCATTAACCTGGCGAAAGGGGCAGCCAAATGACGCCAGGCAGCAGCAATCCGCGCCCTGGGGCAGGGCAGAGTACCGTGACCCCGGACGGCACTGAGCCAGGCGCTGTCGAATGGGCTGACGTACAGCAGCGCGATGTAGCCTGTGCCCGCAGCGCCCCACGCTATGGTCGGCTGGTCAGCTGGGTAGTGGTACTGGCGATAGCCGCCAACGTTCTGTGGCTGGTCGCCACTAACTCCAATTTTGAATGGAATGTGGTGAGCAAATGGTTTATCGAAGGCTCGGTGCTAAAGGGCTTACAGGTGACGCTGGGGCTGACGGTCGTCTCCATGATCCTGGGCACCCTGCTGGGATTGCTGCTGGCGGTGGCGCGGCTGACGAATAACCGTCTGCTGAGCGGGCTGGCCGGATTATATATCTGGTTTTTTCGCGGTACGCCCCTGCTGGTACAGCTGATCTTCTGGTACAACATGTCGACGCTTTTCCCGACGGTTACCCTGGGTATTCCCTTCGGTGGACCAGTGCTGGCCAGCTGGAATACCAACGATCTGATCACTCCCCTGACGGCGGCGGTAGCAGGGCTGGCGCTGAATGAAGCGGCCTATATGGCGGAGATAATTCGCGCGGGCCTGCAATCGGTCGACAGCGGGCAGGTGGAAACCACGCAGGCTTTTGGCATGAGCCGCGCGCGTGCGCTGCGCCGGATCATTATTCCTCAGGCCATGCGGTCAATTATTCCCCCTACGGGTAATCAGCTAATCAGTATGATCAAGGCGACCTCGCTGGTGAGCGTGATTGCGATGGGCGATCTGCTCTACTCCGTTCAGTCAATCTATAACCGTACCTTCGACGTTATCCCGATGCTGATGGTGGCCGTTATCTGGTATCTGCTCATTACCTCGGTACTGAATGTCGGACAGTCGGCGATCGAGCGCTACTACTCACGCGGCGTCCGACGTACGCTGTCGGCAACGCGTCGGCGATTACCCGCAGCGGACAGCAAAGCCGCCCCGATGGTCAACCGTCCCTTTATGCATAAGGAGGATTTGTGAACGAGGTTCAGCCGCTGGTGCGGGCGCGAAACGTGCAGAAAAGCTATGGCGACAATGAAGTGCTCAAAGGGGTGGATTTGGATGTGATGTCGGGTGAGGTAGTGGTGATCCTCGGGCCATCCGGCTCGGGGAAATCGACCTTTTTACGCTGTATCAACCATCTGGAAGAGCTAAATGCCGGTTCGATTATGGTGAGCGACAGCCAGCCCGGCTATGTCCTGAAAAAAGGACGGCTGCAGCGCCTGCCGCCGCGTAAAATCGCCCGACAGCGGCAGAAAATTGGCATGGTGTTTCAGCAGTTCAACCTGTACCCGCATATGACCGTTTTGCAAAATATCATTGAAGCCCCGATTGGGGTACACAAGGTGCCGCGGGAAGAGGCTACGCGCTATGCTAAAGAGCTGCTGGCAACGGTAGGGTTGAGTGACAAAGCGGATGCCTGGCCGGGAAACCTTTCCGGCGGCCAGCAGCAGCGCGTTGCTATTGCCAGAGCGCTGGCAATTCGTCCTGAGCTGATGCTGTTTGATGAACCTACTTCGGCACTGGATCCTGAACTGGTGGGCGAAGTGCTGGCAATCATGCGTAATCTGGCCGACCAGGGACTGACAATGATCGTGGTGACGCATGAGATAGGCTTCGCCCGCGAAGCCGCAGACAGGGTGGTCTTTATGGACGGTGGCGTGGTGGTTGAGCAGGGGCCGCCCGGGGAGGTACTGGTCAATCCGCAGCATCCCCGTTTCCAGACTTTTCTCAGCCGTTTTATCTGATATCATTTAGCGGTCAGTCTGCGCAGATATTACTCTGTTACAGATTGCGGTTGTATTGACCGGCGTTCTGCGCGTTAATACACGTTATTCGTTATTGGCCGTAACACGGGTCAGATTAGAAAAGAAGGTGTGTATGGAAGGTATCAGTATTGCGAAGCTGCTGATCATCGGTGCTCTGATCGTATTATTGTTCGGAACCAATAAGTTGCGTTCTCTCGGTGGCGATCTGGGGTCGGCGATCAAAGGCTTCAAAAAAGCCATGAGTGACGACGATTCTTCCGCGAAAAAAGCGCCGGTTGCCGAAGAAAAACCCGCAGAGCAGGTTATTCACAAAGATTAATCGCCGTTGGGTGAATAAAAAAACGGATGACTGTGTCATCCGTTTTTTGTTTGTGTTGCATGTATGTAAACAAATATGACAAGCAGGCAGCCCTGACCGCCCGTCAGGCTATTTCACTTCCAGCCCTTTTGCCTGCATATCGGCATGGTACGACGAGCGCACAAAGGGACCGCAGGCAGCGTGGGTGAAGCCCATGTCCATCGCGGCCTCTTTCATTTCATCAAATTCCGCCGGGCTGACGTAGCGCTGAACCGGCAGATGATGGCGGCTGGGCTGGAGATACTGGCCGAGCGTCAGCATGGTCACGCCGTGACGTCGCAGATCGCGCATCACCTCAATAATTTCTGCATTGGTTTCACCCAGTCCGACCATCAGACCTGACTTGGTCGGCAGTTCAGGGTGAGCCTCTTTAAAACGTTCCAGTAGCTTAAGCGACCAGTCGTAGTTTGCACCGGGGCGGACCTGGCGGTAGACGCGCGGCACGTTTTCCAGATTGTGATTAAAGACGTCCGGCGGCGTGGCGTTAAGGATTTCCAGCGCGCGATCCATCCGGCCCCTGAAATCAGGCACCAGCGTTTCAATTTTGATGGTGGGATTTTTAGCCCGGATTGCGCTTATGCAGTCGGCAAAGTGCTGAGCGCCGCCGTCACGCAGATCGTCACGGTCCACCGAGGTGATGACCACGTAGCGCAGCGCCATATCTGCGATAGTCTGTGCCAGCTTTTCCGGCTCATTCATATCAGGAGCAACGGGGCGGCCGTGGGCGACATCACAGAAGGGGCAGCGGCGGGTGCAGATAGCGCCGAGGATCATAAAGGTGGCGGTACCGTGATTAAAGCATTCTGCCAGATTAGGGCAGGAAGCCTCTTCACAGACGGAGTGCAGGCCATTTTTCCGCATGGCGGCTTTGATACCCTGGATGCGGCTGGAGTCCGCGGGGAGCTTGATCTTCATCCATTCCGGCTTACGTAAAATTTCCGTACGCTCGGTGACGACGGTCTTTACCGGGATCAGCGCCATTTTGTCTGCGTCGCGATATTTAACGCCGCGTTCCATCTGAATGGGTTTACTCATAATCTAGCAGGTTCCAGGTTGGCATGCGCCGGGTGCGCATAACACTTAATGAGTTGTTTAACCATTATCCTTCAGACCCTCAGCGGGGCTGTTTCCTGAAGGCCAGGGGTGAGGCTCAACTTTTTTTGATAAAAGCGCAAAAATTATATCATTCCGCCCGCCGTTTTTCAGCCAGCCTGACGCATTAAATGTGACGGAATTGTAAATTAACCCGCGCTTAGGTCACCGGCAGGCTGTCGCCTTCCAGCCAGATAACCTCTGAGCACGCCAGCTGCCTGGCGAAATGTTCAGTCAGCAGTCGGCTAACCGCGGCGGTCCCGACGCCTGCCTTAAGCGCGCTAAGCTGCGTCATTTCCAGACCGGCATAGCCGCAGGGATTGATGCGCAGAAAAGGCGAGAGATCCATGGCGACATTTAGCGCAAGACCGTGGAACGAGCACCCTTTACGGATGCGTAGTCCCAGCGAGCAGATCTTTTTGTCATCCACGTAAACGCCTGGTGCATCGGGCCTTGCACAAGCGGTGAGGGCAAAGTGGGCAAGGGTGTCAATTACCGTTTGCTCAATGGCCGTTACCAGCTGCCGCACGCCGATTTTTCTGCGTTTAAGATCCACCATCACGTACATCACCTGCTGTCCGGGACCGTGATAGGTTACCTGACCGCCGCGATCGCTCTGGACGACAGGAATATCCCCGGTCATGAGCAGATGCTCTGCCTTGCCCGCCTGCCCCTGCGTGAACACCGGAGGATGCTCAACCAGCCAGATTTCATCGGGCGTCGCGTCGTCGCGCCGATCGGTAAAGGTATGCATGGCCTGTGAAACAGGCTCCCACGGCTGGAGACCCAGCTGGCGAATAAGCAGCGTATCTGGTGACAAAACGTGTGGTCCGTTCAATATTTAGCAGGGGAGTATAGCGTTTGCGGTGAGTAACAACCAGTTACCCACCACAGTCTGGCGGGATTACAGCACCATGCGAACAATTTCAATCTGGCCCAGTTCATCATAAAGCGTTTCTACCTGCTCAATGTGGGTCGCATTAATGGTGATAGAAACGGAGTGATAATTGCCTTTGCTGCTGGGCTTAACGTCGGGGGAGTAGTCGCCTGGCGCATGACGCTGAACCACTTCCACGACCTGATCAACCAGCTCTGGCTGCGCCAGGCCCATGACTTTATAGGTAAAAGGCGTAGGGAATTCGAGCAGTTCTTTAAGGTTGGTTTTCATTGGGGGCTCCGGTAACGCAAAATCAAAGGTTCCCGCCTGAGCGGGAACCTGAACATTGATCAAATATGGGGGGCTTTCGGGTCGAAATCAAGGGGGAATATGTCAGTGCATAAGGCAGGCCGGAGTGGCCTGCCCGGGGCGATTAGCCAAACCAGTGATGGAACATCAGTTTAATATAATCGACGATACGACCGAGGAAGCCACCTTCCGGCATATCATTCAGCACCACCAGGGGATGCTGCTCAACGGTTTTGCCATCCAACTGAAAGTTGATGGTGCCAACGACCTGGTTTTTAGTCAGCGGCGCATGCAGCTCGGTGTTACTTAACGTGTAGCTCGCCTTAAGGTCCTTCATACGCCCACGCGGGATGGTCAGATAAACATCTTTTTCCACGCCCAGCTGGACACGGTCGCTGTTACCAAACCACACAGGCTCAGAAGCAAACTCTTTACCCGCCTTCAGCGGCGCAACGGTTTCAAAGAAGCGGAAACCCCACGTCAGCAGCTTTTTACTTTCGGTTTCACGACCTTTGTAGGTGTGACCGCCCATTACCGCAGAGATCAGACGCATCTGGCCTTCGGTAGCGGAAGCAACAAGGTTGTAGCCCGCCGCCTCGGTATGTCCGGTTTTAATCCCATCGACCTGCAGGCTGGTATCCCACAGCAGACCGTTGCGGTTAGTCTGACGAATATTGTTAAAGGTGAACTCTTTCTCTTTATAAACCGCGTATTCATCCGGGACGTCCCGGATCAGCGCCTGGCCAATAAGCGCCATGTCGCGAGCCGAGCTGTATTGTCCGTCGGCATCCAGTCCGTGTACGGTCTGGAAGTGGGTATTTTGCAGACCGATGGCTTTCACATAGTTATTCATCAGGCCAACAAAGGCATCCTGGCTGCCGGCAACGTAGTCCGCCATTGCCACACAGGCATCGTTGCCTGACTGGAGCACAATACCGCGGGTAAGCTGGGAAACCGGTACGCGGTCGCCTGGCTTAAGGAACATCAGTGAGGAGCCTTTAAACACCGGGTTACCGGTTGCCCAGGCATCTTTACCGACGGTAACGATGTCGTCCTGATGGATTTTGCCGGCTTTAACTGCCTGACCAATAACATAGCTGGTCATCATTTTTGTCAGGCTGGCTGGGTCGCGACGTGCATCGGCATTTTTTTCTGCCAGTACCTTGCCCGAGTTGTAGTCGATAAGCACATAAGCTTCAGCGTCGATATCAGGTACGCCGGGGATCATGGTCTTAATATTCACGTCGTCTGCGTGAGCAAAGGAGGTCAGGCTGAGTGCAATCAGCGAACCCGCCGTCAGGCGCTTGATCAGGTGGTAGGAGGTTAGATTGTTCATATTAAGGACTACAACATCCATGGGCTAAGTTATAAAAAGTGACTCACTATAGCAAAATCAGTCCTGCCCGGCATCCGTCTTTACCTGCTGACGGCTAACGGATTTAATCGGTCCGTTAGCCGCCATACGCCTGCCAAACAGCTTCAGGTTTTGTTAGTGGGCGACGGTAATAAATGATTGCTGCTGCGCTTCGCTTAACAACCTGCGTTGCAGGTCGCTGGCCTGCTGGCGTGAACTGAAATGCCCCAGCTGGACCCGGTAAACCTTACCCTGATTGCTGACGGTACCCGGGACGCCGAACTTCCTGCTGAGGGTGTTTTTCAACTGTTGCGCGCGCGCGCTATCGCTGAGTGCACCGACCTGAACCACCCAGTTGCCGCCGTTAGCCACGGACGCGATGGCCGGAGCAGCTGCCTGTGGGGCAGCCGGAGAGGACGCCGACGACACGGCGCTATGCGAAGACGCGGGGGCTGTGGTGGCCGGGCCTTGCGCAACTGCGGCGGTTTCACTGCCTTCGAGTACGCCGTTCCGCAGGGGCTGAGGTGCGCCAAGGAAGCCATTGCTGCGCACCGGCGCACCCAGGCTCTCATCACTGTTCAGGCTGCTGTTATCGACCGGATGAGATTCAGTCTGCTGTACCGCGGGCTGCTGATATCCAGATTGCTGGGTATCAGCAGCCGCCGCCGGGGTCTGCTGAGACCCAGATTGTTGGACATCCTGCTGCTGAATTGCAGGCTGCGCTGACGCCGTGCTGGCCGCTGTGCCAGCGCCCATTACCGTCATACCGCCGCCAATATCCGGACGCGGTGGCAGCGCGTAACTCTGTTTTGCCACCGTTGTACCGATGGTGCCAGGGCCGGAAAGCGAGCCGTCCGGTGCCACGGCAATGTAGTCCACCCTGACGCGGGTATTGTTAGAAATATTCAGACGATCGCCCGCCGCCTGCGACAGATCAATGATGCGCCCTGGAATGTAGGGACCACGATCGTTAACGCGCACCACAATCATCCGGCCATTCGCCAGGTTAGTGACGCGAACATAGCTGGGGAGCGGCAGAGTGGGGTGAGCGGCGGTCAGCGCGTTAGCATCAAACTCCTCACCCGTTGCGGTACGGTTACCGCTGGCCTCACTGCCATAGGCGCTGGCAAGCCCGGTTTCACTGAAATTCGACGGGTCCTTAATAATGCGCCAGGTTTTTCCGTTGACCGTATAATCCTGACTGGTTGCAGGATTAATCGGTTCGTAATGCGGATCTGCGCCGCTAATTTCGACCACCGGGCCGCTGTAAGCAGGTGCATGTTGCTGCACCGGTGCCTGCTGGTCGGTGGTGGTACAGGCTGCCAGCAGGGCTGACGCCAGGCCAATCCAAAGCCAATCCTTACGCATTTTCCAAGCCTCTTTAAACGCTTTTCGACAACAGTTTTCGATGGGTGTGGATTGACATAATAATCCCAAACCCGGCCATCAGGACAATCAGTGCCGAGCCGCCGTAGCTTACCAGCGGAAGCGGAACGCCTACCACCGGCAAAATGCCGCTCACCATACCAATATTAACAAAAACATAGACAAAGAAGATCAGCATCAGCCCGCCCGCCATTACCCGTCCGAAAGTCGTCTGGGCGCGGGCCGCCATGACCAGGCCGCGCATAATTAGCAGCACGTAGAGTACCAGCAATACCAGCACGCCGACTAATCCTAGCTCTTCAGCCAGTACGGCAAAAATAAAATCGGTATGCCGTTCGGGCAGAAACTCCAGCTGGGACTGGGTGCCGTGCAGCCACCCTTTACCGCGCAGGCCGCCGGAGCCAATGGCAATCTTCGACTGAATAATATGATAGCCCGCGCCCAGCGGATCGCTTTCCGGGTCCAGCAGCATCATTACGCGATCCCGCTGATAGTCATGCATCAGAAAGAACCACAGAATAGGGACAAAGGCCGCCACTAACAGGATCGCCACAAGGATCAGTTTCCAGCTCATGCCTGACAGAAACAGCACAAACAGGCCTGAGGCGGCGATCAGAATCGCGGTTCCCAGGTCCGGCTGTGCGGCTACCAGCAGCGTGGGCATAAAGATCAGCACAAGTGCAATGGCGGTGTTTTTAAGCGTAGGGGGGCAAACGTCGCGATTAATAAAGCGCGCCACCATCAGCGGCACGGCAATTTTTGCTATCTCCGAAGGTTGGAAACGCACAATTCCCAGGTCAAGCCAGCGTTGAGCACCTTTACTGATATGACCAAACGCATCAACGGCAATCAGCAGCACCACGCAGAGAATATAGAGATAGGGTGCCCACCCTTCATACACCCGGGGCGGGATCTGCGCCATAACCATCATCATGACAAAGCCCATGGCGATTTGGCCAATTTTGCGCTCCATCATACCGGGATCCTGGCCGCTGGCGCTCCAGATAACCAGAGCGCTGTAAACCAGCAGGGCTGAAATCAGAATAAAGAATGTCGGATCGACGTGTATTCTGGTCCAGAAAGTACGTTTCTGATGACGATCGTTCATGTCACTCACCTTCATAGCCCGACGGGACGGGCGCCGCATCGGGCAGATTGGTATTGTTGTCGCCAAGCATGATGTGGTCCAGAATCTGGCGCATGATGGTGCCAACCGCAGGGCCAGCCCCGCCGTTTTCCAGAATCATTGTCACCGCCACGCGAGGATTATCGTAAGGGGCAAAGGCGGTCATCAGCTTATGATCGCGCAGATGCTCGGCGATCCGATGCGCATTATAGGTTTCATTCGCCTTCAGGCCATAGACCTGGGCGGTACCAGACTTCGCGGCGATTTTATAGGGCGCATCCTGAAAGCTTTTACGCGCGGTGCCGTTAGGGCGGTTAGCCACGCCGTACATTCCATCTTTCGCAATCTCCCAATAGCCGGAATGAATATCCGCAATAGGTGCTGCCTCAGGCTGTCGATAGGGGACTTTGACGTTGTCGACGACGTTCGCCATCATCAGATGAGGCGTTTTCACCACACCGTCGTTAATCAGCGTCATCATAGCTTTATTCATCTGAACCGGCGTCGCGGTCCAGTAGCCCTGACCAATGCCCACCGGAATGGTGTCGCCCTGATACCAGGGTTTTTTAAACCGCTTCATTTTCCATTCGCGGGTAGGCATATTGCCCGGCGTCTCTTCCACCAGATCGATACCGGTCAGCTGTCCGTAGCCAAATTTGTTCATCCATTCCGACAGGCGATCGATGCCCATATCGTAGGCGACCTGATAGAAAAAGGTATCTGCCGACTCCTCAAGGGACTTGGTGACATTCAGTCGCCCATGCCCCCAGTGCTTCCAGTCGCGAAAGCGCTTCTCAGAGCCGGGGAGCTGCCACCAACCCGGATCGAACAGGCTGGTATTTCTGTTAATCACTCCGCTGGTCAGTGCGGACACGGCTATGTAAGGTTTTACCGTTGAGGCGGGAGGATAGGCTCCCTGCGTGGTACGGTTAATCAGCGGACGGTTGGGATCGTTGAGCAGCATGTTGTAATCCTTACTGCTGATGCCATCCACAAACAGATTAGGGTCGTAGCTGGGCATCGACACCAGCGCGAGAATGTCTCCGCTGCGGGGATCGGTGACGACCACCGCTGCACGACTGCCCGCCAGCAGGGTTTCGATATACTGCTGCAGCTTAAGGTCGATGGTCAGGTAAATGTCCTGGCCCGCCTGAGGAGGCTGTTCATGGAGCTGGCGGATAACCCGGCCACGGTTGTTAACTTCAACCTCTTCATAACCGGTTTTACCGTGCAGCATCTCTTCATAATAGCGCTCGATCCCCAGCTTGCCGATGTCGTGGGTCGCGGCATAGTTAGGCCATTTTCCCGCCTTATCCAGGCGCTCAACGTCGCGATCGTTGATTTTGGATACGTATCCCAACACGTGGGTCAGCGCGGAATTATAGGGGTAGTAGCGGCGCTGATAGCCTTTGACTTCCACGCCGGGAAACGCGTACTGATTGACGGCAAAACGGGCAACCTGAACATCGTTCAGGGCGGTTTTAACCGGAATAGAGGTAAAACGGCGTGAGCGTTTGCGCTCCGCTTGAAAGGCAATCAGATCTTCATCGCTCAGATCGACAATGGGCCGGAGGGCCTGAAGGGTTTTTTCAAGATCTTCCACCTTTTCCGGCACCAGCTCAATCTGATAAATGGTTCGGTTCAGTGCCAGAGGAATGCCATTGCGATCGAAAATAATCCCACGGCTGGGCGCGACCGGCACCAGCTTGATGCGGTTATTGTTTGAACGGGTACTGTAGTCACCGTAGCGGATAATTTGCAGGTGATACAGGTTGACCACCAGTACGCCGGAAAGCAGTAAAATGCCTAAAAAAGCGGTCACCGCCCGGCGGACAAACAGCGTCTGTTCGGCGGTGTAGTCACGAAAAGAGTTGCGTTGTAGTTTCATCCGCTGTTTTAGTGTATCCGGTTGATCCTATCGCCTATTCGCGGTGATAAGGATGATTCGCAGTAATGCTCCATGCACGATACAGGCTCTCAGCCACCAGCACGCGAACCAGTGGATGGGGCAGGGTAAGCGCGGAGAGTGACCAACTCTGTTCCGCCGCCGCTTTGCAGGCGGGAGACAGCCCTTCCGGCCCGCCGATCAACAGGCTGACATCCCGGCCATCCTGCTTCCAGCGCTCCAGCTGCGTGGCCAGGTGGGGGGTTTCCCACGGCTGACCAGGAATATCCAGCGTGACGACTCGATTTCCTTTCCCCATCGCTGCCAGCATCAGCTCACCCTCTTTATCGAGGATGCGTCTGATATCAGCATTTTTGCCGCGCTTGCCTGCCGGAACTTCAACAAGCTCCAGCGGCATATCTTTCGGGAAGCGACGGAGATATTCCATAAATCCGCTTTGCACCCAGTCGGGCATTTTCGTGCCGACGGCGACAAGCTGCAGCTTCACGTCTTAGCTCCAGAGCTTTTCGAGTTCGTAAAGGAGTCGGCTCTCTTCCTGCATAACGTGCACAATAACGTCACCAAGATCGACAACGACCCAGTCGGCGGTCGCTTTACCATCGACGCCGAGCGGCTTCAGGCCAGCGGCACGGCTTTCCTGTACCACATGATCGGCAATGGAGGCGACGTGGCGCGTTGAGGTGCCGGTGCAGATAATCATGCAGTCGGTGATGCTGGATTTGCCCTGAACATTAACAGAAACAATATCCTGGCCTTTCAAATCGTCGATCTTATCAATGACGAAGTCTTGGAGTGCTTGACCTTGCAAAAGGTTCCCCCTTGGGTTTTAAGCCTGACAGTGTTTTTTCCGGTGGATCCGGAAAATTTAGCGGCGAAGTATACCATGAGCTTAGGGGTTGCGATATAAACCCGCGTCATTGATAAATGCCAGTACGGCTGCGGGAAGAAGACCGTCGCACGGCTGGTTATGATGACGCCGGGTGCGGATTTCCGTCGCAGAAATCGCCAGCAGCGGCGTGGAGGCCAGATAAATCTTCCCCGCCGGAGACGCGTGCAGCTGCCGGGGATCGGCGGTCAGGTGTTTGGAGAGCCACTGTTGCAGCTCAGGTGTTTCAAGCTGGTTATTATAACCCGGGCGTTTAAGCACCAGCAGATGGGTCAGGGAGAGCAAATCCTGCCAGCGATGCCACTTGTGTAAGCTTAGCAGTGAATCCTGCCCAATAATAAACGCAAGCGGCTGCTTTTCTCCACGCGTCTGGCGCAGTGCGGTAAGCGTTTCAAACGTCCAGGAGGGCGTTTCACGCTCCATTTCGCGCAGGTCCAGATCAAAAAGCGGATTACCGGCAATCGCCAGCCTGACCATCGCGACCCGCTGAGCCGGGGTGGCTTCGGGCTGAGGCCGGTGCGGCGGCACGTTATTGGGCAGTAGCGTAATTTTACTCAGGCCGGTCATGGCCGCCAGTGCCTCAACCGGTTTCAGATGGCCGAAATGGATGGGATCGAATGTCCCGCCAAAGAGAGCATGTAGCTCCTGATTATCAGACATCGCAAAAATGCTCGGGGAAAGTGCGACTGCACAGCAGCAGCGACAGTGTTTCCAGATCGGGCCAGATATCCTGCCCATAATCCTGTTTAAGCGTCAGCTCAATACGCGTCAGCAGGCTGAAAGCCTGAGCGAGCTGGCGGGTGGAAAGTCTCTGTAGCGCTTCGCTATACAGCGCCCGTCGGTTTTGCCAGACGCGAAGCTGATCGAATAGCGTGCGCAGGGGCGTGCCCGCCATCTGACGCTGCAGGTTCAGCAGCGTCATCAGCTCCCGCTGGACGGTACGCAGCAGAATGACCGGCTCGCTTTCTTCCGCCTGCATCTGCCTGAGAATGTGCCGGGCGCGTTTGTTCTTGCCCGCCAGGAGCGCATCCACCCAGTGGAAAGGCGTAAAGTGTGCGGAGTCATTAACCGCTTCCTCAACCCTGGGCAGGGTCAGCTTACCATCCGGCCACAGCAGCGACAGCCGCTCCAGCGCCTGAACCAGCGCCAGCAGATTACCTTCGTAGCAGTAGCAAAGCAGCTGCGTTGCCGCATCATCCAGCGTCAGCTTAAGGCTTTTTGCCCGGGCTGCCACCCAGCGGGGGAGCTGCGCCTGCTCCGGGGTCTGGCAGGGCACCACAACGGCTTGGGCGCTCAGGGCTTTATACCAGGCGCTATTCTCCTGGGCCTTGGTCAGCTTTGCCGCACGCAGGATCAGCAGAATGTCGGCATGAAGAAGCGTAGACAGCGTGACCAGCTGTTCGCCAATAGCCGCATTGGGTCCGTTTTCTGGCAGGGTGAGAAGCAGTGTCTGGCGGCTGGCAAAGAGGCTCAGGGCCTGACAGGTAGAGAAGATAGTGTCCCAGTCGGTTTGGGCATCAAGAGTTACGCTAAAATGTTCGGTGAAATCCTGCTGCTGAGCCGCAGCGCGTATCGCGTCCTGGGACTCCTGGAGCAGCAGGGGTTCACTGCCGGTGAGAATGTAGCAGGCGCGCAGCCCTTCGTGAAGCTGCGCGCTAAGCTGTTCAGGATAAATCCTGATCATTTCGCCAGAGAGCTGTCAGGCAGGACAGAACGTGGGGACATCTGATCGATTGCGGAAGGGGAGGCGTTCAGCGTATCAATCGCGCTGTCGTTTTCCGCCGCATGAACGGTTAACAGCTTACGCACCAGCTGCTGGGCCGCCTGAGTCCGCATTTCGGTGATGATAATGTTCTGCTCTGAGTCTTTAGCCAGTGCCGCCAGCGGGTTATCGAAGAAAGAACGATAGACCGTTGCGCTGATTGGATAGATCCCTTTATTTGGGATCAGAACCTGAGCATTGACCGTCATCATCAGTGAATATTCGGCAGTTTTACCATCCTGGAAGATCGAGGCGGTATCACGTCCCTGAGTTTCCCCCTGCAGGCGCAGTGACGGAACGTCTTTACGCAGGCCGGGTTTTTCAAGGATGGTCACGTTGTTCAGACGGAGCTGCTCGCGCACGGCGCGTGCCAGCGGACCGTAGGGGTCTCCGGTGTCGACGATCATGGTTTTCATCTCCGGTGGGACCGAGGTGGTCCCGCGCAGATGATAGCCGCAGCCTGCGGTGATCAACACCGCCAGGCCAACTAACAATGACATTACTGGATTTCGCACAATTCCTCCTGACATCAACCCACGACCAGGTTAAGCAGCTTGCCCGGTACGTAAATCACTTTACGAATGGAGACGCCATCAAGATATTTGGCGACCAGATGCTCCTGCGCGGCTCGCGCCTGAACCTGTTCCTGCGTAGCATCAGCCGGAACGGTGATTTTGCCACGTACTTTACCATTAACCTGAACGACCACCAGCAGAGAATCTTCGACCATCGCCGCCTCATCCGCCTGCGGCCACGGGGCGTTATCTATCTCGCCAGCGCCACCCAGCGCCTGCCACAGGACGAAGCTGGCGTGCGGGGTGAAAGGATAAAGCATACGAACAACGGCCATCAACGCTTCCTGCATCAGGGCACGGTCCTGCTCGCTCTCCTGTGGGGCGCGCAGCAGCTTGTTCATCAGCTCCATTACCGCCGCAATCGCGGTGTTAAAGGTCTGACGGCGGCCAATATCGTCGGATACCTTAGCAATAGTTTTGTGAAGATCGCGACGCAGCGCTTTCTGTTCATCATTGAGGCTGGCGATATCAAGATCCGCGCATGCGCCTTTTTCCTTATGCTCAAAGACCAGCTTCCACACGCGCTTCATAAAGCGGTTGGCGCCTTCAACGCCGGACTCCTGCCATTCCAGCGTCATGTCGGCCGGAGAAGCAAACATCATAAACAGACGGACGGTATCTGCGCCGTAGCGCTCAACCATCACCTGCGGATCGATACCGTTGTTCTTCGACTTGGACATTTTACTCATGCCCGAGTAGGTCAGCTCGCGGCCAGTACTGTCGGTTGCCTCGGTAATGCGGCCTTTCTCATCGCGCTGGAGGGTAACCTCAACCGGTGACACCCAGTTGCGCTCGCCATTTTCGCCGGTGTAATAGAAGGCATCGGCCAGCACCATGCCCTGACACAGCAGGCGTTTGGCTGGCTCATCGGACGTAACCAGACCCGCGTCGCGCAGCAGCTTGTGGAAAAAGCGGAAGTAGAGCAGGTGCATAATCGCATGCTCGATGCCGCCAACGTACTGGTCCACCGGAAGCCAGTAGTTTGCTGCCGCCGGGTCCAGCATGCCTTTATCGTAATCCGGACAGGTGTAGCGGGCGTAGTACCACGACGACTCCATAAAGGTGTCGAAGGTATCGGTTTCACGCAGCGCGGGCTGCCCGTTAACGGTGGTTTTCGCCCATTCCGGGTCCGCTTTAATCGGGCTGGTGATGCCGTCCATCAGCACGTCTTCCGGCAGAATAACCGGCAGCTGATCTTCAGGCGTCGGCATTACGGTGCCGTCTTCCAGCGTCACCATCGGGATTGGCGCCCCCCAGTAGCGCTGGCGTGATACGCCCCAGTCGCGCAGGCGATAGTTTACTTTGCGCTCGCCAACGCCCTTCGCGACCAGATTGTTAGCAATGGCATTAAAGCCTTCCTCAGAAGATAACCCGTTGAATTCACCAGAATTGAACAGGGTGCCTTTCTCGGTCATGGCCGCAGAGCTCACGTCCGGTTCATTACCATCGGCGTTCAGGATAACCGGTTTGATCGACAGGGCATATTTGGTGGCAAACTCCCAGTCACGCTGGTCGTGGGCAGGAACGGCCATCACCGCACCAGTACCGTATTCCATCAGCACGAAGTTAGCCGCCCATACCGGTACTGTTTCACCGGTCAGCGGGTGCTGGGCGTACAGGCCGGTCGGCATGCCTTTTTTCTCCATCGTGGCCATATCGGCCTCGGCAACTTTAGTGTTGCGGCATTCAGCGATGAAGTCTGCCAGGGCAGGGTTGGAGGCTGCCGCCTGAGCTGCCAGCGGATGACCCGCAGCAACGGCCAGATAGGTGACGCCCATAAAGGTGTCCGGGCGGGTGGTGTAAACCCGCAGCGTCTCGCTGCTGTTTTCGACCCGGAAAGCGATTTCGACGCCTTCAGAGCGACCAATCCAGTTACGCTGCATGGTTTTGACCTGCTCAGGCCAGCTCTCCAGCGTATCCAGATCGTTCAGCAGTTCATCGGCATAAGCCGTAATTTTCACGAACCACTGCGGGATCTCTTTACGCTCAACCTTGCTGTCGCAGCGCCAGCAGCAGCCATCAATAACCTGCTCGTTAGCCAGCACGGTCTGGTCGTTCGGACACCAGTTAACCGCTGAGGTTTTTTTATAAACCAGACCCTTCTCGTAGAGTTTGGTGAAGAACCACTGCTCCCAGCGATAGTACTCCGGCTGACAGGTCGCCAGTTCGCGATTCCAGTCATAGCCAAAGCCCAGCAGCTTAAGCTGCTTCTTCATATAATCGATATTTTCGTAGGTCCAGGGGGCGGGAGCCGTCTTGTTTTTGACCGCCGCGCCTTCAGCGGGCAGGCCGAAAGCGTCCCAACCGATAGGCTGTAACACGTTTTTACCCAACATGCGCTGGTAACGCGAGATCACGTCACCGATGGTGTAGTTGCGCACGTGGCCCATATGCAGGCGACCAGAAGGATAGGGCAGCATGGAGAGGCAGTAGTACTTCTCTTTACCTGTATCTTCGGTAACGCTGAACGTTTGCTTCTCATCCCAGTGCTGTTGAACATGGGATTCTATCTCTTCCGGGCGGTATTGCTCTTGCATGGCAGCCAGTGGTCCTTTGTAAACTTTATGATTTCGTTTAGATCGGCATAGCATAGCTGATAAGCAACCAGCGCAACAATAGTAACTACCCGCCCGGGCGGCATTTCTCTGTAAGCTGGAAGACGGCAGGCAAATTTTGCTGTCGGTAGAGGACTTCTACGCGCAATTTCTGGTTTCAGGCTAGACTTTAAAGCGAAACGCGTTGGAACGTTCAGGAGAGAAAATGAACAAGGTTGCTCAGTATTACCATGAACTGGTCGCTTCGCTGACCGAAAGAATTAATCAGGGTGAGCATAATATTGATGCGCTGGTTGAAAGCGGCAGGCAGCGGATGGTCAGCAGAGGGGAGCTGACTCCCGCACAGATTGACGACGTGACCCGGGCGGTGCGCCGCGATCTGCAGGAGTTTGCCCGTAGCTATACCGAAAATAAGCGCGACAGCGGCGACAGCGTTTTTATGCGGGTGATCCGTGAAAGCGTCTGGAAGGAGCTGGCAGACATTACCGATAAAAGCCAGCTCGAATGGCGCGAGGTTTTTCAGGACCTTAACCATCACGGCGTTTATCAAAGCGGTGAAGTTGTCGGACTGGGGAATCTGGTCTGTGAGCAGTGCCACTTTACCCGGGCGATCTACACGCCAGAAGCGCTTACCCGCTGCCCGGAATGCGGCCATGACCGGTTTAATCGCGAACCCTTTGAGCCCTGATTGCCTGGAAGCGACGGGTGTTGCCCTTTCGATCTTCGTCAGGCTGCGAGCTAAGGTTTAACCGAAGCTACGCAGGTTCAGGTTTTAGCGAAAGCGACTGTAGCTCCGGCTCAGGCCGAAGCTACAGTCTTGCAGGTTTAGGCAAAAGCTTAAGTGGTGCAGGCTTAAGCCAAAGCCACATTAGTGCAGGATTTTCGCCAGGAAGTCTCTGGCGCGTTCGGACTGAGGGTTATTAAAGAAATCGTCCTTTAGAGAATCCTCCACGATTTTCCCCTCATCCATAAAGATAACCCGGTTAGCCACCTTCCGCGCAAAGCCCATTTCGTGCGTGACCACCATCATGGTCATCCCCTCATTAGCCAGCTCTACCATTACGTCCAGCACTTCGTTGATCATCTCGGGGTCCAGCGCCGACGTTGGCTCATCAAAAAGCATGGCGATGGGATCCATACAGAGCGCGCGGGCAATGGCTACGCGCTGCTGCTGACCGCCTGATAGCTGGCCTGGATGCTTGTTGGCATGGGCCGAAAGGCCAACGCGGGCCAGCAGCTTAAGCCCTTTCTCCCGCGCTTCGTCTTTGTTACGTTTCAGCACTTTTACCTGAGCAATTGTCAGATTTTCGATAATCGTCAGATGAGGAAATAGCTCGAAATGCTGGAATACCATGCCGACGTGAGAACGCAGCTGTGCCAGGTTGGTACGCCTGTCGTTAACAGCGGTGCCGTTGACTTCAATATTGCCTTTTTGCACGGGCTCCAGCCCGTTGACCGTTTTGATCAGCGTGGACTTACCCGATCCTGACGGGCCGCACACGACCACAACTTCGCCTTTTTTTACTTCGGTAGAGCAGTCGGTCAGCACCTGAAAGTGACCATACCACTTAGAAACGTTTTTCAGGGTAATCATCTAAACTGTCCTTTTTTTCTTTAAGTAGCTGACCAGTAATGAGGCGCTAAGGCTGATAACGAAATAGACCGCACCGGCAAACAGCACCATTTCAATCTCCGTACCGTTGTTAATGCCAATGGTATCTGCGGTTCTGAAGAAGTCCGCCAGACTAAGCACGTAGACCAGGGAGGTATCCTGGAACAGCACAATCCCCTGGGTAAGCAGCAGTGGGATCATGGCGCGAAAGGCCTGCGGCAGTATTATCAGTTTCATTGACTGCCACGGCGTCATCCCCAGCGCCAGCGCGGCTTTCCCCTGTCCGCCCGCGATACTGATAATCCCGGCGCGAATAATTTCCGAATAGTAGGCTGCCTCAAATAGTGAAAAGGCCACCATCGCGGAGATAAGACGGATATCGGTTTTTGGCGAGATGCCCAGTACCTGTTGCAGAAAGCTGGGGACCACCAAATAGAACCATAGCAGCACCATAACCAGCGGCACCGAACGGAACAGATTGACATAAAGTTTCGCAAACCAGCTGACGGCTTTGATGCTGGACAGACGCATAATCGCCAGCAGCGTCCCCCAGATAATGCCAAAAACAATGGCCGTCACGGTGATTTTCAGCGTGATGACCAGACCTTTTGCCAGATAAGGCAGGTTAGGAACGATGGTGCTCCAGTCAAATTCGTACATTATTTGCCTCCCATGCCGCCGGGGAGCCGCACTTTGCGCTCAACCAGGCTCATAAGCAGCATCACCACCAGGTTGATAGCGATATAGGCCACAGTGATAGCGGTAAAAGATTCATAGGCATGTGCGGAGTAATCCAGCAGCTTGCCCGCCTGCGCGGCCATATCGACCAGCCCGATGGTAGAGGCGATAGCGGAGTTCTTGACCAGATTAAGCATTTCTGAAGTCATCGGCGGCACAATAACCCGATAGGCATTAGGCAGCAGAACGTAGCGATAGGTTTGTGGAAGCGTTAACCCCATTGCCAGCCCGGCATTTTTCTGTCCGCTCGGGAGTGACAGGATAGCGGCCCGCACCTGTTCGCAAACGCGGGCGGCGGTAAACAGGCCCAGGCAGATGACTGAGCAACTGAAAAACTGAATATTGGGATTGAGCTCCGATTTAAACCACATGCCGATACTTTCAGGCAGCAGTTCCGGCACCACCAGATACCAGATGAAGAACTGTACGATCAGCGGAACGTTACGAAACAGCTCCACGTAGCAGGTGCCGAGGGAAGAAAGCAGGCGATTGGGCACGGTTCGCAAAATGCCAAACAGCGAGCCGACCAGGAAAGCAATTATCCATGCGCAGATTGAGACGGCAATGGTGACCTGAAAGCCGGACCACAGCCATCCCAGATAGGTGGTATTACCGAATGGGGCCTGTTGCAGAAAAATTCCCCAGTTCCAGTCGATTGACATAAATGGCTCCGTTAAAAAAAGGGTAGCGAGGCTACCCTGAAGATTGATGAGAGGCTCTTTCAGTGCGCCGTGGGGAACGACCACGTTACACTCTTCGCCTGGTACGGCCGTTAGGGTCACGACCGGTCAGGCTGTTGTCTGTCCGGGCCTGAATTCAACAATCAGAGGGCGAAGATGAACGCCCTTATTTTCATTATTAGTTCAGAACCTTGTCGTTTGGCGTTTTGAATGTCGCTTTCATATCATCCGACAGGCTAAAGTTCATATTGAGGTTTTTAGGCGGAATAGGCTGGCTGAACCACTTACCAAACCACTTTTCTGCCTCGCCGGACGTCTGGGCTTTCGCGATAGTGTCATCCATCAGCTTTTTGAAATCGCTATCACCCTTACGCAGCATGCAGCCATAGGCCTCTTTAGACTGAGGTGTACCCACGATTTCCCAGTTATCCGGTTTTTTTGCCTTGGCTCGCTCACCGGCCAGCAGGGCGTCATCCATCATAAAGGCCACCGCACGGCCGCTTTCAAGCGTACGGAAGGAGTCACCGTGATCTTTGGCGCTGATAATGCGCATACCCATTTTTTTGTCGTCATTAAGCTTATTCAGCAGAATTTCAGAGGTGGTCCCGGAGGTGACCACCACGGTCTTCCCTTTAAGATCGGAGAAGTCTTTAATCGGGCTGCCTTTTTTCACCAGCAGTCGGGTGCCGATAACAAAGATGGTATCGGAGAAAGCGGCCTGCTGCTGGCGCTCTGCGTTGTTGGTGGTTGATCCACACTCAAAATCGTAGGTGCCGTTTTGCAGCAGGGGGATACGGTTCTGCGAGGTGATAGGTAGCATTTTCACCTGTAAATCCGGTTTATTCAGTTTGGCTTTGATCGCCGCAACGATTGCATCCGAGTAGTCCTGTGAATAACCGATGACTTTCTGCTGGTTATCATAGTAAGAGAAAGGTACCGACGATTCGCGGTGGCCGACAACCACTACGCCATTTTTGGCAATTTTTTCCAGAGTGCTGGTTTGAGGTGCATCTGCTGCGTGGGTCATCCCAACTGCAAGGCCAGAAAGTGCAAGGCATAGCCCAAGCTTCCGAAATTTCATCTCCAACTCCTTCATTTAGAGTGCTGAATAGAGCACGCCGATTATGATGTTATGGTTTTTGACTGCTTGCTGCTTTTCTTTATATCCCAGGGCATAGCCGCACGTTGGGCAGCCCTAACATAGCTGAATGTTAACTTAATGAAACAAAAAAGTTTCTTTTTTGCGAACTGTGCCGCACCAAAGAGGGGCATCTTTTTTGCGCTGCGCCGCCGTGGGGCGGGAAATGAACCGTTGCAGTGCGGACACTCTGTTTTAAGAGGAATGTTGCAGGCCGGGTACAATTTCTGCGTATTATTTTGCAAGCATCGTGCCAACAACTATTTGCTGAAACCGTTGTGGACACAGGAGGTTAAGTGGGGCAATTGGGGCGGGGGTTCCAAAATAGATCTGCGTGGGATGTTGTTCTGTTTTTAGATGGCACGATGATGGGCGAGATAAGACCGGGAGTGTCGTCTGTGGCTGGTACCTGGTGCTGTAAGGGCTGGGATGTCGCCAATGTGTGGTGCAAAGGCTGGGGTGGTCGCCAACGGGTGGGGTCCGGTGCCTGGCGCAGTAAGGCTGGGGTAGTTGCCAACGTGTGGTGCCCGGTGCCAGCCTCCCTGCTGGCCCATCCGGGTCTTCCTCCCTGCGCTCAGCGCTGCGGATTGCCTGTTACCGGGCACCACCCGTCGGCTTACTGCATTGTGCTGGCTGCGGGTAAGGGCGGTGTCGGAGATCCCCGGAAACTCTTCGCCAGATATGAAGGCGTACAGGAAATATGCACTGACCAAAATAGTTGGGATATCAAGAAAATCAGAAGACTGAGAGGTGGATAATCCCTGCGGGTGACGGGCATTCCGGCCTGGAGTCGGAGCCAAAGGCACCATGCGAAGCGTGTAGCTGTGACGCCCGGCAACCGCCGAGATTATCCACCGGCAAAGCCGACATTGCAGCCAACACAATTCACCGGCTACCGCCGAGATTATCCACCGGCTCCTCAGATATCGCCGCTGTATAAGAGACCAGCAACGCAGCCCAACAGTTAGTCGAAACCAAAGGGGCCTGGCAAATAATACCGACATCAGGCGCGATGGCGATTTCTGATACCGAGAACTACGGCGATGAAACCAAACAACAGCGTGATAACCCATACAGATGCGTTACCGAAGCGGGCATAAGGCGTCAGACCCTGGGTGGGCACCACCTGCATCGCTAATACGCGCGCGGTAAACTGTGGGATCATCTCTTCTGCATCGCCGTCAGCATTAATCACCGCCGTTACGCCATTATTGGTATCGCGAAGCAAAGGACGACCCAGCTCCAGCGCCCGCATTCTGGCCATCTGGAAATGCTGCCAGGGACCGATTGAATGACCAAACCAGGCATCATTAGAAATTGTCAGCAGGAAATCCGTATCCGGACGGAAATTATCCCGAACCTGCTGCCCCAGCACGATCTCATAACAGATGGCCGCGGTCAGATTCACCCCGGCTACCTTCAGCTGCGGCTGAATATAGGCACCCCGGCTGAAAGAAGACATCGGTAAATCGAAAAAGGGTGCGAGCGGCCTCAACAAAGTCTCCAGCGGGACAAACTCTCCAAAGGGCACCAGATGGTTTTTCTGATAGCGGTTCTTACTGTAATAGCTATAGGGCTGCTCACCGCCTAATACGATTATCGAGTTATAGTCGTGATAGCGGTTATTCTCCAGACGCGAATCGACGATGCCGGTCACCAGACTACTGCCCTGAGAACGTAACTCTTCATCGACTGATTTCAGGAAAGGCTGCTGATTACTTTCAAGGTCGGGAATGGCCGATTCAGGCCAGATGATCAGCGACGCTTTGCCCACAAACGGGCGGGTGAGCGCGGTATAGGTTTTCAGCGTGTTAATTAGCTGGTTAGGATCCCATTTCAGCGACTGGGGGATATTCCCCTGCACCAGCGCGACATTAATTGCGCGCTCGGGCATTGCCTGATACCAGCTAAGCTGACGCAGCGGCCAGGGTAGCAGAAGCAAAGCCAGCGCCACGACGGCGGCTATCCAGTGACGCTTGATCACGGCGTAAACAGCCAGCCCTGCGACCATCATCAGCACAAAGGTAATGCCCTCAACGCCCAATAATGGACCCAGACCTTTGAGAGGGCCGTCAATCTGGCTATAGCCGAACTGTAGCCATGGAAAACCCGTCAGGATCCAGCCCCGCAGAAACTCGGTGACCTGCCATAGCGCAGGTGCAGCAATAACCAGGCGAACGAAAGTGGCTCGGGGAAACAGGCGGCTAAGCACGGCGGCAAACAGCAGCGTGAACAGCGAAAGCCAGGCGGCCAGCAGGATAACCAGGAAAACGTTAACCGGCCCCGGCATTCCCCCAAAGGTGGCGATGCTGACATAGACCCAGTTAATGCCGCTGCCGAACAGGCCCATCCCCCATAAAAAGCCTATTGCAGTGGCCTGACGGACTGAGCGATTAAGGGTCAGAGCCAGCAGGCCCGCCAGCGACAGAATGGCCGCCGGCCAGAAATCATACGGCGAGAATGAAAGGGTGCCACAGGCACCCGTCAGCAGCGCTAAAAGCAGGCGAACCCGCTGGCGCTGATAGAGTGAAGCAATAGCCATTGCGAATTATTCTTCCAAAATCGGTTGCGGCGAATTTTCCGGAATTCTGACGTGAACCTGAATGATACGACGGCTGTCCGCCATGGCGACTTTAAACTGATAGCCGTCAATTTCTACGCTCTCTCCGCGCGCAGGCAGGTGACCAAACGCCTGCATCACCAGACCGCCGATGGTATCGACCTCTTCATCGCTGAAGCTGGTGTCGAAAATGTCATTGAAATCTTCAATCGGCGTCAGGGCGCGCAGGGTATAGGTATGGCGACTTAGCTGGCGGATATCCCGATCTTCTTCATCGTCATATTCATCTTCGATTTCCCCCACGATCAGCTCCAGGATGTCCTCGATGGTAACCAGCCCGGAGACGCCACCAAATTCATCAATGACAATCGCCATGTGATAGCGCTGTGAGCGGAACTCCTTAAGCATACGGTCAACGCGCTTACTCTCGGGCACCACAACGGCCGGACGCAGAACCATCTCCATGCTGAACGGCGCCGATCCGCTGGTCATAAACGGCAGCAGATCCTTTGCCATCAGGATACCTTCAACGTGATCTTTATCTTCGCTGATGACCGGGAAACGGGAGTGGGCCGACTCTATAATGGTATCCAGGCAGGTTTCCAGCGTCTGATTATGCTTCAGCGTGACCATCTGTGAGCGTGGGATCATAATGTCCCTCACGCGCTGCCCGGCGATATCCATCACGCCTTCAAGCATGTCCCGGGTATCGGGATCGATCAGCTCATTCTGTTCGGAGTCGCGGATAAGCTCTAACAGGTCGTCACGGTTTTTTGGTTCACCGTGAAACAGCTGGTTGAGGAGAAGGGTGAAGAATCCCTTTTTACTACTGGGACTGTCATTATTCTGTGAATGGTCATCGCTCATGGCGTTTTTGTTTCTGTCACTCTTGTCGTGAGAAGAAGATATCCCTGCCGCGAGAGGCGTGGCAGGGATGGTATCAGGCCAGCTGGCCTGTTTAGGGTAACGCTTTCTCCGAAATGTACGGGTCGTCATAGCCAAGAGCAAGCATTATCTCGGTCTCGATCGACTCCATCTCTTCGGCTTCGTCGTCTTCAATGTGGTCATAACCCAGTAAATGCAGGCTACCGTGAATAACCATGTGCGCCCAGTGGGCCAGCAGCGGTTTTTCCTGCTCAGCGGCTTCCTGCTCAACAACCTGGCGACAAATGATCAGATCGCCAAGCAGCGGCAGCTCAATACCCGGTGGGGCTTCGAACGGGAAAGAGAGGACGTTAGTCGGCTTATCTTTACTTCTGTAGGTATGATTCAGCATGCGACTTTCCGCTTCATCAACCACACGAATGGTCACTTCACTCTCTTCCTGGAACTGAGGCAGAACCGCCTCAAGCCAGCCCTGAAAATCAGATCCCGTCGGCAGGCCTTCCACCTTTTCGCAGGCAAGCTGCAAATCAAGAATTACGGTACTCATTTTTGCTCCTGCGCGGCGAGCTGAATCGCCAGAGCTTCGCGCTTGCGCTCTTCGGCCTGCGCGTCCCGACGCTTTTGGTCGGCCGCTTCCCAGGCTTCATAAGCGATTACCACGCGGGCAACCACCGGATGACGGACCACGTCCTCGCTGTGGAAGAAGTTAAAGCTAATTTCGTCCACCCCGGAAAGCACCTCAATGGCGTGGCGCAGGCCGGACTTGAGATTACGCGGCAGGTCAATCTGCGTCACGTCGCCGGTGATAACTGCTTTAGAATTAAATCCGATGCGGGTCAGAAACATTTTCATCTGTTCGATGGTGGTGTTCTGGCTTTCATCAAGAATGATAAAGGCATCATTGAGCGTGCGACCACGCATGTATGCCAGCGGTGCAACTTCAATCACGTTACGCTCAATCAGCTTTTCCACGCGCTCAAAGCCCAGCATTTCAAACAGCGCGTCATACAGGGGACGCAGGTAGGGGTCAACCTTCTGACTGAGATCGCCCGGCAGAAAGCCGAGCTTTTCACCGGCCTCGACCGCAGGACGCGTCAGCATGATGCGGCGAACCTCCTGGCGCTCCAGGGCATCTACGGCAGCAGCCACGGCCAGATAGGTTTTACCCGTACCCGCCGGGCCGATGCCAAAGGTAATGTCATGATCGAGCACGTTAGCAACGTACTGCGCCTGGTTGGGCGTACGCGGTTTGATTACGCCGCGTTTGGTTTTAATGTTTACCGCCTTGCCAAACTCGGGCACATGGTCATCAGCCTGCTCAAGCACCCGGCTCTCTTTAATCGCCAGATGGATCTGTTCAGGATCGATATCTGGAATATGGCCCCGCACCGGTGCCGTATCCACATAAAGGTCGCGGAGAATAGTCGCGGCAGCATTGACGCACAGGGCTTTGCCGACCAGCTTAAACGCGTTGTCACGGCGGCTGATTTCAATGCCTAACCGACGCTCGAGCTGCTTAATATTGTCGTCAAACGGGCCACAGAGGCTCAGCAGACGGTGGTTATCAGCGGGATCTAAGGTAATTTCGCGTGTTTCGATATTCAAACTAATCCTTTGGGTCGCTCAGGGCCAGTTGAGGACGGTGTATTATGGCAGCGCCGCACTGTTTAGCGGCAATAGCATAAGAGAATTATTTATGGCTGCACATAAATGCGCAAGCGTATAAAAAGATATTTGGGCGACGGTTCCGGAAACCAAGTGCGCAGCGCGGGAATTCATGCGGCAAACCCGAAGGCCTGCCGCAAAAGGGTGGGGTCAGGGCTGGAAGGAGCCTACGCCAAGCTCGTTTTCTTTACGCGTACGCGCAATGACGGAAGCCGGGGATTCAATGCTGCGCAGGTCCATTTGATCTTCTGTTCGCACCACCACGCCGCGCAGGGAGTTGGTGTAAACGTCAACAATTTCAACATCGACAAATTTACCGATCATCGCAGGCGTTCCTTCAAAGTTCACCACGCGGTTATTTTCCGTACGGCCGGACATCTCCATCACGTTTTTACGTGAGGTGCCTTCCACCAGAATACGCTGTACGGTGCCCATCATCCGGCGGCTCCACACCATCGCCTGCTGGGTAATGCGCTCCTGAAGCCGCCACAGGCGCTGCTTTTTCTCCTCTTCCGGTACGTCGTCCGGCAGATCGGCCGCCGGGGTGCCGGGGCGCGCGGAGTAGATAAAGCTAAAGCTCATATCGAAATTTACATCGGCAATCAGCTTCATTGTCTGCTCAAAGTCCTGCTCGGTCTCGCCAGGGAAGCCGATAATGAAGTCGGAGCTGATTTGAATGTCAGGCCGCGCCGCAATCAGCTTGCGTATAATGGCCTTATATTCCAGCGCGGTATGAGCACGCTTCATCAAAGTCAGAATACGGTCCGCACCGCTCTGCACCGGCAGATGCAGGAAACTTACCAGCTCGGGCGTGTCACGGTAGACATCAATAATGTCATCGGTGAACTCAATAGGATGGCTGGTGGTAAAGCGAATACGATCGATGCCGTCAATGGCGGCCACCAGACGCAGAAGGTCGGCAAAGCTACAGATTTCACCATCAAAGCTCTCACCCCGGTAAGCGTTAACGTTCTGACCGAGCAGGTTAACTTCACGCACGCCCTGGGCAGCAAGCTGGGCTATTTCGAACAGAATATCATCGCAGGGGCGGCTGACTTCTTCACCACGGGTGTAAGGCACCACGCAGAAAGTACAGTATTTGTTGCAACCTTCCATAATGGAGACGAAAGCCGATGGCCCTTCTGCACGGGGTTCGGGCAGACGATCGAATTTTTCGATCTCCGGGAAGCTGATATCCACAACCGGGCTTTTCGAACCGCGCACGGTATTGATCATCTCCGGCAGGCGGTGCAGCGTTTGGGGTCCAAAAACGATATCCACATAGCTGGCACGTTGACGAATGTGATCGCCTTCCTGCGAGGCCACGCAGCCGCCGACGCCAATGATCAGGTCAGGGTTGCTCTCCTTCAGCGTTCTCCAGCGGCCAAGCTGATGGAACACTTTTTCCTGGGCCTTTTCACGAATCGAGCAGGTGTTAAGCAGCAGAATGTCGGCCTCTTCCGCGACGTCGGTCAGCGTGAAGCCATGCGTGCTGTTTAACAGGTCAGCCATCTTGGATGAGTCATACTCATTCATCTGACAGCCCCAGGTTTTGATATGCAGTTTTTGGGTCATCTGGTTGCCATTTATCATGCAGGAAGGAATGCAGGGCGCGTATTGTAATGCTTTGCCACGATGGTGACCAGCATACAGGCTTTTACGTTTACGATTTCAACTGGCCCCGCAAAATCCGATACACTAAGGGTAACAAATTGTCCCTTACAGGTGTAGAGGTAAGGGCACCGTAGTCCACCGGTAAAGGATAAAATAATGACAGGACATACGCGGAACGAGGATATCGTCATTGTTGGCGGCGGAATGGTAGGAGCCGCGCTGGCCAGCGGACTGACGACGCAGGGATTTAAGGTGGTGGTGCTTGAACAGCAGGCACCCGCGGAGTTTGATCCGCAGAGCAATCCCGACGTCAGGATTTCTGCCGTCAGTGCCGCCTCGGTAGACCTGCTTAAGCAACTTGAGGTCTGGCCACGGGTGCAGCAGATGCGCGCCACCCCCTATCGCCGGCTGGAAACCTGGGAGTGGCAGACCGCACAGGTGGGATTTGACGCGCAGTCGCTGGGGCTGCCGGAATTAGGTTTTATGGTGGAAAACAGCGTACTGCAAAGCTCACTCTGGCAAAGGCTCGCGCAGCAGGACGTGAGTCTGATTGCGCCAGCCCGCCTTCAGGATCTGCAACCCTGCAACGGCGGCTGGCGTCTGCGCCTGGAAAGCGGCGAGGAGATGATCGCCCGCATGGTGGTGGGTGCCGATGGTGCTAACTCTCAGGTGAGGCAACTGGCAGGGATGGGCATTCACGGCTGGAATTATGCACAAGCCTGTATGCTCATCAGCGTACGCTGCGATCGGGATGCCGGTGACTGTACCTGGCAGCAATTCACACCCGACGGTCCGCGCGCATTTTTACCGCTGTCCGACGGGTGGGCTTCGCTGGTGTGGTACGACAGCCCGGCACGCATTCGACAGCTGCAGGCGATGAGCATGCAGCAGCTGGAGCAGGAGATTATTAAACACTTTCCGGCAAGGCTGGGGCACGTTAAGCCGGTCACTGCCGGATCCTTTCCTCTGGTGCGCCGCCATGCGATTCGCTATGTGTTGCCTGGCCTGGCGCTGGTGGGCGATGCCGCACACACCATCAATCCGCTGGCAGGTCAGGGTGTTAACCTGGGCTATCGCGACGTAGACGCCTTAATAAACACGCTAACGGCAGCGCGTGATAAAGCCGAAGACTGGGCATCGGCGGGCGTACTGCGCCGCTATCAGCGTCAGCGTCAAACCGACAATATGCTGATGCAGAGCGGGATGGATCTCTTCTACTTTGCCTTTAGTAACCCGTCTGCGCCGCTGCGCGTTATGCGTAATCTTGGGCTGATGGTGGCCGAACGCTCGGGTGTATTGAAGCGCCAGGCGTTACGCTACGCGCTGGGCCTTTAAATCACTCTCCAGCTCAATGGCGGTTCCAAAGTGAGCTAACAGCAAAGTCACAGGCAGACAGCCGGGCGCAGGCAGGCGCCTGACGAGGCGCAATATAGCGATCCGCACCCTATCTGCGTTATGTATGGTGCAATCTGACCAGGCAACTACATGTGCCGTATTCTGCTCAGCTATGGGTATGTTGCGGGTAGTCAGGATGATGAGACTAGCGCTGTATGGTCGGGAGGAGGAAGCCGCTCTGGCAAACCGCAGACGTAAAAAAGCCCGCAAAAGCGGGCTTCTTTACTTAATGGCTGGGGTGCAGGGATTCGAACCCCGGAATGCTGGTATCAGAAACCAGTGCCTTACCGCTTGGCGACACCCCAATTTCCTGGGTGCGATTCGCAATGCGAATCGTCTTTTTTATGGCTGGGGTGCAGGGATTCGAACCCCGGAATGCTGGTATCAGAAACCAGTGCCTTACCGCTTGGCGACACCCCAATAAAATTGGTGGCTACTACGGGAATCGAACCTGTGACCCCAGCATTATGAGTGCTGTGCTCTAACCAGCTGAGCTAAGTAGCCTAATTTTACTGCGTTACTACACTAACATATTTCTTAATGGCTGGGATACCTGGATTCGAACCAGGGAATGCCGGTATCAAAAACCGGTGCCTTACCGCTTGGCGATATCCCAATGTCCGTTTCACTCAGTACAGCGACCATCAAGAAAACTGGCTGGGGTACCTGGATTCGAACCAGGGAATGCCGGTATCAAAAACCGGTGCCTTACCGCTTGGCGATACCCCATCCGTGCAAAACCGCGATGATAATGGTGCGGGAGGCGAGACTTGAACTCGCACACCTTGCGGCGCCAGAACCTAAATCTGGTGCGTCTACCAATTTCGCCACTCCCGCAAAAAGATGGTGGCTACGACGGGAATCGAACCTGTGACCCCAGCATTATGAGTGCTGTGCTCTAACCAGCTGAGCTACGTAGCCATCTTTATTTCGCGCTACCTTCATCGGCGTTGCGGGGCGCATTATGCGGAGTTGACCTGAAAGCGTCAACAAGTTTTTTCCCGTTTTTGCCCTGAAATGCTTCGTTTGTCTGGGTTATAACCAGCCTGATGATTAAATCAACAAATTCTGAAGGTAACGTGCGCAAAAAAAGGGTACGGGGCCGGTAAGGCCCCGTTTTCACAGATAAAGTGTTCGCTTATTTGTAGGCTGACTGATGCACGCCCACGGCACGACCGGAGGGATCGTCCATGGTTTTGAACGCTTCATCCCACTCAATGGCTTTCGCCGATGAACAGGCAACGGAAGGTCCGCCGGGAACGCACTCCGCCGCGCTGGGTAAAGGAAACAGCTCTTCAAAGATTTCACGGTACAGGTAGCCCTCTTTAGAGGTCGGCGTGTTGTACGGAAAACGGAAGTGCGCCGTTTGCAGCTGCTGATCGGAGATCTGCTGCGCGGCCACCTCTTTCAGGCTGTCGATCCAGCTGTAGCCGACGCCGTCAGAAAACTGCTCTTTCTGACGCCAGGCCACGCTTTCCGGCAGGTATGAGGAGAAGCTCTCGCGCAGAATGTGTTTTTCCATTTTGCCGTTAGCGCCGCACATTTTATCTGCCGGGTTAATGCGCATCGCCACGTCGAGGAATTTTTTGTCCAGGAAGGGCACGCGCGCCTCTACGCCCCAGGCTGACATGGCTTTGTTGGCACGGGCGCAGTCGAACATATGCAGGGCCAGCAGTTTGCGCACGTTTTCCTCGTGGAACTCTTTGGCGTTCGGGGCCTTATGGAAGTAGAGATAGCCGCCAAACACCTCATCGGCGCCTTCGCCCGACAGCACCATTTTGATGCCCATCGCTTTGATTTTGCGTGACATCAGATACATCGGCGTCGAGGCGCGAATGGTGGTGACGTCATAAGTTTCAATATGGTAAATCACGTCACGGATGGCATCCAGGCCCTCCTGCACGGTGAAATGAATCTCGTGGTGGACGGTACCAAGATGGTCCGCCACGGTTTTGGCGGCTTTCAGGTCGGGTGAACCTTCCAGACCGACGGCGAAGGAGTGCAGCTGTGGCCACCAGGCCTCGCTCTTATCCTGATCCTCAATGCGCTTCGCCGCATACTTTTTGGTCACGGCAGAGATAATAGAGGAGTCCAGCCCACCCGACAGCAGAACGCCATAAGGCACGTCAGACATCAGGTGGCTTTTCACCGCTTCTTCCAGCGCCTCTTTCAGCGCCGGTGCATCGGTTTTGTTGTGTTCAACAGCCTCATAACTGAACCAGTCGCGCTGCCAGTAGCGGTGGATCTCACCGTCGGTGCTGGAGAGGTAGCTGCCTGGCGGAAACTCTTTCATGGTGCGGCAAACCGGCACCAGCGCTTTCATTTCCGAGGCAACAAACAGGTTACCGTGCTCATCGTTACCCATATAAAGCGGGATAATACCGATATGATCGCGACCAATCAGCCAGGTGTTTTTAACGCTGTCATACAGAATAAAGGCGAACATGCCCTGCAGCTCGTCGAGGAAGTCGACGCCCTTTTCCTGATAGAGCGCGAGGATCACTTCGCAGTCGGATTCGGTCTGAAACTCATAGCGGTCACTCAGTTCTGCCCGCAGTGCCTGATGGTTATAGATTTCACCGTTCACGGCCAATACATGCGTATGGGCAGCGTTATACAGAGGCTGTGCGCCGTTGTTCACGTCAACAATTGACAGGCGTTCGTGTGAAAGAATCGCGTGATCGTTGGCATAAACGCCGGACCAGTCCGGGCCACGGTGACGCATCAGACGAGAAAGCTCCAGGGCTTTCTTACGCAGTTCGGCAGAATCAGTTTTCAGATCCAGCACGCCAAAAATTGAACACATAGCTAACTCCCTCTCGACATCCCTGAACGGTGATGATGGTAATGTGAATCGTCAACGGCGACAGTTTTCGCCCTGTGACTATAAAAATGCGCTATCTGCCCCGGATGATGCAAGCGTTTTAGCCATTCTCTGAAAAATAGTCTGTTGCACTGCGAAGAATATTGATGGATCACCAGTAAAATGCGATTAAATTTGAATAATCGTCAATTTACGGGTGATGGTGTTTAAAAGATAAGCAGGGCGGGTGGGGTAAGTCCGAATCAGATAATATCGATATCGGCCACTGACGGATAAATCCAGCTGGGACGGAAAGGCATAGCGTCAACATCGCTCATCGTCGAAACGCCTGATAGCACCAATACTGTCTCCAGCCCGGCCTGGAAACCGGCCAGGATATCGGTACGCAGATTATCGCCAACGATAACCGTCTCTTCCGAATGCGCCTGCATTTTATTGAGCGCGGCGCGGATGATCCATGGGCTTGGCTTGCCGACGTAAAAAGGCTTACGCCCGGAAATGACTTCGATTCCGGCGCAGAGCGCGCCGCAGGCTGGCACAAAACCCCTGGCGTGGGTGTCCGGATTAGTGGCAATAAAGCGGGCGCCGTTAGCAACGAACCAGGCCGCTTTATGCATCATGTCCCAGTTGTATGAGCGGGTCTCTCCGACAATCACAAAGTCCGGGTTGATATCGGTGATGGTAAAGCCCGCTTTATACAGTTCGTGGATCAGCGCGCCTTCGCCCACTACATAAGCTTTTTTCCCCTCCTGACGCCGCAGAAAATCAGCCGTCGCCATGGCGGAGGTATAAAAGACGCTGTCCGGCAGATCGATTCCTGCCGAGGCAAAACGATTGGAGAGGTCAAGCGCGGTCTGCGATGGGTAATTCGTCAGCACCACCAGAGGTAATCCCCGGGCTAGAATGCGTTGCAGAAAATCGTTGGCACCCGGCACCGCCGTATTATCGTGCATTAACACGCCATCAATATCGCAGATGACATTTTTAATCGTACTGCTTTCGCTGTTCATCAGGGTTAAAGCGCTCATCAACCTTCCAGTAAGTGTTGTAATAAGATGCCGTTAAGCATGGCACGTTTCGCCAGCGCGAAAGCGCCTATGCCTGAATGATGGTCCAGTTCGGAACGAACGACCGGCAGATTTTTGCGAAAGGCTTTCAGCACCTGCGTATTAATGCAGCCCTCAATGGCCGGCAATAACAACTTTTCCGCCTCAGTAATCTCACCGGCAATCACCACCTTTTGTGGGTTAAAAAGGTTTATTGCAATGGCAACGGCCTTGCCGAGATAGCGGCCAACGTGCTCAATCACTTCGGTCGCCAGCGCATCTCCGCGGTTAGCAGCCTGACAGATCTGGTGAATACCACACTCCTCGCGCAGGACGCTGTTATAGCCCTGGGACAACAGATGACGTACGCGTTTTTCAATCGCGCTGTTCGCCGCAATGGTTTCCAGGCAGCCGAAATTACCGCAGGAGCAGCGCTCACCCAGCGGATCTACCTGAATATGGCCCAGCTCGCCAACGTTGCCATTGCTGCCGAGAAAAATATGGCCATTGGCGATAATACCGGCGCCGGTACCGCGATGCACGCGCACTAAGATGGAGTCAGCGCAGTCGCGCGTGGCACCAAAGTAGTGCTCGGCCAGGGCCAGACTACGAATATCGTGGCCGACAAAGCTGGTGACGTTAAAACGTGCCTGCAGGTTTGCCACCAGCGGCCAGCAGTTGACGTTGATATGCGGCATATAGCGGATAATCCCGTTAACCGGATCGACCAGTCCGGGTAAAATAACGGAAATGGCAATCAGCTCACGCAGCTTGCGCTCGTACTGTTCCATAAAGCTGGCGATGGCGTTAAACAGGGCGTGTTCCAGGGTTTCCTGGGTGCGTTCTGGCAGGGCATAATCTTCCTGAGCCAGGGGTTTTCCACTGAGGTCGAAAAGGGTAAGTGTGGCGTCGCTGCGTCCCAGACGAATGCCGATGGTGTTGAATCCCCGCGTTTCGGTAATGATTGAGATAGCGCGGCGGCCTCCAGTAGAGGCCTGCTGATCCACTTCTTTGATCAGCCCGCGTTCAATAAGCTGGCGGGTAATTTTGGTGACGCTGGCGGGAGCAAGCTGACTGTGCTCGGCAATCTGAATACGTGAAATCGGTCCTTGCCGATCGATAAGCCGGTATACGGCTGCGCTATTAAGCTGCTTAACTAAATCAACGTTTCCTATCTGAGCCTGTCCGCCGCTGGTCATTCCGCATCTACTCGCTTAAGACCTCGTCACCGTTAACGATAGTCTGGATTATTTTATAATCACGGGTGAAAACGTTCAGGTTCGCCACTTTTCCGGCTTCAACTGAACCTAATGTTTTCTCAATTCCCATTGCCCGGGCTGGGTAAAGCGTTGCCATGCGGATCGCCTCATCGAGAGAAATACCGACATGTTCGACGCAGTTCGCGACCGCTTCGATCATCGTCAGTGCAGAACCACTCAGCGTGCCCTGTTCGTCAACGCACAGCCCATTCCGATAGTATATTGTTTTTCCTGCGAAAATAAATTGGTCAATATTAGCCCCGGCTGGCGCGGTGGCATCCGTCACCAGTATTAGCCTGTCACCCTTGATACGTTTAGCATTACGAATATTTGCGTAATGCACGTGCAGGCCGTCTGCGATAATCCCGCTGTAGACCTCTGGGGCGTCAAACAGGGCACCGATCAGGCCCGGTTCACGTCCGGTGAGGGTAGGCATGGCGTTATAAAGATGGGTGGAGAAACTGATCCCGGCAGTAATGCCAGAGCGCGCTTCATGATAGGTAGCATGCGAATGGCCGCTGGAAACCACAATGCCTGCGCTGACCAGCTGGCGGATAACCTCGGGGGAGACCTCTTCCGGCGCGAGGGTGATCTTACTGATGACATCGCCATTCTCGCAGAGGAAATCGACCAGCGCCGGGGAAGGGCGACGGATCAGTGCGGGATTATGGGTGCCGGGCTTGCGTGGGCTGAGCCACGGACCTTCCAGATGCAGGCCAAGGGCCTGGTTAGCATTCTGCGCCAGATAAGCCCGCATCACCTCAACGGCGCGATGCATCATTTCATCGCTACTGGTGATAAGGGTCGGCAGAAAGCTGGTACAGCCCGCTTTCTCATTGGCTTTCTGCATGGTGTTCAGGGTGTCGACATTTAACGCAGCCATATCATCATTAAACTGCACGCCGCCGCAGCCGTTAAGCTGGAGATCGATAAAGCCGGGAGCAATAATCGCACCGCCCGTATCGCGTCTTTCAATGCCTGCCGGAAGTTCATCGGCGACGCAAACGCGTTCAATCAGGCCATCTTTGATGACAACTGCATGATTTTCGAGTATCTCATGGCCGGTAAAAACGCGGCCATTGGTTAAAGCGTACATATTTTCTCCCGGCATATCCGGCTTAATGGCTAACGCATGTGTCCGGCTGGGAACATTGCCCCAGCGTCGGCAGCGTACGCTGTGCTACAGGCATTAGCCACTGTGCCGTTCTGTGTTGAGCTAATGATTTACAGACTTTTCACGCTTTCCGCTTCCATTTCGCGGAAGTATTTAACGGTTTTAACCTTCAGTTCCATAGTGGCTGGCTCATCGCAGACCACTATCGAGCGGGCATGGAGCTGGAGGCAGCTGATGGTCCACATATGATTAACGTTACCCTCAACGGCGGCCTGTAGCGCCTGGGCCTTGGCGTGACCGATGACCAGAATCATGACTTCTTCCGCATCAAGCAGGGTGCCCACGCCCACGGTGAGGGCGTATTTAGGTACTTTTTCCACATCCCCGCCAAAGAAGCGCGAGTTAGCCACGCGGGTTTCATGCGTCAGAGTTTTGATACGGGTACGTGAAGCGAGCGAAGAGGCCGGTTCATTAAAAGCGATATGGCCGTCGTTGCCTACGCCGCCCATAAACAGGTGTATTTTACCCAGTGCGCGGATCTTCTCTTCATACTGACGACACTCCAGGTCAATATCTTCTGCATTTCCGTTAAGAAGATTAATGTTTTCCGCTGGAATATCAACATGATCGAAAAAGTTGCGGTACATAAAGCTGTGATAGCTTTCCGGGTGTTCCTTTGGCAGGCCGACATACTCGTCCATATTGAAGGTAATTACATGCCTGAAGCTTACCTGGCCCGCTTTATGCATATCAATCAGATGACGATAGGCTTCAAGGGGCGTACCGCCTGTCGGCAGGCCAAGTACGAAAGGGCGGTCTGCCGTAGGGTTGAAAGCATTAATGCGATCGACGATATGGCGCGCGGCCCATTTACCCACCTGAGTGGGAGTTGCGAGAGGAATTAGTCTCATGTGTCACCTCATATCAATTTATATAGTAAAGGGGTCAGCGGTGCAGGGCGCGTAGCAGTATGCAAGCGTAACGTGTTTCCGCCATTATCCGCGAGGGATAAATCCGCGCTGATATTTTGGATCATAAAATAAGTGGGCGTATATGGCCAGAATATTGTGACCTCCTCTGCATTTTGAAGTGATAAAAGTCACATTGCAGCGCTTTTAATTTGCGAAGCGAATTAAATTTTTTTTACACTCCGTCAGGTGATTTTACTATGATGCGAAATCAAACTGGCCGTTATAAAAACGCAAAACGGTAATCGGAGCCTTAACGGGTCTTTAGGGGGAAGGATGAATATTTTAGGATTTTTTCAAAGGCTGGGGCGATCGTTGCAACTGCCCATCGCGGTGCTGCCTGTTGCAGCGCTTATGCTGCGCTTTGGGCAACCCGATTTACTGAATATGCCGTTTATCGCTCAGGGCGGTGGGGCAATCTTTGACAACCTCGCGCTGATTTTTGCTATCGGCGTTGCCTCTACCTGGTCAAAAGACAATGCGGGCCCCGCTGCGCTGGCCGGAGCGGTAGGTTATTTCATTATGACGAAGGCGATGGTAACCATTAATCCGGCCATTAATATGGGCGTACTGGCGGGGATCATTACCGGGCTGGTGGCCGGAATGACCTATAACCGCTGGTCGGATATTAAACTGCCGGAATTCCTGAGCTTCTTTGGTGGCAAACGCTTTGTGCCGATTGCGACCGGGTTCTTTTGCCTGATTCTGGCGTCGGTATTTGGCTATATCTGGCCACCCGTACAGGCCGGCATTCAAAGCGGGGGCCAGTGGATAGTCTCTGAGGGCGCGCTGGGCGCGGGCATATTTGGCTTCGTTAACCGCCTGCTGATCCCAACGGGTCTCCATCAGGTGCTGAATACCATTGCCTGGTTCCAGATAGGTGACTACACCAACGCGGCGGGCGCGGTTTTCCACGGCGACATCAACCGCTTCTATGCTGGTGACGGCACCGCGGGCATGTTTATGTCGGGTTTCTTCCCCATTATGATGTTTGGTCTTCCCGGTGCCGCGCTGGCAATGTACCTGGCGGCACCCAGGGCTCGTCGTCCCCTCGTCGGCGGGATGCTGCTGTCGGTTGCGGTTACCGCATTCCTGACCGGTGTGACCGAGCCGCTGGAATTCCTGTTTATGTTCCTTGCGCCGCTACTGTATCTGGTCCACGCCATCCTGACCGGTATCAGTCTGTTTGTTGCCACGGCACTAAACATTCACGCGGGCTTCTCCTTCTCGGCCGGGGCTATTGACTATGTACTGATGTACAAGCTGCCCGCGGCCAGCAACAACGTCTGGATGCTGCTGGTAATGGGGGCAATCGCCTTTGTCGTTTATTTCGTGCTCTTCACCGCGATTATCAAAATGTTCAATCTGAAAACGCCGGGACGCGATGACGGCAAGGATGACCAGCCTGCCGGAGAGAGTGCCAACAGTAATAGTGAAGAAGGAATAGAAACGCTTGCCCGTCAGTATATTGGCGCGGTTGGCGGCAGCGATAATCTCAACATTATTGATGCCTGTATCACTCGTCTGCGCCTGTCCGTGAACGATGCAGGCATGGTAAACGATGCAGCCTGTAAGCGTCTCGGCGCGTCCGGCGTCATCAAGCTGAACAAACAAACGGTTCAGGTGATTGTGGGCGCCAAAGCGGAATCTATTGCTGAAGAGATGAAAAAGGTCATCGCAAAAGCGAGCGTTGCTCCTCTTGCTTCCCTGGATGGGGCTGAAAAAGCCAGTGCTTCTGCTGCGCCGCAGGCGGTGCCAAACGTGGCGAAAGGCATCGTAGCGACGCTGGTCGCACCGGTTAGCGGTGAGGTGGTTGCGATTGAACAGATACCGGACGAAGCCTTCGCCAGCAAAGCGGTCGGAGACGGGCTGGCTATCAGACCGACCAGCAGCATCGTAGTATCACCGGCAGCGGGTACGGTGGTTAAAATCTTTAATACTAACCATGCGTTCTGTCTGGAAACGGAGAAGGGCGTCGAAGTGGTGGTGCATATGGGGCTGGATACCGTGGCGCTGGCAGGGAAGGGCTTTACCCGGCTGGTTGAAGAGGGCGCGGTCGTCACTGTCGGGCAGCCGGTGCTGGAGATGGATCTGGACTGGCTGAATGCCAACGCCCGTTCGATGATCAGCCCGGTTGTGGTAAGTAATATTGACGACTACAGCAGCCTCCAGCTGGCGGCGGGTAGTACGGTAATTGCAGGTGAGACGCGCCTGTTTGACGTCCACGGCTAGCCTCTGAAGAGATAGCAGGACAGGGCGGGAAGCGATCCCCGCCCTTTTTTTCGCATCCCCGCTAACAAACGGTTGTTTCCCTTCCCTGCTTTGTGGATCATACTCCGTTATTTCTCGTACTAATTTACGCTAAGCATCCCTGAGGACATTGAGATGAGTGAGGCAGAAGCCCGCCCAACTAACTTTATTCGTCAGATTATTGACGAAGACCTGGCGAACGGTAAGCACGATCGTGTTCATACCCGCTTTCCGCCCGAGCCTAACGGCTATCTGCATATTGGCCATGCTAAATCAATCTGCCTGAATTTTGGCATTGCTCAGGACTATCAGGGTCAATGTAACCTGCGCTTTGATGACACTAACCCGGTGAAAGAAGATCTGGAGTTTGTGGAGTCGATTAAGAAGGATGTGCAGTGGCTTGGTTTTGAGTGGAGCGGCGAGGTCCGTTACTCATCTGATTATTTTGATCAACTGCACCACTACGCCGTCGAGCTTATTACTAAAGGCCTGGCCTACGTTGATGAGCTGTCGCCGGAGCAGATCCGCGAATATCGTGGGACGCTAACGTCGCCGGGGAAAAACAGCCCGTATCGCGATCGCAGCGTGAGCGACAACCTCATGCTGTTTGAAAAAATGCGTAACGGCGGCTTTGCCGAAGGCACCGCCTGTCTGCGCGCCAAAATAGATATGGCCTCCAGCTTTATCGTTATGCGCGACCCGGTGCTGTATCGCATTAAATTTGCCGAGCATCACCAGACCGGTAATAAGTGGTGTATCTATCCGATGTATGACTTTACCCACTGCATTTCCGATGCACTGGAGGGGATAACCCATTCGCTCTGTACGCTGGAATTCCAGGACAACCGTCGCCTTTATGACTGGGTGCTGGATAACATCACCATTCCAGCCCATCCGCGGCAGTACGAATTTTCCCGTCTGAATCTTGAATACGCCATTATGTCCAAGCGTAAACTGACCCAGCTGGTTAGCGAAAAGATTGTTGAAGGGTGGGACGATCCGCGGATGCTGACCGTGTCCGGCCTGCGGCGTCGTGGCTATACCGCAGGTGCTATACGCGAGTTCTGCCGCCGCATTGGCGTGACCAAACAGGACAACATTGTTGAAATGGCGTCGCTTGAGTCCTGCATTCGTGACGATCTTAATGAAAACGCGCCACGTGCGATGGCTGTTCTTGATCCACTGAAAGTGGTGATTGAAAACCTCCCGGCAAATCATGAAGAGATCCTCACCATGCCTAATCATCCGAATAAACCGGAGATGGGCACGCGTGAGGTGCCGTTTAGCCGCGAAATTTACATTGACCGCGCTGACTTCCGTGAAGAGGCTAACAAGCAGTATAAGCGACTGGTGCTGGGCAAAGAGGTTCGGCTGCGCAATGCTTACGTCATTAAGGCGGAGCGGGTAGCAAAAGATGAAGAGGGGAATATCACCTGCCTGTTCTGCACGTGCGACACTGACACGCTGAGCAAGGATCCTGCCGATGGCCGCAAGGTCAAGGGCGTGATTCATTGGGTATCAGCAGAGCATGCGCTTCCAACTGAATTTCGCCTTTACGACCGCTTATTCAGCGTGCCTAATCCAGGCGGCGCTGAAGATTTTCTTTCCACCATCAACGCTGAATCATTGATTATTCGTCGCGGTTTTATTGAACCGGGCTTAAGCAAGGCCGAAGCTGGCTCGCCTTATCAGTTCGAGCGAGAAGGGTATTTCTGTGCGGACAGTCGCTATTCTACGCCGGGAAATCTGGTATTTAACCGAACAGTTGGTTTACGAGATACCTGGAATAAAGCAGCCGAATAAATAGTCTGGTAATAATAAAAAACGCAGCCTTCGTGCTGCGTTTTTTTGTAGTGTATGTTTTTTTAAAAATAAATGTGTGTCCGGTCATGTTTTGCATCATGTCAGTAAAATAATCATTGATAATTCGCGGTGCGAAAAATAACATAGCCACTAATAAAAAGAGTATTAAAATACTTTAACAGGAAGCTATTTTTGAGAAGGAGTTCTCGTGGGAAAAATAAATTTATCTCGCAATATATTGTTGTGTCTGATTTTCATTGTTTCAATCAGTAGTCCAAAAATCATTGCAGCGGGTTTTATTGATGACTCAGCGTTAAGTGGCGCGGTCTACTACTGGCAACGTCATCGTGAAAGAAGAAATTTAGAGGATGGCAGTGATAAAAAAAGAGAGTTCGAACGGAATCTCCATCATTCAACATTTAATGCTAATCTCGACTTTTCATCAGGCTATGCCGCCAATATTGTAGGTATCGATATGGGAATATATGGTGCGCAGGAACTTTCTGATAAAAGTCCGGCTGCACCAAACGAAATTGCTTTCAGTAATGCGGATTCCCGATGGCAGGAAAACTGGTCAGGTGACAGAAATGGTATCGGAATTTATAAAGCAGCATTAAAGATAAAACATGATAATTACTGGTTGCGCGGCGGATATATTCAGCCTGAAGGTCAAACTCTGCTGGCTTCGCACTGGAGTTTTATGCCGGGAACCTATCGCGGAATAGAGATCGGCGGTGATTATAATTTTGGCGAGGCGGGCGCGCTGGCGATTTCATGGATGTGGAGTGATAGATATAAGGCACCCTGGTATCAAACTCTGTATGAGTTTCGCAAGGCCGACGGTAAAACGGAGATAGCCTGGCTTCATTCAATTGGCGCTAAATATAATTTTAATAATAACCTGATTATTGAAGCTGCTTTTGGACAATCCGCACATTATATTAACCAGTATTTCAGTAAAGTTTCATATCCTTTCCCATTTGCAGGCAGCAATTTGAACACCACCTGGCAGTTTTATGGCGCCGAAGACAAAGAAGCCGGTGGAACAAAAAATCGCAACGATGTTTATGATGGGCTTGCCTGGCTTCAGGCCTTAACGCTGAGTTATAAGCTGGGGGCTGTTGATTTGCGTCTGGAAGGATCGTTAGTCAAAGCCGAAGGTAACCAGGGCTACTTTCTTCAACGCATGACGCCCGGTTACGCCTCTTCAAATGGCAGACTCGACCTGTGGTGGGATTCACGATCGGATTTTAATGCTGACGGTGAGAAAGCATTATTCGCTGGCGTAATGGTTGATCTTAGCAAATGGCGCCTACCCGGATGGTCAGCAGGTACCTCTTATGCCTGGGGATGGGGAGCCAAACCTACCCGCTATACAACAGATCGGCGGCTGAAGGAATCGGCATGGAACCTTGATTTACTTTATACCGTCCAGGCAGGGCGTGCAAAAGGCGCGCTCTTTAAGCTGCATTTTACCCGTTACGATAATCATAGTGATATTCCTTCCTGGAGCGGAGGCTATGGCAACATATTTCAAGACGAACGCGACGTAAAATTTATGGCGATAGTACCTTTCACGCTGCGATAACGCCTCTTAAACCACGCAGAGACGCATTAATGAAAAGTTCTCTTTATCTCTTCGCGTTTATAACAATGATGACGGGCTGTCAGACAGTGTACGAAAAAGAAACGATTCCTTCCGCTGATTATCAGCGCTGTCTGGATGCAGAACAGAGAGGCGGCGGCGATGAAATTAGTACAGGTTGCGGCCAGCTTCAGGATGAAATTAATCGGAATTAATCAACAAGGAGAGTGTATGGAATTGCGAAGATTAACGCTTTTATCGGCACTACTGGCAACAATATTTTCTCATACATCCGTACAGGCCGACCAGCGCATAGTCGATCAGATAAGCGCATTTGAGGTGAAGTATAAAGTTACGGATAATCAGGCCGCACGGCATGGCGTAGACTGCGCCCGGCTCGGTGCAGACTGGGCCTCTTGTAATCGTGCAACGATTACATTGACTAACCCTGGCAAAGCTTTATTAAGCAGGGACTGGGCGATCTATATGTCGAATGTCCATCAAACGCTTAAGGTTGAAAGTGACCAGTTCCGTATGGTGCATGTTGTTGGAGATCTGACACGGCTTGAACCCACTGAAAAATTTAAAGGCTTTCCTGCGGGCGAATCTGTTACTATCCCGATTGTTAACGAGTACTGGCAGCTTTATATCACCGATGTTATGCCACGCTGGTATGTCACTTCATCAAATGCTACACCAAAAGTGATAGCCAGTACTGACACAGAAAAACTTACCTCATTTGTCGCCCCCTTTGAAGAACAGTGGAAGAGAATACCAGACGAAAAAAATGTGTTAATGACGGCGACAACTCGTTTTGATAAAAATAATGATATTTCTTTATTACCTTCCAGGGAAATACGCGGGCAGATCCTACCGACTCCTTTAAATGTTGAGGTTTTTAACGCAGATGCCGATCTCTCCCGTGGCGTCAATCTGTTAATTAATGGACTCGAATCAGAAAGTGTTGAGGTAATAAAACGCCGTTTTACCCTGCTGGGCGTTAATGAAACACCGACAGGTTATCAAATCAGTACAAAGATTGATAAAGAGGTTTTTGAAAATAAGCTGGCACTTGCAGGTGGCTATCGATTAAGTATCGGCATCGATAAAGCGGAAGTGGTGGGCTATGATGCAAGCGGCGTTTTCTATGGATTACAATCTATCATGTCGCTACTGCCTGCTGGTGAAAGTAAAAAGATCGCCACGCTTAACGTAACAGATGCGCCTCGCTTTCCTTATCGTGGCGTGTTTCTTGATGTGGCCAGAAATTTTCACAGTAAAGCGGTTATATTACGCATGCTTGATCAACTTTCTGCCTGGAAAATTAACGTTTTTCATTTTCATTTAAGCGATGATGAAGGGTGGCGAATCGAAATCCCTGGTCTGCCTGAACTCACCGAAGTGGGTGGGAAAAGGTGCCACGATCTGAGGGAGCAGCGCTGTTTACTGCCGCAATTAGGGTCCGGGCCCAAATCTGATAATCATGGTAGTGGTTACTTTACGCGTCAGGATTATATTGAAATCGTAAAATATGCCGCGGCGCGGAGCATACAAGTTATTCCTGAAATTGATATGCCAGCTCATGCACGCGCGGCGGTCATTTCGATGGAGGCACGTTATCAACGGTTGAGCAAGGCAGGTCAAAAAGCGCAGGCTGAAGAGTTCAGGCTTATAGATCCCACAGATACATCAAACACTACTTCTGTACAACTCTATGACCGTACCAGCTATCTCAATCCCTGCCTGCTATCGTCACTGAAATTTGCCGATAAAGTCATTAGTGAAATTCAGGCAATGCATAAAGAAGCCGGTCAGCCGCTCAAAACGTGGCATTTTGGTGGTGATGAAGCGAAAAATATCCGATTGGGGGCGGGTTATACCGATAAAAAACAACCCGAACCATCTAAAGGGATTCTTGATATGAGTAAACAGGATCGTCCCTGGGCTAAATCACAGCAATGTCAGAAAATGATTAAAGAGAATAAGGTTAAGGATTTGGATCACCTGCCAACTTATTTTGCAATGGAGGTTAGTAAATTAGTCAGCGCGCATGGAATTAACAAAATGCAGGCATGGCAGGATGGATTGAAGGATGCTGAAAATGCGCGTGCATTTAAAACTTCTGACGTTGCCATCAATTTTTGGGATACGCTCTACTGGGGCGGTTATGATTCAGCGAATGACTGGGCTGCCAGGGGCTACGAAATTATTATTTCCAGTCCCGATTACGTTTATATGGATTTCCCCTATGAAGTAAACCCGCTTGAAAGAGGGTATTATTGGGGAACGCGCTTCAGTGACGAGCGAAAAATGTTCAGTTTCGCACCAGACAACCTTCCGCAAAATGCGGAAACCTCAGTGGATCGCGATGGCAAACCGTTTAAAGCTCAAAGCAAAAAAACCTGGCCAGGCGCTACAGGAATTTCGGCCCAGCTATGGAGTGAGACTTCACGAACTGACGATCAAGTAGAATATATGGTCTTTCCCAGAGTGCTGGCTGTGGCGGAACGTGCCTGGCATCGCGCATCATGGGAGCAGGACTACATTGCTGACAAATCCTATGCCGGAGATGAAACTGACTATGTCGATAAAGCGGCTCTACGTTATGACTGGCAACGATTTGCCAATATACTGGGGCAGCGCGAACTGCATAAGTTAGATATGAACGGTATTAAATATCGACTTCCCGTGCCGGGCGCGCGAATTATTGATGGAAAACTCCATGCTAATAGCGCTTTACCAGGCATCCATATCGAGTACAGTGATAATAACGGCGAAACCTGGCAGCGCTATAACAACGCGCTAAAACCCAGCGTTGACCGAAATATATTGGTCAGATCTGTGAGTCCGGATGGCAAACGTTTTAGCCGAACAGAAAAACTGTAGGAGTGATAGCCTGCAATTTGCAGGCTATATTTAATAAACATTGAACCATATACAGAGTATCTCACTATATTCATCATAAAAAATGTTTTTTATTGAGTACTAATTGGATTCTATTGCTAAACCAGGGGGGATATGATGGAAATCTTAACTTTTTAGTAAAATAAATAGTGGTGATTGCTTTATTTTCTATCAGCTGTCTGGCTTAAGGGGGCTGAAAAAATTATTTTAGAAACAGTGATTTCGCATGCTGATTTCTTATCTCGCTATTTGAATTTTATTACGAGTATAATTATTGTGAACTTATTGAAAACTCTTAAGCAAGATACTTAAGGTTATTTTCTTTTCTGAAGTATTGTAAAGGGTTTCAGCGAATGTTAGCCTCCACAAGCTTTATTGAATGAAGCACGTAATCCTTTAAACTTATCTGAACTCTAATTGAATATATAAAATGAAAAAAACTAATTCGTTTCACTGCTTATCTGTACCTTTGGCGTTATCCGCTCTGCTGATTGGCGTTGGTAGCGCAATGCCTGCTCACGCGGATGACCCTTCTGGACAATTGAAGGTCGCTGCCCGACAAGATATCTGTATGGATCTTGCCAGTAACAGTGTCGATATTGAATTAAAGGGATGTAACGGTAATGCCAGTCAGAAATGGTATTACGTCGATTTTAATGGTGGAGTAATGATTAAAAATGAAGCCAGGGGAGAACGTTATTGTTTAAGATCCTATCCTTCTGGCTCCGTTAACATGGACAGTTGCTCCGGATCAGGTTATAGCTCATCAAGAACATGGTATAATAAAATTCATAGCGACGGTAGTTATGAAATAAGTAATAAATTTATCAATGACTTAGGGCGGAAAAATCATTTACTGCAGAGTGTCAAAAACAAAGTCTTCGTGCAAGGAGTCGCTTCGCAAAGTGAAAAATCATGGTTATCTGTTACACCATTGCCGCTGGAGAAGCTTAGAAAAGTCACTGGTGAGAAAAAAATTGCGCTGCTGGTAACTCACTACGATGGCGATAAACCCGCCAATACTGATACCATCGCTCAGGCAGTATTCGGTCAGAAAGAAAATTTCACCTCGCTGAGGCAGTTTGTTAATCTGGCTTCGGAAAACAAACTCAATCTGACCGGTGAGGTCTTTGATAATATTAATTTGGGCCCAAAGCCAAATCATTGTAATTTACAACCTATCCGTGCACTGATCAATAATAAAGCTAAAGAGAAAGGAATCAATCTCGACCAGTACGATTACGTTTTCACCGAGCTGACTGCAAATAAGAAGTGTAATTATTCCGGACTGGCCGCCATGCCTGGAAACTGGATTTTATCTAATGCTTCGGGACATAAGTACTGGATGTGGTCACATGAGTTTGGTCATAACCTTGGATTTAATCATATCAAATCACTGCAAAAATGTACTGTCAGTAATAAGGTTGTGCAGGTTGACAATAAATGCGATGAAATGACCAAAAACTCCACTGATATTACCGATACGATGGGCGGCGGCGGCGGTCACCTTTACCCGGTTAATTATCAGTATTTGCTCGGCTGGCTCGATGAAGCTCAGGTTCCTTTAATAAGTAAATTCTCAGATTTATATAATCTATCGCCAGTCTGGCAGAACGATAAAACTCAGGGTATCAAAGGGCTTCGCATTCCTCGTAACGACGGCAGTTTTATGATTCTGGAGTATCGGCAGCCGCAAACCGGCTTTGAAGATTGGGCACAAAACGACCCTGTTGTGAATGGCGTTACAGTAAGAACCTATAAATTAGGTAGTGGCACAGTCCAGAACACGATTATTGACACCACGCCAGGCAGCCGTGCGGCCGCCCAGGACACCAGAGATGCACAGTTGACGGTAGGCAAGTCGCTCTATGACGCGCTTTCGAACAAAATGATTACCGTTGTTTCAGCTGACAGGAATGGCGCAGTTATCAAGGTGGAAAGCGTATCTGAGAGGCACGACGCTGAGATTTTAAGGTACGACGGTGTGATTTTAGGTCCATATCTGCTAAAGGACTCGGCGGTTTTTAACAGGCAGTGACATAGTCGGTAACACGCTTATTGACATCACGGCAGGTAGCCATGCGGCCGGCCAGGACATCAGAGATGCACAGTTGATGGCAGGCCGCTTTCGAACAAAATGACTACCGCTGAGCCAGCTGACAAGGATGGCGCAGCTATCAAGGTGCAAAACGTACCTACGGCTGAATACCTGGGGTGCAAGATGTGGAAGTAATATAAAAAACTGAATTGCAGATGCAAACCAAAAAAACCGGTGATTTCACCGGTTTTTTTTATTAATTAGTCGTCGTGCAAAGACTCATCTTCACGGCAGTCACCGGTGGTGCAGTGGCCATAAAGATAAAGACTGTGGTTACTGAGTTTTATACCATGGCGGGTAGCGATGTCGCGCTGACGAGTCTCAATTGACTCATCGCTGAATTCAATCACTTTTCCGCAGTCCAGACAGATCAGGTGGTCATGATGCTGCTGCTGAGTCAGTTCGAATACGGACTTGCCGCCCTCGAAGTTATGTCGCGTTACAATCCCGGCATCATCAAACTGGTTGAGTACCCGGTAGACCGTTGCCAGCCCAATCTCTTCGCCCATATCAATCAGGCGTTTATATAAATCTTCCGCACTGACGTGATGGCTCTCTGGTACCTGAAGCACTTCCAGAATTTTCAGTCGGGGAAGCGTGACTTTCAGGCCGGCCTTCTTTAATGCGGTATTGTTGTCAGTCATGCGGATATTGTCCTGTTACTTTGCTAGTCACTAAGTGGCTGAAAAGCCTTAAACATCGGTCGACGCAGAAAGCTAGGTGCGTCTCATTATAGAACTGATACTTCAAAATGGAAACCACGAGTGGGATGCGCAACCGCTGTGGGATGTAAAGTTGAGAACCCGATACGTCCAGGAAAGCAAACGCCCAATAAAAACGGGATTAACATTTTGCTCAGCACTCTTATCGCTTGTTGGGCGAGGAACGCTGAATAAGTGGGGTGACCGATGGCGATATTTTACAGATTTGCAGATGAAATTTATAAAGATGTTCCTATTACTTCTACAGGTAAAACCACTGGCCTGATACGAGACAACGCCCATATCAGGCCGCTGCACTTACTCAGGCTTCAAGAATTTCTTTCAGCTGCAGCTCGTCAAAAATCTGTTTAACCCATTGTTCGGTACGCTGCTGGGTCAACTCAGGCTGACGGTCTTCATCAATGGCCAGACCGAGGAAATGGTTATCGTCCGCCAGCCCTTTTGAGGCCTCAAAGTGATAACCCGCCGTTGGCCAGTGACCGACAATCACTGCGCCTTTAGGCTCAATGATGTCGCGGATGGTGCCCATAGCATCGCAGAAATACTCGGCATAGTCTTCCTGATCGCCACAGCCAAACAGCGCCACCAGCTTGCCGTTGAAATCGATCTCTTCCAGAGTTGGAAAGAAGTCGTCCCAGTCGCACTGCGCTTCACCGTAGTACCAGGTGGGAATACCCAGCAGCAAAATATCAAAGGCTTCAAGATCTTCTTTGCTGCTTTTCGCGATATCGTGAACTTCAGCAACGTCAGTGCCAAGCTGCTTTTGAATCACTTTTGCAAGATTTTCGGTGTTGCCCGTATCGCTGCCAAAGAAAATGCCTACGATTGCCATGAGTTTAATAACCTCTTGAAACTTAATGATATGAGATGGCTAACTTAAAAAAGATAACGGCAATGATAGCAGACAGCCACAGGGGGATAAACGAGTAATCCTCCTGCTTTTGTCGCATTGTGCTGTGCCCTCAGCTGTACCTGACCGCGAGATATCCACCGCTTCAGGAGTTCTGGCTGGCTAACTGCGCCATCACCATCTCTTCAATCAGCTCGCTGCGGCTCATATTACGCTGGTCAGCGAGGTGATTAAGGGCATCAACCGCATCGCTATTGATTTTCAGCTCGACGCGCTTAAGCCCGCGCACTTTATCACGCTTAAGCTGATTGCGTTTGTTGATGCGCAGCTGCTCATCACGCGTCAGCGGATTAGTTTTAGGTCGTCCCGGACGGCGTTCGTCTGCAAAGAGATCGATCGTGGTGCGGTCCGTGTTTTCTTTTGCCATAGAATCGTGGTACTGAAGGCTGGAGTTCTGATGGATTGAGCCATGTTGCCAAAGGGATTTTCACCCGCGACAAAATTTTAGCGCGCCATCATACCCCAGTGAAAGTCGAGACGACAACGATTTAACAATCTGAGGGGGCTTTTGTTTTCAACGCGCATAAAAACGGCTAATTGCGCGCAGAACAGCGTCAGGTTTCTCTGCATGCACCCAGTGTCCGGCACCGGCAATCACATGTGCACGTGCCTGGGGGAACTGCGCCAGCAGGGCATCACGCCACCTGTCGTCAAGATAAGCTGAGCGTTCGCCGCGGATAAAAAGCGCCGGATGCGGCCAGGCGGGGAGAGACTGCCAGTCGATAATCGCTGAGTAGTGGGCTTCCAGCGCCCTGACGTTAAAGCGCCAGCGCCCTTCATGAAAGGATTTCAGCAGAAACTGAATCACTCCCTCTTCCTCTATTGTCCGACGCATCAGCGCGGCGGCGTCGCCACGGGAGGTGACGCCCGCTGCTGTCACCGCGTTCAGCGCGGCAAAAATGGCGTCATGATGGCGCTCAGGGTAGGCGACGGGCGCAATATCAATCACCACCAGCTTGCCCGTGCGTTCTGGCGCAGCCGCCGTAAGGGCCATGGCAATTTTTCCACCCATCGAATGGCCTACCAGGTCAAAACGTGCGATCCCCAGCTCATCAAGCGTCTCCAGCACATCCTGCGCCATCGCCGGATAGCTCATCTCATCCGATCGCGGAGAAAGGCCATGATTGCGAACGTCAAGCTGGATCACCGGGCGCGTCTCCTTCAGCTCTCTGGCCAGTACGCCAAGGTTATCCAGGCTGCCAAACAGGCCGTGGATCAGCACAGTGGGGAGATTCGCGACAGCGGATTGTTCGGTTTGCAAGCGGACATTCAATTTCATAGCAAAGTTCTTACAGTTGAAACGAGGGGTTAGGGTATCATGGATCCACATTTTTCTGCCGAAACGATAAACGGCTTCCAGGCGACCTTTTTGCGGCATAGTCTGACTTTTGCCTGTATTGGGGTCTGGCGCTACACCCTGGCAGGATTTAACTTTATAATCCACATGTTAGAGCTGGTCTGTGAACCGTGCTGCGTAATCAAATCCTGTGACACGGCACCGGGCGGCTCTTATAAGCAATAATCGTACTGGATCATGATGAAAACTATCGAAGTCGACGAAGAGCTGTACCGTTATATCGCCAGCCACACCCAGCATATCGGTGAAAGTGCCTCTGACATTTTACGGCGTATGCTTAAATTCTCAGCCGGTCAGCCGCTGCCAAAGGGCGCTGCAACACCGCCAGCGATGGCGAAAACTGCTGCGCCTGCGGAAGTACAGTCGCGTCCCCAGGATCGCGTCCGTGCCGTACGTGAGCTGCTGTTGTCCGATGAGTATGCGGAACAGAAAAAAGCGGTGAACCGTTTTATGCTGATTCTTTCGACACTGTACACTCTTGATCCCAAAGCATTTGCTACCGGCACCGAGTCATTACTTGGTCGTACACGCGTCTACTTTGCGGGTAATCAACAAACCCTGGTACAGAACGGCACCCATACCAAGCCACAGCATATTCCGGGCACGCCGTATTGGGTGATCACCAACACTAACACAGGTCGTAAACGCAGCATGATCGAACACATCATGCAGTCGATGCAGTTCCCGGCGGAGCTGATTGACAAAGTTTGCGGCACCCTCTAACTGACAACCTGATAATCAGGGAGAAGCGCCCATGGCTAATGACCCCCGCGCCGGGCAGCCGGCCCAGCAGAGCGATTTGATTAACGTTGCACAATTGACTTCACAGTATTATGTCCTGCAACCCAACCCGGGCAATGCGGAACATGCGGTGAAATTTGGTACCTCAGGCCATCGCGGCAGTGCAGGGCGTCAGAGCTTCAATGAAACGCATATTCTGGCGATTGCGCAGGCGATTGCTGAAGAGCGTACAAAGAATGGCATCACCGGTCCCTGCTACGTAGGTAAAGATACCCACGCGCTGTCTGAACCCGCAATCATTTCCGTACTGGAGGTGCTGGCGGCTAACGGTGTGGATGTTATCGTGCAGCTGGATAATGGCTATACGCCAACCCCTGCAATCTCTAACGCCATCCTTGAACACAATAAAGCGGGTGGCGCGCAGGCTGACGGTATCGTGATCACCCCGTCACACAACCCCCCGGAAGATGGCGGTATTAAATACAATCCACCGAACGGCGGCCCGGCTGATACTAACGTCACCAAAGTGGTTGAAGACCGCGCCAATGCGCTGATCCAGGACGGACTGAAAGGCGTGAAGCGTATCGCGCTGGATGAAGCCTGGGCCAGTGGCCACCTGCAGGAAAAAGACCTTATTCAGCCCTATATCGAGGGTCTGGCACAGATCATTGATATTCCGGCCATTCAGAAAGCGGGTCTGAAGATTGGCGTCGACCCGCTGGGTGGCTCCGGTATCGCCTACTGGCAGCGTATTGCCGAATTCTACAAGCTGGATCTGACCATCGTGAATGATTCAGTGGATCAGACTTTCCGCTTTATGCATCTCGATAAAGATGGCGTGATCCGCATGGACTGCTCGTCTGAAAGCGCGATGGCGGGCCTGCTGGCGCTGCGGGATAAGTTCGATCTGGCGTTTGCTAACGATCCTGATTATGACCGCCACGGCATTGTGACCCCTGCCGGGCTGATGAATCCGAACCACTATCTGGCCGTTGCTATTAATTACCTGTTTCAGCATCGTCCTCAGTGGGGTAGCGATGTGGCCGTCGGCAAAACGCTGGTCTCCAGCGCGATGATCGACCGCGTGGTCAATGATATTGGCCGCAGGCTGGTAGAAGTGCCGGTCGGCTTCAAATGGTTCGTCGACGGACTGTTTGACGGCAGCTTTGGCTTCGGCGGCGAAGAGAGTGCAGGGGCCTCCTTCCTGCGCTTTGACGGTACGCCGTGGTCAACGGATAAAGACGGCATCATCATGTGCCTGCTGGCGGCAGAAATTACCGCGGTAACCGGTAAAAACCCGCAGCAGCATTACGATGAGCTGGCACAGCGGTTTGGCGCACCCAGCTACAACCGCCTGCAGGCACCCGCCACGTCGGCGCAAAAAGCGGCGCTGTCGAAGCTTTCTCCTGAAATGGTCAGTGCCGATACGCTGGCCGGTGACCCGATCACCGCCCGCCTGACGGCAGCGCCGGGCAACGGTGCGTCAATTGGTGGTCTGAAAGTGATGACGGAGAACGGCTGGTTCGCTGCGCGTCCTTCCGGTACGGAAGATGCGTACAAAATCTACTGTGAAAGCTTCCTCGGTGCCGGGCATCGCGAGAAGATTGAAAAAGAAGCGGTAGAGATTGTCAGTGAAGTACTAAAAAACGCCTGATTATTCAGGGTGGAACCGCAAAAAAGGCGCTAATCAAAGCGCCTTTTTTTCGTTCAGGGCATAAAACGGTAGCCTATGCCGGTTTCGGTGATCAGATAGCGCGGCCTGGCCGGGTCGGCTTCCAGCTTCTGGCGTAAATGCCCCATATAGATGCGCAGATAATGACTGTGCTCCACGGCATTCGGACCCCATACCTGATTCAGCAGCTGACGCTGCGTCATCACTTTACCGGCGTGATTGAGCAGGCTCACCAGCAGGCGAAACTCAGTCGGCGTCAGGTGTAAATCCTGCTGGTTCCGCGTAACCCGGCGATCGGCGATATTGACCGTGACATCGCCAAAGCTCACTTCCGGGCTGAGTGCAGACGGACTCGGATCTGCGCGATAGCGCAGTGCGACCCGCACCCTTGCCATCAGCTCGCCCACTCCAAAGGGTTTAGTCAGGAAATCATTAGCACCCGCATCCAGCGCTTCGATTTTGTCCTGTTCATTACTGCGGGCAGAGAGCACCACGATCGGGGAGGCGCTCCACTGGCGAAACTCACGAATAAACTCTCCGCCATCACCGTCAGGTAAGCCAAGGTCGAGAATAACCAGGTCGGGTTTGCGGGTGGCCGCTTCAATCAGGCCACGCTGGAGCGTATCGGCATCGTAAACGCGCAGGTCTTCACCCTCCAGCGCGAGGCGTAAGAAGCGGCGGATCTCTTTTTCATCTTCAATAATCAGGATCGGGGTCACGCTGTCTCGCTCAATAAATACATTCGTATGCCAACATTCTGCGGCTTAGCTATAGCTCTCAATCTACCAAATTATTCCCGGGGGTGCACAGATGCCCGTAAAGGCAGACGCGGCACGTCATGCTGCCGAAAATAGTGGATTAAGGCATTTAAGTTACATTAAGGTTAATTAAGTCTAGTTAATTAACCTTAATGTAACTTTATTACGGTTCAGAGAGGATAAAAGAGAGGATTTATCGCTGAAAGTGGTCAGATGAGATGAAAAATTACACTATAACGCGTATTATTTTCGGCAAATCTTCTCTTATCTTGCTGGCCTGTCGGGAGGGCTTATGCTGCTCTATCACGCTTACTCTTTACATCGAATAATCCTGCGCCGTATCGCGGTGGTTATCATTGGGTTTATCGCGCTGCCGTTTATGGTATTTCGTCATGATCGATCAAAGTTTTACAGCTATCTCCACCGCGTCTGGTGTAAAACCAGCAGCCAGCCGGTCTGGCTGGCCCAGTCGGAGGCAGCTGGCTACGAATTCCATTAATCTCACCCGCTTCGGCGGGTTTTTTTACTTTCATTCAGTATTTCTTAATATTCTCGCCTTTACTGTTACAACTGGGCTACACTTAAACTTCTACAAGAAGTTAGAGGTTGTACAACTATGAGCGAGAAAATTCCTGTTGGCATCAGTGCCTGTTTGCTGGGCGATAAAGTCCGTTTTGACGGCGGACACAAGCGATGCACCTTCGCTACGGATGAACTCGCTCCCTATATTCACTACGAACCGGCCTGCCCGGAAATGGCTATCGGTCTGCCTGCTCCCCGCCCGGCGCTGCGGCTGATCGATACCGCGGAGAGTAAAACGGCGCTGGCATTCAGTAACGGCCGTGGCGAGCCGGTAACGGAAAAAATGCAGCACTATTCGGAACAGCGAGTCGCTAATCTCCAGCATTTATGCGGCTACATCGTCTGTGCAAAATCGCCCACCTGCGGCATGGAACGCGTTCGGGTTTATCAGCCGGACAGCAATAATAATCGTAAAGAAGGTGTTGGCGTCTTTACGCGTGAGCTGATGCGTCAGATCCCCTGGCTGCCGGTTGAAGAGGATGGGCGGCTACAGGATGCGCCGCTGCGTGAGAATTTTGTCGAACGCGTCTATACCCTGCATGAGTTTAATGCGCTGTGGCAAAGTGGCCTGACCCGCGGCAAACTTATCGCTTTTCACAGCCGTTACAAGCTGTCGCTGCTGGCTCATTCTCAGGCGGAATATCGTGAACTTGGACGCTTTGTTGCGGCCATTGAAAGCTGGAGTTCACTGGAGGAGTATGCCCATGAGTATCGCCAGCGGCTGATGGATTTGCTGAAACATTCGGCCACCCGCGGCAACCACACTAACGTTCTGATGCATGTTCAGGGTTACTTTCGGCCACAGCTGAGTTCAAGACAGCGTCAGGAGCTGGCCTCACTGATTGACCATTACCGGCAGGGGCTTCAGCCGCTGCTGGCACCTATCACGCTGTTAAAGCATTACATGTCTGAGTTCCCCGACCCTTATCTCGCGCAGCAGCGCTACTTTGAACCCTATCCGGAAGCGCTTCGACTGCGTTACGGCCGCTAAACTTATCAGGAAGATTCATGGTCACCCATCTGTTCTGGATGCGTAACGATCTGCGTATTCACGATAACTACGCCCTAAATGCGGCCTGCCGCAATGCTGATGCCAGGGTTTTGGTGCTGTTTATTGCTACACCCGCCCAGTGGAAAGCGCACGCAATGTCCCCCAGACAGGCGGCATTTATTTTTAGCAGCCTCCAGGACGTGCAGCGGTCGCTGGCAGAAAAGGGCATCCCGCTTCACTCAGTCGAATGCGATGACTTTACCGCCTCGATTGACGTTCTGAAATCCTTTTGTCAGCAGCATCAGGTCAGGCGCATGTTTTACAATTATCAGTATGAGGTCAACGAACGCGACCGCGATGCAGCTGCGGAGCGTGAACTGTCTGATATTGATGTGGTTTCACAGGGGTTTGATGACAGCCTGCTGCTGCCTCCCGGTAGCGTGCTGACTGGCAATCGCGATATGTATAAGGTGTTCACCCCCTTCAGTCGTACCTTTGTAAAGCGTCTGCACGCTGGCCTGCCGGAGTGCGTTTCCGCTCCGGCCGCACGGGCAGGTGCGCCGCTGCGGGATATGCCCGTGCTCACGCCATTTAACTATCCTTTTGAGAGCGTTGATGAAAACCTTTTCCCCAGCGGTGAGGCCGCCGCGCTTGCGCGCTTGCGGCATTTCTGCCAGCGTACGGTTACCGATTATACCGAAAACCGGGATATTCCGGCGGTGGATGGCACCAGTCGCCTGTCAGTCTATCTGGCCACCGGCGTGCTTTCTCCGCGCCAGTGTTTGCACCGGCTGCTGACGGAGCATCCGCAGGCCCTTGATGGCGGCAGGGAATTTGTCTGGCTGAACGAGCTTATCTGGCGTGAGTTTTACCGCCATCTGCTGGTCGCTTATCCTTCACTGTGCCGCTACCAGCCCTTTATTGCCTGGACGCGCGGCGTCAGGTGGCAAAATAATCCGGCGCATTTTACCGCCTGGCAACAGGGGAAAACCGGTTATCCCATTGTTGACGCTGCCATGTGCCAGCTGAATAAGCTGGGCTGGATGCATAATCGCCTGAGAATGATTGTCGCCAGCTTTTTAGTTAAAGACCTGCTGATCGACTGGCGGGAAGGCGAACGCTACTTTATGTCGCAGCTGGTAGATGGCGATTTGGCTTCGAATAACGGAGGCTGGCAGTGGGCCGCGTCGACGGGAACCGACGCCGCACCCTATTTTCGCATTTTTAATCCCACCACCCAGGGGGAGCGCTTTGACCGGCAGGGCGAATTTATCCGTACGTGGCTGCCCGCCCTGAAGGAGGTACCTGACGAGTGGATCCATCAGCCGCACAGCTGGGCGGAAAAGAATCATGTCACGCTGGATTATCCGGCCCCGATTGTTGATCATAAAGAGGCGCGCAGGCAGACCCTTGACGCCTATGAGGCCGCGCGAAAATAGGATAATCGGGAATAACTATGCGTAATACAGAGCTTGAACACCTTGTTAATGAGAAACTTAACGCCGCCAGCTTTAGCGATTACGCCCCCAACGGACTTCAGGTTGAGGGCAGGGAAGCGATCGCTAAAATTATTACCGGTGTGACCGCCTGCCAGGCGCTGCTCGATGAAGCCGTACGTCTGGAGGCCGATGCGGTACTGGTACACCACGGCTACTTCTGGAAAAACGAAGCCCCGGCCATTAAAGGGATGAAGCGTAACCGTCTGAAAATGCTGCTGGCGAACGATATCAATCTCTACGGCTGGCATCTGCCTTTGGATGCGCATCCTGAACTGGGTAATAATGCACAGCTGGCGAAGCTGCTGGACATCACAGTTAAAGGCGAGGTGCTGCCGCTGGTTCCCTGGGGCGAACTGCAGGATCCGCTGACCGGAGAGCAGCTCGCTGCCCGCATCGCTCAGGTGCTTGGCCGCGAGCCGCTTCACTGTGGCGATAATGCGCCTGCGCTTATACGCCGGGTAGCCTGGTGCAGCGGCGGCGGGCAGGGATTTATTGATGATGCCGCCGCCTTTGGCGCTGATGCATTTATTACCGGGGAAGTTTCTGAACAAACCATCCATAGCGCGCGTGAACAGGGCCTGCACTTCTTTGCTGCAGGGCATCACGCAACGGAACGTGCCGGGATCCGGGCGCTGGGGGAGTGGCTCGCAAAGGTACATGGCCTGGACGTAACCTTTATTGATATTGCCAATCCCGCCTGATGAAGCCGGGCGGCGCTGCCGCCGCCCGTTGTACGCCCGAGCCTCAGTTTGCCGCCCGTCGCGCCTACGAGCCCATTTCGCCGCGCAAAACCGTTTATCTCATCCTCCTCGCACTCACGACAGATACACACCTTGTTGACACCTTAATCACATTTACGCATAACTGTTTGCCTTAATGAGAAAAAAACCGCATCGCGGGTCAGGAGGCGCATTTTGCAACGAGCACGTTGTTACCTGTTAGGCGAGCGCGCGGTAGTGCTTGAGCTGGAGCCGCCGGTTTCACTCGACAGCCAGCAGCGCATTTGGGGGCTGGCGGCAACACTCAGCGCTCGCCCTGAAGTCACAGAGGTGATACCGGGAATGAACAATATTACGGTACTGCTTAGCGACCCACAGAGCACGGCGCTGGATGCGATTGAATGGATGCAATCCTGGTGGGAGAAGAGCGAGGCGCTGTCGCTGGCAACCCGTCGGATCGAGATCCCGGTGGTCTATGGTGGCCAGGCTGGACCCGATCTTGAGGTGGTGGCGCACCACAGCGGCCTTACCCCGCAGCAGGTGGTGGAAGCGCATGCCGCTGCGGAATATCAGGTCTTCTTTATTGGTTTCCAGCCGGGCTTTCCTTATCTCGCCGGGCTGGATAACCGGCTGCATACGCCGCGACGCGCCGAGCCGCGCGTAGCGGTTCCGGCGGGTTCGGTGGGTATTGGCGGCAGTCAGACCGGCGTTTATCCCCTGTCCGCGCCGGGCGGATGGCAGCTGATCGGCCATACCGGGGTGGCGCTGTTCGATCCGCAAAATCGGCCGCCGACCTGGCTCAGGCCTGGCGACAGCGTGCGATTTATCCCGCAAAAGGAGGGCATATGCTGAAGATTATTCGCGCCGGAATGAGCACAACGCTACAGGATGCGGGGCGGACAGGCTGGCGGGACGCCGGCATTAGCGTCGGGGGCGTATTAGATCATCCGGCAATGGAGACGGCCAATATGCTGGTGGGCAACCCCCGACAGAGCGCCGTGCTGGAGATAACCCTGGGGCAGTTTTGCGCAGAGTTTGGGCGCGACGGCTGGATTGCGCTTACCGGCGCGGGATGCAGTGCGGATATTGACGGCCAGCCGGTGTGGACCGGCTGGCGTACAGCGGTAAGGAAGGGTCAGCGGCTGACGCTTAAAATGCCTCAGCGTGGTATGCGAAGCTATCTGGCGCTTGACGGCGGCTTTGACATATTGCCGGTGCTGGGGTCGTGCAGCACGGATGTTAAAGCGGGCTTTGGCGGCTTCGAGGGGAGAAAACTCGAAGAGGGCGACCTGCTGCCGCAGGCTGAACCGCCGCAGCGCTTTAGCAAGCCTGCTGGCGTTCGTCAGCTGCTGTTTGGCAACCGCATCCGCGCCTTGCCTGGCCCTGAATTCCATGAGTTCAGCCCGGAGAGCCGGGCGGCCTTCTGGCGGACCGGCTGGCAGCTTAACCCGCAGAGTAATCGTATGGGATATCGCCTGCAGGGCAGGGCGCTCAAACGCCTCGCCACGCGGGATATGCTGTCGCACGGGCTGATGCCCGGCGTCATTCAGGTTCCCCCCAACGGTCAGCCCATTGTGCTGATGGCCGACGCGCAGACCACCGGCGGCTATCCGCGTATTGGCTGCGTGATCGAGGCCGATCTTTATCACCTTGCGCAGATCCGGCTGGGTGAACCGATCCACTTTGTTCACTGCACGTTAGAAGAGGCTCTACAGGCAAAACGCGAACGTCAGCGATCACTCGATCAGATGGCCTGGGGGTTAGCACATGAAGGTTGATTTAAACGCCGATCTCGGCGAAGGATGCGGCAACGACCACGCCCTGCTACAGCTTGTCTCTTCAGCCAATATCGCCTGCGGTTTTCACGCGGGGGATGCAGGGACCATGCTGCAAAGCGTGCGCTGGGCGCTGGCCAGTGGCGTGGCGATTGGCGCCCATCCCAGCTTCCCCGATCGTGAAAATTTTGGCCGCACGCGTATGACGCTGCCGCCCGGGCTCGTTTACGCCCAGGTGGTTTACCAGATTGGCGCACTGAAGGCGATGGCGGAGAGTGAAGGGGGAAGTCTGGCGCACGTTAAGCCGCACGGAATGCTCTATAACCAGTCCGCGCAGGATCCCGCGCTGGCTGACGCCATCGCCCGTGCGGTGAAAGCGGTGGATCCCAGGCTGGTGCTGGTGGGGCTGGCGAACAGCGAATCAATCCGCGTGGCGCAGGCCCTGGGGCTGAGCACGCGGGAAGAGGTGTTTGCCGATCGCGGCTATCAGTCCGATGGTTCACTGGTGCCGCGCGCTCAGCCTGGCGCACTGGTCGACAGCGACGAAATGGCGATAGCCCGGACGCTGGGTATGGTCGCGCGCGGTGAGGTGCAAAGTCTGAGCGGCGAGTGGGTGCGGGTGCGGGCAGAAACGGTTTGTTTACACGGGGACGGCGCACATGCACTGGCCTTTGCCCGCCAGCTGCGCAAGGCCTTTGCCGAACAGCACATCCTTGTGACCAGCGAACGCTAATTTAAATAGCGGGCTGGGTGCAATATTTTCAGTTTCCCGGTACGGCGCGGGCGATATTCAGAGAAACCAGGAGAAGAGATGGAAACGGTAGTGAATTTGTGGCCGCTGGCCGGTATCGCAGCGATTATTGTGGGTTTTTTACTGCGCTTAAATCCGGTAGTGGTGGTGCTGATTGCCGGCTGGATCACCGGGCTGGCGGCCCATATGCCGGTCGGCGATATCCTGGAGAAGATCGGCTCCGGCTTCCTCACTACGCGCAATCTGGCGCTGATCCTGCTGCTGCCGCTGCCGATTATCGGACTGCTTGAGCGGCATGGCTTAAAAGAGCGCGCGCAGGCGTGGATAGCCCAAATCAAAACGGCGACGGCGGGGCGCCTGCTGATAGTTTATCTGCTGGTTCGTGAAATCACAGCCGCCATGGGGCTGACCAGCCTGGGCGGGCATCCGCAGATGGTGCGCCCGCTGCTGGCTCCAATGGCCGAGGGGGCAACCGAAAACCGCTATGGCGAGCTGCCGCCTGAGGTGCGCTATCGGCTGCGTGCAATGGCGGCGGCAACCGATAACGTCGGGCTGTTCTTTGGCGAGGACGTATTTGTTGCCTTTGGCGCCATCATCTTTATGCATAATTTTATGCAGGAATCGGCGGGGATCCAGACCGAGCCGCTGCATATTGCCGCATGGGGTTTACCTACGGCACTCTGCGCTTTTCTGATCCACGCCTTGCGCCTGCGGCGTCTGGATAAGTCCCTGGCCGCCGAACTCTCGACGCTGAACGCCACGGCCCTGAAAGCCAAAGGAGAACGCTAATGTTTCAACAGCACTATCTCTTCTGGCTGGCGGGCGTCATTCTGCTGGTGGTCGCGGGCATGTCGTGGCGCGATAAGGCCAATCCCCGCCGTCTGACGAACGGACTGTTTTGGGCGCTGTACGGCGCGTTCTTTTTTATCGGCGACGGCGCGGAAAACCTGCTGGGGGCGCGTAACCTGCATATCCTCACCGGCGTTCTGGTGGTGATTACCGCGCTTATTGCCGGGCTGGGTGGCGTAAAACTGGGATCCTACCCTCAGCGCAGCCAGCAGCAGCGTGATGAGAGTGCCGCGCGGCTGCGCAACCGCCTGTTCCTGCCTGCGGTGGCAATTCCGGTAGTGACCGTGGCAGGGGTAGTGGCATTTAATAATCTGCCCGGCCTGCAAAACGCCGTATTTGGTGCGGGTAATCATGCCACTCTGGTCACGCTGTTTAGCATGATGGTCGGCTGCCTGACGGGCTGGCTGATTGCACTAAAAATGACCCGGGATACCCCGGCGCAGTCGGTTCAGGAGTCGCGCCGCCTGCTGGATGCCATCGGCTGGGCCTTTATACTGCCGCAGCTGCTGGCGACGCTGGGGCTGCTGTTTACCAGCGCGGGCGTGGGGACCGCGATTGCGCACCTGACGGAAACCTATCTGGCCGTTAATAACCGCTTTGTCGCCGTCGCCAGCTATGCCATCGGCATGGCGTTGCTGACCATGGTGATGGGCAATGCGTTTGCCGCCTTCCCGATTGTTACCGCGGGTATTGGCATTCCGGTTCTGGTGCTACAGCACCACGGCAATCCGGCGGTGATGGCGGCAATAGGGATGTTCTCGGGCTACTGCGGCACGCTGATGACGCCGATGGCGGCGAATTTCAATATTGTTCCGGCTGCGCTGCTGGAGCTACCCGATCGCAACGCGGTGATCAAAGCTCAGGTGCCGACCGGCGTGCTATTGTTAATAGTGAATATTTTCCTGCTCTGGTATCTGATGTTTCTGTGAGGTCGAGATGAAAACGGTTCTGATTACCGCCTTCGAACCTTTTGACGGCGAGCGGGTGAATCCCTCATGGGAGGCGGTACGCCACCTGCATGAGCGGATGATTTGTGGGGCGCACGTCGTGGCTAAACAGCTACCCTGCGTGTTTGATGAGTCCCTGAGGGTGCTTAATGAGACGCTGGATACACTTAAACCTGACCTGGTTATTGCCGTCGGTCAGGCGGAGGGAAGGACCGATATCAGCGTCGAACGGGTGGCAATCAATATCAACGATGCGCGCATTCCCGATAACACCGGCAATCAGCCGATTGATGAGGCCATCGTCGAAGACGGTCCGGCAGCCTATTTTTCTACTCTGCCCATAAAGGCCATTGTGGAAGGGATCCGCGAGGCGGGTATTCCGGCAACGGTGTCGCAGACTGCGGGTACCTATGTCTGCAACCACGTGATGTATGGCCTGCTGCATGCGCTGGCTAAGCAGAAAGGCCCGGTGCGCGGCGGCTTTATCCATATTCCCCTGCTGCCAGAGCAGGCGGTTAAGCATCAGGGGCTGGCGAGTATGCCGCTGCAGACGGTAGGTCTGGCGCTGGAAATGGCGATAAGTATCGCCCTGACCGTTGAGGAAGATCGTCGTCTGGAAGGCGGCGCAACGCATTAACCTGTTATCTGGAGGGCATATTTGATGCCAGAAGGACCTGAAATTCGCCGGGCGGCCGACACGCTGGAAAAGGCAATTAAAGGCAAAACGCTGACCGACGTGTGGTTCGCGTTTCCTGAACTGAAAGTCTGGCAGCCGGTGCTGCTTGGTGAACGCATCGAGGCTATTGAGACCCGTGGTAAAGCGATACTCAGCCACTTTTCCAGTGGTCAGACGCTCTACAGCCACAATCAGCTTTACGGCGTCTGGCGCGTGACCGACAGCGGTAAAACGCCTGACTCTACTCGCGTACTGCGCGTCAGGCTGGGGGCGGAGGATAAAACTATTCTGCTCTACAGCGCCTCGGACATTGAGATGCTGGATCGCGATTCGTTGACAACGCATCCTTTCCTGCAGCGCGTGGGGCCAGACGTGCTGGATATGTCGCTGACCGTTGCTGATGTGGCGGGGCGCCTGCTGTCAACGCGTTTTCACCGGCGTCAGTTCAGCGGTCTGCTACTGGATCAGGCTTTTCTGGCCGGGCTTGGCAATTACCTGCGGGTTGAAATACTCTGGCAGGCAGGGATTGCCGCACACCATCGCGCTCAGGATTTGTCGCCAGAGGCGCTGCAACGACTGGCGGAGGCGCTGCTGGCGGTGCCGCGCCTTTCGTATCAGACGCGGGGCGTAGTCAGTGAAAAACGGCATCACGGCGCATTATTTCGTTTTAAGGTCTTTCATCGCGAAGGGAAGGCGTGCGAGCGCTGTGGCGGCATCATTGAGCGGACCACGCTCTCATCGCGGCCCTTTTACTGGTGCCCGGGCTGCCAGCATTAAGGGGGGGACTGTGCTGAGGGTGAGGCGCAGCCTAAGGAAGTAAGGCCTGCGGCTGGGGTCTGTTTCCCCGCCGGGCTCCTCCTTTTTGGCCGCAGACGTTTGCATATATGGGTGGAAAGGTTGTCTGCGCTCCCCGCCTGTCTTAATCTGTTTATACACCCTGGCGGTTATTCAAGACGTCTGTGCAATGGATATTTTTATCAATACCCTAACATAGCGAACTTTCTTTTACGCGCCTTTTTATTAAGGCTTGGTGAATATGAAATAATTGATTTGTATTTTACAACGACTAAAGGGTTGATTTGGCAATTTCAGTTAAGTCACTAAGTCAGTCATATACATTTTATTTTTAGAGGTTTTATAGAGAAAACGTCACTTTAAAACCGAAGGCGTCTCGTATTATGACGCTGATGAAGTGTAAAAAGCTTTATAGTAATGTTATGTAAAATATTGAGCCATGTGCCGAGTTGCTTTTTCAAGTAATTTATTGGCGGCAGCGTACAGGCTGGAAGAACGAGATAGTCAAGACTTAGCCAGAAATGAATAAAGATCTCCCTCACATTTTTGTGCCCTTCCAGTTTACTTCATCATTATAAGTAAGTATCCTTTCACTGCTAAATAACATGAGTAAATACTGTGCAGGGATCGGATTATTTGAGGATGAAGCTTCAGAGTGACAGGCAGCTCTCTATCTGTACTCAACAGGGATTCAGCTCATTTTCGCAAGCAACCAAAAACGCATTATCCGATATCTCTGCGGGCATAGAAAGGGTTAGCTGGTATTCATCTTGCCTTATTCCTCGATATGGTGATGTCTGTCATGAGCTTGTCACAGAAGAAAAAAGAATGGCACTTTCAGTAGCATCCGTATTCAGATACCATGATGTGATCTTGCATATGCTTGTTCTCTATTTTGAAATGCTTGAGAAAGATAGCGGAAACGGGAATGAAAAAGGGAGAGTACAGGAGCTGGTGAAAGGCGTAGCAGGTTACTCTTCTAAAGTTGCCAAAGGAAGAACTAAACGTCATAGCATCGCCTTTGCACTGGCTAAAGCACTCGCAGGGTCAGAGATTGTATCTAAAGTTGTTGCTGAGAGAATCGCGAGTAAATCGCCTTATATCGTGCTCACCTTACAGGTTTTAGGTATAGATCATAAAGCAGCTTTAGCTGCCAGAAAATTAAAAATATTAGCACCTCGCTACTTTGCGTTCCTGTATACCGCGCAACTGGAAATGTTGTATTATTTTATTGAACCTGTGCTAGAAGAAATTATCAACACAGCACAAATGAAAGCCAATCTGGTTCCAGATGAATTGTACAGAGAGGTGAGAAGTAAGTTCAATGTTTAAGAGCCTGATTTCAATTTTTTTCTGACCTGATTTTTCCTGTTGTTATCATTGGTAGCTGGTGTATCTGTGTGCTTTATATCCCCTCTTATGGTGTACTGTGCGGATTCATATTCACTATTATATGGATATATGTGTTTGCAACTTTCACGAAAAAGTTTGATAAATATAAATAGCATAAGGAGTTATCATATCCAATCCCGCTTACTTATGGCTAACAGATGAAAATGATTACCCTGTTACTTGAGGTTCACTTGTTAGTGGTCGAGTTGGTGCTATAGAATTAAAATCTTTCACACACAATGTGAGCATTCCTACTGATAGCCAGACAGGAACCCGTGTGCACAGTCCTATACTATTCCAAAAGGAATTTGATAAAGTTCCTCCTCTCTTATATAAAGCCCTTAGTCAGGGGGCTACGCTAAAATCAGCTATCATCAGGGTGTATCAAATTCTTGATGCTGGAATAGAGCAAGAGTATTTTAATATCATTTTGAGTAACGTTGAAATTACTTCGATTACGCCAGATCTTTACGCTGGTGCGATGACTGGCACGCATCATGAATCAATAATGCTACGTTACGAATCTATCTTATGGAAACATGTTGATGGAAATATCCAGTACAAAGATGAGTGGAATCACAGGGCTACTTACTAAGCGTAGGGCGCTAACCGGTCCGACTTTTCCAAATGCGAGAGATTTAAACTGATAAATACAACGATTTTCGGAGATTACCCTAAACGGTGAGCATAGCCCACCGTTAAGCTTAAGCGCGAAGGCATCAGCCCGCCCGTACGGTTTCCCGCCCGAACGGAAAGCGTTACTCCGCGGTCTCTGATTTAAAATCGCGCTTATCGTAGCCGGTATAGAGCTGACGGGGACGGGCGATTTTAACGCCGTCATCGTGCATCTCTTTCCAGTGCGCGATCCAGCCCACGGTACGCGCCATAGCGAAAATCACCGTAAACATAGAGGACGGAATACCCATCGCCTTCAGGATAATACCGGAGTAGAAGTCGACGTTAGGATAGAGCTTACGCTCGATAAAGTACGGGTCGTTCAGGGCGATATGCTCCAGCTCCATGGCGACTTCCAGCAGGTCATCCTTCATGCCCAGCTCGTTCAGCACTTCATGGCAGGTTTCACGCATCACGGTAGCGCGTGGATCGTAGTTTTTGTACACGCGGTGACCAAAGCCCATCAGGCGGAAAGAGTCATTTTTGTCTTTCGCACGCTTCAGGAACTCAGGAATATGCTCGACGTTGCTGATCTCTTCCAGCATCCGCAGGCAGGCTTCGTTTGCCCCACCGTGCGCAGGTCCCCACAGAGACGCAATACCGGCAGCGATACAGGCGAACGGATTGGCACCGGATGAACCTGCGGTACGCACGGTAGACGTAGAGGCGTTCTGCTCATGATCCGCATGCAGAATAAGGATGCGGTCCATAGCGCGTTCAAGGATTGGGTTAACCACATACTCTTCACAGGGCGTAGAGAACATCATGTTCAGAAAGTTACCGGCATAGGAGAGGTCGTTGCGTGGATAAACAAAAGGCTGACCAATCGAATACTTGTAACACATCGCCGCCACGGTAGGCATTTTAGAGAGCAGACGGAATGCGGCGATTTCACGGTGACGTTCAATGTTAACGTCCATGGCATCGTGATAGAACGCGGCCAGCGCGCCCGTTACTCCACACATGACCGCCATCGGATGTGAATCGCGACGGAAGCCACGGAACAGATGATGGATCTGCTCATGAATCATGGTATGGCGGGTAACGATGGTGCGGAATTCTTCAAATTGCGCTTTAGTCGGGGCTTCGCCGTTTAGCAGGATATAGCACACTTCAAGATAGTTTGAGTGCAGGGCCAGCTGATCGATAGGGAAACCACGATGCAGCAGAATACCTTCATCACCATCAATATAGGTGATTTTCGACTCACAGGACGCAGTGGAAGTAAAACCCGGATCGAAGGTGAAATATCCCTGTGAACCCAGGCTACGGACATCAATCTCTTCCTGGCCTAACGTACCCTTCAGCACATCAAGTTCAATAGGAGCTTCACCTGGTAGGGTTAGCGTTGCTTTTTTATCAGCCATTTACAGTCTCCTTAGCGCCTTAACGATGAATCTCTGACAACGGAAATGCCGCTGTATCCGCAGTTGAAACTGGTGCGCAGGTAATCGACTCTGTGGCATCTTTTATCGTGCAGGGTACAGAGTGATGGGCGCGTGCAGGTCGGCGGGTACAATCTGTCTGCGTTTCGCGGTTGTTAAAGATCCGGTCTGGTCATTACTGGTCAGTAACTCTTATCGGGTTCTTTAAGTATAGTTGAAGCCAATGTTACATAACTTGCCATGAGGGGGAAGTGTATCCCCTTAACTTTTGTGCATCATATAAATTTCGATCGATAGTTTGTAACAGGAATGTTGAACTTTTGTCAAATCAGATAATTAAATTTGTATAAATTGTGAAAAATGTGATGATGATCACTGTTCCACCTAAATGTGACAAGGATGTTTGTAGGGGAATTGTAATGAGTTTGTGAACCCCCTATACTTCGGCCAGGTCTCCGGAAAACCCTGCTGTAGGAGCCACCCAGCGTTTTATACGCGTCGTTTTGACACTGGACGTTGAAGTTCTGGACGTTGAAGTTTTAGTGCCTGGCGCAGTGCTTGATTAAACGCTGTCTGACCCGCCCTCAGGACCGGAGGAAGCAAAATAAGAAAGGCTGTGTGGGCAAAACCGTGAAAAAACAAAGACCTGTCAACTTGGATCTCTCCACGATCCGGTTTCCCGTTACTGCAATAGCGTCTATTCTCCACCGCGTATCTGGCGTCATAACCTTTGTGGCCGTTGGAATTCTGCTCTGGTTACTGGGCCTGTCACTCTCCTCTCCCGAGGGCTTCCTGCAAGCCTCCGCCGTTATGGGCAGCTTTTTTGTCAAATTCATCGTTTGGGGCATTCTGACCGCACTGGCGTATCACATCGCCGGCGGCATTCGCCACATGCTAATGGATTTTGGCTTTCTGGCTGAAACAATGGAGACGGGTAAGCGCTCTGCGCACATTACATTTGTTATTACCGTCGTGCTTTCAATTCTGGCTGGAGTCCTCGTATGGTAAGCAACGCTTCTGCACTGGGTCGTAACGGCGTTCATGACTGGCTGCTGCTGCGCGCCGCTGCCATGATTATCACCCTGTATGTTCTGTATGTTCTTGGCTTTATCGTTATGTCTGGCACGCTGACCTATGAGATCTGGCGCGGCTTTTTCGCCTCTCCGTTAACCAAGGTCTTCACCCTTTTAACGCTGTTCTCCATTCTGGTGCATGGCTGGATCGGGATGTGGCAGGTATTAACAGATTACGTCAAGGCTGTGGCTACACGCCTGATACTGCAACTGATTGTGGTCGTTGCGCTGTTAGTGTATGCAATTTATGGAACCGTTGTTGTGTGGGGTGCGTAATGAAGTTGCCAGTAAGAGAATTTGATGCCGTGGTTGTCGGCGCAGGTGGTGCGGGCATGCGTGCGGCGCTACAGATTTCACAATCAGGACAGAGCTGCGCTCTGTTATCGAAAGTTTTCCCTACCCGTTCTCATACCGTCTCTGCGCAGGGGGGCATCACTGTTGCCCTGGGCAATACCCATGAAGATGACTGGGAATGGCATATGTATGACACGGTAAAAGGTTCCGACTATATCGGTGACCAGGACGCCATCGAATATATGTGTAAAACCGGCCCGGAAGCGATTCTGGAGCTTGAGCATATGGGGCTGCCTTTTTCCCGTCTTGATGATGGTCGCATTTATCAGCGCCCCTTCGGTGGACAGTCGAAAAACTTCGGCGGCGAGCAGGCTGCCCGTACCGCCGCTGCGGCTGACCGTACCGGTCATGCCCTGCTGCACACGCTGTACCAGCAGAACCTGAAAAACAAAACCACCATCTTCTCTGAATGGTACGCGCTGGATCTGGTGAAAAACGCCGACGGCGCCGTTGTTGGCTGTACCGCGCTCAATATTGAAGACGGTGAAGTGGTCTATTTTAAAGCGCGGGCGACGGTGCTGGCGACCGGCGGCGCAGGACGCATCTACCAGTCCACTACCAATGCGCACATCAATACCGGCGACGGCGTAGGTATGGCGCTGCGCGCGGGCGTACCGGTCCAGGATATGGAAATGTGGCAGTTTCACCCGACCGGTATTGCCGGGGCTGGCGTGCTGGTAACCGAAGGGTGCCGTGGCGAAGGTGGCTATCTGCTGAACAAGCACGGTGAACGCTTTATGGAGCGCTACGCCCCTAATGCGAAAGACCTTGCGGGACGCGATGTGGTTGCCCGTTCAATGATGATTGAAATCCGTGAAGGGCGCGGCTGTGAAGGCCCCTGGGGACCCCACATTAAGCTGAAGCTGGACCATCTGGGCAGTGAAGTGCTTGAAGCGCGTCTTCCGGGTATTCTTGAGCTGTCGCGTACCTTTGCACACGTTGATCCGGTGAAAGAGCCGATCCCGGTTATCCCGACCTGTCACTACATGATGGGCGGTATCCCGACTAAAGTGACCGGCCAGGCGATTACGGTTAACGAGCAGGGCGAAGATGTGGTGGTGCCGGGTCTGTTTGCGGTAGGCGAAATTGCCTGCGTCTCCGTGCACGGCTCTAACCGCCTCGGCGGCAACTCACTGCTGGATCTGGTGGTGTTTGGCCGCGCCGCAGGCCTGCATCTGCAGGAATCCATTCAGGAGCAGGGCGAACTGCTGGAAGCGACCGATGAAGAGATCGACGCTTCGCTGGCCCGCATGAACCGCTGGAACAATAATACCACCGGCGAAGATCCTGCCGAGTTGCGTAAAGCGTTGCAAACCTGTATGCAAAATAACTTTTCCGTCTTCCGCGAAGGCGAGGCGATGGCGAAGGGGCTGGCTGAGCTTAAACTGCTGCGTGAACGCCTGAAAAATGCCCGTCTGGACGATCGTTCCGCTGACTTCAATACCCAGCGTATTGAGTGTCTGGAGCTGGATAACCTGATGGAAACGGCCTATGCCACCGCGGTTGCGGCTAACTTCCGTACCGAAAGCCGGGGCGCGCACAGCCGCTTCGATTATCCTGAACGTGACGATGCAAACTGGCTGTGCCACAGCGTGTATCTGCCGCAGAGCGAAAGCATGACTCGCCGTGAGGTGAACATGGCGCCGAAGCTGCGCGCGGCGTTCCCGCCAAAAGCACGTACTTACTAGGTTGCGGAGATAAGACGATGAGACTCGAATTTTCTATTTATCGTTATAACCCGGACGTCGATGACGCGCCGCGTATGCAGGATTACAGCCTGGAATCGGAAGAAGGGCGCGACATGATGCTGCTGGATGCGCTGATCCGCCTGAAAGAAAAGGATCCGACGCTGGCGTTTCGCCGCTCCTGCCGCGAAGGGGTATGTGGCTCCGACGGCATCAATATGAACGGAAAAAATGGCCTGGCCTGCATCACGCCAGTCTCGGCGCTGGGCGGCGGAAAGAAAAAGATTGTTATCCGCCCGCTGCCGGGCTTGCCGGTAATCCGTGATTTGGTGGTGGACATGGGCCAGTTCTATACTCAGTATGAGAAGATTAAGCCTTACCTGTTGAATAACGGGGAGAAACCACCGGCGCGTGAGCATTTACAGGCACCGGAGCAGCGCGAAAAACTGGACGGTCTGTACGAATGTATTCTCTGCGCCTGCTGTTCCACCTCCTGCCCGTCATTCTGGTGGAACCCGGAGAAATTCATCGGTCCGGCAGGCCTGCTGGCCGCCTACCGTTTCCTGATAGACAGCCGGGATACGGAAACCGATGCGCGTCTGGATAATCTGAATGACGCGTTCAGTGTTTTTCGCTGTCACAGCATTATGAACTGTGTGAGCGTGTGTCCGAAAGGGTTGAATCCGACGCGCGCCATCGGCCATATTAAGTCGATGCTGTTGCAGCGCAGTGCCTGATTAGCGGGCAACCGGGAGCCGAAAGGTTCCCGGATCGCAGGTATCAGGTGGCCCTGTTGAAAAGTTTTGATTATGCGTCACAGAAACGTTTCACCAGGGTTCCCTTACGGGCCCGGGCGCCAGTAGTTGCGCGCAGCGCTCGTATCGAAGAACTTTCAGGTCGCGTCCCGCAGCAGTTGCGGAATACGACCTGGGGCAAGCCGCCTGTGCGGCGTGGGAACTGCAAAGCTCCCCTTTAAATAAATCACGGCGAAAGAAAGCACAAATGCTTAAGGGATCACAATGCAGAACAGCGCGATGAAACCCTGGCTAGACTCATCCTGGCTGGCCGGCGCGAACCAGACCTACATAGAGCAACTCTATGAGGACTACCTGACCGATCCTGACTCTGTTGATGTTGCCTGGAAATCGCTGTTCGAACAGCTTCCAGGTCAGGGAGTCAGACCTGAACAATTCCATTCGACAACTCGCGAATACTTTAAGCGCCTGGCGAAAGATGCCACCCGCTACACCGCCTCCGTTAGCGATCCCGATACCAATGCCAAACAGGTGAAGGTTCTGCAGCTGATTAACGCTTTCCGTTTCCGCGGCCATCAGCTGGCTAACCTCGATCCGTTAGGCCTGTGGCAGCAGGAATCGGTGCCCGATCTCGATCCGGCTTTCCACGATCTGACCGAAGCGGACTTTCAGGAAACCTTCAACGTAGGATCCTTTGCTTTCGGCAGGGATACGATGAAGCTGGGCGATCTGTTCGCCATGCTGAAGCAGACCTACTGTGGTTCGATTGGCGCGGAATATATGCACATTACCAACACCGAAGAGAAGCGCTGGATCCAGCAGCGTATCGAATCGGTGGCGGGTCAGGCTTCCTTTTCCACCGATGAGAAAAAGGGCTTTCTGAAACAGCTTACCGCTGCGGAAGGTCTGGAGCGCTACCTCGGGGCCAAATTCCCCGGCGCGAAGCGTTTCTCGCTGGAAGGGGGCGACGCGCTGGTGCCGATGCTGAATGAAATGATCCATCACGCCGGTAAAAGCGGCACCCGTGAAGTGGTGCTGGGAATGGCCCACCGTGGCCGCCTTAACGTGCTAATCAACGTGCTGGGTAAAAAGCCGCAGGATCTCTTCGACGAGTTCTCCGGCAAGCACAAAGAGCATCTCGGCACCGGTGATGTGAAGTACCACATGGGCTTCTCGTCCGATGTTGAAACCGAAGGCGGCATGGTCCATCTGGCGCTGGCTTTCAACCCGTCGCACCTGGAGATTGTCAGCCCGGTGGTAATGGGCTCGGTACGCGCGCGTCTGGACAGACTCGATCAGCCGGGTAGCAATCAGGTGTTACCGATTACTATCCACGGCGATGCTGCGGTAACCGGTCAGGGCGTGGTTCAGGAAACGCTGAACATGTCTCAGGCGCGCGGCTACGAAGTGGGCGGCACGGTGCGTATCGTGATCAATAACCAGATTGGCTTTACCACCTCCAATCCGAAAGATGCCCGTTCGACGCAGTACTGTACCGATATCGGTAAAATGGTGCTGGCACCCATTTTCCACGTCAATGCTGACGATCCTGAAGCGGTAGCCTTTGTTACCCGCCTGGCGCTGGACTTCCGTAACACCTTCAAGCGCGATGTGTTTATCGATCTGGTCTGCTATCGCCGTCACGGCCATAACGAGGCCGACGAGCCAAGCGCTACGCAGCCAGTGATGTACCAGAAGATCAAAAAGCATCCTACGCCGCGTAAGATCTATGCTGACCGCCTGCAGGAAGAGAAGATTGCCAGCCTGGAAGACGCGACGGAGATGGTTAATCTTTACCGCGATGCGCTGGATGCAGGCGAGTGCGTGGTACCAGAATGGCGTCCGATGAGTCTGCACTCTTTCACCTGGTCACCGTATCTGAATCACGACTGGGATGAGAGCTACCCGGAAAGCCTGGACTTCCAGCGTTTGCAGGATCTGGCGAAGCGCATCAGCACGGTGCCGGAGTCGATCGAAATGCAGTCGCGCGTGGCGAAAATCTACAACGATCGCGCTGAGATGGCGGCCGGTAACAAGCCGTTTGACTGGGGCGCAGCGGAAAACCTCGCCTATGCCACGCTGGTTGATGAGGGCATACCCTGCCGTCTCTCCGGTGAGGATATGGGGCGCGGGACTTTCTTCCATCGCCATGCGGTGATCCACAACCAGGCTAATGGCTCCACCTGGACTCCGCTGCAGCACGTTCATAACGGTCAGGGCACCTTCCGGGTATGGGACTCCGTCCTGTCGGAAGAAGCGGTGCTGGCCTTTGAATATGGCTATGCGACGGCTGAGCCTCGCACGCTGACCATTTGGGAAGCGCAGTTCGGCGACTTCGCCAACGGTGCGCAGGTAGTTATCGATCAGTTTATCAGCTCCGGTGAGCAGAAGTGGGGCCGCATGTGTGGGCTGGTGATGCTGCTGCCGCACGGCTATGAAGGGCAGGGACCGGAGCACTCCTCCGCCCGCCTGGAACGCTATCTGCAGCTCTGCGCCGAGCAGAACATGCAGGTTTGCGTACCCTCCACGCCGGCGCAGGTTTACCACATGCTGCGTCGACAGGCACTGCGCGGAATGCGTCGTCCGCTGGTGGTGATGTCACCAAAATCCCTGCTGCGCCATCCGCTGGCGGTCTCTTCTCTTGAAGAGCTGGCGAACGGCGGCTTCCAGCCCGCGATTGGCGAAGTCGACGACCTCGATCCGCAGGGCGTGAAGCGCGTGGTGATGTGTGCCGGTAAAGTTTATTACGATCTGCTGGAAAAACGCCGTAAGAACGAGCAGACCGATGTCGCTATCGTGCGTATTGAGCAGCTTTATCCCTTCCCGCACAAAGTGGTACAGGACGTGCTTAAGCACTATAAGCATGTCACTGATTTTGTCTGGTGTCAGGAAGAGCCGCAGAACCAGGGCGCATGGTACAGCAGTCAGCATCATTTCCGCGAAGCCGTACCCGCTCAGGCTTCATTACGTTACGCCGGCCGCCCGGCTTCGGCCTCGCCGGCAGTAGGTTATATGTCCGTTCACCAGCAGCAGCAGCAAGATCTGGTTAATGATGCGCTGAACGTTAATTAATTAAAGGAAAAATAATGAGTAGCGTAGATATTCTCGTTCCCGACCTGCCTGAATCCGTTGCCGATGCCACCGTGGCGACCTGGCACAAAAAACCGGGCGATGCCGTGCAGCGCGATGAAGTCCTGGTAGAGATCGAAACCGATAAAGTGGTGCTGGAAGTTCCGGCCTCCGCAGACGGAATACTGGAAGCCATTCTGGAAGATGAGGGCGCAACGGTGACCTCACGGCAGCCTCTGGGCCGTCTGAAAGAGGGCAACAGCGGTGGAAAAGAGAGTTCAGCGAAGTCTGATGCCGCAGCCTCTACGCCTGCGCAGCGCCAGAGCGCGTCCCTGAGTGATGAGAGCAACGACGCGCTCAGCCCGGCCATTCGCCGTCTGATCGCCGAGCACGGTCTTGACCCGGCGGCCATCAGCGGCACGGGCGTGGGTGGCAGACTGACGCGTGAAGATGTCGAAAAACATCTGGCGAAAAAACCTGCCACGGCTTCGTCAGAAGCGAAAGCGTCTGACGGAGCAGCAGCAGCACCGGCGCTGGCCGGTCGCAGTGAAAAGCGTGTGCCAATGACCCGTCTGCGCAAGCGCGTGGCGGAGCGTCTGCTGGAAGCAAAAAACAGCACCGCTATGCTGACGACCTTCAACGAAGTCAACATGCAGCCGATCATGAATCTGCGCAAGCAGTACGGCGAGTCGTTTGAAAAACGTCACGGCGTGCGCCTGGGCTTTATGTCCTTCTACCTGAAAGCAGTGGTTGAGGCGCTGAAGCGCTTCCCGGAAGTCAATGCCTCGATCGACGGCGAAGATGTGGTGTACCACAACTACTTCGACGTCAGCATTGCCGTCTCCACCCCGCGCGGGCTGGTTACGCCGGTGCTGAAAGATGTGGATGCGCTGGGTATGGCCGACATTGAGAAGAAAATCAAAGAGCTGGCGATCAAAGGCCGCGACGGCAAGCTGACCGTTGACGAACTGACCGGCGGTAATTTCACTATTACCAACGGCGGCGTATTTGGCTCGCTGATGTCCACGCCGATCATCAACCCACCGCAGAGCGCCATCCTGGGGATGCATGCGATCAAGGATCGCCCAATGGCGGTCAATGGTCAGGTGGTTATCCAGCCAATGATGTATCTGGCGCTCTCCTACGATCACCGTCTGATCGACGGTAAAGAGTCGGTCAGCTATCTGGTCGCCATTAAAGAGCTGCTGGAAGATCCGACTCGCCTGCTGCTGGACGTCTGAACCCTGTCGGGCGCGGTAAATGCCGCGCCCACCCTATGAGAGCCGATACTCTGGCACGCTGCCGGATGCGGCTGAGTTTATTCCGACTAAATGGATTAACATCATGAACTTACACGAATATCAGGCAAAACAGCTGTTTGCACGGTATGGTTTACCGGCACCCACCGGTTATGCCTGCACCACACCACGTGAAGCAGAAGAAGCCGCCTCCAAGATTGGCGCCGGTCCGTGGGTAGTGAAATGTCAGGTTCATGCCGGAGGCCGCGGTAAGGCGGGCGGTGTGAAAGTGGTGAAAAGCAAAGAAGAGATCCGCGCCTTTGCCGAGCACTGGCTGGGCAAACGCCTGACCACCTATCAGACCGATGCTCAGGGTCAGCCTGTTAACCAGATTCTGGTGGAAGCGGCGACCGATATCGATCAGGAGCTGTATCTGGGCGCGGTAGTGGACCGTGGCACCCGTCGCGTGGTGTTTATGGCCTCTACCGAGGGTGGCGTGGAAATTGAGAAAGTCGCGGAGGAAACTCCGCACCTGATCCACAAAATGGCGCTCGATCCCTTGACCGGTCCACAGCCTTATCAGGGACGTGAGCTGGCATTCAAGCTGGGTCTGACCGGTAAGCAGGTAGGGCAGTTCACCAAAATTTTTATGGGGCTGGCAAACCTGTTCCTGGAGCGCGATCTGGCGCTGGTGGAAATTAACCCGCTGGTTATCACCAAAGAAGGCGATCTGATCTGCCTGGATGGCAAACTGGGTGCCGACGGCAATGCGCTGTTCCGCCAGCCGGATCTGCGGGAAATGCGCGATCCGAGCCAGGAAGATGCCCGCGAAGCGCAGGCTGCGCAGTGGGAACTTAACTACGTGGCGCTGGAAGGAAATATCGGCTGCATGGTCAACGGAGCCGGTCTGGCGATGGGCACCATGGATATCGTGAAGCTCAGCGGCGGTCAGCCTGCTAACTTCCTTGACGTGGGCGGCGGCGCGACGAAAGAACGTGTTACCGAAGCATTTAAAATCATCCTTTCCGACGACGCGGTAAAAGCGGTTTTCGTTAATATCTTCGGCGGTATCGTCCGCTGCGATCTGATTGCCGACGGCATTATTGGCGCCGTTGAGGAAGTGGGCGTCAGCGTACCGGTCGTGGTGCGTCTGGAAGGAAATAATGCCGAACTGGGCGCCAAAAAACTGGCGGACAGCGGCCTGAATATCATTGCAGCAACCAGCCTGAGCGACGCGGCGCAGCGCGTTGTGGCCGCAGCGGAGGGTAAATAATGTCCATTCTTATCGATAAAAACACCAGGGTAATCTGCCAGGGCTTCACCGGCGGGCAGGGGACGTTCCACTCTGAGCAGGCGCTGGCCTACGGCACGCAGCTGGTGGGCGGCGTAACGCCGGGCAAAGGCGGCACAGAACACCTGGGCCTGCCGGTCTTCAATACCGTGCGTGAAGCCGTGGAAGCGACCGGTGCGACCGCATCCGTTATCTATGTTCCGGCTCCCTTCTGTAAAGACGGCATCCTGGAAGCGATTGAAGCGGGCATCAAGCTGATCATCACCATCACCGAAGGTATCCCTACGCTGGATATGCTGACGGTGAAAGTGAAGCTGGACGAAGCGGGCGTGCGCATGATTGGGCCTAACTGCCCGGGCGTCATTACCCCCGGCGAATGCAAAATCGGCATCATGCCTGGACATATTCATAAGCCAGGACGTATCGGCATCGTTTCCCGCTCGGGTACGCTGACCTATGAAGCCGTTAAGCAGACCACGGATATCGGTTACGGCCAGTCAACCTGCGTCGGCATTGGTGGCGATCCGATCCCCGGCTCTAACTTTATTGATATCCTGACCCTGTTCCAGGACGATCCGCAGACGGAAGCGATTGTGATGATCGGCGAGATCGGCGGCAGCGCCGAAGAAGAGGCGGCCGCGTTTATCAAGGCAAACGTCACCAAGCCGGTGGTGGGGTATATTGCCGGCGTGACCGCGCCAAAAGGCAAACGTATGGGCCATGCGGGCGCAATCATTGCCGGTGGCAAGGGCACAGCGGATGAGAAATTCGCCGCGCTGGAAGCCGCAGGGGTGAAAACCGTGCGCAGCCTGGCCGACATTGGCGAAGCGGTGAAAGCCGTTCTGCCTCGCTAACCCGACGTTTTCATTACCGTGCCCGCCGCCCTGTGCTAAGCCAGCGCAGGGCGGTGAAACCGGCAGTATCATCGGCCTGAGTTCGTCCCGACGACGGATTCAGGCTTTTTTCATGGCAGTCTGGCCCTTTAATACCCTGTTCAGCATAATCCTGATCCTCTGTGCTTGACCCTTTATTATCCTGTGACTTCATCTCCCTCCCGCCTGCCGCTTCGGTTAAATAATCCAGGTAATTATTGTTTAATTATTCCTAATGCCGTTAAGTAGAATACAATAAATTAACAATAAAACCTCGCTAACATATAAATTGAGCCGTGCACCTTGATAAATATCAAGAAAGTACAATCTATTTAAATTGTTAGTTCTGGATTAGATACAGCCTTTTGGATTAAATTGCGTTACATCAAAATGCACCTGCCGGGTGCCCCTTTTGAAGAATGATCTTCACGATGGGTTTATTATTCTTAATAATTAAGCTTTATTTATCATTATTTGTGGCGGCTTAATATTTTTTTTGCCATGGATATCTTTGCGAGCCTGCGTTTTTCTCTAAAGGCACGATGAAAAGATATTAATAATCTTTATTTTACTCACCCGTGGGATCTTTTTTAGTTACTGGCACTGGCCCGCCGCCCCGCCTGGCAGGGCGCATCGCAAGGGCCAACACCCTCGAACGAGGAGCAAGGAGTCAAGATGTTTGATATTGTCGAACTGTCGCGCTTACAGTTTGCTCTGACCGCTATGTATCACTTTCTGTTTGTGCCCTTAACGCTGGGTATGGCGTTTTTGCTGGCAATTATGGAAACGGTTTACGTACTGTCAGGTAAGCAAATCTACAAAGATATGACGAAATTCTGGGGCAAGTTATTCGGTATTAACTTTGCGCTGGGCGTGGCTACCGGACTGACCATGGAATTTCAGTTCGGGACCAACTGGTCTTATTATTCACACTACGTTGGGGATATATTTGGCGCACCGCTGGCGATTGAAGGGCTTATGGCCTTCTTCCTGGAATCGACCTTCGTCGGACTGTTTTTCTTCGGCTGGGATCGGCTGGGAAAAGTCCAGCATATGGCGGTGACCTGGCTGGTGGCGTTAGGTTCTAACCTCTCTGCGCTGTGGATCCTGGTCGCGAATGGCTGGATGCAGAACCCCGTTGCCTCTGACTTTAACTTTGAAACAATGCGCATGGAGATGGTCAGCTTCTCAGAGCTTATCTTCAATCCGGTCGCTCAGGTGAAATTCGTGCACACCGTGGCGGCGGGCTACACCTGCGGCGCGATGTTTATTCTTGGTATCAGCGCTTATTACCTGCTGCGCGGTCGCGACGTTGCCTTCGCTAAACGCTCCTTTGCCATTGCGGCAAGCTTCGGCATGGCGGCGATTCTGTCAGTTATCGTGCTTGGTGACGAGTCCGGTTATGAAATCGGCGACGTGCAGAAGACGAAGCTGGCCGCGATTGAAGCCGAATGGGAAACCCAGCCTGCGCCAGCTCCCTTTACGCTGTTTGGTATACCCGATCAGCAGGCACAGGAGAATAAATACGCCATTCAGATCCCCTGGGCGCTGGGGCTGATTGCTACCCGTTCCCTTGATAAGCAGGTGACCGGGCTGAAAGAGCTGATGGGGCAGCATGAAGTGCGCATCCGTAACGGGATGAAAGCTTATCAGCTGTTGGCCGAGCTGCGATCCGGCAACGATGACCCTCAGGTACGCACCGCCTTCAACGCGGTGAAAAAAGATCTGGGCTATGGTCTGCTGCTGAAGCGCTATACGCCAAACGTCAGTGATGCCACTGAAGCGCAGATTGCCCAGGCGACCAAAGACTCCATTCCTCAGGTCGCGCCACTTTACTTCTCATTTCGCATCATGGTCGCCAGCGGCATCCTGATGCTGCTGATTATCGGCGGCGCATTCTGGGCGGTAGTCCGTAACCGCATTGGCAAAAGTACCTTCCTGCTTAAGTGCGCGCTTTACGGTATTCCTCTGCCGTGGATCGCCATCGAGTCCGGCTGGTTTGTCGCGGAATATGGCCGTCAGCCCTGGGCTATTGGCGAGGTGCTGCCGACGGCGGTGGCGAACTCCTCACTGACGGTTGGCGATCTGCTGTTCTCGATGATTCTGATCTGCGGGCTTTACACGTTGTTCCTGGTGGTTGAAATGTATCTGATGTTCAGGTTTGCCCGACTGGGTCCAGGCAGCCTGAAAACGGGTCGATACCACTATGAACAGTCTCCCCTTACCACACCAGCAGCACGCTAAGACAGGAGTCTTCTGATGATTACTTATGAACTGCTGCGATTCGTCTGGTGGGCGCTGATCGGCGTACTGCTGATTGGTTTCGCCGTGGCGGACGGATTTGATATGGGCGTGGGCATGCTCTCACGCATTCTCGGGCGGACCGATACCGATCGCCGCATTATGATCAACAGTATCGCCCCGCACTGGGACGGCAATCAGGTTTGGCTTATCACCGCCGGAGGCGCGCTGTTCGCCGCCTGGCCCATGGTCTACGCCGCGGCCTTTTCCGGCTTCTACGTGGCGATGATTCTGGTGCTGGCCTCGCTGTTCTTTCGTCCGGTGGGTTTTGACTACCGCTCGAAAATTGAAGATCCGCGCTGGCGTCGTACCTGGGACTGGGGCATTTTTATCGGTAGCTTCGTGCCGCCGTTGGTGATTGGCGTGGCCTTCGGCAACCTGTTGCAGGGAGTACCATTCCATACCGATGAGTATCTGCGTCTGTTCTACACCGGCAACTTCTTCCAGCTGCTGAATCCGTTTGCGCTGCTGGCGGGTATCGTCAGCGTTAGTATGATCCTTACGCAGGGCGCCACCTATTTACAGATGCGTACCACCGGCGAGCTTCACATCCGCTCACGCGGCGCGGCGCAAGTTTCAGCCTTAGTGATGATGGTGTGCTTTGTGCTGGCGGGGGTCTGGGTGATGAAGGGCATTGAAGGTTATGTGCTTGGCACCGTACTGGACCACAATGCGCCATCGAATCCGCTGGCTAAGGTGGTCACACGGGAAGCAGGGGCCTGGCTGGTGAATTTCAACCGTGCCCCGCTACTCTGGGCAATTCCGGCGCTGGGCGTGGTACTGCCGCTGCTGACGGTGCTCTGTTCGCGGCTGGAGAAGGGCGCCTGGGCGTTTTTCTTCTCTTCCCTGACGCTGGCCTGCGTGATTTTGACGGCGGGAGTGGCGATGTTTCCATTCATTATGCCCTCCAGCACGGTTCCCAATATCAGCCTGACAATGTGGGATGCGACCTCAAGTCTGCTGACGCTGAAAATTATGACCGTGGCCGCCATTATCTTTGTGCCGATTATTCTGGCGTACACAACCTGGTGTTATTACAAAATGTTCGGGCGCATCACGCGTGAGCAGATTGAAAATAACACCCATTCACTCTACTGATCGAGGAGCTGCACAATGTGGTATTTTGCCTGGATACTTGGCACGCTGCTGGCCTGCGCCTTTGGGATTATTACGGCGCTGGCGATAGAGCATATCGAAGAGAGCGAAGTGAAAAACGAACGCTAATGAAAACGGGAATTTTCAGGGTTCTCAAGGTGATGGACAGCAGCCCGATACGGGCGCTGTCCCTGCTGATGGCGCTGCTGCTGGCGGGCTGTATCTTCTGGGAGCCCGCCCGCTTTGCGGCTAACAGCGGTGAGCTGGCGGTCTGGCAGGGGCTGTTAGCGATCTGGGCCGTCTGCGCAGGCGTTATTCACGGCGTAGGGTTCCGGCCACGGCGGCTGCGCTGGCAGGCCTTTTTCTGTCCGCCCCTCGCCTGGTGCGTCCTGCTGGCAGGGCTGTTATTCTTTTTTAAATGATATGTCGGGCGGCTTTTCCGCCGCCCTTATCCCCGCTGCGTCAGTTTACGTTTACCCCTCTCCATCCGCTTCAGGCACTGTCATGTTCTGTCTGAAAAGTCTGTCAAAAACAATGAAGTTGTTTCCAAACGATAATTATTTTCTCTCCCCTCTGGCAACCCATTCCCAAGGGCATATCTCTTGCGTATAGTACGGCAAGCGTTACGTTAATTTTAAAGCGTTACGCGGGAAGTTATTGCCTTAGCCGAAGTCTGACAACGTCTGACAACGTCTGAGAGTGCAACAACGCTACGCCCCCTGGGGATGCAGCCTGACTTTTTTTAAAAGTAATACCGGGATGTAGAAGTGAGTACAACGCTGTTTCGATGGCCGGTGCGTGTTTACTACGAAGACACGGACGCCGGTGGTGTGGTTTACCACGCCAGCTATGTCGCTTTTTATGAACGGGCACGAACTGAAATGCTGCGCCAGCACCATTTCAATCAGCAGACGCTGCTGGAACAGCAGGTTGCGTTTGTCGTGCGTCGCCTGACGGTTGACTATCTTGCTGCTGCGCGCCTTGACGATCTTCTTGAGGTGCAGTCTGAGGTAGTAAGGATGACCAGAACGACGATGACTTTCGCACAACGAATTGTGAATGCAGAGGGGCGGACGCTGAACGAAGCGGAGGTTCTTATCGCCTGCATTAATCCACATCTAATGAAGCCAATTGCGCTTCCCAAGTCTATTGTCGCGGAGTTCAAGCAGTGACTGACATGAACATTCTTGATTTGTTCCTGAAGGCAAGCCTTCTGGTCAAACTTATCATGTTGATTTTGATTGGGTTTTCTATCGCCTCCTGGGCAATCATTATTCAGCGTACCCGCATTCTGAATGCGGCAGGACGTGATGCGGATGCATTCGAAGATAAATTCTGGTCGGGAATCGAACTCTCCCGCCTTTATCAGGAGAGTCAGGCACGTCGCGACGAGCTGGGGGGATCTGAACAAATTTTCTATGCCGGCTTCAAAGAGTTTGCCCGCCTTCATCGCGCCAATAATCACGCGCCGGAATCGGTGGTGGAGGGCGCGACGCGCGCTATGCGCATTTCAATGAACCGCGAGCTGGAAGCGCTCGAAAACAATATTCCTTTCCTCGGCACCGTCGGGTCGATCAGCCCCTATATCGGGCTGTTTGGTACGGTCTGGGGGATTATGCATGCCTTTATCGCCCTGGGCGCGGTCAAACAGGCCACGCTACAGATGGTGGCACCGGGGATCGCAGAAGCGCTGATCGCCACGGCGATCGGTCTGTTTGCGGCGATCCCGGCGGTCATGGCGTATAACCGCCTGAATCAGCGCGTGAACCGGCTGGAACAGAATTACGATAACTTTATGGAAGAGTTCACGGCCATTCTGCATCGTCAGGCGTTCTCCAGCGACGTCAGCAAGTAACAGCGGAGGCTCTATGGCCAGAAAGCGTGGTCGCAGCGGTCGCCGCGACATGAAGTCCGAAATCAACATTGTGCCTTTGCTGGACGTGCTGCTGGTGCTGCTGCTGATCTTTATGGCAACGGCGCCCATCATTACCCAGAGCGTGGAAGTTGACCTGCCGGATGCAACAGATTCAAAAACCGTTTCCAGCGATGATAATCCACCGGTGATCGTGGAAGTGGCGGGGGTAGGGCAGTACAGCCTGGTGGTCGATCATGACCGCATGGAGCAGCTCCCTCCTGAGCAGGTCATTGCTGAAGCGCAGCGTCGCATCCAGGCAAATCCGAAGACGGTTTTCCTGATTGGCGGTGCGAAGACCGTGCCCTATGACGAGATCATCAAGGCGCTTAACCTGCTGCATCAGGCAGGCGTTAAGTCTGTTGGCTTAATGACGCAGCCGATTTAATTCATTCGAACCGTTTTTGGGAACCGAGAGTGTCGAAGGCAACCGAGCAAAACGATAAGTTAAAACGAGCGATTATCATTTCAGTCATTCTGCATATCTTTTTGATTGCACTGCTGATCTGGAGCTCTTTTGACGAACATATCGAAGCCAGCGGCGGCGGCGGCGGTAGTGACATTGATGCAGTAATGGTTGATCCTGGCGCAGTGGTTGAACAGTACAATCGTCAGCAGAATCAACAGAGCGACAGCAAACGTGCCGAGCAGCAGCGTCAGAAGCAGGCAAAACAGCAGGCGGAAGAGCTACAGCAGAAGCAGGCGGCGGAACAGCAGCAGCTAAAGCAAATGGAAAAAGAGCGTTTGCAGGCTCAGCAGGAAGCGAAACAGCAGGCGGCCGAGCAGGCAGCGGAACAGAAGCAGGCGCAGGAAGCGGCTAAGCAGGCTGAGGAGCAGCAGAAGCAGGCTGAAGCGGCTGCCTCGCAGGCCAAAGCTGATGCGAAAGCCCGGGCGGATGAACAGGCTAAGGCGGCGGCAGACGCTCAGGTAAAGGCCAAAGCGGCGGCTGATGCGCATAAAAAAGCCGAAGCTGAAGCCAAAAAAGCGGCCGCTGAGGCTAAAAAGCAGGCGGATGCCGAGGCGAGACAGGCTGCGGCCGAAGCCGCTAAAGTGAAGGCTGCGCAGGAGGCGAAAGCCAAAGCCGCTGCCGATGCGAAAGCTAAGGCTGCAGAAGAAGCCAAAGCGGCGCAGGAAGCCAAACAGCAGGCTGCTGCGGATGCGAAAGCGAAAGCCGAGGCTAAGGCGGAAGCGAAAGCCAAAGCAGAAGCTCAGGCAGAAGCGAAGGCCAAAGCAGAGGCAAAAGCGGAAGCAAAAGCTGCCGCCGCTGCCAAAGCAAAAGCCGCGGCCGATGCGAAGAAAAAAGCCGCAGCTGAAGCCGCAAAAGACAGCAGTGATGTTGACGATCTGCTGGGCGGACTCAGTTCTGGCAAGAATGCGCCAAAACAGGGTAAATCCGGTGGCGCGGCGGGGCAGGGTAACCAGAAAAAATCCGGCGCTTCCGGCGCGGCCATTGACAGTTATCTTGGCCAGGTGCAGGGCGCAATTCAGAGTAAGTTCTATGATTCAGATACGTTCAAGGGCAGAACCTGCGACGTTCGCATCAAACTTGCACCTGATGGTCTGTTAATTTCGGCCGTGCAGTCGGGTGGCGATCCGGCGCTGTGCCAGGCGGCAATTAACGCGGCCAGAATGGCGCGGATACCGAAGCCGCCCAGCGCTGATGTTTATCAGGCGGTGAAAGACGCAACGCTGATATTCAAGCCATAATAAACCGGTATGTTCCGGCAGGGGGAACCAAAACTCCCCTGCCGGACTCTACATATGCATTCACGGTTCTTTGAAACACTGCTAATTATCGTGGACATCGCGTTCAGATAAGGGAGAAAAGATGAAGCAGGCATTTCGTGTAGCACTGAGTTTTTTACTGCTGTTTGTCGCGGTAGCGCATGCAGAAGTTCGTATTGAAATCACCCAGGGGGTGAACACCGCGCGTCCGATTGGCGTGGTGCCTTTTAAATGGGATGGTCCGGGTGCCGCGCCTGAAGATATTGGCGGCATTGTGGCGGCAGACTTACGCAACAGCGGTAAGTTTAACCCGTTGGATCGCTCACGTCTGCCACAGCAGCCGACGACGGCGGCGGAGGTCCAGCCTGCGGCGTGGACCGCCCTGGGCATTGATGCCGTGGTGGTAGGTAAGGTGCAGCCGGGCGCTGACGGCAGCTATCTGGTCTCATACCAGCTGGTGGATACCTCAGGGAATCCAGGTGCTATTCTGGCGCAAAACCAGTATAAGGTAACCAAACAGTGGCTACGTTACGCGGCGCACACCGCCAGTGACGAATCTTTCGAGAAGCTGACCGGCATTAAGGGTGCATTCCGTACGCGTATCGCCTATGTCGTTCAGACGAACGGCGGTCAGTTCCCGTATGAACTGCGCGTCTCCGACTATGACGGTTATAACCAGTTTGTCGTGCATCGTTCACCGCAGCCGCTGATGTCTCCGGCCTGGTCAAAAGACGGCAGCAAACTGGCTTATGTGACTTTTGAAAGCGGCAAATCAGCGCTGGTCATTCAGACGCTGGCAAACGGTGCTATTCGTCAGGTGGCCTCATTCCCACGCCACAACGGCGCACCGGCCTTCTCACCGGATGGCACTAAGCTGGCGTTCACCTTATCGAAGACCGGCAGCATGAATCTGTACGTAATGGATCTGGGTTCCGGTCAGATCCGCCAGATAACGGACGGTCGCTATAACAATACCGAACCGACCTGGTTCCCGGACAGCCAGACCCTGGCTTACACCTCCGATCAGGCCGGTCGTCCACAAATCTATAAAATCAGTGTTAACGGTGGCGCAGCCCAGCGTCTGACCTGGGAAGGCTCTCAGAATCAGAATGCCGACGTCAGCACTGACGGTAAATCACTGGTGATGGTCAGCACCAACGGTGGTGCGCAGCACATCGCCAGGCAGGATCTGGAAACGGGAGCCGTGCAACAATTAACGGACACGTTCCTGGATGAAACGCCAAGCCTCTCGCCAAACGGCACGATGGTAATCTACAGCTCTACACAGGGTATGGGTTCCGTTCTGCAGCTGGTTTCGACTGATGGGCGTTTCAAAGCGCGTCTTCCGGCAACCGATGGACAGGTAAAATCACCTGCCTGGTCGCCGTATCTGTGATGCATGTGTAAATATGTATGGCAAACAATAATAGGATTGTAGAAATGCAACTGAATAAAGTGCTGAAAGGCTTAATGCTGGCACTGCCAGTAATCGCAGTGGCTGCTTGTAGCTCACACAAAAACAACAACAACGACCAGACCAGCGGTATGGGCGATGGTGCAAATAGCGGCATGAACAGCGGCATGAATGGCGGCGGCAACATGTCTTCTGACGAGCAGGCTCGCCTGCAGATGCAGGAGCTGCAGAAAAACAACATCGTTTACTTTGGTCTGGACAAGTATGATATCCAGTCTGACTTCGCTCAGATGCTGGATGCGCACGCGACTTTCCTGCGTAACAACCCTTCATACAAAGTGACCGTAGAAGGTCATGCGGATGAGCGCGGAACCCCAGAGTACAACATCGCCCTGGGCGAGCGTCGTGCGACTGCGGTTAAAATGTACCTGCAGGGCAAAGGCGTTTCTGCCGATCAGATCTCTATCGTCTCCTACGGTAAAGAGAAGCCAGCGGTGCTGGGTCATGACGAAGCGGCTTATGCCAAAAACCGTCGTGCCGTTCTGGTCTACTAAGAGAATCACATGATTAGTAACTTCAGACTTCACCTGTTGGGTCTGTCGTTACTGGTTGGCGTAGCGGCTCCCTGGGCCGCTAATGCCCAGGCGTCAATCAGTAACGTTGGCTCAGGCTCGGTCGATGACCGCGTCACCACCCTTGAGCGTATCTCGAATGCCCAGGGACAACTTCTTCAGCAGCTTCAGCAGCAGCTCTCCGACACCCAGCGCGATATCGATTCCCTCCGTGGACAGATTCAGGAAAACCAGTATCAGCTGAATCAGGTCACCGAGCGTCAAAAAAACCTTTATCAGCAGATTGATACGCTTAGCAGTAATGCTGGCAGTGCAGGTACAGGTGCAGGTACAGGTGCAGGTACAGGTACAGGTACAGGTACAGGTACAGGTACAGGTGCTCAGGCTCAGCCAACCGTATCGGGTGAGGATACCGCAGCCGCCGCAGGCGGGACTAACGCTAACAGCGGCACGGCTACGGCTGGCGTGCAAAGCGGAGATGCAAATACCGATTACAATGCGGCGGTCGCCCTTGTTCTGGAGAAAAAACAGAACGATCAGGCTATCACTGCTTTTCAGGCATTTGTAAAAAAATACCCGGATTCCACCTATCAGCCTAATGCGAACTACTGGCTGGGACAGTTGAATTACAACAAGGGTAAGAAAGACGACGCGGCCTATTATTTCGCTACCGTGGTCAAGAAATACCCTAAATCGCCGAAAAGTCCTGATGCACTCTACAAGGTTGGCGTGATCATGCAGGAGAAGGGTGACACGGAAAAAGCGAAAGCCGTCTGGCAGCAGGTGGTTAAACTTTACCCGAACAGTGACGCGGCAAAAAATGCGCAAAAACGGGCTGGCACGCAGTAAGTGTTAAGCTTTGACCCGTTATCGCGTGATTTCTGGTCCATACGCGCGAAAGGTAGTCAGTTGAACGGGTTGGTTTAAAATAGTGGTTGCGCTGAATCGGTAAATCAGTAATATATGCCGCCGTTGCCGGGACATATGTTAAAACGTTCTGACAGCACGAAAGTGGGTCGTTAGCTCAGTTGGTAGAGCAGTTGACTTTTAATCAATTGGTCGCAGGTTCGAATCCTGCACGACCCACCACTATCAGATAGTCACAGGCAGTACACCGCTTCAGCGGGTCGTTAGCTCAGTTGGTAGAGCAGTTGACTTTTAATCAATTGGTCGCAGGTTCGAATCCTGCACGACCCACCACTATCAGATTCAGATAGCCACAGCACTACACCGCTTCAGCGGGTCGTTAGCTCAGTTGGTAGAGCAGTTGACTTTTAATCAATTGGTCGCAGGTTCGAATCCTGCACGACCCACCAATGTCAAAAGGCGCCCTAAAGGCGCCTTTTTGCTTTTCTGCATTGGTGCGGGGTTGGAACCTGCAACGAAATGCACGCTCAGGGCGTCAGGTTTTTCCAGATATGCATAACGGCATAGCTGCGCCAGGGACGCCAGGCTTCAGCAATCTTCTCCGCCTCCCGGGCGCTCACGCCGCCCAGATTCTTCCTCACGACCCCATCCTCTTTGACGAAAGCATCCGGCCAGTGTAGTGCGCGCATGGCGATATAGTGTGCGGTCCAGTGACCAATACCTGGCAGGGCGGTCAGCGCGGCAATAGTTTGCTCCGGGTGCGCTACGGCATCAAACGTCAGCGCCCCGCTGTCACAGGCCTGAGCGGCGGCGATAATCGTCCGTGCGCGTGTGCTGATAATACCCAGGCGGGCAACCTCATCCAGGCTTACCTGTGCCACATCTGCCGCCAGCGGCGTCAGATGCGTTAACGCCGGCAGCGGCGTGGCGAACGGTTCACCAAAGGCTGCCGCAAAGCGCCCACCGAGCGTGGTAGCGGCCTTAACGGTGATCTGCTGCCCGAGAATGGCTCTGACCAGCGTTTCAAAGCCATCAAAGGCGCCGGGAAGCCTGAGTCCGGGGTTTTTTTGCAGGCTTTCCCGCAGCAGTGGGGATTGTTTAAGGTGCGTTGAGATGCGATCGGGGTGAGCGTCCAGATCGAATAAATTTCTCAGTCGCCGGAGCAGCATGGGCAGAACCAGTATCAGCGAATGGGTAAACTCCAGGCGCAAACTGTTTTTATGCGGCTCGTGCAACAGGCGCACCCAGCCCGTATATTGCCCCAGACGCACCGTACGGGCATAACTCTCCTGATCCACGCTCTCTATGCCTTTTAGTGCGCGAAGGCGCAGGAAATCAAGGAGGGACGCCCAGTCGTAGGGTGGACGATAGCTCATCAGCAGCGTTGAGGTTTCCCCGAGGGAAGCGGCCCCGGTCTCACGGACTGTTTTACGCAGGCGCCCTGGCGGCATGCGATACTGCCTGCTGAACACCTCGTTAAACCGCCGCAGGCTGGCGAAGCCGCTGGCATAGGCGATATCGGTGATCGACAGTGCCGTTTCGGTCAGCAGCTGCTTTGCCAGCAGCAGACGTCGGGTTTGCCGAAGCTCAACGAAAGAGACGCCGAGTTCTTTATGTATGATGCGCCGTAGCTGACGGGAGCTGAGCGCAAACCGGGCGGCAGTCTGCTCTAATCCTTCTGCCGCATCGATTTGGCCGTCCTCAATACGCTGGATAAGCAGATTAGCGATTCGCTGGCCGTTATCGATCGGCGCATTACCCGGCGCCAGCTCAGGGCGGCAGCGCAGGCAGGGTCGAAAGGCGGCTTTTTCCGCGGCTTCGGCGCTGTCAAAAAACAGGCAGTTTTGCAGGTGGGGCGGCTTGACCGGGCAGACAGGCCGACAATAAATTCCTGTCGAGGTGACGCCAACATAAAACACGCCGTCAAAGCGGGCGTCACGCGAGGTCAGCGCACGCCAGGCCAGGGTAGGATCAATCATTCAATTGCCTTCTCGCATCGGGTTAAGGGAACAGCATGCAGGTAACCGGCTGTCCAGAGGGATCGCCTGACACCGAAGATAGCGACAACTCATTTTCATCACTGGCGGTTTTCGGACGGCTAACCTGTTTATTTCCCTGTCCGAAAACGGCTGGCAGCCGCTTCAGGATTAAGGATAATAAGCGTTATTGTTTTCACAAGTCGTGACGCAGGGAGAGTATGATGAACTACTTTTTTAAAAGGATACCTTCACCGGTGGGGGAGCTGACGGCAATCGCCAGCGATACCGGTCTGGCGGCGTTACTGTGGGAGAACGAAAATCCCAGGCGAGTCCGGCAGATGTCACCCCAGGAGGATCCCACGCATCCGATACTGCTGGAGACGGCGCGCCAGCTTAACGAGTATTTCTCGGGCAAGCGTAGCCGTTTTGACCTGCCTCTCGATTTTATCGGCACCGATTTTCAGAAAAAAGTGTGGCAGGCGCTACTGGAAATCCCCTTTGGTGAAACCCGTAGCTATGCGCAGATTGCGCACCAGATCGGCCATCCGACGGCGGTGCGCGCAGTCGGCGCGGCCAATGGAAAAAACCCGATCTCCATCATCGCCGCCTGTCACCGCGTGATAGGTTCTGATGGTAAACTGACGGGTTTTGCCGGCGGGCTGGCGGTCAAGGCGCTGCTGCTACGCCTTGAGGCCACCCATATTCACCGAGAGACGAAGCAGGCCCCACTCATTACAGATGAAAAAACCGGCGACAGAGGCAACAAATTCGGCTATCTTGTTTAGCGGATCAAACAAAGTTTCGTATTTCCGCATGCTTAAGCCTTAATAAAGTGGAATGGGTTAAGCCGAAGAAACGAGCGTCGCGATATGAGCCTGATATTCGATCCCGAGACGGCCTGGTCCTTCCCGCCAGAACCTGAACCGATCGGGAAATACAGGTGCCGGAGCGCCGCCCCGGGCTGTACGTCGCCAGGCAAGCCGGAGCCGATAGCTTCTGCTGGCAGGGAACCTGTATTGCCCACGATGAATGCCAAATCCAGGCGCTGCACAGGATGAAATCGCTTCATCCGGCGGCAGGTGAGGGGGCCACCTGCCGCCGCTGCGCGCACCCATCGTGGATAGCGTTGATACCGCTGAATCCTGTGTTAACCTTCCCGACGGGTTAAAAAATATAAACGGGCCTCCTTACTGCTTAGCAAAAGGTGTCAATATGGATTTTTTGAGCACGCATAATATTTTGGTTCACATTCCTCTCGGCGCAGGCGGTTACGATCTTTCGTGGATTGAAGCCACAGGCACTCTGGCTGGACTGCTCTGCATCTGGCTTGCCAGTCAGGAAAAAATAATTAACTACGCGTTTGGTCTGATAAACGTCACCCTGTTCGCGGTGATCTTCTTTCAGATCCAGCTCTACGCCAGCCTGTTGCTCCAGCTTTTTTTCCTGGTAGCCAATATTTACGGCTGGTATGCCTGGAGCAGGCAGACGGCGGATCATCAGCAGGCGCTAAAAATCCGCTGGATGGGACTGCCTAAAGCGCTGGCCTGGCTGGTGGTCTGCATTGTCGCCATCGCGCTGATGACGCGCTATATCAATCCGGTATTTGCCTGGCTGACCGCCATTGCGGTGGAAGCAATGCAGGCGATGGGGTTGGCAGTGACGCAGCCGACGCTGCAGCCGGACGCCTTCCCATTCTGGGACGCCTGTCTGATGGTGCTATCCATTGTGGCGATGATTTTAATGACGCGGAAATACGTCGAAAACTGGCTGATTTGGGTCGTCATTAACGTAATAAGCGTAATGATTTTTGCCCGGCAGGGCGTCTGGGCGATGGCGGTAGAATATGTCATTCTGACGCTGATTGCGCTTAACGGTAGCTGGCTGTGGATAAGGAGCGCCCGGCAGCAGGGCGAGGAGCGGGCGCTCTCGTTATAATCTAGTGGTGATGGTGCGCGTGTCCGGCTGACTCTGCGCTTAGCATGCAGTCGGCCTCCTCGCAGTGTTGATACTCCATCTGCACCGTGGCGTGAGCTATCTGATAGTGCTCATGCAGATATTCATGAATGCGGTGCAGCAGCGCATCGTGGTCATGCGGTGGGATAACCTGCACGTGCAGCGTCATGACCGGTTTTTCACCCACCTGCCAAAGGTGAATATGATGAACATTCCGGACTTCGGGGATACCACGCTTCAGCATTTTCGTCAGCTTTTCCACATCCAGCCGTGACGGCGCACCTTCCAGCAGTTCATGAAGACTCTCCTTCAGCAGTGCCCAGGCGCTGCGCACCACCAGCAGGGAGACCAGAATGGATAACAGCGGATCGATTGGCGTCCAGCCGGTATACATTATAACCAGCGCAGCCGCGACGGCGCCTACCGAGCCGAGCAGATCGCCCAGTACGTGCAGCGCAGCCGCCCGAACGTTAAGGTTTTTTTCCTCGCTGCCGTGATGCAGCAGCCAGAAAGAAAACAGGTTGGCGAAGAGTCCGGCCACGCCAATGACCAGCATCACGCCGCCGGCGATGGGCTCCGGATGCATAAAGCGGCGAACGGCTTCCCAGACGATCAGTACGGTGATCACCAGCAGGGCAATGGCATTAACAAAGGCTGCCAGCGTGGTCAGACGCAGCATGCCGAACGTGTGTCGCGTGCTCGGCTTGCGTCGGGCGAAATGCACCGCGAGCAGAGCCATCAGCAGGGCTGCCGTATCGGTGAGCATATGTCCGGCATCGGCCAGCAGCGCCAGTGAGCCTGAAAGCAGGCCACCCGCAATTTCTGCCACCATAAATACCGCAGTGACAATAAACGCCGCAAGCAGGCGGTTTTGGTTGCCTTTGTCTTCAGTGTGGGTGTGAGCCATAAATTTCCAGTTCCGTCAGAATACTTCTGCTAATGATATCAATAAATTTAGCGCGGTCCTATCCGGCGGCCAGGCTTTTAGCCGTTGTAGTCCGCGAGGGTTGTTTGGGTTAAGTGGAGGTTCCGGCTTCTGCTTAATCAGCGGTTTTTTTCCTGGATGTAAGCGCGTCAAAAAAAAGAAAAACCCCACCTGAGAGTGGGGTTTGTCGGCCAACTAAAGGGAGTATGCAGCGCCCCCTTTTGTCATAAGCACGAATTAGTTGGTGGTGCCATCGGTTTTAGTATCCGCGCCTGGACCCACTTTTTTGTTCATGTCCGGGCATTTGCCGTCTTTACACTGGGCGTTTTTATCCATCTGGTCAGCGGTCATTTTTTTATGATGCTGGGCCTTTTTATGATGCTTTTTCACCGGATGCGTGGTGGTTTCGCTCCCGGTGTTGATTTTGTTGTTATCAACATTGTTAGGTGCAAGGTTATCTTTTGCGCCACCGGCTACCGCGCCCGCTGCGGCGGCGTTGTTGGAATTACCTTCGCCGCTGCCTGCAGCCATTGCTGCGGTGCTGCCGAAAGTCATTGCGGTTGCCAGAAGTACGATTGCGATCTTATTCATCATTTTGCCCCATTCATTTTGTGTAGTGCCGAAAAGTCGGCATAAAAGCAGTCCAATTAACGCTGAGTATCGTAAACAATACCCAGACGCATAACGTTCGCCCGCCTGAAGCTGGTGATCTTTATGCGTTTTTTTTAAGTGTATGCACAATAAAGTGTAGTTAAGGATGGAAAAACGGCAAATATCCTTATCAGGAATTTCTTTCCTTTGATTTACAGCGACCTGTGCACGCGATAAATTGGACGGGATGCGCCAGGTGTGCAGTACTGCGACTACGATACTGGAAAGACTATGAACTATCAGAATGATGACTTAAGAATCAAAGAGATAAAGGAACTTCTACCCCCTGTAGCTCTGCTCGAAAAGTTTCCGGCCACGGAGTTGGCGGCACAGACCGTAGCCCGCTCCCGCAAGGCCATTCACGCTATCCTTAAAAAAGAGGACGATCGCCTGTTAGTGGTGATTGGGCCGTGCTCCATCCATGATACGGCGGCGGCAAAAGAGTATGCCGGACGCCTGCTCAGCCTGCGCGAAGAGCTGGGTGATGCACTGGAAGTGGTCATGCGCGTCTATTTTGAGAAGCCGCGCACCACCGTTGGCTGGAAGGGGTTAATCAACGATCCGCACATGGATGGCAGCTTCCAGATCAACGACGGGCTGCGCATTGCCCGTAACCTGCTGGTGGAAATCAATGATTCCGGTTTACCCACCGCCGGTGAGTTTCTGGATATGATCACCCCGCAGTATGTCGCTGACCTGATGAGCTGGGGGGCAATCGGCGCCCGAACCACTGAATCGCAGGTCCATCGCGAACTCTCTTCCGGCCTCTCCTGCCCGGTGGGGTTCAAAAACGGTACGGATGGCACCATTAAAGTGGCGATTGACGCTATTAATGCGGCCAGCGCGCCGCACTGCTTCCTGTCGGTTACCAAATACGGCCACTCAGCCATTGTCGAAACCAGCGGGAACGCTGACTGCCATATCATCCTGCGCGGCGGCAAAGAGCCAAACTACAGTGCTGAGCATGTGGATATCGTTAAGCGAGGTCTGGAACAGGCCGGGCTGACCCCGCAGGTGATGATCGACTTTAGCCACGCTAACAGCAGTAAGCAGTATCAGAAGCAGATGGACGTTGCCCATGACGTTGCTCAGCAGATTGCGGGCGGCGACGCGGCCATCATGGGCGTGATGATTGAAAGCCATCTGGTTGAGGGCAACCAGAGCCTGGAGAGCGGTGAGCCGCTGGTCTACGGCCAGAGCGTGACCGACGCCTGCATTGGCTGGGACGATACCACTAAGGTGCTGCGCCAGCTGGCCGAGGCCGTCAGAGTCCGTCGCGGCTGACGGCGGAAGGGAGCGACAGCCGCTGTTGCTCCCGAAAACAGGCACAAAAAAATCCGCCCGGGGGCGGATTTTTTGTTCCCAAAAGGGAAGGGAGAAAGCTTACTTCGCTTTACCCTGGTTAGCCACGGCAGCTGCCTTAGCGGCAATCTCGTCAGCATCGCCCAGATAGTAGTGTTTGATCGGTTTGAAGTTTTCGTCAAACTCATACACCAGCGGTACGCCGGTTGGGATGTTCAGCTCAAGGATCTCTTCTTCGCTCATGTTATCCAGGTATTTCACCAGCGCGCGCAGTGAGTTACCGTGAGCGGCGATGATCACTTTCTCGCCTTTTTTCATGCGTGGCAGAATGGACTCATTCCAGTAGGGCAGCACGCGATCGATGGTCAGCGCCAGGCTTTCCGTAGTCGGCAGCTGCTCAGCAGTCAGGCCCGCATAGCGCGGGTCATGGCCCGGGAAGCGTTCATCGCTGCGATCCAGTTCCGGTGGCGTGACGGCAAAGCCGCGGCGCCACTGCTTCACCTGGTCGTCACCGTATTTCTGCGCGGTTTCAGCTTTGTCCAGCCCCTGCAGCGCACCGTAGTGACGCTCATTCAGACGCCATGATTTTTCAACCGGCAGCCAGACCTGATCAACTTCGTCGAGAATAGCCCACAGGGTGTGGATGGCTCGTTTCAGCACGGACGTGTAAGCAAAGTCGAAGGTAAAACCTTCATTCTTTAATAACTTACCTGCTGCTTTGGCTTCGGTACGGCCTTTATCGGACAGGTCAACATCGTACCATCCGGTAAAGCGGTTTTCGTTGTTCCACTGGCTTTCGCCGTGACGTACCAGAACCAGCTTAGTTACAGCCATAGCTCAACTCCTTAATCTGACGTTTCTATGATATTGGTAAACTGCAAATTGCTCTGGCAATTTGATTGTGACCTACCATAGCGGAAATCTTCACGGCACGTAAGCCTGAAGCATTCAGGATGCACGTTTTCATGCGCTTAATCAAACCGCCGTCAGCCGGTAGCGGGTCACAGACTGAAACGATTCACCTGGCTTGATCCAGCAGTCCGGCTGCGGCCATTCAGGGTGATTCGGCGAATCGGGTAAAAATTCGCTTTCCAGCGCAATACCCTGATGCGCTGCGTAGACGCCCTGCTCACGTGCGGGCGTTCCCGCCAGATAATTACCGCTATAAACCTGCAGGGCAGGAGCGGAGGTAAATACGCTTAGCATCAGTTGCCCATCGGCAGAGCAGAGCTGCGCGGCAGGGGTGGACGCGTCGCGCGCGTTAAGCAGGAAGGCGTGATCGTAGCCCTTCACTGCACGTTGATCCTCATCCTGCATAAAGTCCTGCGCCAGCGTTTTTGCCTGACGGAAATCAAAGCTGGTGTTGGCGACGGGCGTCAGATCGGCATTGGGGATCCCTTCGCTGCTGACCGGAAGGTAACGATCGGCGCTGACCTGGAGCCGGTGCTCACGCGCATCGCCGTGATGAGCGTCCAGATTGAAATAGGCATGATTGGTAAGATTCACCGGGCAGGGGGCGTCTACCGTCGCGTGATAGCGTATCGTCAGCGTATTATCATCCTCCAGACGGTAGATTACGGAGGCCAGCAGCCGTCCCGGATAGCCCTGATCGCCCGCTAGTGAGTCCAGGCGATACTCAACCTCCTGCTCAGCCTGGCGCACGATCTGCCATCGGCGATTATTAAAGCCATTGGGTCCGCCATGCAGCTGGTGGGCACCCTGATTTGCCGCGAGCTGCACTGTCCTGCCGCCAGCATCAAAGGTCGCATTGGCGATGCGATTGGCATAGCGGCCTACGGTCGCGCCCAGATAGGCCGTCTGGCTGGGGTAGTCTGAGGGTGTGGCGCAGCCGAGTAGCGCTTCGCGCACCGATCCATCCTTCATCGGTACGCGCGCTGACAGCCAGGTCGCGCCCCAGTCCATGAAGGTTGTGACCATGCCACCCGCATTACGCAGGTGGGTGATCCGCCACGCCTGGCCGTCGGGGGCATGAGAATGCGGTTCTGTCAGCATTGGCTGGCTCCTGCTGACGCTTTACAGACGTAGAACGTCTCTTTGATACCGGATTTAGCCTCGTACTGTTCCGCCACCGCCGCCTGAACGGCATCCACCAGATCCAGCGGCACCAGCGCCACCACGCAGCCGCCGAAACCGCCGCCGGTCATGCGTACTCCACCGCGTTCACCAATGGTCGCTTTGACAATTTCTACCAGCGCATCAATCGGCGGGACGGTAATTTCAAAATCATCGCGCATAGAGGCATGTGACTGTGCCATTAGCTCGCCCATCCGCGCCAGATCGCCCTTCGCCAGCGCGTCTGCGGCTTCCAGCGTACGGGCATTTTCAGTCAGCACGTGACGAACGCGTTTCGCCACCTGCGGGTCCAGCTCATGCTCCACGGCGTTAAACTGATTAAGGTCGACGTCCCGCAGCGACGGCTGGCTGAAAAAGCGTGCGCCTGTTTCGCACTGCTGGCGGCGGGTATTGTACTCGCTGCCCACCAGGCTGCGGCGGAAATTGGAGTTAATAATCACTACCGCCACGTCTTCAGGCATCGGCACCGGGCGCGTTCCCAGCGTGCGACAGTCCAGCAGCAGGGCATGATCTTTTTTACCCAGTGCGGAAATGAGCTGATCCATAATGCCGCAGTTACAGCCGACAAACTGATTCTCGGCTTCCTGGCCGTTCACCGCGATCGCTGCGCCGTCGAGCGGCAGATGCCAGAGCTGCTGGAACACCGTGCCGACCGCCACTTCCAGCGATGCGGAGGAGCTCAGGCCGGCACCCTGCGGCACATCACCCGTAATCACCATATCCACGCCGCCAAAATCTTTATGGCGCTGCTGGAGGTGTTTCACCACGCCCCGGACGTAGTTCGCCCACATCCAGTCGCTGTGGCTGAGGATCGGCTCATCCAGTGAAAAAGTGTCCTGCTGATTTTCATAATCGGCGGCAGTCACCCGCACCTGGCGGTCATCGCGGCGTGCGCAGGCAATCACCGTCTGATAATTGATGGCGCAGGGCAGGACAAAACCGTCGTTGTAATCGGTATGTTCACCAATCAGATTGACGCGACCCGGCGCCTGAATATAGTGGTCGGCCGCATAGCCGAAGTTATCCTGGAAGATCTGTTGGGCAGAGGTTTTTAACGTCATGGTTATGCTCCCGTCTCGCGGAAATGGATATCACTGACGGAACGCAGGCGCTCTGCAGCCTGTTCCGCGGTTAAATCGCGCTGGGTTTCGGCCAGCATCTCGTAGCCGACCATAAATTTACGCACCGTCGCGGAACGCAGCAGCGGGGGATAAAAGTGCGCGTGCAGCTGCCAGTGTTCGTTAGCTTCCCCGTTGAAGGGCGCGCCGTGCCAGCCCATTGAATAAGGGAAAGAGCACTGGAAGAGATTGTCATAGCGGCTGGTCAGTTTTTTCAGCGCCAGCGCCAGATCCTGACGCTGCGCATCGGTCAAATCCACCAGACGGCGAACAGCCGTTTTAGGCAGCAGCAGGGTCTCAAACGGCCAGGCGGCCCACCAGGGCACCACGGCCAGCCAGTGTTCCGTTTCCACGACGGTGCGGCTGCCATCTTTCAGTTCACGGGCGGCGTAATCCACCAGCATGGACGATCCGTGCTGCTGATACCAGCGGCGCTGAAGATCGTCTTCGCGTTTGGCTTCATTCGGCAGAAAACTGTTGGCCCAGATCTGCCCATGCGGGTGCGGATTGGAGCAGCCCATCGCCGCGCCTTTATTTTCAAACACCTGCACCCAGGGGTAGTGCTGACCGAGATCGGCAGTTTGCTCCTGCCAGGTTCTGACTATCTGCTCAAGAGCGGGAAGCGACAGCTCCGGCAGGGTTTTACTGTGATCCGGGGAAAAGCAGATCACCCGGCTGGTGCCGCGCGCGCTTTCACAGCGCATCAGCATATCGTCACTTTCCGGCGCGTCCGGGGTGTCGGTCATCAGTGCCGCATAGTCATTGGTGAATACCCAGGTGCTGGTGTAGTCCGGGTTTTTGTCACCCGTTACTCGTGTGTTGCCCGGGCAAAGAAAGCAGTCCGGATCGTGGGACGGGAACTGCTGCTGAGAAGGCGTCTCCTGCGCGCCCTGCCAGGGGCGTTTAGCGCGGTGGGGAGAAACCAGAATCCACTGGTCAGCCAGCGGGTTATAGCGGCGATGGGGGTGATCGACCGGATTAAATTTTTGCATGTTGCGTCCTGATAACCTTTTCTCTGCGTCGGGAGCCTTAAAGAAAAATAGCACAGTGTGAAAAAACAAAGCGTGATCAAGTCTGGATAAATGGAATCGTTTACACAAGTTGATAATTCCGAACTATCGGCGGATAGTTCAATATATTTAGCGAGACGATCGCTAATAAATGCCAATAAGTGGAAGCGATTACAAAGAGATTTCACCCGCATCCATCGCCCCCATAAGGGAAAGCGTGAGCGTGCCTTTCAACGTCATAAACGCAACCAGGAGGAGTGCATAAATTTTGAGCGGTCATCTTTTAAGTTGATTGCTTAAAAATTGCAGTCTATTCTGCATGCATTCACCGTCACTTCAGCCCCTGCCCGAAATCGAAATGGGCTATTCAGAGTGACAGGACAGGGACAGTCAAGAAGATACTGGCAAGGATCGCCATGAACAAAAATCTCTACAGAGTCATTTTCAATAAAGCCCGTGGTATGCTGATGGTGGTGTCCGAGACCGCGACGTCAGCTCGCGGGTCCCCCCCATCTTCTCAGGGGCTGAGACCGATACAACGCCGGATGTGCAGACTTTCTGCGCTGCAGTTTGCGCTGCTGGTCGCGCTGGGATGCGTCAGCCTTGCCTCCGGCGCGGCTGTCGTGGCGGACGTACAGGCGCCAGGTCACCAACAGCCCACCATCATCAATACGGCAAATGGCACGCCCCAGGTCAATATTCAGACCCCGGGCAGCGGCGGCGTATCCCGTAATATCTACAGCCAGTTTGACATTGACAGCAAAGGCGTGGTGCTGAACAACAGCCACGCTAACACGCAGACCCAGCTGGCAGGCATGGTGGCTGGCAACGGCATGCTGGCCAGGGGGGAAGCCCGCGTCATTCTCAATGAAGTAAACGCGCGCAACGCCAGCCAGTTGAACGGCATGATTGAAGTTGCTGGTCAAAAAGCCCAGGTCGTCATTGCCAACCCCGCCGGTATTACCTGTAACGGCTGCGGCTTTATCAACGCGCATCGTGCCACCCTGACCACCGGCAGCGTACAGATGAACCAGGGGCTGATCGCGGGTTTTGATGTGAGTAACGGTGAAATCGTGGTTCGGGGCGCAGGAATGGACAGCAGCCGACAGGATAAAACCGATCTGATTGCCCGTGCGGTTAAGATCAATGCCGGGATCTGGGCCAGGGAGCTGAACGTCACTGCCGGTCGTAACCTTGTGGATGCGGATCATCATCGGGTCACGGCCAAAGCTGCTGATGACAGTCTGGCCCCTGCTCTGGCCATTGACGTCGCGGCGCTGGGCGGCATGTATGCCAACAAAATCCGCCTGACGGGCACTGAAAAGGGCGTGGGCGTTCACAATGCCGGTCATATTGGTACTGCCGCCGGTGATGTGGTGATCAATGCCGATGGCAGAATAGGCAACAGCGGCAGCATCAATGCTTCACAAAACCTGCGGCTTACGTCGCAGGGGCAGATGGACAATAGCGGCAGGATTTACGCGGCAGCCAGTACGGATGTCACAGCCAGTGGCACACTGAACAACAGCGGAATTATCGCCGCCAGTAATCACTCCACGCTCAATGCGGCGTCACTGGTCAGTCATGCAGGCGCCGTGCTGGCCGCCGGGATCAACAGCGATGGCAGGCCGGGAACGGCCGGGAATTTAACGCTCAGTAGCCTGGGGGAACTGAGGGTCCACGGGCAGGCTTTTGCAGCAGGCCAGCTTACGGCAACGGGGACCACGCTTGACCTCAGCGGTAGCCTGACAACGGGCCGTAACATGGCGTTGCAGGCCCGTTCCGGCAGCCTCACCACCTCAAATGCCTCCCTGACGGCCGCGCAGCAGATTACCGCCTCAGCCCGGACAGCCATCAATAACCATGGCGGCATCCTCTCGGCGGATGCGTTCAATCTCAGCGCCAGCACCTTCTCAAATCAGCAGGGACGGTTACAGCAGCTCGGAACTGACGATCTGCACCTCTCCTTTACCGGTGGCCTGAACAATTCGGACGGGATTATTGCCAGCAACGGCCTGAACCTGACGTTAAACACCTCCTCATTCAGTAATCAGCACGGAACCCTGCAGCACTATGGTACGGGCGATCTGACTATCAGCAGTACCGACGTAAACAGTACCCGGGGCAGGCTAAATACGCAGGGACGTCTGAATCTGGGTGCCAGTCAACTGGTACTGGATGAGGCAAGGGTTGAGGCTAATCAGCTGTCGATAACGGCAGATTCGCTTTCCCATCGTGGCGGTAACATGGTGCAGACCGGCCGCGGCGATCTCTCCGTGACGGTTAACGCGCGGCTGGACAATCAGCAGGGCAGCATGGCGACAAACGGTAATCTGCTGCTGAACGCAGGAAGCCTGAATAACCAGCAGGGGCATCTGATCGCCGCACAGCGTGGCGCGATACGGATTGAGACGCAGTCGTTGCTCGACAACCAGCAGGGTAGCATGGCAGCGGCAGGCAGCCTGTCGCTGCACAGCTCGGGTTTAAACAACGCGGGCGGCCTGCTCCAGTCTGGCGCAGAGATGACGGTAGCGTTAGCGGGCGACCTCATCAACCGCGACAGCGGCAGCAACGGCGGCATTCTCAGTCGCGGCTCCATGATTGTCAGCAGCGGCAATATTGATAATACTGCCGGGTTTATTGCCGCAGGCGGCGATGCGTCACTGACCGGATGGCGCCTGAGCAACCAGCAGGGTACGCTGACAAGCGACGCGGGTCTGAAACTGGTAACGCACGCCGTGAATAATCATTCTGGTCGCGTGCAGGCGCGCACCCGTCTGGATCTGAATACAGGGGGTAACATACTGACCAATACCCGCGGCGTGTTCAGCGCGGGTGAGACGCTGACGCTGCTGACGGGCGCACTGCTTAACGCATCAGGGCAGTTAATCAGCACGGGTACGCTGAAGCTCAATACCCTGTATAAGCAGCTGGATAACCACGGCGGGATGGTTGCCTCGGCCGGGGATATGCAGCTTGACACCGGGATGCTGTCGAATACTGGTGGGCAGCTGCAGGCAGCGGGTAATGCGCAGATCAACACGGCAGACGCGGGAATAGACAACACGTCAGGGCTGATCCGCAGTGGCAGGAGCCTGTCGCTGACGACGGCGATGCTTTCCAACCGCAATACCCTCAGCGGGGACACCGGCATTGAGGGGCAGAGGGTAACGATTACCAGCGCTTCAACAGACAACCTGGCGGGCGCCATCAGGGCGAACGATCGGCTTGATATTGCCAGCAGCCACGCGCTGAATAACAGCGGCGGCCTGATCTCATCGGCCTCCCGGCTGAACATTGACGGCGGCCAGTCTCTGACCCTGATCAATACCGCAGGCACGCTGACGGGCGGTGGCGTGCTCAGCCTGACCGCGAACGCACTGAGCGGCGATGGTCGGGTAGCATCTCAGGACGGGATGACGCTGGATTTACAGCAGGCCTTTTTCAATCAGGGTGAGCTGACCACCAACGGTGATATGAATTTTACCCTGGGCAGCACGCTGGTGAACCAGTCGCTGATCCGTGCCGGTGGCGTACTGACGCTGCATGCCACAGAACTGGATAATCAGGAGGTGGCAGAAATCAGCGCCGGAGAAAATCATCTGCTGATCGCCGGTGCCGTAACGAATCGGGGCCTGCTTGACGGCGGACTGACGCACGTCACCGCCTCCATCCTGAGCAACACCGGCAGCGGGCGCATTTATGGCCATCGTGTTGCGCTGCAAAGCGCTACGCTGAACAACCGGGCTGAAAATGGTCGGGCCGCCACCATTGCTGCCCGCGAGCGGCTGGATATCGGCGCAGGTGAGGTTAACAATGCCGATCATGGAGTGATCTACAGCGCAGGGGATATTGCCGTCGGCGGCACGCTGAATGCCAGCTGGCGGGCCAGCGGCAGGGGGGGAGCATTCAACAATCACAGCGCCACGCTGGAAGCTGTTGGGGATATTACGCTCGATATCCGTGAAATTAACAATATCAATGATCACCTGGTCACCGAGGTGGTGGAGGTTGAACACTCCTCACATCATGAAGGCGTCCTGAAAGGATCTATCAATCGGTTTGACTGGGCCGATATCGATCTCAGCTATAAGAATAAATACGGCGTGCGGGACGCCATTATGCCCGACGGTACGCGCGACAATGATTTCTACGAATATCAGTACCAGCGCACCATTACCGAAACCCGGGTGAAGGAGAGCGACCCCGGGCAGCTTATTGCCGGCGGCAATCTGACCCTTAACAGCGACCGGGTGAATAACCACGACAGCCGCATCGTTGCCGGTGGCCTGCTTGGCGGGATCATTGGCGAGTTAAACAACATCGCGACCACAGGCAAACGGGTAATCACCGATATTGGTACGCAGACCCGCTGGTATGCCAAAAAGTCAGGCAGTGGCATGGGGGGAACAAGCACTTCGCAGGGCAGGGATCGCAGCAACTACCGTCCTGACGCCATTTTTCAGACCGTCGATCTGCACACTATGGCATGGCAGGGCAACACCGCCATCGGCCCGGGTAAAAGGCCCGTTGCTGAGCGTGATAATTCAGGCAGTGATATCACCGTCATCCACGCCGGTGATATCACTGCTGATACGGGCCAGATCCCCCTGAATCCCCCTCCGGGGCAGCTGGTCGAAATCGTTCAGCCAGACAGCGACGATACCCTTATCAGAACCATCGTACCCGACCTGACGCTCCCGGATAACAGCCTTTATCAGCAGATCCCCGGTAACGATGTGCCCTTCCTGATCGAAACCGATCCCCGCTTTACCGATAAGAAGCGGTGGCTGGGCAGTGATTATATGCAAACCTGGTTCACTCAGGATCCGAATAATACCCTGAAGCGCCTGGGCGATGGCTTTTACGAGCAGCAACTGATCCGCCAGCAGGTGGTCGCCCTGACGGGGAGCCGCTACCTGAGCGGTCACAGCAGTGATGAAGCACAGTTCCAGGCGCTGATGGATGCCGGTATTACCTTTGGTAAAGCATTCGGCCTGAAAATCGGCGTGGCACTCACAGCACAGCAGATGGCGCAGCTCACCAGCGACATGGTATGGCTGGTGAAGCAGTCTGTCACTCTGGCAGACGGCAGCACCCAGGAGGTGCTGGTGCCGCAGCTTTACGCCCGGTTAAAATCCGGCGACCTTGACGGCAGTGGTGCGCTGCTGGCAGGAAATAACCTCTCCCTGAACGTCAATAGCGATCTGACCAACAGTGGCCTTCTTTATGGCCGCGAGACCGCGCAGCTGTCGGCTGATAACTTACTGAATAGCGGCTTTATTGGCGGTGATAACGTCGCTTTGCGGGCGCGCACTGATATCGACAATATTGGCGGAACAGTGCGGGCTGGCAGCAGCCTGAGCGCCACAGCAGGCCGCGATATTAACAGCATCAGCACGGCAGCCGGCAGTACGGGCAACATCACATTTGATCGTCCGGCGGTTATTTACGTGTAGAACGACAGCGGTACACTCAGCCTGCAGGCGATGAATAATATTAACCTGAACGCGACGCACATCAGTAACAGTGGCGAAGGCAGCCTGATGCAGATTGTTGCCGGTAACAATCTCAACCTGACGACCCTGACCACCACCCACAGCGAAAGCGGTAGCTGGGGCAAAGGCAATGACCGCAGCCTGACGCAGAGCACGGAGGTCGGCAGCCAGATTACCGGCAATGGCGATATTGTGTTGTCGGCAGGTCATGATTTTAACGCCCGGGCAGCCACGGTTAATGCAAAATCCGGCCTGAGCGTGGTGGCGGACAATGACATAACGGTCACCAGCGGTAATGCCTCTTACCACCTCACCGAAAACAGCCATCAGACCAGCAGCGGTATGCTGTCGAAAAAATCTGTCACCACCCATGATGAGGTGCAGAGTCAGCGCGCCGTTGGCAGCAGCTTCGGCGGCGACCATGTAACACTGGAGGCGGGACACGACCTGAACCTGAGTGGCAGCAACGTAGTGGCCACTCAGGATGTGTCGCTGGTGGCAGGTCACGATCTGGCCCTCACCACGGCTGATGAGACCCGTCGGGAAAATCATCTGCATACAGAGAAGAAAAGCGGCCTGTCGGGCACCGGTGGCATTGGCTTTACGGTCGGCAGCAGCTCACTGAAAATCCGCGACGGGTCAGTGACGGAAAGCAGCCTGGGCAGCACCGTGGGCAGTACGCAGGGCAATGTCAGCCTGACTGCAGGCAACGCCCTGACGGTGAAGGGATCTGACGTGCTGGCAGGGAAAGATCTGAGCCTGACCGGTAAAGAAGTGAATATCCTGGCGGTTGAAAAGCAGAGCAGCCAGACCCGCACAGTGGAACAGAAACAGAGCGGCCTGACGCTGGCGCTCTCCGGCACCGTCGGCAGCGCCATTAATTCGGCGGTGACGACCGTTAACGAAACCAGTAACGAGAGTCACGACAGGCTGGCTGCCCTGAATGGCATAAAAGCCGCGCTGACGGGCGCCCAGGCTTACCAGGGTGCACAGCTGGCCGGGGCAGGCAGTAGCGAAGGCAGCGTCATTGGCGTTAATCTCTCTTATGGCAGTCAGTCATCCAAATCTACCCTGACCGCGACGCAGACCCATAATCAGGGTAGTACGCTGACCGCAGGCAATAATCTGAGCATCAACGCGACCGGGACGGATATCAACGTGCAGGGCAGTCAGCTGCAGGCCAGTAATCATGCCAGCCTGAGCGCCGCGCGGGACGTTAACCTTATCTCAGCTCAGGACAGCCATACGCTTACGGGAAAAAATGAGAGCAAAGGCGGCTCAGTCGGTGTCGGCATCAATTTCGGTCAGGGCGCGAACGGCCTGTCGCTGAATGCCAGCGTTAATAAAGGTAAAGGCAGTGAGACCGGTAACGGCAGCTCGCAGACTGAAACCACCGTGAACGCTGGAAATAAACTGACCCTTAACAGTGGCCGCGACACCACCCTGACCGGTGCCCAGATTGGCGGTGAAAAGGTGATGCTGGAGGTTGGTCGTAACCTGACGCTGACCAGCGAGCAGGACAAAGATGTTTATGACGCGAAGCAGCAGAATGCCAGCGCGGGCGGCAGCGTCAGCATGAATGGCGGCAATGGTTCGGTGAATCTGAGCCAGGATAAGATGCACAGTCGTTTCGAGAGCGTGCAGGAGCAGACGGGCATCTTTGCCGGCAGCGGCGGCTTTGCTGTCACCGTGGGTGAGCATACCCAGCTCAACGGTGCGGTTATCGGGTCGACGGCAGCCGCGAATAAGAATAAACTGGATACTGGCACACTGGGGTTCAGCGATATTATAAATAAAGCTGACTACAAGGTTGAGCATCAGAGCGTGAGCGTCAGCAGCGGTAGTGGCGTCCCCGACGGCGGCGTGTTGGGCAATATCGGCAATCAGCTGGTCAGTAACCTGGCTACCGGGCTGCTGGTCGGGGTGAACGGCTCGGGCAGTGATAGCTCGACCACGAAATCGGCGGTGTCGGAAGGGACCATCTCCGTCCGTGACCGGGATAAGCAGCAACAGGATGTAGTCCAGCTGAGCCGTGATGTTGAGCATGCGAACCAGACGCTGAGTCCCATCTTCGATCTCGAAAAAGAGCAGAACCGGCTGAGGGAGGCGCAGCTGATAGGGGAGATCGGGATTCAGGTCGGGGATATCGCCAGGACGCAGGGTGATATTAACGGACTGAATGCGGCGAAAGAGAAGCTCGGGCCGCTGAAGGAAAATGCCACTGAAAAAGAGCGTGCGGCGTATCTGGATAAACTGCGCAACTCACCGGAATACAAAGCAGAAATGCAGAAGTTCGGCACCGGCAGCGCCCTCCAGCAGGGTATCCAGGCGGCGACCGCGGCGGTGCAGGGTCTGGCAGGTGGCGACCTGGCAAAAGCACTGGCCGGAGGTTCCGCACCGTATATCGCGAACGTTATCGGCAGCAGCGGACTGGATGATGCTGGGAAGGTGCTGGCTCACGCGGCGGTCAATGCGGCATTGGCAGCGGCCCAGGGCAATAATGCGCTGGTCGGCGCAGCGGGTGCAGCCACGGCTGAAATGGCCGGGATGATCGCCCTGAATGCTTACGGTAAACCGGTGAGCGAACTGTCTGAGACCGAGAAGCAGACGGTCAGCGCGCTGGCCACGCTGGCGGCGGGTCTGGCGGGCGGGTTGACCGGGAACGGCACGGCAGATGTGGTGGCAGCGGCGCAGGCCGGGAAAACGACCGTTGAGAATAACTATCTGAGCCAGAAACAGCAGGCGCAGAAGAAAGAAGAGCTGGCAGAATGTAAGAATGTTGCCTGTAAAGCCCAGACTCAGGCGAAATGGACGGCGATTGACCTCGGGCAGGACGGTAGCTTCGCGGCGGGTATGGCGGCCGGGGTGCCGGCAGGGCTGTATGACGCCGTTGACAGCATCGTTAAAACGGCCAGTAATCCGGTCGAAACTTACGAAGCACTGAAGACGCTGTTTAACAGCGGCGATGTGCTGGGTAACGTGTCGGATGCGGTGAAGCAGTCCTATATAGACCGCATTGACCGGATGGAAGCGGAGTACCAGAAAGCCGGGGCCAGTGGCTCGTTTAATGCGGGTGTTGAAGGCGGCAAGCTGGTCACTGATATAGCCAGCCTGCTTGCAGGCGGTGCCGGGGTGGTGAAAGGTGGCGCGGTCCTGACGGAGAAGGTGGTTGCGAAGGTTGTGGGTAAGGCTGAATCAGCGGCGGCAAAAGCTGGTGCCGATATAGTTAAAACAGGAACAGTTTTTGATTCGATTAAGGCAACTCAACCTGCAATACCCGGAACGTCCATTCCAAAGTCTTTTGAATTAAATGTTAATGGGCAAACTGTTTGGGTGAACCCAAATGCAACTAAACATATGGGCGAATATTTAACACGAAATGGGTTGTCTCACAGTACAACCGAAGGAAGTCAGGCCATGTTGACTAGTCTCCAGAGCGCTGTTAAAGATGCATCTTCGCAGGGACTTAAGTTTAACGAAAAAATGCAGATTGGGCGCTGGGAATTAGTATTTAGCCAACGACCTACAGACCCTTACCCAGTATTAAAACATGCGTTGTATAAATAATGAGATTAACTGTAGAAAACATTATTAATGAACCAGGAAGTGTAGCCATTACTATTGATGGTTACGTTCCTGTTGATATAAAAATCCTTGATTCTAAAAAGCTTCCTCCTTTATATTGGCGGGTCGGAAACGGTAATAAAAGCCTGCTTGAACTGGCTGTGTTACCAGAGAATGGATTTTTATCGTCTATAACATTAGTAATGATAGAACCAGACTCAATCCATAAAATAGACTCCCTGTCAGTAAATTTTTTAAACAGTACGCATGGACTTCCGGTTATTAATACAGACCTATGGAAGCACTCAGGGAATGATGATTTTAGTCAGCGTTTTGTTGATGATTTTAGTCTTGGAATTCAAGTGATTATATCCTTGGAGTCTATGTTATTAGTAATCGGTGATAATAAAAATGTGGCTAGTTGGATAAGGTGTAGTGATAATTTTTATCTGGGAATGGACGATGGAAGAAACATCGTTAATTTATTTTTGGACAAGTTATCGCAAGAAGAAATAGATAGTTTTTTTGAAGCAGTAGGTTAGCTAGAAATCCCAGCCCTTGCGGCTGGGGTTTTACTTTATACACCGGTCAGTTATCCTTCATCCGCCAGCCTGATGATCAGCCGCCCTGTCTCCGGGATCACCTCGATCTTCTGCCCGGTACTGAAGCCAAAATCTGCCATCCAGTGGCCCTTTAACGTAATGGACGGAGAAGGCTCAAACTTCCTCGAATCGCGGATATAACCCACGGTATAACGCCGGGCTTTGGTTGAAACCTGTTCTGACTTATGATGTTGCGCAGCCATAATAACTACCTCCAATAGTTTTTGTGGTCAGCGGCAGGAATGAGGTGCGAACTCACTTCTGCCGCGCTCAGTTAACGCTTGTTACTGTTGAATCCAATAGCCTGCTCTACCATCGACTTTTTGACAAAACTGTCCAGCACGGCAATCAATGCCTGCTGATCGGAGTCCGGCAACATATCCGCCTTCTGCCACAGATTATGTAGCGTATGGTTGTGGATCTTCACCTCTTCCGAAATGGCCTTACGGCCAACCAGTTCATCCAGCGTCACCTGCAACACATCGGCAATCTTAATCACCGTATCCAGATGAGGTGCGGTTGCGCCTTTCTCCCAGCGGTTATAGGCGCGGGGGTCCACGCCAAGAAGTTCCGCCAGCCGGACCTGGCTGAGGCTGCGGGCTTCGCGCAACAGGCGAAGACGCTCTGCAAATGCTGACATATCCATACCTGCACACAATGACTCAATAGGGTTCATTGTACGTACTCCTTTTTAGCTGCCTGTTGCTAATCACATATTATATAGATAATATAATCTACACAAGTGTCTATTGACGTGATTTTGACAGGAGTCCGTGATATGCCCCGCATCCCACAAAAGGAACTGGACGAGTTAAAGCGCAGCATATCCCTGGCCGCACTGGCTGCATCGCAGGGGCATCAGTTGCGTAAACAGGGGCGTGACCTTGCGCTGCTGTGTCCGTTCCATCAGGAGAAAACCCCGTCCTGCGTTATCTCGCCGGAGAAAAACCTGTACCACTGCTTCGGCTGCGGGGCGGCGGGATCGGTGGTTGACTGGATGATGAAAACGGAAGGCTTCTCCCTGCCAAAGGCGGTGCTGCGGCTGCGTGCGTTCGCCGGTTCCGGTTCTTTTTCAGCTGCTGCCGTTCCTTCTTCGCCGCCTGCCCGTCAGACCCTCACCGACCTGGACGACGACGGCCAGGCGCTGCTGAGTCAGGTCACCGACTGGTATCACCAGAATCTGCTGTCTTCGCCCGATGCGCTTGCCTGGCTGGAGAAACGCGGCCTGAATCATCCCGAACTGGTCAGCCACTTTACGCTGGGGTTCGCCGGGCCGCATGGTATCGCCGGCGCTTTACCCTCGCCGCACTCGAAAGAAGGAAAGTCGCTGCGTCAGCGGTTAACCCGGCTCGGCGTGGTGCGTGAATCAACCCGTCAGGATCACTTCCGTGGCTGCCTGACGGTGCCGGTCACGGGCTGGTCAGAGAGTTACGATCCGGCCTCGCGTGGCCGGGTGTTGCAGCTCTACGGGCGGCGCACCATGCCGGATTATCAGATAAAAAAGGGATCGGCAAAACATCTGTATCTTCCCTCGCCGCTGGCCGGGGTGTGGAATGAAGACGCCCTGAAAGCGTCGTCAGAAGTGATCCTCTGTGAAGCGCTTATCGATGCCATGACCTTCTGGTGCGCCGGGTTCCGTAACGTCATCGCGGCTTACGGTGTGAACGGCTTCACCACGTCCCATCTGGCAGCGTTGCAGTATCATGGCGCAAAGCGGGTGCTGATCGCCTTCGATCGGGACGAGGCCGGGGATCGGGGTGCTGAAACGGTGGCCGCACAACTGCACAGCGCCGGGATCGATGCCTGGCGGGTGCGCTTCCCGCAGGGGCTGGATGCCAATGCTTACGCGGTGAAAAGCGGCAATCCTGAATCCGCGCTGAGCCTGGCGCTGGAGCAGTCGGTCAGGATGTCTGCGTCCGTTCAGGCGGCTGTACCGGCAACGTCCGGCAGCGGTGCCGGTGCTGCTTCAGAAACCGGTGCTTCCCGCAATGAAAACATCCCTTCTTCAGCCGCCTTCCCGGCTTCACAGGCAGCGCATCAGCCTGCTGTAACCGCCGCCATCGCCTGCGAAACCACACCTTCCGGTGAACTGTTCTTACGTTCCGGTCCGCGCGTGTGGCGGGTGCGTGGCTGGCAGAAGAATACGCTGGCTGAGGTAATGAAAGTGAACGTGCAGGTGCTGGACGAGACTACCGGCGCGTTCCATGTTGATACGTTCGACATGTATCACGCGAAGCAGCGTCAGGGCTATGTGAGCACGGCGGCCAGCGAGCTGGCGTGTGAACTCGCGGTGATAAAGCGGGAATGCGGGCGGGTGCTGCTGGCACTGGAACAGCAGCAGGACGAACAGCGCCGGACGGCGGAGGCAGAGCAGACTTGCGGGGTGGTCACGGTATCCGGTGAGGATGAAGCCGCAGCCCTTGCGCTGCTGAAATCCCCCGAACTGGCAGAGCGCATCGTGGCTGACCTCGCATCGTGTGGCGTGGTTGGCGAGTCGGCCAACCTGCTGACCGGCTATCTGGCCGCCACCTCGCGCAAGCTGGATAAGCCGCTGGCGGTGCTAATCCAGTCTTCTTCGGCAGCGGGTAAGTCGTCGCTGATGGACGCGGTGCTGGGGCTTATCCCGGAAGAAGAGCGGGTGCAGTACAGCGCGATGACCGGGCAGAGCCTGTACTACCTGGGGGAAACGTCGTTACAGCACAAAATCCTGGCGATAGCCGAGGAGGAAGGCGTGCGCCAGGCGGCGTATGCGCTGAAGCTGTTGCAGTCGGACGGGGAGCTGAAGATAGCGTCAACCGGCAAGGACGAGTCCAGCGGTGAACTGGTGACGCGGGAGTACAGCGTGAAGGGACCGGTGATGCTGATGCTGACCACCACCGCGTCAGACGTGGATGAAGAGCTGCTCAACCGCTGCCTGGTGCTGACGGTGAACGAGTCGCGGGAGCAGACGCAGGCGATACACGCGGCTCAGCGTAAGGCGCAGACGCTGGCGGGCCTGCTGGCGGTCAGTGAAAAAAGTTACCTGACCCGCTTACACCAGAACGCCCAGCGGCTGTTACGCCCGCTGAAAGTGGTGAACCCGCATGCAGAGCGGCTGACGTTCCTGTCGGACAAAACCCGCACCCGCCGCGACCATATGAAGTACCTGACGCTGATACAGGCGGTGGCGCTGCTGCACCAGCATCAGCGGGAGGTCAGGCGGGCAGAGCATCGCGGACAGGTCATTGAGTATATCGAGGTGCAGCCGTCGGATATCGCGCTTGCCAACCGGCTGGCGCATGAGGTGTTAGGGCGGACGCTGGATGAGATGCCGCCGCAGACGAGGAAGTTACTGGTGCTGCTGAAAGAATGGGTGCAGGACGCGGCGCAGCAACAGGCGCTGAAGCCGGGCGAGCTGCACTTCACCCGGCGCGAGGTAAGGGCGGCGCTGGGCTGGGGCGACACGCAGCTGAAAATCCATCTGGCCCGTCTGCTGGAAATGGAATACCTGACGCTGCACCGGCGCGGCTTAACGTATGAATATGCGCTGCTGTGGGACGGCGGGAGCGGTGAAGAGGCGCATCTGTGCGGCCTGCTGGACGTGGCCGAAGCAGAAGCCGCCGCGACGGATAACGAAGGCGGCGCGTTCCGGTCGGGGTCTGAGGCTGAATGGTCGGGTACTGGTCGGGAGGCGGTCGGGGACCAGTCGGGCAGCGTAAAAGCGGCATCAGGCCAGGCAACAGAAGGCTTACAGGGTGAAGCGGTCGGGGCTGAGCAAAATGCAGTAATAGAGGTAAAAAAGAAAATGATGCAGCCGCCTTTGCCCTCGTTATCACAAATCCCTTCATCTTAGCCGTCAGTCCTGACAATGGAGTGTCACCATGACTTACCGCAGACCGCCGTCCAACCGTAAACCCGCTGCAAACCGCCTGTTAGCCGTGGATGACGTCTACCGTCAGCCGGTCGGTCCGGCCACCCATCCGAAAAGCCTCTACTGCCTGCTGCTGCGCTTCGTGAAATGGCGGCGGGAGCGCAACTGGTCGGAAACCACCCTAAAGGTACAGACGCACCACAGCTACCGTTTTATCCTGTGGGCGGCAGAGCGGGGCATCCGGTATGCGGCTGAGGTGACAAGGCCGGTACTGGAGCGTTACCAGCGGCATCTGTACCAGTACCGCAAGGCAAACGGTGAAGCACTGAGCAGCCGGACGCAGCGCACCACGCTACAGCCGCTTCAGGTGTGGTTCTCGTGGATGGCGAAACAGGGGCTGATACTGGCGAATCCCGCCGCTGACCTGGAGCTGCCGAAGCTGGAGAAACGCCTGCCGCTCACGATACTGAGCGTGGAGCAGGTGGAGGACATCGTGAGCCAGTGCGACCTGACGACGCTTCAGGGTATCCGCGACCGGGCGCTGCTGGAGCTGCTGTGGTCAACGGGCATCCGTCGCGGCGAGGTGACAGGGCTTGAGATATACAGCGCGGACTTCTCGCGGCGCATACTGACCATCGTGCAGGGCAAAGGACACGAAGACCGTATCGTGCCGGTGGGCGAGCGGGCGCTGTGGTGGCTGAATCGCTATATCGTGCATGTTCGCCCGGAAATCCTCGCCGTACCGGAGTGTAAGGCGCTGTTCCTGGCCATGGACGGCGTGGCGGGGTTAACGGTGAACGGTATCACTCAGGCGGTGGTGCCTTACCTGAGAGCGGCGGGTATCGACAAAGGCAGTTGCCACCTGTTCCGGCATGCGATGGCCACGCAGATGCTGGAGAACGGCGCGGACCTCAGATGGATACAGGCGATGCTGGGGCATCGCAGTGTTGAGAGTACGCAGATATATACCCAGGTCAGTATCCGGGCGTTGCAGGCGGTACACAGTTCGACGCATCCGGCAGAGCAGGGGGACAGCGAGAAACCAGACAATATGGCGTAAAGGTAATGATAAAGTATATACTTAGTCAGTACTTAAGCGGAATGAGAGAAAGAACCATGCCTAAAGAAGCGGTGTTCACGATGAAGCTGGAAAGCTCGCTGCGGGAAGACTTTATCGCCGCAGCGAAAGCCAGTGACAGGCCAGCCTCGCAGGTGATACGCGAGCTGATGCGGGACTACATCCGGCGCCAGACCGAGAGCCGGGCTTACGATGCTTACCTGGCGCAGAAAGTGGAGCGAGGGCGCCAGGACATACGGGCAGGTAACGTTGTGAGCAATGAAGAGGTTGAAGCGCAGTTCGCCGCGCGTCGTGCGAAACTGACGGGGAAAGCATGAAGGTACTCTGGGCGCAGGAAGCGCTCAACAACCGTACGGCAATATGGGATTACCTGGCAGAACAAAATCCGCTGGCTGCGATGGAACTGGATGAACGGTTCAACGAAGCAGCAGCCAGGCTGGCGGAGCATCCGCTGATGGGTGTAGCGGGGAAAATAGCCGGTACGCGAGAGCTGATACCGCATGAGCATTACCGGCTTGTGTACGAGACGGATGAAGAGGCCGGTATCATCTGGATAGTGACGCTGATCCACACAGCCCGTTGCTGGCCGCCGGTATCGCCGGAAAGCCCGTAAGCCCTCTGTGAGCCGGGTTGTTCGCTGTGCGGCAGAGCGCCGCGTCCGTGCGGCTCCCTGCCTTCATCGCGTACCGTGTGCGCGGGGGTAAATGACCGTGCAGCAGCCCGGGCCACGCACAATATAGTCGTTCAGGCGTGGCCGCTGCCCGGCCATTAAACATAATGTGCGGGTATTATGCGAAGCTCGCCGCCTGCTTCCCTGCTCTTCTTCGCCGCGTCCTGCGGCTCGTATCGCATAATACACATTATGTCGTGCGCCCCCGCGTTCCCGGGCGGGGTGGGGCCGCCATCCCTGGCGGCGCAAACTTGTGCATCGTCTGTAAGCAACCCCAAAGCAGCTGTCGGCCTGACGGCCTCCGCTTAAAAGGCTTCATGCCCGCCCGGCTGCGTCTGTCTGCGGCGGGTCGCAGTCGTTCCTCCTTGCTCCTTCCCGCCTCGCCAGCTTCCGCTGCCCGCCCGGTGTGGCGTGGTCATGCAAACCCCTGCGTTCCCTCCAGGTTCGGCGCTTCAGAGCGCTGTCCAGCGCTGCGGGCTTCGCCAGCCCGCGCCCGGCAGACGGTTCACCGTGCCACAGGCGAGCTGTGACCCGGTTCCCGCCGCAATGAAAACCGGTAATGACAGTGGAGAACATGCTGTTAAAATACCGGTCTGGCTGACGCAGGGAAAGCGGAATGAAGCGGACAAGAAAAGCCATGTGCTGGCTGCTGAGCGCGGTGATACTCACCGGGGCGGTAGCGTGTCCGGTGCTGAAAAGGCGCGTCGGGGCAAAAAGTTACGGTCCGGGAAGTGCGACAGGAAAAACCGTCCCTAACTGACGGAAAGCACAGGGGAAAGCTGTGTTCGTGGCCAGACTCCACGTCAGATAAAGTTGTTGTTGAGAATAACCTCTGTCTCTTATACACATCT
>NZ_JBLREF010000007.1:0-250234 GCF_047918655.1 Erwinia sp. PPS120 | reverse complement strand
GGTGCTGACTGGACGCTTACGGTTTATAAAGCACAAATCCGTGGCCAATATGCTCGATTCTTTACAGGTTGAGTATTTAATCTGCCGGCACCTTAGCCGGGATACATCCCATCAGCATTTCTGCTGCTGCAACCCTTTAAGCTGTGCCATACGCTGGCTGGCATGTTTTTGCGCAAGGCTTTTTGCGACGCCATTGCCAATGCCAAAATCTCCAATGAAACCCAGCACCGTCAATCCGTTAAACTCGCCCGTTTTATTAATTTCCGCCTGAACCTGCTCCTGTTTGGCAAGCTGATCCTTTATGCCCTGACAATCAAGGGTGGTTGCCTGAACATTGCTGACCGGCGGTGACGACGGATACTGCTTAAGGGCACAGCCGGAAAGCAATAACAAAGCACATAGCAGAGCGGTATTACGGGCCATAGATCACCTGAAGGGAGCTGTAGGATGTGATAGCAACGGCTTTATTATCTGCTGGTTCCGGCAGCATGATGCGGTGAATAGTTCATCAATTCACCGCTAATTGTCACCATAGGTTTGCGTATGGCTTCCTGAGTCAAAGACCACCCTGCGGTCAGCGACCATAGGACGAAATGTTCACCGTGCTTAGTGCTTAGTGCTTAGTGCTTAGTGCTTAGTGCTTAGTGCTTAGTGCTTAAGAATATAGAGTTCGCGGCTATAGGCCACATCTTCAGGATTATTAACAGGGTATCCCTTTACCCAGGGCTTAATCAGGCGGCCATTGGTGTACTGATAGATCGGCGCGATGGGTGCCTGATCCGCAATAATTTGCTCGGCCCGGTTATAGTCGCTGCTGCGGGCTTCGGCGCGCGTCTCCTGGCTGGCCTTATCCACCACTGCGTCGTACTGCTTATCGGAAAATTTGGCAATATTTCCACTGTGGCTGGAGGTCAGCAGGCTGAGGAAGCTCGAAGGTTCGTTGTAGTCCCCCACCCATGAGGCCCGGATAACATCAAAATTGCCGCTGTTACGGCTGTCAATATAGGTTTTCCACTCCTGATTTTGCAGCTTCACGCTGACGCCCAGGTTTTTCTTCCACATTGACGCCACGGCGATGGCAATTTTCTGATGGTTTTCGGAGGTGTTGTAGAGCAGCGTGAGATTTAGTGGATGAGTGGGGCCATAGCCCGCGGCTGCCAGAAGCGCCCTCGCCTGCATATTCAGTTCAGCCTGCGTATGCTGCTGCAAAAAGCCCGGCACGGGTTTAAATCCGGCGGTCACGTCCGGCGTGAAATGCCAGGCAGGCTTCTCACCGGTGCCTAACACCTTTTCAGCAATAATGGTGCGATCGATAGTCCAGGACAGCGCCTTGCGCACGCGGGGGTCTGAGGTCGGCCCTTTAATGGTGTTAAAGGCGTAATAGTAGGTTCCAAGCTGATCGGGCGTATAAACCTCGTTGGGGATCTCTTTTTTCAGCAGGCCATACATATTTTTGGGGAAGGATTCAGTGATATCGATATCATTCGCCCGGTAACGCTTGGTAGCGCTGGACTCTTCATTAATCGGTAAAAACGTCACTTTCGTCAGCAGCGAGTGCGCGTTATCCCAGTAGCTGTCATTACGTACCAGCACCAGCTTTTCATTCACTACCCGCTCCTGAAGCCTGTAGGCGCCGTTGCCGACCAGATTTTCTGGCCGCGTCCAGTTTGCCCCTGCCTTTTCAATCACCTTTTGCGGCACAGGGAAAAGACTGACGCTGGCGGCAAGGCTGGGGAACCAGGGAACCGGCCTGTCCAGGGTGACTTTCAGGCGGTGACTGTCCAGCGCGGTGACGCCAAGCTTATCCGGTGAAAGCTGCCCTTTTGCAATGGCCCCGGCGTTTTCAATACCCGCCAGTCCGGCAAACCAGGCAGAGTCGGAGGCAACAGCAGGATCAACCAGCCGCCGCCAGCTGTAAACAAAATCCTCTGCCGTGACAGGGTCACCGTCAGACCAGCGCGCGTCATTCCTGAGGGTGAATATCCAGCTTTTATTGTCTGTGGTATGCCACTGTTCGGCTACGCCGGGTACAATTTTCCCCGTCGCATCCTGATTGGTGAGGCCTTCGAAAAGATCGCGGATAACCTGTATTTCAGGCAGGCCGACGGCTTTTGCCGGATCCAGCGAGGCTGGCTCATCTTTGATATGACGCACAATCTCCTGTCGTTCTGCCAGCACCGTTCCGGGCGGAACGACCGCCGCACAGAGAGAGAGATTAACGGCCAGCGCAGCGGCAGCGAGGGTGAAGCGGGAAAGTTTCCTCATCAGAGCACCTTTAAACGATCGGGGTCGGTTCGACAGGACGGGCGTATAACAGCACTTTAACGCAAATAGCTGATTGAAAAACAGCATTTTTCGCGCCCCCAATCCGCGCAGAAGGCGTCGCCGCGTACAGCGCTTTTGTTCGCCCGTTTTTTGCGCTAGTTTGAGAGAAATTATTCCGGAGTTAATACTATGTCTTTGAAACATCCACGACCACGGCGCGGCAAGCTGGATGCTGAGTATAAGATTTATGGTACCTCAGTGTTGGGCGCCCCGCTGCTCTGGTTTCCCGCCCCCGCAGCGGATAACGCCAGCGGGCTGATTCTGGCCGGCACGCATGGCGACGAAAACGCCGCAGTGGCCACGCTGTCCTGCGCGATGCGAACGCTGCACGAGACGCATCGCCGACACCATGTGGTGCTGGCGGTGAATCCGGACGGCTGCCAGCTGGGACTGCGTGCAAATTCACGCGGGGTGGATCTGAATCGTAATTTTCCCGCCGCTAACTGGCAGCCGGGCGAGACGGTTTACCGCTGGAACAGCGTGGCAGAAGAGCGCGATGTCCTGTTGTCAACGGGCGTCAACCCGGCTTCAGAACCTGAAACTCAGGCCCTGTGCGACCTGATTCACGCACTTAACCCGGCCTGGGTTGTCACGCTGCACGAGCCGCTGGCCTGCATTGAGGATCCTCACACCAGCCTGCTCGGACACTGGCTTTCAGAACGCATGGCGCTGCCGCTGGTCACCACCGTTGGCTACGCCACTCCCGGCTCGTTCGGCAGCTGGTGCGCCGATCTTAATCTGCCGGTGATTACCGCCGAACTCCCGGCGATATCCGTTGATGAAGCCACGGAAAAATACCTCGATGCGATGGTGGGCCTGTTAAGCTGGCGTCCCTGACAGCGTAATGCGCCCGCAGCTGAATTGCAGGGCTGGCTCCGCATCCGCGGCCAGCCACGTAGGGCCATCGAAATCAACGTAGCGGGCGGACAGCACCAGCGGCAGCGCGGCGTTGATTGCCCGCGAAGTACAAAGCATACAGCCGAGCATAATTTCAAACCCTTCCGCCTTTGCGGCCTCTTTCAGCGCCAGCGCTTCGGTCAGGCCGCCGCTTTTATCCAGCTTGATATTAACCATTTCGTAGCGCCCTCGGAGCGCGGGCAGGCTCTCACGCGAGTGACAGCTTTCATCGGCGCAGATGGGTAGCGGATGGATAAAGTTTTCCAGTAGCGCATCTTCGCCTGCGGGGAGCGGCTGTTCCAGCATCACCACGCCAAGGTCGGCCAGCAGCTGACAGCGCGCCGCCAGACCCTCTGCATGCCAGGATTCATTGGCATCGACGATAAGCATCGCATCCGGCACGGCCGTGCGCACTGCAACCAGCCTTTCGGTGATCAGCTGGTTATCCATTTTGATTTTTAACAGTTTTGCCCCGTTCTGCCACAGCGCCAGCGCACCGCTGGCCATCATCTCCGGCGTATCAATGCTGACGGTCTGCGCCATGGCGACCTGCTGCGGCATCTCTGTACCGGTAAGCTGCCAGAGTGACCGCTGCTGCTGGTTTACCTGTAAATCCCACAGCGCCGAGTCAATGGCATTACGCGCTGCGCCAGGCGGTAATGCCTGCTGGAGCGCTTCACGCGTCATCCCCTGGGCCAGCGCGTCCGTCAGTCCGACGATCTGCGCCAGCACCGAGGCTTCGGTTTCGCCGTAGCGTGGATAAGGCGTACATTCACCGATTCCCCTGACGCCCCCCTCTTCCAGCTCAACTACCACCACTCCTGCCTCACTGCGCGCGCCACGGGCAATCACGAACGGCGTATGTAATGGCCAGCTTTCTGGATATACCCTGACTGTTCTCATTGACGGATCCTTGTAGGGAGTAGAATTCCCTGCTATGACTGTGTGTGGCAAAACAGAGCTTGCTGGCCGGTTATGCACCAGCCACGCCTTTGCTGCTACTGCGGGGACGCGCGACCCGCCTCTTTTTTGGGGGGGAGATCCTCCTCGCCACCCGCCCTTTTCTGGCTCAGACCATACTCACGAAGTTTATTCGCTATCGCAGTGTGGGACACGCCGAGCCGTTTCGCCAGTTTACGCGTGCTGGGATAATTGAGATAAAGACGGGTCAGCACTGAACGCTCAAACCGGCTGGTGATCTCATCCAGCGATCCCTCAATGGCTTCATCCCCCAGCGGGATATCCAGGGCAAATTCAGGCAGCATGATGTCATGTGGCCGCAGTTCATCTCCTTCCAGCTGCGTCAGGGCGCGGTAAAGCACATTTTTCAGCTGACGAACGTTGCCAGGCCAGGTATAGCGGCTGAGAAAGGCGCTAAGCTGTGGTGAAAGCGTTGGTCTGGCAACGCCCTGCTCGTCCGCAAAACGCGCGACAAACAGTTCGGTTAACGGCAGAATATCCTGCGTGCGCTCGCGCAGCGGCGGCAAATTGAGCGTCAGGACGTTGAGACGATAGTAGAGATCTTCCCGGAATTCGCCGCGCTGTACCATTTCCGTCAGGTTCTTCTGCGTGGCGCAAACGACCCTGACGTCAACGTGAACCTCGTGCTCTTCACCAACGCGGCGGAAGGTGCCATCGTTCAGAAAACGCAGCAGCTTGGTCTGCATCCGCGGCGTCATTTCGCCAATTTCATCCAGCAGCACCGAACCGCCGCTGGCCTGCTCAAAGAAGCCCTTCTTCCCTTCAAGCGCATTCAGGTAGGCCCCGGCGGCGTGGCCAAAGAGTTCGCTTTCGGCCACATCATCCGGCAGAGAGGCACAGTTGAGGGCCAGAAAAGGCTTTTTCCCCCGGGCGCTGCGCAGGTGGCAGGCCCGGGCCAGCATATCCTTACCGGTGCCGGTATCGCCGACGATCAGCAACGGCGCATCCAGCATCGCCAGCTTACGGGCCTGATCGATGACCTGCCGCATTTTCGGATTTACCGCCACAATATGCTGAAAATCGGTATCGTCGTTGACCTTCAGGTTCTGCAACTGCTGGCCCATTCTCGCCGTAGACTTCAGCATCACCACCGCGCCAGCAGGAGGGCCCGCGTGGTTATTATCCTCAGTGCCATAAATGGGCGTGATCTCCATCAGAAAATCACGTCCCTGAATGACCACATGCAGCGCCTGCGGCTTGTCGCTTTCATTTTCCAGCCAGCGCTGGAAGTTAAACCCGGGGATCAGCGTACCCGCACCTAAACTGCGCATTTTCGCTTCGTTAAGGGCGAACAGCCTTTCAGCCGCCGGGTTGACCCGTTCAATTTTGCTTTTCAGGTCGATTGAAAAAACCGGTTCCGGCATCGCAATCAGCAGTGCGCTGAGCGCACGGTGCTCGCGTTCAGACGGCAGAAATGCCACCGTCTTCACGTCGGTTACGCTCGGAATGCGCCGGATTTCAGCCATCAGCTGGCTGAAAGACTCAAACTCGACCGGGGAGAAATTAAGGTATATGCGCCCGATAGAGGCTATTTCGATACCGCGAAGATCAATGTTGCGATCCACAAGCAGATCGAGCAGCTCGCGGGTCAGACCCAGCCGGTCCTGACAAAAAACTTCCAGACGCATGCGTGATAACCTTTATTTATGATGTGGCATTCCAGGTGGCGTAGTGCCGATAATACCTTATGATCCTTAACGTCAGAAGCGTCTGGAAGGAAAAGTTGACAGGTTGCAGGTTATTTTTCCGGGTTTTTCCGCAGCGTCTCTTTCAGTTCGGTAATCAGATCGCGTCGGAAGTCGCCGAGCCGTGGCTTATCCCCCGCCATCCAGGGCAGCGGTCGGCATAGCTCCATGGTTTTGATACCCAGCCTGGCGGTCAGCAGGCCTGCGCCTATTCCCTGCGCGGCACGGGCAGAAAAGCGGGCGGCAAGATCCTGTGACATCCAGTCCATCCCAACTTCTCTCACCAGCTCCGACGCGCCGGCAAAAGCAATATTCAGCAGTACCAGCCGGAACAGACGCAGGCGACTGTAGTAGCCCAGCTCTATGCCGTACAGGGTGGCAATGCGGTTGACCAGCCGCAGGTTGCGCCAGGCGATAAAGGCCATATCGACTAATGCCAGCGGGCTGACGGCAATCATCAGCGTCGATTCGGCCGCGCTGCGGCCAATTTCCCTGCGGGCCTGGCGATCCAGTTCTGGCTGGACCATGCGGGCATAAAGCCCTACGATTTCGCGGTCGTTATTGGTTTCATGCAGCGCCCCCCGCCAGCGTTGCAGCGCGGGATGCTGCCCGCTCAGGCCCGCCTGGCGCGCCAGCCTCTCGCAGAAGTCACGCCCTTTACCTATGCCGTGGCTGGCCAGCAGGTCGCGGGCGATATCGCGTTCCTCGGCGCGTTCACGCAGCCGGTAAAGCCGACGCCACTCGGTAACCAGCGACCCTGCGCCCGCCAGAGCAATCAGGCCCCCCGCCACGCAGCCGCCCATCGCCACCCAGTCCTGCTGGAGCCAGGCGGTATGAGCCCACTGCACCCCCTGAGCAACCAGGCTGACGCCGAATGTCCCCAGCCCTACCCGCACCATTTTCTGCCACAGGCTGCGTTGCGGGCGGAGCGCAGCTTCCACCACCCGTTCACCCGCGCTCTCCTCTTCGGGTTCGGAAAGGGGATCCTGCACGGTGAAGGTTGAACTTCCCGGCTCAAATGCCCGGGCGGGTTGAAGCACAGCCGTTACTTCAGCGGCTGAGGTATCCGGTTGAAATCCTGGTGCAGGATCCTTTTCCGCTCCTGTCCGGGGGGTAAAATCAATACGTGGTTTAAGGGGGGTCGTCATCGTAGTTTATCTCCCAGTAAAAATTCCAGGGCAGAATCCATACGGATATGCGGCAGCGGACGGTCGCGGTCAGGCGACTGAGGCCGGAATTGTTCAAAATGGAACCCCTGCTGCTGCCAAAAAGCTTCACCCGGCAGGCGTGGCGGGACCTCGCCCGGAAAAACGGTGAGCGGCGCGTTATCGTTCAGCCTGTGACCACGCAGCGCCGGAAAGCTTTCCCCCTGATGTTCAACCAGACCGCTTTCGGTTGCCTGCACGGCGGCCAGCGCCATACAGTCGATCTCAATACCTTCAAAGGCTGCATGCTGCCGTGCGTCCTGCACCAGCTGCTCCAGCAGCGAAACCAGATTGGCATGCTGACTGGTGGTAACATGGTCAGATTTGGTGGCGGCAAACAGCAGTTTATCAATAACCGGGGAGAACAGGCGGCGAAACAGCGTGCGCTGGCCATATGAGAAGCTTTGCATCAGCTGGGTCATTGCCAGTCGCAAATCGTTAAAGGCTTCGGGGCCGCTGTTCAGCGGTTGCAGGCAGTCCACCAGCACAATCTGCCGATCAAAGCGCAGGAAGTGATTTTTATAGAATCCATTTACCACGTGCTGACAGTAGTAGTGAAAACGCGCCTTCAGCATCGCGTAGTTACTGCCCGCACCGGCCTGCTCCAGCCGGGATTCACCTGCCGCATCCGCCCACGGCCAGGGGAAGAACTGCAGCGCGGGCGCACCCGCCATCTCGCCCGGCAGCACAAATCGGCCCGGCTGGATAAAATGCAATCCCTCCTGCTTGCATCGCAGCAGGTAGTCGGTCCAGGCGGCGGCAATCTCTGCCAGGCGGTTTTCGTCAGCGGGAGCCAGCGGATCGAGATCGGCACACAGCGCGCGCCATCGTGCTGACCACGCCGCCCGTGATCCGGTAAGCATGCCGTTCATCTGCCGCGACCAGCTGAGATAATCCTGCGCCAGCATCGGCAGATCCAGCAGCCATTCGCCGGGATAGTCGACAATTTCCAGAGTGAGCGTTGCGGTGTCAGCAAAATGGCGCAGCAGCGAGGCGCGGGAACGATAGCGCAGCGCCAGCCGCACTTCGCTTACGCCGCGCGTGGGCGTTGGCCAGCTGGGCGGCGTGCCATGAAGCTGCGCCAGGCCTTCATCATAGGTGAAACGCGGTATACCCATATCCCGCTGCGTAATGCGTTTCACCCCCTGCACGCGCCCTTCCCGCACGGCGGTAAAGAACGGCAGTCGCGCATCGCCGTTAACGTTAAGCAGCTGATTGATCAGAGACGTGATAAAAGCCGTTTTTCCACTGCGGCTGAGGCCGGTAACCGCAAGGCGCAGGTGGCGATCCGTTCCCCGACTTACCAGCGAAAGTAATTCACTTTGCAGTCGTTTCATCCAGGTGTGAGCACCTCTTTCAACGGGTGTATTAGCGTGATTGCGTCATCCAGTGTAGCAATTTATGGCGGGTTCATACCCTCAGGGTTTATTCCAGCGCGCCGTGGCGTGACGCATCATCCGGCGTAGCAGGGGTTCAAGCGCCCAGGCCAGCAGGATTTTTAGCGGGCGTCGCGCAACGGATTTGACCGCCCAGCCGGCCAGGCCCGCAGGGCCGTAGCTCATCGCGCCGAGCAGCATAAATTTACCAGCCTGCTTCAAAGCGGGTCTGGCGTGACGGTTAAAAGCCTGATGAACATTACGCAATGGGTGTCTCCAGAATTATACCGGGCCCGGATGCGAGCCCGCGAAAACAACGGGATTAAAGCTGACGAAACCGGCTGCGAACGCTAAAGGTTTCTGAGGTCACATAGCGTTCCATTTCACGTAGCGGTAGCTCGACGCCGCGCAGTTCATTCTGCAAATCATCGAGCAGTTCGCGTGCGCATGGCCTGGGTTGAGCGCTATTTGCCATGCTGTCTGGCTTTTCATCCAGCAGGAAGGCCAGCGCAAAATAGGCGATTGCGGTGAAGATAAAAACGCCGAAGAAAAGCGACAGCACCATCATCACCCGCACCAGCTGCACCGGAATATCCAGAAATTCAGCGAGGCCCGCGCAGACGCCTTTGATCTTCCCTTTTGCCGGAATGCGGTAAAGCCTGCGCCCCTTAAATTTCAGGTCGATCATGGCTGCCTCCAGTGAGGGTGCTCGGCGTTGAGGATCTCCTCCAGCGTCTGAATGCGCTCGCGCATCCGTTTTGCATCAGCCGTGAGCTGCTGTAGCCGCTGGACCTCACTCTGCGACAGTTCAGCACCGCCATTCTGACGGTTACTGTAGTGCAGCCATAGCCAGACCGGCGCCACAAACAGCATAAAAATGGTTAAAGGTATAGCCAGAAATAACGCGCTCATTCATTCTCCTTGAAACAGTTATCCGATAGCTGACACCGGCACCCCATACGGGTGCCATTTAACGGTCTTACTCGCCGCGGCTCATTTTCGCTTTTAGCGCGGCCAGCTGCTCGCTGATTTCATCGTCGGCATGCAGGTCAGCAAACTGCTGGTCTAGCGTCTGCTGTTTGCCAAAGCTCTGGCTTTCGGCTTCCGCTTCCATATGGTCGATACGGCGCTCAAACGACTCAAAACGCGCCATCGCCTGATCGATTTTACCGCTGTCCAGCTGGCGACGCACATCGCGAGAAGATGAAGCTGCCTGGTGACGCAGTGTCAGCGCTTTCTGACGCGCGCGCGTTTCGCTCAGCTTCTTCTCCAGCTCGCCGATTTCGCCTTTCAAGCGGACCAGCGTTTCATCGACCTGTTCCGCTTCCCGGCTCAGCGTCGTGACCAGTTCGGTCAGCTTCTGTTTTTCGATCAGCGCCGCGCGGGCCAGTTCGTCTTTATCTTTACGCAGAGCCAGCTCGGCTTTATCCTGCCAGTCGGCCTGCTGCGCCTCCGCCTGCTCAATACGGCGCGAGAGCTGTTTCTTTTCTGCCAGCGCGCGGGCAGAGGTGGAACGCACTTCAATCAGCGTATCTTCCATCTCCTGGATCATCAGGCGGACCAGCTTCTGCGGATCTTCCGCTTTTTCCAGCAGAGAGTTAATGTTGGCATTCACGATGTCAGCAAAGCGAGAAAAAATACCCATAATTACACTCCTCATTAATCTGTTTATCAGGCGCGGTGCGCTGCTATACCTAATACAATTCCCGTGCCAACTTTTATCTCACTGATTTATCGGAATAAGATCGCTTTACTCCCCGGAAAGGGATGTCTAAAGTGGTGTAAATCACTAACAGATGGTGAATTTCATGAGTGAATTTAACGATAGCCTGCTGGGAGAGTCGAATAACTTCCTGGAGGTGCTGGAGCAGGTTTCCCGCCTTGCGCCGCTTAATAAACCTGTGCTGGTGACCGGCGAGCGCGGCACCGGTAAGGAGCTGATCGCCAGCCGCCTGCACTACCTTTCCGACCGCTGGCAGGGGCCGTTTATCTCGCTGAACTGCGCGGCGCTGAACGAAAACCTGCTTGATTCAGAGCTGTTTGGTCATGAGGCGGGGGCTTTTACCGGCGCGCAGAAGCGCCATCTGGGCCGCTTTGAACGCGCAGACGGGGGAACCCTGTTTCTGGATGAGCTGGCGACTGCCCCCATGCTGGTTCAGGAGAAGCTGCTGCGGGTTATTGAATACGGTCAGCTGGAGCGGGTGGGCGGAAGTCAGCCGCTACAGGTGAGCGTGCGGCTGGTCTGCGCCACGAATGACAACCTGCCCCTGCTGGCGCACCAGGGGAAATTTCGCGCAGATTTGCTCGATCGTCTCGCCTTCGATGTGGTACAACTGCCCCCGCTGCGCGAGCGCCGCAGCGATATTCTGGTCATGGCTAACCATTTTGCCATCCAGATGTGTCGGGAACTGGGGCTGAAGCTGTTTTCCGGATTCACTCAGACCGCCCAGCAGACGTTGCTGAACTATCCCTGGCCCGGTAATATTCGCGAGCTGAAAAACGTGGTTGAACGCTCGGTGTACCGCCATGCAGAACCCGACCAGCCGCTGGATAATATCATCATCGATCCTTTTCAGCGCTCTTCCTCCGCGCTGACGGCGGAGCCTGAACCAGAATCCGGAACGGCGCAGACGCTGCCCGCCCTGCCCGTTGATTTACGCCGCTGGCAGAATGAACAGGAAAAAGCGCTGCTGGAAAAAGCCCTGGCGGAGGCCCGCTTTAACCAGCGTCGGGCGGCCGTGCTGCTGGGCGTGACCTATCATCAGCTGCGCGCGATGATGAAAAAGCACGATATAAATGGCGAGAAATAAGCAGTTATTTAACCTTTACCTGGAGAAATGCCGATGAACCTGAAGCTCATTCCACCCGTTGTTATCCTCGTTGCGGCTGTCGCGTTTATGTCGTGGTTTTTAGCCAGCGGCGCATTTGCACCCGGCAGTTAACATTCCATCTCCCCGCGGGCGGCGCTGGGGTTGTTGCTCAAGTGCATAACGTGCTTATTTTTACGCCTTTTTAAGACAATGATATCTATTTTTTTTTTACCCTGTAGGCTGGGGTCATCAGTAAGCGAGGGATTGGTACTGAGTGAATTTTGGATAACCCTTTTTGTAATGCTTGCTGCCCGGTAACGCGGGCCTTTTTACATTACGCCTGAATTGAACAAGCAGGATACTCCTACTATCCTGCAAGTGGAAATAAGCCCGCCTCGTGCGGGCTTTTTTTCATCTTACCGCATCCAGTGACAGCAAAAAAAAGCCCGCTCGAGGCGGGCTGAAGTATTACTGGAAGCAATGTGAGCAATGTCGTGCTCTTCTTCAGTAGAGCCACCGTCGAAGCGCATTTGAATAGTAATCATTCTCACTACTACCTGTAAAGCATTTTGTTGAGAATTTTTCTCATTACCATAACAACCTTGTGCGTATGCTAACCAACCCGCCGATCGCCAGATGAGGTGTTAAATCGCAGGGTGGTTGAAAAAGCGCCACTTGCCGCAGCAAACTTTGGGCGATACGGGAGAGTGCGATACACTCTGATTATTGCCTGATATTTCTGATGACCTATGCGCACACTCATCCCGACCCTACTAACCGGACTGGCTCTGCTGGCCTCCGCCTCTGCCTGCTCTGCCCCGCCGGGCGATATTCGCCAGAGCGGCTTTGTTTACTGCGTTAACGGCGCGGTAACCACGTTCAACCCGCAGCTGGCCAGCGGCGGACTGGTCGTGGATACGCTGGCAGCTCAGATGTATGATCGCCTTCTGGATGTTGATCCCTATACTTACCGGCTGATCCCCGAGTTGGCGGAAAGCTGGGAGACACGGGACAACGGGGCCACCTATCGTTTTCATCTGCGCCACAATGTGCCGTTCCAGCAAACCGCCTGGTTCAGGCCTACGCGCGCCATGAACGCTGACGATGTGGTTTTCAGCTTCCAGCGTATTTTCGATCGCCATTCCCCCTGGCATAACGTCAACGGCGGCAGCTACCCCTATTTTGACAGCCTGCAATTTGCCGATGCGGTGAAAAGCGTAAAAAAGCTTAATCCCTATACCGTGGAGATCCAGCTGAAAAGTCCTGACGCCTCTTTTCTCTGGCATATGGCAACCCATTACGCCCCCGTGCTGTCGGCAGAGTATGCAGAACAACTGACTCGCGCAGACCATCAGGAGCAGATGGACCGTCAGCCGGTGGGCACCGGCCCTTTTATGCTTAGCGATTATCGTACCGGGCAATATATTCGCCTGGCGCGCAATCCTGATTACTGGAAAGGCCTGCCGCGCATGGCGCAGGTGGTGATTGATATGGGCGCGGGCGGCACCGGGCGGCTGTCAAAGCTGCTTACCGGCGAGTGCGACGTGCTGGCTTACCCGGCGGCCAGTCAGATTTCCGTACTGCGGGACGATCCCCGTCTGCGGCTTACGCTGCGGCCAGGTATGAATATCGCCTATCTGGCTTTTAATACCCGTAAAGCGCCGCTGGATCGCCCGGACGTGCGTCAGGCGCTGGCGCTGGCGATCAATAATGAACGCCTGATGCAATCTATCTATTACGGTACGGCGGAAACCGCTGCCTCCATCCTGCCGCGCGCCTCCTGGGCTTATAATAATGATTCGCGGGTAACGGAATACAATCCCGGTAAGGCGCGCGAGTTACTGAAGGCACAGGGTGTGGACAATCTGCATCTGACGCTGTGGGTGCCTTCGACTTCTCAGGCATGGAACCCCAGTCCGTTAAAAACGGCTGAGCTGATTCAGGCCGACCTGGCGCAGGTTGGCGTGACGGTGACGATCGTTCCCGTCGAGGGCCGTTTTCAGGAGGCCCGCCTGATGGAAATGAACCACGATTTGACGCTGGCGGGCTGGGCGACCGACAGCAACGATCCGGACAGTTTTTTTCGCCCGCTGCTGAGCTGTGCGGCAATAGGATCGCAGACGAACTATGCGCACTGGTGCGATGCCGCGCTGGATGATGTACTGCATAAGGCCCTGCTTTCACAACATCTTTCATCGCGTATCGACTACTACGATCAGGCGCAAAGCATGCTGGCAACTTCTCTACCGGTGCTGCCGCTGGCCTATTCTCTTCGACTGCAGGCCTACCGGGCCGATATCCACGGTCTGGTACTGAGTCCCTTTGGTAATGCGTCATTTGCCGGCGTTCACCGCGATAAGGCTGGGGAGAAATAATATGGTGATTTACACCCTGCGAAGGCTGGTGCTGTGGCTGGTGACGCTGTTTATGCTGACGCTGGTGGGCTTTAGCCTGAGTTACTTTACCCCGCATGCCCCGCTACAGGGCGCCTCGTTGAGTGACGCGTTCGTGTTCTGGTATAAGGGGCTGTTTCAGCTCGATTTCGGCGTGTCGAGCATCAACGGCGAACCAATAGGTCCGCAGATACGCGAGGTGTTTCCGGCAACGCTTGAACTCTGCCTGCTGGCTTTTTCACTGGCCCTGCTGATTGGTATCCCACTGGGCATTGCTGCAGGCGTCATGCGCAATAAATGGCAGGATAAGCTTATCAGCGCGATTGCGCTACTCGGATTCTCCCTGCCGGTATTCTGGCTGGCGCTGCTGCTGACGCTCTATTTCTCGCTGAATCTGGGCTGGCTACCCGTTTCAGGGCGCTTTGACCTGCTCTATCCGGTGAAAAATATCACCGGCTTTGCGCTGATTGACGCCTGGCTTAGCCACTCGCCCTGGCGGCATGAAATGATGATCAGCGCGCTGATGCACGCTATTCTGCCGGTGACGGCGCTGGCCGTCGCGCCTGTTACCGAAGTGATCCGGCTGCTGCGCATCAGTACCCGTGAGGTGATGGAGAAAAACTATATCAAAGCCGCCGCAACCCGGGGCCTGTCGCTGATGACTATTATCCGGCGTCACGTACTGCATAATGCACTGCCACCGGTAATTCCCCGCCTGGGACTGCAATTTTCAACCATGCTGACGCTGGCGATGATCACCGAAGTGGTGTTTAGCTGGCCGGGCCTGGGCCGCTGGCTGGTGGATGCCATTCGCCAGCAGGATTATGCGGCCATCTCAGCGGGCGTAATGACGGTCGGGGGACTGGTCATTACCCTTAACGTTCTGGCAGATATTCTTGGCGCCATCACCACGCCGCTAAAGCATAAGGAGTGGTATGCCCTCAGATAACATTTACGACGAGAAGCGGTTACCCAGTCCGCTTCGCCACACCTGGGGCCTGTTTTACCGGGATACCACCGCAATGATCGGCTTTTATACCTTTATTGCGCTATTGCTGATGTGCATCTTTGGACGGCTGCTGGCTCCCTACGGTCTTGACCAGCAATTTCTGGGCTATCAGCTGATGCCGCCCTCATGGTCACGCTATGGGGATGTTTCGTTCTTCCTTGGCACCGACGATTTGGGTCGCGACGTGCTGAGCCGTCTGCTGAGCGGTGCCGCCCCCACCGTGGGGTCGGCGATTCTGGTGACCCTGCTTGCCGCCGTCTGCGCCATGGTGCTGGGGGTAATGGCCGGTTTGACCCGCGGGCTGCGATCCGCCCTGCTGAACCACGTGCTGGATACGCTGCTGTCGCTTCCCTCCCTGCTGCTGGCAATTATTGTGGTAGCCTTTATGGGGCCACGTCTTGAACATGCGCTGCTGGCGGTGTTTCTGGCGATACTGCCCCGGCTGGTTCGCGCCATCTATACGGCGGTGCATGACGAGCTTGAGAAGGATTATGTGGTGGCTGCCAGGCTGGACGGGGCCACCAGCATGAATATTCTTCGTCATGCGATCTTCCCCAATATCCTGGCGCTGCTGGTGAGTGAATTTACCCGCGCGCTGTCGATGGCGATCCTGGACATTGCCGCACTCGGTTTCCTCGATTTAGGCGCGCAGTTACCCTCACCTGAATGGGGCGCGATGCTGGGTGATGCGCTGGAGCTGATTTATGTCGCTCCCTGGACGGTAATGCTGCCCGGCGGCGCCATTATGCTGAGCGTACTGATCGTGAATTTGCTGGGTGACGGCATCCGCCGCGCCATTGTATCGGGAGTTGAATAGATGCCGCTGCTCGATATTCGCAATCTGACCATTGAATTTATTACCGCTGACGGGCCGGTGAAGGCAGTCGATCGCGTCAGTATGACGCTAAGCGCAGGCGAGGTTCGCGGGCTGGTGGGTGAGTCTGGCTCCGGTAAAAGCCTGATCGCCAAGGCGATTTGCGGCGTTACCCGCGATAACTGGCGCGTAACCGCCGATCGTATGCGCTTTGACGATATCGATCTGCTTCATCTTTCTCCGCGCGAACGTCGCAAAATCATCGGCCACAATATTTCGATGATCTTTCAGGAACCGCAGTCCTGCCTGGATCCCTCTGCAAGCGTTGGACGCCAGCTGGTGCAGGCGATACCCGGCTGGACGTGGAAAGGCCGCTGGTATCAGCGCTTTCGCTGGCGGCACCGCCGGGCCATTGAGCTGCTTCACCGCGTGGGGATCAAAGATCATAGCGAGATTATGCGCAGTTTTCCCTATGAACTGACTGAGGGCGAGTGTCAGAAGGTGATGATTGCTATCGCGCTGGCAAACCAGCCGCGGCTGCTGATTGCGGATGAGCCAACCAATGCCATGGAACCGACCACCCAGGCGCAAATCTTCCGGCTGCTGTCGCGGCTTAATCAGAACAATAACACCACCATACTGCTAATCAGTCACGATCTACAGATGCTGAGTCACTGGGCTAACCGCATTAATGTGATGTACTGCGGCCAGACGGTGGAAACCGCGCTGAGTCCCGACCTGCTTGAGACGCCGCACCACCCTTATACCCAGGCGCTGATCCGCGCCATGCCGGATTTTGGCCGCGCGCTGCCGCATAAAAGCCGCCTGAATACGCTACCCGGTGCCATCCCTTCGCTTGAGCATTTACCGATCGGCTGTCGGCTGGGCCCACGCTGCCCCTATGCCCAGAAGACCTGCATTCAGACGCCGAGGCTGACCGGGACGAAAAGCCACCTGTACGCCTGCCACTTCCCGCTCAATATGGAGAGTCCGTAATGGTGGATACGCTACTTGAAGTGCGTGCGCTGAGCAAAACTTACCGCTACCCTACGGGTTTGTTCCGTCGTCAGCACGTTGAGGCGGTGAAATCCGTCAGTTTTACCCTCTCCGAGGGTCAGACGCTGGCCATTATCGGTGAGAATGGCTCGGGGAAGTCAACCCTGGCAAAAATGCTCAGCGGGATGATTGCGCCGACCGCCGGCGATATTATTATTGATGACCGGCCGCTGGAATATGGCGACTATGGCTATCGCAGCCAGCGTATTCGCATGATATTTCAGGATCCCTCTACGTCCCTGAACCCGCGCCAGCGCATCAGTCAGATTCTGGACTTCCCCCTCAGGCTCAATACCAATCTGTCTGCCGAAGCGCGCGAGGCGCGCATTATCGCCACGCTGCGCCAGGTGGGCCTGCTCAGGGATCATGCTGCCTACTACCCCCATATGCTGGCACCCGGGCAGCGGCAGCGCGTGGGGCTGGCGCGCGCGCTTATCCTCCAGCCGAAGGTCATTGTCGCCGATGAGGCGCTGGCCTCACTGGATATGTCGATGCGTTCACAGCTGGTCAATCTGATGCTGGAGCTACAGGACAAGCATGGCATCGCCTATATCTATGTGACCCAGCATCTGGGGATGATGAAGCATATCAGCGACAAGGTACTGGTCATGCATCAGGGTGAAGTGGTTGAGCGCGGCAGCACCGCCGATGTGATGGCCAGCCCGCTGCACGACCTGACCCGACGCCTGATTAGCAGTCACTTTGGCGAAGCCCTGACCGCCGACGCGTGGCGCAGGGATCGCTGACAGGTCGAGCCGCTTATTGATGCATTCAGTACTGATAAGCGGGTTGAACGGCCTGCTTACTGACTTAAACCTGCTGCTGGCAAGCGTGCCCGCAGCAGGTTTTTATCGCTGAAATCGCTGAATACCTTACTCATTATTCCTTTACGCTATTAATTAGCACCGATCGGTCTTTGGTTCACTTCTCCCGTTGCGCCAGGATGATTCTGTTCTTCAGGCCCGGTTAACGTTGTTTTCATCCTGTCGCCGGGCCGGCTAACTTGAAAAGGAATGACCATGGAACAGCGCCGTTTTTCCGGCAACAGTCACTGGTATCATGAAACACAGTCCACGCTCACGTCGCAGGCTGCCCCGCTGGTTCCTGAAGCGGCCGATATCGAAGATCGTTTTTTGCTCGGCCTGGCATCAGCCTGTACCGGCGAGCTACAGGAAACGCTGTTCCTGGCGCAGCCTGCTCTGCTCGCTTCCCGTGAGATGTATGATGTGCTGCTTCCCCGACAGGTCACGACCAGCCTGACACACACCCTGACGCTGTACGACCGGCTCAGTACCGCGCTGACCGTCGCGCAGGTTACCGGTATTCAGCGTCTGTGTAATCACTATGCTGCCCGGCTAAATCCGCTGCCTGGCCCGGACTCCTCGCGCGAAAGTAACCATCGCCTGACGCAGATAACGGAATATGCTCGCCAGCTCGCCAGCCAGCCCACGCTGATCACCCCGGCTGCGCTAATGCGCCTGGATGAGGTCGGCCTGACGGCACCCGATATAATTACCTTTAGCCAGATAATCGGCTTCGTCGGCTACCAGGCTCGCGTAGTGGCCGGTATTCACGCGCTGCTGGCGCTGCCAGTTTGCTGGATCCCCGGCGTGACTATACCAGCGGATGCTGACCCCTTTTTACCCGGCGAGCACTGGCAGCCGCAGCTGCCACCCGTTGAATTGCGCTATGCTTCCGCACGGCAGCTGGAAGCATTGACCTTTTGCCAGCCACAGGCCGTGCTGAAAGAGAGTGCGTGGCTTTTGGCGCATGACGCGTCGGCGCTTTATGGCTGGGGCAGGCTGTTTGGCACGCTGGAAGCGTCGCTTGATACGCCGGAAGGCGCGCTGGCAGCGGCCGTGGCGGCGAGAATTAACGGCAGTGCGGCCTGCTTCTACCGCTATCCGGCGGGCGCGCTGCGTGATGCGTTGCAGCAGGGAACGGATCGGGCAATGGCGGCAGCAAACGATAAGGAGCGGGCCGTCATTCAGGCGGCAGCCCAGCTAACCCGCTCGCCGGAGCGTGTTAACACCGCGCAGATCCAGCCGCTGAAGACCCAGGCGTTTACGCCTGGCCAGATGTTGAACATTTTCCAGAGTACGGCGCTGGCCAGCTGGAACAACCGCCTGATGCAGTCACTGGGCACGACCGCCTGACCAGCCGCGTACCTCATCAAAAAAGTGCTGCGACAGCGGCGTCGCCCTGCCCGGCTCCGCAATCACCACCGCAGCCTGACGGGCCATCGGCTCAATGACCAGCCTGCGCCGTTGCAGCTCGGGGGTCATCTCCAGGAGCAGGTGACCGCAGGGCGAAATTAGCGCGCCAAGTCCAACCTGGGTAGCCTGCACCAGCTGGAAAACCGAGGTGGTTTCCAGTATAACCCGCAGACGGACCTCAGCTTCGCGAAAGTGGCTGTCCAGATAACGCCGGAAATAGCGCGTTTGCTCGGCAAGGCACAGCGGGATCCCGGCCAGCTCGCTCAGCGTCAGCGGCTGGTCGCCCATCAGCTGCGGGAAATGTTGCGGGTGGAAAACCACTTCAACGCCTTCATCCTGTAATGAGATAGCCTGAAAATGCAGCTCGCGCAGCGTCGCCGGCTCGAAAAAACCAATGCCGACATCAACGGTGTGGCTGTTGAGCGCATCCAGCAGCTGATCGGCACTGAGCACCGCCACGCGGTAATCAAGTTCAGGATAGCGATCGCCAATAACTTTAAGCATCTCCGGCAGTGAGAGGCTGCACTGTGGCACGACGCCAATGCGCAGCGTACCGTTTACGCCGTGCTTAAGGGATTCCACCTCCAGCTTAAGCCCCTGGTAAACCGATACGATCTCCCGCGCCCAGACCAGCACCCGCTCGCCTTCGGCGGTAAAGCCGTCAAAATTATTGCTGCGATTAATCAGCGACAGCTCCAGCTCACGCTCAAGGTTTTTCAGGCGCATTGATAACGTTGGCTGACTGACAAAACTGGCCTCAGCGGCGCGGCCAAAATGCCTTTCACGCTCAAGGTTGACCAGGTATATAAGCTGTTTTATATCCATTATTTCTTTATATCACATCATTAGGTGCAGTCAGCGGAGTGACTATTCAGACGCTGAACCAGCTGCGGGAGAGTGTATTCTGACACAGCGTCCCATGTTTCAATGGTGTAAACAACCGCACTCTTTTCCTGGTTTCAGATCCATTCAGGTGACGCCAAGTGCTGTTTTGACCTCGCTGGCGATGTTCTCAACCTGCGGACCGTAAACAACCTGTACGTCATGTTCACTGACGCGCTTTACGCCGTTTGCACCGGTCGTTAGCAGGGTTTTGTCATCCACCTCCTGCATCGCTTTGACCCTCACCCGCAGTCGGGTAAAGCAGCAATCAATATCCTCTATATTGGCTTCGCCGCCCAGCCCGCTGATAATGATCCGGGTGCGCTCTCCGGCATCGGAAATAGTGAATTGTTTATCCTCCTCTTCCGACTCTCTGCCGGGAGTTTCAACCCGCATGCGCAGAATGATAAAGCGGAAGCCATAGTAATATACCGGTATATAAAGTGCGCCCAGCACCAGCGTCCACCACCACTGCGTTTTGCCGCCGCCCAGCACCCCAAAGACCATCAGATCGATGGCGCCGCCCTGCACGTTGCCGATCATCAGGTGTAACAGCGACATCAGCATAAAGGAGAGGCCGCTGAGCAGCGCATGCAGCAGATACAGCACCGGGGAGACAAAGATAAAACAGAACTCCAGCGGTTCGGTAATACCGGTGGTAAACGACGTCAGCGCGCCCGCCAGCATCAGGGCTTTTACCCGCTGTTTGTGTTCAGGGCGGGCACAGTGATACATCGCCAGCGCCGCCGCGGGCAGCCCGAACATCATGACCGGAATTTTGCCCTGCGCCAGAAAGCGGGTGGCGCTGCGTACCGCGTCATCGCTAAGGCTTTGCGGATGCGTAAGAGAGTAATTAAAAATATTCAGCGCTCCCACCAGCGTCTGATTATCCACCTGAGCGATACCGCCTACCGGCGTGAAACGCACCGTTTCATTCAAAATATGATGCAGGCCGGTGGGGATCAGCAGCCGCTCGCTGCTGCCATACAGAAATGCGCCGTACTGACCGCTTCGGCCAATCAGTGCGCCAATCCAGCCTATTCCGGAGCCTATCGTCGGCCAGATAGCCGCCAGCAGCACCCCTGCCAGTGGCAGGACCAGCACGGTAACGATGGGCACCAGCCGCCTGCCGCCAAAGAAACCGATGGCCATCGGAAGCTGCGTAGTATAGAAGCGGTTATGGAGTGCCGCCGTCAGCAACCCGGCAATGACGCCGCCGAGTACGCTCATATTATAGGTAAAAATGCCCAGCGTTTCGGTGTATTCCGCCCAGGTCATCAGCGCCACAGTTTGCGTCATCCCCTTTGCCTGAAGGGCCACGGGCGTGGTGGTCGCGGCGGTCAGCCCCTGCGCAGCCAGCGTGGCACTGATGCCAACGTGCATGGCAATAAAGCCGATCGCGGCGGCGAACGCGGCGGTGGGCTTTTCGGCTTTCGCCAGACTAATGGCGCTGGCGATGGCAAAAAAGAGCGGCAGGTTAGCAAAAAGTGCGCCCGCCACCTTGCGAATAAAGCCAATCAACAGTTGAGGGAGCGTCCAGCTGGCAAAGGTTTCGCCGGTTACGGCCGGGTTTTGGAGGGCAGCCGCCAGCCCGAGAAAAATACCGGCGGCCGCGATCACGGAGATGGGCATCATCAGCGCCTTCCCGAAGGCGTGGATTTTACTGGCAAATTCTTTCATAGGTCCCTCAACGCGTCGGTGGGAAAGCCTAATTATTAGCCAATTCTCCAGGCGGGAACGGTTTGCTCATAGTTTTGTCGTGCAATGTTTGAGTCCCATCACGCTTTCGCGATAAACATTAGCTATCGCACCATTAAACCAATCAATTAGACAATTTTTTTACCTGAATGCAGACTTATCCCATAAAAGAAGCAATAGTTTATTAACACCCCAAAAACATAAATTAAACCTGCGAAGCCATATGAAATTTAAAACTGCAATCAAGCCCTATGAGGCAGCTGCCGGCGGTTGGGGATCTCTTGAAGCCACCACCCGTTTCGTCTTCGACAGCAAACAAGTTCTGAAAAACATGCGCAACCTGATGCGTATGAACAAAGCGAAAGGCTTTGACTGCCCGGGCTGTGCCTGGGGCGACGATAATAAAAGTACTTTCAGCTTCTGTGAAAACGGTGCCAAAGCGGTAACCTGGGAAGCGACCCGCCGCTTTATTGATGCCCGTTTTTTCGCCCAGTACAGCGTTTCCGCTCTTTATCAGCAGAGCGACTACTTTCTTGAGTATCAGGGCCGTCTGACCGAGCCGCTACGCTATAATCGCGCAACGGATCGCTACGAGCCTGTCAGCTGGGATGCTGCCTTTGCACTGATTGCCAAACATATTCATGCAATGGACAACCCCGACCAGATGGAGCTTTATACCTCTGGTCGCGCCAGCAATGAAGCCTCATGGCTGTATCAGCTGTTTGGACGCCTGCACGGCAGCAACAACTTCCCTGACTGCTCCAATATGTGCCATGAAGCCAGCGGTACCGGTCTGAAGCGCAGCATTGGCGTGGGCAAAGGCACCATCCGGCTTGATGATTTTGACCACGCCGACGCTATTTTCGTTTTTGGTCAGAACCCCGGCACCAACCATCCGCGCATGCTGCACAGCCTGCGTCACGCGGCCGATCACGGGGCAAAAATCGTTACCTTCAATACCCTGCGCGAGCGCGGCCTTGAGCGTTTTGCCGACCCGCAAAAACCGCTGGAAGTGGTCACCAGCAAAGCCGGATCCATCAGCTCTACCTATTATCAGCCGAATCTCGGCGGTGATATGGCGGCCATTCGCGGCATGGTCAAAGCACTCAATGAAACCCACAAAGCCCTGATTGCGGCGGGTGAAAAAGGGCTGTTTGACGATGTGTTTATCAATGCCAAAACCGAAGGTATGGACGATTATCTGGCAGTGGTTGAGTCCACCGAATGGACACAGATTGAAAAGCAGTCCGGTCTGACCGAGCAGCAGCTGCGTGAAGCGGCGGCCATCTATCAGAGCGCGGATCGGGTTATTTGCACCTGGGCAATGGGCATTACCCAGCATAAACACTCGGTTGATACCGTGCGCGAAATCGTCAACCTGCAATTGTTATTTGGTCAGCTGGGTAAAAAAGGCGCAGGCCTTTGCCCGGTTCGCGGACACAGTAACGTACAGGGCAACCGCACGATGGGGATTGATGAGAAACCTTCTCAGGCTTTCCTCGACAGTATGGCAAAACACTTTGACTTTGAGCCTCCTCGCGAGGCCGGCCATAATACGGTTGAAGCGCTGGAAGCCATGCTGCGCGGTGAAGTGAAAGTGCTTATCGCCCTCGGCGGAAATCTTGCCGCAGCCGCACCGGACAGCCCGCGTACCGAAGAGGCGATTCGCCGCTGCGGCCTTACCGTACAGATCAGTACCAAACTCAATCGCAGCCACCTCTGCCCCGGTTCCGAAGATGCGCTGATCCTGCCGACGCTGGGTCGTACCGAGCAGGATATTCAGGCGACCGGTCCCCAGTTTATTACCGTAGAAGATTCATTCAGCATGGTTCACGCTTCCGAAGGCGTGGGTAAACCTCTGGCAGATACCCAGCGCTCTGAAACCTGGATTATCGCCGGTATTGCGCAGGCGGTGCTGGGCAGCGAAAAAGTTGACTGGCAGGCACTGGCCGGCGATTACAATCTGATCCGCGACCATATCGCCGCCACCATTCCGGGCTTTGATGATTTCAATGCGAAGTGCGATATTAAAGGCGGATTCTATCTGGGCAATGCCGCTGCTGAATTCCGCTTTAATACGCTGCACAACAAGGCGCAGTTCAGCTCCGCCAGGCTGCCGGACTCACTGTTCCCACAGCTGGATGGCGTAGAGGTGCCTTTTACCCTGCAAACGCTGCGGTCGCACGATCAGTACAACACCACTATTTATGGCCTGGATGACCGCTATCGCGGCGTTTACGGTCAGCGTGAAGTGCTGTTTATTCATCCGGATGATTTGGCGGCGCAGGGACTGTCGGCAGGGGACAACGTTGATATCGAAACGCTGTGGAATGACGGAATTACCCGTCGCGTCAGCGGCTTCAAGCTGGTGCCTTACAATATTCCGCGGGGCAATCTGGCGGCCTACTATCCGGAAACGAACCCGCTGGTGCCTCTCTCCAGCTTTGGTGACGACAGCGGTACGCCGACCTCAAAATCAGTGCCGGTGAAAATCAGCCTTTCCGTGGTGAAAGACGCGCTGCGTATCGCCTGATCCCTGCCCCCTCTCTCATCAATCTAAGCCGGGTCTCCCGGCTTTTTACTTGCCGCGAGCCGGTTAATCGCGTAAAACTGTCTGCCGCTCTTAGGCCACGAAAACTGTTGAGATTATGTTCCAGGATAACCCGCTGCTCGCGCAGCTCAAAGAGAAACTCCACTCCCAGACGCCGCGTGTTGAAGGGGTGGTAAAAGGCACGGAAAAAGGCTTCGGCTTTCTCGAAGTTGACGCACAAAAGAGTTACTTCATTCCGCCGCCTTTTATGAAAAAGGTGATGCATGGCGACCGCGTAAGCGCGGTGATCCAGACCGATAAGGATCGTGAGGTTGCCGATCCCGAAACGCTGATAGAGCCATTCCTGACCCGCTTTGTTGGCCGCGTACAGAAGAAAGACGATCGTCTTTCCATCATTCCCGACCATCCTCTGTTGAAAGACGCTATTCAGTGCCGTGCGGACCGCAGCGTCCAGCATGATTTTCAGCAGGGCGACTGGGCCGTGGCCGAAATGCGCCGCCACCCGCTGAAGGGCGACCGTACCTTCTACGCCGAGCTGACAAGCTTTATTACCACCGCCGACGATCATCTCGCCCCCTGGTGGGTCACCCTGTCACGCCACAATCTGGAACGTGAAGCGCCCGAGGCAACCGCTGGCGATATGCTGGATGAGCAGCCAACGCGCGAGGATCTGACCGCGCTGGAGTTTGTCACCATCGACAGCGCCAGCACCGAAGACATGGATGATGCGCTCTACGTGCAGGAAACGCCGGAAGGTGAGGTGCAGCTGACCATCGCCATTGCCGATCCGACGGCTTATGTGGCGGCCGGCAGTGAGCTGGATACCATTGCCGCACAGCGCGCATTCACCAACTACCTGCCGGGCTTTAATATTCCGATGCTGCCACGTCAGCTCTCTGACGATATCTGCTCGCTGCGCCCGCATGAACGCCGTCCGGTACTGGCCTGCCGCGTTCGCGTTGCCGCAGATGGCTCGCTGGGTGCGGATATTCACTTCTTCGCCGCCTGGATCGAGTCCAAAGCCAAACTGGCCTACGACAATGTCTCTGACTGGCTGGAGAATATCGGTGACTGGCAGCCGGAAACGGATGCCATCGCGCATCAAATTCGTCTGCTGCACCGCCTCTGCCTGGCGCGCGCCGAATGGCGTCAGACCCATGCGCTGGTGTTTAAAGATCGCCCTGATTTCCGCTTCCTGCTGGGTGAGAAAGGCGAAGTGCTGGATATCATCGCTGAACACCGCCGTATTGCTAACCGTATTGTCGAAGAAGCCATGATCGCCGCCAATATCTGTGCGGCGACCGTACTGCGCGATAAGCTGGGCTTCGGCGTTTATAACGTCCATCAGGGCTTTGATGCAGCCGGTGCTGAGCTGGCGGCCAGTGTGCTTGAAAACCACGGTGTGAAGGTCGACCCGCTGGCTATCGCCACGCTGGAAGGTTTCCGCGCCCTGCGCCGTGAGCTGGATGCGCAGCCGACGCAGTTCCTCGACAGCCGTATCCGCCGTTTTCAGTCGTTTGCTGAGGTCAGTATTGAACCCGGTCCCCATTTCGGCCTGGGCCTTGAAGCCTATGCCACCTGGACCTCACCTATCCGTAAATATGGCGATATGATCAACCATCGCCTGCTGAAGGCGATTATCAAAGGCGAAAGCGCCCCACGCCCTCAGGACGCGATAACGGTGAGAATGGCCGAGCGTCGCCGTCAGAACCGTATGGCTGAGCGTGATGTCGGAGACTGGTTATACTCGCGCTTTCTGCAAAGCGCCGCCGGAACCGATCGACGCTTCAGTGCGGAGATCATTGATGTGTCACGCGGCGGTATGCGCGTGCGGCTGACCGATAACGGCGCGGTTGCCTTTATCCCTGCCCCCTTTATTCACGCGGTGCGCGATGAGATGGTGTGCAGCCAGGAGAATGGCAGCGTGCAGATTAAAGGCGAAGTCGTTTATCGCGTTACGGACGTGATTGAGGTGACGATCGCTGAAGTGCGTATGGAGACGCGCAGCGTGGTGGCCCGACCGGTCGCATAATACCCCCGCAGGTGGGATAGCCTTTATCCCACCTGCCTCACCTGCTGACGTAAAACCCTCCCCATCAGCCAGCGGCTCACCCCGATAATCAAGAAACGTCCTTATCACCCGGATGCCCGGCCGATAACGAAAAAAACCTCCCCTCCTCACACTTCTCCGCTGATTCACTTTCATTAACAAACGATTACATTACCTTAAACTTCTGTGCCCCTTCTTATGGTTGCTGCAAGGAGTTATATGATGAGAAATGTCAAAACCGGCGTGATATGGAGTGCGGTGGCGGTGATCGGCGCTGGCGCGTTTGCCATGCTGGCATTAAGCCGTGGCGAACATGTTAACGCACTGTGGCTGGTGGTGGCTTCGGTGGCCTGTTACAGCATTGCCTGGCGATTTTACAGCCTGTTTATCGCCAGGGATATTTTTGAACTGGACGACCGCAGACGCACGCCTGCCGAGCGCTATAACGACGGTCTGGACTATGTGCCCACCCACAAATGGGTACTGTTCGGTCATCACTTTGCCGCAATTGCCGGGGCAGGACCGCTGGTTGGCCCGATTCTGGCGGCACAAATGGGCTTTCTCCCTGGGACCCTTTGGATCCTGGTCGGCGTGATGCTGGCCGGTGCGGTGCAGGACTTTTTGATTCTGTTTATCTCCACCCGGCGCGATGGCCGCTCGCTGGGTGAAATGGCAAAGCAGGAGCTGGGGGCCTTTGCGGGGGTGGTGACCATGCTCGGCGCGCTGGGCGTGATGATTATTATTCTTTCCGCGCTGGCGCTGGTGGTGGTAAAAGCGCTGGCGAACAGCCCCTGGGGGCTGTTTACCATTGCCGCCACGCTGCCCATTGCACTGCTTATGGGCATCTATATGCGATTTATTCGACCAGGTAAAATTGCTGAGGTGTCACTGATTGGCTTTGTGCTGATGATGGCCGCGATTATTTATGGCGGCAATATCGCGCAGCATCCCACTTTAGGCCCCTTCTTTACCCTGGATGGAACAACCCTGACCTGGGTGCTGGTTATCTATGGCTTTATCGCCTCCGTTCTCCCTGTCTGGCTGCTGCTGGCACCGCGTGACTATCTGTCAACCTTCCTCAAAATTGGGGTGATTGTCGGGCTGGCTGTGGGAATTGTTTTCGCCATGCCCGAAATGAAAATGCCTGCCCTGACGCGATTTACCGATGGCAGCGGTCCGGTATTTTCAGGCAGTCTGTTCCCTTTTTTGTTTATTACTATCGCCTGTGGAGCCATTTCAGGCTTCCACGCGCTGGTTTCCAGCGGCACTACGCCGAAACTGGTCGAGCGTGAAAGTCATATCCGCTTCATTGGCTATGGCGCAATGCTGATGGAGTCATTCGTGGCGATTATGGCGCTGATTTGCGCTTCCGTAATCGAACCCGGCGTCTATTTTGCCATGAACTCACCAGCGGCCCTGATTGGCACCACGGTCGAAACGGCCTCACAGGCCATTAACGGCTGGGGCTTTGTGGTGACACCAGAAGTGCTGAATGGCATTGCCCGCGATGTCGGTGAAGGATCAATACTTTCACGGGCGGGCGGCGCCCCAACCTTTGCCGTTGGCATGGCACATATCATTACCGAGGTATTTAACAGCCGGGCGATGATGGCATTCTGGTATCACTTTGCGATCCTCTTTGAAGCGCTGTTTATTCTCACCGCCGTCGATGCCGGTACCCGGGCCTGCCGTTTTATGGTACAGGACCTGATTGGTACGGTAGTCCCCGCCCTGGGTAATAATCGTTCATGGCTCGGCAACATTGCGGGCACCAGCGTTGCCGTTGCCGGATGGGGCTTCTTTGTTTATCAGGGCGTCAAAGACCCACTGGGCGGAATAAACACGCTCTGGCCGCTGTTCGGCATTGGCAATCAGATGCTGGCCTCGATGGCGCTGATCCTCGGCACCGTGGTGCTGTTCAAAATGAAGAAACAGCGCTATGCGTGGGTGACCCTTCTGCCCACCGCCTGGCTGCTGATCACCTCAATGACCGCCGGCTGGCAAAAAATTTTCCATCCCCAGCCCAATATTGGTTTTCTGGCGCAGGCGCGTAAATTCTCAGCTGGCATTGAGAATGACACGATTATCGCTCCGGCGAAGACGTTAGCGGATATGCAGACGATTGTGTTAAGTAACCAGATCAACGCGGCGCTTTGCGCCTTCTTTATGCTGGTCGCGGTGACGATGCTGATTGCCGCCTTTTTTGTGATCCGCCGGGCACTCAACAGCGACCAGCCAACCGTTCACGAAAGCGATACGACACTGAGAAACGAGGCCAGCCATGTCTGATAATACGACGCGTCTCTCTGCCGGGCTGGTGATATCACGGCTGGCGCAGAGCTTCAGATTAATGGTCGGGGTGCGGGACTATGTCGGCTACGTGCGGCATATGCAGCAGCAGCACCCTGAATTAACACCCATGACCGAGAAAGCATTTCACCGCTACTGCATTGATGCCCGCTATCTGGGGAAAGGCGGCGGCAGGTGTCCCTGCTAACGCCCTTGGATTTCACCCTGTGCATTCAGCTACGTCCCCCGCCTCAAGCGCGGGGGTATCGTCGCAGTTACTCTCTCCCGCAGTACCATCACAACGTTATTTTTTTAAGCGGCCCTTCCACGCGTTCCAGCGGGGTAGATTAATTTCGCTGTTCATCTTCACTAAAGAAATATATTCATTATTCGGCTTGTGATTGTGCAGGTTGCCGAATACTGTTGCTAAAATAATAAGATACAGCTGCATTGCATGCTTTAAGGAGATCATTAAATGACCGATGACTACGGGCAGTCGTTATTTTTTACCCGGTTTGGTACTACAAGCCCGCATTGGCGTTTAACTTCCGACAGCGATGCGCTTAATTTCGCTGAAGATGAAACCTCTTCCACTCACATTGCTGTGGCGCTTACGCCGGTTCAGGCCAGGCTGCTGCGAGGTATGACCGTGATTACCTCCAGCGTGAATCTTACCCTCTCTCTCTATGGTGAAGAGATCCCGATGCATCTGGTTGGCCGCAAGGTTAACCGTTCGGAGTGGGCGGGTAGCGCATCAGCATGGGGTGATACCTCGGCCGTGGCGCGCGATCTGTCGTTAGGGCTCTCTTTCGCCGAGCAGGTTGTCTCTGAGGCTAATTCGGTGATTGTTATCCTTGACCAGCGTGGAAATATTCAGCGTTTTAACCGCATGAGTGAGGAGTATACCGGCCTTAAAGAGCAGGAAGTGATTGGCTGCAACGTCTTCCAGCTCTTTATGACCCGCCAGGAAGCTGCGGCCTCACGACGTAACATCAGCGGATTTTTCCGGGATGGCAGTTCCTATGAGGTAGAGCGCTGGGTTAAGACCAAAAAGGGCCAGCGCCTGTTTCTGTTCCGCAATAAGTTTGTTCATAGCGGTAGCGGTAAAAATGAAATTTATCTTATCTGCTCCGGGACGGATATTACCGAAGAGCGCCGCGCACAGGAGCGTCTGCAGGTGCTGGCCAATACGGATACCATTACCGGCCTGCCCAATCGCAATGCGATACATCTTGCTATCGGCGACGCGGTGGAACAGCGTGGCGACAGTCAGGTGGGTATTGTGTATCTGGATCTGGATAACTTCAAGAAGGTGAATGATGCTTACGGGCATATGTTTGGCGATCGGCTGTTACAGGCCGTCTCCCTTGCCATCCTCGGCTGTCTGGAAACCGATCAGACGCTGGCCCGTCTCGGTGGCGATGAATTTATTGTACTGGCACTTAACTCAAGCCAGTGCGCGCTGGAGGCAATGTCAAAACGCATTCTTGAGCGCCTTAAGCTCCCGTTCCGTATTGGGCTGATTGAAGTCTACTCCGGCTGTTCGATCGGCGTGGCGGTGAGCCCCCAGCACGGCGGCGACCGCGAGAGTCTGATCCGCAATGCCGATACCGCCATGTATACGGCCAAAGAGAGCGGGCGCGGCAAGTTCTGCATCTTCTCCAATGAGATGAACCAGCGGGTGTTTGAATACCTCTGGCTGGATACTAATTTGCGGAAAGCACTCAAGCAGGATCAGCTTATCCTTCACTATCAGCCAAAGCTGGACGCTAATGGCCACGTTTCCAGCGTGGAGGCCCTGGTGCGCTGGCAGTCGCCAGAACGCGGCCTGGTGCCGCCCGGCAGTTTCATCTCCTATGCCGAGGAGTCGGGGCTGATTGTCCCCTTAGGCCGCTGGGTCATGCTTACCGCACTGGCACAGACGCTCCGCTGGCGGGAAAAGGGCATTCATCTGCGCATTGCGGTGAACGTTTCGCCTCGGCAGCTGGCCGATCAAAGCATCCTGGTGGATTTCAAACAGGCGCTTGAACAGGCGGGGTTGAGTGAAAGCCCGATCGATATTGAACTCACCGAAAGCTGCCTGATTGAAAATGAAGAGAAAGCGCTGTCGCTGATGGCGCAGTTTAAAACGCTGGGCGCTGAAGTGCATCTTGATGATTTTGGCACCGGCTACTCGTCGCTTTCTCAGCTGGCACGCGTACCAATTAACGCGATTAAACTCGATCAAAGCTTTATTCGCGATGTGAATCACCAGCCGGTGTCGCAGTCGCTGGTTAAGGCCATTGTCGCCGTTGCCCGGGCGCTGGATCTCAGCGTAATCGCTGAGGGGATTGAAACTAAAGAGGAAGAGGCATTTGTTATTGCCAGCGGCGTCAATGGACGTCAGGGCTATCTTTACGCAAAGCCAATGCCCGCTAACGAACTCGAGCACTGGCTTAAGGTACATCTAAAGAATTAGCTTACTTTTCTTAATGCCTGAGCGCTGTGGCGGTTTTGTATCAGAACCAGACGCTCCATATAAGCAAGATCTTTGGGCTCCATGGTAAAGGCAAAATCGACCCAGTCTTCGGTGATATCCATCAGTTCAGCACGCGATAATTGCAGTACGCGCTGGCGGGCTTTGAGCATCGCCCTCACCCCGTTCAGCTTTGGCCGCAGCACGTCAATAAAGGTGCGGGTCGCCTGATAGCCCTCCCCGGGCTGAAAAACTTTATCCACCAGCCCACGCTCTGCAAACCACTCGGCGCTGTGGGACTCTCCCTCACAGATTAACTCCTCCGCCAGCTTCATCCCGGAGCGGCGTGCCACCAGTGAATATCCTCCCATTCCCGGGAAGAGGTTGAAGGCAATTTCAGGAAAGCCCATTCGCGCGGTGTCCTGAGCGAGGATGAAGTGGTGCGCCAGCGCGGCCTCAAAGCCGCCGCCCAACGCGCTACCCTCAATCATGGCAATACTGACTGCACCCGTATCGAACCCCCTTGCGGCGGCATGGATGCAGTCTACGCAGGCCCGGGCATAGGCGCGCAGGGCTTCACGGCGTCCGTTTTTAATGCACTGGGCGAAGAAGTTGAGATCGCCGCCCGCATTAAACATGGTCGGTACCAGCGAACCGGTAACCCAGAAATCGATCGGCAAGCCTGATCGCTGGGCGGCATAGCTGAGATTCATTATCTCTTCAATAAGCTCATGGTTAAAACTTGGACGCGGCTGCGCCCGTAGCATCATCCACATCGTACGGCGGCCTTCTTCATAGTACGCGGAAAGCTGGGTGGTTTGACCAACTTCACTAAACAGCCTGCAGGTAGTTTGATTAATAACGGTCATGATATTTCCTCTGTTTATGGGTGTGCTTAAATGCGGTTCAAGCGTAATCCAGAGGGGCTGTTCTCTAAACGGGTAATTGATTTTTAAGATAAAACAGAGGAGGCCCGACGCATGCTGTCAGCCGCGTGCGTAACCCGCGGTGACAGCAACTTAAGGGATGTGATTAATGCGAAAGTAACGTAAGCGTCGTTGAAAGAATTACTTTTTCTGACCATAGGTGGCATTACTGCCGTGCTTGCGTAAATAGTGGCGATCCAGAAGAGACGGCTGCATTGCCGGGAGTTCAGGCGAAAGCTGCTGGCTGTAGATACCCATATAAGCGACCTCTTCCAGGACCACCGCAGAGTGAACCGCGTCGTCTGCCGTTTTGCCCCAACAGAACGGCCCATGCGAGTGAATTAACACGGCGGGGATGGCCAGCGGATCCAGCTGCCTTTCCCTGAATGTTTCAATGATCACCTGCCCGGTTTCCCACTCATAGCGCCCCTGAATTTCGCTGGTGTGCATCTGTCGGGTACAGGGAACCGCACCGTAAAAGTCGTCGGCATGGGTGGTCCCCCATGCGGGAATATCCCGGCCTGACTGGGCCCAGATAGTGGCATGGCGGGAATGCGTATGAACAATCCCCCCAATTTGCGGCCAGGCCTGATAGAGCGCACGGTGCGTATCCGTATCGGAAGAGGGCCGTTTGCTCCCCTCGACAACGTCACCCGTCAGCACGTTAACCACCACCATGTCGTCCTGCGTCATTGCACCATAGTTAACGCCCGAGGGCTTAATCACCATCAGCCCGGATTCACGATCCACGGCGCTTACATTCCCCCAGGTGAAGACCACCAGGTTATGACGCGGAAGGTCGAGATTCGCCTCCAGCACCTGCTGCTTGAGTTGTTCTAACACTTTCTGCTCCCATCGCGTTTCTTTTTATTTTCAGTGTTCACGGCGATGGCGGGTATGGAGGTAACGGCTGGATGTAGGGCAGAAACTGGCTGTTGATCCCTGATTGTGATGATTCAGTTAACAATATGGCGCTGAAGGGACTGTGGCCGGGGCCGCGGGGCGCTAAATAAGATTTTTTACCTTTCGCCCCGCCACCGCCGGGTTATAATTAATGTCAGCAATAGAACCAGGAGTGATAGTTAGCCATCTAACTTTCCCTGCGATCTCGCTAACCCTCTCTCACTACCTCATTAGAGGATTATGCGGTTTGTTTCTTTTTAGGGAGATAAATCGCTAATAATTATGCTGAGAGCGGGCCAGAAACGCAGGTTGAACGCTATACTTAAGCAGAGTTCCCTGTAGTAGCAATTTTGGAGAAGTTATTATGTCTATGACCGCAAAACGCCTTTCCGCCGCCGTGCTGGCCGCAACGTTAGTCCTTTCACTGAGCGCCTGCTCACACTGGTCAAAACGCGATCGTAATACGGCACTTGGGGCGGGTGCAGGTGCAATTGGTGGTTCTGTTCTTTCCAATGGTAGCGGTTTAGGTACCCTTGGCGGCGCCGCAGTGGGTGGGGTTATCGGCCATCAGATTAGCCGTTAATTTCTATACTAACAAAAATAAGACTATAGCAGCACATCCCTGCCAGGGCCGCGAATCTGCGCGGCCCTGTCTTTTTAATTCAGCCACCCGCCAGCTTGACCTTCAGACCCTTTGCTTCCAGCAGCGCTTTAATCAGGTCGCGTTTATCGCCCTGAATTTCAATTATTCCCGCCTTAACCGCGCCGCCGCAGCCACATTTTTTCTTAAGCTCCGCGGCCAGCTTATCCAGTTCGTTATCCATTAAATCCAGTCCGCTAATCAGGCAAACGCCCTTTCCCTTCCTGCCGCTGGTTTGCCGCTGAATGCGGACAATACCATCACCCTCAGGACGCTGTGGGGTCACTTTTGGCGCATCAATGCGACCCGTTTCGGTGGAATAAACCAGCCTGTTTTCGTTATCAGCCATTATGCCTCCTGTAGTGAAGTCAGAATTTCGGCCAGCGTGGCTGCCGGGTCCGGGGATTGCGTAACGGGACGACCAATCACCATATAATCCACACCCGCCTGCTGTGCCTGCTGGGGTGTCATAATACGTCGCTGGTCGCCCGCTTCGCTGCCCGCCGGTCGAATGCCTGGCGTCACCAGCTTAAAGGCGCTTCCCAGCGCCTGCCTGAAGCGAACCGCTTCGTGCGCAGAACAGACCACGCCGTCAAGACCACACTGTTGAGTCAGACGCGCCAGCCGTTCTGCATGCTCAGCGGGCGACAGCGTGATCCCCAGCTCCCTGAGATCTTCCGCATCCATGCTGGTGAGTACGGTAACGGCGATCAGCATCGGCGCATCGTTGCTAAAAGGGAGTAGCGCTTCCCGGGCTGCCGTCATCATACGCGCCCCGCCGCCAGCGTGGACGTTTACCATCCATACGCCAAGATCGGCGGCAGCAGCCACCGCGTGCGCCGTAGTGTTGGGAATATCATGGAACTTGAGATCGAGGAAGATCTCAAAGCCTCGCTGCTGGAGGTCCCGCACCAGCTGTGGGCCAAAAAGGGTAAACATCTCTTTGCCTACCTTAAGGCGACAGCTTTTGGGATCAATCTGGTCAACGAAAGCCATCGCGCTGTCGAGACACGCGTAGTCTAATGCCAGCAGAATCGGAGAACCCGCTATCTGAGGTGAATGCATGCATATACCCTTTTAAGTAGAGCACCAACGGTGCAGGCGACAAACGGCAAGCATTCTACCTGCGGTACCGGAAAATTCACAGTTCCCTGGTCAGTTTTCCCTTTTTACTTCTGCCAGATGAAGCAAACACCCTGGTTTCTGAAACCTGACGGTGACAATTTATTAGCATGTTGTAACTAAAGTACGGTACGGACGCGAGCCAGTAACGCAGATTGCGTTACTGCCCGTCAAGACCGCGAATAGGTTTTACCGAAGACCAGGCCCGGCAGGATGGGCAGTGCCAGTAAAGTGCATGGGCGGTAAAACCGCATTTATGGCAGCGATAGCGTGGTTTAGTACGGATTTGCTCACCGACCATATCGCGCAGCACCATCAGACTCTCTTTCGCCCTGCCGTCTTCCGCCTCCTGCAGGTGATAGTCCATCAGGCGATGAAAGCCCCGCATAGTCGGATGACGCTGGAGCTGGCGATTAATATAAAGCTGCGCGACCTCTCCCCCTTCGTCTTTTTCAATGACATCGGAAAGATAGAGTTCAGCAGCGGACCCGGTATTTTCTTCGACGCAGCGCTTAAGGTAGTCAACCCACTCAGCCTGCTTATCCAGGTGCTGGTAGCAGGTTTGGAGCATCTCCAGCGTTTCGCTGACCAGCTCTATATCCTGCTCGATCACACGCTGCAAATGCCCTACCGCTTTCGCATATTCGGCCCTGGCCATATGAATGCGGCCCATCATTATCGAGACACGCGCGCAATCACGATCGGCCGACTCTCCTTTACGCAACAGCGTCATCGCCCGGTCGAGATCGTCACTTCCCATTGCCTGGAGCGCGAGCTCACAGTAAAAGTGGGCGATCTCCAGACGTTGCTTATCTTTCCCCAACTTCACCAGCCGCTCTGCCACCTCGATGGCTTTGCTCCAGTCGCTGGTCGCCTGATGAATGAGCAACAGCTGCTGAAGCGCACCAATGCGAAAATCGGTTTCATCCACCAGATGGCTGAACATCTCCTCGGCACGATCGTAAAAACCTGCCGCCATATAGTCCCGCCCTAGCTGCTGGATCGCCAGCAGCCGCTGATCGTAAGTCAGCGAAGCGCTTTCCATTAACGACTGGTGAATGCGTATGGCCTTATCCACCTCGCCACGAGAGCGGAACAAATTGCCCAGCGTCAGGTGGGCTTCAACCGCTCCGCTGTCCTCTTTAAGCATGTCCAGAAACAGATCGACGGCTTTGTCCTGCTGATTGGACAACAGAAAATTGACGCCGGTGACGTAATCTCGCGACAGACGGCTGGCTTCCTGTTGTTTATCCTGCTGCGCACTCCTCCGTCCCATATACCAGCCATAGGCAGCGGCAACGGGTAATAACAGAAACAGCAGTTCCAACATAAAAAATTATTCCTTGACCGCGGGAACGGGTGACGCTGTCACGGTTTCTTCTGCCTGACCCAGCTGCTGCTGCAGACGTTTAACTTTACGCTGAGCGTGGGCCAGCGACACGCGCACCCTTAGCCAGAACAGTCCGCATATTGCCCAGCCCAGTATAAAACCAGCGGCAAACAACGTGGCTAACAGCGTGGATACCCGGTACTGCCCCTGCGCTAACAGATAGTTAAAGGTCACCGTCTGATCATTGTGAGCCCCCAGGGTAATGGAGATGATAAAAATCACCAGTACCAGTAAAAAAATCAGCAAATATTTCACAGTCCGTCCTTTAATCTGGTGTTATCCAGCTGAATTATGCCAAAAAAAATGCCCTGTTGCTTGTCTGATGCGTCGGGAACCCACATTGACCGTGAAAACAGACCCTCAGCATGCTGTAGATATGGGGCCTGCCGGGATAAACGCAATGACTGGCTACTGTTGTTCGCGCTTCGCCATCTCTTTTTGCTCGTGCGCCAGCACGGTTAGCGGGCCACAAAAGCGCTGTACCAGCCACGTGGCCAGCATCACCAGCAGCCAGCTAATTATCGTAGAGGTGATAAGATCGCGCGGCCAGTGCATGCCCAGCGCCAGCCTGCTGCCCATTACGCCTGTTGCCCACAGCAGAATCACTGCTACGGTGATCCTGTGTCGCCTGGGCCACAGCAGCCCAACCGCCAGTAAGGCCCATGTGGCAGCAAACATCGTATGCCCTGACGGAAAAGCATAGCCCGTTTCAAACGCCCAGTGCCGCTTAAGCCACTCCGGGAGCTGTGAATCCTCGCGCATGGCCTGTGTTACCATCGCGCTACGCTGCCTGCGCGTTTGCTCATAGAAGGTTTTTTCATTAAGGCCCTGGCTCTTCTCAAGCCACAGCACGTAGGGGCGAGGCTCCTGAACCTCACGCTTAATAAACGTCTTGGCGTACTGCCCTGCCATAAGCGAGGCAGAAACAATCAGTAACAGCACCACCGCCGGTTTGAGACGAAACCGTAAGCACCAGAGAAACCACCCACAGAGCAGGAGGCTGGTCAGCGTTCCCCAGGGGCTGGTAACGGTTTCCGTCAGCCCAAATAGCAGCTTGTAGCCTAAGCCCATTTCTACCGGCTGCCACCGCCAGCCCGAGAGCCAGACGCCAACGGGCATAATCAGTAATAACAGCGCACCCAGGGTGGTGCGTTTGGCGATACTAAACATAGATTCCCTTAATCGTTGCGGGGCTTGCACTACTTTCTGCTGAGAATATGATGAAAAATAATAACATACTGGGGCGGAACGTGATAATTGTGCGGTATAACAGCGATCGCATTAACTCATTCACTTTACCGGCACTGATTGTGGCAAAATAGCGGCAATGATGAGTGTCAGACTGCTGACAGCACGCTACCATGATGATAGCGCAACACCTGAAGATTCTGGAGAATCACATGCAGCTTAAGAGGGTGGCAGAGGCCAAACTGCCCACGCCATGGGGAGATTTCCTTATGGTTGGATTTGAAGAACTGGCGACGGGCCACGATCACGTTGCTCTGGTTTATGGCGATATTACCGATGGCGAAGCGGTTCTGGCCCGCGTTCACTCTGAGTGTCTGACCGGCGATGCGCTGTTCAGCCTGCGCTGTGATTGTGGTTTTCAACTGGAAGCTGCGCTGAATCACATTGCGGAAGAGGGTCGCGGCGTCCTGCTGTATCACCGTCAGGAAGGGCGTAATATCGGTTTGTTGAATAAAATTCGCGCTTATGCCTTACAGGACAAGGGTTACGATACGGTTGAAGCCAACCACCAGCTGGGCTTTGCCGCCGACGAGCGCGATTTCACGCTGTGCGCAGATATGTTCAAACTGCTCGGGGTGCGCGAAGTGCGTTTGCTGACCAATAACCCTCGTAAGGTTGAGATCCTGAGTGAAGCCGGGATTAATATCGTTGAGCGTGTCCCTTTAATCGTTGGACGCAATCCCGAGAACGCCCACTACCTCGATACCAAAGCCGCTAAGATGGGGCATCTGCTGTCAAAAGAGTAATCAATGCATATCGGGATGCCCTTCTGAAAGCGCAGGCCGGGTAGCGGGTATCCCTGCTGACATGTATGGCCACCGATTGGCGTCAGGTGCGGGTATACACCCGCGCCTTTTGCGTTACGGCGTCTCTCTGCATAGCCCCCTCTTGTCGGTACAGACCGGCATTTATAAGCCAGGCCCGCTACCCTGGAGCGGACCCTCGCCGTTAGTTGAGCATATTGCGAATCACGTAATGCAGGATCCCGTCATTCTGATAGTAGGTCAGTTCATTACCCGTATCGATGCGACAGCGCGCATCAAGTGTCTCCTGTGTACCATCAGCGCGGGTCAGCGTCATGCTCACCTGCCCGCCCGGTTTCAGTGCACCCAGATTTGCCACATCAATCTGTTCGTCACCGGTCAGACCCAGCGTTTTGCGCGTCACTCCCTGTGGGAACTCCAGCGGCAAAATCCCCATGCCGATCAGGTTGGAACGGTGAATACGTTCAAATGACTCAGCGATGACCACTCTCACGCCCAGCAGACGCGGTCCTTTTGCCGCCCAGTCACGGCTCGACCCGGAGCCGTACTCTTTACCGGCAATGACGGCAAGCGGGGTCCCCTGCTGCTGATATTTCATTGCCGCATCATAAATTGACAGCTGTTCGCCGCCCGGGACCAGACGCGTCACGCCGCCCTCAATCCCCGGGACCATCTCATTACGAATGCGGATATTGGCGAAGGTACCGCGCATCATGACCTCATGATTACCGCGACGGGAGCCGTAAGAGTTAAAATCGGTGCGCTCAACACCATGCTGCTGCAAATACCGCCCCGCAGGGCTTTCCGCTTTGATGCTACCGGCTGGTGAGATATGGTCAGTAGTGACTGAGTCACCCAGCATGGCGAGAATTCTGGCACCGCGAATGTCTTTAACCGGCTCAGGCTCTTTGCCCATTTCATCAAAAAACGGCGACAGGCGAATATAGGTTGAGCCTTCATCCCAGTCATAGGTCGCCGCCTCGCTAACCTTAATCTGCTGCCACTCGGGCGTGCCTTCGAAAACTTCGGCATACTCTTTATGGAACATCGCGGTGGACACCTGCCCGACTGCTTCTGCAATCTCCTCGGGCGACGGCCATATATCTTTCAGGAAGACCGGCTTGCCCGTCGTATCCTCTCCGATGGGATCCGTTTGCAGATTGATTTTCATATTCCCCGCCAGCGCGTAAGCAACGACCAGCGGTGGCGATGCCAGCCAGTTGGTTTTGACATAGGGATGAATGCGACCTTCAAAGTTACGGTTTCCGGACAGTACCGCGCCCACGGTCAAATCTCCTGCCCTGATAGCGTTTTCAACCGCATCAGGCAGCGGGCCGGAGTTGCCGATGCAGGTCGTGCAGCCATAGCCGACAAGGTTAAAACCGAGCTTATCGAGATAAGGCGTCAGTCGGGCAGCAGCCAGATAATCCGATACGACTTTTGAACCCGGCGCAAGTGAGGCCTTTACCCACGGCTTGCGTTTCAGGCCGAGGGTAACCGCTTTTTTAGCCAGCAGACCTGCGGCCATCAGAACGCTGGGATTCGAAGTATTAGTACAGGAGGTGATAGCGGAAATCACTACTGCCCCATCATCCAGCTGATGCTGTCTGCCGGTCTGGCTGTCGGTATAGGTTACTGGCTGGTGCTGTTTAACCGCCTGATTAACTTCCAGCTCATTGCTGGCATTGAATGCCTCAGGCACATCAACAAGTGACACCCGATCCTGGGGGCGTTTAGGCCCGGCTACGCTGGCCTCAACGTCATTCATATCCAGCGCCAGGGAGCTGGTAAATACCGGCTCATCGCCCGGGTTTCGCCACAGGCCCTGGGCTTTGGCATAGGCTTCAACCAGATCCACCTGCTCCACGCTGCGTCCGGTGAGGGTCATATAGGCGAGAGTGACGTCATCTACCGGAAAAAATCCGCAGGTTGCACCATATTCCGGTGCCATATTGGCTATGGTGGCACGATCCGCCAGCGGCAGGTCATCCAGTCCATCACCATAGAATTCAACAAATTTGCCGACCACGCCGTGCTTGCGCAGCAGCTGAGTGACGGTGAGCACCAGATCGGTAGCGGTAATGCCGGGCCTGAGCTTCCCTGACAATTTAAAACCGACCACATCGGGAATAAGCATTGAAACCGGCTGTCCCAGCATGGCGGCTTCTGCCTCAATACCGCCCACCCCCCATCCCAGCACACCCAGTGCATTAATCATGGTGGTGTGGGAATCGGTACCCACCAGGGTATCCGGCCATGCAAATTCTTCCCCGTCCAGCGTTTCATGCCAGACTGCCTGCCCTAAATACTCCAGGTTAACCTGATGGCAGATACCTGTTCCGGGTGGAACCACGCTAAACTGATTGAACGCTTTTTGCCCCCAGCGTAAAAACACATAGCGCTCGTGATTGCGTTCCATTTCCAGGCGGACGTTTTCCTCAAAGGCGTCATCATTTCCAAAGCGATCGACCGTAACCGAGTGATCAATGACCAGATCCACCGGTGTTAACGGATTCACTTTCGCCACATCACCGCCCAGGCGGTTAACGGCTTCGCGCATCGCGGCAAGGTCAACGACGGCGGGAACGCCGGTAAAATCCTGCATCAACACGCGGGCGGGCCGATAGGCGATCTCACGGTCCGCATGTGCATTTTCAAGCCAGCCAGCCAGCGCGGAAATATCGTCAGCGGTCACGGACTGGCCGTCCTGCCAGCGCAGAAGATTTTCTAACAAAACCTTGAGGGATTTGGGCAGACGCGAAAGGTCACCAAGCTCCTCAGCAGCCCGGCTGAGGCTGTAGTAATGGTAACGCTGGCCTTTTACCTCCAGCTGCTCCTTACTTAATTGGTGTAGGGTAGACGACATCACTCCTCCTTTGTTTCACTCTGACTATAACCCGAGTATTTACAGGGTCAGATTTAAACATAGTACAAACATCAGGTAACGTTCTGATAACAACACCAAATGACAAGCACTGAAACAATCTGAATAAACATAAACGCCTCGCGACAAAGTCAGCGAGGCGTTTATGTTAAAGAGGACGGAGCAATTGAGGACGCGTACTAGCGCATTATCATTCCCATCCAGACGAGGCTCGTCCAGAATAAGGCAGAAAAGGTCCAGGTAGTAAACCAGGTCATTTGCGTTAAATTCATATTTGCCTCACTCAGGTCGGGAAATGCCAGTCAGTTTGAGCTTAAAAAAGTTGTCGAGAAAATGTCACTTAATGATTTGCTTACGCATCCCGGCAGCACGGCGTGACTCTGTCATAATAGATGCCTGCTGCAGAGGGTGAGGCTAATTCTTTGTATAAAAAAAAGGGGTTAAGAAATAAAAAAATGAGACGGTTTATTATTTATTTTCGTTTTCCATCATCATTTCAATAAACTGACGCTGCGTATCGGTCATCTGCCATGATTTTGGAATAATAACCTGATCATGAGAAGGGGCTTTGCAATACGTTTCGTTTACCTTTCTGTTCTGCTGCGGAAGGTGGTTCGCTGACCTTAGCTGCATAGTTATCCCCAAATACGCCAAATCATGAATACTACAGCGATCCAAAACACCGCTGATCCTGCAAAAATCGCCAACCAGGCCTTGCGCTTCAGATTGCTGTTACGCTGAACCTTGAGGGTCTTATGCCCGAATTCGGGTTGTACAGATAATCTCGTAGCCATAGTTTTTGATAATCACTCTCATTGAAACGATTGTTTGGACCAATCAGAAATTAGGATGAATCCTAAACATTTTACGGGATGAAATCCAGTAATTTTTATTGAACAAAACGATTAATGGGATTTATCAAAACACACATTGTTTTCCCGCCGCCTTTAATGAAACTAAAGTAAATTAATTAACGCTTAAGCCAAATAATTCGGCTTTAGTAGCAAAATAGATCCACTCATTACTATAAATTTATCATTTATACCTTTTTAAGTCCCATCTGACGCCGCTCTTAACAAAAATTATGATAATGAACATGGTCTTTCGCAAAGGCAGTTAACAAAAAATGTGTTCTGTTTCTCATTTAATGAATAACAATAAAAAAACATGTGAACTATGTTTTGTTTATGAAAAATAATTAAAAGGTTTCAGCGATGTTAACAATAGTTAAGGACTTTTGAGGGGATCAGGCCCGTTACGCGGGCCTTGACATAACACAAATTCTGTATACGAGGATCATCTTGCGGGGAGTTTAATGTCCTTGAACATCGCTTCGATGTCGTCATTCGAGCGCAAACCCACGGCGGTATCGACCACATCTCGCGTAAGGTGAGGCGCAAAACGCTGAATAAAATCATACATATAACTTCTCAGGAAGGTGCTGCGACGAAATCCTATCTTGGTGGTGCTGTAGCTGAAGACGTCGGTAGCCTCTATGCGGATAAGGTCGGGGTCGGAAACCGGATCTACCGCCATACTGGCAATAACCCCTACGCCCAGTCCCAGTCTGACATAAGTTTTTATTACATCCGCGTCGGTCGCAGTAAAGACAATACGCGGCACCAGCCCCGCCCGATTGAATGCCGTATCCAGTTCCGAACGGCCCGTAAATCCGAAGGTATACGTGACCAGCGGGTACTCTGCCAGTTCCTCAATAGAGATTTTGGTTTTACCCGCCAGAGGGTGATCGGGGGTAACGACGATCGCGCGATTCCAGTGATAACAAGGCAGCATGATTAAATCGTCATACAGGTGCAGGGCTTCGGTGGCGATGGCGAAATCCGCATTGCCTTTCGACACGGCCTCGGCAATCTGCGTGGGCGAGCCCTGATGCATATGTAATGAGACGCGTGGGTAGCGTTCGATAAACCCTTTGATCACGTTGGGCAGCGCGTAGCGAGCCTGTGTGTGAGTGGTCGCGACGTAGAGTGAACCTTTATCCGGCCAGGTATGCTCACCCGCCACGGCCTTAATCGCATCCACTTTTGATAAGACTTCCCGGGCAATACGGATGATTTCCTGTCCAGCCGGGGTGACCTGAGTCAGATGCTTGCCGCTGCGGGCGAAAATCTGGATGCCAAGTTCGTCTTCCAGCATACGAACCTGCTTACTGATACCGGGTTGGGAGGTGTAAAGCCCCTCAGCCGTTGAAGAGACATTGAGGTTATGATTAACCACTTCAACGATATAACGCAGCTGCTGCAATTTCATTTGTTATTCCATCCAGGGTTGAAGCCCGCGCGCCGGACACAGGGACAGGTTGCAGCGCAACAGAGCTACAGCCAGCTGATGCCGGTCTAATGCTTTATAATAATAAGAAAGGCGTTATCTATAACAACTATATCAAATATGGTCAGGATGTATAGCGCGGGAGAGGGAGTATTGCATGGGCCAGCAGCGTGCTGGCCCAGAGTAGATTACTTTTTACTGGTGCTTGCCCTTGCTGATTTAGCATCAGTTTTGGCCGGGGTTTTCGCTGCGGTTTTAGCCGCAGCTTTTCCAGCCGATGTTGTCGTCGCTTTCACTGCAGTTTTCGTGTCGGCTTTAACGGGTGTTTTAGACGTTTTCGCTGCGGTTTTCGTGGCGGCTTTAGCGGATGTTTTTGACGTTTTCGCTGCGGTTTTAGCCGCCGCCTTTTCCGTCACCTGCCATTTGCCATCCACATAAAAAGCAGACCAGCCCGTGGCTTTGCCGTCTGCGTCCGTGCTGACATACTGCTGCTTCGTTTTGCGGCTGAAGCGCACTACGGATTTATTGCCGTCTTCATCCGCAATGGGCGCATCGGCCAGGTAACGTAATTTCTCCGGCAGGCGGTCGCGAAATCGCTGTAGCTCTTCAACCTGAGGCGCGCGCGTTTCCCGTGATTTAGGGAAGGTGTTCGCCGCAAGGAATACGCCAGCCGCCCCGTCGCGCAGCACGAAATAGGCATCCGACTTCTCGCACTCCAGCTCCGGCAGCGGAACGGGATCTTCCTTCGGCGGCGCGACATCCCCATTACGCAGGATTTTACGGGTATTTTTACATTCGTCATTCGTGCAGCCCATGTACTTCCCAAAACGTCCCATTTTCAGGTGCATTTCAGAACCACATTTCTCACACTCAACCACCGGGCCATCATAACCCTTGATGCGGAATTCGCCCTGTTCGATTTCATATCCGTCACAGCCGGGGTTATTACCGCAGACGTGCAGCTTCCGATGATTATCAATCAGATAGCTGTCCATTGCCGTTCCGCACTTCTCACAACGACGACGGGCGCGCAGCGCGTTGGTCTCAGCGTCATCACCCTCAAGAATGTTCAGGACTTCATTCTCAGGGATCAGGTTAATGGTCTGCTTGCAGCGCTCTTTTGGCGGCAGTGCATAGCCCGAGCAGCCAAGGAATACGCCGGTGCTGGCCGTACGGATCCCCATTTTACGCCCACAGGTCGGACAGTCGATTGAAGTCAGGACCATCTGATTCGGCTGCATGCCGCCCTCTTCCGGATCCTTATCGGCCTTTTCCAGCTGCTGAGTAAAGTCAGCAAAAAACGTATCGAGTACGCCCTTCCACTGCACTTCATTGTTCGCTACCTGGTCCAGACTGTCTTCCATGTGCGCCGTGAAGTCGTAGTTCATCAGCTCGCGGAAGTTTTCCTCCAGGCGGTCAGTAACGATTTCACCCATTTTTTCCGCATAGAATCTGCGGCTCTCTGCGCGAACATAGCCACGATCCTGGATAGTCGAGATGATCGAAGCGTAGGTTGATGGGCGCCCAATGCCGCGCTTCTCCAGCTCGCGTACCAGCGATGCTTCGCTGAAACGTGCCGGTGGTTTGGTAAAGTGCTGAGCCGGTTTCAACGCTTTCAGATCCAGCGTTTCACCGGGTTCAACCGGCGGGAGCGTCCGCTCTTCGTCACCTTTACGCAAAGCGGGCATGACGCGGGTCCAGCCATCAAAACGCAGCGTACGACCGCGCGCTTTAAGCTTGAAGTCACCGGCAGTAACAGTCAGCGTGGTGGAGTCGTATTGCGCTGGCATCATCTGACAGGCAACAAACTGGCGCCAGATCAGCTGGTAGAGCCGTTGTGCATCAGGCTCCATATCTTTCAGCTGATCGGACAGAATGCTAACATCTGAGGGGCGAATCGCTTCGTGCGCTTCCTGTGAGTTATCTTTGCTGGTATAGGTATTCGCCGCTTTTGGCAGATAACGATCACCAAACTCACTCTCAACGTAGCCGCGCACCATGCTTATCGCATCCTGGCTGAGGTTAGTCGAGTCCGTACGCATGTAAGTAATGTGACCCGCTTCATACAAACGCTGGGCCATCATCATGGTCTTTTTCACGCCGAAGCTCAGGCGGGTACTCGCCGCCTGTTGCAGCGTAGAGGTAATAAAAGGCGCGCCTGGCTTGCTGCTGGTCGGTTTATCTTCACGATCGGCGACAACATAACGCGCTTTTTCCAGCAGGCTGACTGCCGCCTGCGTTTGCTCCCCGTTCACCGGACGGAAGGGTTTATCATGCTGATGGGTAACTTCCATCAACAGATCTGTACCTTTAGGGGTGCTGAGATCGGCATGCAGCTCCCAGTATTCTTCCGGGACGAAGGCTTTGATCTCGCGCTCACGCTCCACCACCAGGCGGACCGCCACGGACTGTACGCGTCCGGCTGACAGACCGCGAGCCACTTTTTTCCACAGCAGCGGAGACACCATATAGCCCACGACGCGGTCCATAAACCGGCGGGCCTGCTGGGCATTAACACGGCTGATATTCAGTTCGCCCGGTTTTTCAAAAGCCTGACGAATCGCATTCTTAGTAATTTCGTTAAACACCACGCGGCTGAAGCGTGAGTCATCGCCACCGATCACTTCCCGCAGGTGCCAGGCTATGGCCTCCCCTTCGCGGTCAAGGTCCGTTGCGAGATAGATATGGTCAGCATTTTCCGCAAGGGATTTCAGTTCAGAAACCACCTTCTCTTTTCCCGGAAGAATTTGATAGTTCGCTTCCCAGCCGTGGTAAGGATCGACGCCCATACGACTTACCAGTGCCGTTTTTTCGTCCTTCTTAACCTTTTTAGCCGGTTTACTGGTTGTAGAGTCAGCGCTCTTTTTAACCGTTGAGCCACTGGTCGGCAAATCACGGATATGACCAACGCTGGATTTCACCACGTAGTCATTGCCGAGATATTTATTGATCGTTTTGGCTTTTGCCGGGGACTCAACTATTACGAGAGCTTTGCCCATATTTACCTTTACCTGTTTAAAACATCCGAGTGTAGAGGGTGCCGTATGCCCGAAGGCAATAGCATTGCGTTAAGGTCGGGTAGAATCAAGGCTACCCCGTGAGTATTTGTTCCATCACCTCTTCCTGTTCAGGCTTCCAACCTGCTGATTAACGACACCTTTTACAACCTGTTAAGCGCATTCCTAACAATGCGTAAAGTCTCTTTTACGCCCGGAACCTGAAACGCCCACACTGTACCTGATAAAATCTGATACGCAACTTAATTAGCATCTGCCCGGCATTTACGCCAGGAACCAGGGAAAAAAGAACTGCATGGCGCAGACTCTGTCTGGCTCTTGCCCCGGAGGTCATACCGGACGTAAACTTATCGTTGTGAGCGTGACTATAAAGGAGAGAATTCGATGAAACAGACCGAATCCATTGATCGTGCCCCACTGCTTCAGTTGGCAAACCAGATGATTGCCGATCATGAGAACTACTTCCCGGGTATGGAAGCAACGGACGTTGAGCAAAAGGGCGATTTGCTAATTTTTCGCGGGAACTACTTTCTGGATGAGCAGGGACTGCCTTCACAAAAAAGTACGGCAGTGTTTAACGTCTTCAAATTGCTGGCGGTAACGCTTTCTCCGCGCTATCACCTGAGTACCTGACGCCCGCAGCGCGGGCGTCCCACTCCTTACAGCAGTGGTTTATTCCCCCTCTGCCACAGGCGTAGCAAAAGACGTTCGGCGCTGCTGGCCGCACTTTGCGTGAAGCGGTCCATCATTTTTTTGCGGCGTGTAAAACGCACCGCAATAACCTTATGGCTTTCAAGACGATCAATGATTAAATCATCGCTGGTCCCAATGGCGTCAATCAGCCCATTATCCAGCGCCTGGGTGCCAAACCAGTGTTCGCCCGTCGCCACCCTGTCGATATCCAGTGAAGGACGCATCTGATGCACAAACTGCTTAAACAGCACGTGCGTCTCATTAAGATCCTCCTGAAACTTTTCCCGTCCCTGCTCGGTATTCTCACCGAAAAGGGTCAACGTACGCTTATACTCGCCCGCCGTATGCAGCTCCACGTCAATCTCGTTACGCTTTAGCAAACGGTTGAAGTTGGGGATCTGCGCGACAACGCCGATCGAGCCAATGATCGAGAAGGGAGCGGCCACGATACGATCCGCTACGCATGCCATCATATAGCCGCCGCTGGCGGCAACTTTATCCACGGCTACCGTCAGGCGAATGCCTTTCGCGCGCAGGCGTTGCAGCTGTGAGGCGGCAAGACCGTATCCATGGACGACGCCGCCGGGGCTTTCAAGCCGGAGCAACACTTCGTCCTGCTCTTTAGCAACCGCCATCACCGCCGAAAGCTCTTCACGCAGCGAGCTGACCTCATGCGCATCCATGCTGCCTTTGAAGTCGACCACAAACAGGGTTGGTTTGGCCTTTTTCACTGCCAGCCCCTCTTCTGCCCGTTGTTTAGCCGCTTTTGCCTGCTGTTTGTCCTTCTTTTTTTGCGCCTTGTGCCATAGCTTTTGCTCATGAGCCTCCATGCCCGCCAGCATCATTTCATCCTTCATTTCCCGGTAGTTTTCATCCAGGTGTACTATCTTTAGCTGGCCGCTTTGCGCACGCTTGCGCATCATCAGATTGGTTATAAGGATGGCAATGGCTGCAATCGCCACCACCACGGTGACCGTTTTGGCCAGGAAAAGCCCATAGTAAGAGAGTAATTCCACTCATTCCGCCTTGTTTAACATCATATTTAGTCACCCGCTAGTGTAGCTGAGACACTCTCCGTCGTCGCCAGAATCCTGGCCTTTGCATACGCTTTTCATTCCTGCCAACGTTGAATCGATGGATTTTTTAAGGCATAAAGCCATGCTTCTCCAGACAGTGAGTTAAATTCGCTGTCTGCCGCCCTATAATCACCAGAGGAATTTTTATGGACTACCACCCCAGCGCCAGGTTGCTAACCGATCGCAACATTCTCGTTACCGGTGCAAGCGACGGCATTGGCCGTGAAGCGGCAATCACCTATGCCCGCCATGGCGCAAAGGTTCTACTACTGGGACGTAATCTGCAAAAGCTCGAGGCCGTAGCCGGGGAGATTGCCGCGCTTGGCCTGCCCCCGGCGAGCCTGTATGTCCTGGATTTCGCTACGGCTACGCCAGCGTGCTGTCAGCGTATTGCCAGCGAAATCAGCAGGCGCTACTCCCGACTGGATGGCGTACTGCACAATGCTGGCCTGCTGGGCGATATTGTCCCGATGGATAAACAGGATCCGCAGGTCTGGCAGCAGGTGATGCGGGTGAACGTTGACGCCACCTTTTTTCTGACTCAGGCGCTGCTGCCCCTGCTGTTACTCTCTCCCGGTGCCTCCCTGGTGTTTACCTCGTCCAGCGTAGGTCGTCAGGGCCGTGCGGGATGGGGCGCTTACGCCGTATCAAAATTTGCCACTGAGGGCATGATGCAGGTGCTGGCCGGGGAGTATGCCCCGGAGCAGCTGCGAATTAACTGTATCAATCCGGGTGGGACGCGCACCGCAATGCGCGCCAGCGCCTTCCCTCAGGAGAATGCCGGTAAGCTGAAAACACCGGCAGATATTATGCCGCTTTATCTTTATCTGATGGGCGACGACAGTAAAGGCGAAACCGGCATCAGCTTCGATGCTCAGCCGGGCCGCAAACCTGGCGCGGCGGAGTAATGGCCGGGGTTCGCCATCAGTAGCCTCAGCAAAAGTTAAAGAAGAAGGCAGATGCCCGGGTAGCAGGTTCAGGCTGGGAGCGAAAAAGTGGGACAGCTATCGTGTAATCCGCCCTGAGTCCTTGCGGATGAAAGGACGTAGAGGCGAGCGTTTCAGGCCTCTGTTGGGCAATAACTGTTTTGTTAAAAGCGGCTCAATTGCCCGACAGGTGGACAATCCCAGCGGGTGACGGGCAATTCGCAGCGCTGCGGCGAAGACGGAGGGCCAGGCGAAGGCAGCAGGGATGCTACACTCAGGGAGCGGCGGGCAGGGATGCCCGCTCGCAACCGGGCCGTCCGGCCGGGCGTCGGAGTCGAAGCCAGCACGCAGCGCGTGAGGGCGCGCGGCGCACTGCAACAGCGGATAGCGTACCGACTTAACGACTCTTATTTCTGGTGCTACTCTTCGCCGGCTTACCCGCAGGACGACGGCTACCGCTGACCTGGGTATGACGCTTAACCGCGCGGCGAATCTGATTGGCCTTAGTGCGACGACGATCTTTTTCTACCGCTACCTTGCTGTTGATTTCCGGAGGCAGACCGACCAGCTCACGCAAATAGTTAATTGGCGCCAAATCCAGTTCTGTCCATCCACCGCGCGGCAATCCTTTCGGTAAATTGATATCACCATAGCGGGTACGAATTAATCGACTCACCTGAACGCCGACGGACTCCCACAAACGACGAACCTCGCGGTTGCGGCCCTCGGTCAGCGTCACGTTATACCACTGGTTAATACCTTCGCCGCCTGAAAACTTCAGCGTCTTAAAGGCGGCAGGACCATCTTCCAACTGGATACCACGGCTGAGCTGCCTAATCTTGTCATCATCGATCTGGCCGAACACGCGTACCGCATATTCCCTTTCCACTTCACGGCTTGGATGCATCAGGCGGTTAGCCAGCTCACCGTCGGTAGTGAACAGCAGCAGGCCGCAGGTATTTACATCCAGACGCCCTACTGCTATCCAGCGGGCACCGCGTAGCTTAGGTAAACGGTCGAAAACGGTGGGACGTCCTTCGGGATCGTTACGTGTACAGAGTTCACCTTCTGGTTTGTAATACGCCAGAACGCGGCACACTTCTGTTGCAGACTCGGCTAATGAGAGCAGGTGTCCGTCAATACGCACCTTAAGAGCCTGAGACGGTTCAACGCGGTCACCCAGCGTAGCCATTTTGCCGTCCACGCTGACGCGTCCGGCTGAAATCATTGATTCGATTTCGCGACGGGAACCGTGGCCGGCCCGCGCTAAAACTTTTTGTAACTTTTCGCTCATGGAGCACCCTCTTTGTCGCCTTCCCAGGCGTCATGATATATCGCTAAACAACAGGCACGGTGTAAGCTACTTAATCTGTTGTATTATATGTACTTTACAGATGGCATGCCTTGCGCGCGCTGCCATCCACAAGGATTCGTGGCCGCACATACTACACGATTTTACCGATAAAGGATTCTGTTAATTACTTATGCGACAGCACAGGACGATACGCATTACGGGCCGTCATCCTGGCGCTGCGCCTGTCCAGCTGTTGCTATCACGCCGCCATTTATTTACGGGCATCCTCATATGTCGTGATCGGTGTCGTGGGTGACAGACATGCCGCTATTTACGTCGGCGTTCATATTGGTGCCCTTACAGGCAGGGCACAAAAAGATGTTTCTGAATAGTCATCCTCTCACCAAATGCTGTAATAGGCTCAGCCTTTTGACGAATTATTTGGCTTACTATTGCATTCGCAATACCTTTTACACCACGCTTTTGATTTGGCTCAGAATACTTTTCCGTTGAGGATAAATTAATAATTAAGTTCTGCGTATGATACCCCGCTACCTATTGCTGTGATAATCACCTCCTTTATTTCATCCCGTTTCAGGAGCTATTTGGCCTCAGTTTGACTTAAAATACCCCCAGAGGATGTAAATGATGTGTCTGGTTGTAATAACCGCTAAATTAGCCACATACGATACTTTATGCTATATCTTAGCCGAAAAATCAGCACTTGTGACCAAATAAAAGGAAGGAAATAGCTTAACATCATTGCAAATTAGCTTAATTCCTGTTTAGTCCTTTCTTCGTTTCGCTCTGCTATTAATTAGTTTGCCTGATTAATAAGAGTGTGTAGAATTCACTCAGGCAGACAAATTGTCTCCTGATTAAAATGTAAAAAAATATTATAACTTAGTTTAAAGTCGTAAATATAAATATAAGCCTTTATAAAATTTTGATTTAAAAAATACGGGAAGCTCGCGCTTCTCACAACTTGCTGACCTGACGTCAGCATCGGCTTTCACGTCAATTATCTTCACCAGGGATATTCTGACGTGTCCGACTCGGTAAATGAACGATGAAAAAAATAGTGATGATTGCGGTGTTAGCCTCGCTAACGCTGACCGGATGCTCTGTGGGTAAATATCAGTACAGCAGCGAGGCAATGAAGCGGGTTGATATGAATTTCACCGGCATTCCTACCGTCCTGGGTATCGGTGCGCTGGGCACCAGTATCCCACTGACGCCAGAATACAGCCTTACCGCCGCTCACGTCGCTAAGTTCTCCGTACAGCGCGTTAAGGCTTACCATCCCTATTGCGACCTGGCGATCATTTACCACAAAAATGATGCCGCAACGCTCGCAAAATTCCGCAGCGCCGAAGTGGGCGCACCCGTTAAAATGTATGGTTATAGCTTTATCTCTGCGATGCCAGTCGAATCTTCGGGCGTGAACCTGGCGCTAACCGGGATAAGAAATGAGTGGAATAAACGCCCGTGTGTCGCTATGGCATCGAATGCTGGCGTGGTGAAAGGCATGTCTGGTGGAGCAGCTTATAACAGTGATGACACTATTAGCGGCGTCATTGTGGGCTTCACCAGTGAAGTCAAAAACCACAGGAGTGCATCAACACCGCTGAAAAACGTTTCACTCTATATTCCTTATCAGGATTTTAAAGAGTGGCTGACGAAGTCCACAACCTGAACCAGGTTAAATGCCCTTCCGGAACTGGACAGACATGCGCAACGATCAATAGCTGCCCTGCGGGTAAAATATCCCGCAGGTCAGCCAGCATGGCTACAGGAAAGGCTGTACGTCGCCAACCCCTTCCCTGATAACCTCCGGCGTATTCTCCGTGAGATCGATAACCGTAGTCGGCTGCTGCCCCAGATAGCCGCCATGAATAATTAAATCCACCAGCTTACCTATTTCGTCCTGAATGGCTTCCGGATCGGACTCCGTAAAGTCATTGCCGGGCAGCATTAACGACGTTGACATCATTGGCTCATTCAGTGCTTCCAGCAGCGCCAGCGCAATCGGATTAGAGGGTACGCGCAGACCAATGGTTTTTCGTTTATCGCTCATTAATCGTCGCGGGACTTCCTTCGTCGCCTTGAGGATAAATGTATAGTTGCCGGGCGTATTATTTTTAATCAGCCTGAACGCCGTATTGTCGACCCAGGCATAGGTTGATAATTCTGAAAGATCGCGACACATCAGCGTGAAGTTATGATTACCGTCCAGCTTGCGAATGCGGCAGATACGCTCCATGGCGGTTTTATCTTCCAGCTTGCAGCCCAGCGCATAACCCGAATCCGTAGGATAAACGATTACACTGCCTTTATTTAGCAGCTCAACGGCCTGTTTAATCAGGCGCGGCTGCGGGTTTTCCGGGTGAATATAAAAAAATTGACTCATTAAAAACCTCTCGTTTGCCGCCGGCGGGCGGAACAAACCTACTCTATTTCAGGGAAGCGCTGCCATACGGCCTCAACGCCCCCCGGAAGCCACAATTTTTTACCAAGCTCAATCCACGGGCAGGGCTGATGAAAATCAGAGCCCTGCGATGCGGCCAGCCGATAGTCCTGCGCGTAGCGCGCCAGCTGAGTCCGTTCATGCGGCGCCTGCTGACACTGCGCCACCTCCATCGCGTCACCGCCCTCTTCACTGAAATGTGAGATCAGGCGCTTAAGCCACTTGGCCGACAGTCCGTAGCGACCCGGATGTGCCAGTACGGTTCGACCACCAGAATGATGAATAGCATCAATGGCTTGTTTAATTGTACACCACTGTGGCGGCGCGTAGCCGGTTTTCCCCCGGGCGAGATAGTTTTTAAACACCTGCGCCATGTTATCGGCCTTTCCCTGAGCAATCAGAAAGCGGGCAAAATGGCCACGGGTAATGGCGCCTCCCTCCGCCAGCGCCATTGCGCCTTCCAGCGCGCCGGGAATACGTGCTTTCTCCAGTCGCTCGGCAATAATTTCAGCACGGGCATGGCGACGCGCGGTCTGCTCTTCAAGAAACGCGACCAGTACCGGATGATCGCAGTCGACGCCAAGCCCGACAATGTGGATCTCATGGTTTTCCCACAGCGTGGACACTTCAACGCCCGCTATCAGTCGCAGCGGTAGCTGATGCTTAACAATCGCCTCACGCGCGGGCTGTACCCCTTCCGTGGTGTCGTGGTCGGTAATGGCCAGCACGCCCACGCGATGCTCCACGGCTCTCAACACCAACGCCTCCGGGGTCAGAAACCCGTCGGAAGCGCGGGTATGGCTGTGAAGATCGTAAATGGGAAAAGAACTAAGAAGGGTGGGTTCGCTCAAAACAGCTCCGGCATCGGCGGAATAAATGGAGCAACATGATAACCAGAATTATCAGCGGAGAGAAAAAGAGTATTGACTTTTTTGCCACGAACCAGTTAACTAGTACACAAGTTCACATGCAAGGGTATCTGAAAAATGAAAACATTCACGTTAGTCATGACCTGCTGGTGGCGTACTTCTCCCTGAACGGGCGGAGGAGTCATAAACGTCATCAGACGCTGTGCAGATACCCGAGTCCGCCTTAAGCGGGCTTTTTTTTTAGCAAAATTCAGAGAACTGACCTCATGCAAAACCCCAGACCTACAGTGAAGTTGATAACCGGCGATGCGCCCTATCGCGAAGATCCGGCATCCGTTTTTCATCAGCTCTGCGGTGCCCGTCCCTCAACGCTGCTGCTTGAGTCGGCTGACATCGACAGTAAGCGCAACCTGAAAAGCCTGCTGATCGTTGACAGCGCGCTGCGCATCAGTGCGCTAAACGACGTGGTCAGCATTCAGGCGCTTTCGGAGAATGGCCGGGCCATACTGCCGCTGCTTGATGCCGCACTGCCCAAGGACGTAAGCAACAGCCCGCGTCCCGATGGTCGTGAACTCCGGTTCCCAAAAAATAATGACGTCCAGGATGAGGATTCCCGTCTTAAGGCAACCTCCGTTTTTGACGCGCTGCGGCTGATCCCGCAGCTGGTTAACAGCCCGCAGGAGGAGCGCGAGGCCGTGCTGCTTGGCGGTCTGTTCGCCTATGATCTGGTCGCCGGGTTCGAGGACCTGCCTCCCCTGGGCAACGATCAGCGCTGTCCTGACTACTGTTTTTACCTGGCAGAAACGCTGCTGATTATCGATCATCAGCACCAGACCGCCCGACTGCAGGCCAGCCTGTTTAGCCCGGCGCCCGCAGAATTTCTGCGCCTGCAAAGCCGTATCGAGCAGCTTCACGCACAGATGCTCCAGCCAGCAGCGCCACTGCCGGTGCAGCCGGTCGAATCAATGGTGCTGAGCGGCAACCAGAGCGACGAAGAGTATTGCAGCGTGGTGCGTGAAATGCAGAAGGCGATTCGGGCGGGCGAAATTTTCCAGGTGGTGCCTTCACGGCGCTTCTCTCTGCCCTGTCCTTCTCCGCTGGCGGCGTATGAGACGCTCAAAAACAGCAACCCCAGCCCCTATATGTTTTTTATGCAGGATCGCGACTTCAGCCTGTTCGGAGCCTCGCCGGAAAGCTCGCTGAAATATGACGCCGCCAGCCGCCAGATTGAAATTTATCCCATCGCCGGGACCCGCCCGCGCGGCAGACACGCCGACGGCACGCTGGACCGGGATCTGGACAGCCGCATCGAGCTGGAAATGCGCACCGATCATAAAGAGCTGGCGGAGCACCTGATGCTGGTTGATCTGGCGCGCAACGATCTGGCCCGCATCTGCGAGCCGGGCAGCCGCTATGTTGCCGACCTGACCAAAGTCGATCGCTACTCTTTTGTCATGCACCTGGTGTCGCGCGTGGTGGGCCAGCTGCGTGGCGATCTGGACGTGCTGCACGCCTACAGCGCCTGCATGAATATGGGTACGCTGAGCGGCGCGCCTAAGGTGCGCGCCATGCAGCTGATTGCTAAAGCTGAAGCCACCCGGCGCGGCAGCTACGGCGGCGCGGTGGGCTATTTTACCGCCTACGGCTCGCTGGATACCTGTATCGTTATCCGATCGGCCTACGTTGAGGATGGTATCGCAACCGTTCAGGCGGGCGCGGGCGTCGTACTGGATTCGATACCGCAGGCCGAAGCGGACGAGTGCCGCAACAAAGCCCGCGCTGTCCTGCGGGCCATTGCCACCGCTCATCACTGCAAGGAGATATTCTGATGGCCGATATTCTACTGCTCGATAACTTTGACTCCTTTACCTACAACCTTGTCGACCAGCTGCGGACCTTTGGACATAACGTGGTGGTTTATCGCAACAGCGCCCCTGCACAGACGCTGATTGACCGCCTCCAGGCCATGGAAAAACCGGTGCTGATGCTTTCTCCCGGTCCCGGCGCACCGGCAGACGCAGGCTGTATGCCTGAACTGCTGCGACGCCTGCGGGGTCATCTGCCCATTATTGGTATCTGCCTCGGTCACCAGGCCATTGTCGAAGCCTGGGGCGGTCACGTCGGCCAGGCGGGTGAAATCCTGCACGGGAAGGCTTCCGGGATCGCCCATGACGGCGAGGGAATGTTTGCCGGATTAAGCAACCCGCTGCCGGTGGCGCGTTACCACTCGCTGGTCGGCAGCAATATTCCGGAGGAACTGACGGTTAATGCCACCTTCAATGGCATGGTGATGGCCGTTCGTCACGATAACGATCGCGTTTGTGGCTTGCAGTTTCATCCGGAATCTATTCTGACCACGCAGGGCGCGCGCCTGCTGGAACAAACCCTCGCCTGGGCGCTGGCGTAAAATAAGGAGAGAATGATGAACGCTATTCTGGAAAAACTATACCAGGCGACCCCCCTGACGCAGGCCGAGAGCCACCAGCTGTTTACCGCTATTATTACCGGGCAGCTGGAACCCACACAGCTGGCGGCCGCGCTGATTGCAATGAAGGTACGCGGTGAGCGCCCTGAAGAGATTGCCGGAGCGGCAACCGCGCTGCTGGAAGATGCAAAGCCCTTCCCGCGCCCGGATTATCCATTTGCAGATATTGTCGGCACCGGAGGTGACGGCAGCAACAGCATCAATATCTCTACCGCCAGTGCCTTCGTCGCCTCGGCCTGCGGTCTGAAAGTCGCCAAGCACGGCAATCGCAGCGTTTCCAGTAAGTCAGGGTCGTCCGATCTGCTCGCCGCCTTTGGCATCAGCCTCGACCTGCCTGCAGATGAGGCGCGCAAAGCCCTGGATGAGCTTAATGTCTGCTTTTTATTTGCTCCTCAGTATCACACCGGTTTCCGTCATGCGATGCCGGTACGGCAGCAGTTGAAAACGCGCACCCTGTTTAACGTGCTCGGCCCGCTGATTAACCCGGCCCGCCCTCCGCTGGCGGTGATCGGCGTCTACAGCCCGGAGCTGGTGCTTCCGGTGGCGCAAACTCTGAAAATGCTCGGCTATCAGCGTGCTGCCGTGGTTCATGGCGGCGGCATGGATGAAGTCGCGGTGCACAGCGCAACCCATATTGCAGAACTGCGCGATGGCGAAATCACCCATTATCAGCTGACGCCGGAGGACTTCGGACTGAGCTTCCACCCGCAGGAAGCGCTGGCGGGCGGCCTGCCAGAAGAAAATCGTGACATTTTAACGCGATTGCTCCAGGGTAAAGGCGAGCGCGCGCACGAAGAGGCCGTGGCAATCAACGTCGCCCTGCTGTTAAAAGTTTTCGGACATGAAGATCTGCGTGAAAACGCGCAGCAGGCACTAAACGTCATTCGCAGTGGCAAAGCTTACGAGCGCGTTGTGGCACTGGCAGCAAGAGGATAATCATGCAGGATACCGTACTCGCTAAAATTGTGCAGGACAAAGCGCTGTGGCTGACCGCGCGTCAGCAGCAGCAGCCGCTGGCCTCCTTCCAGAACGACATCGTCCCCGCCACCCGCAGCTTTTATGATGCGCTGAGAGGGGCCAGAACGGTGTTTATTCTGGAGTGTAAGAAAGCCTCCCCTTCAAAAGGGCTGATCCGCGCGGACTTTGACCCGGCCACTATTGCCGGTGTTTACAAAGATTACGCCTCAGCCGTATCGGTACTAACCGATGAGAAATATTTCCAGGGGCAGTTCGAGTTTTTGTCGATTGTCAGCGCGGCCATCACCCAGCCGGTGTTGTGCAAGGACTTTATCATCGACTCCTACCAGATCTATCTGGCGCGTTACTATCAGGCCGATGCCATTTTGCTGATGCTCTCGGTGCTGAATGATGATCAGTATCGTCAGCTGGCGGCCGTCGCGCACAGCCTGAATATGGGCGTGCTGACCGAAGCCATCAGCGAAGACGAGCTGGCGCGCGCTACTGCGCTGGGCGCCAAAGTGGTCGGCATTAATAACCGCGATCTGCGCGATTTGTCGATTGATCTGGATCGCACGCGTTGCCTGGCACCGAAGGTGGCACACGGCGTAACCGTGATCAGCGAGTCGGGTATCAACAGCTACGCCCAGGTCCGCGCGCTCAGCCATTTTGCCAACGGTTTCCTGATTGGCTCCGCGCTAATGTCCGAAGACGATCTGGCCGCCGCAGTGCGCAGGGTCATCATGGGTGATAACAAAATCTGCGGACTGACGCGCCCTGACGATGCCCGGAGCGCGCGGGAAGCGGGTGCTATATACGGCGGCCTGATCTTTGTTGAAGGATCCCCGCGCTGGGTGACCATCGACACCGCGCGCACGATAACGCATGCCGCTAAACTTAAATATGTCGGCGTGTTTCGCAACAGTGCTATCAGTGACATTGTCACCACTGCCGAAGCACTGAGCCTGCATGCGGTTCAGCTGCACGGCGATGAGGATCGCGATTTTGTTAAAGCGCTCCGGGCGCAGCTGCCCGCTGGCGTACAGATCTGGAAGGCATTCAGCATCGTTAATACCCTCCCGATCCGCGACTGGTTGGGCGTAGATCGCTACGTCTTCGATAACGGTAACGGCGGCAGCGGTAAGAATTTTGACTGGTCGCTGCTGGAAGGCCAGACGCTGGATAATGTCCTGCTGGCGGGCGGTCTGGGGGCAGATAACTGCGTTCAGGCTGCACAGCTGGGCTGCGCGGGCTTAGATTTTAACTCCGGCGTTGAAAGCCAGCCCGGCGTTAAAGACGCCGCCAAAATTGCTTCGGTGTTTCAAACCCTGAAGGCTTACTGATGCCGTTTGGGCTGGCCCCGTCCGGCCCGATCAACGAAAAGAGACGCAATATGACTTTATTGAATCCCTACTTTGGTGAATTTGGCGGCATGTACGTGCCGCAGATTCTGATGCCCGCACTGAATCAGCTGGAAGAAGCCTTTGTCAGCGCGCAGCGCGATCCGGAATTCCAGGCTGAATTTAACGATTTGCTGAAAAACTATGCCGGTCGCCCAACCGCGCTGACCCTGTGTAAAAATCTGACCAAAGGCACCCGGACCCGTCTTTATCTGAAGCGCGAAGATCTGCTGCACGGCGGCGCGCATAAGACCAATCAGGTTCTGGGTCAGGCGCTGCTGGCTAAGCGAATGGGTAAGTCCGAAATTATCGCAGAAACCGGTGCCGGACAGCACGGCGTCGCCTCTGCCCTCGCCTGCGCACTGCTGGGTCTGAAGTGCCGTATCTATATGGGTGCGAAAGATATTGAGCGACAGTCGCCGAACGTGTTCAGGATGCGTCTGATGGGTGCCGAGGTGATCCCGGTGCACAGCGGCTCGGCAACGCTGAAAGATGCCTGCAACGAGGCGCTGCGCGACTGGTCCGGCAGCTATGAGAAGGCCCACTACATGCTCGGCACTGCGGCAGGCCCGCACCCCTTCCCGACGATTGTCCGTGAGTTCCAGCGCATGATTGGTGAGGAGACGAAAGCGCAAATCCTCGAAAGAGAAGGCCGCCTGCCTGATGCGCTTATTGCCTGCGTCGGCGGCGGCTCTAACGCCATCGGCATGTTTGCTGACTTTATTGATGAGCCTTCCGTCAACCTGATTGGCGTTGAGCCTGCCGGACACGGCATCGAAAGCGGCGAGCACGGCGCACCGCTGAAACATGGTCGCGTGGGGATCTATTTTGGTATGAAAGCCCCGATGATGCAGACCGAAGACGGGCAGATCGAGGAGTCTTACTCTATCTCTGCCGGTCTGGACTTCCCCTCGGTTGGCCCTCAGCACGCCCACCTTAACAGCTCAGGCCGCGCTGATTACGTCTCTGTTACCGATGACGAGGCGCTGGATGCATTTAAGCTTCTCTGCCGAAGCGAAGGGATCATACCGGCGCTGGAGTCATCACACGCGCTGGCTCACGCCCTGAGAATGATGCGCGACGCGCCTGAGAAAGAGCAGCTTCTGGTGGTGAACCTGTCGGGACGGGGCGATAAAGATATATTTACCGTGCACGATATTCTGACCGCGAAGGGAGAGATCTGATGGAACGTTACGACGAGCTATTCAAACAGTTAAAGGCGCGCAAAGAGGGTGCCTTTGTCCCCTTTGTGACGTTGGGCGATCCCACGCCTGAGCTGTCGCTACAGATAGTCGACGCGCTGGTTGAAGGCGGCGCCGATGCGCTGGAGCTGGGTATCCCCTTTTCCGATCCGCTGGCTGACGGTCCGACGATTCAGAATGCCACATTGCGCGCGTTCGCAGCGGGCGTCACGCCGGGCATCTGCTTCGAGATGCTGGCAACCATTCGTCAGAAATACCCCAGGATGCCGATCGGCTTACTGATGTATGCAAACCTGGTGTTTTCAAACGGCATTGATAATTTCTTTGCACGCTGCCAGCAGGTCGGTGTGGATTCGGTGCTGGTGGCAGACGTTCCCATTGAAGAATCGGCCCCTTTCCGACAGTCCGCCATGCGGCATAACGTTGCGCCGATATTTATCTGCCCGCCAAATGCCAGTGACGATCTGCTGCGGGAGATCGCCTCATGGGGCCGGGGCTATACCTATCTGCTGTCGCGCGCGGGCGTCACCGGTGCCGAGACCCGCGCCGCTCTGCCGCTGGGCCACCTGGTGGATAAGCTTTATGAGTATCATGCCGCACCGCCGCTACAGGGCTTTGGCATCTCTGAGCCCTCTCAGGTTAAAGAGGCGTTGGCCGCGGGTGCAGCGGGGGCAATTTCCGGTTCCGCTATTGTGAAAATTATTGAAAAACATCATGCCAATCCCCCGGAAATGCTGGCCGGGCTGAAGTCCTTTGTCAGCAGCCTGAAGGCCGCGACGCGCTAACAGTGTGATTAACGCCCTGCCTGACCGGGTAAGGCGTTATTTCAACACTATTTTAAGCGCTCAGGTTTGATAATTTCCATTTCGTGGCTAACACTAGATAGGCTACAGAGCGTTTCTGTAAATACGGCTTATGCCAATCAAAGATGACAGGGAGATCGATAATGAAGTTGTTTAAAATGCTGACGGGTATGGTTGTTGCAGCAGTAGTGGCTATTACAGTCAGCGCGTGTGCGCCGACCCCGACTAAAGAAGGCACCGGTGGTTATCTTGATGACACGGTAGTAACGACCAAAGTGAAAACCGAACTGCTGAAGGATGACTCACTGAAGTCTACGGAAATTAACGTTGAGACCTTCAAAGGTCGCGTTCAGCTGAGCGGCTTTGTCTCAACCCCGCAGATGGCTAACCGTGCGGTGCAAATCACCCGTACCGTGAAAGGCGTAACTGCGGTAACCAACAATATGCAGATCAAATAAAACGCTTTATCAAATTACAGAGGCGCACTGAGTGCGCCTTTTTTTCGCCTGAAATCAGAAGCGATAACCCGCACCGAAGAAGAAGACGAAGGGATTGATATGGGTATCGATGCTCTGATGGTCGCTGCCCGCATCAAACCGGACTTTGGTATCAATATTCATATACCAGAGTGAGGCATTCAGCATCCAGTTCGGCGTCAGCTGGTAATCCAGCCCCACCTGCCCGGCGATGCCCCATGTGTTTTTAACGCTCAGATTACTCAGTCCGTTATCGCGCCCGGTTTGATTGAAATCAGTGTCATAAAACATGGTGTAGTTAATACCGATGCCGGCATAAGGCTGCCATTTGCTGGTATTGCCCATAAAATACCACTGTGCCATCAGGGTTGGCGGCAGCTGGTGTACGGTCGCCAGCGTGCCAGTGGCGGCCAGACCCACCTTGTGGCGGAAAGGCGTGGCCCCCAGCAGTTCGATACCGATATTGTCGGTGGCCATATAGGTAAACGTCAGGCCAAGCTGGGTGTTGTTGCTGACGTCAAACTCACCCAGCCCCAGCACGTTATCCGAACCGCCCGTGGGGCGCACAGTCGCTGAGCCTGCCCGTATAAAGAAATCGCCTGCCTGATGTGCGGACGCCACCGCGGGCAGCAGCGTTACCAGGGCCAGGGCCAGTGCTTTCAGTTTCATCATCACTCCTTTGCAATTTCAGAAGAGCGCAATACACGCCGTCATTTTTATTGGCGACATATTTACATTGATTAACGGGAAAATCACCCTAATCAATTCTTTTAAACTTCTTAAAAAACAACGATTTGATTTAGATCAATTTATATCCCTCACAAGCGCAGTAAATAGCCCTTGCGGGAACATATCCGGCGGCTTATGTTGCTTATCTCCTTCCATGTGATTTTGGTTCGACGCCTGAGGGCGGGGTAATCGGATGAGCGATAATGTTAACCCCTGCATTAACTGTGGTGCCTGCTGCGCCCATTTTCGCGTCTCTTTTTACTGGGCAGAAGCCGACGATGGCGGCGGCACCGTGCCTGCTGACCTGACCGAGCCGCTGAATCTGTTCCTGCGCACTATGCGCGGCACCAACGCGGCTGCGCCGCGCTGCGTGGCGCTGGAGGGCGAACCTGGCGGCTGTGTCTCCTGCGGAATTTATCAGCAGCGCCCCTCCCCCTGCCGGGAGTTTGGCCGTTCCGGCGAAGATGGCGTGGTGAATGAGGCCTGTGACCGGGCCAGGGCACGCTATGGATTGCCGCCGCTGTTTTATCCCGTAACACCTTCTTTAAATGAAAGTTATGTAAGTCAGGGTGCCAGGTTCGCCCCAGACCATGTACAATCCCCGGATCATTAATGCAGGCTTGAAAGGAGAGTACATGTCAATCACGGCTGGCTCGTTATACCGTGACACGGGGAATTTTTTACGTCATCAGCTGGTTACCATCGTACTGATGTCGCTGCTAACCTCATTTATCACCGTTCTGATCGGCCACGCGCTGACGCCCGGGGCCGATCAACTCTCCATGCTGACCGACGGCAGTCGTGGCTCGGGTACAAGCCTGCTGGAAATGGTTCAGAATATGTCGCCCGATCAACAGCGTATTCTGCTTCGCGCTTCAGCAGCCGGTACTTTTGCTTCGCTGGTGGGAAATACCCTGCTGCTCGGCGGCATGCTCACCCTGATCCCGATGGTGTCAGCGGGTCAGCGGGTCAGCGCGCTACGTGCTATCGGTACCTCGGCAGCCTCGCTGCCGCGCCTGCTGCTGCTGGTGTTTATTATGACCCTGGTGGTGCAGCTTGGCTTTATGGTGCTGGTCGTGCCCGGTGTCCTGCTGGCCGTGGTTCTTGCGCTGGCTCCCATCGTACTGAGCGCGGAGAAAGTGGGTATTTTTGCCTCGATGCGACTCAGCATGCGCCTGGTATGGGGACACCTTAAGCTGGTTGCGCCGGCGGTGGCACTCTGGCTGCTGGCCAAAATCGTTGTGCTGCTGCTGGCATCGTCGCTGACCGTCCTGCCCGCCAACGTTGCCTCGGTCGTGCTTAATGCCCTGAGTAATCTGATTTCAGCGATAATGATTATCTATCTCTATCGTCTCTATATGCTGTTACGTTAGTCATAACCGGGTGCCCGCCTCAGGGCACCCGGTTATGATTGTTCGCCTGAGTCTGTTATCCGGAAACCTTTATGAAGCAGCTACTTGATTTCCTCCCTCTCGTTGTCTTTTTCATTTTCTATAAGCTGTATGACATCTTCGTCGCCTCAGGTGCGCTGATTGTAGCAACGGCGCTGGCGCTGGTTGCCAGCTGGGTGCTCTATCGCAAGCTGGAAAAGATGACCATTATTACCTTTGTGCTGGTCGCCGTATTTGGCACTCTGACGCTGGTATTTCATAATGATGAGTTCATCAAATGGAAAGTTACAGTGATCTACACCCTGTTTGCCGTTGCGCTGGTGTTCAGTCAGTTCTGGATGAAACAGCCCCTGATCCAGAGCATGCTCGGCAAAGAGCTGACGCTGCCGGCCACGGCCTGGCGCAGGCTAAATATTGCCTGGGCGCTGTTTTTCTTCGCCTGCGGCCTGGCAAATATTTATGTCGCATTTTGGCTGCCGCAGGAACTTTGGGTTAACTTTAAAGTATTCGGTCTGACCGGCCTGACCCTGGTTTTCACCGTTATCAGTGGGCTTTATATCTACCGCATCATGCCCCAGGAAGAAAAATAATTTATCCGCCCGGAAAGCGTTCCGGGCATTTCAGCACTTTTTATTGAGAAGCCTATTAATGAGCGATGACACTAATCGCGTTCCGCAGGGCGAAATGGTTCTGCGAACGCTGGCTATGCCTGCTGATACGAATGCCAACGGCGATATTTTTGGCGGCTGGCTGATGTCACAGATGGATATGGGCGGCGCGATTCTGGCAAAGGAGATTGCCGGTGGACGCGTTGTTACCGTACGCGCCGACGGCATGACCTTCCTGAAGCCCGTGGCGGTGGGAGACGTGGTGAGCTGCCATGCCCGGTGCATTCGCACAGGAACCAGCTCAATCACGATCAACGTTGAAGTGTGGATAAAGAAAGTGTCATCTGAACCTATCGGTCAGCGCTACTGTACTACCGAAGCAGTGTTCATCTATGTCGCCGTGGACGGCCAGGGGAAAGCCCGACCGCTGCCAGCGGGAAAAGGTCATTTTGACCTCAACGAACGGGACTGACTCCCTCACTTTTGTGAGGCGGAGAGGGTAGCAGGCCCCCGTCGTCTTCGCCCTGCCCGGGCGCGTTGCTTATGCAATGCGCCCCTCCGGCTGAGCATTTATTCAATACTTGAGCCGCCATTGATGCGGAACATGACATTCATCTTTATGTCCTTACCTGGCTTATTCGGCTCATAACGCCACTTCTTCATCGTCTGCCTCACATCGCGCTCGAACATATTGCGCGGCTCGGCAGAGATAATGCGGATATTCTCCACCTGGCCGGAGCTGTCAACGTCGAACTGTACGCGAACCTGCCCTTCTATTCTCAGCGCCAGGGCTCGTGTCGGGTAGGCGGGTTTACCGATGTTCACTGCTTTCGGCCCGCTGGAAACGGATGAGGTGGAAGGCGTCGATGAAGTCTTCGGTGCCGTCGATGGCGCAGGCGCTGTAGCCGGATGCTCACTAAATGGCGCAGCATGACGGGTTTCAGTTTCGGGTTTTACCTGCTTCTTCGGCTTTACCACCTCTTTCCTGACCGGTTCAGGCCTGGATTTAGGCTTCGGCCTGGGTTTAGGCTTCGGCACCGGTTTAGGAATGGCAACGGGCACAGGTTTTGGCTGTTCGGGTTCGGGAACCGCTTCTGGTTCAGGTTCCGGTACGGTTTCCTGCGGCGGCACAGGCTGGGGAGCCGCCTGTGGCACGGGCTGTACAGCCGGAGCAACCAGTGACACGCTGATAGGCTGAGACGCTTCAGGTAATTTAACACTCTGGTGAAAGGAAGCATAAAGGATCCCGCCAATCGCCATGGCGTGCAGCGCAATGGAGAGCAGCACGGGCAGGGAAAAACGGCGGGGTAATGATGTTTCGGTCAGCGTCGTCATAATCTTTCTGCTGTAAATGTGAAGCCCCAAGTGTAAATGCAAATAGCAATCAGTTTCAATAACATCAGACTGTCACACGTGCGATTAGTCATAAAAGCGCTTTTGGCTGGCCTTAATCACGCGCCAGTGGGCTTTTCGTTTGCACATTAGTGGATGATGACATAACGTGATGACCAAAATCTTTTCGATTCCACAGGAGTTGTAACGTGCTCTACGTAATTTATGCAGAAGATAATGCCGATTCACTGGAAAAGCGCTCGGCCGTGCGCCCCGCTCATCTGGCACGTTTGCAGCTGTTACAGGACGAAGGACGGTTAATTATAGCCGGGCCGATGCCAGCCGTGGACAGTAACGAACCGGGCGTGGCAGGTTTTAGCGGTTCAACCATCATCGCCGAATTCCCGTCGCTCGAAGTCGCGCAGTCCTGGGCGCAGGATGATCCCTATATTGCCGCAGGCGTCTATAAACAGGTTGCCGTTAAGCCTTTCAAGCGGGTGTTTTAGCCCGCATTAACCGCCTGCCATCGCGCAGGCAGTTTCCCTACGCCGGGAGGCGTCAGAGTAGCTGGTTAACAAACAGTATCGAACGTCGCTGCTGCTGACTTAACTGGTGGCGAATGGCATGCATACGGCCATAGCGTCTCGACTGCCCTTCCAGCCAGCGCGCCCGGCGGCGTTTTACCTGACGCGACATGCGCCAGCGCGCAACTTCATTCTTACTCCGTCTCATTTCAACTCCCGGCTAAAAAACACGCGGCGCATTATAGATCTTTATCGCCCTTGCCCAGGTCCGATGACTTAAAAACATTAAAGGTTTCGCCCGCTCGCATCTGCACGTAAACTCCTCTTACTTAGGGTGAACGGAATTTCCACTGACATGACGACTTTTTATACTTTACTCAGCTGGCTTCTTATTTTTGGCTACTGGTTGCTGATAGCCGGTGTGACGCTGCGCATCCTGATGAAGCGCCGTGCCGTGCCTTCAGCCATGGCCTGGCTGCTGATTATCTATATTCTGCCGCTGGTGGGTATTATCGCCTATTTGTCTTTTGGCGAATTGCATCTGGGCAAGCGTCGCGCCGAGCGTGCACGTACCATGTGGCCCTCAACGGCCAGATGGCTTAATGATTTAAAGTCCTGTCACCAGATTTTTGCCCAGGACAATAGCGACGTTGCGCGTTCACTGTTCCAGCTGTGTGAAAACCGCCAGGGGATTGCCGGGGTCAAGGGCAACCAGCTCCAGCTTCTCACCTCCACAGAAGACACCATGACCGCGCTTATCCGCGATATCCAGCTGGCACGGCATAATATCGAGATGGTGTTTTACATCTGGCAGCCCGGCGGGATGGCCGATGAGGTGGCCGAATCATTTATGGCGGCGGCGCGCCGTGGCGTACACTGCCGCCTGATGCTGGACTCCGCAGGCAGCGTACAGTTTTTCCGCAGCCCCTGGCCCGCAATGATGCGCAATGCGGGCGTGGATGTGGTGGAGTCGCTGAAAGTCAGCCTGCTGCGCGTCTTTCTGCGCCGGATGGATCTGCGTCAGCATCGTAAAGTGGTGCTGATTGATAACTATATTGCCTATACCGGCAGCATGAACCTCGTTGATCCGCGCTATTTCAAACAGAATGCTGGCGTCGGGCAGTGGATTGATCTGATGGCGAGGATGGAAGGCCCGGTCTCCACCACTATGGGGATAATCTACTCCTGTGACTGGGAGATCGAGACGGGCAAGCGCATTTTACCCCCGCCGCCTGACACGAATATCATGCCCTTTGAGCAGGAGAGCGGTCATACCATTCAGGTGATTGCATCCGGTCCCGGTTTCCCGGAGGATCTGATCCACCAGGCGCTGCTGACGGCGGTCTACTCCGCGCGTGAGCAGCTGATTATGACCACCCCCTACTTTGTGCCCAGTGACGATCTGCTGCATGCAATCTGTACCGCGGCGCAGCGCGGCGTGGATGTCAGTATCATTGTGCCGCGCCATAACGATTCACTACTGGTCGGCTGGGCCAGTCGGGCTTTCTTCGCTGAGCTGCTGGAAGCAGGCGTGAAGATTTATCAGTTTGAAGATGGCCTGCTGCACACCAAAAGCGTGCTGGTCGATGGTCAGCTTAGCCTGGTCGGAACGGTCAACCTCGATATGCGCAGCCTGTGGCTCAATTTTGAAATTACGCTGGTGATTGATGATGACGGATTCGGCAGCGATCTGGCCACCGTCCAGGACGATTATATCGCCCGCTCCAGGCTGGTCGACGGCAACCGCTGGGCGCGACGCGCTTACTGGCAGCGTATTGTTGAACGACTGTTTTACTTCTTCAGCCCGTTACTGTAAAACGAGCGAAATTGCACAGCGCCCAATGGGCATGATGGGAAATGATATGGATTTGAATAATCGTCTTACCGAAGATGAAACGCTGGAACAGGCCTACGACATTTTTCTTGAGCTGGCGGTGGATAATCTCGATCCGGCCGATGTCATACTGTTCAATCTGCAATTTGAAGAGCGCGGCGGCGCCGAGCTGTTTGACCCGTCTGACGACTGGGCCGAACATGTGGACTTCGATCTGAATCCGGACTTTTTCGCCGAGGTGGTGATTGGTCTGGGTGATGCCGATGGAGAACCGATCAATGACGTTTTCGCCCGCGTGCTGATGTGCCGTGAGAAAGACCACAAGCTCTGTCATATTTTATGGCGTGAGTAGACCCGGTTAAAGCCTGATGCGGCACCCCGTTTACTGGCCTCGGCGCAGAAACGGGGTGCCGTTTTTATTTACAGCGGGTCAACCTTCAGGCAGGAAACCGCGTGGCGGAAGCTCCCCTCCAGCAGCGGACGGGTTTTTGCACATTCGGGACCGGCAATCGGGCAGCGTGTGCGGAAAACGCAGCCGGACGGCGGGTTGATCGGCGACGGCAGTTCCCCTTCCAGAAGCTGAATCACCTTGTTTTTCTCGCGATCCGGATCGGGGATGGGCACCGCCGACATCAGCGCGCGGGTGTATGGATGCTGAGGATTCTGATAAACCTCATCATAGGTTCCCAGCTCGACGGCATGGCCAAGATACATCACCAGTACGCGGTCGGAAATATGCTTCACCACCGCCAGGTCATGAGCAATAAAGATCAGCGACAGCCCCATCTCCCTTTGCAGCTTTTGCAGCAGGTTAACCACCTGTGCCTGAATCGACACGTCCAGAGCGGAAACCGGCTCGTCGCAGATAATCAGCTTCGGCTCCAGGATTAGCGCACGGGCAATACCGATGCGCTGGCACTGGCCGCCTGAGAACTCGTGCGGGTAGCGGTTAATCAGGTTAGGCAACAGCCCGACCTTCATCATCATCGTCTTAACCCGCTCTTTCACCTCAGCCTTTGCCATTTTTGGATGGTAGGTACGCAGCGGCTCAGCAATAATATCGCCAATGGTCATGCGCGGGTTCAGCGAGGCCAGCGGATCCTGGAAGATCATCTGAATATCGCTGCGTGCCCTGCGCCACTCCTCTTCACTCTGCCCCAGCAGGTCACGTCCCAGCCAGGCCACGCGGCCATCGGTGGCTTTCACCAGGCCAATAATGGCGCGAGCAAGCGTGGACTTTCCACAGCCCGACTCACCGACCACGCCCAGCGTTTCCCCTTCGTAAAGCCGCAGGCTGACGCCGTCAACCGCCTTCAGAGTTTTGGAAGGCTGCCAGAACCACTGCTTGCCGTCCTTGATGTCGAAATGCACTTTGAGATCGGCGATCTCCAGCAAAACTTTCTTTTCAGCGACCGCACTCATACCAGTTCCTCCGCGGGTTTAAAGCAGGCACGTAAACGCCCTTCGCCGAATGGCGTCAGCGGCGGTGCGGCAGAGCAGATTTCCATCGCGTGAGGGCAACGAGGCTGGAACGGGCAGCCTTTCGGCAGACGTAGCAGATTAGGCGGGTTGCCCGGAATAGTGGTAAGCGATTCGCCCTCCGCATCCAGACGCGGCACGGCATTAAGCAGCCCAATGGAATATGGATGGGTAGGCTGATAGAACACGTCGCGCGCGCGGCCATACTCCATGGTGCGGCCGGCGTACATCACCAGCACCTGGTCACAGATGCCCGCCACCACCCCCAGGTCATGGGTGATCATAATAATTGCCGTATTGAATTCCCTTTTCAGGTCATTCAGCAGCGTCATAATCTGCGCCTGAACCGTCACATCCAGCGCTGTGGTTGGCTCATCGGCAATAAGCAGTTTAGGCCGACACATCAGCGCCATCGCAATCATGACTCGCTGACGCATGCCACCCGAAAACTCATGGGGATACATTTTCATGCGCTTGCGCGCCTCTGGCATTTTGACGGCATCCAGCATGCGTACCGACTCTTCAAACGCCTGCGCGCTGTTCATCCCCTTGTGCAGCTTTAGCACTTCCATCAGCTGCTCGCCCACCTTCATATAGGGATTGAGCGAAGTCATCGGATCCTGGAAAATCATCGCAATCTGTTCTGCCCGCAGCCTGTTAAGCTGCTTTTCCGGCAGGTTGAGGATCTCTTTGCCATTAAACAGCGCCGAGCCACCAATACGCCCGTTGCTGGCCAGCAGACCCATCAGGGCAAAGGCGGTCTGCGACTTGCCAGAACCAGATTCACCCACGATGCCCAGTGTTTCACCCGCGCGCAGGCTGAAATTGAGATCGTTTACGGCGGTAACCTCCCCATCGGGGGTTCCAAAGGTCACGCGCAGATCCTTCACGTCAAGCAGTTTGCTGCCCGTCAGGCTGGCCATCGCTGGCTGTTGTTCAATTATGCTCATCGGGAAACTCCTTAACGATCTTTCGGATCGAGGGCATCACGCAGGCCATCGCCGATAAAGTTGAAGCAAAACAGGGTTACAACCAGGAAGCCCGCGGGAAACAGCAGCAGCCACGGCGACACTTCCATTGAGTTAGCGCCGTCGCTAAGCAGCGCGCCCCAGCTGCTCAGCGGCTCCTGCGTGCCCAGTCCAAGGAAACTGAGAAAGGATTCAAACAGGATCATGCTCGGCACCAGCAGCGAGGCGTAAACCACCACCACGCCCAGCACGTTCGGTACAATATGGCGCACCACGATATGCGGCGTGGAAACCCCGCCGACGTGGGCCGCTTCAATGAACTCTTTACGCTTCAGGCTCAGGGTCTGACCGCGCACGATACGCGCCATATCAAGCCAGGAGACCAGTCCAATCGCTACAAAGATCAGCAGAATATTGCGGCCGAAAAAAGTCACCAGCAGAATGACGAAGAACATAAAGGGAAAGGAGTTGAGGATCTCCAGCAGGCGCATCATGACCGAGTCAGTTTTGCCTCCCAGGTAGCCCGCCAGCGAGCCATAGAGCGTTCCTACCAGTACTGCCACCAGCGCCGAGGCGACGCCAACCATTAGCGAAATTCGTCCGCCAATCGCCACGCGTACCAGCAGATCGCGCCCGGAGGAGTCGGTGCCGAAATAGTGTTTCGATACCATATCTGGCGCGGCGGACATCATGCCCCAGTCAGTATCGTCGTAGGTGAACGACGACAGCATAGGCGCAAAAATGACAAACAGCGCAATCAGTACCAGCACAATCAGGCTGCCCAGCGCGGCGCGGTTATGAATAAAACGACGGCGTGCGTCCTGCCACAGGCTGCGTCCTTCGACCTCCAGCTTTTCACTGAAGGCATCAAGAGCGGCGCTATTTTTCTTACTTAACATCATCGCGAGCTCCGGATTTAATAGCGAATTTTGGGATCGATAACCGCGTAGAGCACGTCAACGATCGCATTAAACAGGATGGTCAGTACCCCCACCAGTATGGTCAGGCTCAGCACAAGTGAATAGTCGCGGTTCAGCGCGCCGTTAACGAACAGCTGACCAATACCCGGCAGGCCGTAGATGGTTTCAATCACCATTGAGCCGGTAATGATGCCGACAAAAGCCGGACCGAGATAGGAGAGTACCGGCAGCATCGCGGGTTTCAGCGCATGGCGCAGCACGATGCGGTGCATTGGCAGCCCCTTTGCGCGGGCGGTGCGGATAAAGTTGGAGTGCAGCACCTCAATCATTGAGCCGCGCATAATACGCGCGATGCTGGCGATATAAGCCAGCGACAGGGCAACCATCGGCAGGATCATAAATTTCGCCTCCCCGCCGTTCCAGCCGCCACCCGGCAGCCACTTTAGTGCAATGGCGAAGATCAGCACCAGCAGCGGTGCCACCACAAAACTCGGTATTACCACGCCGGTCATTGCCACCCCCATTACCAGGAAATCCCATTTGCTGTTTTGCTTCAGCGCAGCAATGACCCCGGCGGTCACCCCGAGGATAATGGCCAGCAAAAAGGCCGCCAGACCCAGCTTAGCCGAGACCGGGAAGGCGTGGCCCACCAGATAGTTAACCGAATAGTCTTTATATTTGAACGACGGACCGAAATCCCCGTGCGCCAGCTGGATCAGATAGTTGCCGTACTGCTTCCAGATGGGATCGTTCAGATGGTATTTGGCTTCAATGTTCGCCATAACTTCCGGCGACAGCGTGCGCTCGCCGGTAAAGGGGCTGCCTGGTGCAAGGCGCATCATAAAAAAGGAAATAGTAATCAGAATGAGTAACGTCGGGATCGCTTCCAGAACGCGACGAAATATAAACTTTAACATTGCCCGTACCTGCTGGCTTGTGCCTTAGCACTGCTTAAAATGAGACACACCGGGGGAGGTTATCCTCCCCCTGTTATTGCCATTAATGTTTAATGATGTACAGATCTTTGTCGTACACGTAGTTCAGCGGATCTTTACCGGTATAGCCGCCAACGTAAGGCTTAACCAGACGGGTATTGGCATAGTAAAAGACCGGCACAATGGTCGAATCCTTATCCAGAATTTCTTCCGCCTGGGTATAGGCTGCACTGCGTTCTTTTTCGTTACTGGAGGTCGACGCGGCAGCAATCGCCTTGTCAAAATCCGCAGATTTATAGTGGGAGGTGTTGTTGCTACTGCCGGAAGTCATGGTATTCAGGAATGAGGTCGGCTCGTTGTAATCTGCACACCAGGCGGCACGGGCAACATCGAATGTTCCCTGATGACGCGTATCGAGGAAGGTTTTCCACTCCTGATTGGTCAGCTTGACGTTAACGCCTAAATTTTTCTTCCAGATGGAGGCTGCCGCAATAGCCAGCTTTTTATGCAGATCGGAGGTGTTGTAAAGCAGTTCGAACGTTAGCGGTTTGTCGGCAGTATAGCCTGCTTCGGCAAGCAGCTTTTTCGCTTCAGCATTACGTTGATCCTGCGTCTCGTTAAACCACGCTGGTTTGGTCACATTGGCACCATCAATTGCAGGCGGGGTGTAGCTGTAGGCGGCCTGCTGCCCCTGAGCCAGCACTTTATTCACCATAATGTCACGGTCAAGGCCCAGCTTCAGCGCTTCACGGACGCGGGAGTCAGTGAAAGGGGCTTTCTGGTTATTGATTTCGTAGTAATAAGTACAAAGATAAGGGTCAACGTGCAGCTCTTTTGGATTATCGCGCTGTAGCTTTTTAAACAGTTCAATCGGCAGGTTGGTATAGGTCATGTCACTGCCGTTACTGCTAAAATAGCGGTTAACGTCGCTGACCTCAGAAGGGATCGGCAGGAAGGTGACTTTATCCAGTTTGGTATGCGCGTTATCCCAGTACTGTGGGTTGCGCACCACAACAATACGCTCATTAATAATGTGCGATTCAAGCTTGTAGGCACCATTCCCCACCCAGTTTTCCGGCTGGGTCCACTTTTCGCCAAATTTGTCGATAGCAGGCTTATAAACCGGCGACATGGAGGGGTGAATAAGCAGCTTGTAGAAATAGGGAACGGATTCGGTGAGCGTTACCTGGAGCGTATGCGCATCTATGGCCTTTACGCCAAGCTGATCGGGGCTTTTCTTACCGGCGATAATGTCGTCAACGTTTTCAAGATGGCCGTACTGGAGATAGCTGGCGTACGGGGAAGCGGTTTTAGGGTCAGCCAGGCGCTGCCAGCTGTAGACGAAATCCTGAGCGGTTACCGGCTCGCCGTTTGACCATTTCGCGTCTTTGCGCAGATGGAAGGTCCAGACCTTACCGTCTTTGTTCTCCCAGCTTTCAGCCACGCCAGGGATTGGGTGACCTGAAAGATCGTTGATGACCAGCCCTTCCAGCAGATCGTAACTGACGTTTGCTTCAGGCACGCCCTCGATTTTATGTGGATCGAGAGACTGCACCTCATCGCCATTACCCTTTACCAGTTCCTGCTTCGCTGCCAGCTCAACGCCTGCTGGTACGGTAGCCGCGATAGCCATATTTCCCGCCAGCGCAGCAAACACCCCAAGCGCAACCAGACTTTTTTTCGTGATATTGGTCATTATCTACTCCAGTTTTTATTATTGCTGATGCGGTCTTAACACCAGCTTCCCCCGTTAAACGGGCTATCGGCTCAGGCTTCCGGAACGACGGCATCCCGAGCCGTTAATGCGTTACCCTGATTTATTACGGTATTTGTCCGTCAGGAAAAAAACCGTAGTCCTTAATGCTTTACGATATAGAAATATTTAATATCGGTCAGATCCTGTGGGTCTTTACCGGTAAAACCACCGACCCAGGGTTTCACCAGCCTTGCGCTGACCCGGTAGTAAACCGGCACAATGGCCGAGTCTTTATCGAGCTGTGCTTCCGCCTGCTGATAGATGTCCGCGCGCTGCTCATCCGATACCGTCAATGTTTTAGCCATCAGGTCGTCAAAGGCCTGACTTTTATAGAACGCCGTATTAGTGGATGAATCGCTCAGCATGGCATTCAGAAAGGTAGAGGGTTCATTATAATCGGCGCACCAGGTGGCGCGCGCGACGTCGAAACTCCCCTGGTGCCGGGTATCCAGCATGGTTTTCCACTCCTGGTTATCCAGCTTAACCCCGGCCCCCAGATTCTTTGTCCACATGGACGCCGCGGCGATCGCCTGCTTTTTATTTACGTCGGACGTGTTGTAGAGCAGCGTAAAGCGGAGCGGTTTCTCAGCGCTGTAACCTGCCTCGGCCAGTAGCGCTTTGGCCTTTGCATTACGTTCTGCCTGGGTCAGCGTCATCCATGCAGGCTGCGCCAGATGCGCCCCATCAATAAAGGTTGGCGTGAAGCCCCCAGCCGGAATTTGCCCCTGCCCCATAATTTTGTTAGCGATGATATCGCGGTCGAGGGTGAGCTTGACCGCGGTTCTCACCCGGGGATCGTTAAAGGGCGGTCGTTTATTGTTCAGTTCGTAGTAAAAGGTGCAGAGCAGCGGGCTGATATGAACCTGACTACCCAGGGTTTTCTTCAGCGTAGGAAAAAGATCGGGCGGCAGCGCGCTGTTAGTCATATCAATTTCACCGCTACGATAGCGATTCACATCGCTGGCTTCGGCGGTGATCGGCAGGAAGGTGGCCGTTTCGATAACCGTGCGGGCGTTATTCCAGTAAAGTGGATTACGCTTCACCACGATTTTTTCATTGATCACCCACTCACTCAACGTATAAGCGCCGTTGCCGATATAGTGGTCGGGCTGCGTCCACTGGTCACCCCATTTTTCCACCGCCTGGCGGTTAACGGGTCGGAGCGCGGTATGGGCGGCCAGCGCCACAAAATAGGGTACGGGTTCGCTGAGGGTGATCTGCACATGCGCATCGTCAGGCGCACTGATGCCCAGCGCCGAGGGAGGCTTTTTACCGGCCAGAATATCATCAATATTGTCGATATGAGCATATTGCAGATAGCTGGCGTAGGGTGAAGCCGTTTTCGGATCCACCAGACGTTGCCAGCTATAAACAAAATCGGCAGCGGTTACCGGTTGACCATTGCTCCAGCGGGCATCCTTACGCAGCGTAAATGTCCAGATTCTGTTCTGTTGATTACGCCAGCTCTCCGCCACGGCAGGCACAATATGGCCGTTATCATCCGTAGTGACTAATCCTTCCAGCAGATTGTCGATAACATTGCTTTCAGGCACCCCTTCAATTTTTTGCGGATCAAGTGAAGAGACTTCACTACCATTATTAATCGTGATGGTCTGGCTGGCGGCAAGCGTAACGCCTGCGGGCACTGTCGCCGCTGACGATAAGTCAGCGCTGAGACCCAGAACAACCATCATCGCCTGGCACAAACACGGGCGGCGGTACGAAAGATATTTCATTGAGCGTAATTAACCTGTGTTTTTGGATCTGTCTCAGATCGGTTGAAGCCGATCTCATTTGCACATCCGGTGCCAATAATGAGGATGATTTCCGAAAACTATCAGAACGCCGATTTCGACGCCAAACTTAAATAACAAAAATGTTAACTTATTCTCTTTTATCACGAAACAATCACAAGAAGAAGTGTTATTTAACAAAAGAAATTAAGTGCAAACGCGTTATTTATTAACAGGTTAACTGTGATTCCTTCCATACTGTGCTGAGGATGCCTGTTTCATACCTTGCCTGCAGACAGATTTACCCTCATTCGCGCGTTAAAGATATCTTTAACGCTTTTTGAAGTGATGTACAGTACGTTATGCCAGAATCAAGCCAATCTATCGGATTTTAGTCTTGAAATTTTAATAACATTTTCGGGTTAGCTTCTGATAAGAATGCAATTTTCAGTAATTACACTAATAACTGAGCGAGGATATTAAGCATACGGAATAAATGCACCAATACAGGGCAATTAATCGGTGCAACGCATTAATATGGTGCACATAAAAAGTTGAGATAAAAAATAAGCGCAGATTATGCGCTTATTATCCGGCTTTTTAGGGAGGATAGTCTTAGTGCAACAGGCCAGGAAAGAGTACTTTGATACCGGTAACGATAAACTCAATTCCCAGGGCCATCAGCAGCAGCCCCATGATGCGGGTGATCACGTTGATTCCGGTCTGTCCCAATACCCTGACCATCAGCGGTGCCGCACGAAACAGCAGCCAGCAGCAAAACGCAAATAGCGCAATAGCCAGACTAAACCCCAGCAAATTTTGCCAGCTGTGATACCGCGTACTCCAGACGATGGTGGAACTGATGGCGCCTGGCCCGGCCATCAACGGTAGCGCCAGCGGTACAACGCCAATACTCTCCCTGATTTCCGTTTCTGATTTTTCCTGTTTATTCTGTTTATCTTCCCCCAGCTTACCGCTGATCATCGACATCGCGATGGTAACCACCAGAATACCGCCTGCTATACGGAAGGAGTCGATTGAGATGCCGAACAGTTGCAGGATGGCATCACCCAGAAACAGGGAGGTCAGTAGGATGATCGCCACCGAGAGGCTGGCCGTCATATTGGTTTTGTTTCGCGCGGCGGGTATCTGATAGCGCGTCATACTGATAAAAACAGGAATAATCCCAACCGGATTAACCAGGGCGAATAAACCCACAAAAAATTTTATATAGCCTGAGAAATCCAGAATTACCGGGTTCATGCTCCACTCCTGAAGGGGCCTGTTCAACGTGCGGTAATTTAATGCAAAAGCCAGGCCCACGCCATCCCGCAAAGGCCGAATATCTCCCTGTATTTTTCACTTATAGCCAGCATAAAAAACCAAGAAAAGACAAGTAACCGATATAATTTTCTATCAGCCTGCGTGCGCCGCTGGAAATCTGCGGCCGGGAGCCAGTTATGTAAGCTGAAAGGTGTCAGCTGAGATTATCGGTGATCCAGATCAAATATGGCCTACCTCATTATGAGTAAGCTTTGTTTATCCGGATGGGGCTGAATATGGCTTGTTTCTGGAAATAGAGGCCTCAGCAGCCAGTAAACGCTACGCGCTTCAGATCTGTCATCGCATCAGGGGGAGGCTCTTTCAGTAAACGCAGACGCTCTTTTTGTAAAACTTTCGGACCTGTCACATAAAAAAAACAATATGTTAACGCCGGATTATTACAATTAAAGATTCTGATTCGTTTACTAATAGAGTTTAACTTTCATCAGGAGAGCATTATGGCCGTTACTAATGTTGCTGAACTTAACGCACTGGTTGAGCGTGTTAAAAAAGCACAGCGTGAATATGCTAATTTCACTCAAGAGCAGGTAGACAAAATCTTCCGCGCGGCAGCGCTGGCCGCGGCAGACGCGCGCATCCCCCTGGCTAAGATGGCCGTCGCGGAGTCAGGCATGGGGATTGTCGAAGATAAGGTGATCAAGAACCACTTCGCCTCCGAATACATTTATAACGCATACAAAGATGAAAAAACCTGCGGCATCCTTGAGACCGATGAGACCTTCGGCACCATCACCATTGCTGAACCTACCGGGCTGATCTGCGGGATCGTGCCAACCACTAACCCTACCTCTACCGCCATTTTTAAAGCACTGATTAGCCTTAAAACCCGCAACGGGATTATTTTTTCTCCCCATCCGCGTGTGAAAGATGCCACTAATAAAGCGGCAGATATTGTACTCCAGGCGGCTATTGCCGCTGGCGCACCTAAAGATATTATCGGCTGGATTGATGTCCCCTCAGTGGAGCTTTCCAATCAGCTGATGCACCATCCGGATATTAATTTGATCCTCGCCACTGGCGGGCCCGGCATGGTTAAGGCAGCCTATAGCTCAGGGAAACCCGCCATCGGCGTTGGTGCGGGCAATACCCCAGTTGTTATTGATGAAACGGCGGACGTTAAACGTGCCGTGGCGTCAATCCTGATGTCAAAAACTTTTGATAATGGCGTTATCTGTGCTTCCGAGCAGTCCGTTATCGTGGTTGATGCTATTTATGATGCGGTCCGTGAACGTTTCTCCAGCCACGGTGGCTACATGCTGCAGGGCCAGGAGCTGAAAGCCGTTCAGGACATCATTCTCAAAAATGGCGGCCTGAATGCCGCTATCGTCGGTCAGCCAGCGTTAAAAATTGCCGAGATGGCCGGGATTAGCGTACCGGGTAACACCAAAATTCTCATTGGCGAAGTGGAAAGGGTTGATGAGTCGGAACCTTTCGCACATGAGAAGCTCTCCCCTACTCTCGCGATGTACCGGGCAAAAGATTTTGAAGATGCCGTGGCTAAAGCTGAAAAACTGGTTGCGATGGGCGGTATCGGGCACACCTCTTGCCTCTACACCGATCAGGATAATGAGCGTGAACGCGTCAACTTCTTCGGCGACAAGATGAAAACGGCACGTATCCTGATTAATACACCGGCGTCTCAGGGAGGCATTGGCGATCTGTATAACTTCAAGCTGGCCCCTTCACTGACGCTGGGCTGTGGTTCCTGGGGGGGTAACTCCATTTCTGAGAACGTCGGACCTAAACATCTGATCAACAAGAAAACCGTGGCCAAGCGAGCAGAAAACATGTTGTGGCATAAACTTCCCAAGTCTATCTATTTCCGCCGCGGCTCCTTGCCTATCGCTATGGAGGAAGTGGCGAGCGATGGGGCCAAACGCGCCTTTATCGTGACAGACCGTTATCTGTTTAACAACGGCTATGCCGATCAGATCATTACCGTACTGAAATCTCACGGTATTGAAACGGAAGTGTTCTTTGAGGTTGAAGCGGATCCGACGCTAAGCGTAGTGCGTAAAGGCGCTGAACAGATGCACTCGTTTAAGCCCGACGTGATTATTGCCCTGGGCGGTGGTTCGCCAATGGATGCGGCTAAAATCATGTGGGTGATGTACGAGCATCCTGAAACGCACTTTGAAGAGCTGGCACTGCGCTTTATGGATATCCGTAAACGCATCTACAAGTTCCCTAAAATGGGTGTAAAGGCAAAAATGATTGCCATTACCACCACCTCCGGTACCGGTTCTGAAGTCACACCTTTCGCCGTGGTTACCGATGATGCGACCGGTCAGAAATATCCGCTGGCAGACTATGCGCTGACGCCGGATATGGCCATCGTAGACGCCAACCTGGTGATGAACATGCCAAAATCCCTGTGCGCTTTTGGCGGTCTGGATGCGGTGGTTCATTCACTGGAAGCCTACGTGTCAGTACTGGCAAATGAATATTCTGATGGCCAGGCGCTACAGGCACTAAAACTGCTCCAGGAGAACCTGCCTGCCAGCTACAGTGAAGGGGCCAGGAATCCAGTGGCGCGTGAGCGCGTGCACAATGCGGCTACCATCGCGGGCATCGCCTTCGCAAACGCCTTCCTCGGCGTTTGCCACTCTATGGCGCATAAGCTGGGTTCAGAGTTTCATATTCCGCACGGTCTGGCCAACGCCCTGCTCATCGCTAACGTTATTCGCTATAACGCCAACGATAACCCCACCAAACAGGCTGCATTCAGTCAATATGATCGTCCGCAGGCCCGCCGTCGCTATGCCGAGGTTGCTGATCACCTGCGCCTGACCGCGCCTGGCGATCGCACTGCTCAGAAGATTGAGAAGCTGCTTAACTGGCTTGAAGAGATGAAAAGTAAGCTGGGTATTCCAAAATCCATTCGTGAAGCCGGCGTACAGGAAGCAGACTTCCTGGCGAAAGTTGACCAGCTGGCGGATGATGCCTTTGACGACCAGTGTACCGGTGCCAACCCACGTTATCCGCTGATTGCCGAACTGAAACAAATTATGCTGGATAGTTTCTATGGCCGCGATTTTAGTGAACCCTTTAGCAACATAGCAGAAGCCATTGCTTCGCAGTCGGTAGAAATAAATACCCCGGTGAAAAAAAGCAAAAAGGTGAAAGAGTAAAATTTTCGTAAAAAAAAACCCGCTTTTGGCGGGTTTTTTCCAGTAATGTTCAATAAAACTAATAGACCACAGAAATAAGAAGCAGGCTATTCATATACCTGGCTGCTAAAATAACGGTGATCAGCTACTGCCCTTATTGTCGGTTTTACCGTGAATAGCCAGTAGACAGCCCTGTTCGATTGCCGCGTTATAATGCTTACGACAGACGGAAACATAGCGTTCATTTCCGCCAATGACCACCTGTTCACCCTCTTTAAAAGGTGCCCCGTTTTGGTCCAGCCTTAATACCATTCCGGCTTTACGCCCGCAGTGGCAAACGGTTTTTAATTCAACCAGCTTATCTGACCAGGCAAGTAAGTAGTGGCTGCCGGTAAATAACTCTCCCCGGAAATCTGTACGTAAGCCATAGCACAGTACAGGTATATCAAGATTATCTACTACTCTGGAAAGCGCCTTAACCTGATCGCGGGTCAGGAACTGACATTCATCTACCAGCACGCAGTTAACGGGTTCAATACTCTGCTCAGCGTTAATTTCGTCAAACAATGCAGTCTCGTTATTATACAATTTTGCTGGAGATGAAAGTCCAATTCTGGAACTGACCTTACCCACCCCGAAACGATTATCTATTTCAGCGGTATAGACCAGCGTGCGCATCCCTCGCTCCTGATAGTTGTAGGATGACTGCAACAGGGCAGTTGATTTACCTGCATTCATAGCAGAATAATAAAAATACAGCTGAGCCATTTTGCTCGACTCCGGATACAGGTTGCGTGGTAAGCCGTAAAGTATATCACACCTCCCCCGAGCGGCGAACCGCGACACCTTAGCGCTGAGGCTTATAATCTACAGAAGAGGTTCAGATCTGAACCCGGGGTGGACAGGCCCGTGCTGTAAGCTGCGTTGAGGACAGTCACTTTAACAATTTCCGCGCAATAGCTTAGTAATAAATGATATGTAAGCTGAGATTACCCGCAGACTGTTCTAATAGTTAGCCGGTATACCCGCTGAAAAGGCGATCTAATATACTGTCACAAACAGGTAATTTACAGGCTGTTTATCTACTAAATGGCGGCTGTCAGCATGGTGGGTTACCGGGTGATATTGCCTTTCAATTTACTTCCTTACTGCATTATTAAGAGCAGTAAACGCAAGAATGACTTGTTATTCTGAATTCCTTACAAAATTATCTATTGCAGTTAGGATCAACGCCCTCTATTATTATCAGGCAAACAGCCCCCCACTTTTTTATAATTTTGAGATTTAGACAATGAGCGAAGCACTTAAAATTCTGAACAACATTCGTAGCCTGCGTGCGCAAGCCAGAGAATGTACGCTTGAAACTCTGGAAGAGATGCTGGAAAAGTTAGAAGTTGTTGTTAACGAGCGCCGCGAAGAAGAGAGCCATGCTCAGGCAGAGAATGAAGAACGCAGCCGCAAACTGCAGCAATATCGTGAAATGCTGATTGCAGACGGTATTGATCCTAACGAATTACTGTCAACGCTGGCGGCTGTTAAAGCACCGGGTAAAACGAAGCGGGCTGCACGTCCAGCTAAATATAAATATATTGATGAGAATGGCGAATCCAAAACCTGGACCGGCCAGGGTCGTACGCCCGCTGTAATCAAGAAAGCTCTTGATGACGGCAAATCTCTCGATGATTTTCTGCTGTAAATTGAAGTCTGACGGCATTTAAACGTGTCTACGTTGCAGGCCACATTTTAATGGTGTCAAGATTCAACTCTCTGTGGCGTTTCAGATAGCCACAAAAAAAGGAAGCCATGAGCTTCCTTTTTTATTTACTGCCTGCGGTTAAACCTTATAAAACTCACGATACCAGCTAACAAAACGCTGGACGCCGGACTCCACGCCCGTCTGGGGCTTGAAATCAATCGCGTCGAAGAGTGCAGCCGTATCCGCACTGGTTTCCAATACATCGCCGGGCTGCATAGGCATCATATTTTTGTCGGCTTTAATACCCAGTGCTTTTTCTAACGCCTCAATATAGGCCATTAGCGTAACCGGCTGGCTGTTGCCGATGTTATAAACACGGTAAGGCGCTGAGCTACTCGCAGGATTACCCTCCTCCACCGTCCATTCCCGATCGGGCTGCGGGATAACGTCCTGCAGGCGAAATATGGCTTCAGCAATATCATCGATATAGGTGAAATCACGTCGCATCTGACCGTTGTTATAGACGTCAATTTTCTCACCGGCGAGCATAGCACGGGTAAATTTAAACAGTGCCATATCCGGACGCCCCCACGGCCCATAGACGGTGAAAAATCTCAGGCCAGTGGTTGGAATACCATACAGATGAGAATAGGAGTGGGACATGAGCTCATTGGCTTTCTTCGTCGCCGCATACAGCGATACGGGATGGTCCACGCTGTCATTTGTTGAAAATGGCAGCTTGCGGTTAAGACCATATACCGAACTTGAAGAGGCGTACAGCAGATGCCCCACCTGATGATGCCGGCATCCCTCAAGAATATTCAGATGCCCAATCAGGTTAGCGTCGGCATAGGCCAGAGGATTTTCCAGCGAATAACGTACGCCAGCCTGTGCGCCCAGATGGATGACGCGGTCAAATCCTTCGTTGCGAAACAGCTGGGCAATACCCTCGCGGTCGGCGAGATCGCATTTGATAAAGGTAAAGTCAGAGGATTGAATTAACGCCAGGCGGGCCAGCTTGAGGTTTACATCATAATAGTCATTCAGGTTGTCGATACCGACAACCTGGTGACCGGCAGCAAGCAGGCGTTGTGCAACGTGATACCCTATAAAGCCTGCTGCGCCGGTAACCAGATATTTCATACTGCCCTCGTTAATTATGCAATTTGTATTGAAGCACCGCGGCCGATTGCATAATAAACAAACCCGCGTTTGCTGACTCTTTCAGGATCATACAGGTTACGACCATCAAAAATCACCGCTTCTTTCAGGGCATTTTTAATTACGTCGAAATCTGGCGCGCGGAAGTTCTGCCATTCGGTACAGATAACCAGACCATCAGCACCCTGCAGGGCCGCTTCTTTGGTTCCCATCAGCTTAAGGTCGCTGCGGTGGCCGTAAATACGCTGTGCTTCATCCATCGCTTCCGGGTCAAACGCCTGCACGGATGCACCCGCCTGCCAGAGAGATTCCATCAGCACGCGACTGGAAGCCTCACGCATATCATCGGTGTTTGGCTTAAAGGACAGTCCCCAAAGCGCGAAGGTTTTACCCTGCAGATTCTCACCGAAATGACGTTTGATAAAGGCAGGCAGCTTGGTTTTCTGCGAGTCGTTCACGTCTTCTACCGCCTGAAGCAGGCGCGGCTTATAGCCAATCTGTTCTGCGGTTCTGATCAGGGCCTGAACGTCTTTCGGGAAGCACGAACCGCCGTAACCGCAGCCTGGATATATAAACGAGTAGCCAATACGGGAATCTGAACCAATACCCTGACGAACTTTCTCTACGTCTGCACCCAGACGCTCTGCCAGGTTGGATATTTCATTCATAAAGCTGATTTTGGTGGCCAGCATGCAGTTAGCCGCATATTTGGTCAGCTCAGCGCTACGGATATCCATCAGGATCATGCGATCGTGGTTACGGTTGAACGGCTCATAAAGCTCGCGCAGCAGTTCCACCACCTCATCATTATCCGTACCGACCACGATACGCTCAGGACGCATGCAATCGCTGACTGCTGCACCTTCCTTCAGAAACTCCGGGTTAGATACCACATCAAACGCGATCTCAGCACCACGGGTTTTCAGCGTTTCTTCCATTACTGCACGCACTTTGTCAGCGGTACCCACGGGCACGGTTGACTTATCAATCACCACTTTGTGGCTATTCATATGCTGCGCGATGGTTCGCGCAACGGCAGTAACGTATTTCAGATCGGCAGAGCCGTCTTCATCCGGTGGTGTACCCACGGCAATAAACTGCATCACGCCGTGGTTAACGCCCTCTTCCGCGTTGGTGGTGAACCTGAGGCGACCTGCCTCATAGTTCTGCATAACCAGCGGCGTCAGGCCTGGCTCAAATATTGGAATGATCCCTTTCTTCAGATTTTCGACTTTATTTTCGTCGACATCGATGCAAAGAACGTCATGTCCGACTTCGGCCAGAACCGCAGCCTGAACCAGACCAACATAGCCGATACCAAATACGGTGACTTTCATTGAATTGTCCCGGTTAGAAATTAAACTTATTTTTTATTGCCAACAGTGCTTTCAAGCCACTCTTTAAAGTCGCTGCCCAGCGTATTGTGACGTACGCCGTATTCTACGAAAGCCTGCATATAGCCCAGTTTGTTGCCACAGTCATGGCTGATGCCTTTCAGGTGGTAGGCTTCAACCGTCTCTTTATCCATCAGCATGGCGATGGAGTCAGTAAGCTGAATTTCGTCGCCAGCGCCCGGAGGGGTTTTAGCCAGCAGAGGCCAGATATCCGCAGACAGCACATAGCGGCCCACAACGGCCAGGTTAGATGGCGCTTTATCCGCTTTTGGTTTCTCAACGACGCCAACCATAGGCGCACTTTCACCCGCATTGAGCTCTGCACCCTGGCAATCAACAACGCCGTAGGCGGTTACGTCTGCCACTGGCTCAACCATGATCTGGCTGTGACCGGTTTCATCGAAGCGACGCATCATATCGGCGAGGTTATCCTTTGCCAGATCTGATTCGTACTCATCAATGATTACGTCAGGCAGAATAACGGCCACAGGCTCATTGCCGACAACCGGATAGGCACACATTACTGCATGGCCCAGACCCTTTGCCAGGCCCTGACGCACCTGCATAATGGTGACGTGTGGAGGACAGATAGACTGGATCTCTTCCAGTAGCTGGCGCTTAACGCGTTTTTCCAGCATAGCTTCAAGCTCGAAGCTGGTGTCAAAATGGTTTTCAATCGAGTTTTTAGACGAGTGCGTAACCAGCACAATCTCGGTAATGCCTGCTGCGATACACTCATTAACGACATACTGAATTAACGGCTTATCAACCAGCGGCAACATCTCTTTAGGAATTGCTTTGGTTGCTGGCAGCATACGCGTACCCAAACCTGCTACAGGGATTACCGCTTTTTTTACTTTAGACTTATAGGCAGACATCAAAGTACCTCTCTTTAGGCCGTTCAAGTTATTACTTGATATGTCGAGTTTAAAAACGAGATGAGTATACCAGTTGTATACGGGTGGATTTATCCTGGTTGAACCATTTCAACGCAAATTAAGATTATTACCCAAGTGTAAAGCCAATTTTTGGTCCTGCTAATCCGACACAGCGCAAAATAAACCCTTAAACGGTTATTCCGTCGTCAACATCAGGCGCAGTCTGCCGCCCGCGCCCCATACCTGGCACTGCCACGTATCACAGCGCTGGCTTATTTGGTTAAGATGCGTACTACCCAGCGTGCCAAGGGGAATACCATTACTCAGCTGAATTTGATGGGTGTTAACGTTGAGCGTGGCGTTTAAACCCGCGGAAACTAAAATCAGATTTTTTAAACCCTGATGGTAGTAGCCAACCAGCAAAGGAAATTGTCCCTTGAGGTTAGCCTGCCGAAGCAGCAGATTAACCTGTTTTAGCAGGCCGTTTAATTCAGGCAGACGCGGAGCCTGGCCGGATAATTGATCCTGGAGTAACCCGTTGAATAACGCCCGCAGCAGAAGCGCGGCTAACACGCCGTTGTCACCTGCGCGCGTGACGTCCAGACAGTAGAAAGCCAAATCTTTTTCAGACAGGGCTGCCACATCCAGGACCAGTCCCGGCTGCTCGGCCATCGTCAGCTGGCGGTAATTGATACGGCAGTTGGCGATAACCTGCTGCACCGGCGGCTGTAGCTGCTTGAGCAATTTGGCGGCGGCCTGAGGATCGCTAACCAGCGCATCCCAGTCCTGAAACAGCTGTTCGTCCTCTTCCACTTTAGAGGTAAACATAGAGGGATAGAGGCATTCGTAAACCGCCTCCCGCAGCCGGTCCAGATCTTTGAGCGGTTTCAGCAGCACGTCCTGAACGCCCAGGCGCAGCACCCGCGCGATATCCGCCATGTTTTCGGTCGCGGAGATAACCAGAATAGGCACCGCGCTGCCTTTGCTGCGCAGATGTTCTACCAGTTTAAGCCCGTTCATTTTGGGCATAGCAAGATCGCAGATAACCAGGTCGGGTGTTAGCTGGTTCATTTTTTCCAGCGCCTGCAGTCCATCATCTGCCAGTATGTTTGTCGCGCCAAGCGCAATAAGAAAATTGTCCAAAAGAGAGCGGAAAACGACCTCGTCTTCAACAATCAGAATCTGTTTCCCCGTTAATGGTTTGTCCATTATCCCCCCTCACACAGCAGATAACTCAATAGTGGCTCATAATCAACATCCGTGCCCGTCAGAATTACCTTACGTATTCTCATTCAAACATCCGGCAGCGCATTCTGGTGGACCAGGGGAAGTAATTCATCCATTTTCTTCTCAACGGCCAGCCTGCCGGCTTCAATTGCCTCTTCCGCGCGGTGGAAGTCCAGCGTGGAAATTTGCGGGCAAAAGGGTTGTATCAGTATATCCGGTGGATCGCCAGCCATGCGGTTCCGCTTAAGGCGATTCTCCAGCACCTGAATGGATGTTGTCATTATTTCCATCGCGCCCGGGCTTTGATTAACTTTGCGCTGCACCTTTTTCACCAGGCTTTGTCGTAGCCTTCCTCCCCAGCTATTAACCGACTGGCTGGCCTCTTCTTGATCTCCGGGCGTAACGGACAGCAGATCCTGCTGCATCAGGTGCGCATCATGCTGCAGATCAACGGCGATGACGATATCTGCTCCCAGCGCCCGTGTCAGAGAGATGGGGACCGGATTGACCACCGCACCGTCCACCAGCCAGTAGCCATTCCAGCTAACGGGCGCAAGCAGACCCGGCATGCTGCAGGAGGCACGAACGGCCTGATGCAAATCTCCTTCGGTAAGCCAGAGTTCACGACCCGTGCTAAGATTCGTGGCGACAGCGCCAAAAGGCAGCGCGCACTGCTCGATTTTGTCATGCTGAACCAGCCGCCTGACATGATTGAACACGCGTTCGCCTCTGAGCAACCCACCGCGACGCCATGAGAAATCCATCAAGCGGATAACATCCCAGTAGCTGAATGACCGGACCCAGGTCTCCATCAGTGGCAGCCGATGGCTGGCATAAGCCGCACCAACCAGCGCGCCGACGGAACAGCCCGCAACGACATCGATTTTTATACCTGCCCTTTCCAGCGCATGTATAACGCCTATATGAGCCCATCCTTTGGCAGCGCCTGAACCTAGCGCCAGTCCGATTTTAACCTTTCTCATCCCACCTCTGGCGTTGACTTGAGTTACAAATAGCATCATCCCTGCTGCTCGGTTACCATGGTGCCCTGGTTTTAAATCAGCATCTTAATTTTTCTATCGGAGTCAATGTGTCAGACCCTTGCCCCTGCTGTAGCGGATTGGAGTATAGCCTATGTTGCCACCCCTATCTAAACGATATGGCGATAGCCCCAACGCCTGAAACGCTGATGCGTTCGCGCTATACCGCTTATGCAATGCAAAATGCAGATTATTTGATCGCGACCTGGCACCCTTCCTGCGGCGCCGAGGGCTTTCGCCCGGCGCTTGAAGCGAGCTTTGTAACTACCCGGTGGTTAAGTTTACATATTATTGAAGCAAAAAAACCACGGGATTCTTCTGAAGGGTTTGTTACTTTTTTTGCCAGATTCTCTGAAAATCAGTGTCATAGCTTTATCAGCGAACGTTCACGCTTTCTTCGTGAGGAACAACGCTGGTACTATATCGACGGAATATTCCCTGAAACGGGGCGAAATGACCGCTGCCCCTGCGGCTCAGGTAAAAAATTTAAGAAATGCTGCGGCCAGTAGCCTTAGCCATTAACACAAGAATTGCTTCGACAGGACCCCCATCGCAATGCACCCGCAAACACTGCAACGAAAAGTTTTAAGAACAATCTGCCCGGATGCCAAAGGGCTGATCGCAAAAATCACCAATATTTGCTATAAGCACGAGCTGAATATTGTGCAGAACAATGAGTTCGTCGATCACCGTACCGGGCGCTTCTTTATGCGTACCGAACTGGAAGGCATATTTAACGACACGACGCTGCTGGCCGATCTGGACAGCGCACTGCCTGAGGGTTCGATACGTGAGCTTAATTCTGCCGGACGTCGCCGCATCGTTATTCTGGTGACCCGGGAAGCGCACTGCCTGGGCGATCTGCTGATGAAAAGCGCTTACGGCGGACTGGATGTTGAGATCGCAGCGGTCATTGGCAATCATGAAACCCTGCGCACGCTGGTCGAGCGCTTTGATATTCCCTTTATCTTCCAGAGTCATGAAGGTCTGACCCGCGACCAGCACGATAACAATATGGCTGCGGAAATCGATCGCTTTCAGCCCGATTACGTGGTGTTGGCTAAATATATGCGCATACTGACGCCGGAGTTTGTTCAGCGCTACCCTAACCAGATAATCAATATTCACCACTCCTTCCTGCCTGCTTTTATCGGTGCCCGTCCTTATCACCAGGCCTACGAACGTGGTGTGAAAATTATCGGCGCCACGGCGCACTACGTGAATGATAACCTTGATGAAGGGCCTATTATTATTCAGGACGTCATCCACGTTGATCACAACTATACGGCCGAAGATATGATGCGCGCCGGACGTGACGTTGAAAAAAACGCACTGAGTCGCGCGCTTTATCAGGTGCTGGCACAGCGCGTTTTCGTGTATGGCAACCGCACGATTATCCTGTAATGGCCCGGCCTGTAATGGCGTAAAAGGCTTTTTTGACTGACAATGCAGCAGTCAGGGCAAAAAAACGGCAAACGGTTGATATTCGGGGCGCGCGGGGTTTACACCCGTATTTCATCTGATATGATGCGCCCCGCTTGAGTAAACATATCAGGCAAGCAAGGCCAGTGGTGGGGTTCCCGAGCGGCCAAAGGGAGCAGACTGTAAATCTGCCGTCATCGACTTCGAAGGTTCGAATCCTTCCCCCACCACCATTCGCACTGCCGTTCATTGATAGCCTTTTTCAAGCCATCCCGCACCGCAAGGTAAAGGATGAGAAGTTTCAGATTTGATTGTGTTATACGCTACCCCTGGTGGGGTTCCCGAGCGGCCAAAGGGAGCAGACTGTAAATCTGCCGTCATCGACTTCGAAGGTTCGAATCCTTCCCCCACCACCATTATGATAGCCCCGCTTAATCCCGTTTCCTGCCGTTACCCATTGACATACTGCCCCATACACATGCTGCTATATCCGCGTATGCCACCTGCCTTATTTGCGTATGTTACCCCTCTGCCACCTATGTTATCCCCTCATCTACGTATGCTACCCCTTATCTACATATGCTACCCCATTATCCACGCACAAATTTTCGTCTACAACTAACCTGCTCCGTCAGAAAATGCGACAGGTGAGCGTTAGCATGGCGGATGACATATACCGCCAGACTCTGCTACCATCCGGGCTTATTCCTTCGTAAAAACGGCCTCCGCCATGAAATTTGTTTCTTTTAATATCAATGGGCTGCGCGCCCGCCCTCACCAGCTAGCCGCCATCATTGAGCAGCATCAGCCTGACGTTATCGGCCTGCAGGAAACCAAGGTTCACGACGATATGTTTCCGCTTGATGAGGTCGCCAGCCACGGCTACCACGTCTTTTATCATGGGCAAAAAGGTCACTACGGTGTAGCCCTGCTAACGAAAGCCGAACCCCTCACTGTCAGACGTGGTTTCCCGGGAGATGATGAAGAAGCCCAGCGTCGCCTGATCATGGCCGAAATCCCCAGTCCGGCAGGAAAGATCTTGGTGATTAACGGCTACTTCCCCCAGGGTGAAAGCCGTGACCACCCGACCAAATTCCCGGCAAAAGAAAAATTCTATCGCGACCTGCAAAACTTGCTGGAGACTGAGCAGAAGCCCACCAATCAGGTGTTAATCATGGGTGATATGAATATCAGCGCTGCCGATACCGATATCGGCATTGGTGAAGATAGCCGTAAGCGCTGGCTGCGGACCGGTAAGTGTTCTTTTCTGCCTGAAGAACGGGAATGGATGGACAGGCTGATGGGCTGGGGCCTGGTGGATACCTGGCGGGCGCAGAACGCTGAGGTGAACGACCGCTTTTCGTGGTTCGATTACCGCTCAAAGGGCTTTGATGATAATCGCGGTCTGCGTATTGATTTGCTGCTGGCCAGCAGGCCACTGGCCGAACGCTGCGTAGCAACCGGTATAGACTATGACATTCGCGGAATGGAAAAACCCTCCGACCATGCACCGGTCTGGGCGCAGTTTAGTTTTGATTAGTCCGTTAATCTGACCGGGCAAATGCCCGGTTATGCGTTAATCAACAGAAAAGCAGATCTACCTGACCGGCACCCGGTAACGCGTTACTGGTTTGAACACCAGCCTGTCTGACGCACAGGCACCCGATTAACGTTAATTCTGATGCAGCGTTTGCCAGGTCAGGTTATTAGTGCCGACCGAACGTTCGTCACGACGGCACTGCAATAGTACCCCTTCCATTTTCACTACCGATCCTTCGGTATAGCTGCGATTCTCCCAGGTGCAGCAGCGCAGGCACGGTGGCTGATTGCTGTTTTGCCCCTGGGTCCACGCCTCAGGCGGCATCTCCACCACCACGCCGGTATTATTTCTTCCTGCGGGCGCATAGCCGCCGCCCGCCCCGTATTCACTGTTCACGTCACTGCCCTGGCTGCCGCCAAGGTGCAGGCTCTGGCTGGTAGCCGCTGCCTGACCGCTGAACAGCAGTGCAGTAAACAACATCACTACGGCGTTTCTTCTCATTACTCGGTTTCCTTCGCTTTGGACGCCCTGCGACGCGCCGGTTTTTTTCGATTTTCTGCCGCAGGAAGACCACGAAAAGCATGCACGGCGGGCTGCTGCCGGGCCTGCGAAATCAGATTATGCAGCGTCTCTACCAGCGGCATCATAAAATCCTGATAGCGGCACTGCTTTTCACTGATTTTAGTCAGCGTGGACTCCCACTGGGCAGTCATATCCGGTCTGGCTGCCATCTCTGGCAGCGAGTGGATCAGCGCTCGCCCGGCGGGACTGGCATGAATATAGCGTCCTTTCTTAAACAAAAAAGCCCGTTTGAAAAGCAGCTCGATGATCCCGGCACGCGTAGCCTCTGTTCCTAAACCATCGGTCGCACGCAGCACTTTCTTTAGATCTTTATCCTGAACGAAGCGCGCAATGCCGGTCATCGCTGAGAGAAGCGTGGCATCGGTAAAGGGTCTGGGCGGCTGCGTCTGTTTTGCGACCACTTCTCCACGTTCACAGAGTAGCTCATCGCCTTTTGCCACCACCGGTAGCGGCGTACCGTCATTCTCTTCATCCCGTTCTTTACTGCCCAGGAGCGCGCGCCAGCCCGCTTCGGCAAGAAAACGGGCCTTCGCCATAAATTTCCCGCCGTTTATATCAAGTTCAATCACACATTTGCGGTAGACGGCATCGGGGCAAAACTGCATCAGATACTGCGTGGCGATCAGCCGGTAGATACTGCTTTCGTTTTCACTTAAACGAAGGGTGCCGCCACGCGCCGTTGGGATAATTGCATGGTGCGCATCCACTTTTTTATCATCCCAGCAGCGGTTTTTGCGGTCGCTGTCAAAATCGGCGGGTGGTTGCAGATCGGGCTGATGCACCCCTATCGCGTTGAGAACGGCATGACGTCCGGCGAAGTGCTCATCCGGGAGGTAACGACTGTCCGAGCGGGGATAAGTGATCAGCTTGTGGGTTTCGTAAAGCTTCTGGCAGGTATCAAGCACGGTCTGCGCACTGAGGCCGAAGCGCTTCGCCGCCTCAATTTGCAGCGTGGAAAGGGAAAACGGCAGCGGTGCCGTGTCATTTTCCCGCCTGTCGTTATAGCCGTTGACGTGAGCAGGCTGACCGCCAATACGCGCCACCACATGGTCTGCCAGCGGGCGGTGCAGCAAACGCCCCTCTTCGTCCTGCCAGGATTCGCAGGCATCGCTGGGCTGCCATAGTGCGACAAAGCGCTCATCAGCAGGCGTGACAATATGCGCCTTAACCTCGTAAAAATCTTTTGGTACGAAGCCTTCGATATCTTCATCCCGCCGCACCACCAGGCCCAGTACCGGCGTTTGCACCCGACCGACCGACAGCAGGCCATCGTAGCCTGCATTGCGCCCCAGCAGCGTGTAGGCACGGGTCATATTGATGCCGTAAAGCCAGTCAGCCCGCGCCCGCGCCAGCGCAGAGACGCACAGCGGGATAAATTCGCGATTTTCACGCAGCCGCCCCACTGCCCGTTCTACCGCCTGGGGGTTGAGATCGTTAATCAGGCAGCGCTGCACCTTTTCGCGCTTACCTGCCGGCAGCGCCAGATAATCCAGCACCTCGTCCACCAGCAGCTGTCCTTCCCTGTCCGGGTCACCGGCGTGGATCACTTCAGTGGCCTGTTCCAGCAGCGTTCTGATCACATTGAGCTGTTTAGCCACCGAAGGCCGCGGCTGGAGCTGCCATTTTTCCGGGACAATCGGCAGGTCGGCCAGCGACCAGCGCGCATAGCGGCTGTTATAGCTGTCCGGCTGCGCCTGTTCCAGAAGGTGCCCGACGCACCACGTCACCATATTGTCGGGGCCGCAGGCAATGTACCCCTCGCCCCGGCGGTGCGGCTTAGGTAAGACATCCGCTATCGCGCGGGCAAGGCTGGGTTTTTCGGCAATAAACAAACGCATGCGAAGTGACATCCTGCTTAACTTACAATTTTGTTACTGTACGCCCGGCTTAAGGCGGCATCAGTTCACCCGATGACGCCAGAATACGCTGGCGTGCATCTCAACTGCCCTGCTGCGAGGCCGTGGGTATCATGGCCCGCAATGGTAACCTGTCAGGATAAGCGTGGTAAGTCCGGGCGCATAATTGCCTCTCCGTTTGCTTATTATCGCGACAAACTGCAGGGCGGATCACAAGCCTGGAGGTATTGCGCGCTGGTGTCACTCAGAAATAACTGACAAACGGCGCAGTGTCAGGTGGAAAAACGGTGGTAGAAGATTTGAGCTGGGGTGTGCCAAGGTATAAAAAACCTACCAGACTATCCTGCTCACGGCAGCCAAACGCCTCGCGCACCACCTGATGCTCAGTCCATGCGCCGGTGCGCCAGACGCCATTAAACCCCTGCGCCAGCGCGGCCATCTGCATTGCCATGACCGCGCAGCCCGCGGAAACCACCTGCTCCCAGCGTGGCACCTTCGGATGGTCCTCGCAGCGCGCCACAACGGTGATGATCATCGGTGCGCGAAACGGGGACTGTTTTGCCTTCTCAATGGCCTTTAGATCCATATTATCCTGGCGGGCCGTTGATTCCAGCAGCTGGCTGAAGCGCTCGCGCCCCTCGCCCTCTATGATACTAAATCGCCACGGCTGGAGCGTACCGTGATCGGGCGCGCGCATACCGGCGCGAAGAATATTCTCCAGCGCTTCACCTGCAGGCGCCGGTTCGCTGAGTCGTGAGGCCGAACGACGGTTTACCACTAAATCCAGCGCATCCATAAATTTCTCCTGATAATGATTCTGATTTAGCAGAAACTAGCACAGGATGATGATTTGTTACAGCATGGCGCTTTTTCCTGCTGACAATAGCGCCCTTGCTAATTAGGATGTCACCATCCTGCTCCGCTTTCGACGTTGGTGCGCTTTCGCACCCGGTGAAACGGGCTTTATTACCGCGATTATGGAGATAATATGCGCACATTGTGGCGAGCAATTGCTGGTTTTTTTAAATGGACCTGGCGACTGCTGAATTTCGTCCGTGAGGTCATTCTTAACCTGTTCCTGGTGGTATTAATTCTGGTGTGTATCGGGATCTACTTCCAGATCAGCCGCCCTTCCACGCCAGAGCAATCCCCTAAAGGCGCGCTGATTGTCGATTTAACAGGTACGGTGGTGGATAAGCCCTCCGTCAGCAATAAGCTCAGCAAAATTGGTCGCCAGCTGCTGGGCACCAATAGTAACCGTCTGAAAGAGAATTCGCTGTTTGACGTGGTGGATGCCATTCGTCAGGCGAAAGGCGATGACAATATTACCGGCATGGTGCTCGATCTACGCGATTTCGCCGGTGCCGATCAGCCCTCGCTCCAGTATATGGGTAAGGCCCTGCGCGAGTTTCGCGACAGCGGTAAACAGATTTACGCCACCGGTGACAGCTATAGCCAGGCACAGTACTACCTTGCCAGCTTCGCCAATAAAATTTATCTCTCGCCGCAGGGTACGGTTGATATCCACGGTTTTGCCACTAACGGGCTCTACTATAAGTCACTGCTGGATAAGCTGAAGGTCTCTTCACACGTCTTCCGCGTGGGTACTTATAAGTCGGCGGTTGAGCCATTCCTGCGTGATGATATGTCTCCGGCCGCCCGCGAGGCGGATAGCCGCTGGATGGGCGAGCTGTGGCAGAACTATCTCAATACCCTGGCGGCCAACCGTCAGATCACCCCGGACCAGGTTTTCCCGGGTGCGCAGGGCCTGCTCGACGCACTTCAGAAAACCGGCGGAGACACGGCTGAATATGCCAAAAATGCCCGGCTGGTGGATGAGTTAGCTTCGCGCTCAGCGGTTGATCAGCAGCTGACGAAAGTGTTCGGCTGGGATAAAGAGGCAAAAGATTTCAACGGCACCAGCATTTACGACTATCAGGTCAAAGATAAGCAGTCAGCCGACGGCAATATCGCGGTGATTATGGCTAACGGCGCGATTATGGATGGCGAAGAGACGGCGGGCAGCGTGGGCGGCGATACCACCGCGATGGAAATCCGTCAGGCACGTCTGGATCCGAAGATTAAAGCTATCATTTTCCGCGTTAACAGCCCCGGCGGCAGCGTAACGGCCTCTGAAACCATTCGCGAAGAGCTGGCAGCGGCGAAGGCAGCTGGTAAACCTGTGGTCGTCTCCATGGGGGGTCTGGCAGCATCAGGTGGCTACTGGGTTTCCACCCCGGCCAACTACATCATTGCCAGCCCGAATACCCTGACCGGCTCGATTGGGATTTTCGGGGTTATCAATACCGTCGAAAACTCGCTCGGTGCGATTGGCGTTCATACGGATGGCGTGTCTACCTCGCCGCTGGCCGATGTGGCTACCACTAAGGCGCTCCCGCCTGAAGTTCAGCAGATGATGCAGCTGAGCATTGCGAACGGCTATAAAAACTTCCTCGATCTGGTGGCACAGGCCCGTCATAAAACGCCGGAGCAGATCGACCAGATTGCTCAGGGTCACGTCTGGACGGGCAGCGATGCCAAAGCAAACGGACTGGTTGACGCGCTGGGCGACTTTGACGATGCCGTTGCCAAAGCGGCCGAGCTGGCTAAGCTGCAACAGCCCCAGCTAAACTGGTATCAGGACGATCCGGGCATGCTTGATATGCTGTTCAGTCAGATGGATGTTTCCATTCGCGCCGCGCTCCCTGACGTCCTGAAGGTGTGGCTGCCTGCGCCGGTTATGGACACCATGGCAGCGATGAGAAATCAGCCCGGCCTGTTTGATAACCTTAACGATCCGCAAAATCGCTATGCCATCTGCCTGACCTGTGGTCAGGTGAAATAACCCGGTGGCAGCCCGGCATCACGTCGGGCTGCCTTTACCCCTATTCCTGTCATGCGCCTGTACGACAGGCCAGAGCTTATACATGCAAAAGAAATCTATCTACGTAGCCTATACCGGTGGAACCATAGGCATGCAGCGTTCTTCCCAGGGCTATATTCCGGTATCGGGGCATCTGCAGACCCAGCTGGCAAATATGCCTGAGTTTCATCGCGCCGAAATGCCTGACTTTACCATCCATGAGTATCAGCCACTGATTGACTCATCGGATATGACCCCGCAGGACTGGCAGATCATCGCCGATGATATTCGTCTGAACTACCATCGCTATGATGGCTTTGTGATCCTGCACGGCACCGATACCATGGCCTTCACCGCCTCTGCGCTCTCTTTTATGCTGGAAAACCTCGCCAAACCGGTAATCGTGACAGGGTCACAGATCCCGCTTGAGGAACTTCGCTCCGACGGGCAGCAGAATCTGTTAAATGCACTCTTTGTGGCGGCCAACTTCCCGATCAATGAAGTCTCTCTATTTTTTAACAATACCCTTTATCGCGGTAACCGCACGACCAAGGCTCATGCCGATGGCTTTAATGCCTTCGCCTCGCCTAACCTGGCCCCGCTGCTTGAAGCCGGTATTCATATCCGACGTCTGAACACCCCGCCAGCTCCCCACGGCGAGGGTGAGCTGATCGTGCATCCAATTACCCCGCAGCCGGTTGGCGTGGTGACGATATATCCGGGTATCTCAGCAGATGTGGTGAGCAATTTTCTGCTGCAGCCGGTAAAGGCGCTGATCCTGCGCTCTTATGGCGTGGGTAATGCCCCCCAAAATCCTGCCTTCCTGAAGGAACTTAAAGCGGCTTCCTCGCGGGGGATAGTGGTTATCAACCTGACTCAGTGTATGTCTGGTAAAGTGAATATGGGGGGTTATGCGACCGGCAACGCGCTCGCGCTTGCTGGGGTCGTCAGCGGTTACGATTTAACGGTTGAGGCGACACTAACCAAGCTCCACTTTTTACTGTCACAGGGACTTTCAAGCGACAGGGTACGCCAGCTGATGCAGGTAAATCTGCGCGGTGAACTGACGCCTGACGAGAAATAGAGGTAAATAATGAAAACGCAGCAGGCACTGTTACTGATTGATTTACAGAATGACTTTTGTCCGGGCGGCGCGCTGGCCGTGAACGAAGGTGATGCGGTTATTGCCGTGGCAAATCAGATTGCGCTGCGTTTTCACCAGCGTGGTCAGCCGGTGGTCGCCACGCTCGACTGGCATCCGCATAATCACGGCAGCTTTGCCTCCATTGCCGGAGAAGCGCCCGGGACCCTGGGGAAGCTCGACGGGCTGACTCAGGTCTGGTGGCCCGATCACTGCGTTCAGGGGAGTTGGGGCGCAGAACTGCACCCGGAGCTCAATCGCACTCTTATCACCCAGCAAATCCACAAGGGAACACACCCCCGCACAGATAGCTACAGTGCCTTCTTCGATAATGGCCAGCGCAGCCAGACCGGGCTGGATAGCTGGCTGAAATCGCAGGGAGTGACGGCGCTGACGGTGATGGGCCTGGCGACAGATTACTGCGTAAAATACAGCGTGCTGGATGCGCTAAGACTGGGCTACAGCGTCAGCGTGGTTGTCGCGGGCTGCCGGGGGGTAAATCTGGAACCGGACGACAGCGAGCGGGCACTGGCGGAGTTGGTAGCCAGCGGCGCACGGCTTATTGAGGCTGAAGGAACGCTCCTCTAAAGCTTACTGCCGGGAACTACCGGGGGAGCCTGCCGTGAACCCCCAACGATTATTCCTCCAGGAATAATTTATTGCAGCCTGATGCGGGTGACAGTGTCATCAACGATGCCAAATGCTTCCTTAAGCTCTTTTTTGCTTTTTGTCACCATTTCGCCCCCCTTGCCAATGCTCATATGCTGCGGCTGCTCATTATATTTCGCCTGCCACATCATAACCAGCTGCAGGCTGTTCTCTTTCTGCGCGTCAGTCAGCGCGACGCCGTCGGCCCATTTACCCGTTTCAACGGCAGTCAGCAGTCGCTGGTAAACATCGGGCGTCATGGCATTAATCATCTCATCCAGAACCATTGTGGCTATCCTTTAATATTGTTGCCTTCTTCGTCAGAAAAGCTTAACGAAGCGGAGTTGACGCAGTAGCGCTCGCCAGTAGGCTGAGGGCCATCCGGAAAGACGTGCCCCAGGTGGGCATCACAGCTGCCGCAGCGGATCTCAATGCGCTGCATACCGTGCGAGTCATCTTCAATGTAGCGAATAGCATCATCGCTTACGGGCTGATAAAAGCTGGGCCAGCCGCAGCCTGAGTCGTACTTGGTTTCCGACAGGAACAGCGGCGAATTGCACACGAGGCAGTGATACAGACCCTCGCCTTTGTTATGTAACAGCTTGCCGGTAAAGGGTCTCTCGGTACCGTGCTCCTGAGTGACATAACGCTGTACTTCGTTTAAATCGGTTTCTGGGTTCAGATGTTTGTTAGCCATATCAATACTCTCTGGCGGTGTGTCCGGGATAATGTTTAACATTCTAACAAATACCTGACAACGTCAGGGGGTTTTTTCGCTTACAGAGATATCTGAAAGTAAAAGCAGTCGATTATGTGATTCAGATCACCCTTTGATACCCCTGACCCTTTATATTCGTGCAGGAAGGCCCAAGATTAGGTTCTAACGGGTGGCGCGAATCAGGCTTTCAGATAAATTATTCCTGTTCTCAGGTTTGATTTGTCGCAACAATTGAAGCGATTCCGCTTGACGCCTGGTAAGGTTTTTGTAATTTTACAGCCAACCTTTTATTCACTAACCAATAGCTGGTGGAATATATGACTATCAAAGTAGGTATCAATGGTTTTGGCCGTATCGGTCGCATCGTTTTCCGTGCTGCTCAGCAGCGTTCCGATGTAGAAATCGTTGCAATTAACGATCTGCTGGACGCCGAGTACATGGCATACATGCTGAAGTACGACTCTACCCACGGCCGTTTCGACGGTACTGTAGAAGTCAAAGACGGCCATCTGGTTGTTAACGGCAAAACCATTCGTGTTACCGCTGAAAGGGATCCAGCTAACCTGAAATGGGGCGAAATCGGCGTTGACGTTGTTGCTGAAGCAACCGGTATCTTCCTGACCGACGAAACCGCACGTAAGCACATTCAGGCTGGCGCGAAGAAAGTCGTACTGACCGGTCCTTCTAAAGACAACACCCCAATGTTTGTTATGGGCGTGAACCACAAGTCTTACGACGGCCAGGACATCGTTTCTAACGCATCCTGCACCACTAACTGCCTGGCACCGCTGGCAAAAGTGATCAACGATAAGTTCGGCATCGTTGAAGCACTGATGACCACCGTGCATGCAACCACTGCAACCCAGAAAACCGTTGATGGCCCGTCTCACAAAGACTGGCGTGGCGGTCGTGGCGCATCTCAGAACATCATCCCTTCTTCTACCGGCGCAGCAAAAGCCGTAGGTAAAGTGATCCCTGAGCTGAACGGCAAACTGACCGGTATGTCTTTCCGCGTGCCTACGCCGAACGTCTCCGTGGTTGACCTGACTGCTCGTCTGGCTAAGCCTGCCTCTTACAAAGAAATTTGTGATGCAATCAAAGCGGCTTCTGAAGGCGAACTGAAAGGCGTTCTGGGCTACACCGAAGATGACGTGGTTTCTACCGATTTCAACGGCGAAGTTCTGACTTCTGTTTTTGATGCCAAAGCAGGTATCGCTCTGAGCGACACCTTCGTCAAACTGGTTGCCTGGTATGACAACGAAACGGGCTATTCAAACAAAGTTCTGGATCTGATCTCTCACATTGCTAAATAAGCAGGTGAAGGACTAATGAGGGCGACTCCGGTCGCCCTTTTTTTATCGGCTTGAAAAAGGTTTCCTCATGAGCGAAAAACTCTTTTCCCTGGCGGTTATTGACCAGATCACACCCTATATTTCGCAGAGAAAGATGGGCGACCTGCCCCTTTTGACCATCGTTCATCCAAAAGTCAGGGCAGCCATCACCCTACAGGGCGCGCATCTGATTGCCTGGCAGCCAGGCGGTGAAAAGCCCGTCATCTGGCTTAGCGAGAAAACGGCCTTCACTGCCGGGAAAGCCATACGGGGCGGCGTACCCATCTGCTGGCCATGGTTTGGTCCGGCAGGTGAACCCGCTCATGGCTTTGCGCGTAGCCTGCCGTGGACGCTGTCGGCACACGATGAGAATGAAGAGAGCGTGATGCTGACCTTCGTCCTGGAAAGTGACGAGCGCACGAAGAAGCTCTGGCCACATGATTTCACCCTGATTGCACGCTTCCGCTTCAGCGATCGCCTCGAAATTGAACTGGAGGCGCACGGAGACTTTGAGGCAACTGCCGCACTGCACAGCTACTTTAACGTTGCCGACATCGCCGGTGTTGAAGTGAGTGGGTTGGGCCACCCCTATATTGATAAGGTCAGTGACGGGGCTGAGGGAAACTCTGCATCCGGCAGGCAAACCTACCCCGATCGCGTCGATCGGGTGTATACCCAACCTGAAGACTGTAGCGTTATCACCGATACCTCTGGTCAGCGCACTATTGAAGTGTATCACCATCATCATAGTGACGTTGTCACGTGGAATCCTGGCCCTGCGCTTTCATGCAGCATGGGAGACATGGCCAATGAGGGTTACAGAACGATGGTGTGCGTGGAAACGGCGCGTATCTCATCCGCAATGAAGAGTTCTGACGAATGTCCCTCACGGCTGGCTACCACCATCAAAGTGCGTAGAAACGCCTGACGATACGCAGTGAGGCAGTAAAAAAGGGACCGCCTCACCAGGTTCCAGTCCCGTACTGCCTCCTTGCTACCCGATCGGGTTTAACTAACGCTTAACGCGACCCGGCGTCTGAGCCAACTTGTCCGATGTCGAGCGCGACCCTGCATCAGGCCCGGCTTGTACGACGTCGAGCGCGACCCGGCGACTGGCATGGCTTAAACGACGTCGAGCGCCACCTTGCTGGCCGGCGGTGGAAAGGCCTGGTCCATCAGCGTCAGCTCCTCGCTGTTCAGCACCACTTTTAACGCAGCCGCATTCTCGTCAACGTGTTGCACCGATCCCGCTTTGGGGATGGCCATCACGCCGTGCTGTCGAATCACCCAGGCCAACAGCAGCTGGGCTACACTGATAAGCTTTTGCTGTGCAATGTCTGCCAGCACAGGGTTATTCATCAAATCGTGACGCAGACGCCCCGCCTGCGCCAGCGGGCAGTAGGCCATCACCGGAATGCCGCGCTGCTGACAGGCAGGCAGAAGATCGAACTCAATTCCGCGCGAGGCCAGGTGGTAAAGCACCTGGTTAGCCGCGCAGTCCGCTCCCCCTTCTTCTGTCAGCAGGTCCTGAAGATCGCTGTTGTCGAAATTGGAGACGCCCCAGTGCCTGATTTTGCCCGCCTGCTGGAGCCGCTGCATAGCGGTGATGGTTTCCTCAAGCGGAATGCTGCCCGGCCAGTGAAGAAGGTAGAGATCGAGATAATCCGTTTTCAGCCGCCGCAAACTGCGTTCGCAGGCGTCAATAGCGCTCTCCGCCCCGGCATTCCAGGGATAGACTTTTGAGACCAGCCAGGCCTTGTCCCTTCTTCCCTGCAATGCTTCGCCAACCACTTCCTCTGCTCCGCCGTCAGCATACATTTCAGCCGTATCAATTACGTTCAAACCCAGTTCGAGTCCGTGCTGCAAAGCGGCGACTTCTGATTTACGGTGGTCGCTATTTTCGCCCATATACCAGCTCCCCTGACCGATGGAAGGCAGGGTAATCTCGTTTGAAAAATTAATGGATGAGCTCATGTATTTCTCCTGCACTCTTTTGGGGGGTGACTGTCGTGCAAAAGGGCGCAAAGCGCCCTTTTTCGGTGCAATGAATGGCGATCAGAACGTGTAGCTAACGCCCGTCCACAGCATGACCTGGGAATTATTGTCGACCATCGGACTGTCTTTTACTTCGCTGCTCAGACGGGTGTAGCGGCCTGATAGCGAGGCGTTCCAGCTCTGATTAATTGCATAGGCGGCGGTCAGCTCCAGATAGGGGCTCCAGCTATCCCCGGCGTCATAGCTGCTAAGTCCGCTACGGCGCGATTCGCGTCTGGAGACGCCGTAGTAGTAGTCATTTTGATTTTTACTGCTGTACAGCGCACCAATACCCGGCGTCAGGCTGAGATCGCCCATCTGGAAGCGATAAAGATAGGCCAGATCCCAGATAATGCCGTTGCTGTTATCAAGCAGATCGCCCGCGACCACGGTGCGCAGGATGCCCCAGTCACTGGTATGACGGTAAGCAAGCCCGCCCATCGCGGTCATATGGCGATTATCAAGCTTCTTTAGCTGCTTGTTATCGGTGTCGCTGGTTTTGAAATTTTCCGGTGAACCCAGCACGGTCAGCGACAGCTGATCCTGTTTGTCATTCCAAAGGTAGTACCCGGCCTGAAAGCTACGAACGTAGAAGCTGTCACCTTCATAATTAATGATGGGTAAAGGGTAGTAGCGGTTCTGCCCCCCTTTATACGGGCTCTGGCTGTAGATAACAGAAGCCCCGAGGGTTAAGGGGTTGGCCTCGGCCAGGGTTGAAGCCAGAGATGAAGATAAAATTACGGTTAAAGCACTAACTTTGAAATAGTTCACAATTTATTCGTTCCATAAATATAACAATCAGGTACGGCAGTTTAACAATTTCTGCCGCGTGAGTTAAAATTCTTATACAACCTGTAGCACTCAGAATCAATTATTGCCATCACCCCCGGACGAATCAACGGCAGCGGCTTATTTACAAATTTCTGCCAGACCGCACCAGGTAAGGTTATTGCTAAGTTGAATTATAACTTTGTTATTGAAATATCATTGAAAAGCTTTTTGGCGTCAGGACATTTTACGAATGCCAACTACGCTTAACTCTATGACGCTACATTTTCAATGAGCAGAGTAACCCCAGGATTTGCGTATTCCGATAAAAAAATGCCTGGTTGGCATAAGGGTTGCTGTACTCGTTTATCAGTTCCTTCAGGAGCTAATCCCACTTAGGCTCCTGGTTCCTGTGCTAAAAATGAAAGGACGGGCATCGCTATGAATATATTCGATCACTATCGTCAGCGTTATGAAGCTGCCAAGGACGAAGAGTTCACTCTGCAGGAGTTCCTGACCGTATGTCGTCAGGATCGCAGTGCATACGCCAACGCGGCAGAACGTCTGTTAATGGCTATTGGTGAGCCAGTAATGGTAGATACTGCCCTGGAGCCACGCCTTTCCCGCCTGTTTTCCAACCGCGTCGTTGCACGCTACCCCGCTTTTGAAGAGTTCTATGGCATGGAAGAGGCGATTGAACAGATCGTTTCCTACCTGAAACATGCCGCGCAGGGGCTGGAAGAGAAGAAACAGATCCTCTATCTGCTGGGTCCGGTAGGCGGCGGTAAATCCTCCCTGGCCGAACGGCTTAAGTCGCTGATGCAGCGCGTGCCTATCTATGTGCTGAGCGCCGATGGCGAAAGAAGTCCGGTTAACGACCATCCACTTTGCCTGTTCAATCCGCAGGAGGACGCCCATATTCTGGAGAAAGAATACGGTGTACCGCGTCGCTATCTTGGCACCATTATGTCACCGTGGGCGGCCAAACGCCTGCATGAGTTCGGCGGTGACATCTCCCGCTTCCGGGTCGTTAAGGTCTGGCCCTCTATCCTGGAGCAGCTGGCCATTGCCAAAACTGAGCCGGGTGATGAGAACAATCAGGATATCTCCGCACTGGTTGGTAAAGTGGATATCCGTAAGCTCGAGAACCATGCGCAGAACGACCCTGATGCTTATGGTTATTCCGGTGCACTTTGTCGGGCAAACCAGGGGATTATGGAGTTCGTCGAGATGTTTAAAGCGCCAATTAAGGTGCTGCATCCCCTGCTTACGGCCACTCAGGAGGGTAACTATAACGGCACCGAGGGAATTTCTGCCCTGCCGTTCAATGGCATTATTCTTGCGCACTCGAATGAGTCAGAGTGGGTAACCTTCCGTAATAACAAGAATAATGAAGCCTTCCTTGACCGCGTTTACATCGTCAAAGTGCCGTACTGTCTGCGCGTCTCTGAAGAGATCAAAATATATGACAAGCTGCTTAATCACAGTGAGCTAAGCCATGCCCCCTGCGCGCCTGGCACGCTGGAGACGCTGGCCAGATTCAGTATTTTGTCTCGCCTGAAAGAGCCGGAGAATTCCAGCACCCACTCTAAAATGCGGGTTTACGATGGCGAAAGCCTGAAGGATACCGATCCCAAAGCTAAATCCTATCAGGAATACCGTGACTATGCGGGCGTCGACGAGGGCATGAACGGACTCTCAACCCGTTTCGCCTTTAAGATCCTCTCCCGCGTGTTTAACTTTGACCATGCGGAAGTGGCGGCGAACCCGGTGCATCTTTTCTACGTACTGGAGCAGCAGATTGAACGCGAACAGTTTCCGCAGGATGTTGCCGAGAAATACCTGGAGCACCTGAAAGGCTATCTGATCCCGAAATATGCTGAGTTTATCGGCAAGGAAATTCAGACCGCCTATCTGGAATCCTATTCTGAATATGGTCAAAACATTTTTGATCGTTACGTGACCTACGCAGACTTCTGGATCCAGGACCAGGAATACCGTGACCCGGATACCGGACAGCTATTTGACCGCGAATCATTAAATGCTGAGCTCGAGAAAATCGAGAAACCCGCCGGGATCAGTAACCCTAAAGATTTCCGCAATGAGATCGTTAACTTCGTTCTGCGCGCCCGTGCGCACAATAGTGGCCGGAATCCAAACTGGACCAGTTATGAAAAACTCCGCACGGTTATTGAGAAGAAAATGTTTTCCAATACCGAGGAGCTGCTGCCGGTCATCTCCTTTAATGCCAAAACGTCCACGGATGAACAGAAAAAACATGACGACTTTGTCGACCGAATGATGGAAAAAGGCTATACCCGCAAGCAGGTCCGCCTGCTGTGCGAATGGTATTTGCGGGTCAGAAAATCGTCCTGATTGTCGCGGAGTGCATTAATCGGGCCGGAATAATCCGGTCCAGCTTGCAACATTGTTTGGGGGAGCTATGGCCTATTTTATCGATCGGCGTCTTAACGGTAAAAATAAGAGCGCGGTGAATCGCCAGCGCTTTTTGCGCCGCTACAAGTCGCAAATCAAACAGTCGATCTCCGAGGCCATCAATAAGCGTTCGGTAACCGACGTTGATAGCGGCGAATCCGTTTCCATTCCCTTGGGGGATATCAACGAACCTGTCTTCCATCAGGGCCGCGGTGGGCAGCGTCATCGCGTCCACCCGGGTAACGATCACTTTGTGCAGAATGACCGCGTCGAGCGCCCGCAGGGCGGCGGCGGCGGGGGAAGCGGTCAGGGCCAGGCGGGTCAGGATGGTGAGGGCGAAGACGATTTTGTTTTCAATATTTCAAAGGATGAGTACCTCGACCTGCTGTTTGAAGATTTAGCCCTGCCGAATTTGAAGAAAAACCAGCATCGCCAGCTTAATGAGTATAAGGTTCATCGTGCGGGCTATACGTCTAACGGCGTTCCCGCCAATATCAGCGTCGTACGCTCGCTGCAAAATTCGCTGGCGCGTCGTACGGCCATGACCGCCGGTAAGCGTCGGATGCTGGGTGAGCTTGAAGCCAGTCTGGCGCTGATTGAGAATTCTGAACCTGCTCAGCTGCTGGAAGAGGAGCGCCTGCGCAATGAAATTGCTGAACTGCGCGCGCGCATTAAGCGGGTGCCTTTTATTGACACCTTTGACCTGCGGTTCAAAAACTTTGAAAAACGCCCGGAACCCTCCAGCCAGGCGGTGATGTTCTGCCTGATGGATGTTTCCGGCTCGATGGATCAGGCAACAAAGGATATGGCCAAGCGCTTTTATATTCTGCTCTATCTGTTCCTGAGCCGTACCTATAAAAACGTGGATGTGGTCTATATTCGCCATCATACCCAGGCTAAAGAGGTGGACGAACAGGAGTTCTTCTACTCGCAGGAAACCGGGGGCACCATCGTCTCCAGCGCCCTGAAGATGATGGATGAGGTGGTAAAAGAGCGCTACGATCCGGCGCAGTGGAATATCTATGCCGCTCAGGCATCGGACGGTGACAACTGGGCCGATGATTCCCCTCTGTGCCATGAAATCCTGGCCAAAAACATTCTGCCGGTAGTGCGCTACTACAGTTATATCGAGATAACCCGACGTGCGCATCAGACCCTGTGGCGCGAATACGAGCAGCTCCAGGCCCGATTTGATAACTTCGCCATTCAGCATATTCGTGAACCAGAGGATATTTACCCGGTATTTCGTGAACTTTTCCACAAACAGGCGGAAGAAAACCATTAAATTCAGGCCTGATCCTTCCAGCCAGTACAGGTTTACTGGCTGTTCACCCTACCCCCACCACGATATCGGCAGCTAAAATCGTCCTCCTGGCGCTTTTTTTTGTCCAATTCCATAAATACAACACTAATCATACGCACTTAGCGTCGTTTGCAATGGCAAAATGTATGCTATTTTATTCTTCTCTGTCATTTCCGCTCTTTTCACCCTGCGGACCCTCAGAAATTTTGACAGCTGGCGTCGTTTTACAACACACTGTTAAAACACATCTTTACCCACACAGGAGAACTGCCTTTTGGAAGCCAGCGCTATTTACAGTCTGTTTATTATTGGTTCCGTGCTGGTCGCCGCAAGCATTTTGCTGAGTTCGTTTTCGTCAAAGCTTGGCATTCCCATTCTGGTTATTTTCCTTGCGCTCGGCATGCTGGCGGGCGTTGACGGGATCGGCGGCATCGCCTTCGACAACTACCCCGCGGCTTATCTGATCAGTAATCTGGCGCTGGCGGTCATCCTGCTGGATGGCGGTATGCGCACCCAGGCCAGCTCATTCAAAGTTGCACTTGGCCCCGCGCTCTCGCTGGCAACGGTGGGGGTACTGATCACCGCCGGGCTGACCGGGATGGCTGCTGCCTGGCTGTTCAATCTGAACATGATTGAGGGCTTTCTGGTTGGTGCCATTATCGGATCGACGGACGCCGCCGCCGTTTTCTCCCTGCTGGGCGGAAAAGGGCTGAACGAGCGCGTCAGCGCCACGCTGGAAATCGAGTCGGGCAGCAACGATCCCATGGCCGTCTTTCTGACTATTACGCTTATCGAGATGATACAGCAGGGTCAGACCGGGCTGAGCTGGATGTTTGTCGTGCATCTGATCCAGCAGTTCGGGCTGGGCATCGTGCTGGGACTGGGCGGCGGCTGGGCGCTACAGCAGCTAATCAATCGCGTGTCGCTGGCGAGTGGTCTTTATCCTCTGTTAGCGGTCAGCGGCGGCATCCTGGTCTTCGCTTTGACCACCATGCTGGAAGGGAGTGGAATTCTTGCAGTCTATCTGTGCGGCTTTTTGCTGGGCAATCGCCCAATCCGCAACCGTCATGGCATTTTGCAAACGTTCGATGGCATGGCCTGGCTAAGCCAGATTGGCATGTTCCTGGTCCTCGGCCTGCTGGTTAATCCTAAGGATCTGTGGAATATTGCCCTGCCGGCTATGCTGCTTTCGCTGTGGCTTATTCTGTTTGCCAGACCGCTTTCCATTTTTGTTGGACTGCTACCGTTTCGGGGTTTCACAACCCGCGAACGCTTTTTTATCAGCTGGGTTGGGTTACGCGGGGCCGTTCCCATTATTCTCGCCGTCTTCCCGATGATGGCGGGTCTGCCTCATGCCTCGCTGTTCTTCAATATCGCTTTCTTTGTAGTGCTGGTCTCCCTGATGGTTCAGGGTACCTCGCTGGGTTATGCGGCCAGGAAAGCCCGCGTGGTCGTGCCGCCTACCGCCTCCCCCATTTCTCGCGTCGGTCTGGATATTCATCCTGAAAACCCCTGGGAGCAATTCGTTTATCAGCTGGGGGCGGATAAATGGTGCGTGGGCGCTGCGCTGCGCGATCTGAAACTGCCGCGCGAAACGCGTATTGCCGCCCTGTTCAGGGACAATTTGCTGCTGCACCCTACCAGCAGTACCCGGCTGAAAGAGGGCGATGTGCTCTGTGTGATCGGTCGCGAGCGCGATCTGCCCGCTCTTGGTAAACTTTTCAGCTACTCGCCACCGGTAGCGCTGGATCAGCGCTTTTTCGGCGACTTTATTTTGCAGGCGGACGCCCGGCTCCAGGACATTGCTGAAATCTATGGGATTGAGCTAACTGATGAAGTTAATCTCCAGCAGTCGCTGGGACATCTGATAGCCAGTATGATTGGCGGCGCGCCGGTGGTCGGCGATCAGGTCGAGTGGAAAAACATGATCTGGACCGTGGCTGAAAAAGAAGCTAATGAGATAAGCCGCGTAGGCGTCAGGGTGGCGGAAGACAAAGAATAGTCCTGATCCTATCCCTTTTGCGATGGATAGCGTCTACGCTTAAAGTTCGTTTCTGTCAAAAGGGAGGATTACCATGGGTCACGTCGTTAAAATTGGTCGCTATGAGATTGTTGATGCCGATCTGGATACGGAAAATATCGATACGGTCAGCATTCCCTGCAACACCAACCCCGGTCTGAGTTACCAGTTGGATGGTTGGGATACAGAAACCAGCGTACCAGCCTGGATTGATGGCGAGCCGGTGGATCTTGCCATTTGTCACTATGACAAAGAGCACGATCGCTGGGTTTTAAAAAAGCCTGCCTGATTGTGCCATCCCCTTCACCGTAGCGACTTTTCGCTGCGGTGGATTTTTTTAAAATATATCGTTAACTGTTATCTTATTGTCATAAGAAAAAACGATAATAGCAACTTACCGCTTCGTTTAATTCCCTCACCCCTCAGCCTGCTGTCGTTTAAATAGTTTTTTAAGAATTTCCCGTATTAACTAACGCAAATATCTGCTGCATACTCCCCTTGTAGTTTGGATTGGAACTGCGTTGAGCTGCCTGCTGCCACCTGATATTTCAGGCATTTCTTCCGCAGCTGGGTGGATTAAAACAACTAATAAGTCGAATTATCAAGGTATTAAATGCCGTATCATCACCCCTGAACGCGTGCTTGTTCCTCGTCAGGTTACTGATCCCCCATGATGAATAGAGAGCAGCTATTATGGCTAGTACTCTGGTGCTTAATAATGGTCGTCGGGTTTATAGTGGTACTCAGAAAAATATTATTGCTAAGGCAGCGCTCAGCCTTTCAGATTTAATTTCCATTAATCTGGCCCTGTTTTTAGCCGCTGCCACCGTGCAGGGTATTTGGGGTAATTTAGATATTTTTATTCCTCCTCAGCAGCTTGAAATTCGTTTTATTACCCAGCTGGTGATGTCGGTGGTGTGTATCGCGGGATTCTGGATGCGCCTGCGGCATTATACCTACCGCAAACCCTTCTGGTTTGAGCTGAATGAAATCATTAAAACGCTGGTGATCTTCTCTCTCCTCGATCTGGCGCTGATCGCATTCTCAAGATGGGACTTTTCCCGCACCCTGTGGAGCTTCACCTGGATTTACGCGCTGATACTGCTCCCTCTCCTGCGCGCGTGCGTAAAGAGAGCCCTCATCCACGCGGGTCAGTGGCAAAAACAGACCATTATCATTGGCTCCGGTAAAAATGCCCGGGAGGCCTATGCCGCCCTGCAAAGTGAGGAGTTGCTGGGCTATGACGTTATCGCCTTTGTGGCCTGTCAGGGACACGGCGGCGCTGAAAAGCTCAATGGCGTGCCAGTGATCACCGCTAAAGACATTGTCTGGGACCGGGTTGATTTGGAAAACACCCAGTTTGTGGTGGCAATGGAGTATGAACAGCAGGTTATGCGCGATGACTGGCTGAAACTGCTGTCGAAAAAGCGCTGCCGGTCAGTTTCGGTTATTCCTACCCTGCGCGGTGTGCCGCTCTACGGCACCGATATGTCCTATATCTTCAGCCACGAGGTGATAATTCTGCGGGTCAGTAATAATCTGGCTAAACGCTCGTCGCGCTTCCTTAAGCGTACTTTTGATATCCTGGTCGCCTCGCTGTTACTGCTGTTTCTTTCACCCGCTTTTGCGCTTATCTGCTGGATGGTGGGTCGCGATGGCGGTGCCCGCATTTACGGTCATGAACGCGTCGGCCAGCATGGTAAGAAATTCAAATGTCTTAAGTTCCGCTCCATGGTGACCAACTCGAAAGACGTGCTCGACGCCCTGCTGGCGACCAGTGAAGAAGCTCGCGCGGAGTGGGATAAAGACTTCAAGCTGAAAAATGATCCACGAATAACGAAGATTGGCGCCCTCCTGCGTAAAACCAGCCTGGATGAGCTGCCGCAGCTGTGGAATGTTATTCGCGGTGAAATGAGTCTGGTGGGACCGCGACCGGTAATTGAAGCAGAGCTGGCGCGCTATGCGGCGGACGTGGACTATTACCTGATGGCTAAACCAGGCATGACCGGCATCTGGCAGGTAAGCGGCCGTAACGATGTTGATTACGACACCCGCGTTTACTTCGATTCCTGGTACGTAAAAAACTGGGCGCTGTGGACGGATGTGGCCATTATGTTCAAAACAGCAGGCGTTGTATTACGGCGGGATGGTGCCTACTAAGCAGCATCGGTCACATTGGATTCAGACAGGCCTGTACCCTACTGTTTACGCCGACCCTGGCCATTTAGCCGGATCGGCATGAGCCAGAGGTTTCGTTGGCCTCTGTCAACACATTCAGGCGCGCCGGTGCCATTCGCTACCTCATGGCCTCTCTCTTTTGGTTCAGGCCCGTCGCTTTAGACCGAAGACGGAGGTTTAATTTTTATCAGCCTCCCCCTTTCCTTTTCCTGTCGTAGTCTCTACCCTGTGCGGCTGGCTTTCAAACGGATGTCGCCTCGAACGATGCAAAAATTCACCCTGATTCTTCTTAGCCTGGTCCTGCTGGCCCCGCTGGGTATCGATCTCTATTTGCCTACCCTGCCTGATATTGCTCAGGGACTGAACACGCCCGTCAGTACCCTGCAGACCACCATCCCTCTCTTTTTACTGGTGATGGGCCTCGGGCAAATTGTTGCCGGGCCGCTGGTCGATAATTTTGGCCGAAAGCCCGTTGCGCTGATCGGCCTGCTGCTCTACCTGTTTGGCAGCATTCTTGCTGCCACGGCCACCGGCTGGCCGCAGTTTCTCACCGCCCGCGTGGTGCAGGGCTGTGCGGTATGCTGTACCGCCGTGGTGGCATTCAGCGGCGTACGCGATCGCCTGGATGGCGATGACGCGGCCAAAGCCTATGGCTTTCTTAACGGGGCGCTGAATATTGTTCCGGCCCTGGCGCCGATGCTTGGCGGCTTTCTGGCCGAATCCTTTGGCTGGCGCGCCCCCTTCTGGTTTCTTTCATGCTATGCGCTGGCGGTAGGCGTGCTGGTGCTGTTCTTCCTGCCGGAAACCCGCCCGGCCGGCACGCTGCCGGTCAAAGGACTGCCATTAAAGCAGTATGCACGGATCCTGCGCCAGCCGCGCTTTCTGGCCTTTGCCTTCGCTAACGCCGGTGCGCTGGGGATGGTTTTAACCTATGTTTCCCTGGCTCCTCAGGTGCTGATGAACGAAGGCAAACTTTCCGCGCTACAGTTCTCAGTGGCGTTTGGTGCTAACGGCTTCTGGATTATGCTGGTGAGCGTACTGGTCAACAAGATGATCCGCAAAGTGGGCCGCCCGGTCTGTCTGATGATCGGCAGCATGGCAATGACGCTTGGCGCACTTCTGCTGTTTGCCGGGGTCGCCCTTTTTCCCGGCGGTTGGCAAAGTCACTGGGCGCTGTATATGCTTCCCGTGACCGTTGCGGTAGCCGGTCTGGCTTTCACCGTGGGACCGGCCACCAGCTACGCGCTGGAGCCTTATCAGCAGCAGGCTGGCGTTGCCTCTGCGCTGGCGGGTTTTATTCAAATGGCGGGTGGCGCAAGCGGCGGCCTGTTGGTAATGGCGCTACCGATTGCTGAAAAATCCGCCCTCGGCGTGATGATGCTGGCAGGGTCAGTGCTGATCGCGCTGGCATGGATCTACAGCAAAAAGGTGCGCGGTACGCTGACCGCGCTGTAACCTCAGATTACCGTGACCGGCACGCGCGGCGCCAGTGCGCACATTAGCTCATAGCCGACCGTGCCGGACGCATACGCCACCTCATCAATTTTAACGTTGTCACCCCACAGTTCCACCCGACTGCCGATCCCCGCCTGCGGACAGGGCGTCAGGTCAAGAGTAAGCATGTCCATGGAGACAGCCCCCACCGTATGGGTCATCACGCCGTCAACCCATACCGGTGTGCCGCTCGGCGCATGACGCGGATAACCATCCGCATAGCCGCAGGCGACTACTCCAATACGCTGTTCCCCAGCCGCACGATAGCGGGCGCCATAGCCCACGCCGTCGCCACTTTTTAACCTCTGAATACCGATGATCTCACTGCTTAAGCTCATCGCAGGCCGCAGGCCGCTGCTGGCAACGTCCTGCCAACGCCCGCTGGGAGAGGCGCCGTAGAGCACAATGCCCGGTCGCACCCAGTTAAAGTGCGTTTCGGGATGCCAGAGCGTGGCGGCGGAGTTCGCCAGCGAGCGCGGACAGTCCAGTCCTTCCGCTGCCGCATTAATACGCCGCATCGGTTCGACTATCCCCTCACGGCTTTCTGCTTCGGCAAAATGGGCCATCAGCGTCATTTCACCGACATTTTGCAGCGCCCGCAGCGACTGCCACGCCTGATTAACCTGCCCGGGCTGAAAGCCAAGTCGGTTCATACCACTGTTCATTTTCAGGTAAATATCCAGCGGCGCAGACAGCCTGGCCTTCGCCAGCGCCTGTATCTGCCAGTTGCTGTGAACGCTGGTGGTCAACCGGTAACGATCGAGGATCTCCAGTTCGCTGGCATGAAAGAAGCCCTCCAGCAGCAGGACAGGCTTTTTCCAGCCGCGCTCGCGCAGCAAAATCGCCTCATTGAGATCCAGCAGGGCAAATCCATCTGTTTCGGCAAGGCTTTCCCGAACGCGATCGATACCGTGCCCGTAAGCGTTGGCTTTCACCACTGACCAGAGGCGGGAATGGGGGGCTGCCTGGCGGGCAACCGCCAGGTTATGTCGCAGCGCGCTGGTGTCGATAGCGGCGACAATCGGACGAGACATAATTTCTCCTGAATCTGAATACGATAACGATCAGCGGCTGGCGCCATGCAACGTCTGGCCAACGGTCGGGTAGAATCCTGGCAGATAACGCATTACCGACAGATCATCAGCGGCAATGGCGGGTATCTTTCGCGAAATGATATCAGAAAGCAGCTGTCCCGAACCGCATGCCATCGTCCAACCGAGCGTTCCATGACCAGTATTAAGATAAAGATTACTCAGCGGTGTACGCCCCACAATCGGCGTCCCGTCGGGCGTCATGGGGCGCAGCCCGCTCCAGAATGACGCCTGGGCAACGTCCCCTCCGCCTGGGAAAAGGTCGCCGACCACCATTTCCAGCGTTTCACGTCGCGCGGAACGCAGGGACAGGTCATAACCCACAATTTCAGCCATTCCCCCAACGCGAATCCGGTTGTCGAAGCGGGTGACGGCCACCTTGTAGCTTTCATCCAATACCGTTGAAACGGGTGCCGCCTGCGGATCCTTCACGGGAAGGGTCAGAGAGTACCCCTTAAGGGGGTAAACCGGGACGCTGACTGTCTGTTCCAGCACGCCTCTGGACCAGGAACCCAGCGCTACCACGTAAGCATCAGCTATCACCGTTTCCGCGCCGCACTTCACGCCCGTAATCCGGTTCCCCTCCTGCAACAGGGCGTCAATCGGGGTGTTAAAACGGAAGGTCACGCCGGCAGCAGCGGCCATCTCAGCCAGCCGCTGGGTGAAGAGCTGGCAGTCACCGGTTTCATCGTTGGGCAGACGCAGGCCCCCGGTCAGTTTGTGCTGGCTGGCCGCAAGTGCAGGCTCGGCTTCAGCCAGCTGAGCAGCCTCAAGCAGTTGATAAGGCACGCCGGCTTCCCGCAGCACCGCAATATCTTTGGTAGCGCTTTCGAACTGCTGCGCGGTACGAAACAGCTGCAGCGTACCGCCCTGCCTGCCCTCATAGGCAATCCCCGTCTGCTGGCGCAGCGTTTTCAGGCAGTCGCGGCTGTACTCAGCGATGCGTACCATGCGACTTTTATTCTGCTGGTAGTGTTCAAGATTGCAATTTTTAAGCATCTGCCACATCCAGGCCAGCTGGAAGCGGCTGCCGTCAGGCCGAATAGCCAGCGGCGCGTGGCGCTGGAACATCCATTTCATCGCCTTTAATGGCACGCCCGGCGCGGCCCAGGGTGCCGCATAGCCCGGTGAAATCTGTCCGGCATTTGCCGCGCTGGTTTCCTGTGCCACACCGGCCTGCCGATCGATAATCGTGACCTCATGTCCGGCCTGTGCCAGATACCAGGCGCTGGCCACGCCAACCACCCCGCCTCCCAGAATGACAACTCGCATATCTCTCCACCGTCGTTTAAAAAAGAGGATTAAACTGCCTTCACGCGCCTGCTGCGAACGATTACGCTACGTCACTTTATCTAACATTACGCTGACACATTTCACATCTTTTTTACTCTGAGCGGTAACAAAAAGAGTTAGTGCGATAAAATACGGGATTTAATTCCGCCTGGTTGCGATTATCAGCAGCAAATTATCGCGATACGATGTTTTTTATGCTTTCCCAGCAGAATATGATTTGCTCATAACATTCCCTTATAAACAGCATATTATTTTAGCCATTTCACATGAATCTCTATTTACTGCTGCTACAAAAAAATAATCCGTCATCCTCTCTATTTTGTCCTGAATAATTCATTTGTATTCGTCAGAAGGATCGCCGGGAGTGAACTATCATTGGGTTATTGGCTTGCGTTCCGGTTTTTCAGGAGTATATCTATGCTCTGGTAGCCGGGTGTAAACGGATTTTTTGTCGCTACAGGTTGTAACGTCGAAAACCGGTTTTTTAAAAGGGGTGCGCTATGACAACTATCTTTGACGATCCGATTAAGGACAGCAAACGACTCAGTGATGGACCCGACTGGACATTTGACCTGCTGGATGACTATCTGGCAGAGATTGACCGCGTTGCCAAACTCTACCGGCTTGAAACCTATCCTCATCAAATTGAAGTGATTACCTCAGAGCAGATGATGGATGCCTACTCAAGCGTTGGCATGCCCATTAACTATGCTCACTGGTCATTCGGTAAAAAGTTTATTGAAACCGAACAGCGCTATAAGCACGGTCAGCAGGGCCTGGCTTATGAAATTGTTATCAATTCGAATCCCTGTATTGCCTATCTGATGGAGGAGAATACCATCACCATGCAGGCGCTGGTGATTGCCCATGCCTGCTACGGGCACAACTCCTTCTTCAAAAATAACTACCTCTTCCGCAGCTGGACCGATGCCAGCTCCATTGTTGACTACCTTATTTTTGCCAGAAACTATATCAGCCAGTGTGAAGAGCGTCACGGCGTGGAAGAGGTCGAGAAGCTCCTTGACTCCTGTCATGCCCTGATGAACTACGGCGTGGATCGCTACAAGCGTCCGCAAAAAATCTCCCTGCAGGAGGAGACGGCAAGACAGCAAAGTCGCGAAGAGTACCTGCAAAGTCAGGTTAATATGCTGTGGCGCACCCTGCCGCGGCGTGAGCGGGAAGAATCCCAGCAGGCAGCAATGCGCTACCCCTCCGAGCCGCAGGAAAATCTGCTCTATTTTATGGAGAAAAATGCTCCCCTGCTGGAATCATGGCAGCGCGAGGTGCTGCGCATTGTCCGTAAGGTCAGCCAGTATTTCTATCCGCAGAAACAGACACAGGTCATGAATGAGGGCTGGGCGACGTTCTGGCACTACACCATCCTTAACCATCTCTATGATGAAGGTAAAGTATCCGAACGCTTTATGCTGGAGTTTTTGCACAGCCATACCAACGTCATCTATCAGCCCCCCTACAACAGTCAGTGGTACAACGGTATTAACCCTTATGCGCTGGGGTTTGCGATGTTCCAGGATATCAAGCGTATCTGTCAGGAGCCGACGGAGGAAGATCGCTACTGGTTCCCGGATATCGCCGGTAGCGACTGGCTTGAAACGCTGCATTTCGCCATGCGCGAATTTAAAGACGAGAGTTTTATCAGCCAGTTCCTGTCGCCGAAAGTGATGCGCGACTTCCGGTTATTTACCGTTATGGACGACGACCGTAATAATTTTCTGGAGATCGCCGCCATTCATGATGAAGCCGGTTACCGGGCCATTCGTCAGCAGCTTTCGGCACAGTATAATCTGAGTAATCTGGAGCCGAATATCCAGGTGTATGACGTTAACCTGCGCGGTGACCGCTCTCTGACGCTGCGCTATGTCCCTCACAGCCGCGCGCCGCTGGATAAAAGCCGCCGTGAGGTGCTTAAGCACGTTCACCGTCTGTGGGGCTTTGATATCCACCTTGAGCAGCAGAATGAAGACGGCAGCACTGAAATTCTCGACCGCTGCCCGCCGCGCACATCCACGCTTTAACTGGTTGAGCAGATGAAAAAAAGCGGGGTCAGTAATCTGACCCCGCTTTTCCGCACCACAATGGCTTACGCTCAGGCTGATGTAAACTAACCCGCCCCCTGATTACCGACGCTGCGGGGGTAGATCCGTCGGCATGCTGGTTTGCATGTTATGCCAGATCTCACCGCTGCGGCGGCCATAGTCGCGCACGGTATCCACGATAATAGCGTACTGCTGCTGCTGGCAGATAACGTGCAGGTTCTGGTAGAAATCCTGCGCCAGCTTACGCGCATCAGGGTTAGAAAAATAGTGGCGCCCAACGCGGGTATACAGCCCTTTCAGGCCGTTGAGGATCAGCCCATAGATGGGATTGCCAGAAGCGAAGGCCAGACCCCGGAAGATGCTGTAATCGAGGTCGGTATAGGCTTCAGCTTTATCCTCCACCCCTTTGGCCGTTTCCAGCACTTCCAGGGCTTTATCCGGATAGGTTCGAATCGCACGCAGAATAAATATCGAGGAGATATTGGTACGCACCGCAAGCAGGTTATCAATTAGCTGTGGAACGCTGTCATGATCCAGACGTGCCAGCGTTTCCAGAATACTTAAGCCGGACGTCTCCCAGAAATTATTCACCCGGGTCGGTTTACCATGCTGAATGGTCAGCCAGCCATCGCGGGCAAGGCGCTGTAAAACCTCCCGCAAGGTTGTACGGGTCACGCCAATCAGTTCGGAAAGCTCTCTTTCCGCTGGCAGGATTGAGCCTGGCGGGAAGCGACTGTTCCAGATGCTTTCAATTATATACTCTTCAGCGAAACCGGCAGGGCTTTGCGCCTTAATGACCATAGCGTTTTGTTTCCATTGCGTTCGTGACTGCAAAATTGTGCTCATCATACCAGATGCCCCCAACATCACATAGACTGGTAATCTGCTAAAACGCTGAGGTGTTAACAAAAAAATAAAAAGTTATTTGCAGCTGCTCCTGCGCCTTACTCCCGGTAGCCTGAGGCTCAGGCAACTGAAGGTGACGATGCTAAGGGCAGAATGCACCCTACTCAGTTCAATTTTTCGCTGAATACTCACGCTAACATGCTGGTGAACCGGCGCTTTTGGTTTACACTGCCGGTTCAACACCTATTACATGGATTGACTATGTTGAGATATTTGAATAGCTGCTCCCGCGGGCGCGGTGCATGGCTGCTGATGGCCTTTATTGCTTTTGCTCTGGAAATGGTCGCACTCTATTTTCAACACGTCATGATGCTGAAACCCTGCGTCATGTGCATTTATGAACGCTGCGCCCTTTTTGGGATAGTGGCGGCGGGGCTTGTCGGCGCCATCGCGCCAGCAACGCCGCTACGACTGGCAGCGATCGTAATCTGGATTTACAGCGCGTGGGAGGGCGTCCGCCTGGCCTGGGAGCATACGATGATCCAGCTCCATCCCAACCCGTTTGTAACCTGTGATTTTGCCGCCCGCTTTCCGCAGTGGCTGCCGCTGGACAAGATCCTGCCGTCTGTTTTTGTGGCAAGCGGCGACTGCTCGCAGAATCAGTGGTCCCTGCTAACGCTGGGGATGCCGCAGTGGCTGATTGGAATTTTTGCCGCCTTTCTGCTGGTCGGCATTCTGGTACTGCTGGGTCAGCCTTTAAAACCCAAAAGACGCGATCTCTTTTCCCGCTAGCCCTGCCTTCACTAAACCCACCGCCGGTGGGTTTTTTAATGTCCTGCACACCTGATCGCTCCCTGACAATGACCCGGGTTGAAGGACTGTCCCGCGGCGACTACGCTTAAATGACACGATTGAATGAAGAGGATTATTATGAAAAACATCGCGTTAATGCTGGTTCTGTCCTTCTCTGCCGCTGCGCTTTCCGGCTGTGCATGGTGGGGCGGGGAAAATACCCACAGCGCCCCTCCTGCGCCTCCCAGTGGCCAGCAGCCCCCCGGCGCGCCAGGCGGTAGCGGCCCGGTCGGTCAGCCTCAGTCCTGAGTCGGACAGAACGATTACTGACGCCAGCGGCCGATCCCGCTGGCGTCACCCCTGCCCGGGATCAGGAACCCATGCTTTGATGCACGATCCCCAGCACGCTGCTTAAATCCTCCAGCGCAACCTGACCTGAGGCTGAAGCTTCACCAACCATAGCGAAGGTGAGCGCCGACCCTGTCAGCTCACCGCTCATCCGGGTCATCACCCCTAAATCGCCCATCGACATCGTCAGAATCGGACGCTGAGCGTAATGCTGATGCATCTCCCATGTGGCCGTTAGCAGCGTCAGGACGTCGCCCGCATCGGCAGGCATCGCTGCCAGCTTGAGGATATCGGCACCGCGCGCCTGCTGTTCGCGCAGCCGCGAGATAATCTCCTCCTTCGCTGGCGTGGACTTTAGCTCATGGTTAGACAGTATCACCTTAAACCCACGCTGGTGAGCCAGAGCAATAAGCGGATCGGTTTTTGTCCTGTCGCGATACATTTCAATGTCAAGCAGGTCGCCAGTGCCTTCGGCCAGCAGCTGTTGATACAGCTGCACGTACTGCTCATCGCTGACTGCCTTTTTGCCTCCTTCATCTTTGGTACGAAACGTCAGCAGCAGCAGCTTATTACCGAGCCGGGCGCGAACCTGGTGCGTTAGCGCGGCCATGGCGCTGGCTTCAAGGGCGTTCTCCAGCATATCCAGGCGAAGTTCCAGCACGTGGAAATCCTGGCTGGGCGCCACTTTATCGACAAATTTCAGCACCTCCGCCGCGTGGGTGGCAGTGGTAGGGACAATAACTTTCGGACTGCCCTGCCCGATAGTGGTTTCCCGCAGTGTAAGCAGTGGCGGTTTAGCTGAGGAAGCGGGGGATGGCTGCCCGGTGGGCTGACTTCTGGCCGCAGAGGGCGTAATCAGGGAGAGGGCGAGCATGGCGCCGCTGGCACCGAGGAATTCTCTGCGTTGAATCACGTAACTTATCCTTTTTCCTGAAAAACTTAAGGATAAGCATAGCAAAAAACTGGACGGATGGCGGCGACGGGCGGCCTCAGCCCCTTCCCGGCTTATTGATGATATGATCTTCCCAGTCCATCACTTCGCTCTCCCTGACCGCAATGTGCCGCACGGAGATGCGCCCGGCGTGCATCGCCGCTTTGGATCCAGTACGCAGGGGGTGCCAGATGGGAAGGTTTTTTCCTTCTGCCAGCATGCGATAGGCACAGGTGGGCGGCAGCCATGAGAAAGTGGGCAGGTTGTCACGCGTGAGTTTAATGCAATCCTCTTCATATTCGAAACGACGCTCGTAATTGCGACACTGGCAGGTTTTGATATTCAGCTGGTTGCAGGCAACGTTAGTGAAGTAAATCTCATTGGTGTCGGCGTCCTGCAGTTTATTCAGACAGCACTGACCGCATCCATCACAGAGGGATTCCCACTCTTCATCGCTCATTTGTTCCAGCGTTTTACGCTGCCAGAAAGGGGTGTCAGTCATAGCGGTATCCGTTAAAGTGAAAAGCCCGCACCTTATAAACAGTTCGGGCTTCAGTTGCAAGCCTTATAGCACCCGCGTGATAAACAGTTCGGGCTTCAGTTCCAGGCCTTACAGCACCCGCGTGGCGATGCCGTGACCGCCGAGTGAGATTTCAAGCCGGTCGCCGGACATCATCGGCCCCACGCCCTCAGGCGTACCGGTGAGGATCACATCCCCGGCGCGCAGCGTGAAATAGCGGCTCATAAAGGCGATGAGCGGCAGAATGGGGTGGATCATATCAGAAGTATTCCCCTGCTGGCGCACCTCACCGTTAACCACCAGCCGGAGATCGACATTTTGCGGGTCGGCATCAAATTCGTTGACCGGAATAAAACCGGACAGCGGGCAGGAATTATCGAACCCCTTGGCTTTTTCCCACGGCTGGCCGGCCTTTTTACAGCCCGCCTGAATGTCGCGCAGAGTCAGGTCAAGCGCCACGCCGTAGCCTGCAATAGCCTTTGCGACGTGCTGTTCTGATGCCTGCTTGAGGGTAGAGCCAATCAGCACGGCCAGCTCCACCTCATGATGAACGGCACCAGAGTCTTTCGGAATAGATAGCGGCTGACGGATGTCGCAGATCGCTGTTTCCGGCTTAATGAACAGTACGGGTTCGGTCGGTGTGGCACTGCCCATCTCTTTAATGTGCTTAGCGTAGTTACTGCCCACGCAAACGACTTTGCTTACCGGAAAGTCTAATAATGCGCCCTGCCAGTTATGATGCTGATACATATCCTTCCCCTGCCTGATTTAATGAGGTAAAGCCCATCACGGGCTTCCATTCAGTTACTGAGACATTGCATCGGCCATCATGCCAACGCTGATAGCGAAATACCAGGAGCGATTCCAGCGCAATAGCGTGCGGAAATTGTCATACACCATAAATGCGCTGGCGGGTGAATCCTCGGGGATGATGATCCATGCTTTTTGTTGCGGATCAGGCCGATCGGCCTCGCTGGTCAGGCGTACACCCAGCTTCTGCCATTCGCCGACGGTTTTCGCCTGATTCGCTTTCGTACCCGCCATTTCCGGCACGAAATCAGCGGGGAGGATCGCCGCCTGGCCCCAGCGCTCGCCCGCTTTCCAGCCCTCTTTAGACAGATAGTTGGCCGTTGAGGCGAAAACATCAGCGGTGTTATGCCAGATGTCGATCCTGCCGTCTCCGTCGCCGTCTGCACCATAGCGTAAAAACGAGCTGGGCATAAACTGATTCTGGCCCATGGCACCTGCCCAGGACCCCTGCAACTCAGCGGGAGCAATATGCTGCTGCTGAATAATCTGCAGCGCCGCCATCAGCTCCCGGGTGAAAAAGGCTTCACGTCGCCCTTCAAAGGCCAGCGTGGAAAGCGCCGAAATCACCTCTTCCCTGCCCTGAATCGTGCCAAAGTGACTCTCCAGCGCCCACAGTGCCACAATGTACTGTGGCTCCACGCCCGAGCGCTGGCTGACCGGGGCTAACTGCGCCTGGTATTGCCGTAAGCTGTCGCGCGCCTGCTCAATCTTCGCTGTCGTCAATACGCGCTCCAGATAGTCGCTAAGAGTGAGTTTATTCTCAGGCTGATTGCGATCGGCTGAAATAGCGTGGTCTACAAAGTGTACCCCCGCAAAGGCGGTATTGAGGGTGGTATCATCGATACCCTGCTGCCTTGCCTGGGCTTTCAACTGGGCAGCATAGGCCGGGAATTGTGCGGGGTCGCGTCCTTCCGTCGCCAGCGTGGTTTTGCTCACGGATGAAAGAAAGTGTCCGCGGGTGTTGGCAGATCCGGCTAAAACCGGTGCCCCCTGCGCAGGGGGCGCTGATGCCTGCGTGGAGGATGCTGGAGTCGGCGTGGGGGCCGCGCTGTTTTTACTGGCGCATCCCGCCAGCGCAAGCGCGAGAATAATTGTGCTGACCGAGGGAGACTTCATGCGGCATCCTTTTTGATTCAGACACCGCCACAAATTAAATCTGAACGACGAAACCAGCAGCGGTGAATAGTTGCAGATGATTCTTAATCCGGCTTCTTCGCCGTTTCCAGATGACTCTTAAGTAAACTTTCCAGCGGCGGCGGAACCTGTAAATAATAACCCTGTTCTTCCATACTGGCTTTTACCTTATCAAGGCTGGCATTGACCAGACGCTTACTGCCATCAAGCGGCAGCATCATCGCCAGTTGCGGTTTGCCGAAGCCACTGAGCAACGCTTCCGGCACGCGGGAGAAATCGTCCTTTTTTTCAACATAAAGATAAGTCTGGTCACGCTTTGGACTTCTGTAGATCACACAAAACATATTTTTTACTCGAATTAACCTGGCTGGCACCTTGCCTGAATATAGTAGTAACTATAACATGCTTGCAGACCTTCGGAATATTTCCCCATTACGATTAAATGCCGGTTCAGCTGGCCTGATTGGGGAGTTTGAATAACAGGACTGAGCCGGGCCAGATGTCACAAACGCCAATCGAGTTAAAAGGCAGCAGTTTTACTCTGTCAGTTGTTCACCTGCACCATGCCGATCCGGGCGTGGTTCGCCAGGCGATTCAGGATAAAGTCAATCAGGCGCCAGCCTTTTTGAAGAATGCACCCGTCGTTTTAAACGTGGCCTCATTAACCCGCGACGTCAACTGGCGACAGATGCAGGAGGCGATTACCTCCGCCGGATTGCATATTGTTGGCGTCAGTGGCTGCAAAGACGAGTCGTTAAAACGTGTTATCAGCCGGGCCGATCTGCCGCTGCTGTCGGAAGGCAAAGAGCAGCAAAGGAGCACTGAGGTTATTGAGCCTCCCGCCCCGCAGTCTGCCGCTGAACCTGCCGTGGTCAAAACCCGATTAATTAATACGCCGGTCCGATCCGGTCAGCAAATTTACGCTAAAAACAGCGATCTGATTGTGACCAGCAGCGTCAGCGCAGGGGCGGAACTGATTGCTGATGGCAATATTCATATTTATGGCATGATGCGCGGGCGCGCCCTTGCTGGCGCGAGCGGCGATCGCGACTGCCAGATTTTTTGTACCAGCTTATCAGCCGAGCTGGTCTCCATCGCCGGTGAATACTGGATTATGGACCAGATCCCTGCTGAATTCTTTGCAAAAGCTTCGCGTCTTTGTTTGAAAGATGGCGAGCTGACTATACAGACACTGAACTGAGCCAGGCTCACGAGCCCTTTCTTTTCTTAAGGAAATTATTATATGGCACGCATTATTGTAGTTACTTCGGGTAAAGGAGGCGTGGGAAAAACCACGTCCAGCGCGGCCATCGCTACCGGTTTAGCCCAGAAAGGTAAAAAAACCGTGGTGATCGATTTTGATATCGGCCTGCGTAATCTCGATCTGATTATGGGCTGTGAGCGCCGCGTAGTGTACGACTTTGTGAACGTCATACAGGGTGACGCTACGCTGAACCAGGCTCTGATTAAGGACAAGCGTACCGAAAAACTCTTTATTCTGCCTGCTTCGCAGACCCGTGATAAAGACGCGCTGACGCGTGAAGGCGTTGAAAAGGTACTGGATGATCTTGGGAAAATGGATTTCGACTTTATCGTCTGTGATTCCCCGGCCGGGATCGAAACCGGTGCGCTGATGGCGCTTTACTTCGCCGATGAGGCCATCATCACTACCAACCCTGAGGTCTCCTCGGTGCGTGACTCCGACCGCATTCTGGGTATTCTCTCGTCGAAGTCCCGTCGGGCAGAAAATGGCCAGGATCCGATTAAAGAACATCTGCTGTTAACCCGTTACAATCCGGGCCGCGTTAACCGTGGTGATATGCTGAGCATGGAAGACGTACTGGAAATTCTGCGTATTCCACTGGCGGGCGTTATCCCGGAAGATCAATCCGTGCTGCGTGCGTCCAACCAGGGCGAGCCGGTCATTCTTGACGCTGAATCCGATGCGGGCAAAGCCTATGCCGATACCGTTGACCGTATTCTCGGTGAAGAACGCCCCTTCCGCTTCATTGAAGAAGAGAAGAAGGGTTTCCTGAAACGCCTGTTTGGGGGATAAACCATGGCCTTACTCGATTTCTTTTTATCCCGTAAAAAGAGCACAGCCAATATAGCCAAGGAACGACTGCAGATTATCGTGGCGGAACGCAGGAGGGGCGACAGCGAGCCCCACTATCTGCCACAGCTGAAGAGGGATATTCTGGAAGTCATCTGCAGGTATGTGAAAATCGATCCAGAAATGCTGAGCGTAAAGCTGGATCAGAAAGACGACGACATTTCGATTCTGGAGCTGAACGTCACGCTCCCGGAGGCAGAAGACGCCCCGAAATGAGCCGCTTCAACGTATGGCTTTCCCCTGCGGTTCGCAGGGGAAACCATCAGGCGTATTCAGCCTGCAGTAGCGTCATGATATCGTTGCCTAACAGCTGACCCCGCCAGCCATCAATTAGCTCAGGTCTGTTTTCCTGCGTTTTTATTTTCCAGTGCCAGTTTAACAGCTGATTAATCTGACGACGGGAAGCCAGCAGTTCCTGGCTGACGCCGTGCCGTTCAGCAGCGGCCGCCACCAGCGCTTTTAGCGCCTTGAATGCCGCTTTATAGGCAGGATAGTCAATCAGATTGACTATCGGTTCGGGTAGCTCGCTGTCATCGAAGGCATTTGCCTGGGCCACCATTGCCACCAGCGCCCTGCCGTGAAAACGGATCTCCTGACCGGCCAGACCGAGGTGATCGAGTTCACCCAGCGACCCCGGCATAAAGCGCGCCACCTTCCACAGATTCTCTTCACGCACGACAAAATTAACCGCCATATCCTTTTCGCGGGCCATTTCCAACCGCCAGGCCGCCATCAGTCGCAGCGCCGCCAGCTGGCGCGGACGCAGCTGCCAGGCGTTGGTGATGTCGCGGTAGGCCTCTTCAGGCGCAACCACTCCCTGTCGACGTCGGCACAGCAGTCCACACTCATCAAGTGCAGCATCCAGCTTACCGGCAGCCCTGGCTTCGGCCATCAGCTTATGGGCGATGGGCAGCAGATAGAACACGTCGGCGGCGGCATACTGGCACTGCTTTTCCGTCAGCGGTCGCGCTATCCAGTCGGTACGGGATTCACTTTTATCCAGTGCGATGCCGGTAAAGGATTCGACAAGCGTGGCAAAGCCGCAGGACATTGGGCGTCCGGTAAAGGCAGCCAGAATTTGGGTATCAATCATTGGCGTGGGAAGAACGCCAAATTCATGCAGAAAGACCTCCAGGTCCTCGCTGCCTGCATGCAGGAACTTGATGACTCTCTCGTCAAGCAGCAGGTCGCGAAACGGTGCCCACTCGGTAATGGGTAACGGGTCAATAAGCGCGATTTGCTCACCGTCGTACAGTTGAATCAGACCCAGCCGGGGATAATAGGTGCGGGTACGGACGAATTCAGTATCCAGCGCCAGCGCGGGGTACTGACGGGCAGACTGACAAAGTTCAGCCAGCGCCTCGTTGGTGGTTATCATGATGTAATTCAAAACGATCCTCTCGCTGCGGCGATCTGCGCCTCAGTGTCATCACAAAAAAACGCCGGGAAACCCGGCGTGATAGCGTTTATCGGCGGTGTTATCACTGCGTCAGGATGCTTTCGCTATCCTGATTGCCTCATCCCGGAGTTCGCGCCGCAGGATTTTTCCCACGTTACTCTTGGGAAGGTCGGTACGGAATTCGACAATTTTAGGGACCTTATACCCGGTAAGGTGCTTTTTGCAGTGGATGATCAGCTCTTCCTGGGTGAGAGTGGGATCTTTTTTTACCACGCAGATTTTTACCGTTTCGCCCGCAGCCACATTCGGCACGCCGATGGCGGCGGCTTCCCTGACCTTAGGGTGCAGCATCAGTACGTCTTCAATTTCATTAGGGTAAACATTAAACCCTGAAACCAGAATCATATCTTTCTTGCGATCGACGATGCGGATAAAACCTTCGTCATCAACGGTAACAATATCTCCGCTGTGAAGCCATCCATTTTTCAGCACTTCATCGGTAGCCTCGGGCTTCTGCCAGTATCCCCGCATCACCTGCGGGCCTTTAATGCACAGTTCACCTGCTTCACCTGCGGCGACTTCATTGCCCTGCTCATCCACCAGCCGAATATCCGTTGATGGCACCGGCAGGCCAATGCTGCCGCTGTGGTAGCGAATATCGTAAGGGTTGACGGAGACCAGCGGCGCGCATTCAGTCAGGCCGTATCCCTCCAGCAAATAATGCCCGGTCAGTTTTTCCCAGCGCTCGGCAACCGCCTTCTGCACCGACATGCCTCCGCCAGCCGACAAACTCAGGCTGGAGAAGTCCAGCTTTTGAAAATCACTGTCGTTCAGCAACGCATTAAACAGGGTATTGACGCCGGTGATGGCGGTAAAGCGCGTTTTAGCCAGCTCCCTGACCAGTCCCGGAATATCCCGGGGATTAGTAATCAGCAGGTTTGCACCACCCAGTTCGATAAACAGCAGGCAGTTTACCGTAAGCGCAAAAATATGGTAAAGCGGCAGCGCGGTCACGACCGTTTCCTTACCGTCTTTCAGCAGAGAACCGTAGGTTGCCCGGGTTTGCTCCAGATTCGCCTGCATATTACGGTGGGTCAGCATCGCCCCTTTGGCAACGCCGGTGGTGCCGCCGGTATATTGCAGAAAGGCCAGATCGTCGCTGGCCACAGCCGGGCGCACATACTGCATCCGGTAACCCTTATGCAGCGCACTGCGGAATGAGATAGCGTCCGGCAGATGATACTTAGGCACCAGACGCTTGATATATTTGACCACAAAATTAACCAGCGTCCCTTTGGCGGGCGAAAGCTGGTCGCCCAGGCGGGTGAGGATCACATGTTTAACCTGGGTTTTCTCAACCACTTTTTCCAGCGTATGGGCAAAGTTCGACACGATAACGATAGCGCTGGCACCGCTGTCGTTCAGCTGGTGCTCAAGCTCGCGCGGCGTGTAAAGGGGATTGACGTTGACCACCACCATCCCTGCGCGCAGGATGCCGAACAGGGCAATCGGGTATTGCAGCAGGTTAGGCATCATCAGCGCCACCCTGTCGCCCTGTTTCAGCCCCAGCCCTTCCTGTAGCCAGGCGGCAAAAGCCCGGCTACGCTCCTCGAGCTTACGAAAAGTCATCACCTGCCCCATATTGATAAAGGCGGGCTGATCGGCATAGCGTTTCACCGCCTGTTCAAAGAGGTCAATCAGCGATGTATAACGATCGGCGCTGATCTCTGCGGGCACATCGGCGGGATAGCGCTTCAACCAAATTTTGTTCAAATAAGTTCCTCCTGAACTCGTAATATTTTCCATCGCACCCTCATCTCATCGCGTTTGTTAACATTATTTTAACTCAGCGTACCAGTTTGCTTACTTCTCCGTGATGAGGTTGCGAAGTCCATCACTAAAAACATTTTCATTCAAAAAATATAAAAAAATGACCCGCCGGCGAATAGAAAGCCTGCGGGTCACCTGGAATGTGTCTGACGGCGTTACTCAGTCAATATGGTCTGTACCTGTGCCGGGCCCTGATTGTAGTAGCCAAACGGCGGCGGTCCCCAGTAGCCGCCGCCGTGACGTCCGCGTGGCGGGCCATACCAGATCCACGGATCAAGCGGCTGTGGCGGAGAAACTACCTGCTGCGTCAGGTGCCAGCGCTGGTAGCCGGTCACGCTCACCACCACGAAGTTATAGGCGGCCTGACCAATCACGCCCTTTTCAGTTCCCTTAATCGGACCGACAACGGTGACCATCTGATTATTAAAATCAACCGGATCGACAAAGCCACTGATTTCCGCATAGATACGCCCTACGGACGCACTGCCTAAAATCGGCCTGGCGGTATCATCCAGCCGCATCGCGGCAATTTCCAGGCGGGTACTGCCGTTTTGATTCATCACCTTCACCACCCGGCCACCAAACCGAGACTCCTGACCAACAAAAAGCTGCGGCGCACTCATCACGCGCGTCAGATCCTGCTGGGGTGTAGCCGACGTGCCTTTGACTGAGTCCGGGATGCTTACGCAGCCGAAAAGCAGCATGCTGGCCAGTAGTAGACTGCCTGTCTGTACTAAAAATCGTTTACGCATAGTGTTCTCCTGGATACCGTTCCTTTTGACTCCGGGTGGGTTAATTAGTTGCCAACTCACTCACGGCCCGGCAACTTTTTCCATGCGACTTCATTACGCAGATAGGTCGGTTCCGCCTGCTCAACCGCCACGGTTCTGCCCTGCATAAGCGCCAGCGCGGCCAGTGGCAGCATGTCTTCCGCCTGCGGCAGCGCGACCCCGGTCTGCTGTAAATCGAGATGAGTACTTTCCGCCATCTGAGGCCAGGCCTTCCAGCCTGTCCCCACCAGCGCCCAGCGGCCCGTGAGCCGGGACATTCTCTCCTGCGCCGCCTCGGGGTTGAGCACCGCTTCGCTGTCGTCTCCCCGCCAGATCCCCTGCTCATCCCGCTGGTATTCCGCCCAGTAGACCTCGCCCATTCTGGCATCAATTGCGGCCAGAACGCGGCTGGCGCCGTGGCGCCGCCATGCCCCTTCCGCCATGGTTTTCAGCGTGGACACGCCAATCATCGGCAAACCGGCGCCCAGCGCCAGCCCCTGGGCAATGCCGATACCGATGCGTACGCCGGTGAAACTGCCCGGCCCCTGACCAAACGCCAGTGCATCCAGTTCGGTCAGCGCCGTATTACCCTGCTGGAGGATCGCCTGCACCATCGGCAGTATGCGCTGGGTGTGTTCGCGGGCGCAAAGTTCAAACTGGGCGGTGACCTGCTGGTCGTTAAGCAGCGCCACGGAGCAGGCCTCCGTGGCGGTATCAATGGCTAAAATTCGCGTGGACATACTCACCTCTGGCGGGGGGAAATTTTCGGCGCGCAGGATAGCATACTGCGCAATAAATTACTGCCGACATCCGGCTTAAATCAGGTCTTTGCCGACGCGGTGACTGCGCGTCGGGCTCAAGGACGCGCTGACTACGCGTCCGGCTTAAGAAAGGCCACCGCCCGCTGAATATCACGCGTGCGCGGCGTCGGCGGCAGGCTGTTAAGAAACACTGCACCGTAGGGGCGCATAACCAGACGGTTATCGCAGATAACCAGCACCCCGCGATCGTCAACATCACGGATCAGGCGTCCCACGCCCTGCTTAAGGGTGATCACGGCATCGGGCAGCTGGACTTCGTCAAAGGGGTCGCCGCCCCGCAGTTTACAATCTTCCATTCTCGCCTTAAGTAGCGGGTCATCGGGCGAGGTAAACGGCAGTTTATCTATGATAACCAGCGACAAAACGTCGCCGCGCACGTCGACGCCTTCCCAGAAGCTACTGGTCGCCACCAGCAGGGCGTTTCCCGCCGCGATAAACTGCTTCAGCAGTTGCCCTTTACTGGTTTCCCCCTGTAACAGAACCGGCAGCGTCAGCAGCATCCGGAACTGTGCCGCCAGGTCGCGCATCATTTTGTGGGAGGTACAAAGGAAAAAGCAGCGACCATTATTGGCCTCAATCAGCGGCAGCAGCATCCGCGCCATCCGGCTGGCGCTGTCAGGCTGGTTAGGCGAGGGCAGGTTTCTCGGCACGCAGAGCAGTGCCTGACTGGCGAAATCAAACGGGCTGGTGAGGATCAGCGTTTTGGCCTGGCTGACCCCCAGCCTTTCCACGAAGTGGGTCATCTGCTCATTTACCGCCAGCGTCGCCGAGGTAAATATCCAGGTCGCCGGGCGTTCGTCCATCACTTCACGAAAGCGATCGGAGACGGAGAGCGGCGTCAGCGCCAGCACAAAATGACGGGAGTTGCACTCATACCAGTAGCTGAACCCGGGCTGGGAGACATCTTTCAGCCGCTTCAGGCGACCCCGATACAGCGCCGCGCGCTCGAAAGCGGCATCCAGCAGCGCCGAACGGCCAAGCGACATTTTCGCCACGTCATAACAGAGTTCGAGCGCATCATCCAGCAGCGTCAGTGCGCGCTGGATACTGGCATCGCTGAGCAGATCGCGCAGATTGCCGCGAAAGCCCGGATCGCCAAGCGCCAGACGGAAATCCTGTGCGCACTGCGCCAGACGGTCCGCCGATTTTTGCAGCTGCTGCGCATCCCGCACTTCGGTACGGTAGGCAATGCTGATGTCTTTGGCCAGGTCGAGAAGCTGCCTGCTGGAGAGCTGCTGCCCAAAATACTGGCTGGCGATATCCGGCACCTGATGCGCTTCGTCAAAGATCATTACGTCAGCATCGGGGATAAGCTCGGCAAATCCACTCTCTTTTACCACCATGTCCGCGAGGAACAAATGATGGTTGACCACCACGATGTCGGCATCCATGGCTTTGCGACGCGCCTTCACCACAAAGCACTCCTGATACAGCGGGCAGTCGCTGCCGAGGCAGTTATCATTGGTACTGGTCACCAGCGGCCACACCGTACTGTCTTCGGCCACGCCGCCGCAGGTGCTGATATCACCGTCCAGGGTTTCAGACGACCAGCCACGCAGATGGACCAGATCGCTCATCGCCTGCGCCGCCAGTTCACCGCCCGCCATCGACTGCTGCTCAAGGCGCTCCAGACAGAGATAGTTTGAGCGTCCCTTAAGCAGCGCGAGGGAGCCTTTATACTTAAGCGCCCGCGCAACGGTGGGAAGATCGCGACTGTAGAGCTGGTCCTGCAGCGCTTTTGAGCCGGTCGAAATAATCACTTTTTTGCCGGCGCGCAGCGCCGGTGCCAGGTAGGCAAACGTTTTACCCGTGCCGGTACCCGCTTCAACCACCAGCTCGCGCTTATTTTCGATAGCCTGAGCCACCGCTTCTGCCATCTGACGCTGCGGTTCACGCGGTTTAAAGCCCGGAATAGCCAGCGCCAGCGCGCCGTCTGCTGCAAAATCGTCTACCACATACCCTCACCACCCGTAAGAAAACACTGTAATTATGTCAGTATCCGCCCTGTCACTCCACCCTTTAGGTGACAGCAGCAATAAATCTGTGGCAGGCTGGCTGCAAATTTGTACTGCTATAAATGAGGGAAGTCATGAGCATTGAACGTCTGGATCCAGAACACCGTATGTCGGAATTGGTTATCCATAACGACACTATCTACTACACCAGCGTGCCGGAGAACCTTGATGAGGATGCGCATGCGCAAACGGCCAACGCGCTGGCGGTGATTGACCGGGTACTGGCCCGCGTAGGGTCGGATAAGAGCCGCATTCTGGATGCGACTATTTTTCTGGTGGAAAAAGAAGATTTCGCCGCGATGAATCGCGCATGGGATGCCTGGGTTTCACCGGGGAATGCGCCGGTTCGCTGCACCGTTCAGGCCAGCCTGATGAACCCTAAATATCGGGTCGAGATAAAAATCATCGCAGCAAAATAATCGTTATTAACCGATCGCGGGCACTGGACGTTGCAGCCAGCGCGTTCCGGGTGGCGTTGCAAGTCGCCACCCTCAGTCAACAATGACGTAATGCCCTTAGCACAAAGGCCAGGCAACCTGTGCAGGGGCGAAAGAGGATACCTGACGCAGGCGACAACGTCACTCCGTCAGAATGCCAGCCCGCCGAAAATGGTAAATAACACGACGGCACTAAAACGTTATCACCTCTCAGACAGCAAAATTACTCCTCATAACCCTCTTCATCGTCATCCCCGTAATCGTCATTATCATGATAGCGTTGATCCTCGTTTTCGTCGTCATCCTCTTCATCATCAAAGCGGGCCGTTATCATCTCGCCCGTGTGATTTTCACGGATCTCAGCCGCGACCCGCTGTATTGCCTGCCCGCTGCTCATCCCTTCTGACATCAGCTGCTGAATGCGCTCTACCGCCTGCTGCTGCTGGTCGTACGTAAGCGCTGGTAATCCCGTAATCATATTCACTCCAGTAAAAATTGCCTGGCCCGTCTGCGCGTAACAAACAGATGTCAGCTTTAAAAAAATATGTCAGGCTTGTACTCTGTTTGGTCCAGACCTGCTGAATTATCATGCCACGTGTTTATCATCCTTTGAAGTATACGCCTGAAGCGCTGTTGAATCTGTTTAACTGTGTGGCGTCGCAGCCCTGGTCAATGCTGCTTCACTCAGGCTTTGCCGAGCACCATGATAATCGCTTTGATATTATGGTGTCCGATCCGCGTATTACCCTGACAACGCGTGGCGAAGTAACTACCATTGAGCGCGATGATGCGGCAGAGCAAAGTAAAGAGGATCCCTTGACGCTGCTTGACCGGGTCATTGCGCAAACCGGCCTGAACGTTCCTTCGCATCCTGACCTGCCCTTTCAGGGCGGCGCGGTGGGTCTGTTTGGCTACGATCTTAGCCGCAGATTTGAGTCACTCCCCCGGCGGGCACAGCAGGACTTAACCACGCCCGATATGGCTGTTGGCCTCTATGACTGGGCACTGATTGCGGACCATCATCTCAAGGCGCTGACGCTGGTGGTTCAGGACGATACGGGTAAGCGTCTGGCGTGGCTTAACGCCCTGACGCCGCCCCGTATCAATCCGTTCCGGTTAACCTGCCCCTGGAAGTCAAATATGACGCGCGAAGCCTACGGTGAAAAGTTTCGTCGCATACAGCAGTGGATCCAGGCTGGAGACTGCTATCAGGTTAATCTCGCCCAGCGCTTTAGCGCCTGCTACAGGGGTGACGAGTGGCAGGCGTTCAGGCAACTAAACCGGGAAAATCGCGCCCCCTTCAGCGCATTTATCCGCCTGTCTGAAAGCGCAATTATCAGCCTCTCCCCTGAACGCTTTCTTAAAATCGACGGCCGCTATATCAAAACCCGACCGATTAAAGGCACGCTTCCGCGCCTGAGCGATCCCGTCGCCGATCGCCAGCAGGCAGAAAAGCTGGCGATCTCAGCAAAAGATCGGGCAGAAAACCTGATGATTGTCGATCTGCTGCGTAACGACATTGGCCGCGGGGCCGTTCCGGGTAGCGTACGCGTTCCCGAGCTGTTTGTGGTGGAGCCATTCCCGGCGGTGCATCATCTGGTAAGTACCGTTACCGCAGAGCTTAAAGCATCGATGACGCCCTGCGACCTGCTGCGCGCCTGTTTTCCCGGCGGATCTATTACCGGTGCGCCCAAGCTCCGTGCGATGGAAATTATTGATGAGCTGGAACCGCACCGTCGCAATGCCTGGTGCGGCACTATTGGCTATATCAGCTTTTGTGGCCGGATGGACACCAGCATTACTATCCGCACGCTGACCGCTGAGCACGGGCAGATTCACTGTACCGCCGGCGGCGGTATAGTTGCCGACAGCGACGAGCAGGCGGAGTATCAGGAAACCTTTGAAAAGGTTAGCCGCATCCTGCCCTGCCTGGACGCGGCCGATGTCTGAGGGTCAGCTGACGCTTGAGCAGTTTATCAGCCGCTTTGTGCTGCAACCCCCGCGGCCTGACGCGGGACCGCTGCCGCTGCGTCGGGCCGCGGTGCTGGTGCCGATTATTGCGCATACCCGCCCCACCTTACTGCTCACGCGGCGGGCTGCGACGCTGCGTAAACATGCGGGTCAGGTGGCCTTTCCCGGCGGCATGGTGGATGAGGAGGATAGCTCGCTTATCTGCACCGCCCTGCGTGAGGCCTTTGAAGAGGTGGCGATCCCCCCCGAGGCCGTACGGGTGGTGGGCATGCTCCCTGCCGTCACCAGCAGCACGGGCTTTCAGGTCACACCGGTGGTGGGGGTCCTGCCCGATACGATGGAATGGCGTCCGAATGCGGACGAGGTCGAATCGGTATTTGAAATGCCGCTTCAGGAGGCGCTGCGTTTAGATCGCTATACGCCGCTGGATATCCCTCGCCGGGGCGTGCAGCACCGCGTGTGGCTCTCCTGGTATGAGCAGTATTTTATCTGGGGAATGACCGCAGGGATTTTACGTCAGCTGAGCCTGCAGGTATCAGCATAGCGTATGCTCACGCCTTAACCGACAGAAAACCTGCCTGGAGCATATCTGTCCCTATTTTAAACCAACTTTTTACCGTTTCTTCCGGTCAAATCACTTCACAAATGCCCTGAATCATTTATATTGCAGCGCCAGATAGCAGAAGTCAGCCCCATCAGCATCCCGTTCCGACGGCCTGCGGCCCTCGAGGAGTTTTTGTGATTAGCGTTTTCGATATGTTTAAAATCGGTATAGGCCCGTCCAGTTCGCACACCGTCGGTCCGATGAAAGCCGGAAAACAGTTTGTCGACGATCTGGTCAGCAGCGGCAGGCTGAATGACGTAACCCGCATTGCCGTTGACGTGTACGGCTCGCTCTCCCTGACCGGCAAAGGCCATCATACCGATATCGCCATCGTAATGGGTCTGTCGGGTGCTTCGCCGGATAGCGTCGATATAGATGCCATTCCCGGCTTTATCCGTGACGTCGAACAGCGGCAGCGTCTGCTGCTGGCTAACGGTGCGCATGAGGTGGATTTCCCGCGTGAGGGAGGAATGGTTTTCCGCAGTGACAGCCTCTCTCTGCATGAGAACGGGATGCGCATTCATGCCTTCGCAGGCGAGACGGTAATTTACAGCAAAACCTATTACTCCGTCGGCGGCGGGTTTATCGTCGATGAAGAGCATTTCGGCCAGACCACCCTGGAAGAGGTCGAGGTTCCCTACCCGTTCAACTCGGCAAAAGAGATGCTGGCCCACTGCCATGAGACTGGGCTGTCGCTATCCGGGATGATCATGAAGAATGAGCTGGCGCTGCATGATAAGCAGGAGATTGAGAAGTACTTCTCTGATATCTGGCAGAGTATGCGCGACTGTATCGATCGCGGGTTAAATACCGAGGGCGTCCTGCCCGGCCCACTGCGCGTTCCCCGTCGCGCCTCCGCGCTGCGCCGCCTGCTGGTTTCCTCTGATAAACTCTCCAGCGATCCGATGAACGTCATCGACTGGGTCAATATGTTTGCCCTGGCGGTAAATGAAGAGAACGCAGCCGGCGGACGTGTGGTCACTGCCCCCACCAACGGCGCCTGCGGCATCGTTCCCGCCGTACTGGCCTACTATGACCACTTTATTGAGTCGGTCAGCCCGGACATTTTTATCCGCTACTTTCTGGCCTCCGGCGCGGTAGGTATTCTCTATAAAATGAATGCCTCAATTTCAGGGGCGGAGGTCGGCTGTCAGGGCGAAGTCGGCGTTGCCTGCTCCATGGCGGCAGCCGGGCTGGCTGAACTGCTGGGTGCCAGCCCGGAGCAGGTATGCGTAGCGGCGGAGATTGGCATGGAGCACAATCTGGGACTCACCTGCGACCCGGTTGCCGGGCAGGTGCAGGTACCCTGCATTGAGCGCAACGCCATCGCCTCGGTCAAGGCCATCAATGCTGCCCGCATGGCGATGCGACGCACCAGCGCGGCCCGGGTATCGCTCGATAAGGTGATTGAAACCATGTACGAAACGGGAAAAGATATGAACGCCAAGTACCGTGAAACCTCGCGCGGCGGCCTGGCCATTAAGGTCCAGTGCGACTAAGCCCGCCCGTGACTATTGTCTTTCCTCACCCCCTCGCTTAAGGTGGGCCAGTGCTGATACCTGTTCGGGTAACAGAGCACAGGCCTGCCCTCACCCTGAACGAGAATCATTTCGCGGCAGAGCCAGATAACCTACTGTTTTAGTTAATCATGCTTTTATCTTCAGCATGGCTAAACTTAATGACTGGCAGGCCGATAACAGGTGCTCAGTCTCTGTATAAGCGTCTCGATTTAGGGTGGTTACTGATGCAAATGTCCCAGGAAGTATTCGGACAATTTCGGCGCAAGCGATTATTAATCGCGATTACTGTCGCCGCGTTAGTGCTCATCCTCACGCTAGCCTTCCGCTTTATGGAAGAGAAAAGCCGCATTGAACAGCAGTCCCATATTTTCGCCAATAATGCCATTCAGCGCTTCGATCGCTTATTTTCTCCCCTTGACGTTGCGGCTAATAATACCCTGGGGCTGGTCGGCCTCTCCTGCGAGCAGGTGCGTTTTCCGCTGATTGAAAAGCTGGCGTCATTGCAGACCGTGCGAACCATTGTTTTGGTGAATAATGACACCCTTTACTGTTCCAGCCTGTCCGGTGCCGGTAACCTCAGCTTCAGTCATTACTATCCCGAACTGGCGGTCAATAACCAGCGCATGATGCTCAGTACGGATCAGCAGCTGCTTAAAGGCTCCCCAGTTCTGCTGTTCTGGACGCCGCAGGATACCGATAATCACTCCGGTATTTTGCAGGTCATTAACATTGAAATGATGAGTAACTATCTGCTTGAACCCACTCTGCCCTGGGTTGAGCGCGCCATTTTCAACGTGGGCGACAAAAGCCTTGAATACGGAAATCCGATGGTAGAACAGGCGCTACCCTCTGAGGATGAAGTAACCTGGCAGGAGTCTTCACTGCGTTATCCTTTCTCTATCACGCTATTTGGTCCGGCCCCAACGCGACTGGCGCTGATGACCATGCCCTCACAGCTGCCGTTAGCCCTGCTATTGAGCCTGCTGATGGGCTATATCGTCTGGCTGGCGACCGCCAGCCGCATGAGTCTTTCCTGGCAAATCAGTTATGGCATTAACGCCCGTGAATTTATGGTCTACTGCCAGCCGCTGATTAATTCACGCAGCGGCGACTGTGACGGTATCGAACTGCTGCTGCGCTGGCATACCCCGCGACAGGGCTGGATACCACCGGATGTCTTTATCCCCCTGGCCGAACGCCAGGATCTGATTGCCCCGCTCACGCGCTTTGTGTTGAGCGAGGTGGCGCGTCACCTTCCCCTGCTGCCCACCTGTCCAACGTTTCATATTGCAATTAACGTCGCTGCGAGCCATTTTCATCAGCATCAGATTATTGACGATCTCCGGCGCCTGTGGTGGCCGGAAAATCCCGTCCCTCAGCTGATCGTCGAGCTTACGGAACGCGACGCTCTGCCGGAGGTCGATCAGCGCGTGGTGGCCTGTCTGCACACGCTGGGGGTGAAGCTGGCCATTGATGATTTTGGTACGGGACACAGTTCTCTCTCGTACCTGAAAACTCTCAGCCCGGACGTGCTGAAAATTGATAAGGTCTTTACGGCAGCCATCGGCACGGATGCGATTAACGCGACGGTAACGGATATGGTGATTTCACTGGCCCAGCGCCTGAATATCAGCCTGGTGGCGGAAGGTGTTGAAACGGAAGAGCAGGCAACCTACCTGCGGGAGAAAGGCGTGGATGTGTTGCAGGGTTACTTCTATGCCCGCCCCATGCCGCTGGGCGATTTCCCCGACTGGCTGAGCAGCCATAAAACCCTGCTGTTTGCCTGATATGCCCTCTGAGGCCGTGAGGGAAGCCACCCACTGCCCGCGTGGAGACACAGGTTCGCCCGCCACTGAGAGGCGAGCGCCCTGCGCCCAACAGCCGCGCATGACGGCAGACCGATTGCTGTCCGCCGCCATGCGCGATAAAGCGTACGCCTGGGAACATTACGCCTCTTCTTCTTCATCCTCATGGCGCTGACGCTTCACGCGAACCAGGTCGATTCGGTATTCAGTCGCTTCCAGGATCTGGAACGTTAGCGGCGGTAGCTCAATCACCTCGCCCACCTGCGGCAATTGCCCCTTCTGGGCAATCAGCAACCCGGCCAGCGAAGCATGATCTCTGTCGGCCGTGACCAGCACCTGCGTGTCCAGCAGCTGCTGTAACGAGTGCAGGTCGGTGCCACCCTTGACCTGCCATCCTTCGCCATCGGCGATGATATCCGGAGTTTCATCTTCATCCGGGAACTCACCGGCAATCGCTTCCAGCACGTCCAGAGGGGTAATCAGTCCCTGCACCACGCCAAACTCATTGGTGACCATCACAAAGCTTCCTCTGGCCCGGCGCAGCACGCCAAGCAGGTTAAGCGGTTCCAGCGTATCCGGCACGATGATCGGCGGTGTGGCCGAGGCGAACGTTGCCGCATCTATCCCCTGATCCAGCGCAACCAGCAGCTCCTTCGCCCGGACCACTCCGATAACTTCATCCAGCTCGCCACGGCAAACCGGAAACAGGCTGTGGGGCGTATCCAGCAGCTGGAGACGAACCTCATCCGCCGGACGGTCGGCATTGACCCAGGAGATTTCACCGCGCGGCGTCATAATACTGCGCACCGAGCGCGAAGCCAGCGTCAGTACGCCGTTAATCATATAGCGCTCCTCATCCTTAAAGGTTTCGCGCGGCTTGTCATTCGTCTCATTCTGTTCGCTGCTGCCGGTGGCTGGGCCACGACGCCCCCCCATCAGACGGACAATCGCTTCCGCCGTACGCTCGCGCATCGGCCTGCGAGCCTGATGGCGCATAAAGTTCACCCGTGCAATCTGATTAAACAGCTCAATCAGAATGGAGAAACCGATGGCGGCGTACAGATATCCCTTAGGAATATGGAAGCCAAAACCTTCGGCAACCAGGCTCAGGCCAATCATCAGCAGAAAACTCAGACAGAGTACGACAACGGTCGGATGCGCATTGACGAATCGGGTCAGCGGCTTCGAGGCCAGAAGCATAATACCCATCGCAATAACCACGGCGGTCATCATTATCGCCAGGTTGTTCACCATGCCCACGGCGGTAATTACGGCATCGAGTGAAAACACCGCATCCAGCACCACAATCTGAATAACGACCGCCCAGAAACTGGCGTAGCCCTTGTTGCCCTCGCCGTTATGATCGCGGTTTTCCAGCCGTTCATGCAATTCCATGGTGGCTTTGAACAGCAGGAACAGCCCCCCCACCAGCAGGATCAGGTCGCGGCCCGAAAAGCTGAATTCGCCTACGCTGAACAGCGGCCGCGTGAGCGTCACCATCCAGGAGATCAACGACAGCAGCCCCAGGCGCATCACCAGCGCCAGAGAGAGGCCTATAAGTCTGGCCTTATCGCGCTGCTTCGGTGGAAGCTTATCCGCAAGAATGGCAATAAAAACCAGGTTATCAATCCCCAGCACGATTTCAAGAACGATAAGCGTCAGCAGACCGGCCCAGATTGAGGGGTCTAAAATAAATTCCATTACAGACTCCAGATACGTGTAGGTATAAAGGCAGCGGGCGACGAGAAACTCGCGCAGCCGGAAACAGTGTAGAGGGGGTAAATCAGGTCGTCTGAAAAGGTGACGAAAATAAAACTGGTCGATTGTACCAGAGGCTGTGTAAAGCGACGTCGATGACAGTCCATAGGGTGGGCTGAGGCCCGTTACTCCTGTGTTAAAAAAGGATCCCTACTGTAAACAGCCGTGACCATAACGTCAAAAATATTTTCTTACACTTACACGCCGACCTGGCTTAAAGGCTAACCAATCAGACAACTGACCTTAATGAGTGAAACAAGGGTCTAAATAGCTGAGCACGGTCACATAATTTATTTTTTCGCACATTAAAATAAATCGCGTCTTAAGGGGTAACGTTTACACGGCTTAATGAAATAATGAATCGTCCCCTGCCATGTCATGTTTTACACACAGCATCAGAAAGGCCAAGACCCTTTGATGACTACACGCGCGGCTCAGCACTCTTTGTGGGTCGCTGGATAAGTATACGGAGGTAGCAAGTGACCATTGCTATTGTGATCGGCACGCACGGTTGGGCTGCTGAGCAGCTCATTAAAACGGCCGAAATGCTTCTCGGAGAACAGCAAAACATCGCGTGGATAGATTTTGTTCCGGGTGAAAATGCAGAAACTCTGATCGAGAAATATCAGGCGCGGCTGACCAATTTAGATACCCACCAGGGTGTCCTGTTTCTGGTAGATACCTGGGGAGGCAGCCCCTTTAATGCCGCCAGTCGTATCGTGGTTGATAAAGAAAACTATGAGGTTATCGCCGGGGTCAATATCCCCATGCTGGTGGAAACGCTTATGGCGCGCGATGACGACCCCAGCTTCGCTGAGCTGGTGGCCGTTGCCGTAGAAACGGGACGTGAAGGCGTCAAGGCACTCAAAACCAAAGCGCCAGAGTCTGCCCCTGCTCCCGCAGCAGTCAAAGCCCCTGCCGCCCCCCGGAAACCGCTGGGACCTGATGATCATATGAAAATCGGGCTGGCGCGTATTGATGACCGGTTAATCCATGGTCAGGTTGCCACCCGCTGGACGAAGGAAACCAATGTGAACCGTATTATCGTCGTCAGCGATGAAGTCGCCGCCGACACCGTTCGCAAAACGTTGCTGACCCAGGTGGCGCCGCCAGGTGTAACGGCGCACGTCGTTGATGTCGCGAAAATGATACGCGTCTGGAATAACCCAAAATATGCCCGGGATCGCGTTATGCTGCTGTTTACCAACCCTACCGACGTTGAGCGGCTGGTTCAGGAAGGGGTGAAAATAACCAGCGTGAATATCGGCGGCATGGCATTTCGTCAGGGAAAAATTCAGGTGAATAACGCCGTGTCCGTTGATGATAAAGATATTGCGGCGTTCAGGGATCTTAACGAGCGCGGTATTGAACTGGAGGTGCGTAAAGTTTCCTCCGACCAGCGGCTAAAAATGATGGACCTGATTAACAAAATGAATAAATAGCAAAGTTCGCATTATTGCCTGAACGCACAGGCTTAACTCAGTTCATGACTTTAAGAGGAGAAGTGCAATGGAGATTACCACTCTTCAAATTGTACTGATATTTATCGTTGCCTGTGTTGCAGGCATGGGATCAATTCTTGATGAATTCCAGTTCCACCGGCCGCTGGTGGCCTGTACCCTGATTGGCTTTGTCCTCGGTGATGTAAAAACCGGCGTAATTATCGGTGGTACGCTGGAAATGATCGCCCTGGGCTGGATGAACATCGGTGCCGCCGTGGCGCCTGATGCCGCCCTCGCCTCAATCATTTCAACTATCCTGGTTATTGCCGGTGGGCAAAGCGTCGGGGCCGGTATCGCGCTGGCTATTCCGCTGGCGGCTGCGGGTCAGGTGCTGACCATCATTGTACGAACCATTACCGTCGCCTTCCAGCATGCAGCCGATAAGGCCGCAGAAAAGGGCAACCTGACCGCTATTTCGTGGCTGCATGTTTCCGCACTGATTTTACAGGCCATGCGCATCGCGATCCCGGCAGCCATCGTTGCCGTCTCCGTGGGAACCAACGTTGTCCAGGGCCTGCTGGATTCCATCCCTGAGGTGGTGACCAACGGTCTTAACATCGCGGGCGGTATGATTGTCGTTGTCGGTTACGCCATGGTCATCAACATGATGCGCGCTGGCTATCTGATGCCTTTCTTCTACCTGGGTTTCGTTACGGCTGCCTTTACCAGTTTCAACCTGGTTGCGCTGGGCGTCATCGGCGTGGTGATGGCATCGCTCTATATCCAGCTGGCGCCAAAATATAATCGCGTGGCAGGTGCGCAGGCTTCAGGGCCAGCCGCTAATGACCTTGATAACGAACTTGATTAGGGAAAAGGTGAGCAAAATGGTTGATACCACTTCTACGACCACAGCAACGGCTGTGCAAAAGAAACTGACGCCAGGCGACGTACGTGGTGTGTTCCTGCGGTCGAACCTGTTCCAGGGGTCATGGAACTTCGAACGCATGCAGGCCCTGGGCTTCTGTTTCTCTATGGTGCCGGTTATCCGTCGGCTCTATCCTGAAAATAATGACGCCCGTAAGCAGGCCATTAAGCGCCACCTGGAGTTTTTTAACACCCACCCCTATGTCGCGGCACCGGTACTTGGCGTCACCATGGCCATGGAGGAGCAGCGCGCGAACGGCGCTGCAATCGACGATGCAGCCATCAACGGCATTAAAGTCGGTCTGATGGGGCCGCTGGCAGGCGTGGGCGACCCCATTTTCTGGGGGACCGTTCGCCCGGTTTTTGCTGCACTGGGTGCGGGCATCGCCATGACCGGCAGTCTGCTGGGTCCGATCCTGTTCTTTGTCCTGTTCAACCTTGTCCGCCTGCTGGTGCGCTACTACGGCGTGGCCTATGGCTACCGCAAGGGCGTCGATATCGTAGGGGATATGGGCGGCGGCTTTCTGCAAAAGCTGACCGAGGGAGCGTCGATTCTTGGCCTCTTTGTGATGGGGGCGCTGGTCAATAAATGGACCCACGTGGACGTGCCGCTGGTGGTATCCCGTATTACCGACCATACCGGAAAAACCACGGTTACCACCGTACAGTCAATACTGGATCAGCTGATGCCGGGGATGATACCGCTACTGCTGACCTTCGGCTGTATGTGGCTGCTCCGTCGTAAAGTCAATGCGCTGTGGATTATCATGGGCTTCTTTGTGATCGGTATTTTTGGCTACTGGATTGGCTTACTCGGGGTGTAACGCTTCGCCGGGATTATCCGGCGAACTGAAAAGGCAGGCCGGAACAGTGAGTTAGCGTTCCGGCCGACCTTTTGTGGGGATAATAACAGATGTCACTGACTGATTACTTCATCGTGCTTTTTATCGCACTGTTTATGATGTATGCGATTTATGATGAGCTGATTACGGCTCGCAGGCGGGGAGATACCCGACTGAGGGTTCCACTTAAGCGCCGCAATGGACTGGACAGCGCCATTTTTATCGGACTGATTGCCATTCTCATCTACAGAAACATTACCAGCCACGGAACGCAGGTCACCACCACCTTACTGATGGTGCTGGCCTTTTTTTCTGTCTATCTGTTCTGGCTACGTCAGCCTAAGCTGCTGTTTAAGCTGGAAGGCTTTTTCTATGGTCCGGTGTTTATTGACTATCGCCGCATTCAGAGCATGAATTTATCAGAGGACGGGGTATTGGTTATCCAGCTTGAACAGCGTCCACTCCACATCCATGTCAGTAAGCTCGACGACCTCGAGAGCATTTACCATTTTATGGTCCGGCAGCACCTGGCGGATAGCTAAAGCGCCACCGTTATCCCTCAGACTACCGCAGACTGGCTACTGCGCTGCCACAGGCGCAGCGTAAAATCGGTTTCACACTCAAACTCAGGCGTTGTTGCCAGTACCCCCCACACTTCCGGGCGCGCGCGCCACGCAAGCGGCGTCATTTGCAGCAGCGCGGCGGACTCTTCGCTGTTGAGCCGCATCGCATAGTTAAGTGAGTGTTGTTCCACCAGCACGAATCCCTCCATTTGCTCCGGGGTATCGTCATGCAGCCGCACATCCTGGTAGATCAGCGCCTTAAACTGAATTAAGTGACGTGGGCCCGGCGTCACCGTCAACACGTATCCCTGCTCTTTCACCACCCGAGCCAGCTCACGGGCTTTACAGGGCGCATAGATGCGCAATACGGCATCAAAGGTAGCTTCCGCAAAGGGCAGACGATGGCTTGACGCCACGCAGAATGAGACGTCACGGTAGCGCTTAGCGCCGATCCTTACCGCCACCCGGGAGACATCAAGGCCGTGTATGTCCGCCTCACCCCGGGCCGCCAGATGAAGCGCCACGGCCTGCGTGTAATACCCCTCTCCACAGCCGATATCCAGAACCTTCACCGATCCTTCAGCTAGAGCACCGGCAATAATTTCACAGACCTTCTGCTGGAGCGGGTGATAGTGTCCGGCATCGAGGAATTCTCGTCTGGCCTGCATCATCTCTGCGCTGTCACCAGGCTGCTTCGAGCGCTTATGCTGCACGGGCAGCAGGTTAACGTAGCCCTCTTTTGCCCGATCAAACTGGTGCCTGTTCTCGCAGCGCCAGCCAGACGCATCAGGCAGCAGAAGCTGGTGGCAAAGTGGGCATTGGTAGGACATAACGGCTCTCCGGATAGTATTGACGGCGGCAGTTTACCGGAAACGGGGGGCAAGGGCAGAATTTATTGGCGCGCATGAAAAAGCCCTGCCGGTACTGGCAGGGCTTTAGCATTAAGATTTTGCCCTTAACGACCCACCGCGCGGCGAGTCACAGGCTAAGATCGAAATTAGATAGCGGTGACGTTCACAGCAGCAGGGCCTTTCTGGCCGTCCTGAATTTCGAACTCAACGTTCTGGCCTTCAGCCAGAGTTTTGAAACCATTGCCCTGGATTGCAGAGAAGTGAACGAACACATCTTTGCTGCCGTCTGCAGGGGTGATGAAACCAAAACCTTTAGACTCGTTGAACCACTTAACCTGACCTTTAATCTTTGCCATTTTGCAAATTCCTTAGAGTGTTTATTCGCCCGAGGGCTTAACGTACAGAAAAACCAGAGACATTACTGCATGAGGCACGGATTAAGGCTCGGCAAGGAAGCGGTATTCAACGTCTTTACTCGAAACTTCTTTACTGAAGATGCCATACATAAACAGAACTGTACCTCGTTTTAACTAAAAGCGTTATCACATATTCGTTTATTAATGGCAAGTCATTTTTAAACGGTATATGAGATATCGCTCAGGATTGAAACAGAACAAGCCGCGAATGCACATTTCTGAGAAGTGCGCACGTCATGTCAGACAGGTATACTCCGGATGGGGGGGGTAACACCTGTACAGACAGCCTTTTACTGATTTCCATCTCCTGAAACCAAGCTTATCCTGCCGTCGGGCTTAAGTCTATTACCTGATAAATCATTAAGTGAAGACTAACCGTGGATATTGCACATTTATGGCAAAGCTTACTCAAAAAAATTCATTTAAACCTGTGTAAGTAAGTGATTACACGCCCGTCCCACTGGTACAAAAAAAAGTCAGCTTTAAAAGCGAGAATTTAAATTGCACCAAAATCAGGAGACTATATTTATCACTGCCCCATTAGCAGGCAGTGACCAACACCAATTAATAATGGCCTTATCATCAGTGATTTTGCTTTATTTGGAATATCCGGCTTCCCCTGCCCGTTAACATTTCTGGCGTTTTAAGAATTTTCCTGGCTGATATTATTAAGCGATTTCTTTGTGCCTATTTTCCACGCCTGAAAGCGCGCAGCATCGAGGCCGGCAGCCTGCATCGCCGCTGCCAGCACCACCGGCGGCTCGTCAAGGGATTCATCTGCCAGTTCAAATACGCCCCAGTGAATAGGTATGCTCAGCGGCTGGCCCAGCGCGGCATGCAGTGAAACCGCCTGTTCAGGATCCATATGCTGCCCGCGCATGAACCACTTTGGTGCATAGGCCCCTACGGGCAGCGCCGCAAGATTAAAGGGTCCCAGTCGTCGATTGATCTCCAGCAGGTTGTCGCTGTACCCGCTGTCGCCGGTAAACCAGAAATTGACCGCCGATGATTTAATGGTCCAGCCGCACCACAGCGCACGATTCCGATCAAAGGGCGTACGCATGCTCCAGTGGCGTGCCGGAACCGCATGCACCGTAAGACCTGCGGTCTGGGTGCTTTCCCACCAGTCAAGCTGGGATACCTTCCCCGCCCCGCGCTTGCGGAACCAGGATTGCAGCCCAAGCGGGACAATAAACTCCACGTCAGGGAAACGACGCAGGATTTGCCTGATGGTCTTGCGGTCGAGATGATCATAGTGGCTGTGAGAGATCAGCACGCAGTCCAGCGCGGGTAAATCCGCAATGCTCAGCGCCGCCGGGGTTTTACGCTTCGGCCCGTAAAAGCTGAGGGGTGACGCGCGCGGCGACAGAACGGGGTCAATAAGGAGATATTTTCCCTCCAGCCGCAGCAGCAGACAGGCATGACCCAGCCACCAGACGGCATCTTCGCTGCCGCCCAGCTCGGCCCTGCGCCACCACTGCCCGATAAATCCGGCGTATCCCTGCGCCGGGGGAAAGGGGAGTCCGGCAGCTTTACGCTCTTTTCGCCAGCGCTTAAGATCGCCATTCTGTCGCAGGTCAGGTTCGGGATTGCGAAAACCTTCAGGCGTATGGTGCGCCTTGGCAGGATCGTACCAGGGATTTTTCCAGGCCATGCGTTTCCTTTTAGATAATTAACGTTCAGGAATAAGACGAATAAACTCTCTGTTCTGGCTGTCGGCAGCGGAATCGCCCTGCTCATTACCGGCCAAAACCTCGTTCAGGCGGCTAAGCAGCAACGTTTGCCGTTTTTGCTCCTCCAGCAGCGACTCCAGCAGGCGGATATGCTGACTGGCCTTCACGCTGGCCCGATTGACAAAAAACCAGACTATCAGCCCGAGGATAACCAGCGCGAAGATAAAGCCTGCTGAAGCGAGCCCCGCTGCGCCATTTGCTAATTCATTCATAAAGGCCTCTGAAAACGAATGTCATACAGTATCTGCAAATGCAGACTTAGCCGAATTCTACCCGCTCCGCCTGGAAATGATAGCGTCATCACAGCTATTTCAGAACCTTCGGGAAGGCGTGTGGCGCCCCATTATGTATGCTTCATGACGAAATGCGGGCCGCGCCGCAGTATGCTGCTATGATGAGTGCCAGCAGCGAGGCGGTAACGTCAGGATTGCTTTTATAACGATCTTAAGGAGTAAACATGAGATTTTTAGTTCGACTCGTTGCGCTGTTAATTATTATCTGGCTGGCCCTGCTGGTGACCGGCTATGGCGTACTGGCGGGCAGTACGAAAAATGTTGCGGGCATGGGCCTTCAGTGTCAGTACCTCACCGCAAGGGGGATGATAACGGCGCAGTACCTGCACACCGACAGCGGTATTGTGGGGGTAACCGACTGTCCGTTGCTGAAAAAAAGCACAGAAGTGGTCGATAACTGATCCGAAGCGGGTCTGCTCCACGCAGATCCGCGCGATAAGTTGGATTAATCGCCAAAAAATCATTAGCATGGTGATATTCACCCCTCCTCCACAGTAAGGCCGATGCCGAAAACTCCTTCGATGGACGGACTGCCCGTTCCGCAGCGCTATGGCGCTATCCTGGCTATAGCGCTCGGCCTTACCGTTGCGGTGATGGACGGTGCTATTGCCAACGTTGCCCTGCCGACCATCGCCCGCGATTTGCTGGCCAGTCCGGCTGAGTCTGTCTGGATTGTTAACGCCTATCAGATGGCGATAATTGTCTCGTTACTCTCCCTCTCCTTCCTCGGCGATATTATCGGCTACCGGCGCATCTATCAGGCAGGACTGGTCATTTTTACCTGTACATCGCTGTTTTGCGCCTTCTCCAATACGCTGGGCATGCTTACCCTGGCGCGCGTGCTACAGGGTTTCGGCGGCGCGGCGCTGATGAGCGTAAATACGGCGCTGATCAGGATTATCTATCCGCAGCGGTTTCTCGGGCGCGGAATGGGCATCAATTCGCTGATCGTCGCGGTGTCCACCGCCGCCGGTCCAACCGTTGCGGCGGCGGTGCTTTCGGTCGCATCATGGAAATGGCTGTTTCTGATTAATGTGCCAATAGGCATTGCGGCACTGGGTCTGGCACTGCGTTTTTTGCCGGACAATACGCAGAAAGCCCAGGGGCAGCGCTTTGATGTTATCAGTGCGGTAATGAATGCGCTGACCTTCGGCCTGCTCATTTCGGCTCTCAGCGGCTTTGCGCAGGGGCAGAATAGCCGGCTGATCCTGGCTGAAGTAGCCGCGCTGGGGGTGATCGGTTATTTTTTTATCCGTCGCCAGCTTCGTTTACCCTTCCCCCTGCTGCCGGTTGATCTCTTTCGCATTCCGATCTTTTCCCTCTCCATTGGGACATCTGTTTGCTCTTTCTGTGCCCAGATGCTGGCAATGGTTTCACTGCCGTTCTTTCTGCAATCGGTACTGATGCGGGGTGAGGTTGCCACCGGCCTGCTGCTGACGCCCTGGCCGCTGGCAACCATGATTGTCGCGCCCATCGCGGGCAGAATGATTGAGCGCTACCATGCCGGTCTGCTGGGTGCCATTGGGCTTGCCCTGTTTGCCATCGGCCTGTTTGCGCTGGCGCTGCTGCCCGCCTCACCGGGTGATGGGGATATTATCTGGCGCATGGCGCTATGCGGCGCGGGTTTCGGGCTTTTTCAGTCGCCGAATAACCATACGATCATCTCTTCCGCTCCGCGTCAGCGAAGCGGCGGTGCCAGCGGTATGCTGGGAACCGCGCGCCTGCTGGGCCAGACCAGCGGTGCGGCACTGGTCGCGCTGATGTTCAACCTGTCTGGCGATCGGGGCACACACGCCTCGCTGATATTAGCGGGCATTTTCTCCGTTGCGGCGGCGGTTGTCAGCGCAATGCGCATCCGCCAGCCCGGCCCCCCTGCGTGATGCGTTTTGCGGTATAAAAAAACCGGGCCGTGCCCGATGCCAGTCGTTAAAGGAGATCAGCATCGGACCCAGACCCGGTTTTGTGTCAAACGTACCGCTATTTCAGATACTGTCCACTGCGAAGCGCCTCGATGCGCTTATCCAGCGGCGGATGAGACAGAAACAGTTCACTCAGGGATTTGGACTTGCCGTTGATGCAGAATGCCTGCATGGTGCTGGCTTCCTGCGGCTCATAGCTGGTCTTCAAACGCTGTAGCGCGGCAATCATCTTCTCGCGCCCCACCAGCTTAGCCGACCCGGCATCCGCATGGAATTCACGGTGACGCGAGAACCACATGGTAATAATGCTGGCTGCGATACCAAACACCAGCTCCAGCACCATTGATACCACAAAGTAAACCATCGGGTTGCCGTTGTTGCTCTCACCTTCTTCACGATCGCCGGAGAGAAATCCTGCGGCCAGCTGGGCCAGTATGCGTGAAATAAAGATAACAAAGGTGTTCACAATACCCTGGATAAGCGTCATGGTGACCATGTCACCGTTAGCGATATGGCTGATTTCATGTGCCAGCACCGCTTCAGCTTCATCCCGGCTCATATTCTGGAGCAGCCCGGTTGAAACCGCGACCAGCGATGCGTCACGGCGCGCCCCGGTCGCGAACGCATTAATATCTGGTGCGTGATAAACAGCAACCTGCGGCATGGCAATGCCCGCACGCTGAGCCTGTTGCGAAATGGTCTGCATCAGCCAGCGCTCAGTTTCATTACGCGGCTGCTCAATCACTTCGCCACCAACGGATTTCAGGGCCATCCATTTAGACATCAGCAGTGAAACGAACGCACCGCCGAAGCCAAACAGACCCGCCATAATCATCAGGCCATAAACACTGCTCGACTGGATCCCCGTCAGGCTGAGTATCAGCCCGAAAACCAACATTACACCCAGGTTGGTCAGCAGGAAAAGCGCAATACGCATCATATAATTTCATCTTCCTCAGTTAACGGATCGCACAACGCGGATAGCTATCGTATGGGTTCCGAAAAACATTTCAAGCGCTCTTAATCGTTAAGTACTTAAAAAAACATAACTTTACACTGTAAACGAATGAGGCAGCGGATAAGAAGGACGCGCACGATGATGCCGCTAAGGAGGGGTGAAAAATGCTGGAGGGGACTGGCCGTAAAAAAAGGCACAGACTGTGCTGTGCCCTGAGACGCTATTTTGCTGCGGAATCTGACGGTTGCGCTTTCTCAAGCTGTGCCATGTCATTGGCAATGTTGACCGTCTCATCCAGATAAGGATCGGGTTCCTTATAGTCCTTAGGCAGATCCTCAAGCCTGGCAAGCGGCTTCCTGCCCTCCTGCTTCAGGCGCGCGTTAATGCGTTCCAGACGCAGTGCATCATCTTCATGGTTCTCTTTCTCACGCTCGGCCAGATTGAGAGAGATAATGTTGCGCTTATCCTTCATGGCGTTGAAGCGTGCGATATCCTTGAGGATGTACTGGAACTCCTGATCCTGCGCGATACGTGCCTGATGGTCCTTCAGCAGCTGCGGGACCAGCGCTTTCACGTCACCCGTTTTGGTGTAGTTTGCAGCCGTCACGCTATCCCATGGCAGCGCGTTGTCCTCAAACTTCTCACCGGTTTCAATCGCCTCCACGCCGGTTGGCATCATCAGATCTGGCGTCACGCCTTTACGCTGCGTACTGCCGCCGTTGATGCGATAAAACTTCTGAATGGTGTACTGGACGGAGCCCAGCGCAGGCCATTCAGGGCGCAGCATCTGATCGTAAATGCGGTTCAACGAGCGATACTGCTGCACCGTCCCTTTCCCGAAGGTCGGTTCACCTACAATCAGTGCACGACCATAATCCTGCATGGCAGCGGCAAAGATTTCAGAGGCAGAGGCGCTGAAGCGATCGACCAGTACCACCAGCGGACCTTTATAGTAAACGATCCCGTCGTTATCACTGTCCTGACGCACCTTACCGATGTTGTCACGAACCTGAACTACAGGACCGCCAGGAATAAACAGACCAGAGAGTGAAACCGCCTCGGTCAGTGCCCCGCCGCCGTTGGTGCGCAAATCGATGACAATACTGTCAACGTTTTGCTTTTGCAGCTTCTGCAGCTGAACCTTAACATCGTCGGTCAGGCCCACGTAGAAACCGGGAATATCCAGTACGCCGACTTTCTGCTTGCCAACGTTATGCACGGTCATTTTCACCGCGCGGTCTTCAAGGCGGATCTTTTCACGCGTCAGCGTGACCAGGCGGGTTTTGGTGCCCTTACCTGCTGGCAGCACTTCAAGGCGCACTTTGCTGCCTTTCGGGCCTTTGATCTGCGCCACAACGTCATCAAGCCGCCAGCCAATAACATCCACTATCGGCTTGCCCGGCTGGCCTACGCCGACAATTCTGTCGCCGACGGTGATGGCTTTGCTTTTCGCCGCCGGTCCGCCAGCCACCATGGAGTTGATGACGGTGTAATCGTCATCCATTTGCAGCACCGCACCGATCCCCTCAAGCGACAGGCTCATTTCGGTATTGAACTGCTCGGTGTTGCGTGGAGACAGGTAGTTGGTATGGGGATCGATCTCGTGAGCAAACGCGGTCATCGCCAGCTGGAACACATCCTCACTGTTGCTCTGGGCCAGACGACGAATGGCAAACTGGTAGCGTTTGGTCAGGACATCGCGGATCTCTTTATCCGATTTACCAGTCAGTCTGAGGCTCAGCTCGTCATATTTGACTTTCGCATCCCACAGCTGGTTCAGTTCATCCGTGGTTTTCGGCCATGGCGCTTTGCTGCGGTCGATGTCAACGGTGTCATGACCATTAAAATTCATCGGCCTGTTCAGTACCGACAGCGCATACTGATAGCGCTCAAAACGACGCTTCTGCGCCAGATTATATAAATCGTAAAATACGTCCAGCTGGCCGGATTTTAACTCATCACCCAGGGTGCTTTTCTTGCTGGCATACTGCTGGATATCTGACGTCAGCAGCACGTTATGGCTGTAGTCGAGCAGATTAAGATAGCGTTCAAAAATCTTAACCGAAAAATCTGCATTAAGATCGAACTGGCGATAGTGGGATCGCGTAAAGCGAGAGGCTACGCGCTCACTCACTGTGGCATGCTGCGGCTCCTGATGAAGCTGAGGGATCTGGTCTGCGCGCACGATAGTATCGGCGGCAAAAACTTGCCCTGCCAGAAGCAGTCCCGCAATTGCGGTGGTTTTAAAAAAGTTGTTCATGCCCTGATTGGCCTCCGTATCAGAACTGCAAGTGTTCTGCGCGTACTATCATTGCCATGCCGGAAGCTAACTGTACACGGACGCCATCTTTAGTGATTTCAAGAATGGTGGCATCCATCGCACTTTTGCCTGCGGTGACTTTGATGTTCTGGCCGACTTGCAGTGCTGTGGTATCGGTAACGGGTTTGCTGCGCGGTGGTTGACGCTCGGCGGAAGGTGCGCGCTCGACGGCAGGTTTGCTGCGGACTTTACGCGGCTGCTCACCTTCAGCGCCAGGTTTACGCACCGGCTTACGGGGACGGCGCGGCGCACCTTCTTCACCCGCTTCGCGTTTTTTTGCCTGCTGCTGTTCGCGCTGGGCCTGTACACGGGCTTTTGCCTCTTCGAGCTGCTTACGGGCATGCTCAACATGCTGCTCTTCAAGAACGCCACACGCACTGCCGTCAAGATCAACGCGCGTTGCGCCTGCCTTGATGCCGTACAAATAACGCCAGCTTGACGTGTAAAGACGCAAAGCAGAACGAAGCTGAGTTTTACTCAGGTTCATTTCGCCCTGAACACGATCAACTAAATCCTGAAAGATGCCGATCTTAAGGGGTTTTGCTTCACCTTCTGCGCTAAAGCATTGGGGAAAACGCTCTGCCAGAAAGGCGATAACTTCTTTACTGCTATTCAACTTAGGTTGATTTTCCATGAAATTTCCTGATTACAACGGGTTTGCCAATCAGCGCAGGCATGAACAGGCGTCATTATAATGACACCGTCAGCAAATGCTACGTGATCCAGCGCTTTAGCTGCGTTTGATGTGAATAAATTTTTCCACATCCGATCCGGCCAGCACGTCACACAGCCCGTCGGTCAAAGTTTTCAGTCCGACTTCATCATCATTGTCGAAGCGGTTATATTCCACGCTATCGATATCCAGCACGCCGATTGTCTGGCCATTCACCACCAGCGGCAGAACGATTTCAGCATTGCTGGCCGCATCACAGGCTATGTGGCCCGGGAAGGCGTGAACATCTGAAACGCGCTGAACTGCGCATTCCGCCACCGCCGTACCACAAACCCCTTTACCCACCGGAATACGCACGCAGGCAATTTTGCCCTGAAACGGCCCCAGCACCAGCGTATCTGGCTCGGTCAGAAGATAAAAACCCGCCCAGTTAACGCTTTCAAGACGCTCAAATAAAAGCGCGCTACAATTACCCATTGCGGCCATGAAGCTGGTTTCACCGGCGATAAGCGCGCGCAAATCGCGGTTGAGGTCCGAATAAAATTCTGTTTTTGTCATTTTTTAACCATTGTGGAAACTTGTCGCGCGGTGGATGATGACCGCACCTGATAAAATAAGCATTATATGTTCAGATCGATAAGGTGAATCATCCCGAGAGTTAATATACCCTTAGTACCGTCTGGACCTTGAGCATGACCCGATGTGTTATCTGACATCATGGTGTACGACCAGGCCTAACCCTGCCCTGCATACGCACTGCCGGGTCAATCAGCATAGTCAGGATTATGAAAATACTCACCATTAGTCATGCTCTGCCTCAGGCACGTTATCAGCGTTGTCCACAATGCGATACCCTTTTTTCCTTGCCGGATGTGAAATCAAATGAGTCTGCGCACTGCCCTCGCTGCAATGCGCGTATCCTGAATGGTCGCGACTGGTCGATGACCCGTTTGACCGCCATGGCCGTCACCATGCTTCTCCTTATGCCGTTTGCCTTTAGCGAGTCGCTGGTTTCTATTCGTCTGCTCGGCACCAATATCAGCGCAACCCTGATTGGGGGTATTTATCAGATGGCGCAGCAGGGTAACGTGATCACCGCCTCTATGGTCGCGTTCTGTACCATTGGTGCGCCGGCAACGCTGGTGGCCTCGATCGCTTATCTCTATTTTGGCAAAAGGCTGGGGATGAACCTTCGGCCGGTACTCCTGATGCTTGAACGGCTGAAAGAGTGGGTGATGCTGGATATTTACCTGGTGGGTATTGCCGTCGCTTCGATTAAAGTGCAGGACTACGCCAGTATCACACCCGGTCCCGGTCTGGTGGCCTTTATTTCGCTGGCAGTGCTGAGCCTGGTCACCCTGATTCATATGAACATTGAACAGCTGTGGCATCGTTTTTATCCGCAGCCGCAGCCGCAGATTTCGCCCGACAGGCTCAGGGTATGCCTGAGCTGCCACCATACCGGGTTACCTGACGAACGGGGACGCTGTCCACGCTGTCATACCCCGCTGCGCCACCGTCGCCGCTTTAGCCTGCAAAAATCCTGGGCGGCGCTGATAGCGGCGATAGTTCTGCTCATTCCGGCCAACCTGCTGCCTATTTCTGTTATCTATCTGAATGGCGCCCGGAAAGAAGACACCATATTGTCGGGGATACTCTCGCTGGGGTCAGGGAATGTGCCCGTCGCGGCAGTGGTTTTTATTGCCAGTATTTTAGTACCCTTTACTAAAGTGATTGTCCTGCTGACGTTGTTGATCAGCATACATTTTAACTGTGAACAGGGTCTTAAAACCCGCATCCGGCTACTGCGTGTGGTTACCTGGGTAGGACGCTGGTCTATGCTGGACCTGTTTGTCATCTCGTTAACCATGTCTCTGGTCAACCGCGATCAGCTTCTGGCTTTTACTATGGGACCGGCTGCCTTTTATTTTGGCTCATCGGTCATTCTTACTATCCTTGCCGTCGAGTGGCTGGATAGCCGTTTACTTTGGGATGCTCATGCAACAGGAAACGCCGACTACACCGACTGACGCACGCATAAAGAGACGGCGCAGAATTTCTCCGTTCTGGCTGCTGCCTTTTATTGCGCTGCTGATCGCGGGCTGGCTCGTCTGGACGAATTTCCAGGAGCGCGGCACGACGGTCACTATTGATTTTGCCACGGCTGACGGCATCGTGCCGGGCCGTACACCGGTGCGCTATCAGGGCGTGGAGGTCGGGCTTGTGCAGGGTATCAGCATGACTGACGATCTGCGCACCATCAAAATCAAGGCCAGTATTAAGAGCGATATGCGCGATGCGCTACGCGATCAAACGGAGTTCTGGCTGGTAACGCCTAAAGCGTCGCTGGCGGGCGTCTCGGGCCTGGACGCGCTGGTAGGCGGCAACTACATCGGCATGATGCCGGGTAAAGGCAAGCCGCGTGAGAATTTCGTCGCGCTGGATACGCAGCCCAAATACCGCGTTAACACCGGCGAAATGCTTATTCATCTGCATACGGCCGACCTTGGATCGCTGAACAGCGGCTCGCTGGTCTATTTCCGTAAAATCCCCGTTGGCCGCGTTTACGACTACAGTATTAATGCGGGTAATCGGGGCGTTACGGTCGATGTACTGATTGAACGACGCTTTACTAACCTGGTGAAAAAGGACAGTCGATTCTGGAATGTCTCCGGGCTTAAGGCGGATGTGGGGTTAAGCGGGGCGAAAGTGCAGCTTGAAAGTCTGGCGGCGCTGGTGAACGGTGCCATCGCCTTTGACTCGCCGGATGCCTCACCCCAGGCAAAAACGGATGATAACTACGATCTCTATCCCGATCTGGCACACAGCCATCGTGGGGTGGTGATTACGCTGGATCTGCCTGATGGTAAAAATCTGCGCGCCAACAGTACGCCGCTGATGTATCAGGGGTTGGAAGTGGGCACCCTGACCGCCCTCAATTTGCAGCCAGGCGGCAAGGTAACCGGTGAGCTAACGCTGGATCCCTCCGTTACCGGGCTGATGCGCACCGGCACGCGTATTGAAATGCGCAGTCCTAAAATCAGCCTCACCGACAGCAGCCTGAGCAGTCTGCTAACCGGCAACACGCTGGAGCTGATCCCCGGCGACGGCGAGCCGCAGGATCACTTTACCGTTCTGCAAAGTAATGCTGCGCTGCTTCAGCAGCCGGACGCCATCGCGGTAAAGCTGACCGCCCCGGAAAGCTACGGCATTGACGCAGGCCAACCTCTGATGCTACACGGTATGCAGATTGGTCAGGTTGTCAGCCGCGATCTTACCGACAAAGGGGTTAATTTCAGCGTGGCCATCGCGGCTAAATATCGCCATCTGGTGCACGGCGACAGCAAATTCATCATTAACAGCCGGCTGGACGTAAAGCTGGGGCTGGACGGGATGGAAGTGCTCGGTGCCAGCGCCAGTGAATGGGTCAGCGGCGGCATACGGCTGGAGCCTGGCAGCAAGGGCGAGGTGAAATCCAGCTACCCGCTCTATGCCAATGCGGAGAAGGCGGCTGAGGGCATTACCACCAATCAGCTGCCCACCACCCTCACCCTGACGGCCAACAGCCTGCCCGATATTCAGGCGGGATCCGTGGTGCTCTACCGTAAGTTCCAGGTGGGCGAAATCGTAGATGTCATTCCAAAAGCCAGTCAGTTCGACGTGCGCGTGCATATAAAGCCGGAGTACCGCAATCTGCTGACGGCAAACAGCGTGTTCTGGGCTGAGGGCGGCGCGCGCGTGCAGCTTAACGGCGGCGGACTGACGGTCCAGGCTTCACCGCTTAACCGTGCGATAAAAGGGGCGATTAGCTTCGATAACCTGACCGGCGCGGGCATCGGCCTGACCAGCAAAGACAAGCGCGTGCTCTACGCCTCTGAAACAATGGCTCGGGCGGTGGGCAGCCAGATTATGCTGCACACCTTTGATGCCAGTAAGCTTTCACCCGGTATGCCGATTCGCTACCTCGGCATAACCATTGGGCAGCTTGAATCACTGGCGCTGAATCAGGATAAAAATCAGGTGATCGCAAAAGCCGTGCTTTACCCTGAATACGTGAATGATTTTGCGCGCTATGGCAGCCGCTTCTCGGTGGTTTCGCCGGTGATCTCTGCGGCCGGCGTTAACCATCTCGATACGCTGCTGCAGCCCTATATTAATGTCGATCCGGGTAAAGGCCAGGCACAGCGCACCTTTGAACTGCAGGAGTCCACCATCACCGACGCGCGCTATCTTGATGGCCTGAACGTGGTAATGGATGCGCCTGAGGGCGGCTCGCTGTCCGTGGGTACACCGGTGCTGTTCCGCGGAATTGAAGTGGGTACCGTGACCGGCACCTCTCTGGGCGCAATGGCTGACCGGGTGCAGATAACGCTGCGGATCAGCAAGAAGTACCAGCATCTGGTGCGTAATAACTCGGTCTTCTGGCTGGCCTCGGGCTATAACCTGAAATTCGGTCTGATCGGCGGCGTGGTGAAAACCGGCACCTTCCAGCAGTTTATTCAGGGCGGCATTGCGTTTGCCACGCCGCCAACCATCCCGCTGGCGCCGCAGGCCACCTCTGGCAAGCACTATCTGCTTGAGGATGAAGAGCCGAAAGACTGGCGTAAATGGGGGACTGCGGTTCCCGCGAAATAAGTCATAACGGGCAGCCTGGCTGCCCGTTTTTTTTACGTCCCCCGCCTGTGGTAAACTCCCTGCACTTTATCCCAGCGGAATTTTTCAGTGTCCCACTCTTCCCGAATCTATTTCCCCGACTCATTTCTCGACCAGATGCGCACCCTGCTGCCCGATGCAGCGGATTATGAGCGCTTTATCGCTATCAGCCAGCAACCGCTGCGTCGCAGCATTCGCGTCAATACGTTAAAAATCACCGTCGAGGCATTTCTGCTGCTGGTTGAACCGTACCGCTGGGCGCTGACGCCCATACCCTGGTGTACCGAAGGTTTTTGGATCGCCCGGGAAGACGCCGGTGCCCTGCCGCTGGGCAGCACGGCGGAACATCTCGCGGGCCTGTTCTACATTCAGGAAGCCAGCTCAATGTTGCCGGTCACCGCGCTCTTTGACGGCATGCCAGAACCCGAGCGGGTGATGGACGTTGCCGCTGCGCCCGGCTCAAAAACCACGCAGATTGCTGCCCGCATGGGTAACCGGGGCGCAGTGCTGGCCAACGAGTACTCCGCCAGCCGGGTGAAGGTGCTGCATGCCAACCTCAGCCGCTGCGGCGTCAGCAATACCGCGATTGCTCATTTTGACGGTCGCGTCTACGGCCCGGCCCTGCCTGAAAGCTTCGACGCGGTACTGCTGGACGCGCCCTGCTCGGGTGAAGGCGTTATCCGTAAGGATGCGGATGCACTGCGCAACTGGTCGCCCGAAAGTACGGCTGAGATTGCCGCCACCCAGTGCGATTTAATCGACAGCGCTTTCCATACGCTGCATCCGGGCGGCACGCTGGTCTATTCCACCTGCACATTGAACCAGAGTGAAAACCAGCAGGTTATCGCCTGGCTGATGGCCAAATACCCGCACGCGGTGGCGATTGAGCCGCTCGACGGGCTGTTCGCAGGCGCAGAGCGCGCCGCTACGCCGGAGGGTTTTTTGCACGTCTTCCCGCAGATTTTCGACAGTGAAGGTTTTTTTGTGGCGCGCCTGCGCAAGCTGCAAAGCGTTCCTCCCATGCCCGCGCCGGGCTACAAAGTTGGGAAACTCCCCTTCTCACCGGTCAAAAACCGTGAGCAGCAGGAAATCAGCGCGGCAGCTGCGAAAGCGGGACTGGTATGGAACAGTGCGACGCACAGCCTGTGGCAGCGCGATAAGGAGCTGTGGCTCTTTCCGCAGGCGATCGAATCTCTGCTGGGTAAGGTGCGATTTTCACGTATCGGTATCAGGCTGGCAGAAACCTTTCCTAAAGGCTGGCGCTGGCAGCATGAAGCCGTGATTGCGCTGGCAGATCCGCAGGCCACCAACCGCTTCGAACTGACGCTTGCCGAGGCCGAAGAGTGGTACAGAGGACGGGATATCTACCCGGAACGGGACCTGCCGGGGAGAGAAATTCTGGTTACCTGCCAGCATCAGCCTCTCGGCATCGCTAAAAAGGTGGGAAGCCGGATAAAAAATAATTATCCGCGCGATCTGGTGCGCGACGGAAAACTTTTCTCATCCTGATGGCTTACTGTATTTGCGCCAGCGTCAGCGAGTGACCATAAACGGCACCGGTATCTATATAGTGCTGGTTGAAAGCGTGAAGCGGCTTATCGAGGGGCGTATGACCAAAATAAAAGGCATCCGCCCCACGGATCTCCGCACCCGTGCCGTTTTGCAGGCGTTCAAGACGCGCCCTGCTCCAGACCACGTCGGTCGCATCCACTGCGGCCCCCCAGGCGTAAACGGCGGCGGGATAATCGGCATGGGCGACCACGATAAGGCGGCTGCCCTGCACGATATGCAGGATCAACGGCAGCAGGCGGCACTGGCTCAGCGCATGCTTTGCCTCAATCATGCCCGACCCGCTCAGCTGATAAAACCAGTCACCACCGTTTCTAATCCACGGGCTGTGCTGTCCGACGGTCAGCGCAGCGATCGCCATTTCTTCATGATTACCCCTTACGCTACGAAACCACGGCTCAGTCAACAGCGTCAGGCAGCCGAGACTGTCCGGGCCCCGGTCGATCAGATCGCCGACGGCGACCAGCAGGTCCTGAGAATAATCAAAATTCACCTCACCCAACCTTTCATCCAGCAGTTGCCGACAGCCGTGCAGGTCGCCGACGATATAGATATGTCGCCAGCTTTCACCGTTAAGAGACTGATAGATCATAATGAGACCACCCAAACATTTCGGGAAATTATTGACTGTATGTTTAAGATTAACCTCCTACAGTGTAGGCAGTTTACCGACGAGGGTAGTATGAGCTTATGAGCAGCCGTAAACAGTTTTATTGCCTGCTGGCGGTCATTACCGTGGGGAGTGTGCTGGTGATTGAGGGGCTGGCGAGACTGGTGCACCTGATTATTGTGGGATAAAGCCAGGGGCAGCGTCAGCGGTGAATCGAGGCGATTCACGCCTGACGCAACGATAACGGGATTATCTGGCTTTCAGGGCCCGCGGGTTTTTGCGCAGCGACGCCGACCAGTTATACTCTTTAATCTCACTCTCTTTCGCAGAGGCAGGCTTGCGAGGCTTGCTGGCGATAACCGCTTTGGTCGTCTCCTTCACTACGCGATCTTTCATCACCAGACGCTTAGCTTCCTTCATGATCTCCTTTTCTTCCTTCTTGCTGGCGATATGCGCCAGTTTAAGCGTCAGATGCTTCACTTTGGCTTGAACCAGCTCTTTCTCGGCATCGGTAAACTGGTCAATCGAAATCTCTTTGTCACTTTTCATCAGGTTGGCTCCAGGCCATTACGTACGGACGCAATTGTCGTGTATCGATCTTGCTTCCTGAGGGTAGAGCCTTGACGCACGATTAACAAGGGAAAGCGCATATTTCGTGCGGGATAATCGGAAATTCGTTGACTATAGTCGTGAATCTGAGGTAAACGCGGCGGATTGTACTGCTTTGAACCCTGACCTGCGACACGGCTGTGCCTGGCGGTAAAGTTGAGCCTGTACATAATCTTGTGGTGCGACACGAGGCTGTTCCTGTGATTGTTTCAGCCAGTATGCAGTAAGAAGTGCGAAGAAACCTGCTGTCTCACCAGCAGTTCCCTACCCGACTGTGCGCTGAGAGTAATTTCAGGGTGCAAAGCGTCGGGGACCATGTAGCCACGGATTATCCGTAGGGATGGACTGTGAGGTCCAATCTGAAACTGCCAGCCGCAGGCGGTGAAGGCGCCAGGGATAAGGGTATGGTCAGCATAAGCAAACCCCGACAAGCATCGTAATATGTAAGAAGCCAAAGCGGCTGTCAGGCTTCAGCCAAAAGGCAAGCGATCAGGTATACCTTCTCACAGATGGGGTATCGTGAGTGTTACATCGCCGGTGTTAACGGGGGACCTAACCCCTTGAGTCACAGGAACGGAACGTGGTAACCCCGTACAACTCCGTCAGGTAGCGAACTCGTGAGAGTAAGCCATGGTTGTGCGGGAACGGGACGCCGGAAGAAGCGAATGATCGGTTGTAACGACCGATATACGGTTTTTTTTTTTTACCGACCTGAAAAGGGGCTGACGTCCGGAGGGTCTTCTCTGGCGAGAAAGTCTGGAATATCGACGTTATGAGGGAACGCAAATGACGCAGCAGGTTACAAGCCAGTGCGGTGCGCCTTCAGCATCATCTCTGTGGTCATCGATCGACTGGCAACAGGTTGAAGATGATGTATTTCGATTACAGATGCGTATCGCCAAGGCAACCAAAGCGCAACGCTGGAATAAAGTGCGAGCGCTCCAGCGGCTTCTTACCCGATCTCATCAGGCGAAGTTGTTGGCAGTGAAACGCGTCACATCGAACCGGGGGCGTAATACTTCAGGTATCGACGGAACGTTATGGATAAACCCGCAACAAAAGTGGCAGGCCGCTCTGGCATTGTCCTGCCGGGGTTATCAGGCTCAGCCTCTAAGACGTATCCATATTCCCAAAAAGAATGGCAAAACAAGGCCGTTAGGGATCCCAACGATGCATGATCGTGCCATGCAGGCACTTTTTCTATTGGCAACAGAGCCCGTGGCAGAGACTACAGCGGATCATCACTCGTATGGTTTTCGGCCAAAACGCTCAGCCGCAGATGCAATAGAACGGTGTTTTGTGGTGCTGGCGCAGAGGTCATCAGCGCAGTGGATCCTCGAAGGGGATATTAAAGGCTGCTTTGATAACATCAGTCACGACTGGATGTTAAGACATCTCCGCATCGAGCGTAAAATACTCGAGCAGTGGCTGAAGGCAGGCTTTATCGAGAAAGGACAGCTTTTCTCCACCACAGCAGGAACGCCGCAGGGTGGGATCATTTCTCCCTGTCTGGCTAATGGTGTTCTGGACGGTATGGAATTGATGCTGAAAAGCATCACAAAACCCACCGACAAAGTGCACCTGGTCAGGTACGCCGATGATTTTGTGATAACCAGCAGCTCGAAAGAGCAACTGGAAAACATCATCAAACCGGCGGTAACGGGCTTCCTCAGGGAAAGAGGGCTGACGCTATCTGAAGAGAAAACGGCGATCGTATCGATCACTCAGGGATTCGATTTTCTGGGGTTTAATGTACGCAAGTACGGCAGTAAACTGTTGATTAAACCTGCGAAAAGCAGTATCGAATCCTTCCTGGATGTTATCCGAAAAGAGATCAGAGCAGGCATTGCGCTACCTACAGCTTCGTTAATAGGCTTGCTCAACCGTAAATTGACCGGCTGGGTAAACTATTATCGTCATGTGGTGGCAAAAGCCATCTTCAGTAAAATCGACACTGCCATCTTTTGGGCTCTTTATCGCATGATAAGGCGAAAACATAGCAGGAAATCAAAGGGCTGGCTTTACCGAAAGTATTACGGTAGCAGAGGGATGCGTCGCTGGATATTTCACTCGGTCTATCAGGTGAAGAGTGGCGAAAGCAGGATAATTAGCCTGAAACAAGCCTCAGCAACGCCAATACGACGTCACCGACAAATCCGTTCAGCCGCCAATCCCTACGATGTGGAATACCTTGATTACTTTAAAGAGAGAATGCGGAAATATCCTCCACAGCAGGAGGTTGCCGGGCCAGGGTTATCTAGCTTTATGAAGGCCTGAGCCGTGTGCGGGGAAACTTGCACGCACGGTTCTGAGGAGAGGGAGTCGCAGAAATGCGGCTCTCTTATCCGACTAACTGCCACCGCATTAAAGGTGATCGCTCAGACGGTCACCGAACTCGATAATAAAACGACTCATTGCCAGCCGCCAGTTCCTGATCGGCATATTCCATTTTTTTGAAGCATCCCCGATCGCCAGATAAATGACTTTTCGTACTGAGTCGTCCGTCGGGAACACCTTGCGTTTTTTGATAGCCTGTCGGATCACGCTGCCGCTGTGACGAACCTTCACCACGATACAGTCAGGGTAAACAATGGGATAAAGCGCATCCAGTGGCCGATTTTGCCACGCAGTCACCTGTTCTTTAACCGCATCAGTAACTTTAGATATCAGCGTTGGGGATACATCCGCGTCGTACATTTCTTTGAACGTGGCGACGATTTCGCGGGTCGTCATGCCTTTGGCGTACATGTATATTCATTTATGCGGCCTAAAGCTAACCTTTAAAACCCGGTTTACCGTTAGCCTGACGCCAATGTTTTACTTCCTGAACAACGCCTTCGGGACTATCATCTTTTCCATCCTTTGGGTAGAAGATAAGGTCGGAGCCTGATGGATGTTCAGCAAGTCGCCTAAACTCCCTGACGCGGCAATTATCGTCCTCTTCTGTTGGCCCTTCAGCATTATAAATTTTACGAACTAAATCTAAAAATTCGCTTTCTGTATAATCAGATAATAATTTTTTTCACCCATATTATTTACTCTGCCTCGTTGAATGAATATCGATATGCCGCTTAGGTGAAGTTATGCCCATATTATCGACATTATAAACCTCCCCACCTTTACTTATTGGAATAATATGATGGATTTCATAGCGTTCTCTTCCTCCAGCACGATCCAGTTCTCGTGTGAAAGGAGAGTTTCCATTACGTATATGAATTTTGTTACTCCCCCGGAACTGGCTTGATAGCTCAGGGGCTTTTGTAACCTCTAACCAAAAAGCCTTACGGAACTGGTCAAAGTTTCCAAAGGTTCGCACTCGTAGCCTGTCAGCAATCTGGCCTGGAACCAGTACGGGATTGTTTCGTATATTGATGAGGTCTGAGCTGGCTGTAATATCCTGTGATGTAATTCGTTATTGCCGTGCTGGCTTCGCTAAAATTCGCATAGCCATTATCCGGTACCCACTCTGTTTTCAGGCTTCTGAAGAACCGTTCCATTGGGCTGTTATCCCAGCAATTTCCCCGGGCTGCCCAGGCCATCGACAGGGCTTTACCTGTCAGTGCTGAATCTGGGAAAAATGACATCGCCCAGCCAACCGGTTTACGGGAAAACAAATCGAGTACAACATCCAGATAAGCCCAGCGTTTTCCCGTCCAGATATAAGTCACATCACTGCACCAGGCCTGGTTAGGCTCGGTAACAGCAAACGGGCGATCCAGATAATTAGGGATCTCAATGTTCCTTAGACGCCTTCTTATAACGATGGCCAGGTTGCTAACAGCTGATAATATTGAGCACTTTCATCAGCTTTGTTGCCCGCCAGCGGCTCAGTTTTATACCTTTGGTGGTGACCATTGCGGCAATGCTTCGCGCTCCTGCTGAACCGTTACTTTCGCGATAAACTTCACGCACAAGGCTCAGTAATGCCACTCTCGTGGCGTCAGGCTTCCTGGGCTGCCGCCAGTATTTATAACTGCTGCGATGAACCCCAAACACGTTGCACACAACGGCAACAGGAAACCGCGCCCTGAGTTTCTCCACTAATGAGAATTGTTCAGGGAGTCTGACATCAAGAGTGCGGTAGCCTTTTTTTTTCAAATATTCACTTATATTTCAATATCTTGAATTCTTTTCTTCAACTCACGTATCTCGATTTGCTCAGGTGTCATGGGTGAAGCTATGGGTGATTTTCCCGCTCGCTCTTCTTTCAGTTGTCGAACCCATTTGTCCATCGTGGATTTGCCGACATTCATCGCAGTGGCAGCGACGGCAACGGTGTAATGCTGATCGAGTACAAGCTGGGCAGCCTCGAGGCTAAACTCGGGGCTAAACTCGGGGCTAAACTCGGGGCTAAAATTGCGTCTGTTACGTCCGGTCATAATGTCACCTGTTTTGACTATGAGGTGATGATTTCACCTCTATTCAGGTGGCCAAATTCACTGTGCCACTACAGATCTATAAAGTTTTGCTTTAGTATGGACTGAGTAAAAAGCAGGCGTTAGGATAACTTGTTTATTGAGAACAGCGAGGAAAGGTATGGACACGGTAGAGCAGTTGAATGGAAAATATTTCTTCGATGGAATGAGCGTTGATGGCGATGAGCTTTTGCTCTGGTTAATACTTGATGAATTCAGAAAAAGATTTAGTGAAATCACGGATATTGTGGCAGTTGCCTCAATATTAGCAAGTTTTCCTGTTATCCCTGTCAGGGGGAAATTGGACGCCAAAAAAGCGACAAGGGGAACAAGTCCGCTTTCAATGATGAGCCGGATGTATATTCGTCAGAGATTTAAGAAGCCACGGCGAACTATTACCTGGAAGAAAATGTTACGTGGCGAGTGGGCATATACGACCAGCGTCGGAGCTTACGTTGGGCGCTGGGTTCCATGGGTTGGAGCTGCGATAACAGCTTACGATCTCTCAATCATTACCCGGAATGTTATTCACCGATATAAATTAATCACAGGGGTAAGAGGATAACGATGGTATGAATAAAGCTGAAGTTGTACGCAACCTGATTGCTAAATATTTTTGGGTGATGTCCGATGATGCATCCCTGAGTACAGGTAGGAAAAGCGTATTGCCTGAAGAGGCCAGTGATTTCATTGAAGAGTATGCTTCCTCACTTCAGATTGATATGAAAAGTTTCGACTTCAGCAAGTATTTTCCTAATGAGGGCGTTAGGTTTTTACCTAATGCTATTTTGCCAAAATTTTTGCGCAGTGATAATAATCAGCCCGAGCCATTAACCGTTCATATGCTGATTGAATCTGCTGAGGCGGGGCGTTGGCTATACTGATAGCTGTAACATAGACCATTTGTAAGAGACGTGAAAAGCTTTAGCAAAACAAGTATCAAATGACTGGAGTCGTCTTTTGCCCGCTGATCCTTCAGCAAATCCCAATCCCATACATCCCCCCACCCGATCTGGCAATCTGAGCACACCCATTACACGGAGTGCATCAGATATCTGATTATCGTCACGGTGTCCACGTTGTCGAAATCAAATATCCCCGAACAAAATTACTTTTATCAATACCAAAGGTAAGAAGAACCGCACGGTTCCTGTCGGGGATGAACTTTATAACGAGCTTAAGGACAATATTTCTCGGAATGCTATCGCCAGTTTTACCGGGTTATTCGCCTTGCAGCGATAGAGTTGCCAGAGGGTCAGATGAGTCATGTACTGCGTCACAGCTCTGCCAGCCACTTTATGATGGCCGGGTGCAATAGGGTACAACAGGGTGTGCTATAACTGATTGATTTTAATGTAAGTCACTGTTTTTAAAGCCCAAATAAAAAAAGACCGAAGACGATTCCTGTCTTCGGTCCAGGGAAATGGCTCTTTTAACGGAGCCTTGCGCTAAAAGTTGGCATTAATGCAGGCTATGTCGCCTTGCACTTTAAAAGGTAGTACAGGCGCGTGGATAATCCAGCCAGTTGTAAACCGAGCATAAAGAAGATGTTCGCTTTGTGATCGTAACGGAACAATTGCAAATGGATCTGAAAAAGGGGCGGGAAAAACAGTTAACGCGCTGGCATAAAGTGAAAACCCGATACCAGCGCCATCTTAATGCGTTATACAGATTTCTAAATAGCTGTTACAAAGCGCTATTTCGTCACGAAGCTTTTACTCGTATTTAATCACAGAGCTTCCGGGCACGATCGATTATCGGCTGCAGGCTTTTCTTCTGGCCCGGATGCTGTGGGTCATCTGTCTGGATAACGCTAATCGGCTGGCCCTTTGCGCTGCCACTTTTTACCAGCGCCTCGGCTTTGTCATTGAGCGGATACTGCATCAGCGTGCTGGGGTTGATGGCGAACAGCGCGTTGCCCCTGGTGCAGGTCAGCATCACTTCTTCACGATCGAACATCCATTTGTCTTTGCCGACCTGGAAACGACTGACGGTAATAATTTCCGCCGCCATCGCACTGGAACAAAAACTTAACGCGATCATCAGACTGGCCAACTTCTTCATGGTGGTTCAATTCCTCTTAAGAAAACGTCTGCCGCGCAGACGGTAGAAAAATGATAATCAGGCGGGTTCAACCGTGGCAAACAGGCTTACCAGCAAAAGGACAATGGCCGCCAGCAGCAGCTCAGCCAGCGTCGCCTGTATAAACCGGCGCTGGCCCTGCTCCCCGCTGTGCTGGAAGCGTGGGACCAGCCAGTAGCGATTAAACAGCGCGATGCCGCACATTAGCCCCACCAGCGCAATTTTTATCAGCAGCAGCCTGCTGTAGAGTTGAAAATGACCCGGCGGCCAGCCGAGCAGCAGCCATGCGTTAACCACCCCACTCAGCAGCACCAGCGCAACGGCAAGATGCCCATAGCGTGAGAAGCGCATCAGCGTATAGATTGCGTCATTGCGCGCGGGCTGTCGCATATCCCTCATCAGCAGCAGAACCGGCAGCAGTCCACCCGCCCAGAAGGCAGCGGAAATCAAATGCACGGCGTGATTGCTACGCTGTAAAAAACCGAGCGCGCCGTCCAGCATGGCGGCGTGGCCGGTAAATGCCAGACCGGCAAGCTGTCCGATCCCGCTTATCAGCAGCAGCTGCTGTCGCCCCCTGCCCTTTAGCGCCAGCGCCGCAACGCCGACCACGCTGGCGATAAGCTGCCACTGCCAGGCCACGCCAAAGCGGGTTTGCAGCACCAGCCGCCAGACCTCTACATTGCTCACATCCTGCCAGCCGTTGCCCATCATGCCGGTTTGGATCACCAGCAGCAGCACCGCCGTTAGCAGCGAGGCGATCGCGCCTGACGTAAGCAGCGGAGTGAGTCGCACCGCCATATGCGTCCTGAATTGGCAGGGCGCCAGCAGAACGGTAAAGGCGCTGGCGCCGGTTAGCGTGAGCAGCGCCATAAAGTGCAGCCAGCGGCACAGCACCCAGCACAGGCTGACAGACATATTACTTCACGCTGAAGGTGTAATTCCCATTGGTTTTATGCCCGTCAACCGACAGCACGTGCCAGCTGACCTGGTACTGGCCGCCTGGCAGTGGCTGCTTAAGCGGCACTATCAGCTGGTTGTGCTGTTTTGGCGCGCGTTCGGCCTTTTCCAGCGGCACGGCCTGCTGGCTGGCATTGAGCACCTCTATGCCGCTAAAGGCGGGTTCGATATCCTCAGAAAAGGTCAGCGTCAGGGCCTGCGGAGAGGCCTCCACGTTGGCGTTCGCTGCCGGATACTGGCTTTTCAGGTGGGCATGAGCAGAAGCCTGCTGCGAGAACGCGGCCGCGAGTGCCAGCGTAAAAACCATTGAGAACTTACGCATAATCATCCTATTATCCTTTTTCTGGCAACCTGTTGGCTGCATTAAGGCCGAAAGAATACTCCGCTTAAAATAAGGTGTCGAGCCGATAAGGGCGATTCCCGCCGTGAGGCTTGCGAAAGTCGCGCAACTGCTTTACTTTTGGCGCGGATATCAGGAGATCCCCATGAAATACAATCTGGCTGACGTTTCCCAGGAAGAGAAAGATAAGGTTAACGTGGACCTTGCCGCCGCAGGTGTGGCCTTTAAAGAGCGGTATAATATGCCGGTCATTGCTGAAATGGTTGAGCGCGAACAGCCAGAAGCGCTGCGTGACTGGTTTCGACAGCGGCTGGTGCAGTACCGACAGGCATCGCTCAGCCTTTCCCGTCTGCCCTATGAACCCAAACTGAAATAGCGTGAAATTTGTGGCTTCCCCGCTTACAGGTTTTTGCCGATGCGGCCAGCCAATATCACATGACGATTATCGTCGGCCTGCCGCTCACAGGGACAAAAATCGTACGCTGCTTGCCGCCATCACTTTTTTACCGGAGGGAACGCGCATCGCTTACGGTAAGCTAACGATCAGATTTTCAAAAGGGACGCTTTATGCTGCGTGTAATAGATACTGAAACCTGTGGATTGCAGGGTGGGATTGTTGAAATCGCCTCCGTGGATGTGGTGGGTGGAACAATTATCAATCCCATGAGCGATTTGGTGTGTCCGGATCGCCCTATTAGCCGCCAGGCGATGGCAATTCATCGCATTACGGAAGCGATGGTGGCCGATAAGCCGCCCATTGAGCAGGTTATCAGCCGCTATCACGGCAGCGCGTTTTACGTAGCGCATAACGCCAGCTTTGACCGCAGGATGCTGCCGGAGATGCACGGAGAATGGATTTGCACCATGACCCTGGCGCGCGGCCTGTGGCCGGGTCGCAAGTATGGTAATCAGGCACTGCGCGAGTCATTACAGCTGGAGGTGGAAACGCCCCCGGACCTGCATGCCCACCGGGCGCTGTACGACTGCTATGTGACGGCGGCACTGCTGATCCACATCATGGATTTTTCCGGCTGGGATGAAGCGGAATTAGTTCGCCGGATGAACGTTCGCGGCTCCAGCAGCACCTTCCCTTTTGGCAAATATCGCGGCAGCAAAATTGACGAGGTGGCAAAGCGCGACCCCGGCTATCTTAAATGGATGCTGAAAAACATCCCCGACCTGAAGCCCGACCTTCGCGGCGCGATGGAACGGGCGTTGTCAGCAGACTAATGTGCATTACCTGCGCTGAGCGTTTCCTGCGCCAGCGCAATAATAAAGGCATACTCCATTGCCACTCCTTCATACGATTTGAACCTGCCTGATTTCCCGCCGTGTCCGGCATCCATATCCGTGCACAGCAGCAGCAGGTTGTCATCCGTTTTCAGCTCGCGCAGCTTCGCCACCCATTTAGCAGGCTCCCAGTACTGAACCTGTGAGTCGTGCAGACCGGTGGTCACCAGCATATGCGGACAGGCCTGACGGCTGACGCAGTCGTAGGGGCTGTACTGGGATATGTAGCGATAGTACTGCTCCTCCGCTGGGTTGCCCCACTCGTCATATTCACCGGTGGTGAGCGGAATGGACTCGTCCAGCATGGTGGTGATGACATCGACAAAAGGGACCTGCGCCACAACGCCGTGGAAACGGTCCGGCACCATATTGATAACAGCCCCCATCAGCAGACCACCCGCGCTACCGCCCATGGCATAGAGCTTTTGTGGATCGCCATAGCCGCGATCCACCAGCGCGTTGGTAACATCAATAAAGTCGTGGAAAGTATTCATCTTATTCAGTAGTCGGCCATCGTCGTACCACTGCTGCCCCAGTTCGCCGCCGCCGCGAATATGCGCCAGCACATACACAAAGCCGCGATCGAGCAGGCTCAGGCGGCTGGCGCTAAAGTCGGCATCCATACTGCTGCCGTAGGAGCCATAGCCATAAACCAGCATTGGGTTTTTACCGGGACGGAAATGCTCCCGGTGGTAGACCAGCGAAACCGGCACCTCCACGCCGTCGCGCCCCTTGATCCACTGATGCTCGCTTTTATAGTGGCTGGCATTGAATCCTTTCACTTCGGCCTGCTTTAGCACCCGCCGCTCGCCGCTGTCCATATCCATCTCAAACAGGGTGTCGGGCGTGGTCATGGAGGAGTAACCGTAGCGCAGCCTGTTAGTCTCAGGGTTGGGATTGTAGGCAAGCCAGGTCACATAAGCCGGATCGTCATAGGCGATACCAAAGGATTCGCCGCTGTTCCTGTCGATCTGCCGCAGGCTGGTAAGGCCGCGCTGCCGCTCTTCCACCACCAGCCAGTCGCGAAACAGGCTGAAATCCTCCAGCACAATGTGTTCGCGTGCGGGGATCAGCGTCTCCCAGCTATTTTCCCGGAAGTGATCGGTGCGGTAGAGCCCGAAGTTTTTTCCTTCACGATTCGACCGCACATAGAAGTGATGCTGATAATGGTCGAGGGTATATTCGTGATCCTTGCGGCGCGGGCTGAACACCTGGGGGGCGGTATCCGCATATTCAGCATCCAGCAGCAGAATTTCACTGGTGGTGCTGCTGTTCAGCGCAATAAGGATAAAGTGCTCGGAGGTGGTTTTATGCACGCTGACGTAAAAGGTGTCATCCTTCTCTTCATACACCAGCTCATCTTCCCGCTGCGGCGTGCCCAGCCTGTGTCGCCATACCTGCCAGGGCAGCAGCGTTTGCTTGTCCTTTAAAACGTAATAGAGCGTCGTGCTGTCGTTGGCCCAGACAAAGCTGGATGATACATTTTCCAGCACTTCATCATACCAGTGCCCCGTTTCCAGATTGCAAAAGCGGATGCCGTACTGACGGCGGGAAAGAAAGTCCTCGGCCAGCGCCATGATGTTGTTATCCGGCGAAATATCCAGCCCACCCAGCGTGTAAAATTCACTGCGCGCGGCACGCTGGTTACCGTCTGTCAGCGTCTGCCAAACGTCGGGCGTATCGGTGCTTTCAGGCTGACGCGTATAGATAGCGTACTCATTCCCCTCTTCATAGCGGCGCTGGTAGCGGTAGCCATTTTTGATATAGGGCACCGAACGGTCGCGCTGGGGAATGCGATCGACAATTTCTTTTAACAGCCGATCCTGAAGCGCCTGCTGCGACTGCATCACCGCCCTGCCGTAATCATTTTCGGCATGAAGATAGTCCAGCACATCGGGATCTTCACGCTGGTCATCGCGCAGCCAGTAATAGTTATCTGTTCGCGTATCGCCGTGCAGCGTCATCTCGAAAGGTTTTTTTCTGGCTATCGGTGGTTTTTTCATCGCATCTGTCCCACTCACTAAAACATATGCACTAAGGGTGGCATGTTGCAGCGATGAATGCCAGGCAACGATAAAGTGTGATCTGAAGCACACTCCAAAGCGCTGACTATACTCATTACTCTGCCGGCGACCTCAGACCCTTTCCAGGGGCGATATCAGGCAGAGCGGGGCCGAAAGACAACCCGCAAATTTTACGGCACATTTTTAAAAGGGAGCAGATATGCGATTTAGTAATAACCCATTGTTTATCAACACCGTTTTGCTGGGCGGCACGCCCGAAGAGAAACTGATTGCGGCGTCTAAAGCTGGCTTTCAGCAGGTAGAACTTTGGCGTCAGGACGTGGAAAACGCGCAAGGAAATGCACAGGACGTAGGGACATTTACCCGGGAACAAAAACTTTCTCTGACGGATTACCAGGTGCTGCTGGATTTTGACGGCGCGCCGGATGACGAGCGTGAAGATAAGCGTAAGCTGGCCCTTGAGATGCTGGATACGGCCGTAAGCCTGGGCGCAACCACGCTACTCACCCCGGCGTCTACGCATCATGCCTGCGTGGCCCATCGGGAAGAAGATGACCTGCGCTGGCTGGTGAAGGAGGCAGATAAACGTGGGCTGCGCGTGGCGTTTGAAGCGATGGCGTGGAGCACGCATATCAATACTACCGTTCAGGCATGGCAGATGGTGCAGCGAATCAATGCGCCCAACCTCGGGCTGGTTGTCGATGCGTTTCATATCTTTGCCCGCAACCGTACCATTGCCGATCTTGCAGGGATCCCGATGGAGAAGATTTTCCTCGTCCAGCTGTCAGACCTTAGCACCCTACCCGGGCGGGACCAGCTGATAGATACCGCCCGCCACAGCCGACTGCTGCCGGGCCAGGGGAATTTCCCGCTCTACACGCTGCTGGACTACCTGGACGCTCAGGGTTATACAGGCCCGCTGGGACTGGAGGTCTTTAACGACAGCTACCATCAGCAGGCGCCTGAGGAAGTTGCAAAAGAGGCGATGCACGCCCTGAAACGCTGTATTGCCCAGCGTGGCCAGTAAAACCCACTCAGCATGGCAAGTCGCATCACTGCTCACGAGGTGCATAACGACTTTCGGTCCCCTTCTGATACCGGCTGGTTCGCCGCATAACTCCTTATAATTATTCGCCCCGGGCTGTCGCTGGGGCGATTAGCACGCTATGCCGCTTTGGACGTACGGGCAGACTTACGTTTGCTCGCGTTAGCTGATGCACCCTCATCGGTTTCTTCATCCGATTCATCCGCTGATGCCTGCACGTCTGTAGGCTGCTGCTCGCCCACTTCAACGGGGTTAGCGCTCTCAGCCCCTGCAGGGGCAGAAGCGTTATTCGCCTCTGCTTTTGCCCCTTCGGGCATTTTGCTGGTTTTCACAATATGCTGTACGGCATCCTTGTTCTCTGCCAGGAACAGACCAAAGGCTTCACGCTGCTGCTCATCAAGCGCCACCGGCCCTTCACTCAGCCAGTCGCTGAAGACTTCAGCCATATCAAGCATTTTATCGTAGGCGTCCGCGTCTTTTTTACTGGCGAATGTCATCTTTTCCTCACCTTTTCTAACGACAACGTATTTTATCTCAACAGCCATTCCGCTCACCTCATTTAACTGTATTTTTATACAGTATAGCAGCAGGCTAATTTTAGCTCAAGCCCGGAAAAGCAGATGAATACGCAAACGTTTTCGTTTATACTGCGCGCGTTTTTTCCTCCAATCAGGTAGCAACTATGACCACTCTCGGAACCGCGCTGCGCCCCGCCGCAACCCGCGTAATGCTGTTAGGATCAGGTGAACTGGGTAAGGAAGTCGCGCTGGAATGCCAGCGGCTTGGCGTCGAGGTCATTGCCGTCGATCGCTATGCCGATGCGCCCGCCATGCACGTGGCCCATCGCAGTCATGTGATCAATATGCTGAACGGCGAGGCGCTGAAATCACTCGTTGCGCTGGAGCGCCCTGACTATATCGTGCCGGAAATTGAAGCCATCGCCACGGATATGCTGGTTGAGCTGGAGAAACAGGGTCAGCATGTGGTGCCAACCGCCCGCGCGGCGCGTCTGACGATGGATCGTGAAGGTATTCGTCGCCTGGCTGCGGAAGAGCTCAGCTTACCCACCTCTTCCTATCGTTTTGCCGACAGTGAAGCCGCTTTTTTGCAGGCCGCCGATGAAATTGGCTTCCCGTGCATCATTAAGCCGGTAATGAGCTCATCGGGCAAAGGTCAGAGCTTTATTCGCGATGCCTCACAATTGGGCGCGGCCTGGCAGTATGCCCAACAGGGTGGACGGGCGGGTGCCGGACGCGTCATCGTGGAGGGCGTGGTTAAGTTCGATTTTGAAATCACCCTTTTGACCGTGAGCGCGGTTGACGGCATCCATTTTTGCGCCCCCATTGGCCACCGTCAGGAAGACGGCGACTACCGTGAGTCCTGGCAGCCGCAGCAAATGAGCGATCTGGCCTTACAGCGCGCGCAGCAGATAGCCGAAAAAGTGGTTAGCGCTCTTGGCGGCCACGGCCTGTTTGGCGTGGAGCTGTTTGTATGCGGCGATGAGGTGGTATTCAGCGAAGTGTCACCGCGGCCACACGATACCGGCATGGTGACGTTGATTTCTCAGGATCTCTCCGAATTCGCCCTGCACGTTCGCGCCTTCCTCGGCCTGCCGGTTGGCGGCATCCGCCAGTATGGCTGTGCGGCCTCTGCGGTGATCCTTCCCGAGCTGGAGAGCGATAATGTGCGGTTTGCAAATCTCGGCGCGGTACTGGGGGCCGGCTTGCAAATCCGCCTGTTCGGTAAGCCTGAGATTCAGGGTAAGCGCAGGCTGGGCGTCGCGCTGGCGACGGGTCAGGATAGCGACGATGCCATTCAGCGCGCTGTCGCCTGTGCGGCAGGCATTAAGGTTAGCGGCTAAGACTTCGATTAGCAGCTTTGATGCTGTGGTAAAAAAGGATCCTGCGTGGATCCTTTTTTATTTTGTCACCCGTTGCCGTAAGGATATTTTTGCCCTTAATAAATTCTGGTGGGACCGTAATAAACTTAGCCGTAGGGATGTCGCGTGATCCCCTTGCAGGCATAACGTTTATCCCCGGAAAGCGTGGTGAGCAGGTTATTTGAAAATATAAGGCTCAGTTGTTTTGAAAGAGCCTTATCCTGTAACCCTATTTGCAACAGTGCTCTCAATAAAACTATGTAATATTCGGTACCTGAAGTTTCATGCGTATAATTTTTCTGCCACTGCCAGGCATGACGCACCATGTCCTGAAGCGACATTTCTGCTTCCCAGCCTAGTACTGTCCTGGCTTTATCGACGTCTGCCCAGAACGCCGGCAGGTCCCCCTCCCTACGCGAGCGGATGGCGTAGGGTATCTGCACTTCGTTCTCTTTCTCAAAACACTTCAGAAGCTCCATGACAGATGTTCCCTGCCCTTTACCCAGATTGAATATATGTACGCCCGGCTTGTCCATAATTACCACCACTTTTAGGTGCCCCCGGGCGATATCCATAACATGAAGATAATCACGCTTGCATGTCGTCGCTGTCTGCCAGGATAATTTTATTAAAGGAGGCAAAGAGGGTATTGGCTTCCTCACTACCGACCCATTGCAATATTTCTGAAACAACATCCGGATAAGACGTTGACGAAAATCCGGCATAGACCTCCGGCTCTGCTCCCGTCATGCCCGCAGGTTGAATCACATTAAGTTTTGGTAACTGACTCTGTCGTTTGAATGCGGCAATTTTGACCGTCACGCCAGCCGCGATGGTTCCTTCACCCGTCAGTCGTGCAGGCTCCCAGGCTGAATCAGGGCGCGCAGAGGAATTGCGAAGGATAGCGGCCACCAGCGGCCATCCCTCTTTTTCGCCAAAAACCTGTAGGATTGTCGTTAGTGCTAAAAAGCCTGCGCCTGACTGTGCCGGATTCGGAAAAGCGATCATCCCTTTAAGGGCGGGATGTGCCAAATCCTTCCAGCCTTTTACCTGAACATCCTGCTGCTCCAGCAGAAGTGGGTCTGCAACGATTGCGGTAGAAAAGCCTGTAACGCGGAGGTATCCATCAGTATCACCTCCGGGTGAAAACACTTTGTCACCCAGGTTGACAGTTTTCGCCGCCGTGTCAGCCCACCCCAGGATCATATCAGCCTGAGGCTCATCCCTTTCAGCTTCAAGACGGTTTCTGAGCATCGTCGTTGACATACGCTCGATTTCGATCGCGACGTCTGGCAGAAGTAAAGCGAGTCTGTGCATATACTCTTTCAGCTCATAAGGCTCAAATGAGCTGTAGGCTTTTATGCACGCCCTCGTACCGCTCCCGGATGGCGCGTCAATCACAATGGAAGTCATGGAGCCGGTATCCTTATCCCACCAGTTGTTCAAAACGATAAGCAAGCTGAGGATCGGTAAAATCTGCAATAGCAGCGGAAGCCCCATGCTTAAACAATTCTTGTTCTCCCAGAGCACCTTTAAGGCCAAAGGTGAAAACACCCGCAGAAGACGCAGACTGAACACCTGGTCCCGAATCTTCAAATGCAAGCGCCTGACCAGATGAAACACCCAGAAGACGCATCGCTTCCTGGTAGGGATAGGGGTCAGGTTTACTGTGGGGAAGTTCTGCACCAATCAGCAGGTGATCTACATACTCATGGAGATTGAGGCTGCGGAGCATCATTTCGGCGCTTTCTCTTGGCGCATTCGTCACGACGCAGATCCCAACTCTGTGCGCCTGCGCTTTCTGAAAAAATTCTGTGACGCCCTGACGTCCCTCCAGCGGGCCCTTTAACTGTTCACGAAAAAGGGCTTCTTTACGCTCTCCCAGGGCATGGCGTTCTTCCAGGGATAATTCGGGAAACAAATCACGGGTGATCGTGTCCATTGGCGCCCCCATAATCTTTTCATTGTAATACTCCAGCGTCATGGACTGACCAAAGTCAGCTAGCAGCTGATCAAAGGCATTAATATGTAAAGGGTCCGTATCCAGTAATGTCCCATCCAGATCGAATAACAAGCCTGCGTGATACTTCATATTTTTCTCATTCCTTAAAGTTGACCCTGGCTTTCACTGTACCTGCGGGAATACGCGATTCAGCAGCGGGGCATAACGTGCAACAGTAGCTACATCAATCAGGCCAGGACTGGTCATGATTGCGTCATCATGTGCGGTGTGCCAGCAGTCGAAGTCCGTTACCATGGCGATCATGTTGTAGCAGATTTCCGCTTCCCTACAGAGCTTAGGCTCCGGCATTGCTGTCATTCCAATGACTGTCCCTCCGATCTGTTGATGGAAGACGGACTCCGCGCGGGTCGAAAACTGTGGGCCTTCCATGACGACATAAAGCCCTGTCGGCAAATGTGAGATCCCGTTTTCCCTGAGCGAATGAACCACCAAAGAATGGTTATTGCTGCAGACGGGCTCGCCAAAAGGGACATGGGCGACTACGCCAGCGCTGAAAAATGTGTTCACCCGACGGTAAGTACGATCAATAAATTGATCCACTGCAATGAAAGTCCCCGGAGGAGCTGAAGCTGTCAGGCTGCCCACAGCACTGAATGAAAGTACCTGTTCAACGCCGAGCATTTTTAGTGCGGCAATATTGGCTCTGACGTTGATTTCTGATGGTAAGCGCGTATGTCCGATCCCGTGGCGATTGTTAATGGCCACTGGAACACCGCTAATCTTGCCCAAAGTAATACAACCAGAGGGATCGCCGAACGCAGTTTTGACTTCTATATGTTCAGGAGACTCAATGATGGATAACTTATCCATTCCACTGCCACAGATGATGCCAATGCGGACTTTTTTATTCATGGGATATTCCTTTTTCGTGTTCACTAACGGGTAACCGGACCGGGCTGACAAGACGGTAATACAGCTCAGAAAGTGCAGCAGGCTGGCCGTCTGAACCAAAAATCATTCCCCGCGAAATATACTGGGTATAACGGGGCTCATTGATTTTCAAAGCCCGGTCTACTGAGGGGAGATACTGGTAGCGGACATTAGGATAAACGTGGTGTGCAAGATGATAAGCATCAGACATTGGAAAAATCAGGTACCGCTGAACGATACCTGCCAGCCCTGAAAAGTCCGTTGCTCGTCCGTGTTCATAATCATGAGCCAGGCGATTTCGTTGAGGAGTATAGGGCGTGTGCCAGCGGTGTGAATCGCCACAGTTTTAATCGACACTCAAGGTCATTTAAGATGGCTTAAAGAGAGGTGCCCATGAGCGGTATGTGTTGTCCTGAAGAGTGTAAAATTGAAGCAGTCAAACAGGTTGTTGATGTTGGTCATTATGTTTCCAGCGTTGCAACACGTCTCGATATCACCCCCCACAAACTTTACGCCATAAAAAGAGCCGCGGCTTACTTCGCAAAGCAGTCCAACTGAGGTACGCCATTATTCGTGACTACAAGCATTACTGGCCTGTTCGCCTACTCTGTCGGGTGCTGGATGTGCATACGAGTGGGTTTTACGCCTGGCTTCGGCAGCCGAATTCACAACGCCATCAGGCAGATTTGAGACTGACAGAATAAATCAAACAATATTGACTGGAATCGGGATGCGTTTATGGCTATCGCAAGATCCATCTGGACCTGCGAGCTAGCGGGCAGCAGTGTGGATTGACCCGGGGCTGGCTAATGCAGCAAAACAATTGATGCCAGGCCATAACAGTCCACATCAAAGGGAGAGGATAGTTTAACGTAATCTCGATGCCTTGATCAGCCCTGTGACAAGGGCTTAGCTCGCGGCTGACATAAAACTCGCGCAGCGTGCCATGACGCTGCGCGAAGAGGCGTTACTCGAACTCGTTCCAGGAGCGTCCGTCGCGGGTAATCATCGCGACAGAAGCAACGGGCCCCCAGGTTCCTGCCTGATACGGCTTAGGTGCTTCTTTATCGGCTGCCCATGCGTCCATGATGGAGTCAACCCATTTCCAGGCCTCTTCGACCTCATCACGGCGCACGAACAGCGCCTGAATACCCCGCATGGTTTCCAGTAACAGCCGCTCATAGGCATCGGCCAGATGCGACTGGTTAAAGGTTTCCGAGAAGCTCAGGTCCAGCTTGGTGGTTTGCAGGTTATGCTTATGATCAAGCCCTGGCACCTTATTGAGGATCTGAATATCCACGCCCTCATCAGGCTGCAAACGGATGGTCAGCTTGTTCTGCGGTAGCTCCTGCCAGGACTCTTTGAACAGGTTCAGCGCGGGATTTTTAAAATAGACCACCACTTCAGAGCACTTGGTCGGCAGACGCTTACCGGTACGCAGGTAGAAAGGTACGCCTGCCCAGCGCCAGTCGTCGATATCCACGCGGATAGAAACGAAGGTTTCAGTGCTGCTGGATTTGTTAGCATCCTCTTCTTCCAGGTAGCCCGGCACTTTTTTGCCCTGCACAAAGCCGGAGGTGTACTGGCCCCGCACGGTTTTCTCGCGCACGTTAGTGTGATCGATGCGGCGCAGCGAGCGCAGAACTTTCACTTTCTCGTCACGAATACGGTCAGCCGAGAGATCGGCCGGCGGCGACATGGCAATCATCGTCAGAACCTGTAACAGGTGGTTCTGGATCATATCCCGCATCTGGCCAGCTTTGTCGAAATAGCCCCAGCGCCCTTCTATTCCCACTTCCTCCGCCACGGTGATCTGCACGTGATCGATGGTGCGGTTGTCCCAGTTAGACGCGAACAGCGAGTTGGCAAAGCGCAGCGCCAGGAGATTTAAAACCGTCTCTTTGCCCAGGTAGTGGTCAATACGGAAGACCTGGTTTTCCTCAAAATATTCGCCAACCTGGTCGTTAATTTCGCGTGAGGTATCCAGCGACGTCCCCAGCGGTTTTTCCATTACCACGCGAGCGGGCTGGGCGTTGAGCTTCGCGGTGCCCAGGCCTTTGCAAATCGCCCCAAAGGTACCTGGCGGCATGGCGAAGTAGTTAATAGTGACGCGTTTTTTCTGATCGAGCATTTTACCCAGTTTGGTGAAATGCGCAGAGTCATTGACGTCAAGGTTGCAGAAGTCCAGACGATTGCTGAGCTTATCCCACAGCGCCTCGTCAATCTTCTCCTTCATAAAGGTTTCAAGCGCTTCGCGAACTACCTTGGTATAAGCGGCCTTATCCCAGTCGGCGCGACCCACACCAATAATGCGCGACTCTTCGTGGATCTGCCCGGCTTTTTCCAGCTGATACAGCGAAGGCAATAGTTTCCGGCGTGCGAGATCGCCTTTGGCACCGAAAATAACCAGATCGCATGCCTGAGCCGTTTGTGTAACCGCCATTATAATCTCCTCGTTGCAGGGCGAGCCTGACCTGCTGATTCCATAAACATCCAGGCTCTTATTATCATTCTCTTTGAATACAATGTACTGCTTTTGGCCGGTCCACGTAAACCTGACCGCGCCGTTACAGCACAGAGTATGCCATTTAAGCCGATTATATCGACAATGCCGCCCTCAGGTCGGTAGGTTCATTCGTTCTTTTCAACGGTTTTGTGTCTGATGACCGCGCTAAAAATACGATGTAGCTCAAACTCTGACAAAATAAACTGCGATTGCCGTCTCAATGCTGCCGCTGCCTGTTTAGCCCATTGTATATTCTCTACAAATTGACATCGGTTTCTCCTTTGAATGAAATCGTCAGAAAAGATGAGCGAAGCACGCTATGAATATGCTGGAAAAAATTCAGGTCACGCTGCTGAACCTGAGCAAATCCGAACGTAAGGTCGCGGAGGTGATTCTGGCCGCCCCTGAATCTGCTATCCATACCAGTATTGCCCTGCTGGCCCGCAAGGCGGCGGTAAGTGAACCGACCGTGAACCGCTTTTGTCACAGAATGGGCACCAAAGGGTTTCCCGACTTCAAACTGGTACTGGCGCAAAGCCTGGCGAACGGTACCCCCTATGTCAGCCGGCATGTCGAAGAACATGATAGCGCCGGGGCATATCTGCAAAAGATATTTGAATCGGCCATGGCCGGTCTCGACAGAGCGAAAAACAGCCTGGACGCCGTGGCCGTCAATCGCGCCGTCGACCTGCTTACGCAGTCGAAAAAGATCGCCTTTTTTGGCCTTGGCGCGTCCGCCGCCGTGGCTCACGATGCCATGAATAAATTTTTCCGCTTCAATGTACCGGTGATCTATTCCGATGATATTGTGATGCAGCGCATGTGCTGCATTAACAGTGCGGAAGGCGATGTGATTGTGCTTATCTCGCATACCGGGCGTACTAAAAATTTAGTCGAACTGGCGCAGCTTGCGCGGGAAAATGATGCTACCGCGCTGGCTATTACCTCGCCCGGGTCGCCCTTAGCGCTGGCAGCCACGCTGGCGCTGACGCTTGATGTGCCGGAGGACACCGACATCTATATGCCGATGGTCTCCAGGCTGGCGCAGCTCACGGTGGTGGACGTGCTGGCGACAGGGTTTACGCTGCGTCGGGGAGCCAGTTTTCGGGATAACCTGAAGCGGGTGAAGTCGGCGCTAAAAGAGTCACGTTTTGAAAAAGAGCCGCTCACGCCGGGTTAACCGCCGAAATGGCGCAACGGATTAATCAGGGCGTGGCCCGCTGAATAACAAGTGCTCACTTTTACCGGGGTTGCTGTGGCAACACCCCCTTACAACGTCAATGGAGTTATAGATGTCAAGACGTCTCAGAAGAACCAAGATTGTTACCACGCTGGGTCCTGCTACAGACCGCGATAATAACCTCGAAAAAGTCATCGCCGCGGGTGCCAACGTTGTCCGTCTGAACTTCTCACACGGTACGGCTGAAGATCATCTTCTCCGGGCGAATAAAGTGCGTGAAATCGCCGCGAAGCTGGGGCGTCATGTGGCGATCCTCGGGGACCTGCAGGGACCTAAGATCCGTGTTTCCACCTTCAAAGAGGGTAAGGTGTTCCTGAGCATTGGCGATCGCTTCCTGCTCGACGCCAGCCTGGGGAAAGGTGAAGGCGACAGCGAGAAGGTCGGTATCGACTATAAAGGTCTGCCCGCCGACGTCGTGCCGGGGGATATTCTGCTGCTGGACGACGGCCGCGTGCAGCTCAAAGTGCGCGAGGTCCAGGGCATGAAGGTCTTCACCGAAGTGACGGTGGGCGGTCCCCTTTCCAATAACAAAGGGATCAATAAGCTGGGCGGCGGCCTGTCAGCGGAGGCCCTTACTGAGAAAGACAAAGCGGATATCCTGACCGCGGCCAAAATCGGCTGTGACTACCTGGCCGTCTCCTTCCCGCGCTGTGGTGAAGACCTCAACTATGCCCGCCGCCTGGCGCGTGATGCTGGTTGTGAGGCAAAAATCGTCTCCAAAGTGGAGCGTGCCGAAGCCGTTGCCAGCCAGGAAGCGATGGACGATATCATTCTGGCCTCTGACGTGGTGATGGTTGCCCGCGGCGATTTAGGGGTAGAGATCGGCGATCCCGAGCTGGTTGGTATCCAGAAAGCCCTCATCCGCCGCGCCCGTCAGCTTAACCGCTCGGTGATTACCGCCACCCAGATGATGGAGTCAATGATCACCAACCCGATGCCGACCCGCGCAGAGGTAATGGATGTGGCCAACGCCGTGCTTGATGGCACCGATGCGGTGATGCTCTCCGCCGAAACGGCGGCCGGGCAGTATCCGGCGGAAACCGTCTCCGCAATGGCAAAAGTGTGTCTGGGAGCGGAAAAGATCCCGAGCATCAACGTCTCCAAACACCGGCTCGACGTGCAGTTTGATAATATCGAAGAAGCCATCGCCATGTCGGCAATGTATGCCGCTAACCATCTCCAGGGCGTTACGGCCATTATCACCATGACCGAGTCGGGGCGGACCGCGCTGATGACCTCGCGCATTACCTCCGGTCTGCCGATATTCGCCATGTCCCGCCATGAGCGCACGCTGAATCTGACTGCACTGTATCGCGGCGTGACGCCGGTGTTTTTCGACAGTGACAAGGATGGCGTCGCCGCAGCGCATGACGCCACCGACCTGCTGCGCGATAAGGGCTTTCTGATGTCCGGGGATCTGGTCATTATTACCCAGGGCGACGTGATGAGCACGACCGGTACCACCAATACCAGCCGTGTGCTGCGCGTGGAGTAGCGCCATGATAACCTCTGTGCCGTAAACGTTGAACGGTACAGCGCGGATGCAGTTTCAGGGCGGGATTTCCGCCCTTTTGGGTGCCCTTCACATTGCTACTTAGGATAGAGGTCCTTACGTCGGTAAGGCTCGATATCCCCCTCTTTACGCGTTTTCAGCAGCTTGAGGATCCAGGTGTACTGCTCGGGGTGCGGGCGCACGAAAACTTCCACCTCTTCGTTCATCCGCCGCGCCAGGGTGGTATCGTCCGCCTCCAGCAGATCGTCCATCGGTGGCCGCAGCAGGACGTCCAGCTGATGCGTTTTGCTGTTATAAACCGGAAACAGCGGCACGACTCTGGCACGGCACACCTTCATCAGGCGGCCCACGGCAGGCAGCGTCGCCTTATAGGTGGCAAAGAAATCCACAAATTCACTGTGTTCCGCCCCGTGATCCTGATCGGGCAGATAGTAGCCCCAGTATCCCTGCCGTACCGAGCTGATGAAGGGTTTGATGCCGTCATTGCGGGCATGCATCCTGCCGCCAAAGCGACGGCGAATCGCGTTCCAGACGTAGTCCATCAGCGGATTGCGCTGGTTATGGAACATCGCCGCCATTTTCTGCCCTTCAGACGCCAGTACCATAGCCGGGATATCAACTGCCCAGCCGTGCGGGACGAGGAAAATCACGTTCTCTCCCGCATCGCGACAGCTGTCGATAATTTCGCGGTTGTGCCACTTAATGCGCTCACGGGTATGCGCAGGACGCAACGCCAGCTCTGCCATCATCACCATTGACTGTGGTGCAGTGGCGAACATGTCGTCGATGATTTTTTCCCTGTCTGCTTCAGGAAGCTCAGGCATACAGTAAAACAGATTAATCTGTGCCCGACGTCGTGCGCTTTTCGCAAATTTTCCCGCCAGCCGCCCCAGCGACCCCAGCAGCGGATCGCGCAGTCTGGCCGGAACCCAGGCCATCCCTGCACAGCAGCCAATCGCCAGCCAGTTGCCCCAGTAGCGCGGCATCAGAAAGGATTTCTGAAAAACGGGGATAAATTCGATGCTGCTTTTTTTGCTCTTTTCCATGCACTCGCCTCAAACAATAACCGGCCTATGATAGTGCCGACGGGCGATAATGCAATGCCCCAGCATTTTGCGGATAAAACGAAAAAGCCGGCGGGAAGAACCCGTCGGCTTAAGAAACATCCACTAAGCCTAGTTAAAGCGCAGCTGCGGCATCACTTCCCGGACCTGGGCCAGATAAGCACTGCGCTCACTGCCGGTCAGGCCTTCCATCATGGGCAGCTTCGCGGTAAGAGGATTCACCGCCTGATTATTGATCCAGATTTCATAATGCAGATGAGGGCCGGTAGAACGTCCGGTGTTGCCGGTTAAAGCGATACGGTCGCCGCGTTTGACCTTCTGACCCGGCTTCACCAGCAGCGTTTTCAGATGCATATAGCGGGTCATATACTGCCGTCCGTGGCGGATAGCAACGTAGTTACCTGCCGCGCCGCTGCGCTTAGCAACGATTACTTCACCATCGCCCACCGCCAGCACCGGGGTACCGATTGGCACCGCAAAATCCACGCCCTTATGCGGCGCAATGCGCCCCGTGACCGGGTTCAGACGACGGGGGTTATAATTTGAGGAGACGCGATACTGTTTAACCGTGGGGAAGCGCATAAATCCGCGGGCAAGCCCGGCACCACTGCGATCGTAGAACTTACCGTCATCGGCACGAATGGCATAATAATCCTTGCCGCCGGTCTCCAGACGCACCCCTTTAAGCTGACTCTGCTGGCTTTTGCCATCCATCATCTCGCGGGACATCAATACTGAAAATTTGTCACCCTGGCGCAGCTTGCGGAAATCCATCTGCCACTGGAGGGCTTTGATTACCGCACTGATTTCACCGCTGCTTAGCCCTGCCTGTTTGGCGCTGGTGACGAAGCTGCCGCCCACCGTGCCGGAAAGCACGCTGCTTTTCCATTCGCCTTTCAGAATTTCAGCGCTGACTTTAAAGGTATCGCCTGAGCGATCGTAGGTGCGGGTTTCGCGGTGGGAGGCTTCCCAGGTGAGGCGCTGTAGCTGTCCATCGTCGGTCAGCGTCCAGGAAATTTGCTGGCCTACCTGTAAATTACGCAGGTCTTTATCGGCTTTAACCAGCTGAGCGATGTCGCCCATATCTATGCCATACTGATTGAGAACGCTACTCAGGGTATCGCCGGAAGACACGACATAGTCATGCGTACCGGTTTCGTTCTGCACGTCTTCATCAATTTCATCTTTCGGCACGTCATCTTCAGGGGCAGGCGTATCCTGATCGAGAGGCTCACTGGCTTCCGGGAGCAGCTTGCGCAGCTGATTTTTATCCATCTCAATTGTTTTTACGATCGGATTTTCATCAGCAGGATGATTGACATAGGGCCGCCAGACAGAGACGGCCAGTGTAACAGCGGTAAGTGAACCCAGCATGATGCGGTGGGTTCTTGGCAATGTGTTAAACGCCATGGCGACAGCGCGGGCAATCTGCTGCACGTAATATATTCCTCTAGGCTCCTTTCAGGCAGCTCGCATACTGGGTGGACAGCTGTGAGAGGAATTTCACATAGCTATCTCTGCCCGGCGTGATGGCGGTACCGAGTGGGTCCAGCGTACCAGATCGTACGTTTGTCCCCCTGGCAACGGCATCAATCACGGCTGGCCTGAACTGTGGCTCAGCAAAGACGCAAACGGCCTTATGCTCAACCAGCTCTGTTCGTATTTGATGAAGTCGCTGCGCGCCGGGTTGGATCTCGGGGTTAACGGTAAAATGTCCCGTTTGGGTCAATCCGTAATGTTTTTCAAAGTAGCTGTAGGCATCGTGAAAAACGAAATAACCCTTTCCTTTCACCGGAGCAAGCTGAGACTCGATTTGCGAATCGGCGGTAGCCAATTCTGCCTCAAAATGCTGCAGGTTCGCGTCTAGTTTGTCTCTGCTTTGCGGCATAAGTTCCAACAATTTTGCGTGGATTGCAACCGCAGATTGCCTTGCGATTTCTGGGGACATCCAGAGGTGCATATTGTACTCGCCATGATGATGAGAATACCCCGACTCATCATGGGCTTGTGCCCCCTCATCATGGCCGCGATCGTCATCATCGGCACCGCGAATTAGCAGGGGTTTAACCGTGGGCAGCGCGGCCAGTTCAATGGATTTCCCGGCGGGCAGTTGTCCCACAGCTTTTGGCATAAATGCCTCCATTTCTGGCCCCACCCAGACCACGAGATCCGCGCTGCGCAGGCGTTTGACGTCAGAAGGTCGCAGGGCATAATCGTGCTCGGATGCGCCATCGGGCAGCAACACCTGGACAGGCGTCACGCCGTCAGCTATAGCAGCAGCAATAAAGCCAAGGGGTTTGACTGAGGCAACAACCGCCGCCTGGGCAGGCAGGGTCAGCGAAGCGGCAAAAGCCAGCCCCGCAAGGGTGGCGAAAGTGGGTTTAATTTTATGTAACATAATGCGTCATACCATCGTGAGTCGTTGATGGAATGTGATATTATAACATTCTAAAACTTCTGCAACCTGTAATCACTATGACCTCACTGATTAGTCTTGAAAAAATTTCGGTCAGCTTTGGTGCGCGTCGCGTTCTCTCCGATGTGTCGCTTACGCTTAAGCCGGGTCGTATTCTGACGCTGCTCGGCCCCAATGGTGCAGGGAAATCGACCCTGGTTCGCGTAGTGCTGGGGTTGATTAAACCCGATCGGGGAAGTATTAACCGCCCTGCTCAGCTTCGTGTCGGCTACGTCCCACAAAAGATCCAGCTGGATCCGACCCTGCCGCTGACGGTTGAGCGCTTTATGCTGCTGCGCGGCGGCGTTCGACGCGCGGATATTCTTCCGGCGCTTAAGCGTGTCCAGGCCGCACAGCTGCTCAACTACCCGCTGCAAAAACTCTCAGGAGGAGAAATGCAGCGCGTACTGCTTGCCCGCGCCCTGCTCAACGAGCCGCAGCTGCTGGTGCTGGATGAACCGACTCAGGGCGTTGACGTTAATGGTCAGGTCGCCCTCTACGACCTGATAGATCAGCTGCGTCATGAGCTGAACTGCGGCGTGCTGATGGTGTCGCACGATCTGCATCTGGTGATGGCCAAGACCGACGAGGTGCTGTGCGTGAATCAGCATATTTGCTGCTCCGGCACGCCGGAAGCCGTGTCGCAACATCCTGAATTTATCGCCATGTTTGGCTCCCAGGGCGCCCAGCAGCTGGCGATCTATCGCCATCATCATAACCATCGACACGATCTCCAGGGACGTATCGTTTTACGCAGAGGAACAGGCCAGTGATGGAACTGCTTTTACCCGGCTGGCTGGCCGGGGTGTTACTGGCGCTGGCGGCGGGTCCGCTGGGCTCATTTGTGGTCTGGCGCCGTATGTCCTATTTTGGCGATACCTTAGCTCACGCCTCCCTTCTGGGCGTCGCATTTGGCCTGTTGCTTAACGTCAGTCCGTTTTATGCGGTTATCGCCGTCACGCTGTTACTGGCGCTGGTGCTGGTCTGGCTGGAGCGTCGTCCCCACCTGGCGATTGACACGCTCCTGGGCATTATGGCGCACAGCGCGCTGTCGCTGGGGCTGGTGGTGGTCAGCCTGATGTCCAACGTGCGGGTGGATTTGATGGCCTATCTCTTTGGCGATCTGCTGTCGGTAACCCCATCCGATCTTTACAGCATTGCGGCGGGCGTGGCCGTGGTGCTTACGGTGCTGGCATTGAACTGGCGTTCGCTGCTGTCCATGACCATCAGCCCCGAGCTGGCGCAGGTGGATGGCGTGAATATCCAGCGTAGCAAAATGGTGTTAATGCTGGTGACCGCGCTGACCATTGGGGTGGCAATGAAGTTTGTCGGCGCGCTGATCATCACGTCGCTGCTGATCATCCCGGCGGCCACCGCCCGTCGCTTTGCGCGTTCGCCGGAACAGATGGCCGGCGTTGCCGTGCTGGTGGGGATACTGGCCGTGTCGGCGGGCCTGAGCTTCTCTGCTTCCTGGGACACGCCTGCGGGGCCGTCGGTGGTGCTGGGGGCCTCTCTGATGTTTCTGTTCAGCATGGCAGTCAAGCCTCGCGTCTGAGATAACAACCTAAAAAAACCCCCTGCCAGCATGATGCGGACAGGGGGTTTTTGGGGTCTTCAGCCCCGGTATTCTCGTTACGTCTTTAAGCCGGGCGTCCCGGTTAATGACCCGGCCTGTTTATTCGCGCAGCATCTTTTAGGTCAGCATTTCTGCTTTCTGCCCCGGACGCAAGTCCGCTACTCTTCGCGGGTGATGCCAAAATGCTTGTAGGCATGCTGAGTCGCGATGCGCCCGCGCGGGGTACGCTGAATAAATCCCTGCTGGATCAGATAGGGCTCCAGCACGTCTTCGATGGTTTCGCGCTCCTCGCCAATTGCCGCAGCAAGGTTATCCAGCCCCACCGGACCACCGGTAAATTTGTCGATGATCGCCAGCAGCAGCTTGCGGTCCATATAGTCAAAACCCTCGGTATCGACGCTCAGCATGTCCAGCGCGCGGGAGGCCACCTCGCCACTCAGGCTGCCCGCGGCGCGCACCTCCGAGAAATCCCGTACACGGCGCAGCAGTCGGTTAGCGATACGCGGCGTGCCGCGGGCGCGACGGGCAATTTCCAGCGCCCCCTCCTCGCTGAGCGGCAGACCCAGACAGGCAGCGCTACGCGCCACGATATACTGGAGATCCTCAACGCGGTAGAACTCCAGCCGCTGCACGATGCCGAAGCGATCGCGCAAAGGTGAGGTGAGCGATCCCGCCCGCGTGGTGGCGCCAATCAGGGTGAAGGGCGGCAGATCCAGCTTGATTGAGCGTGCGGCAGGACCTTCGCCAATCATTATATCCAGCTGGTAATCCTCCATCGCCGGATAGAGCACCTCTTCCACCACCGGTGACAGGCGATGGATTTCATCAATAAACAGCACATCGTGCGGCTCAAGGTTGGTCAGCATGGCCGCCAGATCGCCTGCCTTTTCAAGCACCGGCCCGGAGGTCGTGCGCAGGTTTACGCCCATCTCATTGGCAACGATATTCGCCAGCGTGGTTTTACCCAGCCCCGGCGGGCCAAAAATCAGCAGATGATCGAGCGCCTCGCCGCGCATTTTGGCTGCCTGGATAAAAATCTCCATCTGCTCGCGCACGACCGGCTGGCCGATATACTCCTCAAGCAGTTTAGGGCGAATAGCCCGATCAATGACCTCTTCTTCATTGAGGGTTCCCGGCGAGACCAGGCGGTCGGCTTCAATCATGCTTTACCTCAGATAGCTGCGCGCAGGGCTTCGCGAATAAGCGTTTCGCAGTCCGCATTCGGGCGATCCACTTTTGCGATCATCCGGCTGGCTTCCTGAGGTTTATACCCCAGCGATACCAGCGCAGCAACCGCTTCACTTTCCGCGTCATTGGACACTGCCGCGTTCTGGACTTCGCTGGTCAGCGCAAAAGGTGCATCGGCAGCAAAGAGATCGCCATGCATACCTTTAAAGCGATCCTTCATCTCAACCACCAGCCGCTCGGCGGTTTTTTTGCCCACGCCCGGCAGTTTGACCAGCGCGGCGATCTCTTCCCGTTCTACCGCAGTCACAAACTGCTGGGCAGACATGCCGGAGAGGATAGCCAGCGCAAGCTTAGGCCCCACGCCGTTCACTTTGATCAGCTCGCGAAACAGCGCGCGCTCCTGTTTGCTGTTAAAACCAAACAGCAGTTGGGCGTCCTCACGCACCACAAAGTGGGTAAAAATCACCGCTTCGTGGTTCAGTTCTGGGAGCTCATAAAAGCAGGTCATCGGCATATGGACTTCATAGCCCACGCCGTTGGCTTCCAGCAATACCTGCGGCGGCTGCTTCTCAAGAATAATGCCTCGTAAACGACCAATCACATCTTACCCCTTATCTTTTAGGCTACCTGCTGATAAGCATCAGTGCGGGGTTATAGCATAAAAAAAGCTGGATGGATATCCAGCCTCTCAGGAACGCAGGCGACCACGCGCCAGGTTAAGCTGCCCTTCTCCCATGCGGTTAACATTCTGGCTAACGTGGCAGTGGGTGATGGCGATGGCCAGCGCATCGGCGGCATCCGCCTGGGGGTTAGAGGCCAGCTTAAGCAGCGTTCTGACCATATGCTGCACCTGGCTTTTTTCCGCGCCGCCCGTGCCGACCACGGTCTGTTTCACCTGCCGGGCGGCATATTCAAATACCGGCAGATCCTGATTGACCGCCGCCACAATTGCCGCGCCGCGCGCCTGACCAAGCTTCAGCGCGGAATCCGCATTCTTCGCCATAAACACCTGCTCAATGGCAAAATATTCCGGCTGGAACTGGGTAATAATCTCGCTGACGCCTGCATAAATCAGCTTCAGGCGGGTGGGTAAATCGGTCACCGAGGTGCGTATACAGCCGCTGCCCAGATAGGTCAGCTGCCGTCCGACCTGACGAATAACGCCATAGCCGGTTATGCGTGAACCTGGATCGATACCTAAAATGATCGCCATCACGCGTCTCCGGCCAGAGGGATTTTAAGTGGTTGCAACGCCATTAAAGGGTTGCCGCCACCTCATCAGAGATGTCACCGTTATGGTAGACCTCCTGCACATCGTCACAGTCTTCCAGCATATCAATCAGGCGCAGCAGTTTAGGTGCCGTTTCAGCATCCATATCGGCCTTCATTGATGGGATCATCGTGACCTCGGCCGATTCCACGGCAAGTCCTGCAGCTTCCAGCGCATCCTTCACGTCACCCAGCGACTCCCAGGCGGTGAAAACGTCAATGGCACCGTCATCATAGGTCACCACATCTTCTGCACCTGCTTCCAGCGCCGCGTCCATTACGCTGTCTTCTTCCAGCCCTGGCGCAAATGACACCACACCTTTACGGGTAAACAGGTAGGCGACGGAGCCGTCCGTGCCGAGGTTGCCGCCGGTTTTGGTAAATGCGTGACGCACTTCGGAAACGGTACGGTTACGGTTATCACTCAGGCATTCGACCATCACAGCCGTGCCGCCGGGTCCGTAACCTTCATAAATGATGGTTTCCATGTTGCTGTCATCTTCACCGCCCACGCCGCGCGCAATCGCACGATTCATGGTATCGCGCGTCATGTTGTTTGACAGCGCCTTATCCATTGCCGCACGCAGGCGCGGGTTAGAGGCGGCATCGCCGCCGCCCAGCCTGGCCGCCGTGACCAGCTCGCGAATAATTTTGGTGAAAATCTTACCGCGTTTGGCATCCTGAGCCGCTTTGCGGTGTTTGGTATTTGCCCATTTACTGTGACCAGCCATTAATTCCTCTCTCCTCGATCCCTCACAGGCTACCTCAATGATAACGCCTGGATAGTCAGATAATTTAAAACCGTCTTACGGTCAGAAAGTTAATCCAAAAGTGATACAACAAATTCTTCAATTGCCTGGCGGTTACTCCAGGATTTCGTCAGCTGCGCCGCCTCTTCGGCAGGCAGCCAGCAAAATGCCAGGTGCTCGCTAAGGACAACATCCCGCTCCGCGGGGAGGGCAAGACTGAACCAGTGTTCGGCATTATGCGTGACGTCAGGCGCATAACGATGGCGGAAATGCGCGAAGATCTCGAATTCTATCTGACGCTGGCAGTCGCTGACTGTGAGCTGCTCAGCGTTGACGTCAATTCCCGTTTCCTCCCACACTTCGCGCACGGCGGTTTCAGCCAGCGTTTCCGCAGGCTCCTGACTGCCGGTAACCGACTGCCAGAAGCTACTGTCATCCCGCCGTTGCAGCATCAGCACCCGCCGGGTATCGCTGGCGTAAATCACCACCAGCACCGATACCGGATGCTTAAAAGCCATTTACTCGCTCTCTGATGACGAATCAGAGGCGCGGGTCTGCTGTTTTTTCACCACTTCAATGCCCAGTTCGCCGAGCGATGCCGGATTCGCGAAGCTTGGCGCTTCAGTCATCAGGCAGGCTGCCGCCGTCGTTTTCGGGAACGCGATCACGTCACGGATGTTATCCGTGCCGGTCAGCAGCATCACCAGACGGTCAAGGCCAAACGCCAGACCCGCATGCGGCGGCGTACCGAATTTGAGCGCATCCAGCAGGAAGCCAAATTTCTCACGCTGTTCCTGCCCGGTAATGCCGAGAATGCCAAACACCGTCTGCTGCATCTGCCCGTTGTGAATACGCACGGAGCCGCCGCCGACTTCATAGCCGTTAATGACCATATCGTAGGCGTTGGCGATAGCCGCTTCGGGGGCCGCTTTCAGCGCGTCCGGCGTCAGCTCTTTCGGGGCGGTGAACGGATGGTGCATCGCGGTCAGACCCTCTTCACCGTCATCCTCAAACATCGGGAAGTCGATGACCCACAGCGGCTTCCAGGCGGCAGCATCGGTGATGGCCAGGTCGCGGCCCAGCTTCAGGCGCAGCGCACCCAGCGCATCTGCCACCACTTTCGCCTTGTCAGCGCCGAAGAAGATCATATCGCCGTCGGCGGCGTCGGTGCGCGCCAGAATGGACTCAACGATGTCCGCATTCAGGAACTTAGCCACCGGGCTGGTGATGCCCTCCAGGCCGTTCGCACGCTCGTTAACCTTGATCCAGGCCAGGCCTTTCGCACCGTAGATTTCAACAAATTTGCCGTATTCGTCAATCTGTTTACGGCTGAGCTGCGCGCCGCCCGGTACCCGCAGCGCCGCCACGCGACCTTTAGGATCGTTAGCCGGGCCGGAGAACACCTTAAACTCTACGGCATTCAGCAGGTCGGCAACGTCTACCAGCTCCATCGGATTGCGCAGGTCCGGCTTGTCCGAGCCGTAACGATGCATCGCTTCTGCGAAGGTCATTGTCGGGAAATCCCCCAGATCAACGCCCTTCACGTCCTGCCACAGCTCGCGCACCAGACGTTCCATGATCTCGCGCACCTGAGGGGCGGTCATAAACGAGGTCTCGACGTCGATCTGGGTAAATTCGGGCTGGCGATCGGCGCGTAAATCTTCATCGCGGAAGCATTTTACTACCTGATAGTAGCGGTCGAAGCCCGACATCATCAGCAGCTGCTTGAACAGCTGAGGCGACTGCGGCAGTGCATAAAACTTGCCTTTATGCACGCGGCTGGGTACCAGGTAGTCGCGCGCGCCTTCTGGCGTCGCCTTGGTCAGCATCGGCGTTTCGATATCCAGAAAGCCGTTGTCGTCCATAAAGCGACGAACAAAGCTGGTGATTTTAGCGCGCGCCTTCAGGCGCTGAGCCATATCCGGGCGGCGCAGATCGAGGTAGCGGTACTTAAGTCGGGCTTCCTCGCTGTTGACCTGATTGGGATCCAGCGGCAGTGGCTCGGCGCGGTTGATAATGGTCAGGTCGGTGGCAAATACTTCGATCTCACCGGTCGGCATCTCGCTGTTTTTGTTTTTATCATCGCGGGCGCGGACGGTGCCGGTGAGCTGAATGCAAAATTCGTTACGGAGTTCAGAGGCCAGCTGGAAAGCATCCTGACGGTCCGGATCGAAAAAAACCTGTACGATACCTTCGCGATCGCGCATATCAATAAAGATCAGGCTGCCCAGGTCGCGGCGGCGGTTGACCCAACCGCACAGTGTCACTTGCTGGCCTACGTGGGACAGATTGAGCTGTCCGCAATAATCAGTACGCATAACGATATCCTTTAAACTTCGCCGCTCACGCGCAGCAGTTTTGTTGTCTCTGCCCATTCAGGCGATGCTGTCGCGAAAAATGGCGGCCATTATAATTGAAAAAGCCCGGCGCGATAAGAGCCGTAACCGCATCAACGCCCCCGAAAACAGGTAAAATAGCCCGCGGACGCCCCGCCTCTCATAAACGCTAACAAATTTCACCCTTTGCGAACATTGTTCTTATCGCAGCAAAAGCAGGATTAGCTGTATTCTCAATGGTTTCCCTTTTGCACCGGAGAGACGATGTTAGAAATAAATGCAGCCAAAACCGCACTGGTATTAATCGACCTTCAGGAAGGGATCCTGCCCTTTGCCGGCGGCCCCCACAGCGCATCTGAGGTCGTCACCCGCGCCGCAACGCTTGCCGCGAAGTTTCGCGCCGTCAATGCCCCGGTGGTGCTGGTGCGCGTCGGCTGGGCTAAAGACTTCGGCGATGCGCCAAAGCAGCCGGTCGATGTCAGCCACGGCGGTGCCCTGCCCGGGAACTGGTGGGTCTACCCCGCAGCGCTGGGCAGAGAGGAGAGCGACATTGAAGTGACCAAGCATCAGTGGGGCGCATTCTACGGAACGGATCTGGAGTTACAGCTGCGCCGTCGTGGTATTGATACCATCGTGCTGGGCGGTATCTCTACCAATATTGGCGTGGAGTCCACCGCGCGTAACGCCTGGGAGCTGGGTTTTAATCTGATCGTGGCTGAGGACGTTTGCAGCGCGGGCAGCACCGATCAGCACGAGGGCAGCATGAAAAATATTTTCCCCCGCCTGGGCCGCGTTCGTCAGTCTGCCGATATTATCGCCGCGTTATAAGGCCTTACAACCCGTCGCCCCTGCTGACGGGTTGCACTCCGCTGCTGGCCTCGCTACATTTCCTGCAGGACAATACGAGAGGGAACGCCGGTGAAGCCTTTTTATCTTGGACTGCCGCAGTGGCAGCATCCTCAGTGGAAGAAGCTGGGTATTGCGACCCTTGCGGACTATGCCCGCTATTTTAACTGCGTAGAGGGTAACACCACGCTTTATGCCCTGCCGAGGCCGGAGATCGTGCAGCGATGGTACGACATGACGCACGACGACTTCCGTTTCTGCTTTAAATTTCCCGCAACCATCAGCCACCAGTCCGCCCTGCGCAACTGTCAGGATCTTACCGCAGAATTTTTTAGCCTCCTCGCCCCGCTTGATACGCGCATCGGCCAGTACTGGCTTCAGCTCCCTCCGGCTTTCGGCCCGGATGAGCTGCCGCTACTCTGGGCATTTCTGGATACCCTGCCCTCGGGCTTTCGCTACGGCGTGGAGGTCCGTCATCCGGCGTTTTTCACTAAGGGAGACGCTGAACGGGCGCTTAACCGTGGGTTGCACGACCGTAGCGTAAACCGGGTTATCCTCGATACGCGCGGCGTACATTCGGCAAAACCGAGTAATCCAGCCATTATCGAAGCACAGCGTAAGAAACCGATACTGCCGGTACATGCGGTCAAGACCGCCGATCAGCCGATGATTCGATTTATCGGCGGTGACGATCCCGACGCGAATCTGGCCTGGTTTCAATCCTGGCGGGCGCTGCTGCCGCTGTGGGCAGAACAGGGCCAGCCGTGGTTGTTCATTCATACCCCTGACATTGGTTTTGCACCCGACCTGGTTCAGGCTCTCTGGCCCACCCTGCAGGCGATGCTGCCACAGTGTGGAGACGCGCCGGACTGGCCGCAGCAGGCGCAGCTTTTCTGATCCTGAACGCTCTGAATTATCCTTAACGGGTCGCCATTTCCTGACAGATTGCACTTTCATCGCTATGATGTTGCCAGCAATTTCAAAAAAACGATGGAGTTGGAATGGTCAGCGCCCTGTATGTTGTGCTTGGTGCCCTGTTTCTTATCAGGCTGTCTTTGAACGTTTCACGCCTGCGTCAGCAGTATCGGATCGCCTGGGGTGATGGCGGATTTTACGAGCTGCAAATAGCGCTTCGTATTCACAGTAGCGCGGTAGAATTTATTCCTGTCGCCGCCCTGCTGCTGATCAGTATGGAAATGAACGGCGCTGATATCTGGCTGCTGCACCTTTCTGCGCTGTTTTTTTTCCTGGGGCGCTTCATGCATATCTATGGCCTGCGTACCAGCACCCCGTTGTGGCGCAAAAATGGCACAACGATTTCCATCCTTTCGCTGCTGGGAATGGCGATTATCAATTTGATTTACCTGCCCTGGGACCTGGTTCTGACGCTGCGCTAACGCTAAAACGGGCAGGCGATATTACCCCGACGTTCACCCGGCGTGGCGGAAAGGGTGCAGCCTGCGCCGCTTTCTGCCAGAATACCGCCTTTCCGTTTTCCTTTCGGACTTACCACTATGTCTAACCGCGATATGCTGTTCTCCGCGCCAATTGCCAAACTGGGCGACTGGACGTTTGACGAGCGCGTGGCTGAAGTTTTTCCCGATATGATCCAGCGCTCGGTGCCGGGCTATTCGAATATCATTTCGATGATCGGCATGCTTGCCGAGCGGTTTGTCCAGCCCGACACGCAGGTCTATGACCTCGGCTGCTCGCTGGGCGCAGCGACGCTTTCCGTGCGCCGTAATATTCACGTTGGCGGCTGTAAGATTGTCTCCGTCGATAATTCCCCGGCCATGGTGGAGCGCTGCCGACGTCATATTGACGCTTTTCGGGCCGACACGCCGGTTGAGGTTATCGAAGCGGATATCCGTGATGTCACCATTGAAAATGCCTCAATGGTGGTGCTGAACTTCACCCTGCAATTTCTTGAGCCTGCCGAGCGCCAGCAGCTGTTGAACAACGTCTGGCAGGGGCTGCGTCCCGGCGGCGCGCTGGTTCTGTCGGAAAAGTTCAGCTTTGCCGATCAGGATGTGGGCGAGCTGCTGTTTAACATGCACCACGATTTTAAACGGGCCAATGGCTACAGCGAGCTCGAGATCAGCCAGAAGCGCAGTATGCTGGAGAACGTTATGCTGACGGACAGCGTGGAAACCCATAAACAGCGGCTGCATACCGCCGGTTTTGAACATGCTGAACTCTGGTTCCAGTGTTTTAATTTCGGTTCGCTGATCGCGCTTAAAGCAGGGTCTGCCTGATGGATTTTGGACATTTTTATCAGCTTATCGCCAAAGGTCCACTGGCTCACTGGCTGGAAACGCTCCCCGCTCAGCTTGCCGCCTGGCAACGCGAGCAGCTGCACGGTCATTTCAAAAACTGGGATCGATCGGTGGAGTACCTGCCTGCGCTGACGCCCGAGAGTCTGGATTTGCTGCACGGCGTCAGCGCTGACAGCAGCCAGCTGAGCGATCGCCAGCGCGACGGCATTGAGAAGCTGCTGCGTAATCTGATGCCCTGGCGTAAAGGCCCGTTTTCACTTTACGGCGTGAACATTGATACCGAGTGGCGCTCGGACTGGAAATGGACGCGCGTACTGCCGCATATTTCGCCGCTGGCGGGCAGAACTATTCTGGACGTGGGCTGCGGCAGCGGCTATCACCTGTGGCGGATGATTGGCGCCGGGGCCAGTCTCGCGGTGGGCATTGATCCGATGCAGCTGTTTTTATGTCAGTTCGAGGCGGTGCGTAAGCTGTTGGGCAACGATCAGCGTGCGCATCTGCTGCCGTTAGGTATTGAGCAGCTTCCCGAACTTAAAGCCTTTGATACGGTCTTCTCTATGGGCGTGTTGTATCACCGCCGTTCGCCGCTGGATCATTTGCTACAGCTGAAAAATCAGCTGGTGAGCGGCGGTGAGCTGGTGCTGGAGACGCTGGTGATTGAGGGCGGCGAGCGGGATGTCCTGGTTCCGGGCGAGCGATATGCGCAGATGCGCAACGTCTATTTCATTCCCTCTACCGGGGCGCTGAAAGGCTGGCTGGAGAAGTGCGGATTTGAGGACGTGCGTATTGTAGATTATTCGCGTACCACGACGGACGAACAGCGCCGTACCGACTGGATGGTGACCGGCTCGCTGGCGGAGTTCCTTGACCCCGATGACAGTTCTAAAACCGTAGAGGGCTACCCGGCTCCGCTGCGTGCGGTACTGGTGGCGCGCAAGCCTTAAGACCTCACCGCGCTTAGCCCCCCCTTCACCCGCCGAGGCGGCACGCCCTGTGTCGCCTCAGATTAGAGCTATCCAGGCTGATGTTGCCTTACACTCTCATTCGATGGCGTTCCGCCACCCTTACATGTTTTCAGCAGGTTCTATCACTTATGTGCAACTTTCCGAAAAGCGTTTTTTAACAAACCGCGAAGCGATAAAAAGACCAGGATTAAGGAGACACACTTCTGTTTTATTTCATTACAAGGAGTCTCACATGAGTAAGTTTGTATTCTCTTCGCCGCGGAAATATGTTCAGGGTGCAGGCGTGTTAGCCCAGCTGGGCGAATATGTCGCAGAGCTTGGCAACAACGCGTTTGTGGTCGCGGACGACATTGTCTGGGGGCTGATTGGAAATGATGTCGAAACCTCACTAAAGCAGAACAACATTGCGTTTCACTACCAGCAGTTCAATGGTGAGGCCTCCAGTAATGAAATTTCCCGCCTTGCGGGACTGGCAAAAAACGGCGGAGCCAGCCTGGTCGTCGGTCTCGGCGGCGGGAAAACGCTGGATACCGTAAAGGCCGTCGCGGATGAACTGAAGCAGCCTGTGGTTATCGTTCCGACGATTGCCTCAACGGATGCCCCCTGTAGTGCGCTGTCGGTGATTTACTCGGACAGCGGCGTGTTTGAAAGCTACCGCTTCTACAGTAAAAACCCTGACCTGGTGCTGGTAGATACCCAGGTTTGCGCCCGTGCGCCGGTCAGATTATTCGCTTCCGGTATTGCCGATGGGCTGGCGACCTTTGTTGAGGCGCAGGCGGTAAAACGCTCGCACAGTAAGTCGATGGTCAATGGCGATCCGACCATTGCGGGCATGGCTATTGCCGAGGCCTGTGAAAAAACGCTGCTGACCTATGGGTTCAGCGCTTATCAGGCCGTTGAGAAAAAGCTGGTGACGCCCGCCGTGGAGGCCGTTGTTGAGGCGAATACGCTGCTTTCCGGCCTGGGGTTTGAGAATGCCGGGCTGGCAGGCGCACACGCGATCCATAATGGTTTTACTGCCATCGAAGGCGATATTCATCATCTTACCCACGGTGAGAAGGTAGCCTATGGCACCCTGACGCAGATGGTGCTTGAGCAGCGTCCGGATGAGGAGATTGCCCGCTATATTCGTTTTTATCGCGCGATTAAGATGCCGGTTACGCTGAAGGAGCTGCATCTGGAAAATGAGAGCTGGGAGAATCTGGTGAAGATTGGCGCACTGGCCAATAACGAAGGGGATACGCTGAAGAATCTCAATCCGAATCTCAGCGCAGAGGATATCGCCAGCGCCATTCTGGCCGTTGATGCCTTCAGTCAGACGGTTAAATAGCGCCCTCTCGGTTAAGCCCGTCGCTGGCGTGCGGGGCCGGCTGGCTAAAGGTTTGGTGCCGCCGCCTATAGGTGGGGCCCGGCTGGCTAAAGTCTGGTGCCGTCGCCTACGGGTGGGGCCCGCCTGCTCCTTTGGCATTGTTCTGGCTGGGTGTAAAAGCTATTTAGGATATTTCCTTTGCAATGTGCTGGCTGTGGTTAAGGGCAGTTTTACAAAGCGCCTCTGAAGCCAGAGAGGTGGATAATCCCTGCGGGTGACGGGCAATCCGCAGCGCTGCGGCGCAGACGGAAGGCCAGGCGAGGGCAGCAGGGATGCTGCACTCAGGGAGCGGCGGGCAGGACGCCCGCTCGCGACCGGGCCGTCCGGCCTGAAGTCGGAGCCAAAGGCACCAGGCAAAGCCTGGCGTGAGGACGCCGGGCGAACGCTGGGATTATCCACCGGCACCACAGGTATTGCAGCCCAAACAACTCACCGGCAAATGCTGGGATTGTCCACCGGAAAAACCGATATGGCAGCTTCATGGCAGACTAACGCACAAGACTTCAACGCGAAGTCGGCGTCGAAGACAGAGCCTGGCATCGGTCAAGGGAAAGTCCGATCGCCCTCCTCTGCCCTGCCCGCTTTATCCCAATACTCAAAGCGATAGGCAGTCGTGATAGCACGGTGAATCATTCCCGCCGGAAATAATTCCGTCTCGCGTGAATAGCTAAGAGTGCAATTGCCGCGATCGTCCCAAAGCTGGCACTCATCAACCGTACTCAGCTGGCTCAAGGGCGAAGTCGTCAGCGCACGCAGCATAAGCTCACGATCCTGGCTGTCATAACGCAGGAACATCCGGTTGCTACCCGAAAAGGAAGACGTCAGCTGATTCTTCTGATTCCACTGATAGATGCTCTCACCGTTCGCCAGACTGTCCGAACCACGCGCAACGCTCTTAATCAACCGAAAACGTGCATCAAAACTGTTCGTTGTAGCGGTAAAACCTTTCACTCCCTGCAACAGGAAAGTATCGGTGGAACTGGTTATAGTGCCATTTTTGCCGGTCATATAGCTGATGATGCCCTCCTTACGCGTCACCGGCTCAGCCTCGCCCGCCCTGATTACAAACACCGAAATGTCATACGCAGTTTGCCAGCCATCTTCAACGCGGTTGATGCTCTGCACCGCCTTCATCACCACATTACCTTCATTTTTATCGATGCTAATATTCGCATGGAGCAGCACACCGCAGGCGTCAAACTTCGCCAGCATCCGCTTTTGCCGATCCACGTCCTTTCCAAATTCACCGACGACAACCTGCTTTATCGGGCCGGTTGCGGTTCCACCCAGCAGTAAAAGAGCATTGCTGTCGTTAATCTGCTGAAAATGAGGCGGGCAATCCGGCGTTGCCATTACAACACCCGTGTGCAGCAGGACAGCACAACAGGCACTTAGCAGAAGGGGTTTCATACAGGGTCTCGTAGTAGGCAGGCATCCTGCAAAGTATAATGGGATCATCCTGGGCGCAACTCTCGCCAGATAAAAAAAGCCCCACCAAAATGATGGGGCCTGGTACTTGCAAACATCACGTCGCTGAACTGGCGTGCTGCGCGGCAAAATCGTTTCAGGCGACGTTAATAGATGAACTGTGTAACATCGCGCCTTTCATGGCTTCAACCATATCACTGTCCACGCAGGTTAGGCTGAATTCGTCTGTCTCTGCCACCGAACTCATTGACACACCCGCTTTACGGTAGCGCATCGGTGATGAAATTCGCTGGCTGGCTGAGCTGTGAAGTTCTCTAAGCCCGGCATCAAGGAACTTTTGCAGGTTGCTGAGACGCACCCCAGCACCCGCCATGATGATTGGACCACGGGTAGTGCGCGTTAGTTCCCTTAATAAAGGTAAACCGCTTTCGGCGCTTTGCTGCTGCCCCGACGTCAGGATGCGCGCCACGCCAAGATCGGTCAACTGTTGCAGCGCAGTCAGCGGGCTGTGGCAGAGATCGAACGCACGATGGAAGGTCACCGCCATGCCATTACAGAGCGCCATTACCTGCTTCATGCGCACAAGATCAATATGACCGTCCACGTCCAGTACGCCGACCACCAGCCCGGGAAAACCCCGTTCCCGAATAAAATCGATATCAGATTTGATTTCCTCAAATTCCCCAGCGGAATAGCAGAAGTCTCCGCCACGTGGTCGTACTATCGGGTGGACCGGGATGGTCAGCCTCTCCCGAGCCTGCATCAGACTACCGGCAGAAGGCGTAAGTCCTCCCTCAGCCGGGGCAGAGCAAAGTTCGATACGATCGGCTCCGGCTTTTTCGGCCGCCAGGGCGCAATCGACTCCGTAGCAGCATACTTCCAGTTTACACATCCCATCCTCCTGTTAATGACCGCCGTCAGGTTGTGAAAATCACAGCTGATGTTTAATCTGCCTTAAGACATTAGTAATTATATTAACGGGAATCACTGACATGACATCCAGTTTTAATGAACGGATCGATCGCCGTCACAGCGATAGTGAAAAATGGCACAAATACGGGAACCAGGACATCCTTCCCCTGTGGGTGGCCGATACGGATTTCCGATCGCCAGAATGTGTGATTAACGCGTTGAAACAGCGTGTTGAACACGGCATCTTCGGGTACGGCATTACGCCGCCTGAACTGGTTGATGTGGTGGTCGCCCGTATGGCGGAACGCTACCAGTGGAAAGTAGAGCCTGAGTGGCTGGTTTTCCTGCCGGGAGTGGTCAGCGGCCTCAATCTTTCGGTCCGTGCCTTTACCGAGCCTCACCAGGGAACCATCGCGCCGACGCCTGTATACCCGCCTTTTCGCTCGGCGGCAAAACTGGCAAATCGTACGCAACTCAATGCGCAGCTGCGTCTGGAAAATCAGCGCTGGGTAATGGACTTGCTGGCGCTTGAAATGCAGATGACCGGCAACGAAAAATTACTGATGCTCTGTAATCCTCAGAATCCGGGCGGCACCGTTTACCGACGTGAAGAGCTGGAGAGCCAGCTGCGCTTCGCTCAGCGCCACGATCTGATTGTCTGCTCGGATGAGATCCACTGCGATCTCATTCTGGAGCCGGGTCTGAAGCACATCCCTTTTGCCTGCCTCAGTGAAGACGCCGCGCAGCGCTCGGTTACGCTAATTTCTCCCTCGAAAACCTTCAATATTGCCGGTCTGGGCGCATCACTGGCGATCATTCCTAATCCTGAACTGCGCAGGCGCTTTATGCAGCAGCGAAAAGGCGTCGTACCGCCCGTGGATATTCTTGCCTACGTAGCCGCCACCGCCGCCTGGCGCGATGGACAGCCCTGGCTTGATAAGCAGCTGGCCTATTTGCGTGGAACGCGCGATCTGCTAACAGCAGAGATTAACGCCATGTCGGGTCTGACGCTGTCTGCGCCGGAAGCCACCTATCTGGCGTGGATCGATGCCAGTCAGTTAAATGTGGCCAGCCCCGCGCTCTTCTTCGAACGTCACGGGCTGGGATTCTCGCCGGGCCGGGATTTTGGTGATGATGCCTTTGTACGTTTCAACTTCGGCTGCCCGCGGGATATGATTAACGAAGCCCTGAAACGCATGAGAAACGCGGTCAGTCTAATGAATCGCTAGGGCTTACGCCCCTTCGCTTTCCACTATTTCCTTCAGGCTCCAGGGATGGAACTTGATGGTGATACTGCCATTCGACACGGCAAGAGTGGGATTGGGCAGCCGTTCACCTTCCCCCGCCGGTGCGCTGTTTTTTATTGTCACCCCGGGCTGCACCAGTCCGGTATCCGATAATAGCGCCAGTGCGCGGTTGCACAGCTCGCTCTCTTTACCCCGCAATACGACCTCAATATGCTCCCAGCCTTCATGTCGGTAGAGCCGATTGCCGGGCCAGGGAAGCTCGATCAGGGTGATCGCCCAGGGGCCCACCGTCAGCCCTTCCGTCAGTTCAAAAAGGGCAACGGGGCGACCATTAATATTTTTTTCTGAAAATAGCGTGCCGTGCTGTAAAAAACCTTTTTTCCACCGTTCCGCCGTCGTAATCTGGTTACAGCGCACGGCAATATGATCAATTTCAAGATCGGCCAGTCTTAAACCCAGACTTTCTGAAAATTCATCCAGCGAAGTCAAAAAACGCGGCAGATCATTGATAAGGTCGGTTAACTCTTCTGCAATTGGGCCTGTCAATGGCTCCCCCTTCAATACTTAAGTTAAATTACTGGTTTTTTTCAACGTCAGTGCCCGTATCGGACCAGTTAAACTCTTTATTTATCCAATTTCATGCTGAGAAGATGACATATAAGCCATTCTTCACTCAATTATACCCAGCTTATGCTGGTTCAGTACCAGTTTTTGTTTTAGATAGTTATACTTAACTATATGTTTTCATTTAGTTAATTTACAAAAATGCGACTTTTCTTAATTCCTGCGCGGCACCTTCCAGGCTATTCTTATTTGAGACAGATTGATCGTGACTCTCACTCAAGGAATAACCCTATGCTTATGTTGCTACTTGTCATCGTGCTGATTGCGATGATGGGATTTGCGCTGGTACGCCACTGGAAGGTACGGAATGATAAAAACACGATATCGAGCCCGCACCGTACCCACCGTCGTCGTCCATAGCGATTTCCCGAGGGGGGACAGATATGCTGTCCCCTGCCTCACCGCCGTAACCCGGTATACCCTGTACAGGTAAATCGGCCTGGGTTTGCCGTCATTTCCGACCAGCTTCATGGATAACTCTCTCCGAAATGCAGTATACTTCCCCCCTTATTTTTTTGCGCCCCGGCGCGCGGGTCAAATCAGCATAATTAGGGTAATTCGGTGAATATTCAGGCTCTTCTCTCAGAAAAAGTCAGTCAGGCGATGATCGCCGCAGGTGCTCCAGGCGACTGCGAGCCACAGGTGCGTCAATCCGCCAGGGCACAGTTCGGTGCTTACCAGGCCAACGGCATCATGGCCGTGGCAAAAAAGATGGGCAAGGTGCCCCGACAGCTGGCAGAAGACGTCATTAAACATCTCGATCTGGCAGGCATCGCCAGCAAAGTTGAGATCGCCGGCCCTGGCTTTATTAACCTTTTTCTCGATCCTGACTGGCTTTCAGCGCAGATCGACATCGCCATTGCGGCTCCCCGCCTGGGCGTAACGCCGGTTGAACCGCAGACCATCGTTATCGACTACTCTGCGCCAAACGTGGCAAAAGAGATGCATGTGGGCCACGTACGCTCCACCATTATTGGCGACGCGGCTGCGCGTACGCTCTCCTTCCTGGGGCACAAGGTTATCCGTGCTAATCACGTTGGTGACTGGGGAACGCAGTTTGGCATGCTGATCGCCTTCCTGGAAAAACAGCAGAACGAGCAGCATGGCGAGATGGTGCTGGCCGATCTCGAGGGGTTCTACCGCGAAGCCAAACGCACCTATGATGAAGATCCTGACTTCGCCGAACGCGCACGCGGCTATGTGGTGAAACTCCAGGGCGGTGACGAATACTGCCGCAGGATGTGGAAAAAACTGGTCGACATCACTATGACGCAGAATCAGACCATCTACGATCGGATGAACGTCACGCTGACGCGCAACGATGTGATGGGTGAGAGCCTTTACAACGATATGCTGCCCGGCATCGTTGCCGATCTCAAAGCAAAAGGTCTGGCCGTTGAAAGTGAAGGCGCCACCGTGGTCTTCCTGGATGAATACAAAAATAAAGATGGCGATCCGATGGGCGTTATTATCCAGAAAAAAGACGGGGGCTATCTTTACACCACCACCGACATTGCCTGCGCCAAATATCGCTACGAAACGCTGAAGGCCGACCGCGTAATTTACTATATCGACTCCCGTCAGCACCAGCATCTGATGCAGGCATGGACCATTGTGCGTAAGGCGGGCTACGTGCCTGAGTCGGTGCCGCTGGAGCATCATGCGTTCGGTATGATGCTGGGCAAAGATGGCAAGCCCTTCAAAACCCGTGCGGGCGGCACCATTAAGCTCTCCGACCTGCTGGACGAAGCCGTCGAGCGCGCCACCCGTCTGGTCAGTGAAAAGAATCCGGATATGCCTGCCGACCAGCTTCGCGCGCTGGCGAACAGCGTGGGCATTGGTGCCATCAAGTACGCCGACTTATCGAAGAGCCGTACCACGGACTATATTTTTGACTGGGATAACATGCTGGCCTTTGAGGGTAATACCGCGCCTTATATGCAGTATGCCTATAGTCGCGTGCTTTCGGTGTTCCGCAAGGCCGGTATAGCGGAAAGCGAGGTGACTGGTCAGACGGTGATTCGCGAAGAGCGTGAGTCTGCCCTGGCCGTTCGTCTGTTGCAGTTTGACGAAACTATCACGCAGGTGGCCCGAGACGGCACGCCGCACGTGATGTGCGCCTATCTGTATGACCTGGCCGGGCTGTTCTCAGGATTTTACGAGCACTGCCCGATTCTGACCGCTGAGGATGAAACGACGAAGCAGAGCCGACTGAAGCTGGCGCTGCTGACGGCGAAAACGCTCAAGCTGGGTCTGGATACGCTGGGTATTGATACGGTAGAGAGAATGTAGCATTTTCCCAACGGGCAGGCGCAGTGACATCTGCCCTGCCGTTTTCTGTTAGAAAGTGCAACATAAGGGATCTATAGCGGCGGTAGCCGTAAACCTTTCTGTCACGTCTTCACGTTTTAACGGTAGTTCACCATCACTTCATTACTCAGTACCCGCAGGGGCTGATTCAACCTGCCCCTTCCCACTATGCCATAAACAAAATGCAGGCTTTCTGACGCGCTGACGTTGGTCAGCCCTCTGGTGGTGCCGCTTGCGCCGTCAATGGCGACGCAGCGGCTCTCCGCACAGAGATGCACCCGCAGATCGCCCGGTGCCGGGCCGGTGAGCACATAGCGCCAGGCGACCTCGGTCATCACTCCGCTAACCGGCTCCGGCGACGTTAATGCAGGCGAGGCCGCCTGCATACCGCGATTGATCATGCCGGGTCCGGTGCTGCTCGCCTGCCAGCCGCCCGCCGCCTGGGTGACGCACGGCAGAAGCAGCACTCCCCACAATGCCTGTTTAACGGCTGCCCGCCAGGGGGCGGCGTCACGGGTCTCCGTCGGTTTCTTTGCTGCACTGATATGGGCGACGTCATGCGCATCTGCCGGTTTCATCAGTGGCCTCCAATGGTTGAGGTCATGCGCATCTGCCGGTTTTCAGTCAGCTCCAGGTTAGAGATAACCATCAGCTGCGGCAGATTACGGCGCAGGAAGCGGGCAAGCAGCGCCCGTAGTGGGTGGTTCACCAGCAGTACCGGCGGCGCGCCCAGAGATTCCTGGTGCGCCAGCGCACCCTGCGCCTGCGCCAGCAGTCGGTCCGCCAGGCCGGGCTCCAGCCCACCGCCGCCCTGTAGTGCCTGCAACAGCAGGCGCTCAAGCGTACTGTCCAGACCAATCACCTGAACTTCGCCGCTGCCGGGGAACCACTGCTGGGTAATTGCTCTGCCCAGCGCCACGCGCACCACCGAGGTCAGCTCATGCGGATCGGTTTGAATTGCCGCATGTTCCGCCAGGGTCTCAATAATGGTGCGCATATCCCGGATCGAGACGCGCTCCGACAGCAGATTTTGCAGTACCTTATGCAGGGTGGTCAGCGTGATAATGCCCGGGATCAGGTCTTCGGTGAGTTTTGGCATCTCCTGCGTCACCCGATCCAGTAGCTGCTGCGCCTCCTGCCGGCCAAAGAGTTCACTGGCGTACTGGCCAATCAGGTGGTTAAGGTGGGTGGCCACCACGGTACTGGCTTCAACCACCGTGTAGCCCTGGATCTGCGCCTGCTCTTTCAATGCGCTGTCGATCCAGATTGCCGCCAGGCCAAAGGCCGGGTCAACGGTGGCTTCGCCCGGCAGCGTTCCGGCGGCGGTACCGGGGTTAATTGCCATCCAGCGGCCCGGGTAGGCATCGCCGCTGCCAATTTCCACGCCCTTCATCAGAATTCGGTAGCGGGCCGGGGGCAGATCCATATTGTCACGAATATGCACCACCGGCGGCAGGAAGCCCATCTCCTGAGCGAATTTCTTACGAATGCTGCGAATACGGCCCAGCAGTTCGCCATCCTGTAAATGGTCAACCATCGGGATCAGCCGGTAGCCAACCTCCATTCCCAGCGAATCTTCAAGCTGGACGTCGGTCCAGGAGGCCTCGACGTTGGCCGCCGTCTCAACGTTGGTTTTGCTTTGCAGTTGCGGCTCAGGTTTGGGTTTGGTCTCTTTGCCGCGTATATACCAGGCCAGCCCAAGCAGGCCGGCGGTAAACAGCAGAAAGACAAAGTTAGGCATACCGGGAACCAGTCCCAGCAAACCCAGTACGCCCGCACTCAGCATCATTACCCGGGGGTTTTTAAACAGCTGGCTTACCATCTGCTCGCCAACGTCCTGATCGGTGCTAACGCGGGTCACGATCACACCCGCGGCGGTCGAAATCACCAGCGCCGGGATCTGCGCCACCAGGCCGTCGCCAATGGTCAGCAGCGTATAGCTTTCCGCCGCGTGGCCAACGTCCATACCGTGCTGGATAACCCCCACCAGCAGGCCGCCAACCACGTTGATCACCATGATCATAATGCCAGCGATGGCATCGCCGCGTACAAACTTACTCGCCCCGTCCATCGAACCGTAGAAGTCTGCTTCCTGGGTCACTTCGGCGCGGCGTTTTTTCGCCTCATCTTCTCCCACCAACCCGGCATTCAGATCGGCATCGATCGCCATTTGTTTGCCCGGCATCCCGTCCAGCACAAAGCGCGCGCCAACCTCAGCAATGCGCCCGGCACCCTTGGTAATAACCATAAAGTTGATGATTACCAGAATAATAAACACCACGATGCCGATGGCAAAGTTACCCCCCACAAGGAAGTGGCCAAAGGCTTCGACTACGTGGCCCGCCGCCCCGGCCCCGGTGTGGCCCTGCATCAGAATAATACGGGTGGAAGCGACGTTGAGCGCCAGCCGCAGCAGCGTGGAGAAAAGCAAAATGGTGGGGAAAGCGGCGAATTCAAGCGTGCGCTGGGTGAACATCGCCACCAGCAGCACCATGATCGACAGCGCGATATTAAAGGTAAACAGCAGATCAAGGATAAAGGGCGGCAGCGGCAGCACCATCATCGACAGGATCATCAGTATCAATACCGGCCCGGCCATCACCTGCCACTGGGTATCTTTAAAATTCGGTAACCGTAATAGTGCGGCCAGATTCGCCATCAGTCGTTTTCTCTTGTGTCAAAGTCCAGCGCTTCCGGCACCGGTAGATTGTCAGGTTTTTTCGGAGCCAGGCCGCCTTCCAGCTTCCAGCGACGGAGCTGCCAGACCCAGGCCAGGACTTCTGCCACGGCGGCATATAACGTTCCCGGAATATGCTGGCCAATTTCACTGTGCCGGTACAGCGCACGCGCCAGCGGCGGCGCTTCCAGTATCGGAATGCGATGCTCCTTGCCCAGCTCACGGATGCGCAGCGCAATATCGCCGGCACCTTTAGCGACCACTTTCGGTGCGCTCATTTTGCGTTCGTCATACTGCAGAGCCACGGAGTAGTGCGTCGGGTTGGTCACGATAACGTCGGCTTTTGGCACGTCAGCCATCATCCTGCGCCGTGCGGCCGCCCGCATCTGCTGGCGGATGCGCCCTTTTACGTGCGGATCCCCCTCCTGCTGCTTATACTCATCGCGAATATCCTGGCGGGTCATCCGCAGCCCTTTAAAATAGCTGTAGAGCTGCCAGAACACGTCGAATCCCACCATTGGCGACAGTCCCAGCACCACCAGCAGGCTGCACATCGCTATCATATTCAGCGCGCTGGCCAGCGCGGTAAAGGGTGCCTCGCTGACCAGGCGCAGCATATCCGGCCAGTGAAGGCGCAGATACCCCCAGGTGACACAGCCTACCAGGATGGCTTTTAGCACCGCCTTCAGCAGTTCAGCCGCCGACTGCGCGGAAAACAGCTTAGCCAGCCCCTTAATCGGGTTCATTTTGCCAAAGTCGACCTTGATCGCTTTGCCACTGATCACCACGCCGCCCAGCAGCATCGGCGCGGCGATGGCCACCAGTACCAGCCCGGCCATCATGGGCAGCAGGGCCATCACCGCCTGGGTGATCAAATCGCCAATCTGGTGCAACATCTGGCTGGTGTCGCTGACAACCGAGTGATTAAAGCTCAGCCCGTCCGTCAGTATTGCCCCCAGCTTGCGGCCCATGCTTTCGCCGCCAATCCACAGAATACTTAAGCCTGCAACCAACATCAGCACCGAGGTCAGCTCGCGCGAACGGGGGATTTGCCCCTCCTCACGCGCTTTTTCTATTCGGTGGGGGGTTGCGGATTCGGTCTTCTCTTCATCGCTGTCCTGGGCCACGGCAGCTCACCTTTAATACGGAATTTCAGGGGGTAGCATGCCAAACTGCCGCAGGAATAATGGCGCGAGTAAACGCGTAAAAAGGGGGTTATTTCAGGGATGGTAAACGGAAAGGGAAAAACAGCGCGCCGGAGACGCAGAGGTTTATCTCAGCGGGATATCAACTATTCCCGCTAAGATTCACCCTCTGCTCCCCCGATAGCGCAACCGCGACTGTCAATGTCAGACGCGGGGAACGTCAATTTAACAACCGCAACCACGCATTTTAGACGCAGGAACCGTCATTTTTAGGGACCGGGACGCTCTGTTTCAGAAGCCGAGGCTGTCGAGCAGGTCATCCACCTGGTCCTGGTTGGCCACCACGCCCGGTGCCGTCCCGTTGATCTGAGGCCCATTCAGCAGGCTGTCGGCATCCTTTTTCGCCCGGCCCGGCTGCTCAGGAATATTCTCCAGCAGCACGGCCAGCAGCTGGCGCTCTATCTCCTGGATAACGTCCATCATGCGCTTGATCACCTGACCGGTCAGATCCTGGAAATCCTGCGCCATCATGATTTCCATCAGCTGGGCATTGGTGAAAGCGGTATGTTCGGGTACGGATTCGAGATAACCACGCGTATCCGTAACCAGAGAGCGGGCATCTGCCAGGTCTACAGGATGTTCAAACCATTCATCCCAGCGGCCTTTCAGCGCCTTCGCTTCTTTCTCCATCAGGTTCTGACGCGGCTGTGATGCCTCCACGCAGTTCAGAGCACGTTCTGCCGCCTGAGCGGTCATTTGTACAACGTAATCCAGGCGATCGCGGGCATCAGGAATGGCTTCTGCCGCTTCGGCAATCGCCTGATCCAATCCCAGCTCACGCAGACTGTCGCGCAGCATCCGCGTCAGCGAGCCAATTCGGGAGATGATGTCGTGGGCCGAGGCCGCATCAACATTCGGTGTCGGTAAAGTGGTCATCTCGGCTCCTTACATACCCAGCTTTTCGAAGATCTTACCTAACTTCTCTTCAAGCGTGGCCGCAGTAAAAGGTTTAACGACGTAGCCGCTGGCACCAGCCTGCGCAGCCGCAATGATGTTCTCTTTCTTGGCTTCGGCCGTTACCATAAGCACCGGCAGTTTGCCCAGCGTGGCGTCGGCACGAATGGTTTTCAGCAATTCCAGACCATCCATATTCGGCATGTTCCAGTCGGAAACCACAAAATCAAACCCGCCTGCGCGCAGCTTGGTGAGGGCGTCAACGCCATCTTCAGCTTCTTCAACGTTGTTGAAGCCCAGCTCTTTTAACAGGTTACGGACGATTCGACGCATCGTATTAAAGTCGTCGACCACCAGAAACCGCATATTCTTATCTGCCATACCTACTCCTGTTTTTTGTAGCCCCGCGGGACGGGCGCTGCGTTATATACGTAATGCCTGTCCGGCGCTAATTTTTGCCAGCATGTGCTGGCTGATTTGGTGAAGATCCACCACCTCACTGGCGCCCCCGAGGCCAATCGCCTCGCGAGGCATGCCAAATACCACGCAGCTTGCTTCATTCTGAGCGATGGTCCAGGCACCGGCCTGATTCATTGCCAGCAATCCTGCCGCACCATCATTGCCCATTCCGGTCAGGATCACGCCGACGGCGTTCCGACCGGCATACTGCGCCACTGATTTAAACAGGACGTCCACCGACGGCCGATGCCGGTTGACCGGAGGAGCTTCGTTAAGCCTGATCTGATAGTTGGCCCCGCTACGCGTCAGCTCCAGATGCATGGCCCCCGGCGCGATATAGGCGTGGCCGGGCAGAATGCGCTCGCCGTCCTCTGCCTCTTTCACCGTTATCTGACAGAGCTTGTTCAGCCGCTCGGCAAAAGAGCGGGTAAAGCCTGGCGGCATATGTTGAGTAATCAGCAGCGCCGGGCTGGTGACCGGCAGCGGCTGAAGCACATGCCGTATAGCCTCGGTCCCGCCGGTAGAGGCTCCGATAGCAATCAGCTTCTCGCTGCTCAGCAGCGGGCCGGCTTTTAGCATGACCGGGGCGTTCTGCGGGCTGCGCGTTTGCAGCCTGGCGCGTGAAGCCGCACGGACCTTGTCGGCAATCATCTGGCTGTAGGCCAGCATCCCTTCGCGAATGCCCAGCGACGGTTTAGTCACAAAATCAACCGCGCCCAGCTCCAGCGCACGCAGGGTAATCTCTGATCCTTTGCCGGTCAGGGAGGAGACCATCACGACCGGCATGGGCCGCAGGCGCATCAGCTTTTCCAGAAAATCCAGTCCATCCATGCGCGGCATTTCCACATCCAGCGTCAGCACGTCGGGGTTGAACTGCTTAATCAGGTCCCGCGCCACCAGCGGATCCGGGGCCGAAGCCACCATCTCCATGTCCGGATGGCTGTTGATAATCTCCGTCATCAGCTGCCGCATCAGTGCGGAGTCGTCAACGCATAACACTCTGATTTTGCCCATTATCTTTCCTTAGTCAGTCCGTAGACCGTCTGGCCGCGCAGATAAAACTCTTTACTGATCTGGCTGAAGTTCTCTGAATGTCCGGCAAACAGGATCCCGCCGGGCTTCAGCATCGGGACAAAGCGCCGCAGAATCTTCTCCTGCGTCTCTTTGTCGAAATAGATCATGACGTTGCGGCAAAAAATCGCATCAAAGGGCCCCGGAACTGCCCATTCGTTGGCCAGCAGATTCAGCTGCGCGAAGCTGACCATATTCGCCAGTTCCGGCCTCACTCTGACCATCCCCGAATGGGGGCCGGTGCCGCGAAAAAAGAACTTTTGCATCTGCTGCGATGACAGCGTGCGCAGCTCCTCCTGGCGGTAGACCCCGGCCAGCGCCTTCTCCAGCACCTGAGTGTCGATGTCCGTCGCATGCACCTGGAACTTACCCGGCCCGCTGCCCAGCGTTTCCGCCAGCGTCAGCGCAATCGAGTAAGGTTCCTCACCCGTCGAGGCCGCCGCGCACCAGACGTTGAAAGAACCGCTGCGACGTTTGGCGTGTTCAGCCAGGATAGGAAAATGGTGCGCCTCACGGAAAAATGCCGTCAGGTTCGTGGTCAGCGCGTTAATAAATGCCTGCCACTCCGGGCTGTTGGAGTCACTTTCCAGCAGCGCAAGGTAACGACCAAAATCGTCGATGCCTAACATCCGCAGTCGGCGAACCAGGCGGTTGTAAACCATCTCCCGCTTGTGATCGGCGAGTACAATGCCTGCCCGCTGATAAATCAGCTGGCTGATACGCTTAAAGTGCGTATCGGATAACGGCAGGCGCTGCACCATCTGGGCCAGCAGCGTCGCGTTTTCCGTTGGCGCTAACAACGTCGATTTTTTCATCCTGATCCACCCTGCAATTTGCAGATTAAGGGGGTTATAAACGTCTTGTTTTCCCTGTAAGCCTGCGTTGCTACCTGTTCGGGCCTATCCTGCGGCATGCAGTGAGAATCGGCTCACCGTGTCGGTCAGATTATCAGCCTGTGCTTCAAGTGCTGCCGTGGCGGCTGCCGCTTCCTCAACCAGCGCGGCGTTCTGTTGTGTCACCTGGTCCATCTGGCCAACGGCCAGCGCGACCTGTTCGATTCCCCGCCGCTGCTCGTCAGACGCAGAGGCTATCTCAGCCATGAGATCGTTCACGCGGGTGACCGACTGTACGATCTCCTCCATGGTTTCGCCCGCAGAGGCCACCAGCGTTGACCCCTGATCGACCCGGCTAACCGATGCCTCAATTAGCGATTTAATCTCTTTCGCCGCCTGCGCGCTGCGCTGGGCCAGGCTGCGAACCTCGCCTGCGACCACCGCAAAGCCCCTGCCCTGTTCACCGGCTCTCGCCGCCTCTACCGCCGCGTTCAGCGCCAGGATATTGGTCTGGAAGGCGATGCCGTCAATCACGCTGGTGATATCGGCAATTTTCCTCGAACTGAGGGCGATTTCACTCATGGTGGTCACCACATTGCGGGTCAGCGAGCCACCCTTAAGCGCCGTGGAGGAAGCCTCTTTGGTCAGCAGCGATGCCTGTCGCGCATTGTCCGCATTGCCGGTTACCGTCGCGGTCAGCTGCTCCATGCTGGCCGCCGTTTCCGTCAGTGAGGCCGCCTGCTGCTCGGTTCGCGCAGAAAGATCGTTGTTGCCTGAAGCAATTTCGCGGATGCCGGTCTGCATGGCATGGCTGCCGTCGCGCACGTTTGCCACCGTGTCAGCCAGCGCCTGCTGCATGGTCTTCAGGCTGATAAACAGCTGGCTAAGTTCATTGCGGCCCTCCGCCACGATGGTGCCGCCGAGGTTGCCCGAGGCGATGCGCTCAAAGTGACCGCGCATATGCGCCAGCGGGGCGATAACGGCTTTTCTCACCCAGGTCATACCGGCCAGCGTCACCAGCAGCGACAGCAGCACGGCCGAAAAAAATATCGCCATCGACTCCGTGTAAAATCCCTTGCTCGCCTGGCTGGCATGGATGCGAAGCTTATCGATATGCAGCATCCAGCGGTTGTACTGCACCTGAAACTTGTCCTGCGTGCCCTGAGTAGGAGAGTTAAGGAAGTCCTGCAGCTGGTAGTTCTGCAAATAGGCAATCAGCCGAGCCAGCTCCTGGGAGTACCCGTCATAAGCCCCCTTCATCTCTTTCTTCAGTACGCTACCTTCTGGCGTCAGTGCCGGGATAGCTTCAAAGGCCTTATAAGCGTTATCGGCAGCATTCAGATCTTCCTGAGCCTTTGCCATTAAACTTGTTACCTGGTCGCGCGGCATACTTAGTGCCGCACGGGTCCCGGCGCGGCTTAGAGTCAGGCGGGCGCTGAGTAAATCGGCCCAGGTCTGCCCCAGCGCATCACGCTGGTTACCGCTTACCTCAACGTCATGCAAATTTTTCGCGTCCAGACGAAAAGAGTTAAACGACAACCCGCTGCTAACGATCTGCATGACGCAGAACAGCCCCAGTAAAAATATGATGGTGGTTGAGATGCGAATGCGGGCAAACATTGAAGTCTCCTGGTGTTGCCGCCCACAGCGGGCGGCTAAGGTCACGTTAAAAGGTTTCCCAGTTATCGTTGGATACCGGTGCAGCCAGCGCTTTGCGTGACGCCACCTGCGGGGTGGCTACTGCGCCAGTCGTTGTTCTGCTAACCGTTACGGCCTGAAGGGCAGTTTCTTTACGAATGCGGAATACCGCGACGGCCTGGTTCAGCCTGGCCGCCTGCTCTTCCAGCGCAGCCGAAGCCGCCGCAGACTCTTCAACCAGCGAGGCGTTCTGCTGGGTCACCCGATCCATCTCGGTTACGGCCGTGCCCACCTGGTCAATGCCGCGACTCTGCTCGTCGGAGGCGGAGGCAATTTCGCCCATGATGTCGGTGACGCGGGTGACCGCGCTGACAATTTCCGCCATCGTTTCACCGGCGCTTTCCACCAGCACCGAGCCGGTATCCACGCGGGTCACGGAGTCTTCGATCAGTCCTTTAATTTCTTTGGCTGCCTGAGCGCTACGCTGCGCCAGACTGCGCACTTCACCGGCGACAACGGCAAAGCCTCTGCCCTGCTCACCGGCACGGGCCGCCTCAACGGCGGCGTTCAGCGCCAGGATATTGGTCTGGAAGGCGATGCCGTCAATAACGCTGGTGATATCAGCGATCTTCTTCGAACTGCCGGCGATGTCGTGCATAGTTTTGACCACGCTATCCACTACCTTGCCACCCTTCTCAGCGGTGCCGGAGGCGCTGAGCGCCAGCCTGGAGGCCTGACGCGCATTCTCGGCGTTCTGCTTCACGGTAGCGGTCAGCTGTTCCATACTGGCAGCGGTCTGTTCCAGCGAGGCGGCCTGCTGCTCGGTACGCGAGGAGAGGTCGTTATTGCCGCTGGAAATCTCACTGGCGCCGGTATAAATCGCGTCGGAGCCATCCCGCACTTCGCTTACGGTCTGCACCAGCGACTGCTGCATCTCATACAGGCTTTTGGCCAGTTCGGACATTTCATTACGGCCCTCGAACTCGACGGTCTGGGTCAGGTCGCCGCGGGCAATGTGTCGGATATGGTCAATGTTGGTCCTGAGTGGACGCAGCAGCATATTGCTGATGCCGCCCCAGGCCAGAATAATTACCGCCAGCGAGATAACCAGCACCAGCCCCAGCACCCAGATAGTCTGCTGGTAGGAGTGCTGACTGGTCTCAACCACGCCTGCGGTCAGCTGGTCATTGGTGTCCAGCCAGCTCAGATAGGATTTCTGAAAGCTGTCCTGATAGCTCTGCGTCGGCTGGGCAACAAAGTCATCGAACCTGCCGGTGTTCATCATCACAATCAGGGCATCCAGCGCGCCATGAAGCTGCTGATAATCCGCCAGCATCACCTTCACGTTGTCCGCTTTTTTTCCCTGTTCAGAGAGCGAGGCGTTAAAGATCGCCAGTGATTTGTCCGCGTTATTCAGCTCCTGCTGAGCCAGCGCCATCAGATCGCTGACGCTGCTGCCCCCGCCGGTTTTCCCTGCATCCTGAAGATGCCGAATACCGGAACGGTTGAGCGTATTACGTGCCTGCACCAGCGAGACCCACGCATTGCCCATCGCCTGCTGCGAACTGCGCAGCCGCTGGCTAAAGGCAAAATTATCCCGGTCATTTTTGACGGTCTGGAAGAACAGGCCACCGGTACCCAGCTGAAGGACAGCAAACAACACCAGCACACTCACCAGGCCGGTAACGACTTTCACTCGCTTAAACATAACTACCTCTGTACAGGGGGCCAATTGGATATGTTATCGGCAGCGGAGCGGGGATCTTTATTAAGGATTTGACTGATTGTTCAGAGGACAAACTTATGAACGAGGAAAAATGCGCCGGGATCCGGCGCACTCAGGTTGCTGATGGAGACAGCTGTCAGAAGGTTTCCCAGTTACCGTCCGTTGCGGCTGGCGCGGCGACTTTCCCGGCGATCAGCTTACGCTGTGGGGGAGTGACCGCCAGCGGCGCAGCCTTGATCGCCTGCGACCGGTGCATGCGGAATACCGACACGGCCTGCGTCAGGCGGCTGGCCTGCTCCTCAAGCGCGGCGGCGGCCGTGGCAGACTCTTCCACCAGCGAGGCGTTCTGCTGGGTCACCCGATCCATCTCGGTCACGGCGGTGCCCACCTGGTCAATTCCGCGGCTCTGCTCATCAGATGCCGACGCAATTTCGCCCATAATATCGGTTACCCGGGTGACCGCATTAACGATATCGTTCATGGTTTCACCGGCAGTTCCCACCAGTACGGTACCGCTGTCTACCCGCGAGACGGAATCTTCGATCAACCCTTTGATCTCTTTCGCGGCCTGCGCGCTGCGCTGCGCCAGATTACGCACTTCCCCGGCCACGACCGCAAATCCACGGCCCTGCTCACCGGCGCGGGCGGCCTCAACCGCCGCGTTAAGCGCGAGGATATTGGTCTGGAAGGCGATGCCGTCAATCACGCTGGTGATATCGGCGATTTTTTTCGAGCTGCCCGCGATATCACTCATGGTTTTCACCACGCCATCCACCACCTGGCCGCCTTTTATCGCCGTCTCAGAAGCGGTCAGCGCAAGTTTTGAGGCCTGACGGGCGTTCTCAGCGTTCTGTTTCACCGTTGCCGTCAGCTGCTCCATACTGGCTGCCGTCTCCTCAAGGGAGGCCGCCTGCTGTTCCGTACGGGCTGACAGGTCATTGTTCCCGGCGGCAATTTCGCTGGCCCCGGTCAGGATAGCGTCTGAACCGTCGCGAACGTCACTCACGGTACGCACCAGCGCCTGCTGCATCTCTTTCAGGCTGGTGGCCAGCTGGGCCATTTCATTGCGCCCTTCCACCTGAATATCGTGGGTTAAATCCCCGCTGGCGATCTGACTGATATGTGCAATATTACTGTTCAGCGGCTTAATCAGTACGCGCTTCAGGCCAAACCAGCACAGCACGATCAGCGCGATAACCAGCAGCATCACTGCGGCAATCATCCAGAGCATTGAGATGTAAGCCGACTGGTTGTCCGCCACGCCCTGCATCATCAGTACGTTTTGCGCATCCCGCCAGTGGGTATAGGCTGCCTGCATCGCCTGCTGTTTCTCTTCAATGTTCATTTTGAACATCCCGGTCAGCTGCTGGTTATCCATCAGTTGCAGCATGGTGCCCAGCGCTTTCGAGTAAAGCACATAGTTCTGTTCAAGGCTGGCCACAATTTGTGGATCCATTCCACTGGTGGCGGGAAGCGACTGATAAAGCGCCCAGGATTTATCCGCACTGGCCAGCAGCTGCTTGCCCTGATCGCTGATTGTGCTCAGCGATGAGATGCTGCTCTGTGCTAATTCATTGCCCTGCAGGCGCAGCATGCCGCGGTTGATGGCGATACGCGTCTGGTTAAGCGCCACCCAGGCGTCGGTAAACGCCGACACGTTATCGCTGGCGTTTTGCGCCACGGAAAAATTCCTTTTATCGCTGTTTAGCGCCTTAATAAATAGCCCACCGGCAAGCAGTTGCAGTGCGCCAAATACCAGCAAAACCAGCAGCAGGCTGGTAACAACCTTCATTCGTTTAAACATAGATACCCTTGGTGTTTTGAAATGGAACAACAGAGAATTTATCGGCATGGCCTGGTGGATCTTTATTCAGCCCAGTGTGGCATAAGCAGAATAATATGTTGCCATCTAAGACAAAGCTGACGGCGTCATGCGAGAAAGCCGTACAAAATACAAAAAAGGCCGACAGAAAATCTGCCGGCCCTTTTCATCCTGAGAAAAACGCTTACGCGCTGCGCAGGTTATCCACCAGTGCCATCTCGTCGCTGCTGAGCAGCTTCTCGATATCGACCAGGATCAGCATACGGTCACCCAGCGCGCCCAAACCCGTCAGGTACTCGGTTGACATGGTGACCGCGAATTCCGGCGAAGGACGGATCTGGTCCTGCGTCAGCGACAGCACGTCGGAGACGCCATCCACAACGATGCCCACCACGCGGTGCTCCAGGTTCAGCACAATCACCACGGTATTATCGTTATAGTCCACATCGGGCTGCGCAAATTTCACGCGCAGGTCGATGATTGGGACGATCACGCCGCGCAGGTTGGTCACGCCTTTGATAAAGGTCGGCGTGTTGGCGATGCGGGTAACCTGATCGTAACCGCGGATCTCCTGCACCTTCAAAATATCAATACCGTACTCTTCGTCACCCAGCGTAAATACCAGGAACTCCTGACCGACGGTTTCGCCAGCGATTTTAGTTACAGTTGCCATTCCAGTCATAATTCTACCCTTAATAGGTTAACGTCAGGCTGCGGCTCCCGCCACGCGCTTTTCACGGTTGAGAGACTGCAGTGCCGAAACGTCGACAATCAGCGCCACGCTGCCATCGCCCAGGATGGTTGCCGCCGAGATACCGGGCACTTTGCGATAGTTGCTTTCGAGGTTTTTGACCACCACCTGGTGCTGACCAATCAGCTGATCGACCAGCAGCGCATAGCGTTTTCCGGCGCTTTGCAGGATAACCACAATGCCCTGCGTCGCTTCGGTTTTCGCGCCCTGCACTTCAAACACGTTCCACAGCTCAACCATCGGCAAATATTCACCACGCACTTCCAGCACGCGTTCGCCACCGGCCAGCGGATGCAGATCGTCCGCCAGCGGCTGAAGTGATTCCATCACTGCGTTAAGCGGCAGGATAAAGACTTCGTTTGCCACGCGAACGGACATGCCGTCGAGAATGGCCAGGGTTAACGGCAGCAGAATACGAATGGTGGTGCCTTTGCCCTGCTTAGAGGCGATTTCAACGTGTCCACCCATCTCCTGGATATTACGTTTCACCACGTCCATGCCGACGCCGCGTCCGGAAACGTCAGTGACCTGTTCGGCGGTAGAGAAGCCTGGCGCAAAAATCAGCATGCCGACCTCTTCGTCACTCATCGACTCACTGACCGGCAGGCCCGATGAGAGCGCTTTAGCCAGAATACGTTCGCGATTCAGACCGGCACCATCGTCGTTCACTTCGATACAAATATTGCCGCCCTGATGCTCAGCGGAAAGCGTCAGTTTACCGATAGGGTTTTTGCCTGCCGCCAGGCGTTTGTCCGGCGACTCGATCCCGTGATCCAGGCTATTTCGCACCAGATGCGTCAGGGGATCGATAATGCGCTCAATCAGGCTCTTATCCAGTTCGGTAGAGCTACCCTGCAGGATCAGCTCCACCTCTTTTCCGAGTTTGCTGGCCAGGTCACGCACCAGACGCGGGAAGCGGCTGAAAACGTATTCCATCGGCATCATGCGGATCGACATTACCGATTCCTGCAGATCGCGGGCGTTGCGTTCCAGCTGGCCCATGCTGTTCAACAGGTCGCCGTGCGCTACCGGGTCCAGTTCGCCCGAGCGCTGCGCCAGCATCGACTGGGTGATCACCAGTTCGCCGACCAGGTTGATCAGCTGGTCAACCTTTTCTACCGCCACGCGAATGCTGGTCGATTCGCTGGCCCTGGCGGCGCCAGGCTTTTTCGCGCTTTCACGTTTATGGGCGGGCGCGGCCTCGCTCACTACCGGCGGTGCGGCTTCCTGCACCACGTCAACCGGCGCCGCGACGTCGGCAATGGCCGGTGTCGTTTCAGGCACTGCTGCGGCAGCGTCGATAAAGTTAATCTGTGACTCTTCAATCACGAAGCAGAGTACGGCCCTGATATCATCCGGATCGACCGTCGCATCCAGGGTGGCTTCCAGCGAGTTTTCGCCTTTGACCACGTCTGAGACGGTGCACAGATTGCTGAGTTCTTCCAGCATCAACGGCACTTCACCCGGCTTCAGATTACTCAGTACCAGACGCTGGCCCGCCGCGTTTACCGCAGGTTCAACCGCCGTCGCGGCGAGCGTTTTCGGCGCTGTGATCACTTCACCCTTTGCCTCCAGCGCCAGCTGACGCAGCGCCTGACAAATGTATTCAAACGTCGCGGCATTGGGTTCCGTGGCGGTTTTATAGGCATCCAACTGTTCCTGCATAATATCTTTAGTTTCCAAAAACAGGTTGATGATATCGGTGCTTAGCTGCATTTCGCCGCGCCGCGCACCGTCGAGAATATTTTCCAGAATGTGCGTCGTTTCCTGCAGTACGCTAAACCCAAAGGTTCCCGCACCGCCTTTGATCGAGTGCGCCGCCCGGAAGATAGCGTTCAGCTGCTCCGAATCGGGTTCCTGCGGATCCAGCACCAGCAGGTGTTGTTCCATATCGGCCAGTAACTCATCGGCCTCATCAAAAAATGTCTGATAAAAATCGCTGATATCCATGCTCACGGTATCACCTCTGCTGTGAGTCGCGATCGGTCTGTGCCGCTGGCGCAGGTACCGCCGGGGCTAACGCCGCGTGGGTTACGTTGCTACCCGCAGGCTCAGCCTGAGAGGGTTGAGGGTCGGGTTTTTGGCCGGCGGCCATAGGTGAGGCCGGCGCCGCTAACTGTTTTAAACTGGCTGGATCGCTGTCGCTGACCTGTACCGCGTCACTTTCCGCATTTTCTTTTTCAATCTGCACTTCGGTGTCGTGGTTTAACACCACCAGGCTGATTCGACGATTTACCGCATCATCCGCGCCGCGGTTCTTTAACTTCATGGTATCGGCCATGCCAATAACACGAATCATCTTGCCGCTGGCCAGGCCGCCAATAATCAGCTCACGACGCGAGGCATTGGCGCGATCGGCTGACAGCTCCCAGTTGCTGTAGCCCCGGTCACCACCCGCATACTGAAAATCATCCGTATGCCCCGCCAGACTGATCCTGTTCGGCAGGTCGTTCAGGACCGGGGCTATCCCCCGCAGAATATCGCGCATATAGGGTTCAACTTCCGCACTGCCGGTTTTAAACATCGGGCGGTTTTCACTGTCGATAATCTGGATACGCAGCCCCTCTTCAACCAAATTGATAATCAAATGGGGGCGCAGCGTACGCAGCTTTGGATCGGCCTCAATCAGCTGATCCAGCCTCTCGCGCAGGCGGTTAAGACGGATCTCTTCCAGCTTGCGTTTCTGCGCATCCATGTCGACCACCTTATGCACCTCCCCCTGTTTCTGCGTGGGGTCATCGCCCCCACCCGGGATGGGGCTGTCGCTGTCGCTGCTGCGCGCGCCGCCGGTCAGCGCCACTTTCAGGGGCGTTTTAAAGTAATCGGCAATTTTCACCAGTTCCTGAGGGTTGGAGATCGAAATTAGCCACATCACCATAAAAAAGGCCATCATTGCGGTCATAAAGTCAGCGTAAGCAATCTTCCATGAGCCGTGTCCGCCCTCATGTTTCTTATGCTTTTTGCGCTTAACCAGCACAATGGGGTGATTATTATGCTTCATGCGTCCTCGTCGGATGTCTGTTTCGCTGGTGACTTCGCGTTACGAACGTGTTCCTCCAGCTCGGTGAACGACGGGCGATCGGTGGAGTAAAGCGTTTTGCGGCCAAATTCAACGGCAATCTGTGGCGCATAACCGTTCAGGCTGGAGAGCATCGTCACCTTGATGCACTGCATCATCTTGGTGGTTTCCGCACACTTCTGCCGCAGTACGCCCGCCAGCGGGGAGATAAATCCGTAGGCCAGCAAAATACCGAGGAAGGTGCCGACCATCGCGTGGGCGATCAGGGCACCCAGCTCAGCCGCCGGACGATCCGCGGAAGCCAGCGTATGCACCACCCCCATTACCGCTGCCACGATGCCAAACGCGGGCAGTGAATCACCGACGGTCTGAAAGGCCATTGCGGGCACTTCGCACTCGCTTTCGTAGGTTTCTATCTCTTCGTCCATCAGCGCTTCAATCTCAAAGGCATTCATATTGCCGCTGACCATCAGGCGCAAATAGTCGGTAATAAAGTCCACTAATCTTTTATCGGCAAGGATGCGTGGGTAATTAGAAAAAATTTCACTTTCCTGAGGGTTTTCAATATCGCGTTCGAGCGAAAGCATCCCCTGCTGGCGCGATTTCGCCATCAGGCGATAAAGCAGCGCCATCAAATCCATATATACAGCTTTATTATATTTCGACCCGCGCATCAATAAGGGCATGGCCTTCAGGGTGGCTTTTATCGCTTTACCGTTATTCCCTACGATAAATGCGCCAATTCCTGCCCCACCGATAATTAACAGTTCAGAAGGCTGATAAAGCGCGCCGAGGTGGCCGCCGACCATCGCGAAGCCACCCAATACTGACCCCAGTACCAGAATGTACCCTAAAATAATTAACACAATAAATCCTTACGTCTGCCGACGCGTGGGTGAAAGATGAATCAGCGTATAAAGAGCAGTTATCGTGGCTCGAGGCAAAAAAAAAGCAGCGGTTATTAACCGCTGCTGGATCTATTTTACCTGTCGAACCCAATTAAACGGCTTGTTTAATCTGTTCATCCAGCAGTTGTGAAATGTTATCGGCAGGTTCTGCGATAAGTTTACGTCTTTTTACCGCACGGGACGGCGGCTGGCACAGGCTGCAAACGAAGCTGCCGACGGGCTGGTGCGCATGGTTAATAAAGCTACCGCCGCAGCACTTGCAGTCAGACAGTTCGAGCATGCCGCTCTCAACAAACCGGACCAGGGTCCAGGCGCGGGTTAGCGCCAACAGCGGGCCTTCATCCTGTTGCGGGCACTGTTCGAGATAGAGACGGTAAGCTTTAATCACCGCATCTACGCCCTGGCTCTGCCCGCTTTTGAGTAAAAACTGCCATGCGTTACAGAACATGGAAGAGTGGATGTTCTGTTCCCAGGTCATAAACCAGTCGGTAGAGAACGGCAGCATGCCTTTTGGCGGCGGGCTGCCGCGCAGCTCTTTATAAAGCTTTATTAATCGACCGCGGCTAAGCTGTGTTTCACTTTCTAACATTTGCAGGCGGGCGCCCAGCGAAATGAGTTCCATCGCCAGCTGAATATCGCGCGCTTCCTGTACAATACTTTTTTCGCTCATTAGCTCGCCCTCTTTTTCGGCGCGGCTTCTTCTTTGGTCGTCACGCTGCGTAATAAACGACTGGATAACAAAATGCCGGTGTGGATTTGCTGTAAATCATCAACGCGAGACGCCTGCGTTAAGCGTTTAATCGTATTGTCATCGTTAAAACGGAATTGACAGATCAGCTGATTAGTCTCGGCAAGCTTTACCATCTCTGGCAGCGTTAATTGCGCGAGCGTATCAGCCATCGCCTCATCTATACCAAGACGAAACATTGCAGAAGCTTTTTCCTGATTAATAAGGCGCTGAGCAAGTAATAAATATGAAAGATTAATATCGTAAATATGTTTGAGTAATTCTGATGCACCCATTTTTTTCCATCCTGACTAACACGACTTAAACGTTTGCGGGTTATGCCGCTACCTTGTTTGCTGCTTGGTAAATCTAAAAATGGCAAAAAACTAGTGGCAGAAGCCAAACGTTTGCGAAGCTGTTAGCCGCATCTAAGGCTGCTAAACAGAAAGTAGTCATTACTCATTTTGCCAGTTGCTGCTCCCTCGTTTTCGCTCTCTTCCCTGGCGCAATCCCTTGTCTGTTTCACACATCTTTTAAGACAATTCCGAAAACAAGGCAACTCTATCCGCTCTTATTTCGACATACAATGTGAGCCACCGCAAATTTTAGATAAAGTGTGACGTAGATCACACTTTATCGGAAATTTCTCGTTTCGTACCCTTCAGCAGCGCTTTTCATTAGTGCACTAAGTAACCAATTTCTACAGTTTTTGTTAAAATTTAACATTTAGTGATCATTTTCAAATGAAAATGTCTCTCTTTACGCGTATCAATCGGCAAAAAGGCGTGACGAAGATCATGTTTAGCGTTAAATATCGCATTATAGTAAATTAATAGTGTATGAATCTAATTTTCACCCTAATGGCGTGATGTTAGATTAATCACCAGGCGTGACTGTTCAATATGAGTTGTAGTGCAGAAGTGTGACCTTGCGCAGGTTCTTATTATGAACTGCAAGTCTTTTGTAAACCGCGCCAGGCTTGTGTTTGGGGTACGAAAACAGATGTAACTGATAGTTACATTAGAAAGGTGAATGTTTGGAGGCTTTTTTCAGGATACGGGTTAAGTATCGGCGGCGGTTTAGATTTCTTTAGTAAAAACGGGATTTTTTTGCTTTTTTTCTAATAAATGGCCCTTATTGCGCACTTTGTGTACGTGTATTTTACCGCGCAGGCAAAAAAAAGGGCGATTCCCGATCGCCCCTTAAAAGAACTGGCACGGCTTATGCTAAGGGTGGGATGTCGCGGTCTGTGACTCCTTCTTCCCGGACGCCGGACGGGCAGGAACGGCCTGCAAATCCTTCAGATAGGTTTTACGCCAGTGGGTGATGTCATTTTTACGCAGCACGGCCATCATATCGTTATAGCGCCTGATACGTTCTTCCAGCGGCATAGTCAGCGCCTGGTTGAGCGCGGCCGCCACCTCATCACGATCGTAAGGATTGACGATTAACGCCGATGTCAGCTCATTGGCCGCGCCGGCGAAGCGCGACAGCACCAGTACGCCCGGATCTTCAGGGTCCTGTGCGGCGACGTACTCTTTCGCTACCAGGTTCATCCCGTCCCGCAGCGGCGTGACCAGGCCGATATCGGTCAGGCGGAAGATCTTCATCAGCAGGCGGCGGTCGAAATGCTGATTGAGGTAATAGAGCGGCGTCCATCCCAGCGTGCCGTAATGGCCGTTGATGCGCCCTGCTTCCGTCTCCAGCTGGTGGCGGATATCCTGATAGGCCTGTACGTCACCGCGCGACGTTGGCGCAATCTGTGAATAGCGGATCTGGCCCCGGTGCTCCGGATAGTGTTCCAGCAGCGCTTCATAAGCGAGAAAACGCTCAGGCAACCCTTTTGAATAGTCCAGGCGTTCGCAGGCAATAATATTCTTCGCATCCCCCAGATCCCGCTTCATCGCAGCCATTTTTGGCGGCAGCGGGCCTTCGGCCATCTCTTTAATACTGTCTGGCTCAATGCCGATAGGATAAACCTCAGTGGCAAAGCTGCGGCCCAATGCACGATGCTGTTTGCCGTCGCTCTCTACCGGCGTCATCAGCGACAGACACTCGACAAAGGCCATGCGATCGCTCTCGGTCTGGAAACCCAGCAGATCGTAGTCGCTCATCATCTCCAGCAGCTCGTTATGTGGCGGCAGTGCGTTGAAAATTTCGGGCGTTGGGAAAGGAATATGCAGGAAAAAGCCAATGCGGTTAGTCACGCCCAGCTTGCGTAACGCGGCGGCAAACGGCAGCAGATGATAATCATGGATCCACAGTACGTCATCAGGCTGTAGCAGCGGCAGCAGGCGCTTTGCCAGCAGGGTGTTGACGCTACAGTATCCGTCCCAGGCCTCACGCTGAAAATTCACTAAATCCAGACGGTAGTGGAAGGCGGGCCAGATAACGGCATTAGAGAACTGCAGATAATAGAGATCGTAATCGTTCTGGTTCAGTCCAAAAGAGGCGTAGGTCACACTGTCCTGCTCGAACAGCTCCATTTCCTCGTCATCTTCACCGATCTCATTGATGTTACCGTTCCAGCCAAACCACAGTCCACCGGTGGTTTTCAGGGCATCCATAATGCCGACGGTCAGGCCGCCGGCACTGGTTTTGGAACCATCAGGTACAGCAATGCGGTTAGATACGACTACTAAGCGACTCATAACCTTAACTCCTTACCGACGTTGTTTCGTCTTAATCTAATTGTAATAGTATGTTTTCAAGCCAGTGATAAACGGCATTCACGTCCGGCAGCCGATAGTCCGCCTGCGTGTCGCCCTCACCCACTTTTATTGTGATGCCCTCCCTTGCATTGACCGCTTCAAATCCTGCCTCATCGGTCAGATCGTCACCTAAAAAAACGGGCGTTCGTCCGGCAAACGGCGATTGCTGCATAAAGGCTGCAATCGCGGCGCCCTTATTCACGCCCTTTGGTTTTAACTCCACCACGCATTTACCGGGCTGCAGCACCAGCATGGGGAAACGTTCGGTCATTGCCTGCGCCAGAGCCATGATTGCCTGCTGATAATGCTCCGCGCGACGATAGTGCAGGGCAAAAGCCATCCCTTTGGCTTCAAGCTGGGTCCCTGGCATATCGGCCATCGCCCCGGTCAGCCGCGCTGTCAGTTCGCTGGCTACCTCCTGCGGCAGCGACAGACGCTCTACATTGTCGCGGGCATCGCGGCGTTCAGCGCCGTGGACGCCGGCAAGGGGAAAATGAAGCGGCGCGGACAGCGCATCCAGCTCGCTAATGGGGCGGCCTGATACCAGTGCAACGGCACCGTCACAGGATGCGGAAAGACGTTTCAGGCTGGCAATGACGGGATGAGGAATAAACGCGTCATCCGGGCGGGGTTGAATGGCGGCAAGCGTACCGTCAACGTCGAAAAAGAAAGCATAACGGCCCTCTTTATTCAGGGGCGGTACCTCATCATTCTGGGTGTTCACACGACTCCTCCTGCTTAAATGGTTGTGATGTTGCGTTTAGCCCAGACCCGCAGCGTCGGGCCTGTTCGACGCGGGCACAGTGACGGTTTTTTCACGTCCGGCCACGGGTGTCATAAAAAGCGGGGCTGCAATGCGGGAGGCAGACCTGACGGGAAAGTCGTGGTCGCCAGATGAAGGTGGGTGAGAAAGGCGTCCGTTTATATTTCATCCTCTTTCTTAAACATTTTCTTTCTGTCATCTGGCTGCACTCGGGGTGCACTATGCCCGTCCCCGCTGCATCATGCGCAACATCGTTAGTTTCCAGTATAGTCACTGATCCCGTCTCTGCCAGACTGGCTGGCGCTTATAAGCCTTTTTCTGATCTTCAGACTGTCAAAAAAAGCGTAATAAAGACATAGGATAAAGGCGAATTATGTCGGGAAAGGGGCGGGGAGAAGGCACGGGGTCTGTCCGGGGATAAATGGGCATAATGAAGGGCATTAAGCGCCGCAAAAAACTAAGGGAAAAGCCGCAGAAAGCTATGCGAAAAAGAAGCCTGCGGGGCAAAAGCGGTGCAGGTAGGGGCGTAAAAAAGTGAGTCGGTAAACTGGCCGCCTTTATTTATTGCGTCAGGAGGCCAGCGGCACCATCCACAGTGCGTTAAGGTTAATACCGCTCCAGGTGGCAGACTCTTCCAGCCCGGCGATGCTGTCCCAGCAGTAGCGGCTACCCAGATCGACGATTTCCGGCTTTATCGGCTGGCGCGTGATCAGCGAAAAGAATACGCAGACCTTAGGCTGCAGCAGCGATTTTTCTCCCGGCTCGGCGATCACCGCAATGCGCCCGGACGCCAGCCTGACCACCGAGCCAGGTGGATAGATCCCGACGGCCTTAACAAAAGCGTGAAATATCTGGCGGTCAAAATGGCCTTCCCAACTCGCCATCTGGTGCATCGCCGCCGCCGGGTTCCAGCCTGCCTTATAGGGACGGTCCGAGGTCACCGCATCATAGACGTCGCAAACGGCAGCCATGCGGGCCAGCAGAGAGATGCCCTCGCCTTTCAGGCCATGGGGGTAGCCTTCACCATTGATCTTTTCATGATGATGCAGGGCGACGTCCAGCACCTCAGTGTCGTCGTTGCTTTTTCGCAGCAGTGACTCCCCGATCGCCGGATGCAGCTTCATCAGCTCAAATTCGTCGTCGGTCAGCTTGCCCGGTTTATTGAGGATCTCCAGCGGGATGCCCGCTTTACCGACATCGTGCAGCAGTCCGGCCGTGCCCGCCTGACGCACCTGCCGTTCATCGAGCTGCAGCTGACGCGCCAGTGAAACCATCAGCGCACACACCGCCACCGAATGCAGATAGGTGTAGTCATCGTGCGTTTTCAGTCGTACCACGCTCAGTAACGCGGCCGGATGGCGGCTGATCGACCCGCCGATTTCATCCACCAGCGGCAGCGTGCTGTCAGCCCTGATGGATTTACCCATCCGCGCATTGCTAAACATATCCATTATCTGCCCCCTGGCGGTCAGACAGATGGCCTGTGCCTGCGCCACTTCGCTGTGCATGCTGGTCTGAACGGGCGCGGCGTGGTCTGCAACGGTCTTTGTCGATGGCGCGACGTCAGGCGCACGGCCTTTATCCAGGTCGATCCAGACTTCTTTAATGCCGTTCTCCATAATAATCTGAATCTGCTGCTCGCTGGTTAGCAGCATATCGTTGCGTACCAGCGGGTGTTTCAGCCAGAAAACTTCCAGCTTGTGCACGTACATCCCGGTGCGTAATGCCTCTATCCCGATTCGTCGTATCATTGCGCCCTCCTGCCTGTTCCCCCATTCAGTACAGATATCGGCATCGTCCGTAAAACCTTCACCTCCACAAAGGACGTTTGCGCGCGTTAACTGAAAATTTACGCTTCGGGCTCGCGATTAAAAAAAGCCGGGTCCCTTACTTTTTTGGGGTATTCCCGGTCGGTATTCTGTAAAAATTGTTAAGCAGAATGACCTTATCAAGGTATTCACCTAAGCATAACAACGACTTATTGTTAACTCTTTTAATCCCCGCCTTTTTTATCGCGTTTAATTTGTAGTGTGAGATAGTTTTCACGGAGATATTCAGCGTCCTGCCGATATCCCCAGGCGTTTCACCATGAAGCAGCAGGCAGATAATAATACGTTCTGGCAAGGATAGCGGGCAGATGGGCGGCATACTGCTATTAAGATGCCTGATTATCTCCTCAGCCATCTCTTCTCCGCTTAACTTCCTGGAAACTAACATACTAAATCGGGTGCTATGCTTTATACTTTCCTGATAAGCATCGATAAATATCGCGCGGGTTTTCTTAGCGGAATAATACTGTAAAATCCTCTCCATTTTTTCACGCTTATTGGAATCAATTATTATTGCGCGCGAACGCTCTCTTTCGTTCGGCTGCGCAATATTTTCTTCCTCCGGATCCGCTACGTAGGGCTCATACCCCATCAAAGAAAGATGAAAAGCCAGACCCAGCGTAAAATAGGCGTCCTCTGAATATATACAGATCCTCATCGTTTTTTCTCAGGATAAATATCCGTCAGACGGTTTTTTTTCAATATAAAAATAGAAAGGCTTAATCATCTCCCGCTTCAAACAGTGCCCCTTAACTTCAAATGTCTCAACGCGCATAATAAAGTCGTGCTCAACACCCAGCGTGGCCAGCCGCAGCTTCAGCGCCTGCATCACCTGCCATAGCCGCTGGCTGGATGATTTCAGGCCGTGCAGATCCCAGACGTTATACATAATCTGCTCGTTCGTCACAATTTTCCCATTGGCGTTTTCCAACAAAAAGAGGAATAGCCTCATCATCGTTCCCCTCAGAATATAACAGCGTATCTTCCTGCTTTTTGAGTCAAAATTACTTAACCTTCTCTGGGCTATTTCAAGCTGAACGTTGTTCCCAATATAATATCCAACCAGCACTCTTTCCATAAACCGCCATCCTTTTTAGTAAATTGAATTACGCTACCCAGATAAACCGCCTGCAACAGGGTATCTTATGTTACAGAAATCGGTAAAAAATCAGTACCGCTTGAGCACGACAATAAACCATCAAACTATATGGCAGATTACTCCAAAAAAATAAGCATATTATTCCATGTGTGACCATTTTCCCGTCCTTTATTAAAGGATTAATGCTAATGCAGAGCACGTTTTTCGGCATAATTTATAAATCAAATCATAAATATATTATTTTGTTTTTGTTAGTTAAACAGAGTTAAACTCTGTTGACGCGGCGGGATGAGAAAAACCCGCCGCTCGCGTAAACTATTTGCGTAATACATTCTCTACATGAAGCGCCACATTGCTCAGCGTGGCTTCATTGCTGCGGGTTATCTGTTTAGCGTGCATTCGCTATTGCTCGCGGGGATTCGTTTCCTGGCCGCCGCCTTAGATAATTTACGCCAGCCTAAATTCCCTGCCTGTTCAAGCGTTTTCATAAATCTTTCGGAAAGCGTCTTGATTGTGGCGCGCTTTTAAAGATACTGTATATAAATACAGTTAAACCGGAAACACCATCATGCAGTTCATTTCGCCCGGAGAAATTAGCAGTCTCCTGCTTTTGCCGCTCTTTACGGAGCGCGTACCCTGCGGCTTTCCCAGCCCTGCTCAGGACTACGTCGAAGACCGGCTCGATCTCAACAGGCTGGCGATTAAGCATCCCAGCGCCACCTATTTTGTTAAAGTCAGCGGCGACTCCATGCGCGGCGCAGGCATTGCCGATGGCGACCTTCTGATTGTCGACCGCTCCCTGACCGCCGAACACGGCGACATCGTGGTGGCAGCGGTTGATGGCGAATTTACCGTCAAAGAGCTGCGTACCCGACCCTTTCTGCAACTCATGCCGCATAATAGCCTCTACACGCCGATTGTATTTCACCGCGAAGAAGAGCTGGAGATCTTCGGCGTGGTGACCTTTACCCTGAAAGCGCATAAGTAACTATGTTTGCCCTGGTGGATGTGAACAGTTTTTATACCTCGTGCGAAACCGTTTTTCGCCCCGATCTGAAGGGTAAACCGGTGGTGGTGGTATCCAATAACGATGGATGCATCATTTCACGCTCGGCCGAGGCTAAAGCGCTGGGGATAAAGATGGGGGCGCCCTACTTTAAACTGAAAGACGAGCTGCGCCGCCAGCAGGTGCACGTTTTCAGCTCCAACTACGCGCTCTATGCCGATCTCAGCAACCGGGTGATGACCACGCTCGCCGATATGGCCCCTTCCGTGGAAATTTACTCGATTGATGAAGCTTTTATCGACCTCTCCGGCGTCAGTCACTGCATGTCGCTGGCCGACTTTGGTCACCAGATGCGCAGTCAGATCTTAAAGAACACGGGTCTGACCGTCGGCGTGGGGATTGCGCAAACCAAAACGCTGGCCAAGCTCGCCAACCATGCGGCAAAAACCTGGCGCAAAACGGGTGGTGTTGTCGATCTCTCCGATGTCGGCCGCCAGCGTAAGCTGCTGGCGCTGATACCCGTGGAGGACGTATGGGGCGTGGGGCGGCGTATCAGTAAGTCACTCCATCAGATGGGGATCCACACCGCACGCGATTTGGCTGACAGCGCGCTGTGGGTCATCAGGAAGCATTTTAATGTGGTGCTGGAACGGACCTCACGCGAACTGAGGGGAGAACCCTGCCTCAGCATGGAGGCGATGCCCGCCACCAAACAGCAGATTATTTGCAGCCGTTCCTTTGGTCACCGCATCACCCACTATAGCGATATGCACCAGGCTATCTGTACCTATGCCGAACGCGCGGCCGAAAAGCTTCGCCAGGAGGAGCAGTACTGCCGCTTTATTAGCGTTTTTGTCCGCACCAGCCCCCACGCGGAGGGTGAAGTTTTCTACGGTAACCAGGCTTCCGGCACCCTGCTAACCCCCTCGAATGACACGCGCGACATTATTCGTACGGCCACGGACGCGCTGGACAGGATATGGCGGGACGGTCATCGCTATATGAAGGCTGGCGTGATGCTGAGTGACTTCTTTAGCGAGGGCGTGGCACAGCTCAATCTGTTTGACGACAGGCAACCCCAGGCTAACAGCGAGGCGCTGATGAGCGTTATCGACCAGCTGAATCAGTCGGGGAAAGGCAAAATCTGGTTCGCCGGGCAGGGAGTGCAGAAAAGCTGGGCAATGAAGCGGGAGATGCTGTCGCCCGCCTGGACCACTCGTTATGCCGACCTGCCCGTTGCAAAGTGAATCACACACGGCGAGGCAGGCTACCGGACGCGCAAAGTCGACGCGGTAGCCTGCCCGCACGCTGCTACAGCGCGTTGATCTGCTGCAAAACAGACTGTTTGACAGCCTGCTGCTCCGACAGGCTGCCGGCCAGTTCCGGCTGCTGCTGAAAGGCCTGATCGAGCTTCTCCCCCAGCGTTGGCGAACCGGTTATCCAGGCATTGGTCGCCTCATCACCGATAACGGCTGCCACCACCCGGGCGGCCTCCTCCCAGGTCTGTATCGCTATCCACGGCGTATCAAGCGAGTAGACAGGCGTAGCCGAGGTGACCCGCAGCGGCACCTCGGCCACGATATCCCGCGATGAGCGCCCTATGCGCAGCGTAAAAGGGCCTTCCGGCACCCAGTCCTGTCGGTCTTCGTCGTAGTACGAGAAGGCGCGCTTATCCAGCCGCAGGGTCACGGTTTTAGATTCCCATCCGTTCAGCGTCACCTTTTCAAAGGCCTTCAGCTCCTGCACCGGGCGGTCGAGACGCGCGACGTTATCCCCCACGTACAGCTGCACCACCTCTTTGGCGGTTCTGTCCGAGGCATTGCGCAGCGTCAGGCTGACGGCCACGCTCTGCTGCTTATCAATGTCAAAGACCAGGGAGGACGGCGTGACCGGTCCATACTCAATTTTCGCATAGGAGAGACCGTGGCCAAAAGGATACGCCGGCGCGATGCCTTTAGTGTCGTAGTAGCGATAGCCGACATAGATGCCCTCGCCAAAAATGACCGTCTTACTGTTGCCGGGAAAATTGCCAAAGCTGGGCGTATCGGCATAGCGCACCGGAAAGGTCAGCGGGAGTTTGCCGGAAGGGCTGACTTTACCGGTCAGAATATCTGCCACGGCGTTGCCGCCCTGCTGGCCCGGCTGCCAGGCCAGCAGGATAGCGTCGACCTGGGCTTGCCAGGAGGTCATTTCAATCGGCGAACCGATGTTTAACAGCACCACGACCTTTTTATTCTGTTGGTGAAAGGCGGCCGACACTTTCTGGATCATCGCCAGCTCAGCCGGATGCACTGCCATCGTATAGCTGTCGGCCCCCTCCGTTGAGCTGCGGCCAATGGCGATCAGCGCAATATCGCTTTGTTCCACCGCGCGGGGCAGGGTTTTGTCCAGGCTACCTTCATCCAGCTCTTGCGTATCCAGGGTATCAATAAAGGTCACGCCCGCATTGCGCATCCCTTCCTGCAGGCTAACCCGCTGCTGCGGGTCAATATTGACCTCGGCGCTGCCGCCACCGGTGTCAAAAAAACGGTGGACGTTTTTGCCGAACGCGGCAATGCGCTGACCGCGCCTGAGCGGCAGCGTATGGTTACTGTTTTTCAGCAGTACCATGGAGTCTGCAGCCACCTCCCGCGCCAGCGCCGCAGGATCAGCCGGTGCGGCCTCCTCCGGCAGCGGGGCCTGCTTAAATGCCTGGGTTTTTATCACCGTTTGCAGAATGCGGGTCAGGTTAGTATCAATCTGTTTTTCCGTCAGCGCGCCGGACTTCAGCGCCGTGAGCACCACCTCCTGCGGGTCGGTATTGCGGGGAACAAACGGCGTGTCATTTTTCGATTTCCCGCCCGGCATATTCAAATCGTTGCCCGCCAGCAGCGCGCGCACCGGATCGGTCACGCCGTACCAGTCGGACATCACCATGCCGTTAAATCGCCACTGGTCGCGCAAAACCTGCGTTAACAGCCAGGCATTCTGCGAAGCAGCGGTGCCGTTAATCGCCGGATAAGAACTCATGATTGCCCAGGGCTGAGCCTCGCGGATCGCATATTCAAAACCGGGAAAGTAGATTTCACGCAGCGCACGTTCAGAGACGATCTGATTAAGGGTCTGCCGACGGGTTTCCTGATTATTCGCCGCGAAGTGCTTCACTACCGCCCCCACGCCCTGCGCCTGCAGCCCACGAATATAGCTGGTGGCGATGCGCGCGGTCAGCAGCGGATCCTCAGAGAAGTATTCAAAATTGCGTCCATTACGCGGGCTACGCTGGATATTGATTGCCGGGCCAAGCATTAAGTCCACGCCCCTCTCCCGCGCTTCCCGGCCTATTGCGCCGCCGACGCGCTGAATCAGCGCCGGATCCCAGCTGGCGGCCATGGCGATAGACACCGGGAAGCCGGTTGCAAAGCGCTTTGCGCCACCGGTCGGCCCGGCCCCGAGCCTGACCCCTACCGGCCCGTCGGCAAAGACAATTGCGGGAATACCCAGACGGGGAATAGCCAGGGTGGAACCGGCCGCGCCAGCCACCTTTTCGGCGTTGTTCATGCCGGCGCCGGTAACCAGTGCGGCTTTTTCCGCCAGCGTCATGGCGGCAATCACTCCCGGTATGGAGGCGGTATCTGTAAGCTGGGGGGCGCAAAAAGCAGCAGAAAAAGGCAGGGAGCAGGCGGCGAACAGGCTCAGGCGAAACACTCTTTTTTTCATATTAGTCCCTCAATCAGGTATTCACCGCAGGTGAATATCCTTTCCATTATTCATCCTCTGGGATTAGACCACCTTTAGCCGTTGTTTTTCAGCGATCTGGCGCACAGAGATCGTATACGCAGCCATCAAAGCGCTCGGGCAGAGGGCCTGCCCCGTAACGCTAATCACTCTGCGTCCTGATTGACTATACTCATCTGGCTTGAAGAGGCACCCGCGAAGGTGCGACGGTTTCCCTGTCAGGAGTAACGTTTTGATTAAATGTAGCGTGATGTATCCCAATACTGAACATGCCCGGTTCGACTATGACTACTACCGCGATGTGCATTTGCCGCTGGTCGAGAAGAGAATGGGACACTATCTGGTTTCCTGGTCGATAGATAAAATCGTTGGCACCACCGAAGGCGAACCGGCGCCTTATATCGCGGCCTGCCATCTGATCTGTCACTCCGTTGAAGATCTGCAAAAGGGCATGGCCGACCATATTGACGAGATCGTCGGGGACGTGGCGAATTTTACCAACCTCACCCCGCAACAGTGGATTTCGGAAGTCGTGAAGTAAATCACCGCCGGTTCGGCATAAAAAAACCCTGTCAGCCTGAGGCTGACAGGGTATGGGCGTCGCGCTTACCGTCCCACCTGAGCATCGCATTCCGCCACCGGTTTGGTGGCAGAGTTTGAGCGTCGCCCGGCGATTACAGCAGGTTTTTTTCGGCCAGATCCAGCGCAAAGTAGCTGAAAATCAGGTCGGCACCGGCGCGCTTAATTGCGCCCAGGCTTTCCAGCACTACATCGCGCTCGCTGATTGCCCCGGCCTGCGCCGCGAACTTAATCATTGCGTACTCACCGCTCACCTGATAGGCCGCCAGCGGCAGATCGGTGCGCTCACGCACGTCGCGAATGATATCCAGATAGGCGCCTGCTGGCTTAACCATCAGCGCATCCGCCCCCTGAGCCTGATCGAGCAGGGATTCCCGAATCGCTTCGCGGCGGTTCATCGGGTTCATCTGATAGGTTTTACGATCGCCCTTCAGCGAGGTACCTGCCGCCTCACGGAACGGGCCGTAGAATGAAGAAGCAAACTTAGTGGAGTAGGACATGATCGCCGTATCAGTAAACCCGGCCTCATCCAGCGCCTGACGAATCGCCGCAACCTGGCCATCCATCGCCGCCGAAGGCGCAATAAAGTCAGCCCCGGCGCGCGCGGCGGCAACCGCCTGCCTGCCAAGGTTCACCAGCGTGGCGTCGTTATCCACCCCGCGATCGTGCAGCACGCCGCAGTGGCCGTGGGTGGTGTACTCGCAGAAGCAGGTATCGGACATCACGATCATTTCCGGCACCGCATCCTTACAGATGCGCGACATGCGCGACACCAGGCCATTCTCCTGCCAGCTATCGCTGCCCGTCTCATCGGTATGATGTGAGATACCAAAGGTCATCACCGAACGAATCCCGGCTTTGGCGATACGCTCAATCTCGAAGGCCAGACGTTTTTCCGGAATACGCATCACGCCAGGCATCGCCTGGATCGCTTTGTAGTCATCAACGCCCTCTTCAACGAAAATCGGCAGCGCCAGATCGTTGATGCTGAGCGAAGTTTCCTGGAAAAGTGAACGAAGAGAGGGGGACTGACGCAGGCGTCGTGGACGCTGGCTGAGAGAGAAACTGGACAAAACAACCTCGGTTTAGCAGCTAATCACCCGCCCGAACGGCAGGCGGTGACGAAAAAATGAGTCTGCTAACAGTATACCTCTGCGCGCCCACTGACAACGTTTGTGGCCTTCTTCCCACCCCGGACGGCACAGAATGTGTAACTTAGTGCGCGGCCTCGCACTTTCACTGATAAAGCGCCCGTCCCCAGCATGAGACTGCTATGCTCAGGTGACCAGGCCCTTCACCCCTGATCTTCGCCCTGACCCTCATCGGTGAAGTATCCGACCTGCCCTACTCTTCCAGACTTGTCTTTTATCACGCGTGCCATCCTGCCCTTACTTAAGCCCGGTGCGTACGTATAAGGAATAGATGCGTGAGAAACCCATTTAGCGGCAAAGCGATCGGGCAGCGCGTCCCGATGCCTGAAAAAAACGACTACGCCAGCGTGAAGCCGGAGCTTTACTCAGCAGAACAGATGGTGCGCTACGGCGAGAAACTGGCCCGTTCCCACCGTCTGACGCAGCAAAAGCAGCCTTACTACCTGCTGAAAAGGCTGAATGATAACGAAGTGAGTCTGGCCGAAAGCTGTGAGGTTATCAGTCAGGGAGACAAAAGCAGTCGGGCACCGGCGGGTGAGTGGCTGCTGGATAACTTCTACCTGATTGAGGAACAGATCAGGCTGGTGCGCCAGCTGTTACCCTTTAATTTTGGTAAGGGCCTCCCGCAAATAGCCCTGCCGCACCACGGCCCGCGCATCTACGATATTGCGACCGAAGCGGTTGTACACAGTGACGCCCACTGGGATCTCAGTCTCCTGGCACGATTTATCACCGCCTATCAGACGGTAAGCCCGCTCACGCTGGGCGAACTCTGGGCGCTGCCGGGCATGCTGCGCCTGGCGCTGATTGAAAACCTGCACCGGGTGGCGATCGACGTCGCTCACGCCCACCAGCAGCGCGTACTTGCTGAGGGGTGGGTCAGGCGCATGCTGGAGTGCGAGGAGAACGAGCCGGCCAACCTTATCGTGGTGATGGCAGAGATGGTGCAAAGCCAGCCGCCGGAGAGCAGCGCATTTATTGCGGAGATGATCAGAGGGCTACAGGGTCACGGCTCCCGTCTGGCGCTGCCGCTGCTGTGGGTGGAGAAACGCATCGCCGAAGCCGGGCTAACCTCTGCCGAGCTGGTCAGCCGTTTTAACCAGCAGCTGAGCAGCAATCAGCTCTCCGTCAGCAACAGCATCAGCGGGCTGCGCCAGCTCAATGAAATTAACTGGGCCGATTTTGCCGAGTCGGTAAGCCTGGTGGAGCAGTGCCTGCGCCAGGATCCGGCCGACATTTACGCCCGAATGCACTTCGATACCCGGGATAACTATCGTCATCATATCGAGGTTCTGGCACGCCACAGCGCCTTTAGCGAAGAGGCCGTTGCCCGCAAGGTGGTGGTGCTGGCGGGCGTTGCACCGGCAGACAGCGTCAGGCGGCACGTAGGCTATTATCTGGTCGGCAAGGGTCGGGCAGAGCTGGACAGCGTGCTGAACGCACATTTTCATCCCCTCTCGCTGCTGCGCATTCAGCTCAATCAGACGCCGCTGCTGTGGTGGCTGGGGAGTATGAGCCTGCTGGTGATGGCCTTTAGCACCGAACTTCTTTTTCACGGCTATCGCCAGGGAATGGGCTGGTCGCTGCTACTGCTGACGTTACCGGTTATCGTGGTGGTTAGCCAGTTCACCGTTGCGATGCTGAGCGAAACCCTGACCCGTAGCCGCAAGCCTGAGCCGCTGCCGCGCATGGATTTTTCCGCCGGTATTCCGGCTACGTGTCAGACGCTGGTGGTGATCCCCTGTCAGCTGGGCAGTAAGCAGCATATTGATGCGCTGGTAAACCATCTGCACATCTGCTACCTGGGGAATGCACAGCCTAACCTTTACTATGCGCTGCTGACGGACTTTCACGACAGCGCGGTCCAGCAGGCGCCAGAACACCCGGCGCTGCTGGCCTATGCGGCTAACAAAATTGGCGCGCTGAACCGGCTTCATCCGCGCGACGGTGCGCATGACCAGGTATTTACGCTGCTGCACCGCGATATAGTATGGAACCCGGCACAGGGCGTCTGGATGGGCTATGAACGCAAGCGCGGTAAACTCTATGCCCTGCATCGCTGGCTGCGCGGGCAGGATACGCCGTTTTCGACCATCGTCGGGGCCAGCCAGTCAGTGCTGGCGGCGGTGAAATACATTATTACCCTGGACAGCGATACCCTGCTCCCCAGGGAGATGGCGCATCAGATGATCGCGGCGATGGCGCATCCCCTGAACCTGCCTGTCTGGGACGCGCATCGCCAGCGGGTCACGGAGGGTTACGCCATCCTTCAGCCGCGCCTGGCGGAGGAGATCCCAACGGGCGGACAGGGCCGCTACGCTGCGCTGTGCAGCGGCGAGCCGGGCATCGATCCCTACTCGGCCATCTCTTCGGATATCTATCAGGACCTGTTCGGAGAAGGATCCTTTGTCGGCAAGGGCATCTACGATGTGGATATGTTTATGCTGGCGACCCACAACAGCTGCCCGGAAAACCTCGTGCTCAGCCACGATCTGCTGGAAGGATGCTACGCGCGTTCCGGCCTGCTGAGCGATGCCGTGCTTTATGAGCAGTACCCTAACAATTACCTGGCGGACGTGGCGCGCCGCTATCGCTGGACGCGTGGCGACTGGCAGTTGCTTAACTGGCTGCGGCTAAAAGTGAGACGGGCTGACGGCAGCCGGGGTGATAACCCCCTCAGCCACCTCTCCCGCTGGAAACTGCTGGACAATTTACGTCGGAGCCTGGTAGCACCCAGCCTGCTGATTACGCTGTTCTATGCCCTGTCGCCGGCCCCTGATGCGCTGTTATGGCTGGCCTGCCTGCCCGTTGCCCTGCTGCTGCCGACCGTTGCCGCGCTGGTCATCGGCCTGCTGAAGAAAAATCGCCGCAATTCGCTGTATCAGCATATTCGCGCCGTGCTGCGCGGAACCCGTAGCCAGCTGCTGACCACGGCGATGCAGATCGCCACGATGCCGCATCAGAGTCTTTACTCGCTGCGGGCGATTGCCGTCACGCTCTGGCGTCTCGGCGTCAGCCACCGCTATCTGCATGAGTGGGTCGGCTCTGACGCCGGAAGAAATCGCTCAGCGCCATCTGTGGTCGTTTTTTATCGCGTCATGTGGATCAATCCACTTACCGGTATTCTTCTGCTGCTGATTAGCGGTTTATCACCGCCTCCCATGATGGCCATCGCGCTCTTACTCTGCCTGTGCTGGGTCGCCACGCCTGCCGTGCTGGCGTGGCTGAGCCGCCCGAGAACCGTGGCGAAACAGCCGCTCAGCCAGCCACAGCGAAACTATTTACGGCAGATTGCCCGCGAAAACTGGGCCTTTTTTGACACCTTTGTTACCGCAGAGGAGAACTGGCTGCCGCCGGACAACGTCCAGGAGATCCCTCAGCGCCGCGTGGCGCATCGCACCTCACCCACTAATATTGGACTCTCGCTGCTGGCTACGATGACCGCAGGGGATTTTGGCTACCTGACCCAGCAGGAGGTATTGCTGCGCATCACCCAGACGCTGGATACGCTGGATAAACTTGAGCACTATCGCGGCCATCTCTATAACTGGTACGACACCCATACGCTACAGCCGCTCCATCCGCGCTACATCTCAAGCGTCGACAGCGGTAATCTGGCCGGTCATTTGCTGACCCTAAAAACCGGGATAGCGGCCTGGCGTCACGCGCCCATTCTGGATATTGCCAGCGTGCTGGCCGGCGTGGATGACACGCTAAGATTGCTGCAATATGAGGTGGGAGGGAAAATGCCCGCCGCCCTTAAGCCGCTGCGTCAGCGTTTACAGATAGCCCACCGTCAGCCGCCGGATAAGGTCCTGCCCGAGCTGATTATCCTGCGCGAGCTTGCCGCTGCGCTGCTGAACGATATGCCCGCCCTGACGGGTAGCTGGCTGCAACACCTCCATAAGCAGCTTGAAGCAGTCTGCGAAGAGTGGCAGCTGATGGCAGGATGGCGGGATCCGCGCGTGTCGGATACTCCCTTCCCCTCGCTGCTGTGGCTGGTGGAACAGCACGAACAGGTTGCCCCGGGGGCGGATGACGCACTGCGTACCGCGAAGTTGGTTGCGCAAAAAAGGCTGGCTATGATCCATGAGCTGGAACTGCGGCTGGATGACCACGCCACCATGGATTTCCGCTTCCTGTATAACGCGACCACTCACCTGCTGAGCGTCGGCTATGACTGTGAGGCCAGCAAACTGGATAGCGGACACTACGATCTGCTGCCGTCTGAAATTCGCCTGACTAACTATGTCACTATCGCCACCAATCAGCTGCCGCTGAAAAGCTGGTTCGCACTGGGCCGCCTCTATACCGAAATCAATGGCGATCCGGTGCTGATGTCATGGAGCGGGTCAATGTTTGAGTACCTGATGCCACAGCTGGTGATGCCGCTCTGGCCGGATACCCTGCTTTCCCGCATGTGCCAGACGGCGGTGACGCAGCAAATTGCCTGGGGCAAGGCGCACCATATTCCCTGGGGAATTTCCGAATCGGCCTGGTATGCCTTTGACAATCAGCATAATTATCAGTATCACGCCTTTGGCGTACCGGGACTGGGGCTTAAGCGCGGCCTGAGTCAGGATATGGTCATCGCGCCTTACGCCACGCTGCTGGCGCTGCCGGTGCACGCCCAGGCGGCGATTAAAAACCTCCAGAGTCTGGAAAAGCTGGGGGCACATGGCGTCTACGGATTTTACGAGGCGCTCGATTTCACCGCCTCACGTCTGCCGCAGGGGCAGTCACAGGTCATTATTGAGTCATGGATGGCCCACCACCAGGGTATGGGCTTTCTGGCGCTGTCGAATCTGCTGCTGGATGCGCCGATGGTAAATCGCTTTGCCGCAAATCCCGATTTCGCATCAGCACGCCTGCTGCTACAGGAGCGCGTACCAACCACGGTCGAGCTTTTCACTCGCCGCCGTAAATTTGAGTCGAACGAGGGCACGCTGCAGCAGCCTGTGTTAGAGCAGCGCGAGTTCAGTGACGTTAATACGGCCTTACCGGAGGTTCAGCTGCTGGGGAATGGCCAGTACCACTTAATGGTTACCCTTGCTGGCGGCGGCTACAGCCGCTGGAATAATCTGGCCCTGACCCGCTGGCGGGCGGATGGTACAAAGGATAATCGCGGCACCTTCTGCTATCTGAGCGATCCACAGAGCGGTGAAGTCTTGAGCAACACCTGGCAACCAACGGGCAACAAAGGCGCGCAATACCATGCGCTGTTTACCGATGCGGGTGCGGAATTCCGCGTTACCACCGGCTCACTCAGTATCCACACCCATATTGTCGTCTCGCTGGAAGACGATGTTGAACTGCGGCGAATCACGCTAACGCATCGTGGTCGTCGCGCACGGACAATTGAGCTTACCACCTACGCCGAGGTGGTACTGGCACCGACCAGCAGCGAACTGGCGCATCCCACCTTCAGTAACCTGTTTGTGGAAACCACCCTGCTTCCGGCGCTGGAGGGCATACTCTGCCATCGTCGACCACGGGAAGCCGCTGAACAGACTCCGTGGCTGTTCCACCTGGTGGCGATTAACGGTTCGGTTGGCCGGGAAACCTCCTTCGAGACGGATCGCGCCGCCTTCACGGGCCGCGGTCGCACCCCCGCCGCGCCGCTGGCGCTTACCCAGCCGGGGCCGCTGGGGAACGGAGCCGGGGCGGTACTGGACCCGATTATGGCCATCCGCCAGCGTATCCGCCTGAAACCCGGCGTGCCGGTGGTGGTTGACGTACTGTATGGCGTAAGCAGCAGCCGTGATAGCAGCCTGACGCTGATGGAAAAATATCGCGACCGCACCATCGCCGATCGGGTATTTGAAATGGCATGGTCGCACAGTCAGGTGGTGCTGCGGCAGCTGAATGCCAGCGAGAGCGACGCCATGCTGTTCAACCAGCTTGCCTCTGCGATTATATTTCCGATCACGGAGATGCGCGCAGACCGGGAGGTGCTGAGCCGCAACCGGCGCGGGCAGTCGGGCCTGTGGGGCAATGCGATTTCAGGCGACCTGCCGATAGCCGTGCTGGCTATCGGCAGTGAAGATAATCTCGACATGCTGAAGACGCTTATCCAGGCACATTATTACTGGCAGCTAAAAGGGCTGGAGGTGGATTTGGTTATCCTCATACAGACGCGTGGGGGTTATCAGCAAAGCCTGTTTACGCTGGTAACCAGCCTGATCGCGTCCGGTCCGTCTGCCACCCTGACGGATAAACCAGCCGGCCTGTACGTGCGCAAAACCGAACTGTTAAGCAGCGAAGATCTGACGCTGCTGTTCAGCGCCGCCAGCCTGGTTCTGGACGACAGTCGCGGCAGCCTGACGGATCAGCTGACCCAGCCGATACAGATGCCGCCGCAAAGGCTACAGCTTACTCCCCTGGTCCCCCGCCTGCCCCGGCCTGATTACCCGGTTACCCCGCTGGCATTCGACATTTCTCAACTGCACTTTTTTAACGGCCTCGGCGGCTTTAGCCAGGACGGTCGGGAGTATTGCATCGTGCTGAAAGCAGGGCAAAGCACCCCTGCTCCCTGGTCCAATATTCTCGCCAACAAGGATTTCGGCAGCGTTATTTCCGAAAGCGGTCAGGCCTACAGCTGGTTTGGTAACGCACATGAATACCGGATCACGCCGTGGGAAAACGACCCGGTCAGCGACAGCTCGGGAGAAGCCCTTTATCTGCGGGATGAGGAGAGCGGCGAATTCTGGTCACCCACGGCCTTACCCGCCAGGACCGACTGCGACTACGTTACCCATCACGGCTTTGGCTACAGTCAGTTCAGCCATCAGTACAGCGGTATCGCCAGCGAACTGCGGGTGCTGGTGGCAAGAGATGCCCCGGTAAAACTGGCCATGTTAAGCCTTACTAATCATTCAGGTTATACCCGCAGGCTCTCGGTGACGGGCTACGTGGAGTGGACGCTGGGTGAGCATCGCAGTAAGACGGCGCTGCATGTGGCCACCTTACCGGCCAGAGTGGCGAAAGGCTGCGGCATCCTGGCGACCAATCACTATCGCGATACCGACGCGAGCCGAACGGCGTTTATCGCGTTAAGCGGCGTTCACTGCTCGGTGACCGGCGATCGCCGTGAGTTTATCGGTCGCAACGGATCGCTCAGCAAGCCCGCAGCGCTGGGCATGCAGCAGCTTTCTGACAAGACCGGCGTGGGATTAGACCCCTGCGGCGCCGTTCAGTCGGCGACGACTATTATCGACGGCGATCAGCGTACCTTTATCTTTATCCTCGGCGTGGGCGAAGATCGGGCAGAGGCGGAAAGGCTTATTGAGGTCTGGCTGGATGAGGCGAAGGTCAGAGAGGAACTGGCGGGTGTCCACGACTACTGGCACCACATACTGGACAAGATCCAGCTTTACACGCCCGATGCGGGCGTCAACCTGCTGGCAAATGGCTGGCTGCTTTATCAGACCCTGGCCAGCCGTATTCTGGCCCGCAGCGGTTATTATCAGTCCGGCGGCGCCTGGGGTTTCCGCGATCAGCTGCAGGATTGTCTGGCGCTGAGCAACGCTCTGCCCGAGCGGCTGCATGAGCAGATCCTGCTCTGTGCCAGTCGGCAATTCACCGAAGGCGATGTGCAGCACTGGTGGCACCCTCCAACCGGCAACGGCGTACGCACACGCTGCTCAGATGATTTCCTGTGGCTTCCGCTGGCGATCTGCCACTACGTGGAGACCACGGGGGACAAAACCCTCGTTGAGGAACAGGCGGGATATCTGAAGGCGCGTCAGCTGGAACCCCACGAGGAGTCCCTTTATGAACAGTCCGCTGTCAGTACCCTGAAAGAGTCAGTGTGGCTGCACGGTATTCGCGCTATCAAACGCGGCCTGGTTTTCGGTGAACATGGCTTACCGCTGATGGGCTCCGGCGACTGGAATGATGGCATGAGCCAGGTTGGGATTGCCGGGCGCGGTGAGAGCGTCTGGCTGGGTTTCTTCCTTTATACGGTACTGCGGCGCTATGCGGCACTGGCGGAAACGCTGGGTGATAATGACACCCTGACGCTCTGCCGTGACCAGGCGGACAACCTGCAAAAGAATCTCCAGGCGCATAGCTGGGATGGTGAATGGTACCTGCGCGGCTTCTTCGACAGCGGGGAACCACTGGGTTCCCACCTCAGTAAAGAGTGTCAGATTGACGCTATCGCACAGAGCTGGGCCGTGCTCTCGGGTGCAGGCGATGCCCAGCGCACGGCGGTGGCGATGAAGTCGCTTGACGATAAACTGGTTGATAATGACAACGGGCTGATCAAGCTGCTTACGCCGCCTTTCGACGGGAACGGCCCCGATCCGGGCTATATTCGCGGCTATCTGCCGGGGGTGCGGGAAAACGGCGGCCAGTATACCCACGGTGCTATCTGGGCAATTATGGCCTTTGCGGAAATGGGTGACAGCGAGCGAGCCTGGCAGCTGTTTGCACTGATAAACCCGATAAACCATAGTCTGACGCCGGAAGCCACGCAGCGTTATAAGGTCGAACCCTATGTGATGGCTGCGGATGTTTACTCCGTTGAGCCGCATATCGGACGCGGAGGCTGGAGCTGGTATACCGGCTCGGCGGGCTGGACCAGCCGCCTGCTGATCGAAGCCCTGCTGGGGATTAAACGCCGGGGAGAAGGCTTAACGGTTCGCCCGCATATGCCTGTGGCATGGCCGGCGCTAACGCTCACGTGGCGCGAAGGCACCAGCCGTTATCATATTGAGGTCATACGCGGCACGGCGGATTATGAACTCTGGATGGATGGCGTAAAGCTGGAGGAGGCGATTATCCCGCTGAGCGTCAGGGGCGAGGAGCATCAGGTCAGGGTTATTCTCGCGGGGTAGACGTAAGTTCATTCGGGTGGGATAAACGTAAGGTCATTCGGGTAGGATAAAGGTGAAAGCCGTATAACGCTCTGACGCGACAAAGCCCCAGCGCAACAGAAATAAGTAAAGGCCCGGCGCCCAACGTCTGGCCTTTACTTGACGGATGTTATGCCGCAGCCTGAGCGATCTGGGTCAGTTTTTCATCGGTACTTTTTTCTTCCGCCAGCGTCTCTGCCAGCAGCTTAGCCGCGTCCTTATAGCCGAGCTTTAACGCCATGGCGTGCAGTGTGCCGTAGGTGGCAATTTCATAATGCTCCACCTTTTGTGCCGCACCAATCAGCCCCGCATCTAATACCTCTCCCTTCTCGACGGTATCGATCAGTTCCTGAGCTTCTTCTGCCAGCCCTTCCAGCGCATGGCAGGTCATACGTTTGATTTTCACCCCTTCGGTGACGTCCACCAGCTGCTGGATGCGCTCTATTTGGCCGCGGGTTTCTTCAAGGTGTTTATTAAAGGCCGCAATTAACGTCTCACTGGTGGCGGCGCGCGCCATTTTCGGCAGGGCTCGGGTTATCTGTTTTTCTGCACTGTAAATATCTGACAGGTCATGTATAAAAAGTTCTTCTAAAGTAGTAATAGACATAATCGGCTCCGGAATAATAAATTAAGGCCAGGAATTATTATAAACTCTGACCAGCATGAAATAATAATCTCGGTAACGCAGATGATACCCCGCCTGCCGCTTCGCTCCGGCAGAGGAATTTTGCTCCGCACTCTTTTACTGCGCAGAGAAAATGGCACAGCCGCACCCCGTTAAGACGTATTGCTGCGTTATTTTTCCGCTACTTTTGAGTCCAGGTTACCTGGATCCCGCTACGTAGATAATAGTAGGTGATAAAAACACAATGCGAGACTTATTAAATTAAATACATTGCCTGAGCGATAAAAGAATAATTAAAACATTAATTAATCATCGGCTTATATTTAATCATCAGCGTAAATTCTTTATGTGATGTATTTAACAGTATTAATTTGCTGGTTGAATGTGGCATTTATGAAGCGACGCTATGACAAGTCTTCGCCGGAGGCGTCTAAAAGCGGGCGGTCGCATGTCAATGGGTCTGAGCATGGATGGGGGCGATCCCCCTTTTACTGCCCCTTGCCGACAGCTTATTTTTACTTCCCGGGCGTCTCGCAGGGTTTAAGGGCTGTAATCTGTCGTAAAGACTGAAAAAATTTGTTAATTCAAGCAGATATTCTGCGGCTTTCCGTATTATCGTCCATACTTAACGCAGTGATTTTGCCGTAATAAAGGAGTAATGATGGAATTTCTGGGTTGGACTGCCGCAACCGGTGGTTTATTACTGCTCATGTCGCTGGCGTCCGGGTGGATTAATCGCGGACCTGTCACCACCTTTGCACTTTACCTTATCGCCGGGGTGATCTGCGGTCCCTGGGTGCTCAATCTGCTCCAGGTGGATGTCGCCGCACATGCTGAGCTAGCCAAAAACCTGACAGAGATCGCCATGGCCGCCTCGCTGTTTATCACCGGGCTGAAGCTGCGTCTGCCTTTACGGAGTCAGGGCTGGCGCATCGGTATGCGTCTGGCGTTTCCAGGCATGCTGCTGACGGTAGGCGGCGTAACGCTGGCCGCGCATTTTCTGACCGGGCTATCCTGGCCGCTGTCGCTGGCCTTTGGTGCCATTGTCGCGCCAACGGACCCGGTGCTGGCCAGCCTGATCGCGGTTAACGATGCCCGGGATGATGATAATCTGCGCGTGTCGCTCTCCAGCGAAGCGGGCATGAATGACGGAACCGCCCTGCCGCTGCTGATGCTGGCGATACTGCTGCTCACGACCCAAGGCGATCTGACGCTGGCGATGTTCAGCCACTGGGCGCTGATCGATGTTTTATGGGCTATCGTCGGCGGTATCGCTATTGGCTTTCTGCTGGGGCGCTTCGTCGGTCAGTACGCGACGCATTTACGTTATACCCACCAGGACGTCGCGCCTAATGACTTCCTGGCACTGGCGCTGATTGCGCTCAGCTATGCTGCGGCGCAGTCACTCGATGCCTCAGGCTTTCTCGCCGCCTTCGCCGCTGGCGTCGGCCTGCGACGCGCTGAAATGCGCGTGACCCGTCGCCAGCCAGCGGATATCTTCCCCGACAGCGATAACCGGCCCCCCGCTGAGCTAATGGTCAACCCGCATATTCGTCACGAGTCAGGCGAGCCGAACGCCGCCAGCTCCGTGGGTCTGGTGGTGGGCGATGCCCTCTCCTTTGGCGATATGATTGAAAGGCTGTTTGCCGCAGGGATTATTATCGTTCTGGGCATTACTCTGGCTCACCACTGGGATCCTGTGGGGCTGCTGATGGGGCTGCTGCTGTTTGTGGTGATTCGCCCTCTGTCGGTGTGGGTGGCCACTATTGGGATGGGTGCGCCGCGTAAGCAGAGGCTGATACTGGGATGGCTGGGCATTCGCGGCATTGGCAGTATCAACTACATTGCATGGGCTTACACCCACGGCCTGGGGGGCGATGAGGCGAACCGCATGGCCAATATGGCCTTTACGCTAATTGTGGCCAGCGTGGTGGTACACGGCATTTCCGTGACGCCGCTGGTTAACTGGCGTCAGGCGAAGGTTGACGCAGCAGCTAAAGCCGCCGCAGAGGCTGCGGAAAAAGAGAAATCGCGCGGGTAAAAAGATGAAAATATCAGACAGTTTTCGCGCGCATTTTCTGCGTGAGATCCTTGCGCCCCTGGTGCTGGTGCTGTTGATTACCTCTCTCGGTGCGAGCTATGCCGTCTACTGGGCCACGTCAAAAAGCAATGCCGAGGCCGCGGCGCGCCAGCACCATATCATTCAAACGTCTCTTTCGCAGAGCCTGAGCGAGATGATTATCCAGCATCGCAGCCTTACGTTGTGGCAGCCGCTGGCGCTTCATGTGCAGCACGCTCCCCTTAACGAAGCCTGGCTGGATCTGAACGTGGGCGCATGGCTTTCCGGCATGTTTGGGCATCAGCGGGTTTATATCCTGCTTCCTGATGGCCAGCCGGTTTACCAGTGGGAAAATGGCCGCAGCGTCCGCCCCGACAGCGCGACGCCTGTCAGGCCGTCCGTGACGGCCGCGCTCGCCGGACTCAGCCATGCCGCTTCCAGCATGAAAGAACACCGTGAAAGCGTGGGGCTCGCGCTGATTGATAATCGTCCTGCGATGCTGGCGGTGGGAACCATTGATGGCGACCCCACCCAGCTTCACCGCCTTGTGCTGGTCAGCATCCGCTTTCTCGACAACGCTTTTCTTAATGCCCTGTCGCAGCGCAGCCAGCTTAAGGGGCTGCACTATGCTGATAAGCTACCTGGCCGCCCTCTTACGGCTGCCTGCCCGCTGATGAGCCCCGCGGGCCAGCCGCTGGGTTACCTGGCGTGGCAGGCCGACAGGCCGGGCACCCGCATGCTGGGCGTCATCGCCCCGCTGGTCGTAGCCGTACTGCTGATTATTACCCTCATCTGCACATTGATGATCCGCCGCCTCTGGCTCTCCTCACTCCGGCTCTCTCAGTCGCTGCTCCAGCTCAGCGCCAGCGAGGCTCAGGCGCAGCATCTGGCCTTTCATGACGTGCTGACCGGCCTGCCCAACCGTGCGCTGGTTGAAGAGCGTCTTACGCAAACCCTTGGCAGGCTGATGCGAAATCCTGACGGTGATAACGTGGCGCTGCTGCTGCTGGATCTCGACCGTTTCAAACTGGTGAACGATACCTACGGTCATCATGCGGGCGATGATTTAATCATTGAGGTGGCGCAGCGGCTCACGCAGCGGGTGAGTGAAAAAGATACCGTGGGTCGCCTGGGGGGCGATGAATTTGTGGTTATCCTGCCTGCTGTGGCAACCTCTGCTGAAGTAGAGAGGCTGTGTGAGCAGATAGTGGACGATCTCTCCCGCCCTTTCATCCTGCTGGGGAGTGAAACCTGGATCGGCGTCAGTATTGGCGTCATGCTGGCCAGCGGGGATTCGAGCGATCGTACCGAAATCATGCGCAAAGCGGACATCGCGCTCTATCAGGCGAAAAGCCAGGGGCGGGGCCAGTATCAGTTCTTTGATCCTTCGATGGACGAATCCATCAAAACGCGCCTGCAGGTGGCGACCGATCTGCGCCAGGCACTGCTGCATAAGCAGAACCTGGCGGTTTACTATCAGCCGCAGATGGATATTTCCGGTGAGAACGTCGTGGCGCTGGAAGCGCTTATACGCTGGGATCATCCCGTCCTGGGAGCCATTCCTCCCGGCGAATTTATTCCGCTGGCGGAGGAGATGGGGCTAATTATTCAGCTCGGTGAGTGGGTGCTGCGTGAGGCAAGCCGCGTGTCACTGGCATGGCCCGATCTGGTGATTGCGGTAAATGTCTCTCCCCTGCAATTTCGCTCACCGGGGTTCGTTGAACATTTCGAAGCGATTGTAAAACAGGAGCATACCCTGCCTTCACGTATCGAACTGGAAATTACCGAAGGTGTGCTGATCGAAGACAGTAAGGGCGCGAAAAAGATTATGACCCGTCTGCGTGAAATCGGTTTCCATATCGCACTGGACGACTTTGGCACCGGCTATTCCAGCCTTAATTACCTGAGCCATTTTTCGGTCGATAAAATTAAAATCGACCGTTCCTTTACCCAGGCGCTGGGCGTAACGGAAAACTCCATGGCGATCGTTGAATCGGTCATCAGACTGGGCCAGGCGATGGGTCTGGTTGTTACCGCAGAGGGAGTAGAGACCAGCAGCCAGATGGCGGCGCTGGCCGAGGCAGGCTGTAATCAGTTACAGGGGTATCTTTTTTCGCAGGCGGTTCCCGAGGGCCAGATTGCAACGCTGCTGGCCCGTGAGGAGAAGTAAGCGGGATCAGAAAAAACCCAGCGGCTCGGTGCTGTAACTGATCAGCAGATTTTTAGTTTGCTGATAGTGATCGAGCATCATTTTATGATTTTCCCGTCCGATGCCCGATTTCTTATAGCCGCCAAAGGCCGCATGGGCGGGATACAGATGGTAGCAGTTGGTCCACACGCGTCCTGCTTTGATTCCGCGGCCCATGCGATAGGCCCGGTTAATGTCCCGCGTCCAGACGCCTGCCCCCAGCCCGTAAATCGAGTCATTGGCAATAGCCAGGGCTTCGGCCTCATCTTTAAAGGTGGTAACCGCTACTACCGGCCCGAAGATCTCTTCCTGGAAAATGCGCATACTGTTATTCCCTTTCAGCAGGGTGGGCTGAATGTAATAGCCGCCTGAAAGCTCTCCTTCCAGCTTCTCCACGCCGCCGCCCGTCAGCAACTCAGCACCCTCTTTATGGGCGAGTTCGAGATAGGAAAGGATCTTATCAAACTGCTGCTGCGACGCCTGTGCCCCAACCATTGTCTCAGTGTCCATGGGGTCGCCACGTTTGATGGTTTGGATGCGCTTCATCACGGCTTCCATAAAGGGCACGTAGATCGACTCCTGCACCAGCGCGCGCGACGGACAGGTACAGATCTCGCCCTGATTCAGGAAGCCCAGGACCACCCCTTCCGCGGCTTTTTCGATAAAGCCCGGTTCGGCCTGCATAATGTCTTCAAAGAAGATATTAGGCGATTTCCCCCCCAGCTCGACGGTTGAAGGGATAAGATTTTTTGCCGCCAGCTCAAGAATATGACCGCCGGTGGCGGTCGAGCCGGTGAAGGCGACTTTCGCAATGCGGGGGCTGCTCGCCAGCACTTCGCCCGCCTCGCGCCCAAAGCCGTGTACCATATTCAGCACGCCTTTAGGCAGCAGATCGCCGATCAGCTCAACAAACAGCGAAATGGACAGCGGCGTTTGCTCAGCGGGTTTAAGGATCACACAGTTACCCGCAGCCAGGGCCGGAGCCAGCTTCCATGCCGCCATCAGCAAAGGAAAGTTCCATGGAATAATCTGCGCTACCACGCCCAGGGGCTCATGAAAATGATAGGCAGCAGTGAACTCATCAATTTCTGCCGCGCCGCCTTCCTGCGCGCGAATGCAGCCCGCAAAGTAACGGAAATGGTCCACCGCCAGTGGCATATCAGCGGCCAGGGTTTCACGCACCGGCTTGCCGTTATCCCAGGTTTCATTGACGGCAAGATACTCCAGGTTCTCCTCCAGTCGATCGGCAATTCTCAGCAGCGTCAACGAGCGCGTCTGCACAGAGGTTTTACCCCAGGCCTCAGCGGCGGCGTGCGCTGCATCCAGTGCCTTGTCCACATCCTGGTGGTCGGAACGTGGGAACTGCCCCACCGGGGAGCCGTTGATCGGTGAGCTATTGGCGAAATATTCGCCGTTTACCGGCGGCACAAACTCACCGTTAATATAGTTGCCGTAGTGCGACTGAAGAACGATCAGCGAATCTTTATGGCCCGGATATGCGTAACGCATCTTCTTCTCCCATGGGGTCGTACGCCCCGCCTTAGTTAACATTGAGATAACTTACTATTAACATTATTGCTAAGCGAGAGAATGGCAGAGCGTCACGGATGAAACTGTGATCGGGAGAGAGAATTGGTAAAATCTGGATCTAAATGTGAAGTACCGCACAGACAAAAGGGGAAAAGGATAAAGGGCGCGGATAGCGCCCCTTTCAGTCAGCCTTCAGGCAAACAGGCTGTTCTGACGTTGCCGGGCCCAGAAGTTCAGCAGCAGCTGACGGGCCCAGGTGGGTTCCGCCTGATGTGATATCAGGCTGCTCACGTCGCGCTCCCGCTGCGCGTTTTCCATGCAGGCAGTCATAATGCTGCCGGTAAATTCCGGATGGAACTGTACCGATATCGCCTGTGGGCTGTAGCGGATTATCTGGCAGTCATCCAGCGCAGAGACCGCCAGAACCTGCGCCCCCGACGGTGGCTGTAGTACCGACTGACGATGGGAAAGCCAGGCAGAGAAATGCGTCGGCAGCGCACCGAGCAGCGGATCGTGGCGATCGCCGTTAACCCTGCTGAGCTGCTGAAGCCCTTTCTCCCAGCCGCGCGGGTTGTCCCCGACCCGACCGCCGAGGGCATAAGCCATAAGCTGATGCCCGTAACAGACACCCAGCAGGGGCAGATCGTGCTCAACCGCGCTGCGGATCCAGGCGGCGGTGCGCTCGCTCCACTCCGCATGATCGGTCACCATCGCCCAGGAGCCGCTCAGTATCGCCGCCGCAACGGAGGACGGCGCCGGAAGCTCGTCCCCCAGGTCGGGACGAATGACAATATAGTCCTGTGGCTGCAAACTCAGTGCATCCACAAACCAGTGCTGCTGCTCACCCACCTGGGCGCTGACGCGTTCGGGCGGTGTTTCGAGCTGAATAATTGCTAAGGGAAGCGAAGAAGACATAAGGCTAAGGGTTCCTTTTGGTGATCTCTGACGCACACCTGACGCAAATCTCAGGATTCAGAACCTTATCATGGCAAGTTGCCGACAGCTTGTCACATTACTTATAGTGAGAGCTAATGCAGAAAATGACATAAGGCGCTGTGGGTTGCAGCACATCCCGAAGCATTTATACATCTATAAATAGCGCAAGAAAGAGAGGGGAATATTATGGATAACCGTCGGATGACAGCGCAACGGGCCTGCGATGCGCTACAGATGGCGTAGTGGCGGCGTAAACGCACGGAGAATGTCATCGTCCACACATATCGTGGAGGGCAGTACTGCTCAGCAGGTCTGAAAGACCGCTTTCCTGCCGGAAATGGCCGTTACCGCCAGGGCTGTAAACAGGTGGGTGGAAGTGTGATTTTCTTCGTTGCCAGTAAACTGCTGAAGGAAAGTCTCATCTGTCCACCCGGTAACGGTATCCCGGATAAAGGATGCCACCCGGGATACAGCATTAATATGTATTAGCTCAGACCTGATC
>NZ_JBLREF010000006.1:0-133017 GCF_047918655.1 Erwinia sp. PPS120 | reverse complement strand
AGATGTGTATAAGAGACAGGTGCTGGGGCGGGAGGGACCGACCGTACAGATGGGCGGAAATCTGGGGCGGATGGTGCTGGATATTTTCCGTATGAAAAGCGCGGAGGCGCGGCACTCTCTGCTGGCAACGGGCGCGGCGGCGGGGCTGGCAGCGGCTTTTAATGCGCCGCTGGCCGGGATCCTGTTTATTATTGAAGAGATGCGGCTGCAATTTCGCTACAGCGTAATATCAATCAAAGCGGTGTTTATTGGCGTCATCGCCTCCAGCGTGGTTTTCCGCATTTTCAACGGCGAAGGGGCGGTAATCAACGTCGGCAGACTGGCCAGCGCGCCGGTCAATACGCTGTGGCTCTACCTGCTGCTGGGGATGATTTTCGGCATAGTGGGCGTACTGTTTAACGCGCTTATCTTCAAATCGCAGGCCCTGTTCCAGCGGCTGTATGGCGACAGTCGGCACAAGCTGTTGTGGGTTGGGGCTGCGCTGGGAGGCGTGTGCGGCGTGCTGGGTATGATTGAACCCGAGGCGGCTGGCGGCGGGTTTGCCCTAATCCCCATTGCGGCGGCGGGTCATTATACCGTGGGTATGCTGCTGTTTATTTTCATCACGCGTATCCTGACCACGCTGCTCTGTTTTGGCTCCGGCGCGCCCGGCGGTATCTTTGCCCCGATGCTGGCGCTGGGTACGCTGCTGGGAACGGCGTTTGGCCTGGCTAGCTGTGCACTGTTTCCTGCTTATCATCTTGACGCGGGCACCTTTGCGATAGCCGGTATGGGCGCGCTATTTGCCGCCTCCGTCCGCGCGCCGCTGACCGGTATCGTGCTGGTGCTGGAAATGACCGATAACTACCAGCTCATCTTACCCATGATTATCACCTGCCTGGGTGCCACGCTGCTGGCCCAGTTCCTCGGCGGTAAACCGCTCTACTCGTCGCTGCTGGCGCGAATTCTGGCAAGGCAGCAAGAAAAAGAGGATTGCGCGCTGGCCGCACGGAATGCCACCCTGTCCGCGGGTAAACAGGCTGATACTTGATTGCTATACGGGTGTATTGGATAATGGTGCACATGATGGTCGATTTATGACCTGTAAGGCTTCCTGCCTTAATGCATACTGGAGTATTAAATGAGTGATGAAATGGCTCTGCCCCTGCAATTTACCGACGCAGCGGCCAGTAAAGTTAAGAATCTGATTTCAGATGAAGAAAATCCTGAGCTGAAGCTGCGGGTCTATATCACCGGTGGCGGCTGCAGCGGCTTTCAGTATGGGTTCACCTTTGACGATAAAGTGAATGACGGTGACATGACCATCGAGAAATCGGGTGTTTCACTGGTGGTCGATCCGATGAGCCTGCAATACCTGGTGGGGGGATCGGTGGACTACACCGAAGGGCTGGAAGGATCGCGATTCATCGTAACTAACCCCAATGCCAAAACCACCTGCGGGTGTGGTTCCTCTTTCAGTATCTGACTCTGCTTTGGTGCCCCGGAGAGATTGCTCCCGGGGCATATTCTTTCTTTGCCTTGCTGCTTTTACCACTCAACCGTCATCAATGTTGTTCCGCTTTGAGAGGCCTCCGTTGAAATAACGGTCTGGGTCACTTTCGGCTGTGCGTCATGTAACCGACCACAGTTGACTGCGCGAGAAGATGCTGGCGTCGTGCTTTGCCCGTCAATGTAACACTGCGGGTAAATGGTCAGTTTGACCCCGATGCTGCCGGTAATGGATGCAGCGCAGGCGCGACCAGCCATAATCAGGCCAAGGGCCAGATAAACGGCTTTCATGATGTTTTATTTCCTGGTGTAAAAAATCAGGGCTTATGCCCAAAGGAGCGCGCGGAAGTGAAAATACTCACCGGCTCTCTGTGATGTTAACGACTTTATTTGCCGAAGCTTTAATCGTTTCGGATAACGTTTTAAGCTTTACTTATCGCTCAGGATTAACCTGTCCAATATCTGCCGCTGCCGCTGCCGCTGCCGCTGCCGCTGCCGCTGCGACGAACATCAGCCCGCACAGCAGCAGAAGTACACGCGTGTCAGCCACGCGACAGGTGCGTGAGCAGCGTCTCAACCATCAGCGATGACTGGGCTGCGGCAACGGAGAGGAACTCTTCAAAGCTGACGTGAGATTCCCGATCCGCCACGTCAGAGATAGCGCGAACCACGACAAACGGCGTGCCAAACTGGTGGCAGACGTGGGCGATGGCGGTAGCTTCCATTTCCACGGCGATGGCTTTGGGAAAGTGGGTACGAATCTGGGTCAGCGGACCGGCACCGTTAATGAACGCATCGCCGCTGACAACCAGTCCGCGAACGGCATTCAGCCCCAGCTGGCTGATGCAGGCTTCTGCGGCTTCAATCAGCGCCGCATCAGCGGTGAAAGCCGCCGGGCAGCCCGCCATCTGTCCCAGCTCGTAGCCAAAGGCGGTGACATCGGCGTCGTGGTAGCGGACTTCGTCAGACACCACGATATCACCCACGTTCAGCGTGGGGGCCAGACCCCCCGCAGAGCCCGTATTGATAATAAAGTCAGGTTTGCAGCGCTCAAGCAGCAGGGCGGTGCCCATGGCAGCAGAAACCTTGCCAATGCCCGATTTAAGCAGGGCCACTTCCACACCGTTCAGCGTGCCGGTGTAGATTTCGCAGCCCGCCAGCGTCAGCGTCTGACGGTTTTCGATTTTGTCGCGCAGCAGGGTAACTTCCTGCTCCATTGCACCAATAATGCCTGCTTTCATAGAGATACTCGCTAATGTGGTGGAAATTGCCTGTCTTTTCAGCGCATAGTCTAGCATGGCAGGATACAGGACATAATCCACAAAACGCACCTCCAGCGGGTATCGGGTGGAAAAAGGGGACCCAGGCATGAACGATATCGACTTCAGGAAAAAAATTAATTATCAGCGCCGCTATCACCCTCAGACGGGGCAAAAAGACGAGCATGAAATTTTACGCATTTTCGAAAGCGATCGTGGACGCATTATCAATTCTGCGGCCATTCGTCGGCTACAGCAGAAAACGCAGGTCTTTCCGCTGGAGCGTAATGCCGCGGTGCGCTCCCGTCTGACCCACTCTCTGGAGGTGCAGCAGGTAGGACGCTATATCGCCAAAGAAGTGCTCACCCGGCTGAAGGAGCTGGATAAGCTGGAGAAATATGGGCTTTCTCAACTGACCGGGCCATTTGAAAGTATTGTGGAAATGGCCTGCCTGATGCACGACATCGGAAACCCGCCTTTCGGACACTTCGGCGAGTCGGCGATCAATGACTGGTTTACGCAGCGGCTGGATGCGGCTCACCGGCCGGATAATGCGCGCGCGGACCGCTGTGAACCCGACGTGCTGCGTTATCAGACCGACGGCTTTAACGCTCTCCGGGCGAAAATCCGTCAGGACCTTTCACATTTTGAGGGTAACGCGCAGGCGATCCGCATGGTGCACTCCCTGCTGAAGATGAATCTCACCTGGGCTCAGGTCGGCTGCATTTTTAAATATACCCGCCCGGCCTGGTTCAATGGCGAAATACCCGCCACGCACGATTATCTGATGAAAAAGCCCGGCTATTATCTTTCTGAGGAAGAGTATGTCGGGCGGCTGCGCAAAGAACTGGACCTTCAGCCCCACTGTCGTTTTCCGCTGACCTATATTATGGAGGCCGCCGACGATATTTCTTATTGCGTGGCAGATTTAGAGGATGCGGTGGAGAAAAAGATTTTCACCGTTGAACAGCTTTATGAACACCTGTTTGCACTCTGGCCTGATCACCAGCCCAACGATCTGTTTCAACTGGTGGTGACCAGCGCCCTGGAAAAATCCCGCAGTCAGCAGTTTAGCCGCAGCAGTGAGGATCAGTTTTTTATGTATCTGCGGGTTAATACCGTGGCCAAACTGGTTCCGCATACCGCAAGCCGCTTTATTGATAATATGTCGGCGATCTTTAGCGGTGAATTTAATGCGGCGCTACTTGAGGATGGCAGTCCACAAAACCAGTTATTAGAAATTTTCAAGAAAGTCGCGTTTAGTCACGTATTTAATCATCCTGACGTTGAACAGCTTGAGCTACAGGGATACCGTGTTATTAGCGGCCTGCTGGATATTTATCGCCCGCTTTTAGCGCTCAGCAGGGAGGGATTTTCCGAGCTGATGGAAAAAGATTACCTGAAGCACTTTCCTATTGAAACACGCCTTTTCCATAAACTCTCTACGCGCTTTCGGCTTGCTTACAGTGAAGCCGTAGGGCGTCTGGATAAGCGGGGCAATGATATTGCCATCTGGGAATATTATTATCGGGCGCGTATGCTTCAGGATTACGTGAGCGGCATGACCGACCTGTATGCGTGGGATGAGTACCGTCGTTTAATGGCCGTCGAATAATAACGACAGGCCTTTAAGTTTTGTAAAGCCAAAGAATAAATTTTTACCTTTAGCTGAAACAAATACATGAACTTAGCGATAATAATTGAATCTTACCAACACGACCACAGCAATGGTTACATAATTGGACACATAGAGAAAAGACGCATGAAAAAAACTATTTTAGCTGGCGCGTTGGCTCTGAGCCTGGGAATGGCGATGACCCCGCTGACTGTCTCCGCGGCAGAAACCGCTTCTTCTTCTAACCAGCAGCTTCCGAGCCTGGCGCCGATGTTAGAAAAAGTGATGCCTTCGGTAGTGAGTATTAATGTTGAAGGGAGCACCACCGTTCGTACGCCGCGTTTGCCGCAGCAGTTCCAGCAGTTCTTTGGCGGTAACTCGCCGTTCTGTCAGGATGGCTCGCCCTTCCAGAACTCACCCGTGTGTCAGGGCGGGGGTCAGGATCAGGATGGCGCAGATACTCAGCAGGAAAAATTCCGTGCGCTGGGATCGGGCGTGGTGATTGACGCCGCTAAAGGCTATGTGGTGACCAATAACCATGTGGTTGATAATGCGACTAAAATCCAGGTCCAGCTCAGTGATGGCCGGCGATATGATGCAAAAGTCATCGGTAAAGATCCTCGATCCGATATCGCGCTTATTCAGCTTAAAGACGCGAAAAATCTGACTGCGATCAAGATGGCCGACTCTGACGATCTGCGCGTTGGCGACTACACCGTTGCCATTGGTAACCCCTATGGCCTGGGTGAAACCGTTACCTCGGGGATCGTTTCAGCGCTGGGACGTAGCGGCTTAAACGTCGAAAACTATGAAAACTTTATTCAGACCGATGCGGCGATTAACCGGGGCAACTCCGGCGGCGCGCTGGTCAACCTTAACGGTGAGCTGATCGGCATTAATACCGCGATTCTGGCACCGGACGGCGGCAACATTGGTATCGGCTTTGCTATCCCGTCCGATATGGTGAAAAACCTGACGGCACAGATGGTCGAATACGGCCAGGTGAAACGCGGTGAGCTGGGCATTATGGGCACCGAGCTGAACTCCGAGCTGGCTAAAGCGATGAAGGTCGACGCTCAGCGCGGCGCGTTTGTCAGCCAGGTGCTGGCTAACTCTTCTGCGGCAAAAGCGGGTGTGAAGGCCGGCGACGTGGTGGTTAACATCAACGGTAAGGCTATTTCCAGCTTTGCCGCCCTGCGCGCACAAATTGGATCGCTGCCGGTTGGCACGAAAATGACCCTGGGCCTGATCCGTGACGGCAAGCCGCTGACGGTGAACGTTGAGCTACAGCAGAGCACGCAGACTAAGGTCGACTCCGGCAATATTTATACCGGAATTGAAGGCGCAGACCTGAGCAACGTCGAGGCCAAAGGGGTGAAAGGCGTGAAGGTCGACAGCGTCAAGCCAGGTTCAGCCGCGGCGAAAATTGGTCTGAAGAAGGATGATGTGATTTTGGGCGTTAACCAGCAGGCCATTGCTAACCTGGGCGAGCTGCGTAAAATCCTCGACACCAAGCCTTCCGTGCTGGCGCTGAATATTCAACGCGGTGACAGCTCGATCTATCTGTTAATGCAGTAGGTGGGGGCGAGCAGTCCTTAAATAGCGGCGCGTAATAACGCCAGCAGGCAGGTGCCGGTGACCAACCGGCACCTGTTTTACCTTCAATATACTTTCCTGACCTGCCTGCGATACCCGGCACATCTGCACTATCTGACCCACCCGCAATACCTGGCACCTCTTCAAGACTTAACACGTCTGTAATAACCTGGCAGATCCGCATCATCGTCCAGCGGCCTTCTTGCAGCTCATTTGTGAACCTTGCCGCAATTTTCATATAAGGCGCCGCACTTAGGGCAGTTGCACAATGGCAGGCCGGGAACTGCCCGTTATGCTGCATTATCCAGGGTTTTTCAGGAGTGATTCATGTCCACCTGTCATCTTGATGCACGGCTGGCGCAGAAAATTGTCGCCCGTACGATGCAGATTATTGATAGCAACGTCAACGTGATGGATGCCCGCGGCAGAATTATTGGCAGCGGCGATCATGAGCGTATTGGCGAATTGCACGAAGGCGCGTTGCTGGCCCTGTCGCAGGCGCGGGTCGTGGATATTGACGACGCGGTGGCGAAGCATCTGCATGGGGTGCGTCCGGGTATTAATCTGCCGATGCGTATTGCCGGTGATATTGTTGGCGTCATCGGCCTGACCGGCGAACCGGCCAGCCTGCGGCATTATGGTGAGCTGGTCTGTATGACCGCTGAAATGATGCTTGAACAGGCGCGTCTGCTGCATATCCTGGCGCAGGATAGCAGGCTGCGTGAGGAGCTGGTGTTAAACCTGATCCGCAGTGAAACGCTCTCGCCCGCGCTGACGGAGTGGGCACAGCGGCTGGGAATCGATTTAGACCAGCCGCGCGTGGTTGCGGTTGTGGAAGTGGACAGCGGCCAGCTCGGCGTGGACAGCGCCATGTCTGAACTGCAACAGCTCCAGACCATGTTGACGACGCCCGAGCGCGACAACCTGATCGCCATCGTCTCGCTGACGGAGATGGTGGTCTTAAAGCCCGCGCTTAACCTCCATGGGCGCTATGATGCCGGGGATCATCGCAAACGCGTGGATCTGCTGCTGTCGCGAATGAAAGAGAATGGCCATCTGCGCATCCGTATTGCGCTGGGAAACTTTTTTACCGGCCCCGGCAGCATTGCGCGTTCTTACCGCACCGCCCGTACCACCCTGCTGGTGGGCAAGCAGCGGATGCCTGAACAGCGGCGCTATTTTTATCAGGACCTGATGCTGCCGGTGCTCCTCGACAGCCTGCGCGGAGGATGGCAGGCCAGTGAGCTGTCGCAGCCCCTGAAAAAGCTTAAGGCAATGGATAATAACGGCCTGTTGCAGCGTACGCTTAGCGCGTGGTTTAGCCACGATGTTCAGCCCTCCGCCACGGCAAAAGCACTGTTTATTCATCGTAATACGCTGGAATATCGGCTTAACCGGGTATCGGAGCTGACCGGACTGAATCTGAGCCATTTCGATGACCGGCTGCTGCTTTACGTGGCGCTACAGCTGGACGAGGAGGTCTGATGACACTCTGGCCCAGGGCGCTGAAGCTGAATGAGGAAGCCTGATGACACTCTGGCCCAGGGCGCTGAAGCTGGATGAGGAAGCCTGATGGCAGCAAGGTTCGTGGCGTTACGCTGAATAAGCAGGTTCGAAGCTGGCTGAGGGGAAGCATCGGGCATACCGACAAGTCGGTTTGCCCGGAGGGGGAGATTAACGGCCGCTGCGGGTCAGTTTTTCCAAATCGGATTCGATTTCAGCAATCTTATTCGTCACCACGTGATCCAGATGACGCAGGTCTTCCAGAATTTTACGTTTCAGATCGACTTCGACCTGGTCGCGCTGGCAGATCCTATCTAACTCATCAATCACGTAACGCAGGTTGGGACTGATTTCCTGAATTTCCTTGTAGCCCTGACTCACGTTATCGGCGACGACGGTTTTCCGCTGGCGCGGATACTTAAATTTGACGCTTTTGGCAAAGAACTCACCCCGATCTTTGCGGAAATAGATTTTCAGAATATCGTTGCTGGCTTCCTGGCGCAGGCTGTAACGATCGATATCGTCGGGATTACTGATACCCAGGCCTTTTAAATTGTCATACATGGTCACGTTTCCTGTTCGGGAGAGATTAGTTTTGACTGCGCTGCAATGCAGGACTTCCCGGTATCCGCCATCCTCACGCAGGTTATGTTGGTGAGAAAAGCTAAGCAGTGGATCAGGTTTTGCCTGGCTCGCTCCTCCCGTACTTGTGAGTATATGTGAAAATTAAAAAAGCGGTCGGGGAGCACCTGTGCGCTTAACGGCGCGGATTATCGCTTAGTTGTTGCGCAATAGCATCTGATTATTTACGGCGGGAAAAAGGTTTAGAACAGGGGGGTGTAAAATATAGTTTACGGGCCACGTGAGGCGGCCCGTAAAGGATCAGTCGATGGTGCGCAGCAGTTCGTTAATGCCGACTTTGCCACGGGTTTTTTCATCAACCTTTTTCACAATCACGGCACAGTAGAGGCTGTAGCGGCCATCTTTCGACGGCAGGTTGCCCGACACCACCACCGATCCCGCAGGGACGCGACCGTAATGAACTTCGCCAGTTTCACGATCGTAAATTTTAGTGCTCTGGCCGATATAGACGCCCATCGAAATGACCGCGCCTTCCTCAACAATCACGCCTTCCACGATTTCTGAACGCGCGCCAATAAAACAGTTATCTTCGATAATGGTTGGGTTCGCCTGAAGAGGTTCCAGTACGCCACCGATGCCTACGCCGCCGGAAAGGTGAACGTTTTTACCGATCTGCGCGCAGGATCCAACCGTCGCCCAGGTATCCACCATTGAGCCTTCATCGACGTATGCGCCAATATTGACATACGAAGGCATCAGTACGGTATTGCGGGCGATATAGGCACCCTGGCGTACCGCAGCCGGTGGCACGACGCGGAAGCCCTCTTTCTTAAAGCGTGCGTCGTCGTAGTCGGCAAACTTCATCGGCACTTTGTCGTAAAAACGACTTTCGGCACCCTCAATCACCTGATTATCATTGATGCGAAAAGAGAGCAGTACCGCTTTTTTCAACCACTGATGCGTCACCCACTCACCTGCGATTTTCTCGGATACGCGCAGGGCGCCGCTGTCGAGCAGGGCGATGACCTGGTTCACCGCTTCGCGGGTAACGGTATCTGCGCTGGCAGGCGTCAGCTCGGCACGGCGTTCAAAGGCGCTTTCAATAACATGCTGTAATTGTTGCATTATTCAAAATTTCCTGTGTCAAATCATCATCATGAGCGGGGAGGATAACCGCCCGTTCAGGTCAGCAGCCAGTCTGCACTGAACGCTGAAAGATGGGTTAAAAAAGTAAATCCAGGTCACACTTTATCGTTTGGATTAAGGGCCTCTGTCAACCGTTGTTGTAGCACTTCGCGCAATTCCGGGCTGAGCGCGCGTCGGTCACCGTTGGCGAGAATAAATAAATCCTCTACCCGCTCGCCAATGGTACTGATGCGTGCGCCGTGCAGCGAGACGCCCAGATCGGCAAAAACTTCGCCCACTCTGGCCAGCAGTCCCGGCTGATCCAGGGCAATCAGTTCCATATAGGTACGGCGGTCGGTATGCGCCGGCAGGTATTTCGCTTCGGTTTCCACGCAAAAATGCCTGAGCCTGGCGGACTGGCGGCGCGTTTTCGGCGGCTGCCAGCAGGTCTGGTCGATAGCCTGCTCCAGCGCCTGGCGGATCATCCCATGCCGGTCGGCGGCCAGCGGGCTGCCGTCGGGTTCCAGCACGATAAAGGTATCCATCGCCATACCGTCCCGGCTGGTGAAGATCTGCGCATCGTGTACGCTCAGATTTCGCCTGTCCAGCTCCCCGGCGACGGTGGCGAACAGGTAAGGCCTGTCCGGGCTCCAGATAAATATCTCAGTGCCGCCCCGGGTCGCCTGAGGGCTAACCAGCACCAGCGGTTTACTCAGATCGTGCTCCATCAGATGACGTGCATGCCAGGCCAGCTGATTAGGCGTATGGCGCAGGAAGTAGTCCGCCCGGCAGCGCCCCCAAATATTACGCAGCGCCTGCTCGTCAATATTATCCATGCGCAACAGCGCGAGCGCCTGCAGCCGATGGTGCCGGACGCGCTCGCGCAGATCCGGGCTGTTCTCCATTCCACGCCGCAGCTGCTTTTCGGCGGCAAAAAACAGCTCGCGCAGCAGGCTCTGCTTCCAGCTGTTCCACAGGTTTTCATTGGTGGCGCAGATATCTGCGACCGTCAGACAGACCAGATAGCGCAAGCGATTTTCATTCTGCATGACTTCGGCGAACTGCTGGATTTCGGTGGGGTCCTGAATATCACGGCGCTGCGCGGTGACCGACATCAGCAAATGGTGGCGCACCAGCCAGGCGACCAGCTGAGCTTCGCGGGAGTTCAGCCCGTGTAATTCGGCAAATTCAAGCGCATCCTGCGCGCCCAGAATGGAGTGATCGCCGCCGCGCCCTTTGGCAATATCGTGGAACAGGGCGGCCATTAGCAGCAGCTCAAGCTGGGGCAGACGTGGCCAAATCTCCACGCAAAGCGGGTGACGCGGACGTGTCGTTTCGCTGGCAAAACTTTCCAGCTTTTGCAGAACGCGGATCGTATGTTCGTCAACGGTGTAGGCGTGAAACAGATCGAACTGCATCTGGCCGACGATGTTGCCCCACTGTGGCATATAGGCCCAGAGCACGCTGTGGCGGTGCATCGGCACCAGCGCCCGGCTGACGGCACCCGGGTGTCGCAGAATCGACAGAAAAAGCTGTCGCGCCTGTGGGATAGTGCACAGTGGCTGGCTGAGGTGGCGTCGGGCATGTCTGAGCTGGCGCAGCGTGGTGGAGTAGATCCCGGTAATAGCGGGTTTGCGCACCATCGTGTAAAACATGCGCATAATCGCTTCGGGCTGGCGGGCAAAAAGCGTCTCATCGATCAGGTCAATCAGCGTACCGCGCAGCTGGAACTCATCGTCGATGGCACGGGGTTTTTCGTCTTCGCCCAGCGCAAGTATCGCTTCGTCAAAAAGCTGTAGCAGCATCTGGTTCAGCTCGCTGATGCGCCGGGTCACGCGGTAAAAGTCCTTCATCATCCGCTCAACCGGCTCATTACCTTCGCCCTGGTAGTCAAGCCGCTGGGCGACGTTCAGCTGTCTGTCAAACAGAAGACGGTTATCGTAGCGGGTCAGGGTCAGATGCAGCGCAAAGCGGATGCGCCAGAGGAAACTCTGACATTCGTTAAGCTCGTTGCGCTCGGCCCCGGTCAGAAAGCCAAAACCGACCATTTCGTCCAGCGAGGTGGCACCGAAATGGCGGCGGGCAACCCACAGCAGGGTATGAATGTCGCGCAGGCCGCCGGGGCTGCTTTTAATATCCGGCTCCAGGTTATAGCTGGTGCCGTGATAGCGCAGATGGCGTTCCTGCTGTTCCTCAATCTTCGCCGCGAAAAACTGGTCCGAGCGCCAGAAGCCGTCGCTGAAAATGTTTTTTTGCAGTTCAAGAAAGAGCGCAACATCGCCGGTCAGCATTCGCGACTCAATCAGATTGGTGGCTACGGTCAGATCGGACAACCCCTCCAGCAGGCACTCTTCCAGCGTGCGTACGCTGTGGCCCACCTCCAGCCTGAGATCCCACATTAGCGTCAGCAGCTCGCTGGTACGCTGGGCGTCCTGCGCGGAAAGAGGGCTGCGGCTGAGGATCAGCACGTCGATATCGGAAAGCGGATGCAGCTCGCCGCGTCCGTAGCCGCCCACGGCGACCAGCGCGATATCCAGCTGTTCAGGGAAGCCGTAGAAGCGCCAGAGCCGCCTCAGCAGGCGATCGATAAACAGCGTACGCGCAGCAATCAGATCTTCTGCGTCAAAGCCGTTATCAAACGCGTCGGCCATCCCCTGCTGAAAGCGTTCCAGCTGCAATTTCAGCTGCTCGCGCGTCAGCTGGCTCTCTTCCCAGTCGGCAGGCGAATCGGACAGCCCGTAATCGATCAGTTTTTTACTCACGCCTGGCTCCTGGTTGGTCTTTGTGACGATAATCAAACTGACAATAGCGCCACCGCCCACTACAGATCAAAAAAAACCGGCCTGCGCCGGTTTAAAGAGAGTGGGATTCTTCAGCAAGCTGGAACCGGCTCTCACCGGTTTTTTTTCGTTACAGCGTTAAGCGTCGTGCGTCAGGATGGCAGGAATGGTGTCATCTTTACGCAGCGTCATAATTTCGCAGCCGTTTTCCGTCACCACAATGGTGTGCTCGTACTGTGCTGACAGGCTGCGATCCTTGGTTTTCACCGTCCAGCCATCTTTCATGCTGCGGATACGGTAATCACCGGCATTGACCATGGGTTCAATGGTGAAGGCCATACCGGCCTGGAGTACCACGCCACCGTCATCCGCATCGTAGTGCAGCACCTGCGGCTCCTCGTGGAAACCTTTACCGATGCCGTGGCCGCAATATTCGCGCACTACGGAGAAATTCTGCGCTTCGACGAACTTTTGAATCTCACGGCCCAGAGTGCGCAGGCGAATACCCGGTTTTACCATACGCAGCGCCAGGTAAAGGCTCTCCTGCGTGATACGGCAGAGACGCTCGCCCAGAATAGTGGGCTTGCCGACGATAAACATTTTGGAGGTGTCGCCGTGATACTCGTCCTTAATGACCGTCACGTCGATATTGACGATATCGCCATCCTTGAGGATTTTTTCATCGTCCGGAATGCCGTGACAAACCACTTCATTGATGGAAATACAGACGGATTTCGGAAAACCGTGATAGCCAAGGCAGGCGGAGATCGCCTGCTGGGAATTAACAATATGTTCGTGACACAGGCGATCCAGCTCACCGGTGCTAATGCCGGGTCGAACGTGCTCTTCGATCATTTCGAGCACTTCTGCCGCCAGGCGGCCCGCTACGCGCATTTTTTCGATTTCTTCAGGGGTCTTAATTGAGATCGCCATTCATTTTGTCCGCAGATGTCGTTATTTTCGACAATAATAAAGGAAGTGAGGCAATGTTAGCAGCCTGCCCAGGCTCTGCCAATTGCAGTTTCTGCCTGGCGGTGCTGTGATAACTAATATTGGCTTCAACCTGTGCTTTGTGGTATAAAGCGCGCCGACGATTCTTTGTGACAAATGTCACCGAGAACGCATAACTCTCCCGTGTAAATAACACACATGTATCGACACATACACCGGGGTGCCCCAAAGGCGACATAAGCGCAGACCGTTGAACGGCGAAACGCGGCAGGATGAGCAACGTACCTCTGGTACGTTAATCAGACCAGGCGTTCGATGAACAACAGGTTCGGCGCTTGTCTTAGTGGGTCGGTTGTATGGGATACATGGAGGCCTAACCCCAACACATTCTATAGAGGTAATCATGGCAACTGTTTCCATGCGCGACATGCTCAAGGCTGGTGTACACTTCGGTCACCAGACCCGTTACTGGAACCCGAAAATGAAGCCATTCATCTTCGGCGCACGTAACAAAGTTCACATCATCAACCTTGAGAAAACCGTGCCGATGTTCAACGAGTCTCTCGCTGAACTGAGCAAAATCTCTGCCCGTAAAGGCAAGATTCTGTTCGTTGGTACCAAGCGCGCTGCAAGCGAAGCGATCAAAGAGTCTGCGCTGAGCTGCGATCAGTTCTTCGTAAACCATCGCTGGTTAGGCGGCATGCTGACCAACTGGAAAACCGTTCGTCAGTCCATCAAACGTCTGAAAGATCTGGAAATCCAGTCTCAGGACGGGACCTTCGATAAGCTGACCAAGAAAGAAGCGCTGATGCGTGCGCGTGAACTGGCCAAGCTGGAAAACAGCCTGGGCGGTATCAAAGACATGGGCGGCCTGCCGGACGCACTGTTTGTTGTTGACGCCGATCACGAACACATCGCTATCAAAGAAGCTAACAACCTGGGTATCCCAGTGTTCGCTATCGTTGATACCAACTCTGATCCAGACGGTGTTGACTTCATTATCCCGGGTAATGATGACGCCATCCGTGCGGTAAACCTGTACCTGACCGCCGTAGCAACCACCGTACGTGAAGGTCGCTCTCAGGACCTGGCTCAGCAGGCTGAAGAAACCTTCGCTGAAGCTGAGTAATCAGGAACGCTCCTCAGAGCGCCCTTAATACCCTGGTTCGCGGTAATCTGAGAATCCAGGGTATAAAGATCAGATATTAATCTGTAAGGGGCCAGCTTGGCCCCTTTATTTTTTCGAATTCGCTTTGCTGCCTTTCGGGGGGGCGGGGCGGAATGTTTCTCCCGAAACCAGGCATTTGTCGCGTCAGCGCCACAGGGCTACCGGCAGGCGAATGCTGTGCTAACCGAGGATGAGAGAATGGCTGATATTACTGCTGCTCTGGTAAAAGAACTGCGCGAGCGCACTGGCGCTGGCATGATGGACTGCAAAAAATCACTGACCGAAGCCAACGGCGACATCGAGCTGGCAATCGAGAACATGCGTAAATCTGGCGCGATCAAAGCGGCGAAAAAAGCAGGCAACGTTGCTGCTGACGGCGTGATCAAAACCAAAATCGAAGGCAACTACGGCATCATTCTGGAAGTTAACTGCCAGACTGACTTCGTTGCTAAAGATGGTGGTTTCCAGGCCTTCGCTGACAAAGTGCTGGACGCGGCTGTTGCCGGTAAAATCACTGACGTTGAAGTGCTGAAAGCACAGTTCGAAGAAGAACGTGTTGCGCTGGTTGCTAAAATTGGCGAGAACATCAACATTCGCCGTGTCGCTTCTCTGGAAGGCGACGTACTGGGTAGCTACCTGCACGGCGCGCGTATTGGCGTACTGATCGCGGCTAAAAACGCTGACGAAGAGCTGGTTAAGCAACTGGCTATGCACGTTGCGGCAAGCAAGCCAGAATTTGTTAAGCCAGAAGACGTTTCTGCTGAAGTGGTAGAGAAAGAGTTCCAGGTTCAGCTGGACATCGCCATGCAGTCTGGTAAACCAAAAGAGATCGCTGAAAAAATGGTTGAAGGCCGCATGAAGAAATTCACCGGCGAAGTGTCTTTGACCGGTCAGCCTTTCGTGATGGATCCTGCTAAAACTGTTGGTCAGCTGCTGAAAGAAAAAAATGCAGACGTGACCAGCTTCATCCGCTTTGAAGTGGGTGAAGGTATTGAGAAAGCTGAGACCGATTTCGCAGCAGAAGTTGCTGCGATGTCCAAACAGTCTTAATGCCCGATAAGAACCGCCTTCCGGCGGTTCTTTTTTGTCTGCCTCAGGCAGGCGCCGCTCATTTTCAGTCTCATCCCAATAGTATTTCTCCGGTCCTGAAGGGATGATAGTGCAGATTTAACTCCCCTTATCGACGATAGCTTCCAGGAAAAAACACCATGGCGACCAATGCAAAACCTGTATATCAACGTATCCTGCTGAAATTAAGCGGTGAAGCCCTGCAGGGTGCCGAAGGCTTCGGTATCGATGCAAGCGTGCTGGATCGTATGGCTCAGGAAGTCAAAGAGCTGGTAGAACTGGGCATTCAGGTAGGTGTGGTTATCGGCGGTGGTAATCTGTTCCGTGGCGCCGGACTGGCGCAGGCTGGAATGAATCGCGTAGTTGGCGACCATATGGGTATGCTGGCAACCGTGATGAATGGTCTGGCGATGCGCGATGCGCTGCACCGTGCCTATGTGAACGCCCGCCTGATGTCCGCTATCCCCCTGAATGGCGTGTGTGATAACTACAGCTGGGCAGAGGCCATCAGCCTGCTGCGCAATAACCGCGTGGTGATTTTCTCTGCTGGTACCGGTAACCCCTTCTTCACCACCGACTCGGCGGCCTGCCTGCGCGGTATCGAAATCGAGGCTGACGTGGTCCTGAAGGCGACGAAAGTTGATGGCGTTTACTCAGCCGATCCGGTTAAAAACCCTGACGCCACCCTGTACGATCAGATCAGCTACGCCGACGTGCTGGAGCGCGAGCTGAAGGTGATGGATCTGGCGGCCTTTACGCTGGCCCGCGACCATAAATTACCGATCCGCGTGTTTAATATGAACAAGCCTGGCGCTCTGCGCCGCGTGGTAATGGGTGAAAAAGAAGGCACCCTGATCACGCAATAATATCCGTCGGCGTCGAGTTAAGGTATATTCTGCCCCCGTAGTGCACAGTTCGCGCTACACTCAGACGTAATGACTATTTTTAATCGGGTCCTGTTGTACAGGGCCTGCCTGGTAACCAGAATCCAAGGGTTCCAACGTGATTAACGAAATCAAAAAAGATGCAGAAACGCGCATGGACAAATGCGTAGAGGCATTCAAAAGCCACATCAGCAAAATCCGCACCGGCCGCGCGTCACCCAGCATTCTCGACGGCATTATGGTTGACTATTACGGCTCCTCCACGCCGCTTCGCCAGCTGGCCAGCGTCACGGTGGAAGACTCACGTACGCTGAAGATTAACGTGTTTGACCGTTCAATCAGCAGCGCCGTTGAAAAAGCGATTATGACCTCGGATCTGGGTCTCAACCCAAGCTCTGCGGGGACGGATATCCGCGTTCCGCTTCCAGCGCTGACCGAAGAGCGTCGTAAAGACCTGATCAAAGTGGTGCGTGGCGAAGCTGAGCAGGGCCGCGTCTCCGTACGCAACGTCCGTCGCGATGCCAACGACAAAGTAAAAGCACTGCTGAAAGACAAAGAGATCAGTGAAGACGAAGAGCGTCGTTCACAGGATGATATTCAGAAAATGACCGACGTCTTCATCAAGAAAGTGGATGTTGCGCTGGCAGAAAAAGAAACGGAGCTGATGGACTTCTGAGTTCGTCACGCACCGATGAAACGCCGTACAGATTGCCGTTCTTTTGAGTGGTCAGTCTTACGGCGTTTTGCATTTATTCTCTTATCTGGCGAAGGCGGCAAGCAGGCCCATTTCGTCGTTCACTACGCAGAGCAACCTCATGAAGCAATTGACCATCCTCGGCTCGACCGGCTCTATCGGCACCAGTACGCTGGCGGTCGTCAGCGCGAATCCGCATCTGTTCTCCGTTAAGGCGCTGGTTGCTGGACGCAACGTTGAGCGCATGGCTGAGCAGTGCCAGGCTTTTAAGCCCGCCTGGGCGGCCATGTCGGACGAACAGTCGGCCAGCGCCCTGCGGCAGCGCCTGAAAGAACTGAATGTGGCGACCGAGGTGCTGAGTGGGGAGCAGGCGGCCTGCGATCTCGCCGCGCTTGATGAGGTTGACCAGGTCATGGCGGCCATCGTTGGGGCGGCAGGTTTAATGCCCACCCTGGCCGCTATTCGCGCCGGAAAGCAGGTGCTGCTTGCCAACAAAGAGTCCCTGGTGACCTGCGGCCAGCTTTTTCTGGAGGCGGTCAGCGCCTCAAAAGCCCAGCTGCTTCCCGTCGATAGCGAGCATAACGCGATTTTTCAGAGTTTACCCGCTTCCCTCCAGCAGCAGTTAGGGTACGCTTCTCTCGAAGATAATGGCATTGACAGCATTATCCTGACGGGGTCGGGTGGCCCCTTTCGTGACGTGCCGTTGGCGACGTTAGCGCATATGACGCCGAACCAGGCCTGTGCGCATCCGAACTGGTCGATGGGGCGCAAGATTTCCGTTGACTCGGCCACCATGATGAACAAAGGTTTGGAATATATCGAAGCCCGCTGGCTGTTTAATGCGACTGATGCCCAGATGGAAGTGATCCTGCACCCGCAGTCGGTCATTCACTCCATGGTGCGCTATCGTGATGGCAGCGTGCTGGCTCAGCTGGGGTCGCCGGATATGCGCACGCCCATCGCTCACGTGATGGCCTGGCCGCAGCGCGTTCAGTCTGGCGCAACGCCGCTTGATTTTACGCGCATGGGGGCAATGACCTTTGCCGAGCCGGATTATGCACGCTATCCCTGTCTGAAGCTGGCAATTGATGCCTGCGAAGCAGGGCAGGCGGCCACCACGACGCTGAACGCCGCAAATGAAATTGCCGTAGCGGCATTTCTTGCCGGGCAGATCCGCTTTACCGATATTGCAGCGCTGAACATGACCGTGCTGGAGACGCTCTCCATTGCAGAGCCAGAGAGCGTTGAGGCGGTGCTGGAAATTGACCGGCAGGCGCGGGCAGCCGCATCGGCCAGCCTGGCTGGCTACGCGGTCGGTCGTTAATTCGCGGGCATGCTCCTGCCGCTATTTGTGGGGCGGGGGCGGAGATGGTATAGTCTTGGCCCGCTAATTAAAATCTGCGTTGCGGTAAAGCAGGCCGTGTAAGACACGGCTTTTTTGTGTCGGGCGGGTAAGATATTTCAGAAGCCACATGATTTCTGAGTAAAGGAAATAATTACGCGTTATGTCGTCCGAAAATCGAATAAACAGCGATGAACTGCTGGGGGAGAACCCCCGTCACGTGGCCATCATAATGGATGGCAATGGTCGCTGGGCTAAAAACCAGGGAAAACTGCGCATTTCGGGCCACAAAGCTGGCGTAAAATCCGTGCGTCGTGCCGTGAGTTTTGCCGTCAGCAGCAAGCTTAAAGCGCTGACGCTCTACGCATTCAGCAGTGAAAACTGGAACCGTCCGCCGCAGGAAGTCATGGCGCTGATGGAGCTGTTTGTCTGGGCGCTGGACAGCGAAGTAAAAAGCCTGCATAAGCATAACGTCCGCCTGCGGATCATTGGTGACATTGGCCGGTTTAATGGCCGTCTGCAGGAGCGAATTCGCCGTGCAGAAGAACTTACTCAACAAAATGATGGACTCACTCTCAACATTGCCGCGAATTATGGTGGCCGTTGGGATATTATTCAGGGCGTCAGAAAAATCGCTGAGCAGGTGCAGGAAGGTCTGATTCGTCCAGACCAGATTGAGGAAGCGTCCCTTAGCCCTCATCTTTGCCTTAACGAGCTGGTGCCGGTGGATTTAGTAATAAGGACAGGTGGTGAGCATCGGATTAGTAACTTTTTGCTGTGGCAGGTCGCCTATGCAGAGTTCTTTTTTACCGACGTTCTCTGGCCTGATTTTGATGAACAAGTTTTTGAAGGTGCACTGAATGCTTTTGCACAACGAGAGCGTCGCTTTGGCGGCGCAGCACCCGGCGGCGCCTGAGCGCACTGGGGGTAATCTTTGCTGAAGTCTCGCCTGATTACCGCGTTTATACTTATCCCAATTGTCATCGCTGCGCTCTTTTTGCTGCCGCCACTGGGATTTGCGCTCATCACCCTGGTGGTCTGTATGCTGGCCGCCTGGGAGTGGGGACAGTTCGCAGGCTTCGCCTCACGTTCCCAGCGCATCTGGCTGGCCGTGCTGTGCGGCTTGCTTCTCGTCTTCATGATGTTCACCCTGCCTGCCTGGCAGCACTCTGTTCACCTTCCTCAGATTGCCGTTTCACTCTGGGCGGCGATGGTCTGGTGGGGGGTGGCGCTGATTATGGTACTCCTGTACCCCGGATCCGCCGCCTTCTGGCGAACCTCCCGCCCGCTGCGCCTGCTGTTCGGGCTGCTGACCATCATCCCATTCTTTTGGGGCATGCTGACGCTGCGCCAGTACCACTACGATGCCGACCATTTTGCCGGCGCCTGGTGGCTGCTGTATGTGATGCTGCTGGTCTGGGGAGCCGACTCCGGCGCCTACATGTTTGGCCGCCTGTTTGGCCGGCATAAGCTGGCGCCAAAGGTCTCCCCGGGTAAAACCTGGGAAGGCTTTCTGGGGGGGCTGGTGACGTCGCTGGTTATCGCCTGGCTATTCCGCCTCTGGACGCCGCTTAACGTACCAATCGTCACGCTGCTGAGCTGCACGGTGGTCGCCGCGCTGGCCTCGGTGCTGGGCGACCTGACAGAAAGCATGTTTAAGCGTGAAGCGGGCATTAAGGACAGTGGAAATCTTATCCCAGGCCATGGCGGTATCCTCGATCGTATAGACAGCCTCACCGCCGCCGTACCGGTGTTTGCCTGCCTGCTGCTGCTGGTCTTCGGGACGCTATAAGGGACGTTATGCTGAGCATTCTATGGAGTTTGGGCGCGTTTATCGTCGCACTGGGCGTGTTAATTACCGTTCATGAGTTTGGCCACTTCTGGGTGGCGCGCCGCTGCGGCGTTAAGGTTGAACGCTTCTCCATAGGTTTTGGCAAAGCCCTCTGGCGACGCCGTGATGCGCAGGGAACCGAATACGTTCTCGCCCTCATCCCGCTCGGCGGCTATGTGAAAATGCTCGATGAGCGCATTGAAAGCGTGCCGCCCGAGCTTCGCCATCGCACCTTCAATAACAAAACGGTCCTGCAACGCGCTGCCATTATCAGCGCAGGCCCCATCGCTAATTTCCTCTTTGCCATCTTTGCGTACTGGCTGGTTTTTATCATCGGCGTTCCCGGTGTAAAACCGGTAATTGGTGAGATAGTAAGCAATTCGCCGGTTGCGGCAGCCCAAATTACACCTGGAATGGAACTTAAAGCCGTTGACGGTATCGAAACGCCAGACTGGGATGCTGTGCGTATGGCACTGATATCTAAAATTGGCGACACGCAAATGACGTTGAGCGTCGCCCCATTTGGCAGTACACAGATATCGGAAAAGCGGGTCGATCTTCGCAACTGGCAGTTCGAGCCAGACAGACAGGATCCGGTCACGTCACTGGGTATTCAGCCACGCGGCCCGCAGATTGAAACCGTACTGGCTGAGGTACAGGCTAACTCGGCAGCAAGTAAGGCGGGTTTGCAAGCGGGCGACAGGATCGTTAAAGTCGATGGTCAACCGCTGGACCAGTGGCAACATTTTGCCGCCCTCATACGGGAAAATCCCGGTAAAGAGATGGCGGTAGAAGTGGAAAGGCAGGGCGGTTCAGTGACGGTAATGCTGACCCCGGAAGCCAGGGTGGGCAATAAGGCTCAGGGTTTTGCGGGGGTTATCCCGCGCATCGTTCCGCTTTCAGCTGAATACAAAACGGTGCGTCAGTATGGCCCGTTTGCCGCGACAGGCGAGGCCAGCGCAAAGACCTGGCAGCTCATGAAGCTGACGGTCAACATGCTGGGCAAGCTGATTGTGGGTGAAGTGAAGTTAAATAATCTCAGCGGGCCGATTTCAATCGCCCAGGGCGCTGGGATGTCGGCAGAATATGGTTTGATCTATTACCTGATGTTTCTCGCATTAATCAGCGTAAACCTCGGTATTATCAATCTGTTCCCTCTGCCGGTACTAGATGGTGGACATTTGTTGTTCCTGGCGATCGAAAAGATCAAAGGTGGGCCGGTGTCTGAGCGAGTTCAGGACTTCAGCTATCGCATCGGCTCTGTATTGCTGGTGCTGTTAATGGGGCTTGCACTTTTCAATGATTTCTCGCGGTTATAGGCGTTCAGAAATAAGCGAGCGAAGGCCAGAAAAGACGAAGCCCGGTGCAAAAGTGCGGTTTACTCAGGTAGACGCGCAGGTTGAGCAAGGTTTCTAAGCAGGATGGCCGATGTGTAGCAATTTCTCCTCTAAGCGACGGGAACCAGTTAGGAAGAATGCATAACAACGATGGCGATGAAAAAGTTGCTCATAGCGTCGCTGCTGTTTAGCAGCGCCACCGTATACGCGGCAGACGGCTTCGTGGTGAAGGATATTCATTTCGAAGGCCTGCAGCGAGTCGCCGTCGGGGCGGCATTGCTCAGTATGCCTGTCCGCGTGGGAGACACCGTCTCCGATGATGATATCAGTAGCACCATTCGTGCCCTTTTTGCGACCGGGAACTTCGAGGATGTTCAGGTTCTGCGCGACGGCAATACGCTGATCGTTCAGGTTAAAGAGAGGCCAACAATTGCCAGTATCACCTTCTCCGGTAACAAAGCGGTGAAGGAAGATATGCTAAAGCAAAACCTTGAAGCTTCCGGCGTGCGGGTAGGGGAAGCCCTCGATCGCACCACCCTCTCATCCATTGAGAAAGGGCTTGAGGATTTCTACTACAGCGTAGGTAAATACAGCGCAAGTGTGAAAGCCGTGGTCACGCCGCTTCCACGCAACCGCGTAGACCTGAAGCTGGTATTCACCGAAGGTGTTTCTGCCAAAATCCAACAGATCAACGTGGTCGGCAACAAAGCCTTCAGCTCGGAAGAGCTGATCTCGCGCTTTCAGCTCCGCGATGAGGTGCCATGGTGGAACGTCGTGGGCGATCGCAAATACCAGAAGCAAAAGCTGGCGGGCGACCTTGAGACCCTGCGCAGTTTTTATCTGGATCGCGGCTATGCCCGTTTTAATATCGACTCCACTCAGGTCAGCCTGACGCCGGACAAGAAAGGGATCTACATCACCATTAACATCACCGAAGGCGACCGCTACAAGCTGTCTGGCGTGGTGGTGAATGGCAGCATGGCAGGTCACTCAGCGGAAATAGAAGCGCTGACCCGGATCAAACCTGGCGAGCTGTACAACGGTGCTAAAGTCACCAAAATGGAAGACGACATCAAGAAGATGCTCGGTCGTTACGGTTACGCCTACCCACGGGTGATGACGCAGCCAGAAATTAACGATGCGGATAAAACCGTTAAGCTGCACGTCAACGTTGATGCGGGCAACCGTTACTCCGTGCGTAAAGTCCGTTTTGAAGGCAACGATACCTCGAAAGATTCCGTCCTGCGCCGTGAAATGCGCCAGATGGAAGGCGCATGGCTGGGTAGCGATCTGGTCGAGCAGGGTAAAGAGCGTCTGAACCGTACCGGCTATTTCGAAACGGTTGAAACCGATACCCAGCGTGTACCGGGATCGCCCGATCAGGTCGATGTGGTTTACAAGGTGAAAGAGCGTAATACCGGCACCCTGAACTTCGGCGTCGGCTACGGCACCGAGAGCGGCGTCAGCTTCCAGGTTGGGGTAACCCAGGAGAACTGGCTGGGTACCGGTAACACCGTTGGCATCAGCGGGACCAAGAACGATTATCAGACCTATGCGGAATTCTCACTGACCGATCCGTACTTTACGGTTGATGGCGTGAGTCTCGGCGGACGCGTTTTCTATAACGACTTTAAGGCTGATGATGCCGACCTGTCTGACTATACCAACAAAAGCTATGGTTTAGACGGCACGCTGGGCTTCCCGGTTAATGAAAACAATACGCTGCGCGTCGGTCTGGGCTATGTGCATAACGACCTGTCAAATATGCAGCCGCAGATTGCCATGTTCCGCTATCTGCGCTCGGTGGGTCAGAACCCGGATCTTTCCGGTCGTGCCGACTACTCTGCCGATGATTTCACCTTCAACTATGGCTGGACGTATAACGACCTTGACCGCGGATTCTTCCCAACCTCTGGTAACCGTACCAACCTGAACGGTAAGGTCACCATTCCCGGTTCGGACAACGCCTTCTATAAGGCCACGCTGGATACGCAGCAGTATGTGCCGCTGAACCAGGACCGTACCTGGGTGCTGTTAGGACGCGGACGCGTTGGCTACGGTGATGGACTGAATGGCAAAGAGCTGCCGTTCTATGAAAACTTCTACGCCGGTGGTTCAAGCACCGTGCGTGGTTTCCGTTCCAACACCATCGGGCCGAAAGCGGCTTACTACAATAACAACTCGTCTACCTGCTCAGGCGCTTATGCCCTGTGTAGTTCTGATGATGCGGTGGGCGGTAACGCCATGGCAACGGCCAGCGCGGAGCTGATTACGCCGACGCCGTTCCTCAGCGAGAAGTACGCTAATTCGGTGCGTACCTCCCTGTTTGTAGATGCGGGTACGGTCTGGGATACCAAGTGGGAAAACACCGCAGATACGCGTGCGGCGGGTATTCCTGACTACAGCGATCCGGGCAATATTCGAATGTCTGCAGGTCTGGCACTTCAGTGGATGTCCCCGCTGGGACCCCTGGTGTTCTCGTACGCGCAGCCATTCAAAAAGTATGATGGAGATAAAGCCGAGCAGTTCCAGTTTAATATTGGTAAGACCTGGTAATCTGGCTTGCACGGAAGCGATTAAAGTAGCGCGCTGTTCCCCGGCAGCCCTCAGGGCTGCCTAAACGCGCAACACCTGTGTCGAAGACACAAACGTTGATGGTAAGGAGTTTATAGTGAAAAAGTTGTTGTGTGCCGCAGGCCTCTCTATCGCTCTGGCGGTTTCCGCCGGCGCCCAGGCTGCTGATAAAATCGCAGTGGTGAACGTTTCCAGCATTTTCCAACAGTTACCGGCGCGTGCGACAGTTGCGAAGCAGCTTGAAAATGAGTTTAAAGGCCGTGCAACCGAGCTACAGGGTATGGAACGCGATCTGCAAACTAAAATGCAGCGCCTCCAGCGTGACGGCTCTACCATGAAGGCCAGCGAACGCAGCCGCATGGAAAAAGACGTTATGGCACAGCGTGAAGCCTTCTCGACTAAAGCTCAGGCTTTTGAGCAGGACAACCGTCGTCGCCAGGCTGAAGAACGTAATAAAATCCTGAGCCGTATCCAGGATGCCGTGCAGAAAGTGGCCGATAAAGAAGGCTACGACGTTGTTATTGATGCAAACGCTGTTGCTTACGCAGGTAAATCCAAAGACATCACTGGTGATGTTCTGAAACAGGTTAAATAATCAATGTCTTCAATTCGACTGGCTGATTTAGCCCAGCAGTTGGATGCAGATTTGCACGGAGATGGCGATCTCGTCATCTCCGGCATTGCTTCTATGCAATCCGCCCAAACCGGTCAAATCACTTTCCTCTCTAACAGCCGTTACCGCGAGCAGCTCGCAGCCTGCCAGGCATCCGCCGTGGTGCTGACGGAAACGGATCTGGACTTTTTCAACGGCGCGGCGCTGGTGGTGAAAGATCCCTATCTCACTTATGCCCGCATGGCGCAGATCCTGGATACCACGCCTCAGCCCGCTCAGGATATCGCGCCCGGCGCGGTCATTGATAGCAGCGCTCAGCTTGGCAACAACGTTTCCGTTGGCGCGAATGCCGTGATTGAATCTGGCGTTATCCTGGGCGAGGGTGCCATTATCGGCCCTGGCTGCTTTATCGGCAAAAACACCCGTATTGGTGCCGGTTCACGTCTGTGGGCCAACGTATCAATCTACCACGACGTACAGATTGGTGAACGCTGTCTGATCCAGTCAGGTACGGTTATCGGTGCTGATGGTTTTGGTTATGCCAACGATCGCGGTAACTGGGTAAAAATTCCTCAGCTCGGCACGGTCATTATCGGCGATCGGGTGGAAATTGGTGCCTGCACCACCATCGATCGCGGTGCGTTGGATAACACTCAGATTGGGAATGGTGTTATCATTGATAACCAGTGCCAGATTGCGCACAACGTTGTGATTGGCGACAATACCGCTGTTGCGGGTGGCGTCATCATGGCGGGCAGCCTGAAAATTGGCCGTTACTGCATGATTGGTGGTGCAAGCGTAATTAATGGTCATATGGAAATTTGTGACAAAGTTACGGTCACCGGAATGGGAATGGTCATGCGACCAATCACCCAACCTGGGGTATACTCCTCCGGGATTCCACTGCAACCCAATAAAACCTGGCGCAAAACGGCAGCGCTGGTGATGAATATTGATGAAATCAGCAAACGTCTGAAATCCATCGAACGCAAGGTCATTAAAGACTAAGCGGCTTATTGCCGGCTCAGCTCCAGCTTTCACTATCAATTTGGTCCGGCGCACTGCGTCAAATCAGAAAGATATAAAAAAAAATGTTAAGCATGGAAAGCCTGGCGCACGGGAACTGATTCGCGGCCTGCGTATGATCTGAGGATCTTTGCAGGCCGTGTTATTGATGCCATCAGAATTTTTTTTAGGACAGGAAGAGTATTTTGACTACTGAAACTCATACTCTGAAAATTGAAGAGATTATTGAACTGCTGCCGCACCGCTATCCGTTTCTGCTGGTCGATCGCGTACTTGACTTTGAAGAGCACAAGTTCCTGCGGGCAGTGAAGAACGTCTCGGTTAACGAACCGTTTTTCCAGGGCCATTTCCCTGGTAAACCGATTTTCCCAGGCGTGCTGATTTTAGAAGCCATGGCTCAGGCGACCGGTATTCTGGCTTTTAAAAGCGTCGGTAAGCTTGAACCCGGCGAGCTGTACTATTTTGCCGGTATTGACGAGGCGCGCTTCAAGCGTCCAGTCGTGCCAGGCGACCAAATGATCATGGAAGTCACCTTCGAGAAAACACGTCGTGGTCTGACCCGCTTTAAGGGCGTGGCGACCGTTGACGGCAAAATTGTCTGCGAAGCAACGATGATGTGTGCCCGCAGCCGGGAGGCGTAATTCGTGATTGATGAAACCGCAGTTATCCACCCCTCTTCCATTATTGAAGAGGGGGCCGTTATCGGCGCCCGCGTAACTATTGGTCCCTTTTGTTTTGTTGGGGCTAACGTGGAGATTGGAGAAGGTACCGTTCTTAAGTCTCATGTGGTGGTCAATGGACACACCCGTATTGGCAAAGACAATACCCTTTATCAGTTTGCTACCGTTGGCGAAGCTAACCAGGACCTGAAGTATGCCGGTGAGCCTACTCGCGTTGAGGTGGGCGACCGCAACAGCATTCGTGAGAGCGTAACAATTCATCGTGGTACGACACAGGCTGACGGCGTGACGCGTGTCGGCAGTGACAACCTGCTGATGGTCAACGCCCATATTGCTCACGACTGCGTGATTGGCGATCGCTGCATTCTGGCGAATAACGCGACTCTGGGCGGGCATGTTACGGTAGATGACTTTGCCATTATCGGTGGGATGACGGCGGTTCATCAGTTCTGCATTATCGGCGCCCACGCAATGGTGGGCGGCTGTTCCGGCGTTGCGCAGGACGTGCCGCCGTTCGTGATTGCCCAGGGCAATCATGCCACGCCGTTTGGTATCAACCTGGTGGGTCTGCAGCGCCGTGGCTTCAGTAAAGAGGGGCTGCACGCGATTCGTAACGCCTACAAAATCCTTTATCGCAGCGGTAAAACGCTGGATGAGGCAAAGCCTGAGATCGCCGATATCGCGCGTGAGCATCCTGAAGTCCAGCCGTTTTACGACTTCTTTGCCCGCTCGACGCGAGGTCTGATTCGTTAACTCATGCCTCAGCCATTAACGATTGCCCTTGTCGCCGGAGAAACTTCCGGCGATATTCTTGGTGCCGGTTTAATCCGTGCGCTAAAACAGACGCACCCGGATACCCGTTTTGTCGGGGTGGCCGGGCCGCTGATGCAGGCCGAAGGGTGCGAAGCCTGGTACGAAATGGAAGAGCTGTCGGTGATGGGCATCGTCGAGGTGGTGGAACGTCTGCCGCGTCTGCTGAAAATTCGCCGCGACCTTACCCGGCGTTTTAGCGAGCTAAAGCCGGACGTCTTTGTCGGTATTGATGCGCCTGATTTTAATATCACCCTCGAGGGGCGACTTAAAGAGCGCGGTATCCGGACTATTCATTACGTCAGCCCTTCCGTATGGGCCTGGCGGCAAAAGCGCGTTTTTAAAATTGGCCGCTCAACCGACATGGTGCTGGCCTTCCTGCCGTTTGAAAAAGCGTTTTACGACCGTTTCAATGTACCCTGCCGGTTTATTGGTCATACTATGGCTGATGCCATGCCGCTCCAGCCCGATAAGCTCGCGGCGCGACGGGCGCTGGGTATCGCCGAAGGGGCTCGCTGTCTGGCCCTGTTGCCCGGCAGCCGCAGTGCAGAGGTTGAGATGCTAAGCGCTGACTTCCTGCGAACGGCCGAAATACTGCGAAAAAAATGGCCCGATCTGGAAATCGTGGTGCCGCTGGTGAATCCGCGGCGTCGCGAGCAGTTTGAAAAAATTAAGGCCGGGGTTGCGCCCGACCTACCCATGCATCTGCTGGATGGGCAGGGGCGACAGGCGATGATTGCCAGCGATGCGGCGCTGCTGGCTTCTGGCACCGCTGCGCTGGAGTGTATGCTGGCAAAATGTCCGATGGTGGTGGGCTATCGTATGAAGCCGTTCACCTTCTGGCTGGCGAAGCGCCTGGTAAAGACCGACTACGTTTCGCTGCCGAATCTGCTGGCAGGACGCGAGCTGGTCAAAGAGCTGTTGCAGGAAGAGTGTCAGCCCGAGCGTCTGGCGGCGGCGCTGACACCGCTGCTGGCAGAAGGTGAAACCCGTCAGCAGCTGCTGGCAACTTTTGCGGGCTTGCACCAGAAAATCCGCTGGAATGCCGACGAGCAGGCTGCTTCGGCCGTACTGGAGCTGTGCCCATGAGTCATTTTATCTACCCGCTCGCCACCTGTATTGCCGGCGTGGACGAAGTGGGGCGCGGGCCGCTGGTAGGCGCGGTGGTTACTGCCGCTGTGATCCTCGATCCGGCGCGGCCCATCATTGGGCTGGCTGACTCGAAAAAATTATCGGAAAAGCGCCGTCTGGCGCTCTACGATGAAATCTGCGAAAAGGCACTGAGCTGGAGCCTGGGGCGGGCAGAGCCGCAGGAAATTGACCAGCTGAATATTTTGCACGCCACGATGCTGGCGATGCAGCGCGCGGTGGCCGGGCTGCATATCACGCCAGATTATGTGCTGATCGATGGCAACCGCTGTCCGGCGCTGGCGATGCCTTCACTGGCCGTCGTGAAAGGAGACAGCCTGGTGCAGGAAATTAGCGCCGCCTCGATAGTCGCTAAGGTCACGCGCGACCGCGAAATGGCCGAGCTGCATCTGCAATTTCCCGAGTATGGATTTGCGCAGCATAAGGGCTATCCAACGGCGCTGCATCTTGAGAAACTACGCCACTACGGTGCCACGCCTCATCACCGCCGCAGCTTTGCGCCAGTGAGAAATGTGCTGCTGGACGCCGACGTGGCGGCCTCTGCCGGACGCGTACGCTAATTTTCACTCCTTAGCTTTTGATGGGATCAACTATGGCCGAACCTCGTTTTATTCATTTACGCGTTCACAGCGACTACTCCATGATCGATGGCATAGTCAAAACGGCGCCGTTAGTGAAAAAGGCGGCGTCACTCGGCATGCCTGCGATGGGTATCACTGATTTCACCAATCTGTGTGGGCTGGTGAAGTTCTACGGCACGGCACACGGTCAGGGCGTGAAACCCATTATCGGCGCTGACTTCAACGTCGCCAGCGAGGCGATGGGCGATGAACTGTCACACCTTACCGTACTGGCCGCTAACAACACCGGCTACCAAAACCTCACGCTGCTGATCTCACGTGCCTACCAGCGCGGCTACGGTGCCGCCGGCCCGGTCATTGATCGTGACTGGCTGATGGAGCTGAGGGAAGGGCTGATCCTTCTTTCTGGCGGGCGTCGCGGCGACGTAGGTAAAATGCTGCTGCGCGGTAACCATGTACAGGCCGCAGACTGTCTGGCGTTTTATCAGCAGCATTTCCCGGACAGCTATTACCTGGAACTGATCCGCACCGGCCGGCCGGACGAGGAGAGCTATCTCCACGCGGCCGTTGAGCTGGCGATTGCCCAGGGCATTCCCGTTGTCGCCACTAATGAAGTCTGTTTCCTTGAGGCGGAAGACTTCGATGCGCACGAAATTCGCGTAGCCATCCATGATGGCTTTACCCTGGACGACCCTAAGCGCCCGCGAAACTACAGCCCTCAGCAATACTTACGCACCAGCGAGGAGATGTGCGAGCTGTTCTCGGACATTCCTGAAGCGCTGGAAAACAGCGTGGAAATTGCTAAGCGCTGTAACGTCACCATCCGCCTGGGGGAATATTTTCTGCCGCAGTTCCCGACGGGGGAGATGACCACCGAAGACTTTTTGGTGATGAAGTCCCGTGAGGGCCTGGAAGAGCGACTGGCTTTCCTGTTCCCCGATCCTGAGGTCCGTGCAGAGAAGCGCCCTGAATACGACGAGCGCCTTGAAATCGAGCTGAACGTTATTAATCAGATGGGTTTCCCCGGCTACTTCTTGATCGTGATGGAGTTTATCCAGTGGTCAAAAGACAATGACGTACCGGTAGGGCCGGGACGCGGCTCCGGTGCAGGTTCGCTGGTTGCCTACGCGCTGAAAATCACCGATCTCGATCCCCTTGAATTTGACCTGCTGTTCGAACGTTTTCTTAACCCCGAACGCGTGTCGATGCCCGACTTTGACGTCGATTTCTGCATGGAAAAACGCGACCTGGTGATTGAGCACGTCGCCGAAATGTACGGGCGCAAGGCGGTATCGCAGATTATCACCTTCGGTACGATGGCCGCGAAGGCGGTTATTCGTGACGTGGGGCGCGTACTGGGCCATCCCTACGGCTTTGTAGACCGTATTTCTAAGCTGGTACCGCCCGATCCGGGCATGACGCTGGAAAAAGCCTTTGCCGCCGAACCTCAGCTGCCGGAAATCTACGAGGCGGATGAAGAGGTAAAAGCGCTGATCGATATGGCGCGCAAGCTGGAAGGTGTGACGCGAAACGCCGGTAAGCACGCCGGTGGCGTGGTGATTGCCCCGACGCAAATTACCGACTTTGCGCCGCTCTACTGCGATGAAAACGGCAACCATCCGGTTACCCAGTTCGACAAGAATGATGTTGAGTACGCCGGTCTGGTGAAGTTTGACTTCCTGGGGCTGCGAACGCTGACCATTATCGACTGGGCGCTGGAGATGATCAACGCCCGTCGGAAGAAGCAGGGGGAGCCGCCGATAGATATTGCGGCCATCCCGCTTGAAGATAAGAAAAGTTTCGATATGCTACAGCGCTCGGAAACCACGGCGGTTTTCCAGCTTGAATCGCGCGGCATGAAAGACCTGATCAAACGCCTGAAGCCAGACTGCTTTGAGGATATGATCGCGCTGGTGGCCCTTTTCCGTCCCGGTCCGCTGCAGTCAGGCATGGTGGATAACTTTATTGACCGTAAGCACGGGCGTGAGGCTATCTCTTATCCTGATATTCAGTGGCAGCACGAATCACTGAAGCCGGTACTGGAGCCGACCTACGGCATCATCCTCTATCAGGAACAGGTAATGCAGATAGCCCAGGTGCTGGCGGGCTACAGCCTGGGCGGCGCGGATATGCTGCGCCGTGCGATGGGTAAAAAGAACCCTGAAGAGATGGCTAAACAGCGCGGCGGCTTTGAAGACGGCGCGAAAGCGCGCGGTATTGACGGCGAGCTGGCGATCAAAATCTTCGACCTGGTGGAAAAGTTCGCGGGTTACGGTTTTAACAAATCGCACTCCGCCGCTTATGCGCTGGTCTCCTATCAGACGCTGTGGCTAAAGGCCCACTATCCGGCCGAGTTTATGGCGGCGGTCATGACCGCCGATATGGATAACACTGAGAAAGTCGTCGGGCTGGTGGATGAGTGCTGGCGCATGGGGCTTAAGGTGCTGCCGCCGGATATTAACTCCGGCCTGTATCAGTTTCACGTTAACGATGACGGCGAGATCGTTTACGGCATTGGCGCGATCAAAGGCGTCGGCGAAGGCCCCATTGAAGCGATTATTGAAGCGCGCAACAAAGACGGCTATTTTCGTGAGCTGTTCGACCTCTGCGCCCGTACCGATACCAAAAAGCTGAATCGCCGGGTGCTGGAAAAACTGATTATGTCGGGCGCGTTTGACCGGCTTGGTCCACACCGTGCCGCGCTGATGAGCGCGCTGGGCGATGCGCTGAAGGCTGCGGACCAGCATGCGAAGGCAGAAGCGATTGGTCAGGCAGATATGTTTGGCGTGCTGGCAGACGAACCCGAGCAGATCGAGCAGTCCTACGCCGATGTGACGCCGTGGCCGGAACAGGTCCAGCTGGATGGCGAACGCGAGACGCTTGGGCTTTACTTAACCGGGCACCCAATCAATCAGTATCTGAAAGAGATTGAGCGTTACGTAGGCGGAATGCGCCTGAAAGACATGCATCCGACCGACCGTGGCAAAATGACCATGGCCGTCGGTCTGGTGGTGGCGGCCCGCGTGATGGTAACAAAGCGCGGTAACCGGATAGGCATCTGTACGCTGGACGATCGTTCCGGTCGGCTGGAAGTGATGTTGTTTACAGATGCACTCGAAAGGTTTCAGCACTTGCTGGAAAAAGACCGTATTCTGATCGTCAGCGGGCAGGTCAGTTTTGATGACTTTAGCGGGGGGCTTAAAATGACCGCCCGCGAGGTGATGGACATTGATGAAGCCCGTGAAAAATATGCACGCGGGCTTGCTATCTCGCTGACGGACAGGCAAATTGATGACCAGCTTTTGAACCGTCTCCGTCAATCCCTGGAACCCCATCGTTCGGGGACCATTCCGGTACATCTCTACTATCAAAGAGAGGATGCGCGGGCGAAGCTGCGCTTTGGCGCAGCGTGGCGCGTGTCGCCCAGCGATCGTTTATTAAATGAATTGCGATCGCTGATAGGGTCGGAGCAGGTGGAACTGGAGTTTGACTAAAACAGGATTATTATGAGTCTTAATTACCTGGATTTCGAACAGCCAATCGCAGAGCTTGAAGCGAAAATTGATTCGCTCAAGTCGGTTGGCCGTCAGGATGAAAAACTGGATATCAATCTGGATGAAGAGATACAGCGTCTGCGCGAAAAAAGCGTCGAGCTGACACGTAAAATCTTCTCTGATTTAGGGGCATGGCAGGTTGCACAGCTGGCTCGCCACCCTTTACGTCCTTATACGCTGGACTATGTTCGCAATGCTTTTACTGACTTTGACGAACTGGCTGGCGATCGCGCCTATGCGGATGACAAAGCCATCGTGGGCGGCATTGCCCGCCTTGACGGGCGTCCGGTGATGATCATTGGTCATCAGAAAGGGCGTGAAACGAAAGAGAAAATTCGGCGTAACTTCGGTATGCCAGCCCCTGAGGGCTACCGCAAAGCGCTGCGTCTGATGGAGATGGCTGAGCGTTTTAATATGCCGATAATCACCTTTATCGACACGCCGGGCGCTTATCCGGGCGTCGGCGCAGAAGAGCGCGGACAGAGTGAGGCCATTGCGCGCAACCTGCGTGAAATGTCTGGCCTGACCGTCCCGGTTATCTGCACCGTTATCGGTGAGGGCGGCTCCGGCGGCGCCCTGGCGATTGGCGTGGGTGACAAGGTTAATATGCTGCAATACAGCACCTACTCGGTTATTTCGCCGGAAGGCTGCGCCTCGATTCTGTGGAAAAGCGCAGATAAAGCGCCGCTGGCCGCCGACGCGATGGGGATAATTGCACCGCGCCTGAAAGAGCTGAAGCTGATTGACAGCGTGATACCTGAACCGCTGGGTGGGGCGCACCGCAATCCGCTCGCTATCGGTGAGTCGCTTAAGGCGCAGCTGCTGGAAGATCTGGCAGAACTTGATGAGTTGAGCAAAGACGAGCTGCTCGATCGCCGCTACCAGCGTCTGATGAGTTACGGCTACGCCTGATCCCGCCATCCGCTGCGGTCAGCACTTATCTGACTGCATCGGTGGTCCGGCAGCCTGAATTTGGCTGGAGGGGGATCAGCAGGGCGCAGCCTGATCCAGGTTGGAGTGGTTACCCACAGAGTCAGGATAATTTCTGGCTACGTCTGACCGGGCACGTACGCCGGGCGATATGGCCGGGCGATATGAGGTGTGACAACAGAATCAGGCTGTCGTTAAGGCGGGTTTGAACCAGCGTACTGACGGGAAATATTCCGGTGACGAAGCCCTGGCTTAAGCCCGCCTTTTTGCTCTTATAAACTTGCGGCATTCACTTCTGAGCCACCCTCTTTCAGCTCCATCTTCAGCTCCACCTTCCTCCTTCAGCTTCCTCCTTCCTCCTTCACCTTCCACATTCACCTGCTACTGCTATTAGCCACCTTTCACCAAATAACTGACTTAATCTGCGCTTTTATCAACCATCACTCGCCACGCCTCACGGGGCAGGATAGAAAAACCTCTTATTTTCAGTCCGTCAGCGAGAGCATGATTGCGGCGATCGCTGGTCACTTCGGCCAGCCCCTCGCGCAGCGCCGCCACGCTTTCCGCCGGTAGGGCGGCGGAGGCAATCAGCGGCAGGCCAGGTACGCTGGCGGTCTGACCGACGATCTTTAGCCCACTCAGCTCATCGGCAAAATCCTGGCTTAGCAGCGCCCAGCTCACGCAGTCAATGGCTGCAATGTCTGCTTCCCGATTTCGTAGCATCGCCAGCGAGCGATGGTGGCTTCCTGATGCCCGTGCGGTGGTGAAGAAAGCCGGGCCGCCGGTCAGCCTCATCAGAGCGTGCCAGCCTGAGTGCGACTCCTGGCTGTTATAGGCCAGGATGCGCCCGCGAAAATCCCGCAGTTCACGACCCGACTCCTCCCTGCGTACCACTATCCAGCTACGATAATTCGCGCCCTCGCAGCCCGGCGCAGCATAGTGAAATGCACCTATGACCTGCACCTGTGGCAGTGCTGTCATAAGGGGATAGCCGCAGGTCTGACTCAGCAGCAAATCGCTGCGCTGCCAGTGGGGGAGCAGCTCATCAGGCCAGCTCAGGGCGCACGGTAGGGAGATAGCAGGCGCGGCGGCCCTCAGCCGCTGCCAGAAAGCGTCCAGCTTCTCAGGACGAAATGGATACATCGGCAGCGAGGCTATCATTATTATTCCTTACGCGTAGTAGGTGGCGAAAGAGCGTTATAACCAAGGATAGCGCAGAGGGAGGGAGAGCCGCCTTAACAGCACGCTGAGTGTAAGCAGATGTTACGCTTTTGAACGAATATCAATTAGCAATTTTAATGGTTTGAGCACCCTCTGGTGAAAACCTCGAAAAAAGCGGGGTTAATAAGAATAGTCTGCTAATTATTAATTGTTTCAGCTTAATTATTTTAGTGGAGTCAGGTTTATGATGAAGGTTGTTAATGGGCTTTTCCTTACATTTCATGAATATTTGCTGTTGGCTAAAATGTGGTGCCGCTCCGGTGTATAGGCAATTATATTAGTCGCGTTAATGTGCATAACGCAACCGTTGTTTAAGCCCCACACAAGGAAGCTAAAAATGAATCCAATTACCCGTCGCAGTTTTGTCGCATTCGCCGCCGGTGGCACGGTCGCGCTGGCCGCAGGTAAGGTCCATGCTCACGATGGCACCGTCAATGCTCAACCCTGGACCGGCCAGATGGGCGGCAGCGATCCTGGCCCTCAGGATCCCATCCGTCAGGCGGAAAATCCGGACATTGTTAACCCGCCTGCGACCGACAGCGGCACTCTGCCAAATCTGCGTTTCTCTTTTAGCGATTCGCACGTACGCAAAGGGACCGGCGGCTGGACACGACAGATTACCGAGCGTGAACTGGGTATATCTAAAAGCATCGCCGGGGTAAATATGCGCCTCAATAGCGGTGGCATCCGCGAGCTTCACTGGCATAAGGAAGGCGAGTGGGCCTATATGCTCTACGGCAAGGCGCGTATCACCGCGCTCGATACCGATGGCCACTGGTTTGTGGACGATGTCGGCGTGGGCGATCTGTGGTATTTCCCGCCCGGCGTACCTCATTCGATTCAGGGGCTGGGTCCGGATGGCTGTGAGTTCTTGCTTGCCTTTGACAATGGCGGCTTTGATGAAGACAGCACATTCCTGCTTAGTGACTGGTTCAAACACGTCCCTCCCGGGGTGCTGGCAAAAAACTTTGGTGTCCCGGCTGAAACGTTCAGCAAGCTGCCGTCCCCCTCGGATGAATACATATTTGCAGCTCAGGTTCCCGGCCCACTCAGCGGAGATGCCATCGCTGGCGCAACGCGTTCCAGCACCGCGTTCAGCCACAGAATGATGGCGCAGCAGCCCATTACGCTGAAGGGCGGCACGGTACGTATCACCGATTCCTCGGTGTTCAAAGTATCGAAAACCATCGCGGCGGCGCTGGTTGAACTGGAACCCGGTGCCATGCGTGAACTTCACTGGCATCCGAATACCGACGAGTGGCAGTACTACCTTGAAGGGGAAGGGCGAATGGGCGTATTTGCGTCTTCCGGGCAGGCCCGCACCTATGATTTTCGGGCGGGAGATGTCGGATACGTGCCGTTCGCCATGGGTCACTATGTTGAAAACACCGGCACGAAACCGCTGCGCTTTCTCGAACTGTTCAAAAGCAGCTACTACGCGGACATTTCTCTTAACCAGTGGCTTGCCTCAACCCCGCCGGCACTGGTAAAACAGCATTTGCATCTGGATGACACCTTTATGCATGCGCTGGATAAAACCAAAAAGCCCGTGGTGGAATAGCCTTAACGCCAGGCGGGCGCGCTGCGCGTCTGCCTGAATAGCGGGACGAATTGCGTCTGCCTGATTGCGGGCGCAAATCGTTTCTGCCTCCTGTGTGTCATCCCTCTGTCACCTTTTAGCAGTAGCCTGGCCTGCGGCAAGATATCCCTCAACTTAAAAAAGGAACTGCAATGCGCATTCGTTACTCACTGCTGGCCGTTGCCCTGACGGTCAGCCCGCTGACCCAGGCCAAAACGTCAACCCTGACCCTGGACCACCTGCGCGTCATCGCTGATATGACGACCCCCGGCAGCGAAAATATGCAGTTTGTCGCACTTGAGTCGGCTGTCCAGCAATCGCTGATTAACGCGCTAAAAGGCGATGCCAGCACCCTCACGCGTGACCAGCCTGAAAAGGTCAGACAGGGTGAAACGCTGGCGGATAAAAAGTGGCTGGAAGAAAGCGATTATGACTTTGGAAAAAAGGAGAACCAGCAGGCGGGCATTGCGCTACTGAGCGCGTTTCCCGCCCTGCCGAAAAGCACCCTCGCCGCCAGCCTGCAAACGGTTGAAGAGGTTAACCTCAACGCGAGCGCCAGCCTGCGCCATCAGGCGCTGGTGGATGCAGAAGGGCAGGATCATCTGTTCTTTCTGGGCGATGCGCTGGGGCCAAAGCTGGGCCAGGCTTTTCTGGCCGCCTATAAAAAAGGCGAGCTGAGTAAGGCGGCTGCGCTCATTAAAGCCAGCGAGGTCAGCACCAGTGCGGCAAAAAAACAGTTTAGCAATCCGCGCCCATTTCTGATCCCCGGAAATACCATCCATCTCGTGCCGGATACGGTGATAGTGAAAGACAATAAGCCCTATAGCGCGAGTGAGGGGTCTTATCCCAGCGGGCATACCAATACCGCCTATACCGATGCCCTGCTGCTGGGGGAGATGCTGCCGGAGCGCTTCGTGCCGCTGATGGATCGCGCGTCCCGCTACAGCTATTCGCGCATGGTGCTGGGCGTACATTATCCCATCGACCTGATTGGTTCACGCATGGTGGCCCAGCGCAACGTGGCGCATTATCTTAACGACGCGCGGTATCAGGCGCTTTTCGTTCAGGCTAAGCAGCAGCTGCGGCGCGCGCTGGAGAAGGAGTGTGGCACTACGCTTGCGATCTGTGCAAAGTCTGCCGGGGTCGCCGATCCTTATACTCAGCCGCCGTTGCAACAGTTCTGGCGCTTCAGCATGACCTGGGGGCTGCCGCGTGACCCGGTGACGCCATCACCCGTGGTGGTGCCGGCGGGTGCAGAAGTGCTGCTGGAAGGGCCTCTGCCACACCTGAGCGCGGCTCAGCGTCGTCAGCTGATGGTTTCCACCGCGCTGGCTGGCGGCTACCCGCTATCGGGCACCACGCCGGAACAGAACTTCTGGCAGCGACTTAACCTGCCCGATGCCGTCAGTGCGGCGCAGTAATACCCGGCTTGCTGAAAACAAAAAACCCACGCAGGGTGGGTTTTCAACGCTACCGCTAACAGGCCACGCGCAGCGGCGCGGCGCAAAAATCAGGCCTGAGGCGCGTTGCCGCTGCTCATTTTCATCAGATCTTTGTCGACAAAGAACAGACCTTCGCCGCTGTCGCTCACCAGCGCCAGCTTATCCAGCACGGATTTAAACAGCTTCTCTTCTTCATGCTGCTCGGCGACATACCACTGCAGGAAGTTGAAGGTGGCATAGTCCTGTGTGGTCATAGCGGCATGGACCAGCTCGTTGATTTTTGAAGTGATCAGCTGCTCATGCTCGTAAGCCTGTTGCAGCACATCATTCAGGGAGTTGAAGGTAACCGGTGGGGCAACGATAGTGCCCAGCACCGGCATGGCGCCGGTATCGCTCAGGTAGTTGAAAAGGCGCTGCATATGCTGCATCTCTTCGACTGAATGGTCGCGCAGGAATGCGGCTGCGCCTTCAAATCCTTTATCGGCTGACCAGGCGCTCATCTGTAAATAGAGGTTGGCAGAATAGAATTCAAGGTTTAACTGATCGTTCAGTTTTGCAGTCATATCGGCAGTCAGCATGGTGGCTCCATTAGCAAAAGAGGGGGTGAATCGGTAACAGGTGAATTGAGCGCATTATGCACGGGTGTTGCCGAAATAAAAACCGTTAGTTTTATTTTTTACCCTTTTTGAGAGTATTGATAACCTTATGATAGTTAACTGATAATTATTATCGCTCAGCTGTGAATAATTCCATTTTGTGAATGGGTCTGATAATTATTCTTATTGCGAACCTGGAGGGAAAATAATATCCGTTACCGATAACAGTAAAGGGGCAGGGCGCTATTTTAAAGGGAGAAAACGTATTCCCCCCTTCGTCAGCAGGCAGGGTCAGGAGGCAGCGATCAGGCGGTCAAGAATCGCCTGAGCCGTCGTGACATCGGTCACCAGCGCGTTAATCATTTTAGCGCGAACGGCACCGATAATTCCGGCAGCCTTCTCCGGCGTGGCCGCCACGCCAATCGATAACGGCGTAGTGCGCAGCTGCTCCGGTGAGGCCGCGATCATCCGCGTTTCCCCCTCCCAGTGCAGTATGTCTCCGCTTTCCGTCACATAGTGGCGCAGGACATCCCCGGCCGCCTGACTGAGCGCCTGTTCATCCGGCGTTACCGTGGAGCTTTCCGCCGGATGGTGGGCGTGAGTAAGGCCTACGCCGACTATGGCGACGTCGAGCCTGTCCCACAGTGAAATAATTTGCTGGACGCCGGGGTCGCGCAGAAACGCATCACGAAGAGAGGATGAAGAGATATAGGGCGCATGCAGAAAATGCGGCGTCCCACCCATCTGTCCTGCAGCCTGGCGAACAAATTCATTAATTTGAAAATGGGCTTCCGCCTGCTGCATCCCGCCATTGAGCGCAACCGTCAGCACGCCGGGAAGCCGAGGCAGTCCGGCCAGCGTCACCTCGCGCACGGCGCGTCCCCAGCCAATGCCGACCACCGAACCGGCAGCCACACCGGCCTGCGTCAGCAAACCGGCCAGCGGCGCGCTCAGCGAACCCAGCACGTTAGCGGGCGGCGCATCCACCACCGCGGCGCGCTTCAGGCCCAGCTCCTGAATCAGCCTGGCAGTTAAATCCTCAGACGAGGTCAACTCGATAACCTCAATCCTGACGATCCCCGCTGCTTTTGCCTTCGTCAGCAGGCGCGAAATGGTGGCGGTAGACACCCCCAGCTTCTTCGCAATATCGACCTGTGCCATATCGGACTGATAGTGCAGTTTGGCCACCATATGCATCATCGCTCGCGTAGTCGCGGCGTCTTGTAAAAGAGGCTCTTTCAGCTTGTAATTCCTTTCTGCAATGTATTACACCCCCACACGTTGATTGGAGAATTATTGCGCAACCCCTGTGAAATTGCAATGTGCTGAACCGGCTAAACCCTGATGGGGCGCCGCATGTCAGCGTAAGTCCCTCAGGGTTTAGCCGCGGCAAAACGATTAAAGAGGCAGTAAACATGTAGTCAAACTCAAACCATCTAAGGAGTTTTTAATGTCCCATATGTCTACGTCAGAATTAAGAGGGTATCAACAAATCTGCGGCAGTAATGGTGCCATGCTGGTAATCGCCTGCGATCAGCGGGGCGCCATGCGCAGCCTGCTTACCGCCGACCCTGACCAGCAGAAAGCGATTTCCGAACGGCAGCTGGGCCGTATCAAAGCAGATATTACGCAGTGTCTGGCCAGTCAGGCGTCGTGCGTACTGGTCGATCCGGTCTGTACCGTTCCCGGCCTGGTGGACCACGGGATAATCGCCCGTGATACTGCGTTACTTATCGGCCTTGACGCCTCCGGCTGGGATACGACTGCGGCAGGTTATCGTCACTCCCGGCTGGTGGAGGGGATAACGGCACGACGGGTACGCGAGCTGGGAGGCAATGGCGGAAAAATCATGGTGTGGCTACGCGCCGACCGTCCGGAAGCGAATGAGCATAATATTGCTCTCCTGCGCCAGTGTATTGCAGATTTCAGTCGTGAAGACTTGCTGCTGGTGGTTGAATTCCTTACCTACCCGCTTGAAGGTGAAAGCGAGACGGATTATAAACGTCGTATTCCCTCTTTAATCTATGAAGGCACGAAAATTTCGCTGAAATGTGGCGCAAAAGTGCTGAAAATCCCCTACCCTGGATCGGCGCAGGCCTGTGCTGAGATTACCCATCTTGCCGGTGACGTGCCCTGGGCCGTACTCTCGGCAGGCGTCGATCACAGTACCTTTCTGGGGCAGGTAGCCGACGCTATGAGCAATGGCGCTTCCGGCGTGATCGCTGGCAGAGCCTTATGGAAAGACTGTATTTCGCTGGACAGCAGTGAAACCCGTAAAAAACTGCAAACCGTGGCTGTACCCCGGCTGAAAGAAATTCAGGCGGTGATTGGCCAGTATTTTCCCGGGAGCGATCGCATTCCTGATAACACTAAGGAGTCAGTGAATCATGTCTGATCGGCAGCTGGCGCACGCCCACCAGGACAGTCCACAAAGTAAGCGTGTGGTTATGGTTAATGGTATTCCCGCCTCGGGTAAAAGCAGCATTGCCCGCGCCCTTGCCAACGCCACCGGCTGGCCGCTGCTTTCTGTGGACGGTATTAAAGAACCCTTTATGCAGCAGCTGGAAAATGTCGACCGTGTGCTTAACCGTCGTCTGGGTCTTGCCAGCTATCAGGCAATTTGGCATATCGTGGCTTCAGCGCCGCCAGGCTGTACCTTTATTGTCGATGCCTGGTTTGGATCCCAGCCAGAGCAGCGCCTGCGGGAGTTTTTGCAGGGTGCCGAAGTAACAGCGCTGGCAGAAATCTGGTGCCATATTTCCGGAGAGCTGGCCGCGCAGCGTTATACCTCACGACTGGCCCAACGGCTACCCGGCCATCCCGGCGCGGAATATATTCCCGAGCTTATCGCACTGGCCGAATGTGCGGGCCCCATGAAAATAGGACCAGTTTTTATTGTGGATCAAATGGGTGATATCGACATTAATGACGTCATTAGCTGGACAGGGGAGGCCTTGAATAAAAGTTATTAATTAATTATTTTTATTTGTCAGGGCTGTTAACTTCTCTGAGATTAATTGCTATATGTATTTGACTGGGTTTTGATTTTATTACCAGCAGGACGTCGCGTTTCTAATTTTAAATCCCCAATTCGATAGCGATTCATTTTAAATAGTAAATGTGTAAGTTGATCGCGTTTTTAATTTTTCAGGTCCGTATATTAAATTATTATTTAATTATATGAGTAGAACAATGATGCTGACTGACTGGATCAATGAAAGCAATTTGAATATGTTCATACGGGTCAACGACTGGCAGCAGGCCGTCGCGCTGGCCGTAGAGCCGATGATTGCCAGGGGGGAAGTGGAACCTCGCTACCTCAACGCCATTTATGCCATGCACCGGGAGATAGGGCCTTACTACGTGCTGGGCGAGGGCATTGCCATGCCCCATGCCCGACCGGAGGAAGGCGTGATTAACACCGCGCTTTCACTGGCAATCGTTTCTGAAGGCGTGAGTTTTAATAGTCCTGACAACGATCCAGTTTATATCATTTTTGCGCTGGCGGCGAAAGACAGTCATTCCCATATAGCGATGATAGCCAGTCTGTCACAGCTATTTTGCGAGGAGGAGATCGTAGAAAAAATGAGAAATGCCGGGAGCAAAAAGGACGTATTGAAAATTCTTAGTCAGTTTTAACAGGCGTTAAAAGATAAAAGGTAAGCTTAAAATAAAAAAATCAACCCGCGTTAGGTCGTAGCGGCAAAAAACTGAAGACGAAACTACAAGGAACTTCTAATGAAAAAGTTATCTATTCTTGCAGTCTGCGGGGCCGGACTGGGCAGCAGTTTTGCCTGTGAAATGAGTATTAAGGCTGCGCTTAAAAATCTTGGTGTCGATGCGGATCTCTCACACTGTGATATTTCAAGCGCCTCATCATCAGGAGCCGATATTATTATGACCGGAGAGAATTTCCGTACTCAGTTTCAGCATTACACCATCAGTGCGACAATTATTTATCTCAAGCGGCTGGTGTATAAAAATGAAATAAAATCAAAGCTGGAACCTGTTTTAAAAGAGAAGGGCTTTCTTAGATGATGATATTTAAAAAAATCGTTACCTTATGCCGCGAAAGTAAACAGGGGGTTTATTTATGTCTTTTCTTAACTTTATTGTCCACGATGTGCTGGGTCAGGCAGCAATATTAATCGCACTTATCGCCATGATTGGTCTTATCTCACTGAAAAAAAGCCCCGGCCAGGTCATTACCGGTACGCTTAAAACGCTGCTGGGGTTTCTGGTGCTGCTGTCGGGCGCGAATATTATCGTCGCGACGTTAACCTTTCTGGGGGATATATTCCAGAAAGGCTTCAGCATGCGCGGTGTGGTCACCGATGTAGGATCGATTGCCGGTATCGCTCAGCAGACATTGGGGCGTGAAACGGCGCTTATTATGGTTATTGCCTTTATTGTTAATATCGCTATTGCGCGCTTCACCCGCTTTAAATATATCTTTCTTACTGGTCAGGCTTCCTTATGGATGGCGACCGTCTGTTCCGTCATTGGCTATATGGGCGGGCTGCGTGGTGTGGAGCTGATTGTATTGGCGGGCGTACTTGCCGGGCTGATGGCGGTATTTATGCCCGCGCTTGCCCAGCCCATTGTACGTAAAATTACCGGGGGAGATGACTTCGCCCTTGGGCACTTTTGTACGCTTGGCTACATCGTACAGGCGGGCGTTGCAAAGGTCGCGGGTAACCCGGAAAAGAGCACCGAAGATCTGGCCTTGCCGCAGGCGCTCTCCTTTTTACAGGACACCTATCTGTCTATGATGGTGGTAATGATCCCGATCTATCTGGTGCCGGCTATTGCCGCCGGGCCAGAGGTCGTTGGCCTCTCGTCGAATGGGGTAAACTACCTGGTATATGCCTTTCTGCAGGCCATCCAGTTTGTGGTCGGGGTCTATGTGCTGCTTGCCGGAGTACGCCTGCTGCTCCCCCTTTTAGGACAGTTCGGCATGGAGAACGTGACCTTTAGCGATTCCGATGTCATTGGTATCGGCCTGATATATGGTCATATTCTTAACTTCTTCCACTGATGTTAACGGTAAAGAGGGTACAATGAACCCAGAAATCAACGAGATTTTGCAGCGCGGCATGCCTGCTCAGGCCTGTGCAGAAGCCCTGAATGCGCTGGGCAAGCGCTATGCAGATCGCCAGGATACTGATGCAGCCATTCTGTGCTGGGAGAAAAGCGTCGAGTGCTACGGTAAGCCCGGCTTTGCGCAGGCCCAGCTGATGAAAGCCTGGAATGCGAAGCGGCGCGCCTGTTCACTGGCCGGCGATGGTGCAGGCGTTGAGCATTACTCGGTCAAAATCGATGCGCTAATGCAGCAGAGTAAGGATGCTATTCGTTACGGATCCTGATGTTTAATCTGACCGGGAGCCTGGCTGCCCGGTTTTTTACCCCTGAGTTTTAAATTCCTGCAAAATATTATTCTCTATTACTCGTTGTTTTTATGCGTGTCAATCGTTCACCGACGAGCAGGATATTTTTGTGGTGGGGGAATGATAACCTTCAGCTGCGGAGCTATTTATTTTTAATGTGTGTTAAATTCCTGCCCCCCGAAAAAACAAAATAATTTCGTCGGGTGCAGTAAGGGAAGCTTTTTTTGCATGAGCTTGCGGTTAAAGGAGGGAGTTTATTTTCAATCTAATGACTAAATGAGAGATAAAATAAATTATTTACAAGGCGTGTCAGAATTCGATTAAATGCTTTATTTCCATTTCCAGTCCTCGCGCAATAATAGCGATAACTTCAAGGGTGGGATTTCTTAAACCTCGTTCAATTCCACTGACATAGGTACGATCCAGGCCACATTTATGTGCAAACGCTTCTTGAGATAAGCCTGCCTGTAGCCTGAGCTGTTTTACTCTTTTACCGAAGAGAACTTTAGGGCTATTTAGTGTTTCCATGTCCTCATCATCACCTTAAGTTGTCAATAAGTCCACGGACTATTAGTCACATTTAGTTAAGAGCATGGTATAGTGTGATGACTATAGTCTACATAACGGTTCTTTTTTAAAATAAACCTGAGGGAAATTATGAACAGAGAGGATTGGCACCCGGCAGACATTATTGCTGCATTAAAGAAAAAAGGTACCAGCCTGTCCGCCTTATCACGAGAATCGGGGCTGGCCTCCTCAACGTTATCTAATGCACTGCGCCGTCCCTGGCCAAAAGGGGAAAAGCTTATCGCCGACGCGCTAAACGAAAGACCGGAAAGCATCTGGCCGACGCGCTATAAAAATAACCTGTGAAACGGTAGCGGTCAGCATACCCTGTCTCTGTCTGCAGGCCGCTCACGGATAGGGTGCTGACAGCGCCCTCCATGTGAGGGCCAAAACCGAGTCATCTGGTGTGGCGCTGTAGGTTGCGTTGGTACCGCCTGTCTCAGGGCGTAAGAGGAAAATTACTTAGCTGCCACCAACATTCAGGGTGGTGCGCCAGCTGGCGATAATACTTTCTGATCGAAATGGGTGACAGCTGCGCAAATGAGTCTGCGGTTAAAGCGGGCAGAGCGAGCTGTCTTTGCTGCCAGTCAGTCAGGCAGTATGCTGTAGGGTTGAAGACGGCTTCGTGCAGGCCCTCGCGTAGCGGCAGGGAGACATCCCTTATCGCTTCTTCGGTTAACCCGTCAATCCCCTCAGCCCTCTGCATGATAAATTCCGCAATATAACCCAGCAGTTCCTCAACCGACCGCGATGGAGACTGTAGGGCAAACAGCAACCCGGCAACGCCCGACACCTGATGAAAACGGCAGCTGACCACGTAGCCAATATTTTTCTCTACCCGGTACTGTTGAAAAAAGCGGGGTTCAAACAGAACGGCCATCAGCTGCCAGGCGGCCAGGCATGCCGCCGTCGACTCCGTTAACGGGCAGAAGACCACTGCAGCGGCATCCCGACTTTCGGTGGGGCATTGCAGTGATCTTCCCGGCACCCGGGCAGCTGGTATGAGCGGCTCAGGGTTCACTTCGGCCGGAAAGCGGGACAGCAGCCTGGCCAGTGCCAGGCTCAGCGCCTTATCCCCGCCGTAAAGCGTTGCAGACCAGCGCAGGTGGGGCAGGTGGGGGCCATTATCCTCCGCTGCACCTTCACCACGAATCAGGCCGGGAAGCTGCGCCAGCAGACAGCGTACTGCAATATCTGAGGTCAGCCGCTGTCGGGCACGCCGGGCCAGCCGCTCCCCTGTACGGATAGCGGAGGCGCTGGGGGCAATCAGCTGCGGGATCACGGCATTCAGCGCGGAGGGCAGCAACTCTGAATTCCCCCGCAGCTGGAGCAGCCAGATCCCCTGCCGGCGGCTGAAGCTGAGTTCGCCGCCGTTATGCAGGCAGTCGCCGCTTACCGTCTGGAGCGAAGAGGTAACAATGGCCGCCACGCGCGGTGACAGCGGCTGATCGGGCAACGGGCTGAGTAGCAGACAGGGAATACCGCTGCCCGGGACGCTGTGCAGCGCGACCGACTCTGACGGCAGGATGGATGGCGAGGGCAGGGATGCGCCGGAATAAAATGCCATCACCGGCAGGGCGGCAACCCCAGGCCCGGCGTTTAACAGCGGGTTAGCCCCCCCGGACTCTGCGTTCATTAGCGGGTTATCTCCCCCGGACCCTGCGTTCTCCTGTTGGCAGGCAACCCCAGGCCACTCAACCGCATTGAGTTCCAGCCAGAAGCCCTGCACCTCTCTCCGATCGGCGATAATCTCGGGTGATACCTCTAACCGGGTCATCCGCTCCGGGCGCAGCTGGCTCAACAGATGTTGCCAGCGTGCCGCAAGTCGCTCCGCTTTTGATTCCGGCGGCGGCAGGGAAAAGGCCCGCGCCCGCAGCTGATCGAGAGGTTCATGCTGCCTGAAGCGTTGAAGGGCCAGGGCAGCATAGTGGCTTAGCCCGCCAGCGGGGAGATCCTGTAGCATCACCAGCCAGCGGGTAAAAAGGACCTCAAGAGAGCGTCGCAGCGTAGCGCTCTCGCCAGCCGGTTCGCAGAGCTGGAATTCAATGGTCAGCACCGACTGAACCGGACTGCGCCAGGGTTCCAGCAGCCGTAAATCGTCGCAAAGTCCCGCGGCCCGTAGCGTAGCCAGCAGGCTGTACGCGGCGGTATCCTGCAGCAGCGCCTGCAGCAGAGAAAAGGTTTCGACGGCGGGATCGTCAATAATAAAGCTGTAGAGCATCAGGTGGGCAGCGGCGTGATGCAGCGCGAACGCCCGGTGGGGTTGCAGCGCAAGCCGGGGAACGTCGTCAGTGCACGGGGTACGCCGCGCAAGCCGGGGGGCGTTGCTGATGCAGTGGGTACGCGGCGAGCTGCTATTCGCCATTCCGTCTGCGGGAGGACGCGCGCCCGCCATAGCGGAGCCGGAAGCCGTAAGCGGTATGCGCAATATCCGGCGCGGGGGTGCCAGTGCCGGGTCCGGGCGAAACAGATTGCCCCACCGTTCCGCCAGCGCGCGCTGCTCCGCGAGCGGCTGCGGCCCCTGGAGCCAGAGCGTCAGTCTGCCAGCGTGAAAGAAGCGTCGGTGGTAGGCGCGCAGCGCACGCTGTAGCGCCGCGTTGTCTTCGCCAAAGCTGGCCTGATTACCTACCTGGAAGCGGTGAAGGGGATGCGGCTGCGCAAAGGCGTGGCTCAGCGCCGCGCTGGTCAGGGTCTCGGTGTGAGAAGCCAGCATACGATATTCCGCGTCAATCACCGCCACTTCCTGGGCGATAGCTTCAACGGCCATCAGAGGAAAAGCCAGCATATCGACCAGACGTGCCAGCGCCGCGTCCAGCTGCGCCGGATTGACCCCGACAAACCAGGCGGTGGAGGTGGTGAGGGTGGTCGCATTCAGCTTTCCACCCTGCGCGGGTACCCAGGCCATCAGTCGGTCGCTTTCCTGAAAGCCTTTACTGCCGGTAAACAGCACGTGTTCCAGCAGATGGGCCAGGCCCGGCCACGCAGCGGGCTCATGATGGCTGCCCGCTGCGAGCTGCAGTAGGGCCGCCGATTGCGTGGCGGCGGGATCCTCGATCAGCCTGACGCGTACGCCGTTAGCCAGCCGGATCCTCTGCTGCCTGTCAGCCGGGGCCATATCGCGCGATCAGCCTTTAAAGATCAGCTGGGAGTTGACGCGATTGCGGAACTGCAGCTGGTTGATCTGGATATTGGTGCAGTTGGCCTGTTCGCGCGCCGCAAGGATTTTGCCATGGTGTGGCGATTTGCCACACACCGGATCGGTATTGTCCGCATTGCCGGTCAGCATCCAGGCCTGGCAGCGGCAGCCGCCAAAATCGCGATCTTTCTCATCACAGGAGCGGCAGGGTTCCGGCATCCAGTCAAAGCCGCGGTATTTGTTAAAACCGAACGATTCATACCAGATTTCCTGAAGGGAATGCTCGAGCACCGACGGGAACGCGATCGGCAGCTGACGGGCGCTGTGGCAGGGCAGAGCCATCCCCTCCGGCGTGACGCTGAGGAAAATCGCTCCCCAGCCGCCCATGCAGCCTTTTGGCCGCTCTTCATAGTAATCGGGCGTCACAAACAGCAGGTTAGCCAGATTGCCGCTGGTGGTCATGGCCTCGCGATAGCGCTGGACGACTGCCTCCGCGCGGGCAATCTGATCGCGCGTGGGCAGCAGCCCCTCGCGGTTAAGCTGCGCCCAGCCGTAAAACTGACAGGTCGCCAGCTCCACGTCATCGGCTTCCAGCTCAATGCTCAGATCGATAATACGGTCTGTCTGATCGATATTGTGCCGATGCAGCACAAAGTTCAGCACCATCGGATAGCCGTGAGCCTTAACCGCTTTGGCCATCGCCAGCTTGGTCTGGAAAGCCTTTTGCGATCCGGCCAGCGCCGCATTAAGCGTCTCATCGCTGGCCTGGAAGCTGATCTGAATATGATCCAGCCCCGCCTCAGCAAAGGCGTCAATTTTCTTTTCGGTCAGGCCGATGCCGGAGGTGATCAGGTTGGTATAGAAGCCCAGATCGCGCGCGGCGCGGATCAGCTCGGGCAGATCCTTACGTACCAGAGGTTCACCGCCGGAGAAGCCCAGCTGAACGGCACCCATCGCGCGGGCCTGTTTGAAGACGTCGATCCACTGCTCAGTCGTCAGCTCTTTTCCCTGCCGGGCAAAGTCCAGCGGATTAGAGCAGTAAGGACACTGCAGAGGGCAGCGATAGGTCAGTTCTGCCAGCAGCCAGAGCGGCGGATTGACCTGGGGTTTAAGCAGGTTCACGGAAAATAATCCACTTTTGTTCAACGGCCTGAACGAAGAACTCTTTCACATCTTCGTCCACGCCGCCGGCGTCAGGAAACTGTGCGTTAAGCCCGGCGATCAGGGTGGCCAGCGAACGCGCGCCGTCAACCCGCTGTAAAATCGCGGCGGCGCTGTCATTCAGCTTTGCCATCCCTTCCGGGTAGAGGATAACGTGGCATTCCTGGGTTGGCTCCCACTGTAGCCGGTAGCCACGGCGGAAGGAGGGAATGTGCTGTTCGTTAAGGGACATTATGGCAGTCTCTCATTGTGCCAGACGATCTTGTCGGTCACGGTGTGATACGGAGGCCGGTTCATCTCATAGGCCATGGTCATAGCATCCAGCATGCTCCACAGGATATCCAGCTTGAACTGGAGGATCTCCAGCATACGCTGCTGTTTCTCAACCGTGGTGCACCATTCAAGCGCCAGCTGTAAACCGTGTTCGACATCGCGATTCGCCTGGCTCAGACGGCTGCGGAAGTAGCCGTAGCCTTCCTCTTCAATCCAGCTATAGTGCTGCGGCCAGCTGTCGAGCCGCGACTGGTGGATCTGCGGCGCGAAGAGTTCGGTCAGCGAGCTACAGGCCGCCTCCTGCCACACTGCCCGGCGGGCAAAGCTGACGTAGGCATCCACGGCGAAGCGCACGCCCGGCAGCACCATGCGTTCAGAGAGCAGCACGTCGCGATCCAGCCCGACCGCCTCGCCCAGGCGCAGCCAGGCTTCGATACCGCCTTCGCTGCCTTCCTGACCATCGTGATCGAGAATACGCTGGACCCATTTACGGCGGGTCAGCGGATCGGGACAGTTCGCCATGATCGCCGCATCTTTCAGCGGAATGCTGGTCTGGTAATAGAAGCGGTTCGCCACCCAGCCCTGAATCTGCTCGCGGGTACATTTCCCGTTATGCATCGCAATATGCCAGGGATGATGGATGTGGTAGTAGGCGCCTTTGGCGCGCAGGGCCTGCTCAAAGGCCGCGGGGGTCATTGGCTCGGCAGGTAGGTTATCTGGCTTCATCTTCATCTCGCTAAAGGTCAATGCGCATACCATCCCAGCTTACCTCGATTCCCAGCTGCGTCAGCGCCTGACGTTCAGCCGAGTCCGCATCAAGGATCGGGTTGGTATTGTTGATATGAATTAAAATTTTGCGCGCAGCAGGCATCGAGGCCAGCAGCGCAATCAGCCCCTGCTCCTCGGCCAGGGCCAGGTGACCCATGTCCTTACCGGTATTGCGGCCGACGCCGGTAGCGGCCAGTTCATTGTCGTGCCACAGCGTACCGTCAATCAGCAGGCAGTCAGCCTTTTTCATCCAGCCCAATAGCTCGCTGTCCGGTTCGCCCAGGCCGGGCGCATACAGCAGCGTTTTACCGCTGCGGGTATCTTCGATAAACAGCGCGACATTGTGGCCAGGCAGCGGTTTTCCCCGGTACTGCGAATAGGGCGGGGCGTTGCTCAGCAGGGGGATCGCGGTAAAGGTTAGCGCCGGGCAGACCGCCACAGAGAATGGCTCGCCGGGGTTAATCGCATGATGGACAAGTCCGCCGTTCCAGTGCGTCAGCATGGTGAAGACCGGGAACCCCTGGGTCAAATCGTCATGGACTTCCGGCGTGCACCAGACCTGATGCGGACAGCCTTCACGCAGGCTCAGCAGTCCGGCACTGTGATCGATCTGACTGTCGGTCAGAATGATGGCGCCGATAGCAGTGCCGCGCAGCGCGCCGGTTTTATTGAGCGCCGGTGTGGCTGCAATTTGCCGGGCGATATCCGGCGAGGCATTACACAGCACAAAGTTTATGCCGTCGTCACTCAGGGCGATAGAGGATTGCGTACGCGCCGTGGCGTTCAGGGTGCCGTTACGCACGCCCTGACAGTTGCTGCAGTTGCAGTTCCACTGGGGAAACCCGCCGCCCGCCGCAGAACCGAGAACGTTAATCTGCATGTGGTAACCAGAAAGAGAGTAGAAAAGAATGCCCACGGCAGGCCGCGGGCATAGGGAGATTAACGGTTAGAGATATACAGCGTAACTTCCAGACCTAAGCGTAAATCAACAAATTTAGGTTTAGTCCACATGGTGAAGCTCCTCATGGTGTTAACAGATAGTTAAGGTTCTGCGAAGGTAAGTTCAGCAGGGTTGGGCCTGATGTCAAATACCGAAATTCCGGCGCGGCAAATGGTGCGCCTATGCCAAAACGATATCAACCCTGTATGCCGCAGGGGTATTGCCTAAGGATAGTGCAAGATGTTCCATTTGGTTCATTTTCCCCAGGTTTTCTTTAATACGGCCAGCCAGTTCTGCCAGCTGATTTTCTCAATCAGCGACTCAGCGTAGCCGGCAGCGCGCATCGCCGCTATCAGTCGCGGCAGTCCGGCCACATCGCCAAGGGCATCCGGTACGCTGATGCCGTCAAAATCGGAGCCAAAGCCCACCCGGTCTTCCCCAAGGATCGCCATCAGCCCTTCCAGGTGGCGGAGGATATCCCCCAGCGGCGTGTCACCGTTGCGCTGCCCATCCTCGCGTAAAAAGGCGGTGCCGAAATTCACCCCAACAAAGCCATCGCTGTCGGCAATAGCCTGAAGCTGGGGCGCGAGTAAGTTTCGCGGCTGCGGGCAGAGCGCGTGCACGTTGGAATGGGTGGCGACCAGCGGCGCGGTACTGTGACTGGCGGTCTGCCAGAAGGCTTTCTCATTCATATGCGACAGGTCAATTAGCAGCTTCTTCTGATTACAGACGCGGATCAGATTAAGGCCTTCCGCCGTCAGGCCCTCTCCGCTGTCGGGCGAGCCGGGGAAACCACCGGTCACGCCGGTGCCAAACCGGTTTTGCAGATTCCACAGCGGACCAATGCTGCGCAGGCCAGACTCAATCCAGCGGTCAAGCTGGCTCAGCTCGCCGTCAAGCGCCTCTGCCCCCTCGATATGCAGCACCATCGCCAGCACGCCCTGCGTAATACAGTGCTCAATCTCGTGGGCGTTACGGCAAATTTTTGCCCGGCCGCCCGAGCGCGCTTCAACTGCCTGCAACAGCGCTATCTGCGCATCCGTAATGGCCAGCGGGTCGTGCAGCCGTTCACCCTGGCCGGCCTGATGCTGTTGGGTAAAGCTTGCGGGCGGGACAAAAACCGCAAACAGCCCACCCGCAAAGCCGCCCTGACGCATACGCGCTAAATCGAGATGACCGCTTAGCGCGCCGTCAAGAAACCGTGCAACGGGATCGGAGGCGCTATCCTCCAGCCACAGACGCAGCAGCAGGTCGTTATGGCCATCGAAAACCGCCTGAGGGCGTGCAGCGAGGTTGTCAGTCATCATAGTGAAACCCAGGCTTTGTTAAGTGCGAGACAAAATTACGTGTAGCCGTAAATTATAGGGGTTTGGTGCTCAACGGAACGGCTTCACACGTTAAGGACCTTTTTCCGGGATATCAACATATTATCGACCATTAAATACACGCAAAAAATGGCGTCTTTTAATCAAAAAATGACATTTATCGGACATTGCTATCCGCAAATTCATTTTCCAGGTAGCCTTTCTCACCTAACGTGATTTTTCGCTCGGTTGAGCATCAGACCCCTTAAAGGCCGAGTTTTCTCATACCACGCCTGACACCCGATTCCGCTTAGGCAGTTCGCTCCAGGCCGGGCTGTATGCAAGATCCTCCGTTCAGCCCGACGGCTGTTTCAGCATCAGGAACAGCTTCTCTACCGGCTGAGGGGGGCTGAGCAGAAACCCCTGGAGCTTATCGCACCCGGCTGCTGCCAGCGCCAGCCGCTGCGATTCCGTTTCGACACCCTCAGCGGTGATGCGCAGGCCCAGCGAATGCCCGAGGGCAATTACCGATTCAACAATAGCGTTCGCCTGAGCCTGAATACCCAGAAGCTGAATAAAACAGCGATCAATCTTCAGGGTGTCGACAGGAAACTGCATCAGATAGTTCAGGCTGGAGTAGCCGGTGCCGAAATCATCGAGGGCGATGCGATAACCGGTGCGGCGCAGGCGTTGTAGCAGCTCCAGCACCTGCTGTTGCTCCCCAAGCAGCACGCTTTCAGTGATCTCCAGCTCAAGCTGGTGCGGGCTGATGCCGTGCTGCTGTACCGATGCGCTGAGATGCGCAAAAAAGTTGGGCGACAAAAACTGTAGCGGGGAAACATTAATCGATATCGTCAGCCCCGGACAGCGCTGCGCCATCAGACAGGCCTGGCGGATCACCCAGTCTCCAAGCGGCAAAATCAGCCCTGTCTCTTCGGCGACCGGGATAAAATCCGCCGGGGAAATACTGCCCCAAACGGGATGCGTCCAGCGTAGCAGCGCCTCCACGCCGAGCATGTTCTGCCCGCTGCTATCCATAATCGGCTGATACCACAGCGCCAGATCGCCGGATCGGTTTAGCGCCAGGCGCAGTTCTTCCGCCAGCAGCTGGCGCTTCTGGATGGCTTTCCCCAGCGGAGGGGCATAAAGGCGATAGCATCCGCGCCCGTCAGATTTCGCCGCATAGAGGGCAATATCCGCCATACGCATCAGTTCAAGCCGGTGTTTGCCGTGTCGCGGCGCCAGGGCGATACCGATACTGACTCCCACCCACAGATGGATCCCCTGTAGCGTAATGGGTTCGGTGAGCAGCGTGATAATTTGCTGACACAGGCGCGTGACGCTTTGTTCGTCCTGCCCAAGATCAACAATCATCACAAACTCATCGCCGCCCAGTCGGCCGATAACGTCCTCTCCGGTCAGCAGACCTGCGAGTTGCTGACTGACGTTGATCAACAGCGCATCCCCCATCTGATGGCCGTAGGTATCGTTAATCATTTTGAAACGATCGAGATCGAGTAGTAGCAGAGCAAACTCGCCGCGCCCAGCAGGCAGTGCTGCCAGCCGACGCTCCAGCTCCGCTTCAGTAGCGTTTCGGTTTGGCAGTCCGGTCAGCCCGTCCCGCATGGCCAGCTGCTGCGCATGAGATTCGCTGGCCCGAAGCCTGTTCAGCGAGTCCGCCAGTCGCTGCTGCGAGTGCCACAGCCGCCGGGTCATCAGAATGCACATCAACGTGATCGCCAGTACGGCCAGGCTGACCAGCGGCGCGGTAACCAACAGCATCTGGCTGCCTGGCCGCATCGGCTGCCAGGAGACGTCACTGACGGGCAGATTCTGCGACGAGGTAAGGGTAAATCCGGCGCTGTTAGGCATATCGGGTGAACGGGAAGTAAAGCGAAAGTCCCTGACTACGCCACGATGCTCCAGAAAGTCGATAAAACTGTCGTGCAGATAGCGAATGAAAATCAGTTTTTGGCCGTGGCCCGCCGGTATGACACCGGCGGCCATTTCGGCCACGCGCTGGCGAACGCGGACAACGTCGCCGGTGAAAGGGGATGCGTCCCCGGCACCGGACGCACTCAGCTGCGCCAGCCACGGGGTCAATGAGTCTGCCACCTCCTGGTAACGTTCGGCAGAAACGGATTTCCCCGCCAGCCAGGCGGCCAGCGGGCGGTTCCGGGCATCCAGCAGGTAAACCTCATCGTCCCCGGCAAGCCTGTAAAGCCAGCTTCCCAGGGAGAGCGGGGCAGACTGAGGTGAATGAAGCTGCGTGGGTAGCGCTTCCCAGTTAAGCAGGTGACGGTGCTGCTGCAGGAATTCACTCAGATGCTGGGCGAAGATATTTTCGATGACCTGCTTTTGCTTTTCCAGAGCTTTAGCATTGCTCAGGGTGGTGACCCACCAGGCGGTAAATCCGCAGCCAGTAAAGGCAAACAGCACCACGGCCACCATCGGCGAAAGAACGCTGCGGATAAACTGGCGTCGTAATCCAGCAGTCTGGTCCTGAACATCGGTCATTTCTCGTCCTGCACAGACATGTCTGTCATCGCTTAGCCCTGATACAACATGATAATGACATTACCTTATTATGCACTTTCATTAAAGTTACCTGCTGTTTAGGCAGGTAACTCACGGCCAGGGCGCGGCGGCAGAAGGAGGACAGGGGCGAACGGACGGACTGGCCCTTAATGTGCGGTCTGGTTGCTCATGGGATCGGCGGTGACCGGCATGGGGGCCACGTCTGGCGGCAGGAAGATATGATCCATAATATTTCTCACCAGCGGGGCGGCGGTGACGCCGTTGATGCCGCCGTTTTCGAGGATCAGCGCCATCGCCACTTTCGGATCGTTAAAGGGCGCGAACGCGGTATAAAAGATGTGGTCACGCAGCCGGATGGGGATCATTTTCGCGTTGTAGATCTGGTTCTGCTTCAGCCCAAATACCTGTGACGTGCCGCTTTTCGCTGCGATGCCATAAGGGGCCGTATGGAAGTATTTATAGCCGGTGCCGTTGCTGGCGTTTGCCATACCGAACATCGCGTGGCGCACCAGGCTCCAGTAAGGCGATTTGGCATCGCCAATCTGCTGTGGCGGCAGGGTGGGTTTCCAGGGGATAACGGTGCTGCCCTGTTTTTCCTCGTAGAGCAGGTGCGGCTGGATCGCCCGGCCATTATTAATAAGCGTAGCCATTGCTTTGACCATCTGTACCGGGGTGGCTATCCAGTAGCCCTGACCAATCCCCACGGAGACCGTATCCCCCTGATACCAGCCTTTTTTATGCACTTTAAGCTTCCATTCGCGACTCGGCAGCAGGCCATTGTACTCTTCGTTAAGATCGATGCCGGTGGACCTGCCGTAGCCGAACTGGCTGAGCATAGTGTGGATACGATCGATGCCCATCATAAAGGCGACCTGATAGAAAAAGGTATCCGCCGACTCCTCAATCGCGCGGGTGACATCCAGCATGCCGTGGCCGGTTTTTTTCCAGTCGCGATAGCGCCGTTCGGTACCCGGCAGCGTCCAGGTGGGCGCGCCGAAAAAGGTGGTTTGCGGCGTGATCACGTGGTTTAGCAGGGCAGACATCGCCATATAGGGTTTAACGGTGGAGGCGGGCGGATAAAGCCCCTGGGTAACGCGGTTAATCAGCGGCAGGTCTTTATTTTCCAGCAGCGCCCGGTAGGCTTTGCTGCTGATACCTTTCACAAAGGGATTAGGATCGTAGCTGGGGCTGGAAACCATCGCCAGTACGCCGCCGTCGCGGGGATTTTCAATCAGCACGGCCGCGCGCTGGCCGACCAGCTGGGATTCCACATACTGCTGAAGATGCAGATCGAGCGTCAGAGTGATATTTTTCCCCGCCACCGGCGGCACCTCTTTCAGCACGCGGATGACCCGACCGTGGTTATCCACCTCGACTTCCTGATAGCCCGTTTTCCCGTGCAGCACGGATTCGTAGTAGCCTTCAATGCCCTGCTTACCAATATTATGATCCGCCGCGTAATTCTCGCCGACGCCCGCTTTGTCCAGCCGCTTAAAATCATTGTCGTTAATTTTAGAGACGTAGCCCACCACGTGAGCCAGGTCAGGTCCGTAGGGATACTGCCGGTCTTCGTAACTGTTGATTGTCACGCCGCTGAATTTGAACTGATTGACCGAGAAGCGGGCCACCTCTTCATCGCTCAGCTCGGTTTTCAGCACCACGGGCTTATAGCGGCTACTGGCGCGGAGCGATCGGGTAAAGGTGTCGATGTCATCGGGCGAGAGGTTGATAAGCGGCGAGAGCTGGTTCAGCAGGGCCTGTATATTCTGGATTTTGTACGGCAGAACCTCAATGTCGTACCAGGTGACGTTTTTTACCAGGGGAATGCCGTTGCGATCGAAAATGAGCCCACGGGTTGGCGCAATAGGGATCATTTTGATGTCGTTCTGGTTGGAGCGGGTTTGGTAATACTGATTTTGCTCGATTTGCAGGTGCCAGAGATTGACGACCAGGGCAGTGAACCCGGCCAGAACCAGTGCAAAAGCCACTAATGCCCTGCGAACAAACAGCTTTTCTTCTTCTGCAAAATCTCTGAATTTCATTACCCGGCAGTCGCATTGTTCTTTATTGTTAAGCGGGCTAATGATAGAGATACCCTCACAAATCACGACCTGAAAGATGCATATCCGGCCGCTAAAGTGTGTCATTTGTTATCCATGTTACAAATCAGACACGTTATTCGCGCGGCAGAGGCACATACGGTAAAACCCGGATCCCGTCTATGCTTTACCCTGGTCCGCAATGACGCCACCCTTATCTGCGGGTGGTGCATGCCGTTTTTCAATCCGAACATCGATTCAGAGGCTTCTATGTCTGCGCTTTTTACCCCATTCACACTTAAAGACGTGACCCTTCGCAACCGCATCGCGGTGCCGCCTATGTGCCAGTACAGCGCCGTTGACGGCGTCAGCAACGAGTGGCATCGGGTGCATTACAATGCCCTTGCGCGCGGAGGTGCAGGGCTGGTGATCGTTGAAGCGACCGCCGTATCGCCGGAAGGACGGATCACTCCCGGATGCCTGGGGATCTGGAATGACGAGCAGGCAGAGAAGCTGGCGCAGATCGCGCGTGAAATTAAGGCCTCGGGGGCAGTGCCGGGCATTCAGATTGCGCACGCCGGACGTAAAGCCAGCGCGAATAAACCCTGGGAAGGCGATGACCATATCGCCCAGGGCGACGCACGCGGCTGGGAAACCCTGGCGCCTTCTGCGGTGGCGTTTGGCGCGAATCTGCCTCAGGTTCCCCATGAAATGACGCTGGACGATATTGCCCGCGTTCGTCAGGACTTTGCGGATGCCGCCCGCCGCGCACGTGAGGCGGGCTTTGAGTGGCTGGAGCTGCATTTTGCACACGGTTACCTGGCCCAGAGCTTCTTCTCGGTCCACTCCAATCAACGCCAGGATGGCTACGGCGGGAGCGCCGAAGGGCGCGGTCGCTTCCTGCTGGAAACGCTGGCGGCTGCGCGTGAGCAGTGGCCGGAAAACCTGCCGTTCACCGCTCGCTTCGGCGTGATTGAGTTTGACGGTCGGGATGAAGAAACCCTGTCAGAATCGATTGCGTTGACCAAACAATTCCGCGCGGGCGGCCTTGACCTGCTGAGCGTCAGCATTGGCTTCTCTACGCCGGAGGCGAATATTCCCTGGGCCCCGGCCTTCCTGGCGCCGATTGCCGCTCGCGTGCGCGAAGAAGCGCAGATCCCGGTCGCCACCGCGTGGGGTATTGATTCACCGCCGATTGCCAGTCAGACCATCGAAAAAGGCGAGCTGGACCTGGTGATGGTCGGCAAGGCGCATCTGGCTAACCCGCACTGGCCGTACCAGGCCGCGCTGGCGCTAAAGCAGGATCAGCCCTCCTGGGTCCTGCCAGCGCCTTATGCTCACTGGCTAAACCGCTATCGCGTTAGCGAGTAGTCGCCTCATCGGCGGGGGCGTTGATCGCCCCCGCTATTGCCCGACCCAGATCTCCCGTCTTCCCCGTCCCGCCCATATCCGGCGTCAGTGCCTGTTTATCCGCGCTGTTGGCCAGTACGTTTTCAATGGCTTTCACCACCGCAGCGGCGGCCTCATCGTGGCCCAGATGCTCCAGCATCATTGCGCCGCACCAGATCTGCCCGACCGGGTTAGCAATCCCTTTTCCCGCAATATCCGGTGCGGAGCCGTGTACAGGCTCAAAGAGGCTGGGAAAGGTGCGCTCCGGGTTGATATTGGCCGACGGCGCGATGCCAATCGTCCCGGTACAGGCTGGACCGAGGTCAGAGAGAATGTCACCAAACAGATTGCTGGCGACTACCACGTCGAAGCGATCAGGATGCAGTACAAAGTGGGCCGTGAGGATGTCGATATGGTACTTATCCATTCTGACCTCAGGATAATGGCGACTCATCTCCTCCACCCGACCATCCCACCAGGGCATGGTAATGGCGATGCCGTTGGATTTGGTCGCGGAGGTCAGGTGCTTCGCCGGGCGCTTTTGCGCCAGCTCGAACGCAAATTTCAGGATGCGGTCAGTCCCTGTACGGGTCATCACGGTTTCCTGGATAACAATCTCGCGCTCGGTGCCGGGGAACAGGGTGCCGCCGACGCTGGAATACTCTCCCTCGGTATTTTCGCGCACCACGTAGAAATCTATTTCACCTGGCGCACGGTTCGCCAGCGGCGCTTTTACCCCGTCCAGCAGGCGGACCGGGCGCAGGTTGACGTACTGATCGAACTGACGGCGAAACTGTAGCAGCGATCCCCACAGGGAGACGTGATCCGGTACGATCGCCGGCCAGCCAACCGCGCCAAAGTAGATAGCATCAAAGGATTTTAAGGTGGTAAACCAGTCATCGGGCAGCATTTTGCCATGCTGCTGGTAATAGTCTGCGCTGGCGAAGTCAAACCACGTCCATTCCAAGGTGATGCCAAACTGCGCCGCAGCGGCGTCCATCACCCTGACACCCTCCGGCATCACTTCTTTACCAATACCGTCTCCGGGAATAACGGCAATTCTGTATGTGGCAGCGGTCATAGCGGGCTCCGTGATGAAAAGGGTTCAACCTGAGTACGGATTATTATTATGCAGAAATTGCGCGGTGGGTATCGATAGGATTGTCGCGAAAAGTAGAAAATTCAGCCGTTTTCCGGCTCAGAACGGAATTTTATGCGCGCCTGGCGCAGCCAGGGCGCAGAGGAATACCACGTTACTTTTTAGCGCCGTCGGGAATAAAAACGTTCAGGCAGCGATCGACGCCCTGCTGCATTTCACGCTTCTGAGCGGCACGCATTTTTTGATAGTGGGTAATGGCGTCATTGGCGGAGGCCACGTCAAACTCCACCTTATTCACCGCGTAAGAGGAATTTTCATTCGCAATCACCTCATTGAGCTTCTCTCTGAACGCATCAGGCCCTGGCGGCACGCCAATATCATTGATCACCACGCAGGCGGCGGCGTAGTAGTGCGGGTCCGGCTTATGGGGTCTGAAATTAACGTAAAGCGCGACGGCGACGGCAATCACCAGAATAAGGGTGCTGAGGGTACGGGTGTTGATCATAGCGGTGGTCCTGGGAAATGAAGCGGTAAAGCTTAGCGCTTCATGACGGGGGCAGCCAGTGATAATCACGCCGCTGCGCCAGCGGCATTCAGCGACCCTGGCGGTTTATTGTGCGGTAGCGTCCGGGACTTTGCCCGGTGATGCGTCTGAACGCCGAGCTGAACGCTGTGTCTGAGCCATAGCCCACCTTTTCGGCAATAGTTAAGAGAGCCTGCTCGCTATGGACCAGTTCATGGCTTGCAACGGCCATGCGCCAGCGGGTCAGATACTCCAGCGGCGGCAGCCCGACCAGCGTTTTAAAACGCTGACTGAAAGCGGTGCGCGACATGCCGACATGCTGGGCCAGCTCTTCCACTTTCCAGCTTTTGGCTAAATCTGCGTGCATCTGCGATAGAGCGGCAGCGATACGGCGGTCGCGAATGGCGCTAAGCCAGCCCGCTGCGTCGTCAGAGGAGGCCAGATAAGCACGCAGAAGCTGGACCAGTACGAGGGTTGCAATACTCGACGCAGAGATAGCCGCGCCCGGCTGAGCTGACTGCGTTTCGCTGGCGAGCAGGCTCATAACGGCGGTGAGCGGGCCAGTGCGCAGGCGGTTTGCCGGGAGATGAATCAGCGGAGGCAGCTGCTTAAGCAGAATATCACTGGTGCGATCGTCAAAGGTGAATTTTCCCCCGGTCACCACCACCCGATTATCGCCATTGCCATAGCGCACCACGCCATCTGCTTCACGGCAGGATGCAAAAATGCGGCGCCCATCAAGCGGGATACAGTGGGGATCGGTCGCGGTATAGTAGGTCATCTCGCCGGTTAACAGGTAGAAGTCACCGGTTGCAATCTTCACCGGCGATTTCAGCCCGTCGATCCAGAGCCAGAAACCGCCTTCCAGCGCGCAGCCAAACTTCATCTGCTGTCGGGAGGGGAAGGACATTGCCCACCTGCCGCAGCCCTCGAAACGGGCTGAAAGTGCGCTTTTCACTTTAAGCAGCGCAAGAACGTCGGATAGCGGATCCATAGTCAGACCTGAACGATGCCATAAGAAAAGCGGTGAATTGATTATAGTTTGTTAAGTGCAGGCGTGTCACTCTGGTTTTTTCTCTGACGGAAAAGGCTGATACGATGAAATATGCACAGTTGGGAACCACGGGCGTTTTTGTTTCACGCCTTTGTCTGGGTACCATGACGTTTGGCGGTGCCGAAAATGCCGTAACTACCGCAATGGGTCGTCTTACGCAAAAGGAGACGGAGGTCATTGTTGGCAGCGCTCTTGATGCGGGCATAAACTTTATTGATACCGCCGATGTATACGGGGGAGGGGCGTCAGAGGAGCAGCTGGGACAGGCGCTGAAGCTTCGCCGCCACGAAGTGGTGCTGGCTACCAAAATGCATGCCCGCGTTGGACCGGGTCCAAACCAGGTCGGGCAGTCGCGTATCCACCTGATGAATGCGCTGGAAAACAGCCTTCGACGACTTAAAACCGATCATATTGATCTCTATCAGCTGCATAATTTCGACCCTTATACGCCGCTGGAAGAGGTGCTCCGCACCCTGGACGATGCCGTCAGTCAGGGCAAGGTGCGCTACATTGGCTGCTCTAATTTTGCTGGCTGGCAATTGATGAAAGCCGCGGGGATCGCGGAGCTTAGGGGCTATACACATTTTGCCTCTGTCCAGTCATGGTACTCGCTGGCGGGTCGTGATATTGAGCGTGAGCTGATCCCTGCCGTGGCCGATTCAAACGTAGGTTTGCTGTGCTGGAGTCCGCTGGCGGGTGGCCTGCTTTCCGGGAAATTCGACCGCAGCGGTACGTCGGATCCGGGTGCAAGACGTGCGCAGATCCAGTTTCCACCGGTGGATGAAGACAAGGCACTGGTCATTATCGACCAGCTGAAAATTATCGCTGAACGGCATCAGGTCAGCGTTGCGCAGATTGCGCTGGCATGGGTACTGGCTCAGCCTGCCGTGACCAGCGTGATAACCGGCGTCAAACGTCCGGATCAGCTCGCCGATAACCTCGGTGCCCTTGATGTAACGCTAAGCGATGACGATCTGGCCTTGCTGGATGAGGCCAGCAGACCCCCAGTCAGCTACCCGGGATGGATCCAGAGCTATAACGGTAAAGGGCGGGTACCAACGGGTTATACGTACGACGGTGCGTCATGGCAACTGGGCGAACCGCCATGCTGACAGTCTGCTTGCTCAGGATGGCTTTACCCTGCTGAATGAAGTGAACATCGTTGCCGCAGCGTCCGGCGGGCGGCAACAAAATCATTCGGCAGACGCTACTGGCGAATAAGCCGTCCTGCGGGCGGCACCGTGTCAATGTTGTTGCGGTTTAATGCGCGCGGCAGGGTTTCCAGTAGCTGCGGGGAATAGCGCTGGATATAGTCCGTTTTAGTGCCGGGCAGGGTCAGCGAGCTTTTCATATTTATTTTTCTCTCCTTTCATCAGACAGAAATATATTTCCTGAACAGGGCGCGTGTGCCATAAATAGGGCCGGTTCCTGCGATGGCATAGACCATTTTAATCAGGAACTGCGAGATGATAATCGACTTAATGACGTCGGCGCTCAGGGTGTTATAAAACGCCAGCGTGCAAAATATAATGCTATCAAGCGCAGCGGCAACCGTTGAGCTGGCGATAACGCGAACGAACAGATAGCGCGATTGCATCAGGGCTTTAATTTTGCATAACAGCCAGGAGTTGACGTTTTCAGAGACGATGTAGGCCACGGAAGAGGCAATCAGCACGGCGGCGATACTGTCGACGATTTCACTCCAGGCCGCGCCCAGTCGCCACTCCTGCAGGCCAGGCAGCGCGGCGGTGACCATCAAACCCAACACAAATAATATATTGGCGATAAAGGAGAATATAATCGCTCTGCGCGCCAGCCGTAGCCCGTAAAATTCATTGAGGATATCTACCAGAATAAAAGTGAGCGGGTAAAGGAAAACGGCTGGTGGAACTATCATATGCAGCCAGGGAATATTAACGGGCTTTACGCCGGTAACCGTACAGAATATATAAATCACGCTAAGCGAGAGCGCGATAATCATATACGCAAACCATGAACGATCGCGCCGGTCCTTCATATCGTAGGCGGTGACGGTGTTTTCTCCGGCATACATTCGTCGGTAAACTTCCCGGAGTTCATTGCGGTTGAGATCCTCTGAAATCTCACTGGTTTCCAGTTCGCTTAACGGAATGCTTACTCTCTTACCGGTGGACAGTATCATCACATTCGCCCGCACCGCATCAAAAGAGCGGCTAAATCCCAGCAGTTTATATATTTGGTTATCTGACAAAATAGCTTCCTTTTTACGCGATGCGTTCTTCGACCACGGTGCCTATTAATCTACTCTCTTCACGGGGAATAACGCTTACGGAGCCCGGTACTTCCCTGAGGTAAAAGCCCTTTCCGGCAGAATAGAGCAGGGAAGGTTGATGATTATCCGGCAGGGAATACCGTTTGATGATTAGCGTGTCACCGGGAAAGAAGGTGTTACCTATCGACGTCTCCACTTTTATGCCAATCAGATTGGGGCCCTCAGCAAAAGCCCAGGTGACGGGATAGCGCATGATTAGCTGGCCCACCCGGGTCTCCATGCATGCTAGCAGGTGTGACTGCGGAATAAGGGGAATAGCGGCGGGGTTCTTATTACCGTCAACGGACAGCAGATTATCAATTCTGTCCAGCTCCTCTATGGAGCAGTGCTCGATAACATCGCAGGCGACGCCAAAAAAATCTGCAATACGGGTCACCGTCGAGGGCTGGACCCGATTGATTTTGCCGTCGAGAATTCGATAAAGCGTGTTGCGCGTGACGCCTGCGCGTAACGCCAGCGAGGATTTATTCTCCCCACGCTTCCTCATCATATACTCAATATTACTGATAATATTAGATTTTCTTTTTAGTGCTGATATTTTCATCAATGTCAAACGTGCTTTTTGTAAACGCTTTGTTATGACAGTACAGGATACGATAAGGGTTTTCCATGTGAAAGTTTAATGGGATACGCGTATCTCATTCTGCCATTAAAAATAAATACTTAAAAAACAGTATATTAATTAATACGTGGTCATTTTGCTATGCTTTTTGACCACTTTGTTGTTGACCAGATAACATGACTGATGCTTAACTGATTCATAAGGCATGACAAAACAGATCCAGTAATTATCCTAACTAAAATAAAGACATATGATCGTAACGAGCGATACTTTTAAGCCACACCAGGGAAATTTTTTTTAAAGCCGCACTATTTAGCCCGACAGGCGGCGAGTGAGAATTCATTTGCGGTGGCGAAGCCGCGCAGGCCGCCGACCAGCACCGACATAAGCTGGGTACCGACCTGCTTCTCCGTCAGGCCAACGGTATCAAGCAAATCGAAAATTTCACGCGGATCAAAGAGGATATTCCACAGAAAAACCGCTTTATCGCCAATATCGGGAAGGTCCATTTCCCCCATCGCTTCCCTGAGTGCAGGGCGTACGGCATCAGCCTGGACCAGAAGATATTCGGCCCCTTCCCACAGCCGCTCCAGGTAACCCCGGCGGTTACGCATCGGCACCATTGCGGCACCGCGTTCCCGTACCAGCTTAATCCAGTAGCGGCTGACGTTTTCCAGCTTCTCCAGCCCGGCACAGGTTTGTCTGCGGCTGAACTCCAGTAGCAGCAAACCCACATCATGACGGTAGGTATTTAGCACTTCTTCAACAGAGGTAAACTGACGATAGGCGGTGGCGACGGAAACGCCCGCCTCGGCGGCAATTTCCGTCATGCTTATCGGATTTTCAGAGCGTTCAAAGAGCCTGGCCGCCGCCTGAATCAGGTTTTTACGATTTCGTTCTGTATCGCTGCGCATCATTTTTCCCGTCATTGTCGATCCTTGTTAATCATCCCTTACTTCAGCCCGGCCAGCCCCCGCTTCAAACGGCGGACACCTTCGCTGATCGCTTCACTGCTGGCGGCATAGGAGAGCCGCAGATAGCCCTCACCCGCAGCGCCAAATTCACTGCCTGGCCTGACGGCAATGCCCTGTTCACGCAGTAATGCCACCATATCAATAGCGGGTATCGGCAGCGAATAGGAGGGGAAGCAGTAAAATGCGCCTTCCGGCTCGTTCAGCGCCAGTTCCGGGATGCTCCGCAGGCCGTTCATCATCAGCTGGCGACGTTCGCGGTATATATCATACATACGTTTGACGTCATCTTTACACTCCCGGATAGCGACCAGCGCGGCGCGCTGAACGGCACTGTTTACCGAACCGTTTACAGTATTATGCACGCGTGCGGCGGCTTTGATCATCGCGGATGGCCCCGCGAGGTAGCCGACTCGCCAGCCGGTCATGGCAAAACTTTTTGAAAACGTCTGGCAATAGAGCGTCCGGCCTCTGAATTCCGGCACCTGGAGCACCGAGGTAAAGGGGCGGTCGGTGAAAACCAGATCGCTGTAGGCTTCATCGGCAATCACCCGCGTATCGTGCAAGGCCGCCCATTTTGCCAGCGCCTCAATTTCATCGCGACGGTGGACAATCCCGGTCGGGTTGCCAGGGTTACAGAAGATAAACAGCTTTGCCCCCTCCAGCACCTGGCCGAGACGCGTCAGATCCCAGTGTAGATCGGCCTGGCACGGCATGGGCACGCAAATACCGCCCGCCATATTGACCAAATCGGCATACAGGGAGTAGGTCGGATCGGGGATCACTACCCGGTCGCCGGGATTAACCATGGAGAGTATTGCCGCAGCCAGCCCGGCAGTGCCGCCGTGAGTAACCAGAATCTCGCCGTCAGCCACGGGATTACCGCTCTGTGCCGCGACCTCTTCTGCCAGCGCCTGGCAGAGCGCCTTATCACCCAGCAGGGGAGCATAGTGCGTATAGCCGTCGTTCAGGGCATCCACCGCCGCCTGCACGATGCGCGCCGGCGTTGCAAAATCGGGTTCCCCCATTGCCAGCGAGATCATATCGCCGGTTGAGGCCGGTTGCTGCACGCGTAGCGAGCTACGCTCAATGCGAAGTACCGCCTCAGCGGCCTTAAAGTCAGATACAGACATGGTTTTTACCTCTGCGTAATGTCGGGTTCAGCGGCTCTTTTCGCGCTCGGCCTGGCACGAAGGGGGGGCATTTTTCCAGCGACTCACCTCAAGATCGCCGGAAATATCCCGCTGGTAGGTCGGTGCAACAATCAGTTCTTCAATGACCGTGCGTGACGGGAGGCTGGCGCAGAGCAGGATGGCTTCAGCGACATCCTCCGGCTGAACCATATTTTCGCGAATGTGCACGTCGGGCGGGTTGGCACGGTTATCCATAATCGGCGTATTCACCTCGCCGGGCAGAATTGAGGTTGAGCGAATGCCCTCGTTGCGGAACGTGTTATGCAAATAGGTCATAAAATTTCGCACGCCCGCCTTGGCCGCACCGTAGGCTGCGCCGCCCAGCAGATTGGGTCTTAACGCGGCCAGTGAGGAGACGGTAATAATAGTGCCGTTCTGTTGACTGAGCATGCCGGGAAGGACCGCCTGGGTCAGCAGAAAAACCGCTTTCAGATTGACCTCCTGCACCTGATCCCACTCCTCCTCTTCGATCCATCGGGCATTAAGCGTCCTGCTGGCGCTGCCGGCGTTGTTAACCAGAATATCGACCCGGCCAAACTCACCGATCGCCCAGCCAATGAGCGCGTTAACCTCGGACCTGCGGGCAATATCCGCCGCGAAGGCCCACAGCTGGCCCGGGCGGCGATTTTTGGTATTGAAATCACTCTTAACATTCTGACTATTATGACTGTTTAGGTCGTTCTGCCCGCTCTGCAAACTCGCGCTCAATTCGGCCACCACCTTATCCAGCACGGCCTGGCGGCGCCCCACCAGCACCACGCGCGCGCCGCGCGCCGCAAAGGCCGCCGCTGCTGCCTTGCCGATACCGCTTCCGGCACCGGTGATAATCACAACTTTTTCCGTCAGTGATTGCATACTCGTTAACCCCTTTTTAAGTCGTTGCTGTCCACGCCGTAATCCCGTCGTGCACCTTCGTCGGTAATGTAGCCCTCCTGGAGATCCCAGAGCATGGCACTGTGGCAGCGTTCGGCCACCGGCATTTTCCCCCCGCCGCCCGGCATCTGTATGGTCACTTCTCCGCCTGCGGGGATATCATGACGGCCGACTGGTTTTTCCAGCGGCTCGCCGCCGATCGCCACATAGTTAGGTGCGCCCGGGGCCGCGCCAAGTACGCCTTCCGCGGGATGTCGCTGCCGCGAATAAAACATGCTGTGCGATACGGGAAAACGGCTGGTATTACGGATAACCATGCGCTGCGCCACGCCGCCCCGGTAGCGACCTGCACCGCCGGAATCCGGCACAATCGCCTTCTCCAGAAACAGCAGCGGGGTGGCGGACTCGATCAGCTCCACCGGCGTGGAGGACATATTGCCGGGGAACCCGGTTACGATGCCATCCGCCGCCGGACGCGCGCCGGTTCCGCCGTTTACACACAGGCTTTCAACGAAGCGCTGCCCGTCGTCAAACTGACCGGCAAATACGTCGCAGGTGACCGGCGCACTGCCGGAGTGGCCCATGACGCGGTCAGGCATAATATCGGCAAGGGCAGAGAAGATGGCGGCGTGGGCCATATGCCCCACGCGGTTACGCATTTCCACGGCACAGGGTGGCCGGGCGTTGGCAATAGAGCCTTCCGGCGCGGTGACGGTAATAGATTTAAAGCAGCCCTCGTTATTTGGCAGGTTTGGCTCAAGCAGGCACTTCAGCGGATAGACGCTGTAGGCATAGGTGAATGACATGGGGCAGTTGCTGCCAAAGGGGGATTCCGCCGAGGATCCGGCATAATCAATCACGATCTCGCTGCCATTAACGATAACGGCCACGTTAAGGTGAATGTCTCCTTCGTAATCACCGATATCGACAGCCGCTTCATAGCGACCATCCGGTACGGCCTCAATCGCCCTGCGCATAGCCTGTTCGGTCAGCGCATGAATCTTTTCTGCCAGTGGCGTAACCGAGGTGATGTTGAGATCGTCCATCAGCCCCAGTATCCCGCTGGCACCCACCTGGTTGGCGGCCAGCATGGCATGCAGATCGCCCTCTACCCGATCGGGGGAGCGAACGTTAGCCAGAAAGAGATCGAGCAGCTGCTGATTGACTTCTCCCTCATGCATCAGTTTGCTGGGTGGGATCAGAAAGCCTTCCTCGAACATATCCCGCGATGAGCCCATATTCAGCGAGCCGCCGATATCCGACATATGCGCAGCCGACCCGGTAAAGGCGACCAGCTTCCCGGCGCGAAACACCGGGGTGACTACGGTGACATCATTAAGATGACCCGTGCCCAGCCAGGGATCGTTGGTGATCAGGCTGTCCCCCGGCCTGAGGGTGTCGGCCGGAAATTTCGCCAGCAGATGCCGCACGGTCGCCGGCAGCGTGCCAATAAACACCGGCACGCTGGTTTTAGGCTGAGCCAGAGAGCTGCCGCTTTCATCCATCAGCAGGCAGGAGTAATCGCCCACTTCGCGAATGATGCTGGAAAAGGCCATATTGACCAGGGTGGCCGCTGCCTCTTCAGAAATGCTTACCAGCCGATCCCAGGTGATGCGTAAGCCGACAGGATCGTCGAGAAACTGTAAATTATCAGGGGTTGCAGAAGTCATCAGTTCAGCTCCATCAAAATATTACCTTGCTCATCCAGCCAGGCCGTCGCGCCGGGACCAACATAAATCGCACACTCTTTTTCCTGTAGCAGCGCCGGGCCGGAGATGGCCTCACCCACAACCAGCAGGCTGCGCGGGATCACGCGGCAGGGAGTGAACCCTTCCTCGCGACCGGAGTAAACCTGTAACCGCTTCTCCTGCGCTTCGGGTTCTGCGTGATGCAGGCGATCGGAGGTATTCAGCGCGGGCGGGGTCATCTGTACGCGGCCACGCCAGTTCACCACCTCCACTCCCTGACCCGGCAGGGTGCGGCCAAAACGGGCAAAGTGCGCGGTTTCGAAGGCTTCGGTCAATGCCTGAACGTCGCCGTTCTCCAGAAAGCCCGCGGGGAGGGGAACGGTCAGTTCCGAGCCCTGACCTATATAGCGAACCCCGGCCAGTCGCTGCTGGCTGGCGCTGGCCGGATCAACATTGGCTGCGGCCAGCGTGCTAAATGCTTCGTCAAACCCTTCGGCAAATACGGCCCGGATACGGGCGATATCTACATCCTGCTGTAGAGAGCAACGATCGCTGCGAACAAAATCGGCGCTCGGTGGGGCGGTCAGTAGACCAAATGCGGAGTAGACCCCCGCGCCATTAGGAAAACTAACGCGCTTTATGCCCAGCTGTTTTGCCAGTGACCAGGCGTGGCTGGGACCGGCGCCACCAAAGGCCAGCATGGTCATTTGCGAGGGGTTAACATTCTTCTCAACCGAGTGGGTGCGCAGCGCTTCAGACATCTTGCTATTCGCCACTTCGTGGATGCCCCAGGCCGCATCTTCAATGCTCAGGCCCAGCGGTTCCGCGACCCGACGAATCGCCTGGCGCGCCGCCGGGACGTCCAGACGCATCCGGCCTCCAAGGAAGGCGTCCGGGTCCAGCAGCCCCAGCACCAGATTGGCATCGGTGACCGTCGGGTGCTCGCCGCCGCGACCATAGCAGGCCGGACCCGGCCAGGCGCTGGCGCTTTCCGGGCCAATCTCCAGCAGACCCAGCGAGTCAACGCGGGCAATGCTGCCGCCGCCCGCGCCGATTTCAATCATATCCACCACCGGTAATTTGACTGGCAGGCCGCTCCCCTTAAGCAGACGGTCCGCGCGGCCCACCTCATAGTCGGTAGTAATTGAGGGTTCCCCCCCGTTGACCACGCAGGCTTTGGCGGTGGTGCCGCCCATATCAAATGCCAGCAGCTGTTTGATCTGGTTACGACGGGCAAAGGCTGCGCTGGCGACGATACCGCCTGCCGGCCCTGATTCGATGATGCGGGTCGGATAATCTGCCGCGACCTGCGGCGCCATCAGACCGCCGTTGGAGCCCATCACCAGCCACTCACAGGTGAAGCCCCCTTCGCGCAGTTTGTTCTCGAGGCTCGCCATATAGCGGCGGGCTTTCGGCTGCACAAAGGCGTTCATCGCGGTGAGCACGCCGCGATCGTATTCGCGGATCTCGCGGGAGACTTTGTGCGAAACTGAAATTGAGACGCCGGGCAGCGCGCGGCTGAGCAGCGATTCCAGCTGATTTTCATGGTCGGGCCAGGCATAAGCGTGCATACAGAGTATGGCAACGGCCTCATAGGCTTTTTCATGCAGCTCCGCCGCCAGTGCTGCCACCTCTGCCGGATCGAGGGCCGCGATGACCTCACCCCGCGCGGTCACACGTTCGGTAATTTCGTACGCCTGCGATCGCGGTAACAGGGGCTGAGCGGGAGCGCCGTTCAAATCGTAGATGTCGTAGCGATATTCGCGTCCGAGCACCAGCACATCGCGAAAACCCCGGGTGACCACCAGGGCGGTTTTGGCACCGCGCCGTTCAAGCAGCGCGTTAATCGCCAGCGTGGTGCCGTGCGTGAGGGTATGAATATCACTGGTTTTCAGTCCGGCAAGCGCGACCAGCTGCGTGAGTCCGGTATAGGCGCCTTCGGAGGGATCCTCCGGCGTGGTCAGCGTTTTATGCCGGATCGTTTCGCCGTTACTGTCATTGATCAGCACCAAATCGGTAAAGGTGCCGCCGATATCAAACCCGATACGCCAGGGGGACGCATTTTTCATAATGACCTCAGAGTGCAGAGTGGTTGCCGCAGCATGCAGCCGTTATTCATCGTTAAGCGGTTTGCCAGCCGTTTCTTTCAGATAGATCGCACTGATCAGGGTCAGGGCAGCGGTAAATATCACCATATAGCTCGGGATGCTGGCGATGCCGGTCAGGCCAATCAGCCACGTCATCAGCAGCGGCGCCGAGCCACCGAAAATCACGGTCGAGAGATTGAAGCCAATGCTATAGGCGCTGTAGCGCACGTTAGTGGGGAACATCTCCGCCAGCGTGGCCTGAATGACGCCCGCATGACCGGCAAAGGCCAGCGCCAGCAGGATGGCCGCCATACAGGCCAACGGCATCATGCCCAGCGTTAGCAGCCAGAAACACGGCCAGGCCAGCACGGCCATGGCGATGGCCGAGGCAATCAGCAGCGGTCGACGCCCGAGGCGATCCGAGAGCCATGCCATCATCGGAATAGCAGCGATAATGGTCAGCAAGCCGCAGGCGGTAACCATCAGACTTTGTACCTGCTGAAAGTGCATCACCTTGTTCAGGTAGGTCGGCATATAGACGAACAGAATGTAGTAGCCCGGTCCGTTAACGGCGGGCAGGGTGATGGCCAGCCCAATCGCCTTCAGGTGGCGCTTTGAGGTCAGGACTTCACGGATAGGATTGCGCTTTACGCGCTGGCTGGCTTTCACCATCTGAAAGTGGGGTGTGTCCTGGATGCGGGTGCGGATATAGACGCCGATCATCGCCATCGGGATCGCCAGAAGGAAAGGCACGCGCCACATCCAGCTGTTTACTGCTGCAATACCGAAGACGTTGATCATGCTGACGATCAGCAGGCTGCCGAACAGAAGGGCGATAAAGGATCCCATCACCAGCGGCGACATCACCACTGCCCGTCGGTGATCCTCGGCGTATTCGGCCACAAAGGATCCGGCACCGGAGACTTCCCCACCGGCAGAAAAGCCCTGCACGATACGCAGCAGAATTAGCAGTACGGGTGCGGCCCAGCCAATGGTCTGGTAGCCAGGCAGCAGTCCGATGGCGGCGGTCGCCAGTGAGATCATCAGCAGCAGAATAGCCAGCAGCTTCTGACGACCCAGACGATCGCCAAGGTAGCCACAAATCAGTCCGCCAAAGGGCCGGACCACAAAACTGACCGTGAACCCAAGATAGGTCAGCATCAGCCCCGCATCGGTCATGCTTTTATCGCTGGCGGAGAACACCAGCACCAGCGAGCTGACCAGTAAACCGTAAATGCCGTAATCGTACCATTCCACAAAAGAACCGACGCCGCCGGCGAGCGAGGCGCGGCGTACGACGTTATTTTTCGTCACTCCATTCCGTGGCAACGCGTAACGCATGGGTACTGCATGTGATTTATTCATCGTTTTGCCCTGTGTACGTGTTGAAAAGCGGCCGGGCCTGCTGTTAAAGCCGGTCGTGGGGGTATTGTTATTGGTATTGACGGGTGACTTCTGCCGTCATTTCTGCTTCACGTCTCGCAACTTCCTTCACGGCCATTAACACCGCTTCGGCACGCCAGAGCGGGATAATGATGATGCCGTCATCGTCGCCAACCACAATGTCCCCGGCGGCGCAGACTACGCCACCAAGCGCAACGGGTTCCCCGATGACGCCCGGCCCATTTTTAAACGGACCCGCGGGCGTAATGCCGCGGCTGTAGGTGGGAAGCCCGGTAGCGGCAATAACTTTGCGATCGCGTACCGCGCCGTCAATGACCTGAGCCGCTGCGCCTGCATGCTGGAAACGCTGCGTTAACTGTTCGCCTACCAGCGCGCGGTCGGTGTGGCCCTGACCGTTGATCATCACCACATCGCCCGGCTGGATAACATCCAGCGCTTTAATCACGGCGGCGTTATCACCGGGCGTAACCAGCACCGGCAGAGCAAAGCCGACAAAATGCATGCCTTCACACAGCGGAACGATGCCGGCATCGCACATATTTAGCCGCTCCATCGCATCGCCGATGTTAGCGACGGGGAAATCAGCAAAGGCGGCCAGCCATTTTTTATCCGGGCGTTGCCAGGTTTGGGAAATACGAATTTCAGCGGTTTCCAGTGACATTTCTGTTGCCCTCAAAGTGAAAAGAAATTATCAACTGAGAATCTTTTATCATTTTAAAAATTCGCTTTGCAACGTATTTTTTTTGAGCGGCGAGGCGTTAAGCGAGGCGGTGCATACTGACGTTTACTCTTTCTTGTGTTGTGTAATGTGTTGAATTATAGGATTTATTTTATTTATTCTGAGCATGTTTTGGCCGGATTTTATATTTATTACCTTTAATTTATAAAAATAATAACCCCCATATTTTTTACTTATAATAACTTTTGATTTAGCGCACAAAATAGGTGCGAAAAAACTATTTATAATGATCTCTCTCACATTTATGGTGCAAAAAAATACGGCCTTTAAATTATTTGCTGTGCAGGTCGCTAGTTGTCGTGGAGAGGAGATAATTTTTTGTTGCGATAGCGGCACCAATATAGTGCATAGCCTTTGTCGCCGCAGGGCCTCGGGCTACGCAGACGCAGTTAAAAACCTCTCCACCTCCGGGCCCAGCGTATAAAACGTTCGGCAGTGAAGCCCCTGGGAGGGGTTTACGGCGTCCCGGCGTTCTGACCCGCAACAGCGCCTGTCATCAAAGCGGATGTTGACCTGCCTGCAAAAAATGAGGGTAAAGCTCTGAACAGGGTACTAATGATAAAAATATATTTATAGTAACGATGCTAAAATTTGTATTCACAAAATTAAATCGACCAAATGATAATACCCCGCGTGATTAGCCAGGGTGATAAATGCGATTTTAATCAATGAATTGTATTTATTTTAACTTCGATTGTTTTTACCTCTTTCATTCATAGGTTCACTCTAAGTTATTTAAACAGCAAATAAAATTAATGTGTATTACTGTTCGCAGTGTCAGGCAGATATTCTGAGTTCTTAACGTACCGGAGGTTGTCCATGTTTACAGGTGCTAATGATAAAAGACGGTACGTCATAATGGGTGAAGCAGCGATAAGCCTGCTCTCCATGAAGGTGGAAATCAACATGGCCGCGCTACTCGGCAGGCTGGCAGAAATGGGGGAGAATGAAGAGGATGATGAACGTCTGCTGGAGATTTGGGCCACCCGGAGGTGGCTGCAGCGTTTCAGACAGAGCGGCCAGTCGACAGAAGCCTTTTCTGATGTATCTGACCGGGTTCCACGCTCCGGTAAGCTGGACGGCATGCCAGATTTCAGCCTGGATAAGGTCGTCATAGCGCGTAAAGCCTGACGAATGACCGGCCTGTCTGCATTGTGCTGGCGGGAAGACCCTTAATAATGCCAGGCAGGTCACCCCATTTCATATTCCTTAACCTGTACAGCAAAGTGTAATTTGTGCTGTAACCTTTACTTTTTCCGTGCTGTTTGAATGTCGTTTATAATCCATTGATAAAAAAGGCTAAGCATTTTTTGCAAAAAAATAAAGGTATCGTAAAAACGTTATCACTGTACAACTTTAAAAAAGGTGTATAACTTTAGCGCTCAGCAACATCAACACTTTATAAACTTAACGACGTAGAGGCATTTACATGCGCCAGGACAGCTCAAATCCAGTAGTTGAAGCCGATATCAGACGCTATTTTAACGAATCTGTAATGCCAACGCAGCAGGAAACCATGGGGCAAATCGTGGTTGAGATCCTGCGGGCGGGTGGAAATCTAAATCGTAAAGCTCTCTGTACCAAACTGCTGCGTCGTCTTGAACTCGCCTCCGGTTCAGAGCAGGAAAAGCATCTGCAGGAGCTTATCGGTATGCTTTTTGGCCGTGGAGAGTAGGTTTTACGTTCTCAACAGAATCCGAGAAGTGGCATGTTAAGAAATAAACAAGAAAAGCTGGCTGATATTTTGCTCGGCGAAGCCGTACTTGCACTCCTTAGCGGTGCTGCGCCCGTCAGCACCACAGCGCTGCTGGAACAGCTTCAGGCAATGGCTGCGGCCGAAAAAGACGCTGAAATAAAAAGCGCCTGCAAATTCGCCATCAGCGAAGTCAGACGTTATCTCGCCGCCGGGCGAACTCAGGCTGTACTCAATGACAGCGATTGCGATACTGTTATTCATGTATTGAATAATGACGGTCCGGCAGACGGCACGCGACGGCATTAAGCTTTACCCTCTCCCGCAGGACGGGGACGTCATAACGTTGTTAATAAGTGCCTTCCGTCAGAACATTATCCGGGAGGCGACTACCTCCAGCATATTCTTACCCACTGGTTGGTGTACTTCTTCGCTTCTGATAATAAATCGTGACACTTTGCTGATGCCCAGTCAGTGCGGGTAAATTCTCGCGTGACAAGATCTCCACCGTCCACCGTCCACCGTCCACCGTCCACCGTCCGCCTGTTACCCACTGTCTGCCGAATAGCTGCGGTCAGGTCCGCGCTCTGCTTTGCTGTGCAAGCCGGTTGCGCGATAAACAATGCATAGCTGGCATGGACCGCCACAGGGCGCTCTGGCTGGCGCAGCCATGCGCCCAACGCCCTGTTTATTCGCCGGGCTCGACCTGGTGTACGCCACTGAATACCTGTTGGAGTGCTAACTGACCATCCCCTTCTGAAAACCCCCATTCCGATCTTCCCTGCCAGCGGGTTGGCACCATTCTCAGATGACAAAGCACCCCTGTCTGCGGGCACCAACGTAATAATAAGACACCTTTATAACATAAGAAAAATTTGTAATTTAACCCGTAGGTTGTGTAGGCTTATATTGACGCGCTGACAGAGCATATGATTAGGAAATTCACGGAGAAACAATGACAGAACAGATGCATGGTGTGACGTTTTTTTTTGCGCTTATCCATTCTGCGATCCTGATGGCAGGCGGTGGATTAGTTTATGGGTTATTAAGACTTAAGATAAACAGATATGGCAGAAGTCTTCCCCGGGGTATTGCGCGGGTGCTTCTATTGCTGTGGTGCGTGACCTGCCTGATGCCTGTCGTCACCCATACCATGGCATGGCGTGGTGCTGCTGGGGGAGAGGGGTATAGCGACTTCACTATGCAGCTGATGATGTCTCTTGCCAGCCCGCAGAGTGAGGCGTTAGTGGCCGTCGTACTTATCGCGCTGGGTGCGCTTATGGCAAGTGTAGGGCTACGCCGCAGGCCGTCAGGCGAAAGGCCCTGAAATTTTTTTACGTCAACCTGTGTCTGGGGTTTTTCACGGGGGTTGCTGATAAACCAGCATAAAGTGTTATCTGGTGACCTTATTTTGACGGAATGTACTGCCGTCTTACAATTTAATTTCCCTCCTCAATCAAATTTTTAGCATTGCTGCCGATAACCGTAGCTGTACAACTAACTAAATTATTGTACAGCGCAGAAACTCACCAGAGGATATAGCAATGCTAAAAAATATAATGAGAAAAAAGGTCGTCAAGACCGTAATACAGCCTGAAATACCCGTCGTGAATGAATTACAGCCCGCCCGCTGTCAGGACAGTAACGATCACGTTTTACTGCAAAGCCTGATGGCGATATCCGGGCAAGGGGTATGGGCGATCGAAGGTGAAAATTATCAGCCGACAACCCGCGTCTGGCTTTCATCCAAAGCGTGCGGACTGCTTAACCTGCCCTCGACATCCAGCATGACGTTGGCTGCTCTGATCCAGCGGGTTCATGAAGATGAGAGAGAGGCTTTCCAGCTGTTTATCCGACACGCGGTGAATCATGCTACCGGCAGGGAAGCAAAGCCGGTCAGGTACCGTATTCTTGTAGAGGATCAGAGCTGGCAGTGGTTTAGCGTTGCCGCACAATACGTTCCGGGTGATGCGCATTCTGTCGCCATGCTAACGGGGATAATGGAAAATATTCAGGATGCTGTCGATCAAAGCAGCGAATATGAGATCCTTTCTACGCGCTTCAACCTCGCAAGAGAGATGCTGAACGATGGATTATGGGATCTTGATATCATCAATGGCAATCCAATGAATCCCTCTAACGTCTTCTGGTGGTCCCCACAGTTCAGAAAATTATTGGGTTTTGAAACCGTTGAAGAGTTCCCGGATGTGCTTGAAAGCTGGGCTTCACGCCTGCACCCGGAAGATAAAGGCTTTACACTGGATGCTTTTGGCGCCCATCTGATGGATAAAAGCGGTCAGACAGGTTTTGATATTGAGTATCGTTTAATGCTTCGCAGTGGCGAATATCGCTGGTTCCGCGCCCGTGGACAGACCCGACGCTCTGCGGATGGAACGCCACTGAGGGCGGTTGGCGCGCTGATTGATATTCAGTCTCATAAGGACCGTCTGGTTCAGGACGAAATAGAAAAGGGCAGGCTGGAAAGTGCCGCAGAAACGGCGAAAGAGATTGCCGAACTGGTCTCAGAAAATGGCAATATCGCGGCGCAGATTAAGCTGATATCACTCAACGCCAGTATTGAAGCAGCCAGAGCAGGAATACATGGGCGGGGTTTCTCTGTGATTGCCAGCGCCATACGAGGACTGGCAGAACGTACGGCTGATATCACCGATCAAATTTCCCGACTACAGAAAAGAATCAGTCATAAGCCCTGATTGTATATTGCTGTTAAGCGATGAGTCGCCCACCAGAGGCGGCAGGTTAAGTCCCGCAGGGGGCTTTTCTTCTCATTTTTTTCGGATGCAGACGTAAAAGGTGAGCTCGTCCCTGAGTCACCTGCACCTCGGTAGGCGCTTATGAGCCTTTAAAGCATATAATAAACAGGCGCTTTGACAAGGCTGAACTTTGGTTTAAAATGCTTTCATATCAAATAGTTAGCTTGTTAAGTTTTTAAATGCACGATAAAACAATCACTTAAGTAAACAATATTCGTTACTAAGAATCGTCTCATTTTAGGTCCAGCCTAATTTGCACTTTTGCTGCTAACTTTATCTTTCAGGCTGGCTAGAGTCCGCGCCAGCGGCCAGAAATCGCATGAAAACAACGTACCCGTCGCGCTCAGGGTTTTTCTGAGTAGGGTCAAATCCGCCAGATCCGTCTTGTCACTGCAGTAAAGAACGACGTTCCCGCTGGGCACGCGACAGCAGAGCACTGTGCGAAACTGATCTGTCAGCGACCTGAACAGCGGTGAGTTCAATATGGGCATCTGATGGAAGTTAAGAATAAGCCAGCCGTCCGGGCGCAGGTTTCTGATACAGCTGTCGAAGAAAAGCGCGTTTTCCTGAAGAGGAAGCATCGCATCAGCAGTATACAAATCAGAAAATATATGGGAATAACGTTCTCCCCTTTGCCGGGAGATAAAAGCTTCCGCGTCATCAACGTGATAGGTAATGTTGTTATTTTCTGGCAGCGAGAAATATTTCCGTGCCACATTCAGCACTGTCTTTCTCAGTTCAACTACGCTGATTTTTAATGACGGGTCATAGTGGTCCAACGCCCGAACCAGACTTCCTCCGCCGAGGCCAAGAATAAGCAGCGAATCCGCCGGGCTTAGCGTAATACCCATTAGCATCGCTTTGATATAATTATGAACGGGCAGCCAGGGCGTATCAATCCGCATTCGGGTTTGTTCATATATGCTGTAGAAGCTCATGATGCGGTATTTACGATCGTCTGTTACCGTCACGTTGCCGTAGTCATCATATTCTTTACAGACCTGCTCGCCTTTGATAGTAAAAAGATCTGTGTCGCCAAAAAATATATTTTCTTTCATTTCAAATCCAGGGCCAATCCTTTTGCGTCGCGGAAGGTGATTAACGTGCGGGAGGAATACAATGATTACGCTATTCAGCGTAGTGAATCCCGAAGCTGCCAGTAAAGCCAACTTTCCAGTGCTTTTGGCTCAAGCGCTTTTGAGTAATAGTAGCCCTGTGCCTGATCGCAGCCGTAGCTTTGCAACAAATGACTCGTATCCGCATCCTCCACGCCTTCAGCAATAACAATATAATCGAGATTTTTAAGCATCTGAATGACGCTGCGGGCAATAATTCGCGTGGCGGTATTGCCAGATAATTCACGAATCAGCGACTGGTCGAGTTTAATAACATCAAGCGGCATTCTTCTCAGATAGCTAATATTGCTATAGCCTGCGCCGAAATCATCCAGGGCGATGACGAATCCGCGCAGCTTAAGCATTTCAAGGCCCTGTAAGGCGGCGCGATTTTCAACAATACGATCGGTTTCCAGACACTCGATCCCCAGCAGAGCCGTTGGCAGGCCAGCCTGGAACATTTTCTCCTCAAGCCGGTCAGCGAAGCCATCCTGAGAGAAATCGGCGATCCTGATATTAATGGATACCGGCAAAAGCAGGGCGGTTGCCTGCCACGTTGCAAGCTGCTTAATGACCCCGTGGATGACCCAGTCGGTCAGTTTAGCCATCAGCTCGGTGTTATCGATTAGCGGCAAAAATAGTGAGGGGGGGAGTTCGCCATAGGCCGGATGGTGCCAGCGGATCAGCGCTTCGAGCCCAACGGGCTTACCGCTCGACATGCTTACTTTGGGCTGGTAGACAAGATAAAGTCCTGCATCCTGCTCCAGCGCGCTTGCCAGATCGTCAACAAGCGAGACGGCCGCATATTTTCGCGAGTTGATGACATCGTCAAAGGTACAGGCAGGGATTTTCAGGTTTATGCCTTCATTCAGCGCGCTGATGCCCCTTCTGAGAATTTCATGAGCGGGTTGAGCAGCCGGGTCGAAGGTGACTTCGCCGGTGTAAACCGCCAGCTCGATAGAGATCGTTTCTTCAACGTGCGCACATACGCCCTGTAGCTTTCGGCTAATCTCACTGGCGGTATACGCGCCAGACGCAGGGATGAGAATGGCGAACCGGCCGGTGGCAACCGTATAAAGCATCTGGCTTGGTGCCAGCCTGAGGCGTAGGCGCAGTAGTATCGCCATATCGCGCAGCAGCGCTTCAACCGCTGCCATCCCTAATGATTTAGCCAGCTCATAGGCGCGAGACATCTCCATACAGTCGATCAGTACCAGACGGTATTCACTTTTTTGTCCGCCTGGCGCCAGTAGCTGGAGATCGCGTAATAGCCGCTCTCTGTTTGGCAGGTCTGTCGCCGGGTCGACAAACCCAGCCGAGTGCCAGGCTTCCAGGAAAGAGATCACCAGCCCCGCCAGGAGTCTTAGCGTTTTAATTTTCTCGTCGCTGAAAGGGTGGGCAACGGTATCCGTTACACATAATGTGCCAAGCGTAACACCATCGCGGTTTTTAAGGGGAACGCCAGCATAGAACCGGATATAAGGATAACCCAGTGTCAGGGGATGTTTAAAAAAAAGCGGATCGTTATAGGTATCCGGGATAATAAGTTCACGCCCGCTTTCAAAAACGAACCGGCAAAAAGCATCTTCTCGCGGGCCTTTACGTAGGGGGAAATTGTGCGCGGCTTTAATGTATTGGTTTTCATCATCCAGTACGGAGATGAAACTTCCAGGTATACCTAATGCCTGTCCGGCAAGTTTAACGAACCTGACCAGCACGTCATCCCGGCTTTCATCGTGCCTTATCAGAGCATTGATTGCCCTGCACTTATTATCTTCGCCAGTCAGATTGAACAGCATGCCCGCCTCCTCCCCTCACCCGGTGAGAGGATAATGACCAAAAAACCAACGCTTTGTTTTATAATATGAAATTATTGAATTCAGCTTTCGCTAATTCTATTCTTTTTTTCGGATTAAGTCATCAGGCAGATATGTAAAAAATATGCAATTTTTTGGGAGGGGCGTTATTAACGGGTTTCAGGCACTAAAACCGCTGTGAGGGGAAAAGACGATTTGGCTTAAAGGATAATCTGCGTCTCAAAAATGCGTATTCAGATTTACATTATGCCTTTTCCTGGCCTTTTCCCCCAGTATGAAACTGTGGCTTAAAAAGAGAAAAAATAAATTAACGGTTTTTTCTGGTCGCCGCCAGCCATTTTCTAATATCATCATTATTGGACCCCACTTCTTTAATGGCGCGATGTAGGGTGTCCTGCGTTGTATTAAGTTCATGTGTCCAGAAAGATATTTCCCACTGTTCATTAGCGTTAACTATCTGTCGATTGGTCGGTTCCCGGCGTTTAAAATATTTACTCATCGCTGCATTCTCCTGGCGAACAGTACATGATATTAATCGAACTGAGAGATTAATGGGTGATTAATACTTTACAGGAGCCCAGAAGCAGCATCAGGAGATAATTCCTGAAAATAATATTTAGCCGTTTTTATGGAATAATCTTAGTTCTGTCGCCTGAGCAACAAAATGAATAAATACTTTTCCTCTTTTGTAAAGAGGAATAGGTGCTTTCTATCCGATCCGGAAAAGCCACCTGTCCAGACTTAAGAAAAGGTCTAAAATTAAAATGTTACAATTTGGTTGGCCGGAAAAAGAAAATTTGCCTGCGCCTCTTTTAACGCGCATTTTTTTGTTGCCTGTATGCCAGGCAAGCGATTTATCAGCGCATTATGTATTGCAAAACTGTGGCAGGAAAATGCGTTTCGTTATTTATCCCCGGTCTGTTACAATCGTTAAATACTTGTCACCTTTTTACTACCTGACTATTAGCCAGGCGGATATTAAAAAATGAATCAGTACAGATATTACCAGACCTCCCTGGAGAACAAACGGAGTTTACATTATATCCATCACGAAGGCTGTCCGTTGCTTAGAAAATGTAAAGGTGTTTCTTTTTTAGGCACTTTCTATTCTATGAAGCATGCAAAACAATATGCCACTACTCATCATCTTAACGGACATGCCTGTGTTGACTGTATGATGATTGAAATCGGCAGTGATGCAAAATAACCTGAGGGTGTGCCCCTTTTTTCTCCCTGATACCTCATCTTATGGGGTTTTACTCTCTTCCTGACGCTGTTCCTGCATCCGGGCGTGCCTGGCCTCTCATCTCTTCCTGCGGAGTTACTCCTTTAATATCCCTTTCTGATAAAAAGCCCTGAAAAAACAGCGTATCGGGGAATTTTTTAAGTAAACCCATAAAGATGCTGCACGTTAAAACCTAAAGTAAAATTTATTAAAAATTATTATAAATCAGTAAAGTGGCGCATTATTATTGCCGCTGGTAGTGTGGGTGGTAGATAAATTATAAAAAAATCCCCCAAAATTAAGAAGATAACGCTTGCAGCCTGCTCCCCTCCTGAAGCATGGCTAATGTATTCCTTTTAACTGCCGATATTGTTACTGGTGAATTTTACGTGCTGGATAAAAGCGCAAGCCTTTGTCCCCTCTGGTTCAACAGGATGATGACATCATGCCTCTCTTACCTTTTTTTTATAATTTGAAAGTCAGCGCGAAACTGGGTTTCGGCTTTTTTATTGCTATCGTTGCGATGATCGCCATGGCCGTGATTACCGCCAGCTGCCTGAATACTATTCAGGACAACGCCAGCCGTCGCACCATCACGGTGGATATGGTCGGCACTTTCGATAAAGCCCGGCTTAACCGCACGCTGTATCAATATACTAATGAGCAGCAGTATGCTGATAAAAATGCGCAGGCACTGCAGGAGCTGGGAAAACAGTTTAGCCATGTCAGCGCATTTAAATGGTTACCGGAGGGGAAAGAGGCTCTGCGCGGCGTGAAGGCGGCGATGGAGATCTATGTAAAGCAGCGAAACCTCCTTTTCGCGGATATGAAAGAGATGATGGATCGCAGCGAGGCGCTGCAAATCCTTCCCTTTTATATTATCGCCAAACAGCTTGATAAGATCGCGCTTCGCCCGGACATGACCACCGATGAGGCACTTAAGCTACAGCGTCTCTCATCAGAGCTGAAAGAAGTCGCGATGCTGACGGCCTCCTTTTCCCGCCTGCCGGATAGCAGCTCGGCGGAACTGATTCAGGCGCTGGAGATAGCCGCAGCTGATGCCGTGCCGGTGGCGACCGATACCAGCGATACTGTCACGTTAAAAAGTCATGCGATGGCGGCCTTACAGCAGGGCCAGCAAAGCGTCAGCGCCTATATTACCATCTGGCATCAACATAATACTGCCGCTAAAACGCTGGTTCAGGATGGTCAGAACTTTGATGCCGCGATTGCCGCACTCTTTGACTATCAAAAAAATATCTCATCCCGCTTTGTCAACCAGTCAAAATGGACCATTGGGATCGTGTCAATCACCGGCATGATCCTCAGTATACTGATTGCCTGGCAAATAACCCGCAGCATTACCCGACCCTTATCCGCCACGCTGGGTCTGGCGCTGAAAATCTCCAGCGGAGATTTGAGCCAGGAGATCGTTTCACAGCGTAAAGATGAGCCGGGCCTGTTATTGCAGGCCGTTAATGAGATGAGTCGCAGCCTGAAGGACATTATTCTTAACGTCCGTAATGGGGTGGAGCATGTTAACCACGCTTCATCAGAAATTGCCGCCGGCAATGAAGAACTCTCCTCACGAACCGAAGAGCAGGCTGCTGCCGTGTCACAAACCGCCTCCAGCATGGAAGAACTCTCTTCTACGGTGAAACTAAACAGTGAAAATGCGCTGCATGCCAGCAGGCTGGCCAGTGACGCCACGCAGATTGCAACCAAAGGCGGCAATGTTGTCGAGGGCGTTGTGCAAACAATGGAAGAGATACGCGTAAGTTCGCTGCGCATATCGGAGATAACCTCAGTGATCAACGGCATTGCGTTCCAGACGAATATTCTGGCCCTGAATGCCGCCGTTGAGGCGGCGCGCGCGGGCGAAAGCGGACGTGGATTCGCCGTGGTGGCCGGAGAGGTCAGGAATCTTGCACAGCGTAGCGCCTCTGCGGCGAAAGAGATTGAGGGGCTGATTAAAGAGTCGGTCAGGCAGGTTAATGCCGGCAGCGCGCAGGTTGATAACGCCGGTAACACGATGAGCGACATTATCAGGGCGGTGGCACAGGTGAGCGAGATAATGCACGAAATCGCGGCGGCGTCGGATGAACAGAACCGGGGCATTGCCCAGATTAACCAGGCCATGGCGGAGATGGATACCACAACGCAACAGAACGCCTCCCTGGTGGAAGAGTCCGCTGCGGCGGCTGACTCTCTGCGCGAGGAAGCCGGTCGGCTCGACAGCGTTATCTCTGTGTTCACTACCGGAGAAGCCCCGGCTGCGCTGAAGGTTGCGCCGAAGGCAATCCACAGACCGGCTCTCAGCGCTGGCCTGCCCGCACAGACCGATGCCGATGCGCGCTGGGCGTCCTTTTAAGCTCCAGCTTTCACCAGGTTTATAACCTTAAAGTTATGGCGTGTTTTGCCGATAACACGCCATCAAAGAATAAGTCAAATAATATGAGCCTGCAGAGAGCCGTCCTATGAGTTCGCATACATCGCTACACTGTACGACTACGGAATATGTTCTTGATAATAACACCACGCTGATGACCACCACGGATCCTCACGGAAACATCACCTATGCCAACAAAAGTTTTGTCGAGGTGAGCGGCTATGAGCAAAATGAAATTGAAGGTCAGCCACATAATATGGTGCGCCATCCGGATATGCCCAAAGCCGCATTTAAGGATATGTGGTTTACCATAAAGCAGGGCCTGCCCTGGACAGGGCTGGTTAAAAACCGCAGGAAAAATGGCGACTACTATTGGGTGCGCGCCAATGTCGTGCCCATTATCAGAAATAACACCATCACCGGCTATATGTCGGTGCGCATCAAGCCCGCAGCAGCGGAAATTGACGCGGCGGAGCGGCTTTACGCCAGAATGCGTGAAGGGAAATTGCAGCACCATCGGCTGTATAAAGGCTTGCTGCTGAAGACGGGAATAGCAAAAGGCTTTTCGGCGCTGAAAGTGATGCCGCTGCGCTGGCGTATCCGCAGCAGTACCGGCCTTTTCTGGCTGTTTACCCTGTTAAGTTACCTGATGACCGGCCTGCATGGTCAGGCGCTGGCCTTCGCTGCCGGCTCTTCCCTGCTGGTCGGTATCGGCGTCAGCGCATGGCTTGAATGGCAGATAGTGCATCCGCTGGAAAAAGTGAGCAGCGTTGCGCTGAATGTGGCGACAGGCGCAGAGACGCAGGTCGATCCGATTGACCGCGTTGACGAAATAGGCATGACGCTTCGTGCCGTCGGTCAGCTGGGGCTGATGTTTCGCTGGCTGGTTAATGATGTGCAGGAGCAGGTGACTGACGTGCACCACGCCAGCGATCGGCTGGCGACGGACAGTGAAAAAATAGCCATGCGCACCGAACACACTGCCGACAGCGTGCAGCAGACCGCTGCCGCAATGGAGCAGATCACCCGTGCGGTGGAGAACAATGCCGCCAGTACCGACAAGGCAAACAGTTTCTCCGTGACCGTCAGTGATGCCGCGTTTAAAGGGCGGGAATCCATGCTCAGCGTGGTCGACACCATGAATAAGATAGCGGGCAGCTCAACCCAGATTTCGACGATGATTGCGCTTATTGACAGTATTGCCTTTCAGACCAATATTCTGGCGCTTAATGCAGCGGTCGAAGCGGCGCGCGCCGGTGAGCAGGGCAGAGGCTTCGCCGTGGTCGCCAGCGAGGTGCGTAACCTGGCGAATCGAAGTGCAACGGCCGCGCAGGAGATACGTCAGCTAATTGAGGCCAGCACACAAAATATTCAGACCGGCACGCGGCAGGTCAGCGATGCAGGCGAAGCGATCACCCAAATGGTGGATAAGGTGCAGAACGTAAAAGATCTGCTGAATGAAATCAGTCTGGCAACACATGAGCAGGGCGCCGGTCTGAGCCAGGTGGCGCGGGCGGTGGAAGCGCTGGATCAGAACACCCGACAGAACACCGCTCTGGCAGAGGAGAGTATGCGGGGAGCATCGGGGATGAAAGTCCAGGCCAGACGTCTGGTGAATGCGGTTAAGGTCTTTAGCTAAGGCAGAAAGCGGTGCCGCCCCCGGATGTGGAGGGCGGTGCCGCGCATTTTTACGGCGCGGTGCTGTCGGGCAGCCAGCGCACGTCCGTGGCCTCTTTATCGTAGTGCAGAGAAGAGGGCAGGGTGATCAACTCTATCAGCACGCCAAAGGGCGTGTGGCAGAACCAGGTCTGATTGCCTTCACCCTCTTCCTGCGCAAAGCAGGGATTGGGGCCGTCAAACATCTCCGCGCCGTGACGCCGCAGCGCTTCTCCGGCCTGGTTGATATCATCCACGTAGATTGAGAAGTGGTTAACGCCCGCCTGACTGATATTGGCGGCCTTATTATCGACGCCGGGATCGATCTGAAACAGTTCGACATTGCAACCATTGCCAAGCCGCATCATCACCAGACCCACCACCTTCATCTGCGGCGGAAAGCCGTTCAGCGGCGTCATATCTTTACCCTCTACCTGCTTGTCAGGCTGGCCTGGCGGCACGATACGGTATAACACGCTGGCGCCCAGCGCGTTAATGAAAAATTGCTCGGCGGCGGGCAGGTCTGAAACGGTAAGGCCAATATGCTCAATTCCTCTGACAATCATAATCTTTCCCGGTAGTTAACGAATGTTTACCAAGCATAGATAAGAATGAATAGTGTCGTGGGGCCTGTTCATGTCTCGTCACAAAATCGCTGCCCGCTTGCCACGGCGTGATGCGGCCCGGTAAAAGGCTGAGCGACCCGCTGCGTTAGCTAAACACCGCGACCGCCTTGCCAAGGTTTTCCGCCTGCTCCTCAAGTGACTGGGCCGCAGCGGAAGCTTCTTCAACTAAGGCAGCATTTTGCTGGGTGACTTCATCCATCTGGGACAGCGCAACGTTGATCTGAGAGATCCCCATGCTTTGCTCCTGGCTCAGGGTGGAAATCTCCTTCGTCAGGTCATTCACTTCCCCGACAGAGTGTCTGACCTTCTCCATGCGCTCATTGACCTGCGTAGCCTGGTCTGCGCCGCGCGCAATCAGCTGGGCCGAACTTTCGATCAGCGCCTTAATCTCTTTGGCTGAGGTGGACGATCGCTGAGCCAGCGTTCGTACCTCACTGGCCACCACCGCAAAGCCACGGCCCTGCTCACCGGCTCGTGCGGCCTCGACGGCGGCGTTAAGCGCGAGGATGTTGGTCTGAAAGGCAATGCCCTCAATCACGCTGGTAATGTCGGAAATTCGCGTGGAACCCTGACTGATCTCCTCCATGGTGGAGAGCATGGTTTTAACGGTGATATCGCTGTTTTGAACCTGCTGTCCGGCCTGGCCGGCGAGCTGGCTGACGCGAAGCATGCCTTCTGTGGTCTGCTTCACCGCTTCGGTCATGCTCTGCATGCTGACGGTGGTTTGCGTTAACGAGGCGGCCTGTTCCTCGGTACGCGAAGAGAGGTCAATATTTCCGGCCGCGATTTCACGCGAGGCCACATTTACCGACTCGGCTGAGGAGATAACCGTCGCCAGCACTGAACGAAAGCGCCCGGTCAGGGAATTGAATGCCGTTGCGGCCTGGGCCAGCTCATCGCGCCCTTTAACGGGCAGGGTGCGGCTCAGGTCGAGCGAGTCACTGATTTCGGCCAGGGTGTTTTTCATCAGATGAAGCCCCTGGCGGATCCTGAACATGGTGACGAAGCCAAAAATACCGGGCAGCAAAATACTGGTTAACACCAGCGCCAGCATCATGCGTAAAGAGTGGCTGTACGCTTTGTCGCCTTCCTGCTTCAGGCGGTCGCCCAGCTGAACGTTCCAGGCGATCTGCTCCTGAAGATCCTTTACGACCCGGCCAATGGCCTGTGCCATACCGTCCGGACTGTCAAAGCGGGCCAGCGCCTGGACATTGTTATCATGGCGTGAGTAGGCATAAAAATCGGGCAGCATCCGCTCCACCGTGGCCAGATCCTCTGCGGTGTGCAAAGCCAGCTCGCCGTCATGCTGGTCTTTGAGGTTATTCTGGCGGTAGGCAGCGATCAACGCTTTCATCCTGGGTAGCAGCGTGGCGATACTGCTTTCTGACGTCGACCACTGCGCATCGTTATTACCCAGCATATGGCGGTTTAACTGCAGGCGGAGCGCGCCAGCCTGGCTAACAATTTTGTTGATATCAATTATGCTCTGAACGTTGTTATGCTCAACGTAAGTAAAGCGTGCCTGTGAGGCTGACAGATCATACAGGGCGTAGCCGGATAAAATCATTATCGCGGCTAGCAGACAGCCAAAGGCGAGTGAAAGACGCTGTGTAATAGTCATAAAAGTTTCCATGGTGCAGGCGAAAAAAGAAAAATGTTAATGCTTTCCGCCCCTGCGTTTAAGGTGAAACAGGCGGGGTTTGCAGGCCTTACAGATGACCCCTCCGCCTGAGGCGGATCGATCGGTCAGACTGGTTATCGGCAATATATAGCGGTAAATTATATTGTGCGCGACTTAATAGTCGGTAAAATAGGTAACCCCATGTAACTGTCACCTTACCCGATCGGACACAAAGCCGGAGAAAAGCGCCGCTTACTGCTATACCTGGCCTGTGAATTAAGAGTGAGGGCCGTTGAAATAAGAGCCTTTCCCCGTTAACAAGGGGCAAGACCGCTGAAACACGTTTGTTCCTCCTGGGATGGGCGAACAAACGTGCGCTGATGTGAAAGGAACTGTTCATAATGCTGTCGACGTTGATTTACCGAAGTCGCCTGAGTCCAGGCGTCACGCTGCCGGGACTTTATCAGCTTGCTGATAAAGCACGAGTCAATAATGCCTCTCTGGAGATAACGGGCATTCTTCTGTTTGACGGTGATTATTTCCTCCAGATCCTTGAAGGCCCTCTCAGTGCCGTGAATACTCTCTTTGAACATATTTGCGAGGATCCCCGGCATTATCATATCGTCCAGCTGATGCGCGATTATGCTTCTGCGCGCCGCTTCGGTAATCTGGGTATGGAGCTTTTAGATTTGCGTGACCATGCGCAGGAAACGGTGATGCAGACGGTATTACAACATGGAACCTCGAAATATCAGCTCAGTTACGACGACAGGGTGTTAAAGTTTATTGAAACCTTTGTCACCGGCGGCGGCAGAGATGACCGTCCGGCAAATGATGATGCGCGTCAATGGCATCTGGTATCAGAGGCGCGTTTTCAGACGGCCGACGACACGCCCTCAGACTCCGCTCCCTGTCAGTTTGCTTTTCAGCCCATCGTGGAGCCGCTGAAGCGAACGATAAGCTCGCTGGAGGCGCTGATCCGCAGCCCCTCAGGCGGCCCGGCACAGGACTATTTTGCTTCGCTTCCCCCTGAAAAGCTGTATGAAGCCGATCTCCAGTCAAAATACTGGGCGCTGAAGCAGGCAAAAAAAATGGGCATCGGGCGTAATAAAATTTCACTCAACCTGCTGCCTATGTCGCTGGTGGTGGTGCCGGATGCGGTTGATATCCTACTCGATCAGATTGCCCGCAATGGGCTGATCCCGGATCAGGTTATCGTGGAAGTGACCGAAGATGAGGTGATATCCAGGTTTGACGAGTTTGAGCGGGCGATGCGTCAGCTGCGCTGCTCGGGGATTAGCCTGGCCATTGATGACTTTGGCGCAGGGTTTGCGGGATTATCACTGCTGTCCCGTTTCCAGCCCGACAAGCTAAAAATTGACCGCAGTCTGATTACCGATATTCATCATGACGGACCGAAACAGGCTATCGTTCAGGCGATTATCACCTGCTGTTCGGCGATGGAAATTGGCATCGTGGCCGAAGGGGTAGAGAAGATTGAAGAGTGGCGCTGGCTGGAAGCGGCAGGCATTCAGCGTTTTCAGGGGTATCTTTTTGCCCGGCCTAAGCTTGGCGGCATCGCACCTGTCGCCTGGCCTTACCGGCGAGAATCTTAGCCTTATGGCCGGGACCCGGCGTCTGCGTACGGGGTGACAAATAAAAAGAGCCTCCGGAGAGGCTCTTTTTACGGGCGGAAGCTTACTTAGGAAATTCGCTCATTTCCTTCACTTCGCTTTTGTTGATCTGCTGGTGCTTACCGTTAGCATCGGTATATTGGATCAGGCCCGTTTTGCTATCTTCCGCAGGCTTGCCATCGCTGACTAACGTGCGGCCGTCATTGGTGTGAATAGCATAACTGCTACGCGTACAACCGGAGAGCGCGGCAATACAAACCAGCGCGGCAACAGGCAAATAGATCATTTTTTTCATGTGTTGCTCCTGCTTATTAGTTATTTAATTCACTCATGTTTTTAACCTGATTACGGTTAATCTGCTCGGTCTTACCCGTCTGGGCATCCTTATAGGAAACCAGTCCGGTATCGCTATCCACCTGCGGCTTACCATCGGTCACGATAGTTCTGCCATCGGTGGTCTTAATTGCCTGGTTTGAAGAACACCCGGCAACAAAAAGCAGTGATAACGCAGTCAGCGTTGCTACAGAGAGTAATTTTACATTCATATGTTCATCCCAACATTAAGCACAGTGAAAAAGATAACTGTAAGGTATTAAGCGTAGACGATATTTTAATTTTTTCCTCTCTGTCACCCTGTCATCCCGCAGATTTAGCACCCACTGCAAAAGGGGAATAACGGACAGAACCTCCTTCCTTGTTGGACGCTGCCCGGACAGGACCAGAATTTACGCGCACTCATCGCGCTCCGGACGTTATTCGCTATCGGTCTGCGGCGTTTCAACCGCACCGACTGGCGGCATCCTTTTCGGGTCGGCTTTGGCGTCCTGTTTCGCTTTAAGGAAGCTAATAATGTTAGCGTCCATCTTCTCCAGAATATCGGTTACCTGCGCAATCTCCTGCGCTGAAATACCCCGGCAGGTGACCTCAAGCAGCCCTCGCATATCCGCGTCGAATTTTTCCAGCTCCTGACGTGAGGTAGGGGTGAGGAAGAGATTCAGGATACGGCGATCCAGGCGGCTTTTACGTCGCTCAATCAGCGCCAGCGCCTCCAGATCGTTCAGTACGCGCGCAAGCGTGATGGGGGCAACATCAAGGATATCTGCCAGCTCGGCCTGTTTAATGCCTTCATTTCTCTCCAGGTGAAAGAGCACGCGCGCCTGTGCAATGGTCAGATGCTCATGATGAAAGAGTGTTTCACCCAGCTTAAGCAGGTTGCGGCGGATATCACCCAGTAAAAACATAAAATTCTGGGAATTCAAAATAGTTCCTATAGTTTTTGATAATGATTATAAGCTATGCTTACAATCTTAACGTGAGAGGGCGTTCCACATGGTGGTGTACCCCGGCTTATTAACCCCACTATTGGCTCATTTTAGGATGCAGTAAATCACCATGTCAGAACCTCAGCTGTTAAAACCGTTACCCGACTGGACGGATGATGAAAAACCGTCGATGCCCGGATCGCCTTCAACGCCCTCTCACTCGTTCCCCATCCGCATTGCGTACGGACTGGTGGCCTTACTGATTGGATTAACCGGTGGGCTGGGAACGGCCCTTGTCAGTGCCAATCTGCCTGCCATACAGGGTTCACTGGGTCTGACTCCCGTTGAAGGGAGCTGGCTGACCGCCGCCTATCTGATGGTCAACGTCTCGGCAAACCTGCTGGTGTTTAAGTTCCGTCAGCAGTATGGCATGCGCCTGTTTGCCGAGATCGGTCTGACCCTCTATGCCGTATTTACCTTACTGCATCTGTTTGTGGACAGCTTTGCCATGGGGATGATGGTACGTGCCGCCAGCGGATTCGCTGGCGCATCGGTCAGTTCTCTCGCCATTTTCTATATGTTACAGGCCGTTGGCAAGGCGCGTATGGTGAATGGCCTTATTCTTGGGCTGGGTATCTCCCAGCTGGCTACGCCGCTGGCATGGATCCTGTCACCTGCGCTGAGCGACGTTGGGCAGTGGCATGTGCTCTACCAGTTTGAAGCCGGCCTGGCAATCTGTTCGCTGGCCGCCGTCGTTTCACTCAAATTGCCACCGGGCATTCTGATCAAAACCTTTGAAAAAACGGACTTTATCACCTTTCTGCTGATTGGTTCAGGGCTGGCCCTGTTTTGTGCCGTGCTGATACAGGGCGTCAATCAGTGGTGGTTTAATGCCCGCTGGATCGGCCTCGCGCTGGCGGCGGGCTGGGTGCTTATTCTAGGCGGCGGGGTGATTGAGCATTATCGCCGGGCGCCGCTTATCCAGACGCGCTGGCTGCTTTCCGTCTCCACGCTGCGCTTTGCGTTTGGCGCATTCACTATGCGTTTTCTGCTGTCGGAGCAGACCTACGGCGCGGTCGGGATGCTGCGCAGCTTTGGCATGGTTCAGGATCAGCTACAGATCCTCTATGTCGCTATTCTGGCCGGACTGCTGGTCGGCATTATCGGCAGCGCCGCACTGTTTAACCCCAAGACCATGGTGCTGCAAATTTTGCTGGCGGTGGTGCTGATTATTATCGGCAGTTCGCTCGACCATCTCTCCACCAACCTGACGCGTCCAGTCAATATGCTGTTCAGCCAGTTTCTGATCGCCATGGCATCCGGCATCTTTCTGGGACCGATGATGCTCATGGGAGTAATGAGCGCACTGAAAAATGGCCCGGCCTGGATTGTCTCTTTTGCCGTCCTGTTTTCGGTTTCGCAAAACTTCGGCGGCCTGGCCGGACCAGCACTGCTGGGAACGATGAAGGTTTATCGTCAGCAGGCTTACACCACTCAGCTGCTTGAGGATTTGCAGCCGACGCGGCCACAGGTGACCGGACGCACCACCCTTTACAGTAACAGCTACGCGGGCACCCTGACCGATCCGCAGTTGCGAAATGCACAGGGCGGCGCGCAGCTTTCACAGGTTGTGAGTCAGGAAGCGAGCATCCGGGCGTTTAACGATATTTTTGTCCTGACCGGCACGATGGCAATGGGCTTCCTCGGCTGGTCCCTTTTTCACGTGCTGCGGCTTGCCCGGCAGAAAAAAAACGCCTCCACCTCCTCCCGTTATGAACCCGATAAGGAAAAAACTGATGCCTGATAGCCATCATGAAGCGCCGCGCAAAGCATCGCCAGCGCGCGAAGACGTCAGCGCGGAACCCGCCACGCCACCTAAAATCATTAAACCGCAGCGGCGGACGCTGATTATTATGGCGTTTGTGGCGCTTGCGGGCGTGCTGCTTATCCTCTCTGCCTGGCGTATCTGGCCTTTTAATAGTGGCCTGATGCGCACGGATAACAGCTATGTGCGCGGCAAAATGACCGTTCTGGCGCCGCAGGTCAGCGGTTATGTGACCGGGGTGCTGGTAAAGGATTATGAAACGGTAAAGGCGGGACAGCCGCTGGTACGCATCGATCCGCGAAACTATCTGACGAAACGCGATGAAGCGGCAGGTCAGTTAAAAAATGCGCGGGCAGAGCTGGCCAAATCCCATCAGACCCTGGCGCAAAACAGGGCGACCATTGGCGCAAGGCGGGCAGATTTAGAAGCGGTGAAAGCTGAAAACCAGCGTTCGCTGCTGGATGAAAAGCGCGTGCGTCGCCTGGCCGAAAATGGTTCCGTATCGACGCGTGAGCGGGACCAGGCCGTGGCACAGGCGCGGCTTGCCCGGGCTAACGTTGCTAAGGCCGAGGCCGATCTCAGCATTGCGGTAGAGACTGAGAAGTCGACGCAGGTCGCGCAGGAGGGGCTGGCTGCACAGGTTGAGATTGCCCAGGCGCGGCTGCGCCAGGCAGACATCGATCTCTCTAATACCGTTATTGTCGCACCGCGTAATGGCACGCTGGGCGAGGCGAGCGTACGTCAGGGACAGTATGTTACCGCCGGGTCACAGCTGATGTATCTGGTGCCTGATGATATCTGGGTGGTGGCGAACTTTAAGGAGACACAAATTCATAATATGCAGAAGGGAATGCGGGTGACCTTTAGCGTGGACGCGCTGGGCGGTGCGACGCTCTCAGGGCATATTAGCGACTTCTCACCGGCGACCGGTTCTGAGTTCAGCCTGCTGCGCGCGGATAATGCGAGCGGCAACTTTACTAAAGTGGTGCAGCGGCTACCGGTTAAGATCCTGGTCGATAAGGGACAGCCCCTGTTTGTCCATCTGCGTCCGGGAATGTCAGTCGAAACCAGCGTGGATACCCAGCAGCAGCCAGGAGAGCGTGAGAAATGAGTCAGCCTGCCCACCTTTTTCGTGCCCTGCTGCTGGCTACTGCGGCGCTGTTAAGCGGGTGTATTCCCGCTTATCAGGCGCCGCCCTCTGACGCAAAGGTCAATTTGCCCGCCGCCTGGCGAGACAATCCGGCGTTTTATATGACGGCCCCGGGATCGCCCGCCTGGTGGACCGCCTTCAACGATCCTCAGCTGACAACGCTGGTGACGGAGGCGCTGCAAAATAATGCCGATCTTGCGGTGGCTGCAACCCGGGTAAGAGAGGCACGGGCCTCCCTTAGCCAGGCGCGTTCAGGCTTTTTTCCCTCGGTTGATCTTGCCGCCAGCGGTCAGTCGGCACGCAGCCTGACGGTGCTTGGCCCTGGGGAAAGTCGCTCATGGCAGCCCCAGGCTGAGCTGTCGTGGGAGGTTGATTTATGGGGCAAAACGCGTGCGGAAAATCGTGCCGCCCGGGCGCAGCTGGAAGCGAGTGAAGCCGCGCAGAAGGGGGCGATGCTCTCCGTCGCGTCGGCCACGGCAGAGTCTTATATTGGTCTGCTGGGCATGGATCAGCAGCTAAAACTTACCGAGGACACGGTGGTATCCCGCCGTAAGGCGCTGGATCTCATTCGTTCTCAGGTCGATGGAGGCTATGCTTCTGCGCTGGAGCTGACGCAGGCGGAGTCCGAGTATCAGTCCGTCTTACAGTCTGTTCCGCGTCTACAGCAGGCCCTTCGCCAGCAGGAGAATGCGCTGAGCGTGTTGACGGGGCGGGTGCCTGGCAGCATCCGTAAGGGGAGTTTGCAGCATCTTGCCGTTCCGGCGCTGCCGGGAATTGTGCCGTCAGAGCTGCTTCGTCGGCGTCCGGATATTGTGGGAGCCGAAAAAAATCTGGTGGCCTCTGATGAGACGCTTCGCGCGCGGCGTGCCGATTTCCTGCCCCAGCTTAATTTGAGTGCCTCCATCGGCGAGGTGTATACCAGCGGACTGAATTACGATCCGGTGCGTATCTGGAGCTATGGCGGCAGCGTGCTGGCCCCGCTGTTTACCGCCGGACGTTTGCAGGCCCGCTATGATGTGGCGGTGGCCCAGCGCGATCGCGCAGCCTGGAGCTACCGCGCCACGCTGTTGCAGGCGCTGGACGAGGTCGAGGATGGCTATGCCGCACAGCATTACTTGCAGGCGCAGCGCGCGCACAGCGATATGCGGGTCGCCACGTTAACCCGCTCGCTCAGCGTAGCGCAGGACCGTTATCAGAATGGCTATGCATCCTATCTGACGGTGCTGGATGCCCAGCGGAGTTTGTATAGCAGCCAGCTGGATAATATTTCTCTGCTACAGGATTATCTGGTGAGCTATGTGACGCTTTATCGCGCGCTGGGCGGGAACATAAGCCAGGCGAACGGTAATGGCCAGCACCAGACGCGGGCGGAGCACAGCCTGGCAGATTTACGGCCTTAGAGGTCACAAGCGGTAAGCCTGTCCGGGCTTACCGTGCATCCATGCGGCCAACGGTCTGCCCGGCGACGTGGCGGCACCCGTTACACTCCTGGGTACACCTCTTTTCCCGCCCGATAAATTATTCCAGAACGGCTTGTTGCATTAAAATGCTAATTTAAATTACTGAGCGTAAATTAATCTTTAGTAAAGCTGGTGATGTTTCAATATTAAACAGGCAGATTTAAAATGAACAGCTAACCCAGCCTTAAACGATTTATTAACTTGTCTTATCGAAGTTCGCTAAAAATAATAACGTTATATTTACGCTTCATTTCAGAATGTAAATAAAAAAACCGTGTAAATATCGGCCGTTTATATCGTCTCATTTATTTATCCTGTATTTCATCATCAATAAAAACCGCCCGCTGCCGATAATAAGACGGACGGATGCGCCGCATCTTAAAAAAGTCATCAGTTAATTAACCAGATAATATATAGGGTATTTAAGTATCCTTTTGATATTCATCATAATTAAACAGAATTCACTTTTACGGGGTTACATGAAATATTTACGCAACATTAAAGTTAAAGTGATGATGCTCGCGGTGTTGATCGTTTTTACTGCGCTTTGGGGAGGCGTGTCATTCTTCTCCCTGCATGCATTAAACGCACTCAGAGAAGAAGTGGACCTGACCAATGTTCAGCAGATGAACAGCGACATTATCAATGGCGCCAGCGACACTTATTACCAAATTAAGCTGGCGATGGATCGGGCAATGGTCGATAAGGCAACAGGTGATGCGCAGCACTATCAAAAGATGCTGGACCAGATTAACGGGCATATCACTTTTCTGCAGGGCGGGCTGGATAAGTTTAAGGTAACGAATCATGCCAATATCAGCAGTGGATCAATTGACAAGATTTATACCAGTTCGCTGACCCTGTTTACCCAGGCGATTGTGCCGATGTTTGAGGCGGTCAAAGCCAATAATAAGCAGGCTTATACCGATCGGGTTGAGCAGCAATATTTTTCACAGCGTATTGATTTTACTCGCGCTATCACCGCCTACAATCAGGAAATTAACGACCTGAAAGCGACCGCCAACGATCGTATCAGTCAGTGGGTGTCGCTGGCGAAGCTGATCATTATTATGGCGATGGTTGGTGGTGTGCTGATCCTGCTGTTGACTGAGCGCTATCTGACGCTGTTTATGGCACGTCCTCTTAACTGGGTGAAGCAGCATCTTCAGGTGCTTTCCGAAGGGCATCTGGATAAGGATACCGTCACTCTGGGAAATAATGAGGTGGGGCAGCTGCTTCCATTGCTGGATATTATGCAGGCAAACTGGGTGAAGACGGTGTCACAGATCCGCCGTAGCGCAGAGGAGATCCATCAGGGCAGCAGTGAAATTGCCGCCGGAAATATCGATCTCTCCTCACGAACCGAGGAGCAGGCCGCTGCACTGACGCAAACGGCGGCGAGTATGGAAGAGCTGAGCGCCGCCGTTCGTCAAAATGCTGATAACGCAGCAAAAGCCAGCGTGCTGGCGCAGACGACCTCCTCGGCCGCTAATGACGGAAGCGAAGTGGTGCAGACGGTGATCGGCAGTATGCAGAGCATTACCGGCAGTTCGCGTAAAATTTCGGACATCATTAGCGTGATTGACAGTATCGCTTTTCAGACCAATATTCTGGCGCTGAATGCGGCGGTAGAGGCCGCGAGAGCGGGTGAGCAGGGGCGTGGTTTTGCGGTGGTCGCAAGTGAAGTGCGCAATCTCGCACAGCGTAGCGCGGCCTCGGCCAGGGAGATTAAAGCCTTGATAGATGAGTCCGTTGCTAACGTCGATAATGGCTACCGGCAGGTTTCGCTGACCAGTGATTCAATGGACAATATTCTTAAGTCCGTGACCAGCGTGACCGCGATTATGGGGGAGATTGCTCTGGCATCCAGTGAGCAGAGTAAAGGTATTGCCCAGGTGGGCACGGCGATTTCGCAGATGGATGCGGTTACCCAGCAGAATGCCGCACTGGTCGAGGAGTCATCGGCAACCTCAACGCTGCTGGAGGAGCAGGCCCGGCATTTAACCGGTATTGTTTCCATTTTCAAACTTCCGGCTGATGCTTTAGCCGCGCGGGCGAACGGCAGGATGTCCCGGTAGTTTCAGGGCGTTGATTGCCGTATCAGCGATGGCTGTGACGGTGGCGGTGACGGTAGCGGTAGCGGTAGCGGTGGCGGGGGAGCATCCCTGCGCTTGCCGGGCGTCCTCACGCCACGCTTCGCGTGGTGCCTTTGGCTCCGACTCCAGGCCGGACGGCCCGGTCGCGAGCGGGCGTCCTGCCCGCCGCTCCCTGAGTGCAGCATCCCTGCTGCCCTCACCTGGCCCTTCATCTGTGCCGCAGCGCTGTGGAGTGCCCGTCAACCGCAGGGATGCTCCCCCTCTCTGGCTTCTTAGTTGCTTTAAGGCACCTCCATTTTCCTGTTTGTATGATTTTTAAATAAATCTGTCCGCTTTTAAACCTGCGGTAGGCCCCCGTTCCTGCCGGAACCGAATTATTCGAAGCCAGGACGATGCAAAGAAGAGAGGTGGGCAGATATCGGGTGTTTTGCTCGCCTGCCACCGGTGACTACCCGGTTATGTGATGAGAGTCAGGGCTGAAGGTGGCCTCAATGACTTCTTAATTTATTGAAAATAAAGGGAGTATTAAATTTATTTGTTTTACCCGTATTTGACGTTGCATATGGAAATGATCATTTCCATAATAAGCGTTAATTTGGAAGCGATTACTTCCATATTGGTCGGCATCAGAGCGAAGGCTTGAAAGGCCATTAAATAACCCGGAGGATCACATGGTAGATCATGCATTCACTACAGAATTAACGCGGCTGTCAGGTTTTCAGCATCACTTTGAAACGGTACGCGGCGTACGTCTTCACTTCGTGGAGTGCGGCAATCCACAAGGCGACACGCTGGTGCTGCTGGCGGGGTATCCTGAGAGCTGGTATTCCTGGCGCAAAGTCATGCCGTTGCTGGCTGAGAAATTTCGCCTGATTGCCATTGATTTACCGGGCCAGGGCGATTCAGATAAGCCGACTGACGGCTACGATACTGAGACGGTAGCCCGTTATGTACACGGGCTGCTTTCGCAGAGAGGCATCACGCATTATGGTCTGGTCGCGCATGATGTTGGCGCGTGGGTGGCATTCCCTTATGCGGCAATGTATCAGAATGAACTTTCCGGGCTGGTACTGATGGATGCCGGGATTCCGGGTATTACTCTGCCAGAAATGCTGCCCGCAGCCCCGGATCGTTCATGGAAAACGTGGCATTTTTCCTTCCATATGCTGCCTGACTTACCCGAAGCGCTTATTGCGGGAAAGGAGCGGGTCTATCTCGACTGGTTTCTGCGTAGAAAAACGGCCAGTCCCTTCAGTTTTAGCGAAGAGGATCTTGATGAGTACGAGCGTATTTTCACCCTGCCGGGTGCCCTGCGCGCCGGGCTGGCTTTCTATCGTTCAGCGGCTCATTCCGCAGAGCAGAATAAGGCGCTGGCCGCAGGTGGGAAGCTGACCGTTCCACTACTGGCGTTGAGCGCCGATCAGGGTTCGATTCCCGATATGAGCGTGCCGCTTAGCCCTTTTTTCGCCAATGTAGCAGGGAAAACCATTAACCGCTGTGGTCACTTTATTCAGGAGGAGCAGCCGGTTGCCGCTGCCGCTGAGATAAAAACTTTTTTTACTCCATAGCCTGGCGTCGTTACCGAAAGCGTCTTAGCTGAAAGTCTCCTCGTTGGGTACAGAGACCCGGTTCACTATAGGTTCAGCGATGCTGCATGCGATTGTTGTCTGGCGTGAGGACGCCCGGCAAACGCGGGGATTATCCACCGGCACCGCAGATTTCACAGCCAGCATAACCAACCGGCACACGCTTGGGTTGCCCACCGGCACCCACGGGACGGGGTATTTTTGTTTGCTTTTGTTTTAACCTTTCCACTGGGAGTTCAGTCACGTTCCCCTTAACCAGAGTCTCATATTCTTTTGTACACGCAGAGGTGGCCATGTTTACTGAAGAAAGACGAAATCAAATTCTGGCGTGGCTCGATGAGCAGGAGCGCGTCACGGTGAACGGCCTGGCCAGCGCGCTGGGGGTGACAAAAGAAACCATCCGCACGGATTTAAATACGCTGGCCCGTCAGGGGCTGATCCAGCGCTGTCACGGCGGCGCAATTATTATCCGACGTAACATGCAGGCGCGTTTAATCAGTGAAACGGGCGGCGATTTTGAAGTGCTGCTCCAGCGCCTGGAAGGGCGTCGGCAGCAGCGACCCGTACAACCCAGAGGAAAAAAGATGCGCGGCAAGGTGTGTATTTTAGGATCGTTTAACGTGGATATCGTGGCCCGTGTGGCGCGTTTTCCGAAAGGTGGGGAATCACTGCTGGCATCAGGCAGCACGCTCGGGCCTGGCGGCAAAGGGGCGAATCAGGCCATGGCGGCCAGCCGGGCCGGTGCTCGCGTGCATTTTGTTTCCAAAGTGGGTACGGACCAGTTCAGCCAGTTTGCTTTTGACCACCTTTCCGCGTCGGATATTCACTCCTTTAAGCTGTATCAGACCGCTGATGAACCCACCGGCAGCGCCATTATTTACGTCTCGCAGGAAAATGGCGAAAACATGATTGCCATCTATTCGGGAGCGAATAAAACCCTGACGGAGGGTGAGATCGCCGAAATGACACCCGAACTGTCACAGTCCGATGTGCTGCTGGTCCAGCTGGAGAACAACTTCTCCGCCACGCTTAACGCGATCAAGCTGGCTCATACCCTCGGCGTACGGGTGATTATGAATCCGGCCCCTTTTTCGAACGATGTGCTGGCCTGCCTGGAATATATTGACGTGATAACCCCGAACGAAACCGAGGCATCGCTGCTCTCCGGCGTCGAAGTGGTGGATGTCGACAGCGCCAGGGAAGCGGCGCTGGCTATCGTGCGCCTCGGTGCTAAGCGCGTGATCATCACCATGGGATCGCGCGGCGCACTGATCTGCGAGGATCAGCAGTTCCAGCATATTCCCGCTTTCCCGGCGGTGAGCGTGGATACCACCGGCGCAGGCGATGCCTTTAACGGGGCTTTCGCCGCAGCGCTGGCGGCGGGGGAGAGCATCACCCAGGCCGCCACTCGAGCTTCAGCTTTCGCGTCGCTGGCCGTGGAGCGGGAAGGTGCTTCTAATATGCCAGATCGGGAGCAGGTCGCCGCCCGTCTTAATCAACGCTGAAACCAGGCATTTATCACAGCGGCATACGCTGCTGGCAGGAGAAAATAGTGAAAAAAATTGAAGGCATTGTGCCGGTGATGTTGACGCCGTTTACCCCGGATAACCAGATTGACTACCCGGGGATGACAAAACTGATTGAGTGGTACCTGACCCAGGGCGTGGATGCGCTATTTGCCGTGTGCCAGTCGAGTGAAATGCAGGCGCTCTCGCTGGCCGAGCGGGTTGCGCTGGCGCAGTTTGTCGTCGCACAGGTGAGGGGACGGGTGCCGGTTATCGCTTCCGGCCATATCAGTGATGATATCGCCCGGCAAAAAGAGGAGCTGCTGGCGATGTCCCGTACCGGGATAGATGCCCTGGTACTGGTGACCAACCACCTTGATCCGCAAAATCAGGGCAGCGAGGTTTTTTATCAGACCATCAATACTCTGTTGGACACCCTGCCCACCGATCTGCCGCTGGGGCTGTATGAGTGCCCGGCCCCTTACCGTCGGTTACTGAGTGATGAGGAGTTCCGTTTCTGTGCCGAAAGTGGTCGCTTTGTGGTGCTGAAAGACGTCAGCTGCGATCTGGAAACGGTAACGCGCCGCGTGGCGATGGCGGAAGGTACGCCGCTGGCGGTGATCAATGCCAATGCGGCCATTGCCTGGCCTGCCATTCAGGCGGGATCGAAAGGATTCAGCGGCGTTTTCACCAACTTCCATCCTGAACTTTATCACTGGCTCTATCACCAGGGTGCCAGCCAGCCGGAAAAAGCCCACGAGCTGTCGCTGTTCCTCTCGCTCAGCGCGGTGACGGAAACCCTGGGCTACCCGAAAAATGCCAAAATCTGGCATCAGCGTCTCGGCACCTTCGACAGCGAATTCTGCCGGGTAAATAAAGACGACGTACTGGAAAAATTCTGGGGACTTGGCGTGCTGCTGGAGCAGATCCAGCAGGGTACCGCGCTGTGGCAAAAGAAAATCGCGCAATAATCCGCGTACGGGATGGCGCAAGGCCATCCCTCTGATCCTGCTGCCCGCCAATAATAACGATACGGGGAACAATCATGACTCTTTGCGACCGCAATAACCGGGCGAGAGAAAGACTCGCTTTTGATCCAAATAACACCCGCGCACTTCTTTGTCCATTTCGACAGGGAGATGCATGATGAAAGGAGACAGCACCACTGTTATCAGTACATCCAGTGCTGCCAGCGCATCAGCCCCGGCGATGACGCAGATGCCCGCTATCAGCCGTTTACGCTGGGGCATTGTGTTGATTCTGCTGCTGGCGGCGATCGTAAACTATCTCGATCGCGCTAACCTTAGTATTGCCAATACCACCATCGCCGCCGAGTTCGGCTTCTCGCAGACCGAAATGGGCCTGCTGCTGTCGGCCTTTTTGTGGCCCTATGCGCTGGCTAATCTCCCGGCTGGCTGGCTGGTCGACAGATATGGGCCAAAGCGCATGTTCGCCTGGGCGCTCTGCCTGTGGTCCAGCTTTACCGTGCTGGCGTCCTTCGTCAACAGTTACAGTTTCTTCTATGGCCTGCGTATGATGCTGGGCATTTCAGAATCGCCGTTTTTTACCTCCGGCATCAAAATTACCCATCGCTGGTTTGGCGACCGCGAGCGTGGCCTGCCGACGGCGATTATCAATACCGGTTCGCAAATTGCCAACGCCATTGCGCCGCCCATTCTGACCGTACTGCTGCTTACCCTGGGCTGGCGCGGCATGTTCGTGGCGATTGGACTGATGGGGCTACCGCTGCTGCTGGCCTGGTGGAAATTTTATCGCGATCCCGATGCACGGGAAGATGCCCTGCTGCACGCCGGGCAACGCAGCGTGGCGCAGCCGGAAGAGCAGGTTCGCACCCGCTGGGGCGCACTGTTTCGCTATCCCGCTACCTGGGCGATGGTCATTGGCAACTTCTCCATTATGTTCACCATCTGGGTCTATCTGACCTGGCTGCCGAGCTATCTGGAGAAATCGCTCGGCTTCAGCCTGCAAGCCACCGGCTGGATTGCCTCTATCCCGTTTTTTGCCGGGATCCTCGGGGTGCTGGTGGGCGGCATCCTCTCCGATCGTCTGGTGCGTCGCGGCGTGGCATCCATTACGTCGCGCAAGATCCCGATAGTATTGGGAGCGGCACTGGCAGCCTGCTTCGTTGCGCCTATCCCCTTTGTGCACAGTACGCCGCTGGCGATTACGCTGCTGGCGCTGGGCTACTTTTTCTCGCAAATGCCGCAGGGCGCGCTCTGGACGCTGGCGAGTGATATCGCGCCGAAGGAGCAGGTGGCATCGCTGGGCGCTATTCAGAACTTTGGCGGGTTCCTTGGCGCGGCGATGGCACCGATTGTCACCGGCGTGATCCTGGATATGACCGGTAAATTCACCAACGTATTTTTACTCGGTGCCATCCTGCTTTTTATTGGCGCACTCAGCTACGGGCTGTTTGTCCGCCGCCGCCTCCAGTCCTGATCGCTAATCCTCAATCTGCAACAATAAATAGCGTTCGGTTTAAATACCGGGCGCTATCATAAATAAACTGTGTCCGGCAACAGGTACAGACGTAAAGGACCAACCCGAATCGTCCAGGCAGGGTAACCTTTCTGTCATTTATGCCTGTTACAGGCACCATTGTGACGCGGGCAGTACAGATAAAATTTCAGTTACGAGGAGCAGGTAATGAGTCATAGCGGATCGGGTGAGGGCAGAGCAGTTGTATTAGGTGGCGGGGGCGTGGCAGGTATAGCCTGGATGACCGGGCTGCTTCTTGGTCTGCGGGACGAAGGGGTTGAACCCGGGCACACAGCTAACGTGTTGATCGGCACATCGGCAGGATCGACCGTTGCCGCACAGATTGCATGCGGCTGCGATCTGGACGATCTCTTCCAGCGGCAGACTTTACCGGAGAGGCAGGTTGCAGAGCTGGTGCCGAAGCCGCATCTGTTTGAGCTGCTCGGCAACGCGATGCCGGTGTTGTTCAGGCTTACCGATGCGGTTGAAAGGACGCGGCGCATTGGCGAACTGGCGGCCAATAGCACAACCGTGGACGAGGCGCAGCGCCGTGCGGTCATTGCCGACCGGCTGCCCTCGCATCACTGGCCCGACCGCCAGCTCAGGATCGTTGCGGTGAATATTGCGACCGGCGAGCCGCAGATTTTCGATAAAGATTCCGGCGTCAGCCTGGTCGATGCCGTTGCAGCAAGCTGTGCGGTGCCGGGCATGTGGCCCCCGGTGAGCATAAACGGTCAACGTTATATGGACGGCGGCATTCACTCGTCGGATAACGCTTATCTGGCGGCGGGCTACGCTAAGGTTTTGATTTTGTCTCCGCTGGGGACGCAGGGGATGACGCTACCCGGCAGTGCAAGCCTGGCGCGTCAGACTGAGGCGCTGCGCCAGGGCGGAGCCGCCGTTACCATTATTGAACCTGACGAGGTTTCTCGCGAGGCGATCGGCAAGAATCCGCTGTCGCCCGAAACTCGCCTTCCTGCTGCAATGGCCGGACGTGCGCAGGGTCGTGCTATCGCCGCCAGCCTGGCAGATTAATATTTTGTATTTTCCGTACCTGCTGGAATATGCCCGCGAAGTGTAACGAATTATATAGCCTTATAAGAAGGATGATCTTCTTCTTATTAAGGCTTTTTTATGAAGCTGTTTTTTTGTGTTTAAAGATAGCGCTTAAAAATAAATCGTGTAAGAACGCAGCACCCTGTGAGGACTTGTAAAGAGGAAACCGAATAATAACTGGAATAGCGCTTTATAGTATTACCTCCCTTTACGCCACGCACAATGCAGATATGGCGTGGTTCCTTTCTTGCCGCCTCAGCTTGCGCAGTGATGCATCCGGTTTTCTTCCTTTCACCCTGGCGTCACCTGTAACGCCATTTTGAAAATAAGGTTAACGCGTTTTCAGGGTTCTTAGCCAACAGGCTAACTCATTATTATTTTTCGCCCCAACTTTACTCATCAGGCTTCTTTTATAAAAACTCAGCGTTTTTCTGTCGATTTTTAAGGTATGTACTATATCAGAACTTGCTGTACCCACATGGAGGTAATAGGCAATCCATGTCTCCAATGAATGAAAGGAATGTAAGTCTCTTACCTGGAAAGACTTTGCGCGTTGATTATTTCTTCTCGAGGCTTCGTGCATTATGAATTTCTATCTGTTCAGAGTGTGCGTATACGCTAACGGCAAGCCCAGATTATGACAATAGCTTTGAAGGCTGTTTAAGATAAATTGTTATAATAAAATAAAAAAACACCATTTAATAGAAGGTGTAGCAATAACTTCCCCATACAGCGCTAAGGTTTTAAGAGGAGGTGTTGTTTTATGCGCAAAAGTTTAACGCGTTTCAAAATGCTATCTATTTCCAGGTTGTTATGTAACTAATATTATAGTTTGTGGCTAATGTATTGTAGTTAACACATTGATTTATATAGCTTAAATGGCATTTCATGCTTATCTTAATAGATTCTTTTTCATCTTTTTTTCTAAAAAAGAGGCGGTTTAAGATCCTTAGTTATCTTATATAAGAAATTAAAACTTGAGATGATATCTGGCAAATCTATGATGTGTCACAGAAGTCAGACCATTGGGATATCATATTTCAGAAATATCGGATGACTGCTTCTGATTGCAATTTAAACCTTTAAATTATCAGAGAATATTATGAGTATAAAAATTATCGTTCAAAGTATCGCACTGGCTGGAATCACCTGCACTACATTTAATGCATTAGCCGATCAGGCTGGTGATATCCATGTTCATGGAAAAATAACGCTAGCGGGATGTAGTGCATCTGTGACATCAGGACAGGATCTCGACTATGGTTCGGTACCCTGGTCTTCTTTATCTAACTCAACAGTTACGACTCTGGATGCTAAGGACGCGACGCTGGCTATCAGCTGCACCGATGCCAAGCAGGCTGCCGCCTTTTATATTACAGATACACGTGAAGGTACAGCAGCGAATGGGGTGAACGCGCCACTCCAAAATGGTGGGACCAATATAATTGGTCATTCCGATAAAACCTACACTTTCGGGCTTGGCAATGATAGTGGTAATAATCCTATTGGGAATTATACGATCACCCCTACCGCAGTAACCGTTGATGGTAAAAGCTATAATAATTATGGATTTTTGAAGGACACATCACATATTTCGACTAACTTCAACGTTGTTAATCCTCTCAATAAGTGGAGCTATAGAAAAACAGAAGACTGGACGGCTACTGATGGCAAAAAGGTCATTACAGGAAATGACTACGTTTGGACTCTGGCGGTTCAACCGCAGATCAGTCCACAGAAAAATCTGGCGATGAGCGGCGAAATCCCGTTCGACGGTGTGGCTAAGATTAATGTTCGCTACTGGTAGTTGTTACTGACACATAGAGATAAATAATGGAAATTAATATCCCACCCCAGGGTGGGATATTATGCAATATTATAAAAATGAGAAAAATTATTTTATTCCTGCTGCTATTTCCATTAGTGGCAGTGGGCGCCGGGCAGCTAAATTTTGATGAAAATCTAATTAAACACGAAGGAATTACCGCTCAACAAATTGATGATGCTATCAATCAAAGTGTACCCTACAGTGGGATTAACCGCGTTAATATTATTTTGAACCGCTGGTCTGAAGGCCAGGGGGAAATATTCTATCGGGAAAAGGAGCGGGAAACAGGCATTGATGAGAAGTATTTTCTTAAGCTTGAATTGAAAAAAGATGCAGTAAAAAGCCGTTTCTCTGTCAATGGTAAACGTTATGTTGTACTGACGGCATCTGTTCGGATGCGTTACGACCGCGCAAATAACACACTTAAGCTAACGGTTCCCGGAATTTTTTTGCAAAACCCGTCAGGTATCAAAATTAACCGGGGAGGCATCGGTGCTATCATAAATTATGATCTGTATAGCAATAGTTATAAGTCAGGTGCTACGCATTCGCGTGGCCTGAGTAATAATTATGAGCTGGGGTTTAATGCTGAAAATACAATTGTGCGGTCACACGGCTACTACTCATCCTATACTAGTAATAGTTCTTCAAGAAGCAGCAATACCCTTCAGGATGTGTATATTGATAAAAATATTATGGATCATCGCGTACGTACAGGGCGTTTCTCTTCACCAGACACCAGTTTTGGCTCTGGCTATATTGATGGTGCTGCTATTTCATCGGGTAGCGGTAGCGGAACGGCTTTTGTCAGTTTTTATTATGATAGTTCAGAAATTTCTACCGCTGAATTCTGGCAAAATGATCAGCTAATCTGGAAGCAGCGCCTGAATAAAGGTCACAATGCGTTCGATAATATTCCGGTACTTACTGCGACAAAAGATGTAACAGTGCGTATTATGCGAAACGATCGTCTGATGGAAACCCGGATCCTCTCTCCTGCTCAGATAAAAACCGTAAATTCAGCAGAGGTGGGTTATTACTTCTTTGCAGGACGAAGCCTGTATGACGAACGTGAGATTACGCTGGGGGCGGGCGCTAATAAAAGCTTTAACAATATCCTGAGTCCCGCTATTTCATTCGTGGCGCGTCATAATTATCAGGGCGTTTCGCTGTCAAACAGCATGATAGCTAAATCATTTAATACATCAACGTGGCTGCAAACTGCGCAGAATGAACAACATAAGCTTGGGATAAATCTCACAACCTCATTCGACTGGCAGGGAACGTCGCTGAGCTTCTCACAAACTACTCCAAACTTCACCTCGCCGGGTCAGGCGTTAAGACGCTATCATGCCAGTCAGAAAAATAGCGTGGGGATTTCGCAATCTGTACCGATTTCAGGGCTTTTTTCAACTTCTTTCAGCGCCACTCGCTACAGCTACTACGACCAGCCCGGTAGAAACGTTTTAGCGTTTAACGTCACCACGCGAATCAAAAAAGCCACTATCAACATGGGCGTTAACTATTCATCCAGTGCGTCTAAGCAAAGTATGAATGATAAAATGAACGTTAGCCTCAATGTCAGTCTGCCCTTATTTATTGGATCGAGGCAGGTCGATATCTATTCATCTGCTTACCATAATGCCAATGGAACGGATTTTGATAATAGCATGTCAACCCGTGTTAATGATCTCTATTCAGTGAGTGCAGGTAGTCGAAAAAGTATTGGGGATTACCGATCAACCCGAAACTATATTGATAACACCTTTAACACCGCCTATACGCACGCCATGCTGGACTTCTCACAAGGCATTCAAAGTAACCAGCGTTCAGAGCAGTTATCGGCAATGTTTTCAGGTTCAATTGGCATTAACCGTAGCGGAATAATATTTTCCCCACAAAAGATAAAAGATACGTACGCTGTGGTCGATACGGGACTACATCATTTCGTGACTATCAGATCAAAAACATCCTCCGTGCAAACGAATCATGATGGTAAGGCAATTATTCCCCGCCTTCTTGAGGATCGTGAGGACTATGTTCAGGTCGATCCTAAAGGGCTTGACTCCAGCGTGGTTATTGAACAAAACCGACGTGATTTCATTAGTATGCGCGGATCGGTTACTTACCTGTCTTTCCATGCCCGCGAGAGTAAAACGTTGCTGTTGCATTGGGTCGATCCACCAAAAGAAATCAAGCAGTATTTTGATTTTTATGACAAAAATGGGAAATTTATTACCAACTTCATCGATCGAAATATTCTACTCGTCGATCAGACCTGGATTGAAACGATGAAGAAAGAGGGGATGACAACCCCTGCTAATTTACATCAAACCTGCAAACTTATAACAAACCTGGAGAAACACAATGAAAGTATTATTGATGCCCGCTTTAACTGTACGAAATAAAATATCAGGAGTGATCCTGTCGTTATTTCTAACCACTTATGCACATGCCGGTATAATGCCCTCTTCTACGGTGGTGATGATCCCCGATGGAGAAAAGGAAGGAGCGATAGATATCAAAAATACTGGTAATGACAGTATTTTGCTTTACAGCAAAATCGTTAAGTTAAGTGATGACGATTTGGGCGGCGGCACACTTTATACCTCACCCCCTACAATCGTTGTTGGGCCTGGTGACACACAAACCGTACGGCTTATTTTTAAGAGCAATCGTGCTTTGGATCGGGAACATCTTGCCCGTGTTGTATTTAGCGGACTTCCTCCGCGTAAAAACGATAAATCACCGCGAGTCCAGTTCGCGATAGCTCAGGATCTGCCGGTCGTTGTCGGCGTGTTGCCCTCCATTATGGAAAAGGATTTATGGACGATGATTGATTATCGTTTCAAAGGCAATCAGGTCTGTCTGCATAATCCAACCAGGAAGGTGTTTCGGTTCAATAACACAATGAAACTCAGCAATCCAGTTGAAAATATTGTCTTTCAAAACACCTATCTGCTGCCTGACTCGGAGATCTGTACAAAAGCAAGGGGTAAGTTATCCCCCTCAACCAGCCTGCATTTTACGACGGTTTCAAGCTTCAATCTTAAAATATCGGATCATGAAATAACGCTAAAAAACTAAACGGACGGGCAGTAATCTTAGTCATACTGAGATTACTGCCCTTCTTAAGATTCTTTTCTACAGAAATAGAGCGGTACGGGGCTGGTATAGACCATCCAACCTGTTATACCGATATTTTTGATGACGCTTACACTTTGCGTGCCAGGTTTTATGTAAAGGGATGACAGGCATCCCGCCATTTCCTTATCACTGATGTCGTCATGAACACCTTTTAAAACAGTCTCAGTTGTCATGGTATAGCGAGAATTTTCTTCAATATATCGATAATTAATAGTACGTTCAATATTACCTACCACTTTACCCTCCCGGTAAAGCCTTCCGATCAGCGTGTCTGTGCCTTTGCCATGCTCGAGCTTTCTGCTGATTAGCAGACTCATTTTGTCAGTGTCATTGTGGATAGTGTAATTACTTACGCATTCAATGTTGCGACTGAGGGCAATAAGATACCACCATAAGAAAAGGAGGCCAGCACTAATTGTACAGAATAAAAAGATAAGCGCGGTTTTTAGTTTATTCATCATCTAATCTCGTAATATATTCAGAGATGCACTGACTTCCACTCAGGTAGCCAAGTTTCTTTTTACAGTTTATCACAGAGACCATTCCGCCCTCACTATATTTAGTAAGATAGTTGTAACGGGCATATTTACAGGTCTTATTAAGCTGATGTACCAATCTAATAGCGCGCCCGTCCGTTTCCCCATCACTATTTATATAATACTCACAGTCTTTATAATCAGTCAGATACTGGTAATTGATACTGCTGAAATGAGAGCTGGTACTTACATAAAGTAATATGCTACATGTTAGCAGGACGCAGGTCAGCGCAGATAATAAATACCCTAATTGCAGGCCAGCTTTTAAGGGCACTCCCGCTTCCTCAACCTGAAGAGTACTTACCGCTTCAGGTGATGATGCCGGACCCTTACCCGGCACTGCGGGGTTCAACTCGGGAGCAGGAACTGCATGCTCAAAGTGAGTTGCATCTGACAAATCGCGTTCCTCGGGGTTTGTTTCTGCTGATTCAGGTGGCGATATAATCAATTTGTGTTCTTTTTTTTCCTGAATAAGAGAGTCGCTATTCAGAAACGTTACCTTTAGCAAAGGAGAAAGAATAAACCCGCGCCGGGGCATAGTTCGTATACTATCTTCCTTTAAGCCACACTGGGAGAGTCCACGCCGAATGACTGAAATATTTTGATACAGCGTATTAGCCGTCGCTTCCATACCAAAGCGTCGCCAGGCGTAGTTGAATAGCGCCTCATGAGTGACCAGTTCGCCCTGCTTTTCAAGTAAAAGTAGCAAGCAGTACGATGCCGGCGTGCTGATAGAAACTTCCATGCTCGCTGATTTGAGATTTTTTTTCTCCGGCATAAATTCAATGCAATCCTCTAATACAATTACTCTGCTCATGGTTATTATAGTTCTCGTTTCATTAAGGGCAGGTGAATGAAGCTTTCGCTAAAAACGCTTTAATTGTAACTTTACTTACAGATTAAATCACCCCCGGTGTTATACTGAAAAACACCGTCTGGGTTACCCATAAGAAAGGGTCGAGGCGTAACAGAATGACTGGCAGTATAGCGTCAGGCTTGTTCTGACCTGCCAGTAACAAGTGTGCTAACGGAGGGAAGATAAGGGGTTAAATATCACGACTTATCATAAATATAGCGCAGATGCGTTTACTGAAACCTGCCTATTGAAGAAAAAAAGATTGAGTTTATACTGTCGGGCAGGTCACAAGAAAATTAAGAGAAATGAAAAATGAATCGCGCGGCTTCTTTCTTTCAGAATAATGCAGTATCCATCGCGCTGTGGATGGTGGTGTACTATATTTCAGGCGTTATTTCACTAAAAGTCGATGCCATCGATGCAGAAATTTCGATTGTCTGGTTTCCCGCTGGGGTGGCAACAGCGGCTTTTTTGTGCGCCAGGTGGCGTTTATGGCCGGTGCTGTTACTCTCCTTTATTTCAATTAACATCATCCTCGACAATGCATTCGATAATAAGTTAACCCTTTCAATAATCTACGCCATTATTGCTATGCCAGCGAGTATGCTGATTGCCTGGATTACACGTTACTTTTCCCGCCCAGGCGACGATCTGCATATTATTCTCTTATGGCTTTTTGCAACTATTTTAGTCAGCTTTGTTGATGCGCTGCTTTTTTCAACTGGACTGAATTTCTTCAGAAATGCCAACTTCAAAGAGATTTTTTGGGGTGGTTTTATCGCTGATACGACGGGGATTATATTTGCTACGACGGTGATTATGGGGTTTATGAACACCCGCCTGCGAACCAGCACTTCGATAATAAAAAACATTTTTCCGGGTCTTATTGTCTGGGTACTATTATGCCTGAGTAGTTTGCTGATATTTAATAATACAGTTAAAAGTTTTTCCCATAATAATTTTCATCTTTACAGCGAGGCCCTGATTTTTTCACTGGCCTGTATACCGGTCCTGTTCGCCGTTTTAATGTCACTGCTGTGGGGCAATCGGGGCGGCTCACTGGCGCTACTGACGCTGTCCGCCATTGCGATGTATTTTACCAATAATAAGCTGGGTCCTTTCTTTATGAAAGGGCTGTATCCACATGAGCCGCTGATGCTTATTCAGGGCTATTTAACCGCAACCACGCTGTTAATGGTGTTTATCAGGGTCATTACCCGGGATATTTCGCACCTTGACGCGGCGGACGGCATTCAGACAAAGCAGTATGCCGTTTATCAGCTAAACCTTGCGACCGGCGAGATCGCCTGGGGCAACCTCAGTGGTGAATTAACCCGTATTGATAAGAAAGCCCTTTCACACCGGGAAACGCTGATGCAGCAGGTTCATCAGGATGACAGGGATATTCTGGCCGCCCACTGGGCGGGTGCAGATGCTGACACCAATCTGCCGATTATCCAGTTTCGGCTCAGCACCGATGAGGGGGCCTGGATCAGAGTCACCGACAGTGGAAGCCTCTTTTTTAGCCAAAATACGCCGCAAATGATTGTAGGGAAATGGCGTGTAACGAAAACCCTGCCGCTTTTCAAAACCGACCTTATGGATAAGTAAAAATGGTGCAGATCGCCTTGTTACTCTTTGGTGCTGAATTTGTCAGAACCAAGTCAAAATATCTTTGGTTTATCGGCCTGCTGTGGGGCACGTTGGGCGCGCTGGTCTTTTTCGACGGGCTGGATGGTCAGCTCTATTTTCCACTGAAAACCTTTGGCTTTTTATTGATGATCGAGAGCATTGTCACCCTGAGCGTTGCCTCCAGCGGAGCTGGGGCGCAGAAAGCGGTGCTCTATTTTAAAGGGGTAACGTTCCTGTTTTGTGCGCTGGTCATCGTTATCAACCAGAAATACAGCAACCTGCTGCTGTCGGTTATGTTTGGTTTTTCATTCTTCATTATCGGCCTTTTTGTGGGCGTCTCGGCCTGGGTCGTTCGCTATCCGCGCTGGCAGCTGAATATTTTTTACGGCCTGGTACAGATGTTTTTTGCCTTCTTTCTGTTTATTCATAACCAGGCTGCCGTCTCATTCTTCCTCGGTTTCTTAATGGCCGGCAGCGGCCTGAACTGTTTATTTACCGCCGGGCGGGCAAGACGTATACGGCATGCCAGCTCGGTGTTCCAGCTGATACAGCCTCAGGGTACCTTAGGACACAGGGAGTGGACGCTTGAGGAGAGTGCAGCGCTGGCGGCGCTGGCTGAAAAACAAACCGGCTTATCCGGGAATATGCTTATCGTGCATATCTGGACGCCGGAGGGATCGGCAGAACATACCCCGGTTTCCCGGCCGGTGATTAACCGCTATATCGCGGCCGTTGATGAGGATGGCGTGATCTCCACGGGGCATGCAGCTCTTGAGGTGCCCTCACTGCTTTACATCAGCCTCTATCCTGCGGAAGATATTGACCGCTCCCCTTCAGAGTTTTTCCGCGTATTGAAGGCCACCCAGGACAATGACGTTAAGGGATCCTTTCAGCCCAGCTACGAAACCGAAGCCGCCGACTGGTGCCACTCGGACAGGCAGGTTATTTTCACCAACTACAATATAGCCTCGCTGTCGGCTTTCTGGCAGATCTATTCCCGGCATGAGATTTATAACCTGACCTACCGTAACTGCTCCAGCAGCGTGGCCTATGCGCTGGAGGCTGCCCTGGAGGGCGTTCTCTCATCACGGAGCAAGAGCTGGGCCCATACCCTCAAAATATTCTTTATGCCTGAACTCTGGATCGCTTCTCAGGTTCGCAAGCGCGCCCTGATGATGGCCTGGACGCCCGGTCTGGTGATGGACTATGCGCGCGCGCTTAGCGCGGTAGTCCATCCCGTTGCGCTGCCCTGGTCACAGAGGATGCCGTGGAAGTGGCGCTACTCCCACCAGCAGGGCCGCGCTGGGAAATAGCCGCCAGCGGCCGCGTTCAGAACGTCCAGACCAGCCCCGAATTTAACGTCCAGAAGTGGCTCTGGGAGACCATAGGGCTGTGGCGCAGGGGAGCGGGCAGAAAGGTGATGCGTGGCTGCAGGTAAAAATGCAGGTGCGATGTGACATGCCAGTCAGCGGCCACCGCCAGCCAGGGTGAAAACGCCTGGCCGGGTGAAAAGGCGGACATACCCGAGCGGGACGCTTCTTCCCGGCTAATGCCATAGTAATAGCGAGCCTGCTGGGCATTAAGCCAGTCGACCCCGGCCTCTGGGTAGATATCCACGCCGGTGAGGGAAACCTGGCCCGCCCAGGCGAGCGTGCCCAGCAGGCCGTTACTTTCTCCCAGCGTGTCCGTTGAAAGCTCTGCCCTGAATGCGCCGACCGGGGTGATGCGCTGGTAGCTTACTCCGCCCATCATCGTCGCGTGACGGTTGTCCAGTTCGCGCATGCGGGATGCGTGACTTCTTTTCGGGTCAAATTCCATATCGAGATAATAAAGCCGTGCTTTAAGCTGATGTACATCGTCATTAATCGCATAAACCCCGGCTTCCAGCCCATCAACATACCAGTGGGCATTGTCATAGCCGACATAGGGCAGGGCAGACCAGGTGGTTTTATAATTACGCCAGGGCAGGGCGTTAACCTCTCCCTGCACACCCAGGGATAAATCCGCGGCGCTGGCTCGTGCGGCCAGAGCAGTAAAAATAATAAAGAGCGTGATTAAATATTTAATGGCTGATTTCATTTTCATCTGGGTTCTTATATTCAGTCATAAAAAAGAGTGTAGTCGCGATAACCGCGGCGATGATCCTTATCGGGTACATTTGGTCCCGGAACAATTTGAACGTAGAATAGCCGCTGAAGATATCAACAATCCGCGTGCACTCGCGCCCAGACAGGATAAAGAAGGCACAATGTTTAATATTTACGCAATTTTATTTGTTTCTATTGTGGCCGAAACGCTGGCGACAACCATGATGAAAGCCTCCGAAGGATTTACCCGGCCCCTTCCGAGCATGCTGGTGGTTATCGGCTATTCGGTTTCATTATACGGCCTGTCTCACGTCGTGAAATCGATGAATCTCGGCATTGCCTATGCCATCTGGGCTGGTATGGGCATTTTTCTGGTGTCGGTTATGTCATTTTTCCTCTACAAGCAGAAGCTGGATCTGCCTGCGCTGACAGGCATTGCCTTTATTGCTGCCGGCATCATTATTATCCAGCTTTTCTCCAAATCCGTCGCTCACTAATGTTGAGCGCGAATAAACGGTTATCACAACTGCTGCCAAAACTTTAGCATTGGCTGACAATAACTGAGAATTAAAAGCGTAAGTTCTTTCCATCACACTGATTCGGGGAGAAAAAATGAAGATTTCACGGTTTGTTGTCGGTTTATTTCTGCTTGGCGTATCCTCGGTTTCACTGGCTCAGTCTGCACCCCTGACGCATCAGCCCTGTCAGGGCAGACCGGTGCCGCACCAGTTCACCTTCAATAGTGCGGACACGGCTGAATTGCCGGATGAGAATATTCATCTGCCGGAAAGCGTTTTCATACGCTCATTCGATAGCAAAGCGGGCTGAAGTGCCAGCCCGCTTTGCCGAATGGCGTAGGGATGCCGTGTGTTTTTCCTTAATCCACATAGCAAACCGGGCAGCTGGGTGTCGTTTGGGTATGTGGACTATCATGGCAGCCGGTCAGCGCAAATATCACCGGTATGACGAATGCAATGACCGGCAATAGCCCGGTAAGGTGTGCGGGCACAAAGATATGATGAAAAACCTGCAGTGCATAATGCATGAATGTGTTGGTCATAACCTGCATCCTCCGTTGAGATGCGGCTATTTCATCAACAGTGTGTCAAGATTCCCTGTAGTTATTATCAAGAGACGGTCAAGTTTCGCTTTTTTTATCGGCGTCGGCGATTGTAACCGGTAAAAGCAGGGTGATTTGCAGACCCCCACCGGCCGGTAAGCTGGCGTAAACCGTGCCGCCACAGGCCTCACACACGGCTCGCGCAATAGACAGCCCTAAGCCACTGCCGCCGGAGTGCCTGGCGCGTGAAGATTCAGCACGGGTAAAGCGCTCAAACATGGTCAGTAAGAAGGCTTCCGTCACGCCCGGCCCCCAGTCCCTGAAGGTAATTTCACAGGCTTCCGGACGACGGCTTACGGCAACTTCAAGCCGCTTGCCTTCACAGGCGTAGCGCAGGGCATTTTCCATAATAATCGTAAAGACCTGCCCGAGACGAAAGCTATCGCCTTTAAAGGGGACGGGGGACGAGGGGCTGATGGCGATCGCCATGCCTGCCGCCCCGGCCTGCGGTTTTAGCCAGGCAGCCCGCTCCTGGAGCAGCTCGACCAGGTCCAGTTCATTGTGGGTTAATAACAGGCGCCCGGCATCCGCGAGCGACAGCAGGTGCAGCTCATCGGTGAGGGTATTAAGCAGGACCAACTGTTTCATAACCATCTGCAACTGCGCAGGCTCGGGTTTAAACACGCCGTCAATCATCCCCTGTAGCCGCCCGATAGCGGCCGTCAGGGGAGAGCGCAGCTCATGGGCCATGGCCACATGAGAGGCGCGAAGCTCCCGATCGTATCGTTCAAGCTGGTGAGTCATAGTATTGAAATTTCGCGTGAAACGAGCAAGTTCCGCCGGGGCTTTGTCGACAATGCCCACCCGGGTTGAAAATTCCCCCCGGGCAATCGCGCCCGCCGCCGTTGCCAGCCTGCTGAACTGCAAAGAGAGCGGACGCGCAGAGCGGAGCCCTAACAGCACGATAAAGGGAATGGCAATCACCACCAGTACGCCCAGCATCAGCCAGTCTGCCGACGCAACGTTGGGGGCCGAGTAGCTGATCCCCCAGCCGGTATCCATCAGATGGTGAAAACGCGCCAGGTCGCGCTCCGGGTGCTCAAGCAACAGTGCAAACTCCCTGCGCTTCGCCGGTGGCATATGGTGGAGCACCCAGAGATTCTGAATAACAAAGCGCAGCCACATACTAAAGGCAATCAGGACCACTGAACCAATGGCGAGCGTCAGTACCCGCAGACAAATCCAGCGCCAGAGTGTTTGCTGCTGTGGCGTCTTCATGGCTGACGGAACCGGTAGCCGACGCCACGAACGTTATGTAGCACGTTAGTGATCCCCGCTGATTCAAGTTTCTTTCGCAGATTGTAAACGTGGGTGTCCACCACGCGCTCCAGCGCCTCGCTGTCCGGCAGACAGTGCTCCAGCAGCTGCTGGCGGGAGAAAGGCTGAGTTTGTGCCCGCATGGTAAAGGCCAGTAAAGCGAATTCCGTTGGCGTAAGCTCCAGCCACTGCTGGCCCTGCTCCTCATCATCGACCACTGCCGTCAGCGCCAGCGGATCTACCTCAAGATTCAGCCAGCGAAGCCGCGTCGCGCTCTGTGCATGGGCCGCTGTGCGGCGCAGCACCGCCTGGACGCGGGCGACCACCTCTCCCGGATTATAGGGTTTGACCACGTAATCGTCGGCCCCGTAGCGTAGCGCACCGATTTTATCCGACGGGTCGCTCATCGCCGTCACCATAATAACCGGAATGTCGGTCCTGCGGCGCACGGCGGCCAGCACCTCGGTGCCGTTCATACCGGGTAGCATCACATCCAGCAGAATGAGATCCGGCTTCCAGCGATGTGACATCTCAAGCCCGGCCAGTCCGTTGCCAGCAATGGACACCTGATAGTTTTCCCGCAGGAGGTAGGCTTCAAGTACGCCCGCAGCATCGGCATCATCCTCGATAATCAGTACGCGTTTCATCTCTGTTCCCTCTCCTGATGATGTTATGTTTTATCCCAAAGCGATAAAAGGGGACGGTATCAACCCTGCGACCTTAAGCCGATCGCTAACAGAGCCGTACGCCCGAATACCCGACAAAGAAAGAATGATAACCAAAAAATTCAGGCGGCACATTAACGCACATGCAACGGTGCGGCCGCCTGTCAATAGTAGTCATTCTCACGGTGACGAGCGAAGATATTATTTCCACACTGATGTATTCAGCTTTTTTAATTAGTTGCTGGCTAATTTTTATTCGTCGTGCAGCCTGGCTTATGGCATTTATGGCTAATAAAAAATAAGCAGTAGCTGATAAAGTGCCGAATTATTTTTAATCAGAAAAATATCATGAAAAAAATATTCGAATATACTTCACTGGCAGTCTTGATGACTTTGCCCTATCTGCTGGTGATGATTGACAATAAAATATTCGAAAATGAAGTGGGTAAGTATTCAATTACAGCTATAACGCATACGCTATTTCTTGCAATAGACATCATTCTGCTGTGTAAAATAAAACAGGAAAGCGATCTTAATCATGGTTTGTATTTAATTATAGGCTTATTCACGGCGATGCTCATCAGAGAGAATCGGGAGGTTATACGCGATCTCTTTAATCACCATCTGAAATGGTACATTCCGGCAATACTGTTCTCACTCTATTTTTCATATAAGGCGCTGAGCGAGGGCGTTAGAAAACCCTTTGTCGCTTTACGGGAAATGCACATGAACGGTTATTATAATTACATTATCTGCGGGCTTTTAATTGTGCTGGTCTGGTCAAGGCTGATTGGCAATCGCTTTGTCTATCAGGATGTCAGCTATATTGACTATAGCGAAGGACTAAAGAATACGGTAGAGGAGCCGACGCAGAGCTTAGGCTATCTGATTATTATGTTTGGCCTGGTGATGCTCCTTAAAACAAAACGGCAGGCGGGAAGGCAGCCTTCCCTCACTCAGGAAAATCACTAAGAGTTGATTGAAGTTCAAACCTGACGCCCATAAAAAATCCCCGCTTACGGGGATTTTTTATGGGCGTCAGAAGAGTTGCGGCGGGCTGGGTACCGTAGTGGATTAAAAGCTGCCCTTTGTCGGGCCAGAGCAGTTTTGTACCACAATTCCCCTGTTAAGTGCTCATAGTCAGAGATGATCCGACGAGTGCAGAGGCTTAAGGCGGGTATGCTTTGCCACCGTCTGCCTGCTGTGAACTATCCGGCCAATAATCACCACGGTCAGAGCCAGCACGGCGGTGGCAATCATCTCGGCGCGATGTTCAACCGAGAAGATCATTACCGTCAGAATGGTAATAATAAACCCGATGGTCAGCCACGTTAGCCCCGGGAAAAGCCAGACCCGATAGGTGATTTCCTCCCCTCTGGCTTCGCGCTGCCTGCGCATCACCAGATGAGACGCAGCAATCACCAGATAAACCAGCAGGGCAACGGCCCCTGAGCTGGCGAGCAGGAACTCGAATACGGCAGCGGGGGCGAGGTAGTTCGCAATCACGGTAATAAACGCTGCCGCGGTGGAGAGCAGTACCGCCACCCGTGGCGTGCCTTTTGCATCCGTTTGGCCCGCGGCGCGCGGGGCATCCTTACGGCGGGCCAGCGAATAGAGCATGCGTGAAGACGTATAGAGCGCAGAGTTCAGACAGCTGCACACCGCCACTAACACCACCAGATCAACAATCAGCCGGGCGTGAGGGATATTCATCGCCTGTAGCACGGTCTGATACGAGCCAACCTTAGCCAGCGCGGGCGTGTTCCAGGGAACCAGCGCGACGACAAAGAAGATCGACAGAAGATAAAACAGGGCGATGCGCCAGATAACGGAATTGGTTGCTTTGGTGACCTCGGTCCCCGGGTTTTTTGACTCGGCGGCGGCGATAGTGACGATTTCGGTTCCCATAAAGGAGAACATGGTGGTCAGAATCGCGGCCATAACCGCACCCACACCGTTGGGCATAAAACCGTGCGTATCCCACAGATGAGAAACGCCGCTGACGCCGCTGTGGGGGAGCATCCCCGTGACCGCCAGCGCCGTGACAATAAGGAAGGCGACAATGGCAATAACCTTAATCAGCGCAAACCAGAACTCAAACTCGCCATAGTTCTTTACGCTTAGCAGGTTGGTGCCGGTCAGGACAAGGGTGATCGCCAGGGTAAACATCCAGATGGCGATCTGCGGAAACCAGGCATTCAGAATGGTGGCGGCGGCGTTTGCCTCAAGCGGGATCACCAGCACCCAAAACCACCAGTACAACCAGCCAATGGTAAAACCGGCCCAGCGGCCAAGCGCTTTATCCGCATAGGTCGAAAACGACCCCGTATCGGGGCTGTCGACCGCCATTTCGCCCAGCATACGCATAATCACCACCACCAGCGCACCGGCTGCCAGGTAGGCAAGCAGGACGGCAGGCCCCGCAGCGGCAATGGCGTGACCGGAACCGACGAACAGACCGGCACCAATAACACCGGCAATCGACAGCATACGGACGTGGCGTGGTTTCAGGCCGTGTGACATTGCACCATTTTCAGATGGGAACGCTGACATGATTTTTCCTCCGGTACATCCAGAGCCTGCCGCAGCGGCAGACCCTGTTTGATGGGTAAGGGGGTCCGCACGGCGGACCCGGTATCAGGCCGTGACGGCAGGGCTTGCGCTGTCAGCGGTATGCATCCCCAGCACCTGGGACAGGATCGCCAGCGCCTGGGTAAACTGTTCGTCGGGGATGGTCAGTGGGTAAAGGAAGCGGATCACATTGCCAGCCGGGCCACAGGTCAGCAGCAGCAGGCCCTGATCCATGGCCTGCTGCTGCACCGCCTTCGCCGCGTCCGCATGGTAAAACTCCACGGCCACCATCGAACCGACCCCTCTGACGTCGCTGATTCCACAGTCGGACTTCTGCGCCTGATGCAGGAACGTCATCAGCCGGGCGCCGAGATCCTGCGCCCGCTCACAGAGCTGCTCCTTTTCGATAACGTCGAGTACCGCGTGTGCGGCGGCAACGGCCAGCGGATGACCGGCATAGGTGCCGCCCAGCCCGCCCGGCGTGGGGCTATCCATCACCTCTGCACGACCCGACACCGCTGAAAGTGGCATCCCGCCCGCCAGGCTTTTCGCCATGGTGATCAAATCGGCTTTTACCGGATGATGCTCCATCGCAAACAGCCTGCCCGTACGGCCAAAGCCGCTCTGCACCTCATCGGCAATCAGCAAAATGCCGTGCCTGTCCGCCAGCTCGCGCAGGCGAAGTAAAAACTCCGTAGGGGCGATGCGAAAGCCGCCTTCACCCTGGACCGGTTCCAGCACGATAGCCGCCACGTCTTCCGGCGCGATATCCTGACTGAAAATGTCGTGCAGGCTGTTGAGAGCATCGTCCACGCTAATGCCATGCGCCGCGCTGGGATAGCGGCCATGCCACACTGAGGCGGGCATCGGGCCGAAATCGCGCTTATAGGGCGCGACTTTTCCGGTCATCGCCATGGTCATAAAGGTGCGGCCATGAAAGCCGCCGCCAAAGGTGATAATGCCGTGTCGTTTAGTGTGGGCGCGGGCTATCTTCACGGCGTTTTCCACGGCTTCGGCGCCGGTGGTGAAAAACGCCGTTTTGGCTGGCCCGGCGATTGGCACGGCACGGTTAATGCGCTCGGCCAGCTCAACGTAGTTCTGATAGGGGGTGATCTGGAAGGCGGTATGGGTAAAAAGCTGTAGCTGACGCGCAATCGCGTCTTCAACATGCGGATGACGATGTCCGGTATTCAGAACCGCGATGCCGCCCGCAAAATCGATCCACGCCCGTCCGGTATCGTCCCACAGGGTGGCGTTTTCAGCGCGCTGGACATACCAGTCACAGAGGACGCCGACACCACGCGGGATTGCCTGCTCTTTTCTCTGCTGCATACTCTTTTTTTTAACGCTCATCGTACGTCCTCGCGATAATGTGTTTACAAAACTTAAATAACAGGTCTATTTACGGGTGAGTTGCCATTTGATACCAGAGCCATTTCAGCACCAGGGAGTAGAGCCAATTGCGTACGCTATACGCGGATCACATATCTGAACGCCTGCAGCTTATGCAGGAAGGAACACTCCAGCAGCGGCTGCTTAAGTGCCTGCAGGCCGCTATTCTGGAAGGGGTCTTCCCCCCTGAAAGCCGCCTGCCCGCCACGCGTGACATGGCGCGGGAACTGGGGGTATCGCGTAATACCGTGATTTTCGTCTATGAAAGTCTGACCTCGCAGGGGTATGTCACAGCCCGCACGGGCAGCGGGACGTGGATTGCCGCCACGCTGCCAGAGAGCTGCCTGCAAAGTGGCGAGACCCTTACCGCTGTCACGGCTAACGCCAACCCGCTCTCGAGGCTGTCAAAGCGAGGCGCCAGCCTTATCGGCCATGCCACCGCTTCCCCGCATCAGTGGGGGGCATTCGTGCCCGGCGCGCCGGACGTTACGGCGTTTCCTCACAAGCTTTTCAGCCAGATCCAGGCGCGGCTAAACCGCCAGCCCAGCGTTGACCGGCTCATCTACAGCAGCGACGGCGGCTGCCCGGATCTGCGGCAGGCGCTGGCCGGTTATCTGCGCATTGCCCGTTCGGTAAAGGCGGATGCCGACCAAATCCTGATAACGGAGGGCATACATCAGGCGGTCGATCTGGTTTCCCGCGTACTCTGCGATCGGGGCGACTGGGTATGGATCGAAGAGCCGGGATACTGGGGAACGCGCAATCTGCTGCGGATAAACGATTTAAAAATCCACCCGGTGCCGGTGGATGATCAGGGGCTGGTGGTCGACTTACCCGCTGGCACGCCGACGCCCAGAATGATATTCGTTACCCCTTCTCACCAGTATCCGCTGGGGGTGCATCTCAGCCCGGAAAGAAGGTTGCAGCTGCTGGCGCTGGCGAAGCGGCACAACAGCTGGATAGTGGAAGATGATTACGACAGCGAATTCCGCTTTTCCGGGCAGCCTTATCCTTCGTTGCAGGGCCTTAAGGCGGATGCGCCGGTGATCTACATGGGAACCTTCAGCAAAACGCTCTATCCGGCACTGCGCATTGGCTACATGGTGGTGCCTAAAGCGCTGATCGCCCCGCTGCGGGTAGCGGCCTCGGAGCTTTATCGCGGCGGCCACCTGCTGGTGCAGCGGGCGCTGGCAGAATTTATTGAAGAGGGACACTACGCGGCGCATATCCGCCGCGTGCGGCTGCTCTATCAGCAGCGCCGCCGTTTTCTCTGCAAACTTATCAGGCAATATCTCGGCGATCGCTTTCTGGCATCCTGCGATCATGACGCCGGGCTGCACCTGGTCATAAGATTACCCCGGGGCAGCGACGATGTGGCCATCGCGGCGCTGGCCCTGCGGCGGGGCGTCAAGGTGCGGCCCCTTTCCCAGTACTATATGCAGCTTCAGCACGAGCGCGGCCTGCTGCTCGGCTATGCCTGTGTGAATGAAAAACAGGCGCTGCGAGCCTTTGGAATATTAAAATCCTGCCTGACTGACTCGGGGATTTCGCTATGTTGAGGCGTGATAATGACGGACGTTGAACGGTTAAAGCAAAAATACCCGGGAGCCAGCGCATGGGCATTTGGCGATACCCCGGAAATGGCCGTGGAGAAAAGAACATCAGGCGTTTTTTGAAGGGTCGGTGATTATGCGGTGGCTATGGAACGGGTGGTGGAGGAATTTATAGTCGTGGAGGTGGTCAGCTAGCCGGGCATCAGGACAGGGGCCTTGTCTGTATAAGGGCTGGCCCCTGTTGCTGATAGGTGTTACGGGTTCGGCAGGGCTGTCATTATTTCAGTTACCCGATGCCTTTCCGGACGGTGTTGATTGTTTATCGCCATGGCATCTGGAAAACCAGGCGGCGATAACCTGCATCGCATCCCCTACCGCATCGAGGGCACCGCCCATCTCGATAAAACCATGAACCTGGCCCGCATAATGTCGATGCAGCACCTCAACCCCGGCATTAATCAGCCTGTGCGCATAGGCAATGCCTTCGTCGCGCAGTGGATCAAAGCCACCGGTGATCACCAGGGCAGGCGGAAGGCCCGAGTGATCGTTAGCCAGCAGCGGGGAAGCCTGCCAGTCATTAGCGTCGGCGGCGAAAGGCAGATAGCTTTTGACCATTTTCTGCATCGCGTTCGCATTTAAAGGAGGCGTTTGTGCCTGCTCGACTCGTGATAAACGTTGCTCGCCCTCAGCACTGTTATCGGTACTGGGATAAATCAGCACCTGACAGCATAGCCCTGGCCCTGACATCTCACGATTGGCCAGACTGGCTACGGCAGAGAGGCTACCGCCAGCGCTGTCACCGGCGATACCGATACGGGCGGGGTCCAGGCCCAGCGTTTCAGCGTTTTGCAGGATCCAGCGGCTGGAGGCAATGACGTCTTCAGGCCCGGCAGGAAAGGGATGCTCGGGCGCTAACCGATAATCTACCGCGACGATGATGCAGCCGCATGTCTCGGCCAGTCGGCGGCATACCTTGTCGTGAGTATCCAGGCTACCAATAACCCAACCCCCGCCGTGCAGATAAATTAATCCGGGTTGAGGCGTGCTATCCAGGTCCAGCGGTCTGTAAAGACGAAGCGGAATGGCTCCGGCTGGGCCCGGGGCAGAGAGGTTTTTTACCTCGGCCATATTCCGGGCCTCGCCACCCAGCTGTTCACCGACCGTGGCATAAAAAAGACGCATTTCCGCCGGCGTCAGTTCATCAATTGAAGGGCCGTCGGTCTTAGCCATTTCAGCCAGTACCCGTTTTACCTGCGGATCCATAGACATAGAAGACTCCGGTATTGAGGGAATACTTAAGCATAACCCTTTTTACCCGCAATGCTCCTCGCTATAGCGCACATCTCCACCTAACCAGCAGCCTTCGGCTTCGCCCTGTGAATTAAAGCGGAAGGTCACCTCTATCTGCGACGGGCGGCCCATCGCCTGTCCCTGACAGATAATCACCTGCTTTTGCTGAGGGTCTATCTGCCCGCCGTGGCGCAGGCCAAATGCCAGTGCCGCAGCGGCAATTCCGGTCGCGGCATCTTCCTGATAGCCTGAGGATTTGGGAAACTGACGAGCAAAGAACCTGCCCGGATTGTCCCTGTCGGGGGCGTAAGGGTACAGGCCGGTTGAATCAAGATGCTGACAGAGTTCGGCAATAAAGCTAAAATTTGGCTGTAAATTATGTAAAGTCTGACTGTCTTTGAGTGGCACAAGCGTTTTAATCCGGCTGGTGCAGGCGTTGATGACAGGTACATCTGCCAGCTGATCGGGTTTGATGCCGAGCAGCGACAGAATTTCTGGCTGTAATACTTCGCTACGGGGTATAGCTGAAATCTGCCCCTCGGGCTGGGTGATTTCAACCCTGAATTCATCTGCAATGGCACTGCGCACGATGCGGGCATAAACCTTGCCACTGCGCGTAAGAATGGTCGCTTTATCCCGCGTTAATATCCCCAGCCTGGTCATCAGCCACACCGTTCCGACGGTAACGTGCCCGCACATCTCCATTTCATGATTGGGAACCCAGAAATGCAGCGAAAAATCATAATCGCTGCCCACCGGTGCCGCTTTAACAAAACCGCTTTCATGACCGGTTTGGCGAGCGACAGCCTGCATATCCTCGTCGCTCATCGCGCTGGCATTTAAGACGACTGGTGCCGGGTTTCCCCCATGAGGTCCGGCAGCAAACACATCGACCGTAACGACCTTTCCGGCGGGCAACGCAGTCAGCGACGGTTGTAAACTCATCATTTAGTTTTCCCCTGTAAAAGTCAGCTCTTATGGCCGGGCTGGCTCTCTTCTGGCTGACAGAAAAAGCAACACTCCGCGCGGGCGGTGTTTAGCCCGGCGCTTACGGCGCGCGCCCGCCATCAACAGGTAGTGTAATGCCCGTAATAGGTTTTGCCCGGGCTGAGAGCAAATAGGTGACAGCCTGCGCCACATCTGCCGATCGGCAAAATTGGCGAGGACGTGAACAGGTTAGAGACCCGGGGTAGCCTTGCAATAATTCAACATTTTTCCGCCCCGATGTACAGATACTCGTTAAGCCGCAGCAGCCTAAAAAACCGTATCTTTGGGGTTGGAATCAACGGGTACAGTAATTAAGTGAATAACAAAAATTTTACTTTGAAGACGCTTATGAACACTCCTCTTGCCCGGTAGTGAGCGGATCAAGATTTTTTAATAAAAATTAAAATCAGATTATTCATGCAGGCGATGATTTTTTGTACGGCTTTTAACATTAAGTTAAATTGATCATTTACCGTACATCCTTATTCCATAAGGATTAAAGGGCTTATGCTAGGAAAATTCTTATAAATCAAACAGATGATCTTTGCTTGCTAAACGCAGTGTGTGTAATATTTTGTTACATATTTTTATTTCCACTGCCCTGGTTAACATTCTTACACTCGCGTCTATAGGTTATTATCCGAAATTATTCGCTTTCAGATAAATACCCAAAATACAGTGTCAGCCTGCTGGTGAATGGATTGTGCTTGCTTTTAACTCCAGGGTTTTGATTCACGTCGGATGACGTGATCGTGGAGGGTATTCTGGCCGGGTAAGTCTTTCTTATTATTTCTCACTGGCATTGACCGTTTCTATAACTCCATAGAACAGGGATAGTCATGTCTAACTCCTATCAGTCCGAGATCCCCAAAGCCCGCGTTAATATCCAGTTAAGCCTGCACACGGGCGGCGCTCAGAAAAAAGTCGAATTGCCCCTCAAGCTTATGGTGGTGGGGGATTACAGCAATGGTGCCGAGCAGCGCCCGGTGTCTGAGCGTGAGACTGTCAGCATCAATAAAAATAACTTCGACAACGTGTTATCTGAATACTCTCCCTCAGTAAACCTTTCCGTAAAAAACACCCTGGCGGGTGACGGCAGTGAAGAAAACGTCAGCCTTTCCTTCAGTGAAATGAAAGACTTCGAACCTGAGCAGATTGCCCGTCAAATCCCGCAGCTCAGGGCCATGCTCGCCATGCGTAATCTGCTGCGCGACCTGAAGGCTAACCTGCTGGACAACGCGACATTCCGCAAAGAGCTGGAAAAAATTCTGCTCGATCCGACGCTCAGCGCTGAACTCAGAGCCGAGCTGTCTGCTCTGGCACCGAAACAGCCATAACGGTCACGATACTTAACGGATTAATGAAGGAAATGCTGATGTCTGTAAAAAATGAGAATGCTGCGGGTGGCGAAAGCATCGTGCTGGAACGTCCGGAAGTCGGGGGTGTGTATGCCTCCCTGTTTGAAAAAATTAACCTGAGCCCGGTATCAACGCTGAGCGCGCTGGATATCTGGCAGGATAGCCAGGCGATGTCCGATGCCACGGCTGACGAGCGGCTAACCGCCGGTATGCAGGTCTTTCTGGAATGCCTGACTAAATCGGGTGCAAAAGTCGGGAAGCTGGACAGGTCTCTGATTGACCACCATATCGCTGAGCTCGATTACCAGATTAGCCGCCAGCTGGATGCCGTCATGCATCATGAGGAATTTCAGAAAACAGAAAGCACCTGGCGTGGACTGAAATCCCTGGTCGACAAAACAGACTTCCGTCAGAACGTCAAAATCGAGCTGCTCGACCTGTCAAAAGAGGATTTGCGTCAGGATTTTGAAGACGCGCCGGAAATTATTCAAAGCGGATTGTATCAGCACACGTATACCGCAGAATACGATTCTCCGGGTGGCGAGCCGATTGCCGCACTCATTTCCGCCTACGAGTTTGATGCCTCTGCGCAGGACGTGGCGCTGCTGCGAAACATATCAAAAGTGTCCGCGGCTGCCCACATGCCCTTTATTGGCTCGACGGGACCGAAATTCTTTTTAAAAGACAACATGGAGCAGGTTGCCGCCATCAAGGATATTGGCAATTACTTTGACCGTGCTGAGTATATTAAATGGAAATCCTTCCGCGAGACGGATGACTCCCGCTATATCGGTCTGGTCATGCCACGCGTACTGGGTCGCCTGCCGTATGGCCCGGATACCGTGCCGGTGCGCAGCTTTAATTACATTGAAGAAGTGAAGGGGCCGGATCACGACAAATACCTGTGGACCAGCGCCTCCTTCGCCTTTGCAGCCAACATGGTGAAAAGTTTTATCAACAACGGCTGGTGCGTGCAAATCCGGGGCCCGCAGGCCGGTGGTGCCGTTCAGGACCTGCCCATCCATCTGTACGATCTGGGTACCGGCAATCAGGTAAAGATCCCGTCTGAGGTGATGATCCCGGAAACCCGCGAATTTGAATTCGCCAACCTCGGCTTCATCCCGCTGTCGTACTACAAAAACCGCGACTACGCCTGCTTCTTCTCAGCGAACTCCACCCAGAAACCGGCGCTGTATGACACCGCCGATGCGACGGCCAACAGCCGCATCAACGCGCGTCTGCCGTATATCTTCCTGCTGTCACGTATCGCCCACTACCTGAAGCTTATTCAGCGTGAAAACATCGGCACCACCAAGGACCGTCGTCTGCTGGAGCTGGAGCTCAACACCTGGGTCCGCGGCCTGGTGACCGAAATGACCGATCCGGGTGACGAACTGCAGGCTTCCCATCCGCTGCGCGACGCCAAAGTGATCGTGGAAGATATCGAAGATAACCCGGGTTTCTTCCGCGTGAAGCTGTATGCGGTGCCGCACTTCCAGGTCGAAGGGATGGACGTCAATCTGTCGCTGGTTTCCCAGATGCCGAAGGCGAAAGCGTAAGGCGAGAGGTAATCAGGGATGAAGATTTATCGCCCGTTATGGAACGAAGGGGCCTTGCTGGCCCCGCAGCAGTTTCAGCAGCAGTCTGAGTGGGACGCATTTTCCCGCGCGGGATTGTCCACGTTGATCAGTTCCTTTCCGTGGGGCGTTGAGCGGATTGAACTCAATGAAGCCCTTCTGGCTTCCGGTCTGATTCAGGCGCAGGCGATGCGCCTGTGGTTACCTGACGGCACGCTGATTGATTCCCAAAGCAGTGACCTGCCTCCCGAGCCACGGGAAGTCATGCTGCCTGCTTCTGGTCGGGCAGACAGCGTGACCGTTCTGGTTGCTCTACCGGTAATGCAAGCCGGCATTGTTAATGTCCAGACGGAGACCGCTCAGGCTGAGCGCCCGCTGCGCTATCGCGAAGAGTGGGTAACAATTCAGGATGCTTTTGGTCAGGAAGAAGAGCCGATAGCCGTGGCCCGGTTTAATCTCGCCTTACGTTTTGATCATGAAAGTAACGATGCCTGGCAGACCTGCGCGGTGGCTCGTCTGCTGCGTGATGGTAAGGGAGGCTGGCGTCAGGATCCTGAATTTGTGCCGCCGATGGCCCTGTTCTCAGCAAGCCACGTTTTGCACGAGCGGCTGGTACTGCTTAACCGGCAGCTGCGATCCCGTCGTCAGCGCCTGATGGCCATGCGCCGTGAAAGTAACGACCGGATGGCGGATTTTGCCGTGGCTGATGTGTCTCTGTTCTGGCTGCTTAATGCACTGAACACCCACGCCCGTGTCCTCTCCGAGTTTGAGCGTTACCCGGCCCGCCATCCGGAGCAGGTGTGGGCAGAGCTGGCGCGTCTGGCCGGTAGCATGCTGACCTTTTCTCTGGACCGTGACCTTGATGCCATTCCGGGCTATGACCATCAGGCTCTGGAAAACACCTTCCCGCCCCTGTTCGAACTGATCGGTGAACTGCTGGAAGCCAGCCTCCCATCACGTGTCGTGGCGGTGAAGATGATCCGTCAGGACGAGCAGACCTGGAAAGCAGTACTGCACGATATCCGCCTGCGCGAAGAGGCAGATTTCTATCTTTCTGTCCGTTCAAATCTGCCTGCCTGGCAGGTTGCCGGGAAGTTTGCCGAAATGGCAATGGCGGGGACTCCTGATGACGTCGGGCAAATATCCGGTGTGGCGATGGAAGGGATCGGACTGATTCCATTGAGCCGTGTCCCTGCTGCATTGCCGGTACGACTGGAAAACCAGTATTTCGTGCTGGATATGGAGAGCCGTGCGGCACACGACATGCTGGAGCAGGGCGTCTGTCTGTTCTATGTGCCGTCGCTGCTGGGTGAACTGGAGCTTGAACTCTTTGCGGTGCTGCGCTCATGAGAAACGATATCGATATCGACAGTCTTCTGGCGGACACCTGGCTTACCGTGGCGCAACTCCGCCACGGAGCCAGAGTGCCAGATGGTCAGGCGCTCTATAAAAACTGCTGTGCGCAGGTGGAAAGCGTCAGAGAAGCGCTGGAGCAGGCCGGGTATGACAGCGAAAGCATCACGCATATCTCCTATGCGCAATGTGCTCTGCTGGATGAAGCGGTGATGAACCGCAAACCGGTTGCAGCTTCGTCAGGATCCGATGCGCCCGATCCTGAGTCTGAACCGGCCGCCGAAACCGAAGCAGCGCAGAACGTAAAGATTGATGAAGGGGCGAAAGCCTGGCGCGCCGCGCCGTTACAGGCGCGTTATTTCGGCTCGCTGCGTGCCGGGGGAGCCCTGTATGACCGTATCGCTGAGGTTTTACGTCAGCCCTCTCCGGTTCCGGCAGTCCTGGTCTGCTACCAGCGGGTGCTGGCGCTGGGGTTTCAGGGGCAATTCAGTCTGTCCGGTGTGGGGCAGAAGCAGCGTGAAGAAACACTGGCTTCCCTGAATGATCGCGTTCCGCCGCTGGAGCCCGGCGTGTCCCTGTTAGTCCATAAGACCGGGAAACGCCGTTACAACCTCCTGCGTTCTGTGTGGTTCTGGATAATGATCTCCGTGCTGCTGACGGCCTCTGTCTGGGTCGGCGGCCATCTGTGGCTACAGGTTCTGCTTCATCAGCAACTGCCGGAGCTGCACTGATGCGAATACCTGTACTGTTACGGGCGTTATATCCGGTGCTGATTTGTCTGGCTGCAATGCTCTGGCTGATTTGGGGATTCCTGAATGGTGTCGGACTGCTAAAAGGCAGCCTGACAGTTGCTACCTGCATTGCGGCGCTGGTGATTACGTGCAGGCGCTATGGGCGGCTGGGCTCTATGAAAGCGCAGGAAGAAAGCGGATTTTATCCTCCGGAGGGGTTTACCGGTCCGGTTTTGTTGGTCTGTGGTGACCTCAGTGACAACCTGTTTTCTGCCGGACCCTGTCGCACCACCGCGCAGGGCTGCTATCTGCAGGTAGGTATACCGGAGAGTCTGAGCGCTTTTGCTGACAGATTACTGGTTCGTCAACCGCGCATGGCTGGGCAACTGGTTGTCATGTACCGGGTTATGCCTGATTTACATGATGATAAAGGGTTACTGTGCGCCTCCCTGAAAGCTCTGCGTCAACAGGTGAAACAGCTGAAGAACCTTTCCGGCCATACGCCACCGGTGGTGCTGACGGGGGAGTTTTCAGGCCCGGAAACGCCATGGATTGTGCTCAGGGGAAAAATGTCTCTGGTCTGCCTGGTAGATGAGCCTGCCCTGACACTGGATGAATGGCAACGGCTACCGGAGAGCGTGACCCGTTTGCCGTATCTGACTCAGATGGTAAGCCTGCTAAAGCAGGTGGTTTTGGATGAGCTGTCGAAACCAGACCGGCTCTGCCCGCCAGTAGTACCGCTAGCAGTGGTGCTACGCAGTGGCGCAATCAGAACCCTCTCTGGCTCCATGTGGCCGCAGTGGCTTTTCCGTCATACAGCATTGCTGCCACCGCCGCAGGTCATCTCTTATCCCGCGTTGTGGCACTTTGCCGATCCGGTACTGCCGCTGCTGGCACCTTTTGCCATGCCGTTGCAGGGAGGCCAAACCGGGCGCCGGGTGGTCATTGCCCTGTTTCTTTGTACGCTGGCAGCAACAGGCTTGTCCGTCATGCATAACCAGTCTCTCATCGGTCGGGTCAGTTCGGACCTGCAGCGCTGGTACGCTATCCCGATGACGCATTACGTCCCTAAAGCCCAGTCACTGCATGCCCTGCAGCAGGATGCACTGTTGCTGGAACGCTGGCAGCGGCAGGGTGAACCGCAGCGGTATGGTCTGGGTCTCTATACGGGTGAGTACTTGTGGCTGCGTGTTCAGCAGGCGATTGACACCTGGGTGCCGCCGCCGCCCCCGCCAAAAACCAAACCGAAGCCGGAACCGAAAATTATCCGTCTCGACAGTATGTCGCTGTTCGATTCCGGCAAAGCGGATCTGAAAGATGACTCGACCAAAGTGCTGGTGAACTCCCTGGTAGGCATAAAAGCCAGGCCGGGCTGGCTGATAGTGGTGGCGGGTCACACCGATAACACCGGCAGCCAGCAGATCAACCAGCCGCTGTCCCTGAAGCGTGCCGAATCGGTGCGTAACTGGATGCGCGACACCGGCGACGTGCCGGAAAGCTGTTTTGCGGTGCAGGGCTATGGCGACAGCCGCCCGGCAGCGACCAATGACACTGCGGAAGGCCGCGCGCTCAACCGCCGTGTCGAAATCAGTCTGGTTCCACAGGCCGACGCCTGTCGAATTCCAGGCAACACCAACGCGTCATCGCAGGATGATGGCGTGCACGACCATGAAATGGAGAAATAACACATGGCTATTCCTGTTTATCTTTGGCTGAAAGACGACGGCGGTGCGGACATTAAAGGTTCCGTCGATGTGAAAGAACGTGAAGGCAGCATCGAAGTGATTGCACAGGATCACTGCCTGTACATCCCGACCGACAATAACACCGGCAAGCTGACCGGGACCCGTATTCACACCCCGTTTCTGTTCACTAAGGAAATCGACTCCTCCAGCCCGTACCTGTACAAGGCGGTGACCACCGGTCAGACCCTGAAGTCTGCCGAATTCAAGTGGTACAAGATCAACGATGCGGGCCAGGAAGTGGAGTATTTCAATACCAAACTGGAAAACGTCAAGCTGGTGAAAGTCGCGCCGAAAATGCACGACGTCAAGGATCCTTCCTTCGAGAAGCATAATCACCTCGAAGCCATCGAACTGCGTTACGAAAAAATCACCTGGACCTACAAAGACGGCAACATCATTCATTCCGATAGCTGGAACGAACGCGCCACCGCCTAAGTTACTCGTCATATTTCGCGCGGTAACGGCGCTGGCTGCGTTCGCTCTCCCCGGTCACTTACCGCTGTAAGCTCCCGGGGATTCGCGAACTTGCCGCCCTGTTACCGCACGAACTATTGAGAGTAACCACTCATACGGGCAGTCCGCTCTGCCCGCCTTTTTCTTTGCTGAGCGCCTGCGTGACGGACGTTGAGCAAAGAAACCCACAAACTGCCAGCCCGACCGCGTGCGCTTTGGTCCCCTTCACGGGAAACAGCGATGGGCGGTAGCGTGTCCAGGAACCGACAAAGAGAGAACTTCATGGAAAATCCAGCCATCCTGCTGCGACGTCTGAACCCTTACTGTGCCCGTGCGATGGAAGGCGCGGCTTCGCTTTGCCAGACCCGAGCGCACGCGGAAATCCAGCCAGAGCACTGGCTGCTGAAACTGCTGGAGCAGGGCGAAGGTGACCTGACGGTGCTGGCGCGTCGCTACGAGTGGGATATGGATGCGCTGTGGCAGGATTTGCTCGGCTGGCTGGATAATCAACCGCGCTCGGTACGCAGACGCCCGCAGTTATCCGCTGATATCCAGAAACTGATGCAGGAAGCCTGGATGCTGGCCTCGCTTGCCGGAGAGAAGAGTATCCGCAGTGTTCACCTGCTGATGGCGCTGACGGAAAACCAGAAACTTGCCCACTGTGATGGTCTGTGGCCACTGCTGACGTTCGGGATGAGCCAGCTCTCCCGGCTGCTGCCGCTGCTTGATGCGCAGTCTGATGAGCGTCCGGATTTGCAACTGGAAGCCGAACTGACCCAGGATCACGGCAGCGAGGTGGAATTTGTCGGCCGTCCTGCCGGGGCAGAGCTGAAAGAAGGGGAACTCAACCCGGCCCTGCAAAATGCGCTGGATAAATTCACCCTCGACGTTACCACCAAAGCGAAAGAGGGCAACATCGACCCGGTGTTTGGCCGCGATACGGAAATTCGCCAGATGGTCGATATTCTCTCCCGCCGCCGTAAAAATAACCCGATTCTTGTCGGTGAACCCGGCGTGGGTAAAACTGCCCTGGTGGAAGGTCTGGCCCTGCGTATCGCCGAAGGCAACGTTCCGGAATCGCTGAAAACCGTCAGCCTGCGCACGCTTGACCTCGGCCTGTTGCAGGCGGGCGCAGGTGTGAAAGGCGAGTTCGAACAGCGGCTGAAAAACGTCATCGATGCGGTGCAGCAGTCGCCGACGCCGGTTCTGCTGTTTATCGACGAAGCGCACACCATCATCGGTGCCGGCAACCAGGCGGGCGGCGCGGATGCGGCCAACCTGTTAAAACCGGCGCTGGCGCGTGGCGAGCTACGCACCATCGCCGCGACCACCTGGAGCGAGTACAAGCAGTATTTTGAGCGTGATGCGGCGCTGGAGCGTCGTTTCCAGATGGTGAAAGTCGATGAGCCGGACGACGAGACAGCCTGCCTGATGCTGCGTGGCCTGAAATCCCGCTATGCCGAACACCATGGCGTGCATATCACCGACGCTGCCGTGCGCGCCGCGGTCACGCTTTCCCGCCGTTACCTGACCGGTCGTCAGCTGCCGGACAAAGCGATTGACCTGCTCGATACCGCGGCGGCACGCGTGCGTATGAGCCTGGATACCTTACCGGAAGCGCTGGTTCATCTGAAAGCGCAGCTAACGGCGCTGGAGCTGGAAGAGAAGGCGCTACTGGAGGATATGTCGGTCGGTGGCAATACACACAGCGACCGTCTGGCCGTCATCGAACAGCAGCGCCAGGAGAGAACCGATGCCCTGGAGCAGCTTGAAACCCGCTTCACGGAGGAAAAAGGCCTCAGTGAACGGTTGATGGCCTGCCGTCAGTCTGTCCGTTCAGAGCCTGTCTCTTATACACATCTCCGAGCCCACGAGAATGGTTCTCATATCTAGGGGGGAGTCTTCC
>NZ_JBLREF010000005.1:48822-121758 GCF_047918655.1 Erwinia sp. PPS120 | reverse complement strand
GGTTTTTCGGGGGGATTACCGTGGCCTCTGCGGTTTAGCTGATACTCAGTTTCCTAACCACTCGGTAGTACAGGACTTTCTGATGCCGTCCCTGATCGGCCTGTTTTCCCCGGTATTTTCCCAGTGTATGCGCACGTTCAATTCCCTGTTTTTGCCGCTGGCGGCGGCTCAGCCAGTCCTTATGCCACATCGCGGCCATCGGCCATCAGGTCGATAAGCATGTTATTGATGGCGGTTATCACGGCGCGGGTAATTGGGTCGGCCTGCGAAGGGACTTTATCTGACAGTGCCTGCCATGAGGTGGGTACATCCAGGCTGACAATTCGCAGCTCATGTTGTTCTATCTGCTTTTTGAGCGTCATCCAGTCGCTGTTGCTGAGACGTGTCAGACGGTCTATCTGCTCGACCAGCAAAATATCATTGCGATGACGGTCCATCAGTAAACGTCCCAGTTCCGGGCGATCAAGTTTTGTACCGCTAATGTTCTCCCTATAGTAACTGGCGATTTGATGACCTTGCTCCTGGGCGAACTGCTCCAGCATCTCTTTTGCCCGATCGGCGACCTGATCTTCCGTCGATGCCCTCAAATAAGCTCTGATGAACATTTTTTCATCGCATTTAGCCAGAGTCGAAAGGTCAAAAAATAGCCTTAACGTACAATAATTTTCGATATCCAAACTGACCCCTAATACAGACACACAGGAGCGCGCGAGTCGAGGCACCAGAGAGGGTCACGTCGGTTTGCGTTTTACATGCCGCAAGCGGGCTACGCAGTGTAAGGATATGTCCCAGGCAGCTTAGCCGTAGCGCCCGGTAATATAATCCTCGGTGCGCCTCTGGCGAGGTGTGGTAAACAGCCTGTCCGTCTCATCAAACTCCACGATGCTGCCCTGATGCATAAACGCCGTGTAGTCCGAGACGCGCGCGGCCTGCTGCATATTATGAGTGACCAGAATCAGCGTGAAATGCTGCCTGAGCGTGCACATCAGCTCCTCAATCACCAGCGTGGCGATCGGGTCCAGCGCTGAGGTCGGCTCATCAAGCAGCAGTACCTCAGGCTCAATGGCAATGGCTCTGGCGATCACCAGCCGCTGCTGCTGGCCGCTCGACAACGTGAGCGCATTCTGCCAGAGATTCTCTTTCACCTCGCCCCACAGTGCGGCAGCGCGCAGCGCGCTTTCAACCGCCTCATCCAGCACCCGCCGGTCGCGTACGCCCTTAAGCCGCAGGCCGTAGGCTACATTTTCATAGATCGTCTTTGGAAAAGGGTTAGGCCGCTGAAAAACCATGCCTACCCGTCGGCGCAGCGCCGACATATCCACCTGTTCGTGGAGGATCGACTGCTGATTCAGCAGAATATCGCCCTCTGTCCGGCAGCCCTCAATCAGATCGTTCATGCGGTTAAAACAGCGCAGCAGCGTTGACTTTCCACAGCCGGAAGGGCCGATCAGCGCGGTAATGCGATGTTTAGGCACCTGCATGCTGATGCCGTTAAGCGCCTGTTTAGCCCCGTACCAGAGCGACAGGTTCTCCAGCGTCAGCGACGTTTCCGGCATATTTTGCATCACTATTCTTAACCCTCGTTAGTTCATCAACGTGCGATAGCGCTCGCGGAGACGATGGCGCAGTATCATGGCCAGCAGATTCAGGGCCAGAATAATTAACACCAGCAGCAGCGCGGTGGCAAAGACCAGCGGGCGATCCGCCTGCGCGTCTGGACTCTGAAAAGCGAGATCGTAGATCTGGAAGCCAAGGTGCATAAATTTTCGGTCCAGATGCAGATAGGGAAACACCGAGTCCAGCGGCAGCTCAGGCACCATTTTCGCCACGCCAACCAGCATCAGCGGCGCGGTTTCTCCCGCCGCCCGCGCCACTGACAGAATTAATCCGGTAAGCATCGCAGGCACTGCCATTGGCAGGGTGATGTGCCACAGCGTCTCGGCCTGCGTAGCCCCCAGGGCTAACGATCCCTGTCGCAGGGAGGCGGGAATACGCGACAGCCCCTCTTCGGTGGCGACAATCACCACCGGCAGCGTCAGCAGCGCCAGGGTCAGCGAAGCCCACAGCAGGCCTGGCGTACCAAAGGTTGGATTAGGCAGAGAGGCCGAAAAGAACAGCCGGTCAATGCTGCCGCCCATCATCCAGACAAAGAAGCCCAGGCCAAAGACGCCGTAAACAATAGAGGGGACGCCGGCAAGATTGATAACCGCAATACGTACCAGACGGGTTAACAGGCCGTCGCCCGCGTACTCATGCAGCCAGATGGCCGCGACCACGCCCAGTGGCATCACCACCACCGACATCAGCAGCACCATCAGGATGGTGCCAAAAATTGCCGGGAATACGCCGCCATTACCCGGCCCCTCGCCCGGAGGATTGCTGACAAAGTGCCAGATCTGCCAGCCAAAGTGCTGCCATTTTGCCCCGATGCTCATTGCATTAGGATACCAGGCCGCAAGGATCTGACTCAGCGGGATGCGATGCTGGTGGCCTGAGATATCCCGCAGGATCAGCTCCGTGCTGTCGTTTTCGCGGTTAAGATCGCCCAGCAGCTGGGTACGCTGGGAGAACTGACGCTTAAGCTCCGCGCTATCGGCCAGCAGAATGGAATCCGTCTGCGCGCTGTAGCCGTCTGCTTTTTGCAGCCGCTGGCGCTGCGCGGCAAGCTGTTCAAGTTCGTTGTTTAGCCGGGCCATGCTGACGCGGCGGATTGTATCAACCTGAGCCTGACGCTCGCGGCTCTGGTTGATACGCTGCTGGAGCGTGTGTTGCATATCAGCGGCGGTCAGCGGCTGCCCCTTTTCCAGCAGCCCGTCAAACCAGCCAAAGGCTATTCTTCCCTGTCGTCGTTGCAGCACCAGCAGGTTCGCGGGCCGCTCCTGACGCACGATATCGCTGCTTAGCAGGGTGCGGAAACCAGTTCCGCCCACCTCACTGCTGCCGGTGTTAATCAGCAGGCGCGTCAGCTCGTTGGGCAAACCCGCCGGAAGGCGCACGCCGCTCTCCTGAAGCTGCTGGCGGGTGACCTTCTGCGACTGCGCTATCTCGCCCAGCAGCGCAAATTGGGACGTGTTCTGCAACGGCGTTGTCTCGCCGGAGAGCAGTGGGCGGGTATTGCCCTGCAATGGCGTTATCTCGCTGTGCTGCTGCGGGCGAAAATACCCGGATGCGCTCTCACCCGGTAGCTGAACGTTAAACAGCGTGACCGGCTGCGGCCAGAAGTAGCTCAATCCCTGCCAGCCGAGCAGCGCTATCAGCGCCAGAAAGGCCAGCAGACAGAGCGCAACCGCGCCCCCGGTCAGCCAGCGCCAGCGGTGATTAACCCGTGCTGCTCTCATTCCTGCCCCTCCCGCCAGGCAATGCGTTCGTGATGGCTTATCTTTAACACCCTCATCCCTGCCCCTCCTGTCTGGCGAAGCGTCGACGCAGCCGCTGACGAATAAGCTCAGCCAGCGTATTTACAATCAGAGTGAACACCAGCAGCACCAGCGCACTTAAGAACAGAATGCGGTAATGGGCGCTGCCGCTGGCTGCTTCGGGCATTTCAATCGCAATATTCGCCGCCAGGCTTCTGACCCCCTGTAGCAGCCCGCCCCCGGTGACGGGCGTGTTGCCCGTTGCCATCAGCACAATCATCGTCTCTCCCAGCGCGCGGCCAAAGCCTATCATCAGCGCGGCGAAAATACCGGCGGAGGCAGAGGGTAACACGACGCGTGACAGGGTCTGCCACGGCGTCGCGCCAAGCGCCAGCGATCCCTGCCCCAGCGAGGCGGGAACGCTGAAAATGGCGTCTTCCGCCAGGGTGAAAATCAGCGGCACCAGCGCAAATCCCATCGCCACGCCCGCTATCAGCAGGTTACGCTGCTGATAGCCTCCGCTCAGCCGGTCTGCCAGACCCTGTCGGAACAGAGCGTGCTCCAGCAGCGGAATACACCACAGGCAAAATATCGTCGTCAGCAGCAGTAAAGGCAGCAGCAGCCAGATTTCGCGGCCTTCATCGCACACGCGTTTACGCCAGCGCGGCGGCAGATGGTCGGAGGCCCAGCTACAGAGCAGCAGCACGCCGGCCAGCATCAGCGGCAGCAGCAAGATACCGGAAAGCCTGTCGGCCAGCTGCGGCGCCAGCCACAGCCCGGCGATAAGCCCAATCACCACGCTGGGCAGCGCGCCCATCATCTCAATGGCCGGTTTAACCCACCGCCGCAGGCCAGGGCTCATAAACCAGGCGGTGTACATGGCAGCCGCCAGCGCCAGCGGCGTGGCAAACAGCATTGCCAGCCCGGCCGCCTTAAGCGTGCCTGACACCATCGGCACCAGGCTGTATTTCCCCTGATAATCATCATCGGCCGAAGTGGACTGCCAGACATAGTCCGGCGAGGGATAGTTTTCATACCATACCTTCTGCCACAGGCTGCGCCAGCTGATATCCGGCCAGGGATTTGACAGGCGCAAATGCTGCCAGCGGCCCTGCTGCTCAATCAGTACGCCATCACCCTGCGGCGCAAATGCGGCGCGGATGACGCCCGGTCCCAGCGGAGAGGAGAAAATCGCCCCCGGCTGTTTACTGGCGAACAGGGAAAGCATCCCCGCCGGGCTGACGGTGGCGAATACGCGACGGTGCGCCTCGCTGAACAGTAGCGGCTGGGCGCGGGCGTCGGTAAAATAGCGGATCTGATGCAGGTGAAGCCCGGTTTCGCTGGCCAAATCGAACCACTGCGAGAGGCCCTTCTGGTCGGCAATCAGCAGTGACTCGCCGCCGCTCAGCAGCAACATCTGCTGTGGCCTCTGCGCCAGCGTAATGCTGTCGCGCAGGGTCAGGCCCTGTTCACCGATCTGCCAGACGCGCAGCAGCGCCCCCGAGAGGGTGAACAGCCGCTGACCGTCCGGCGTAAGCAGCATCTGGTTGATATCCCTGACTGCCATGCTAAAGCTCAGAGGCGACCGGGACGGCTGAAACTGTTGCAGCGTCAGACGCTGCGGGCTGGCCTGCGCCACCAGCCAGCGATCCGCCTGCGGATGCGCCAGCGCCACTACCTGAGACTCAGGATCGGCGGCGAGCGGCGCCTCACCGAGCGGGAATCGCCAGCGCGGCTCTGCCTGACTAAAATCAGGCTCCAGCAGCAGCAGACCGGCGGCGCTTTTTAGCAGCACGCTGCTATTATCGGGGGTCGCCGTTGCGTTCACTCTGCCACTGTCCTGTAATGCTGCAGCCGCGTTCACGCTGCCAGTGCTCAATGCGGCCACCGCGTTCACACTCCCCGTACCCATTAATGCCTGGGAAGAAGGCGTCTGCCCCGCGAGGGGGATAAAGCGGCCTGTGCCAGCGTCGTCAATACGCCAGCCCCACTGCTGCTGCGGATCCAGCCCCATTGCCACCACGGGGCGGGTCTGCCCCAGCGGGATTGCCCGGCTGCCCTCGACGGCAGGCGAGCTGAACAGCGGCACCACCACGCCCGCCAGCCAGATAAACAGCAGCAGCATAACCAGCAAAATGGCCAGCCCACACGCCGTCACCACGCGGCGCGTCAGCCTGTCTGTAAGCTGGCGTCGCCGGTTGTTAAACTGAGCGGGAATGGGGGTTGGGATCATGCTGTATGTCGCTTTCCTGTGCGCTGAGGGCCTTATGTTGCCCGTATGCGGTTAATAAGACAATGAACAATGTCCGTTGGACATTGCTGCCCTACTCTCGCCATAATAAAGGCGGACAATGACCGGCCAAAGGCAAGTGGGGTCGTGAATCTGCAAATGGAGTACAAATGGGTCAGGAAAAGCTTTATACCGTTAAAGAGTTGAGCTGGCTCTCTTTCAACGAGCGCGTCTTACAGGAAGCAGCCGATAAAACCAACCCGCTGATTGAGCGCATGCGTTTTCTGGGCATTTATTCCAATAACCTTGAAGAGTTTTACAAGGTGCGCTTTGCCGATCTCAAGCGCAGGATCCTGATTGGTGAAGAACAGGGATCTCCCAGCACGCCGCGCCATCTGCTAAAAAAAATTCAGGCGCGCGTACTGAAGGCGGACCAGGAGTTTGACGGTCTGTATAACGACCTGCTGCTGGAAATGGCCCGTAACCAGATTTTCCTGATCAACGAACGCCAGCTCTCGCCCAATCAGCAGAGCTGGCTACGACACTATTTTAAACATCATCTGCGCCAGCACATCACGCCTATTCTGGTCAATCACGATACGGACCTGATTGAATTTCTTAAGGATGATTACACCTACCTGGCGGTAGAGATCATCCGGGGCGAAGAGATAAATTATGCGCTTCTGGAGATCCCCTCCGACAAAGTGCCGCGTTTTGTAAACCTGCCCCCCGAAACGCCACGGCGCCGCAAGCCGATGATCCTGCTGGATAACATCCTTCGCTACTGCCTGGGCGATATCTTCCGTGGCTTCTTTGATTATGACGCGCTAAATGCCTACTCGATGAAGATGACCCGCGACGCCGAGTACGATCTGGTCACGGAGATGGAGTCGAGCCTGCTGGAGCTGATGTCCTCAAGCCTGAAACAGCGCCTGACCGCCGAGCCGGTGCGCTTTGTTTATCAGCGCGATATGCCGGATGCGATGGTGGAGATGCTTCGCAAGAAGCTCAATATCTCCAACTATGATTCCATTGTGCCGGGTGGCCGTTACCATAACTTCAAAGACTTTATTACCTTCCCTAACGTCGGCAAGGCAAATCTGGTCAACAAGCCGCTACCGCAGCTGCGCCATATCTGGTTTGACCGCTTTCGTAACGGCTTTGACGCCATTCGCAATCGCGATGTGCTGCTTTACTATCCCTATCATACCTTTGAGCACGTGCTGGAACTGCTGCGCCAGGCTTCGTTTGATCCGGCGGTGCTGGCGATAAAAATAAATATTTACCGCGTGGCGAAAAACTCGCGCATCATTGATGCGATGATCCACGCCGCCTACAACGGCAAAAAAGTGACCGTGGTGGTCGAGCTACAGGCGCGTTTTGATGAAGAAGCCAATATTCACTGGGCTAAACGGCTGACCGAGGCGGGCGTTCACGTTATTTTCTCTGCGCCCGGTCTGAAGATCCACGCGAAACTTTTTCTGATTTCCCGACGCGAAAATGGCGAGATCGCCCGCTATGCGCATATTGGCACCGGCAACTTCAATGAAAAAACCGCGCGGCTCTATACCGATTACTCGCTGCTGACCGCTGATGCCCGCATCACTAACGAAGTGCGCCGGGTATTTAACTTTATTGAGAATCCCTACCGGCCCGTCTCATTTGAACACCTGATGGTCTCACCGCAAAATTCGCGCCAGATGCTTTATCAGCTGATCGACAGCGAAATTGCCAATGCGCAGAACGGCCTTCCCGCCGCCATCACCCTTAAGGTGAATAACCTTGTCGATAAAGGCCTGGTTGACCGCCTCTATACTGCCTCCAGCGTAGGCGTTAACGTGAGCCTGCTGGTGCGAGGCATGTGTTCGCTTATTCCTAATCTTGAAGGGATTAGCGAAAATATCCGGGTGATCAGTATTGTTGACCGCTATCTCGAGCACGATCGCGTCTATATTTTTGAAAATGGCGGCGACAAAAAGGTCTTCCTCTCTTCCGCTGACTGGATGACCCGTAACATTGATTATCGTATCGAGGTGGCGGTGTCAGTCCTGGATCCTATTCTGAAACAGCGGGTGCAGGATATTATTGCCATCCTCTTCAGTGATACGCTTAAGGCGCGCTTCGTAGACAAAGAGCTCAGCAATAAGTACGTTCCGCGCGGCAATCGCCGCAAGGTACGCGCGCAGCTGGCCATTTACGATTACATTAAATCTCTGGAACAACCTGACTAACTTTATGCCTATATCCCAGAAAAATACGCCTAAACCGCAGGAATTTGCCGCAATTGATTTGGGCTCGAACAGTTTTCATATGGTGATTGCCCGCGTGGTCGATGGCGCGATGCAGGTGCTGGGCAGGTTAAAACAGCGCGTCCATCTGGCTGACGGGCTGGACCATAACAATGTGCTGAGCGAAGCCGCCATTGAGCGCGGACTGAAAAGCCTGGCGCTGTTCGCCGAGCGTCTTCAGGGATTCAGCCCGACCAACGTCACCATTGTCGGCACGCATACGCTGCGCCAGGCGGTTAACGCCGAGGATTTCCTGCGCCGCGCCGCCGATGTGATCCCCTATCCGATTGAAGTGATCTCCGGTAATGAAGAGGCGCGTCTGATTTTTATGGGCGTCGAGCATACTCAGCCGGAAAAAGGTCGCAAGCTGGTGATTGATATTGGCGGCGGTTCTACCGAGCTGGTGATTGGCGAAGACTTTGAGCCAAGCCTGGTCGAGAGCCGACGCATGGGCTGCGTCAGTTTTGCGAACCTCTACTTCCCCGGCCGCGTGATAAGTAAAGAGAACTTCCGCCGGGCAAGGCTGGCCGCGGCGCAAAAGCTGGAGACGCTGGCCTGGCAGTATCGCCTGCACGGCTGGCAGTATGCGCTGGGCGCATCCGGCACCATTAAGGCCGCCTGCGAAGTCCTGCTGGCAATGGGGGAGAAAGAGAAGCTGATCACCCCGGAGCGTCTGGAGATGCTCTACGACGAGGTGATGAAGTATAAGTCTTTCGACGCGCTCAGCCTGCCCGGGCTGTCAGATGAGCGCAAGGTGGTGTTTGTTCCCGGTCTGGCCATTCTCTTCGGCGTCTTTGACGCCCTGGCGATCCGCGAACTGCGCCTGTCCGATGGGGCACTGCGCGAAGGGGTGCTGTATGAGATGGAGGGCCGCTTTCGCCATCAGGATATCCGCAGCCGCACCGCTCAAAGCCTGGCAAATCATTATGCCATTGACAGCGATCAGGCCCGACGTGTGCTGGAGACCACGGAGGGACTTTACCATCAGTGGCGCGATTGCAATCCGAAGCAGGCGAACCCACAGCTGGCCGCCCTGCTGAAGTGGGCGTCCATGCTGCACGAGGTTGGCCTGACCATTAACCACAGCGGATTACAGCGCCACTCTGCCTATATTCTGCAGAATACTAACCTGCCGGGTTTCAATCAGGATCAGCAGACGCTGCTGGCCACGCTGGTGCGCTTTCACCGTAAAGCGGTAAAAGTAGACGAGATGCCGCGCCTCACGCTGTATAAGAAAAAGCAGTTTCTGCCGCTGGTTTTCCTGCTGCGGCTGGGCGCGGTGCTGAATAATCAGCGCCAGGCCACCTCAACGCCCGCGACGCTCCAGCTAACCACCGACGAAGGCCACTGGACGCTGACCTTCCCTCACGGTTATTTCAGCCAGAATACGCTGATTCAGCTCGATCTTGAGCGCGAGCAAAACTACTGGAAGGATGTGACCGGCTGGCAGCTCACCATTGAGGAAGAGCCAGGCGCATGAACATCTCTCATCCGGCGGACAATCGCGACTACACTGGTAAATATCAGCTCACCGCCACGCACTCCGAAGTGGTTGAGGCGATGACGCGGCTTAAGCCCGGGCGGGCGCTGGATCTGGGCTGTGGCAGCGGTCGCAATACGCTCTATCTGAATGCTAAAGGGTTTGACGTCACGGCCTGGGATAACAACCCGGCCAGCCTCGCCCGGCTCAACCAGATAATCGCCAGCGAAGGGTTAAGCAATATTCACACCGCCGAAAAGGACCTCAACACCCTGCGCTTCAACGGCGCTTATGACTTTGTTTTTTCTACGGTGGTGATGATGTTTCTTAAGCCCAAAGTCATACCCCTACTGATTGCGGATATGCAGGCCAGCACGGTGAGGGGCGGCTATAACCTGATTGTCGCGGCGATGGATACCGAAGATTACCCCTGTAACCAGGGGTTCTCTTTCGCCTTTCGCTCAGGCGAACTGAGTGAGTATTATCGCAAATGGCATATTGTGAAATATAACGAGCATGTGGGCCAGCTCCACCGCACCGACAGCGAAGGCAGGCGCATTTCTCTGCGCTTTGCCACGCTGCTGGCACAAAAGGAGCTGGTTAAGGCGTAACGCCCGATATATGCAACGGCTACGCCATGCAACGCGAAGACAGAGTGTGAATCCGGCCATAGAGCCTCGATTCGCGCAGCCCTGCGCCCGACGATCTGCTTATCTGCTGACTCCCCCGTCACACCATTTGGAACGGCTATTGCGGATCCGGGCCTTCATCCGGCTTAGTCGGCGGCGTCGGCTCAGCGCTTTCGCACAAATCCTGTAACGCGCAGGGCTGGCTGATAAAGCCTCCCTGCAGGTAGTCCACTCCCAGCAGCCGCAGCAGCCGTTCGGCCTCTTCCGACTCCACGCCCGTGGCGATAACCTGCATGCGCTTTAGGCGGGCTATCATGCAGATGGACTCAATAATTTGATAATTCAGGCTGCTGGTAAGCATATTGCTGACAAAGGTGGGGCTGATTTTCAGCATATCCATCTGCACCTCTTCCAGCTGGTTATAGCTGGCATAGCCGCTGCCAAAATTGTTAATCGCCAGCCGACAGCCGAGATGCCGAAGCTGGGTGATTGAGCGGTTTCCCCAGCTGTAGTCGGTCAGCATGGGCGACTCTTCCACTTCAATAATGAGCTGCCAGGGCTCAACGCCATATTCCTGCATAAAAACCTGCAGTTCGCGGGCCAGCTGTGGTCGACACAGGCTGGAGGCAAAGAGCCTGATGGCAAAGCGCACGCCTGGCAGTTTTTCCCGATGGCGCTGTATAAAAGCCAGCGCCATTATGATCGCCTGACGGTCTGTTTCCCACGTCAGACCAAATTCATTGATAACGGGTATTAAACGCGAATATTCGACCCACTCGCCATAGCGGTCCGCCATCTGAGGCCGGATTTCGTAATAATCATCGCCACGAACGCCAGCGATCTTTTGCACCATCAGCTGAAAACCACCATTTTTAAGCGCGGTCTGCGTATCATTCAGCAACGCGATCTTTTCAGCAACCTGCCGCTGTGCCGTCTGCCCTTTACGCTGCTGTAAGTTTTCTGCGACGCCACTGCGCAGTGAAACCTCTGCCATGGCGCTTAACTCACCCAGCAGCTCATGCAGATGGTTGACCGGTGGCCGGACGCTACAGTAGCTCAGGCCTACGGCCGGATGGATCGGCAGGCCATCCCAGCTAAGCTGATAATCTTTCAGCCGTACCGCAACATTCTCGATGCGCTCAACATGGCGGTCATAATTCAGACGCATCACCAGATCGAAACCCGGCAGCTGATAGACGTCCTCCCCCGGCTGTAATTCAGGCATCAGATGGATAGCAAGGCTGCGTTTATACTGGATGCGCATCTGTAATCCGTAAGTTCTGCTCAGGCGGTCCAGATCGGGAATACTCAGGAAGCAGAGCGTTGAACGGGGACTTTCTGCCAGATCCTGAGCCAGCGCGCGCAGGTTAGGCAGCCTGAACACCGGATCGCTAAGCGAAGCGCGTTTAACCCTCGCCAGTGCGAAACGCTGCCGCGTACTGATATTCGCCATCAGCAGGATAGTCAGCGTAAACACCAGCATATTGAGGGAGATGACCGCCAGATGGTGGGGGTCCGTCTCCGGAGAGAGAAAGCGATCGCGCAGCTGGTAAATGCAGAGTAAGAGCATCGCCCAGCTTAGGGAGGTAATCAGATAGCCGAAGCGCACGGCAGCCCACAGCATCAGCGGCAGAAACAGGGGCAGACCATAATCCGTATTCAGCAGGTTTTCATCGGCCTGTTCGAACTGTAGCTGCACCCCCAGCAGAAAGATCAGCAGGCCGAGCCACAGTGTCAGCTCAGCCTTAGTGACGCCCGTGGCCATTTGACTTATGGCCCGACGTGCGAGCAGGCTAATAAACACCGGTTTGCGAATGCTGCGTATGACAAAGTAGCACAGCTGGATCATCACCAGGCAGGAGAGCAACACTGACTGATAATTAAGCAGCGTATGCAGCGACAGGGCGGAACGGGAAAATACGGAGTGATTAAACGGCGTCAGCCCCAGCAGCGTCATTACATGCATAGTGAAAACAAACAGCGTGGGCGTCATAAATGCCAGCCAGAACAGGCGAACTGACATCATACGGAATTCCCCATAATCCACTCCCCAGCGCTGGCGACTATGTAAACGGTAGCCCGCCCAGCACAGCATCAGAACGGTAAGGAAAACAGCGACAATGACGCTGGCCGTAAGCAGGTTGTAGCGAAAAAAGTAGTAACTGGATAACCCCAGCGCGATGCCCGGAAAAGCGTCCCAGTCATAAACCAGCAGCATCGCCACCAGCATTGCCAGCGGAAGATAAATCAGATACACGTAGCCATCCGCCATCCACAGCCGGATGGAAAGCTGGGTACATAGCGGCATCAGGATCAGCGGAAGTAGCAGGGGTAATCCCAGTCTGCTGTGATAAAAATATTTTAACCAGTGGGTAATTCTCATTGGGCTCAATATGTTGTGCGAAAATAACGATGATTCCCCGGGCGGGCTGCCTGACGAAGGACACTCTTTTGCGCGCCATGGTAATGTCTGTCGACTACTATAACTTGATATAAGTCAAATTAGTGCAATTTTTATCCACATCTGTTTTACCTGTGCATGAATCTGCGCTTATTCATTCACCTGCCGTGAACATCGGCGATCTCACCCTTTATTGACTCGTTTTCATTGATCAAATTACGCGACTGTGTCTAAATTGCACTAATGCCCGTATGGGCTAACCTCAGGACAAACTGTGTGAACAGGGCTATGCCATTACCCCGACGTAAAAAAACCAGCCGAATGACCCTCATCGTACTGCTGGTGAGTTTTATTCTTCTTGCCGCCAGACTCATTTTTGTTATCCCGGGCGCTATAGAGCATCATCAACAGAAACAGCACGACGCTCCCGTACCCACCGTCATAGCGAAATAGCTGCATGAGTAACCGTTTACGCCTCTGAATAGCTGTATGAGTAACCGTTTGCACGTATGGTGCTGCAAAAAAAACGGGCTTAGTCGCGGCTTAGGCCATATTGCGCAATACTTATCCCCCCGATTTCTTTTGCCAGACACAAGGGAATTTTTATGTCTGTAGCTTTATCTCACGCCCAGCAGCTCTCTGAAATACGCAGTCGTATTCTTAACCTGCTGCTGAACGATGGCGATCTGGTCGATACGCTGCTTGGGCGTCCGCTTAAAGAGTCCCCTGCCGATGCCAAAGCGCATCAGGAGCAGGCTGAAGAGATCGCTCAGTATATTCCACTGCTGCACGCGGCTGACCTTGCCGACCTGCTGGAAGCCCTTCCCGAAGAGGAGCGCCTGGCGCTGTGGCAGCTGATCGGCACCGATCGCCGTGGACGCGTCCTGATCGAAGCCTCCGAAAGCGTCTGGGAAAGCCTGATTGAAGAGATGAGCGACCGCGATCTGCTGCGCGCCATTGAACCTCTGGATATCGACGAACAGGTCCACCTCGCTAAATATCTGCCGCGCGATTTAACCGGCCGCCTGCTCACCTCCCTGGAACCATCACTCCGCTCCCGCGTGCTGGAGGTGATGGATTTCGATCGCGATCGCGTGGGTCGCATTATGGATTTCAATCTGATCACCGTTCGTGCAGATATAACCCTGGGGACCGTTCAGCGCTTTTTGCGCCGCAGAAAAGTGATCCCGGACGGGACGGATAAAATTTTTATCACCGATAAAAACAATATGCTGCTGGGTGAAGTTACGCTTACGGATATTCTGCTCAACACGCCGACAATGAGGGTTTTCGACGTGATGAATGCCAGACCGACCACCTTTCTGATCAATGATAAGGCAGAGGATGCCGCAGGGGCCTTCGAGCGCTACAACCTGATCTCAGCGGCGGTTATCGACATTAAAGGAAAGCTGATGGGCCGCATCACCGTCGAGGAAATTGTTGATCTGGTGAACGAAGAAAGCGACAGCAATATTCGTAAAATGGGTGGCGTGAACCCGGATGAAGATGTGTTTGCCCCGGTCAGAAAAGCCGTCCGTACGCGCTGGACGTGGCTGGCCGTTAATCTCTGCACCGCGTTTGTTGCCTCGCGGGTGATTGGTCTGTTTGAAGATACCATCTCTCAGCTGGTTGCGCTGGCGACGCTGATGCCAATCGTGGCCGGCATTGGAGGTAACACCGGCAATCAGACCATCACCATGATTGTCCGCGCACTGGCGCTGCATCAGGTTGAACCGGGCAACTTTTCCTTCCTGATTGGCCGCGAGCTGGGCGTCGCGCTGATTAACGGGCTGTGCTGGGGAGGTATTATGGGCGGCGTCACCTGGGCGATGTACGGTAACCCGGAGCTGGGCGGCGTCATGATGCTGGCGATGGTGCTAAATCTGCTGCTGGCGGCGCTGATGGGCGTCCTTATCCCGCTTATTATGACCAAACTCAAGCGCGATCCCGCCGTTGGCTCCAGCGTATTGATTACCGCCCTGACCGATACCGGCGGATTTTTTATCTTCCTGGGTCTGGCAACGATCTTCCTGCTGCATTGATCTTACTGCTGCACTGATCTTCCGGCAGCCTTAAGGGCTGCCGGGGTTCTCCTTGCTATCAGACCGGGAGCGGCGCGCTACTGTGGTCGCGCGGCACCCTCCACCGGACGATAAGATCGCGTTCTGATAGCGGCTCCCCCACCCCGTCACACAAAACAAAAAAGCCCGCAGTGACGCGGGCGTAGAGGTACATTATTGCTTTTATGAGCTGACTGCTGCAAGGCGTTCAGTAATGCCCACTTGCTTATCTGTCGACCATAAAAATCATATAAAACAATAAATTAATACATGGGGAATCGAAAAATCATGAAGAATGCCATGCATAATAATAACGTTCAATACGTTGGATTAGCCTCTCTTGTGACAAGGCAGCCGATAGCCACCTCTACAGGGGTATTTGGGTAAGCATCCCGGCTTTAGTTCCTCGCACTTTTTGAGATTTCCAGTTTCTCAGCCATCAGCCCATATTCTTACGGCGTCAGATTGCTGGCGCGGGCATGGCTGATGGCGGCGCAGAAGCCAGGCATACCCGCCGCTACGGGCAACCCGCAATACCCGACACATGGCCTTAAGGCTGAACTCAGCCTGATACTTTTCGACAAAGAGCTACTTCATTTCAGACACTTCGCGAAGTATATCGCGGCCTTTTGGAGAATGGCCAGCTAATCCGCCTGCACAGCCCGTTGCCGCTTAAGGCGGGCATCTTCAGCGGCCAGTTCATTTTCACGCTCTGACGAGGTCATTATGTGCTGTTGCTTGCTGCGCCAGGTATAAAGCTGTGATTCATGCAGGCTGAGTTCGCGGGCGGCGGCAGCAACACCAGTTTGCTCAGCAAGCTTCAGCGCTTCGTTGCGGAAATCAGCCCGTAGCGTAAAACTGGCTCTCGGTACCAGCCTCTATAACCCGGCAGACCCGATGGGAAAAGTGTTCTTTAACGTGCTGGCGACTTTCGCTGAATTTGAATGCGACCTGATACGGCTGCGTACCCGGGTAGGAATGGCCATTGCCCCGGCGAAAGGGAAATTACGGGGAAACAAGCAAGTTTTCAGAGAAACACCAGAAAGAGCTGTACTGGATGCATGGAAACGGGCAGTACTCGATTAGCGACCTGACTAAATTGTTTTCAGTCTCACGGCCAGCAGTATACCGGACGTTAATACGGATCCGAACACTACCGGAAGGGAGTAAATAAGCGAAATGATTGTTAAATGAAAGTAATATAAGCAGAGATATGCGATTAAGTCATTTTACATATTACGGGACTTAATCATGCCAGTATCAGCGTTGCAGCACAGAGTTACAGCCGGAGCTTATCAGATTAAACTTCACAATAATATCAGGGTAAGCTCCACAACACAGGTTCAGGGCATAAACACTGACCGCTCTGCCATCCCGAAAGAAATACTTCATTTTGGAAGCAGTATTAACAGAGCAGTCAATTCTCACGAAGAAATGAGCAGCCCCTCTAACCAGACGACATCGCTGAGACAGGGCATAGCCGCACCGCTGTTTATGCTGTTGAGCCAGGTAAGACTTGATGGTATCCCGATTTCAGCAACAGCTGATATCCCAGCATTCACCTCAGAGGAGTGCGTTTCCCCCTCAGTTTGCCGAAATACAGCGCATTCAGATAACAGCGGTAATAGCTTCAGTGTAATGCTGAGGCCGTTTGCCAATACATTGTATGAAGCCGGTGAGTTTATTGCCCTGCATGACCCCTTAAGATTTCCAGGAGCAGATGCTGCTGTCCTGCAAGGTGGGGGAGTAAACTCAATAACGGCTACAGATATCGCTAAGGATATACACGGAAGTCGTTGCTTATCTGATGAAATTCGTGCAAAAATAGTTGAGATAATTGGTGCCATAGAAAACCGCGAAGATTTAATTACAATAAAGGATGTTATAAATAAAATTAATAGCATTGCCACTGAAGCAGAATATAAATACCCACAAGATACTACTGGAAAAAAAAGCATTGAGCATTTAATTTATCTTATAGAAAACTTAGATAGCATCATATCCGATTTTGAAATAAAGTATCATCAAAGCAGTTTCTGCAATCAACTTAAAATGCAGTTGGGAAATTATATTAAAACTGCAGTTGATATGACTGATAAAAGAGACGTATCAAAGTTCAAGGAATATATTGGAAAAATCCCTTCCCTGAAGTTAACTCCAGACAGCAGAGGAAAAGGATACCAACCAGTAGAAAATCAGGTCGCAGGTAATCTGGTGAGAAGTGTTTACTGGTCCCAAAACGATGAGGGGCATTCAGCAGTATACGGATTAAGATATGAAGCCCATAAAGCTATGCTCACATATATAATCGCTGAAAAAGGGCTTGGTGATTTAAATAAGTTACCTGATAACTGGTACAAAGGCGATGAGGCCTTGCGATTGTCTGGCATACTTTACAGGGATCTGGAGAATAACTTAAAAAATAAAGGGGAAGCTTATCTCATCAGGTCTGCCCGGCAATTTTACTTATCACTCCGTGATTCATACAGTGAAGACGGCACTCTCAAAATCAAAGGATTGAAGAAAAAAACATTATCGTCGTACTCTGACAAAGATAAATTACTTGCACTAAGGCATTACTTCAATAAACCGGTAGATATAGAGTATCATCAGGAAACCAACACGCAGGGGTTTCTTAAAATTGTTGACTTTGTTCTTATATTACAATCAATTTCAGCAGTAATGCGGCCACAAATCTCATCTGGAGGGAATCACAGGCATCATCATAACGGACAAAGAACTGTTACTTCTACTACATATGGTAAACAGCCGGGAGGGAAGGTAAGAAATTTCCGGCTAGAAATTAATAAAAAGAATAATGAGTTGACTATTATCCCAACTGAAGGTTTGGGTTTAAAAAAACAAGGAATGATAAACCGCAAGAACAAAGAGATTCTATCAAGTCACAACAAAATAAGTGGTGTGAAATTTAAACCAGGTAAAGGCAAAAGCAGTAATAAACTTCAGCCCACCGTATCCAGGAAGGTTCGTGATAAAATAATGCCGGATATGTATGCAAAAAACATTGATTCTAAAAAACTTTCCGCTCCGAATGATATGGGTTTGATGCTGCATGAAAATGGCAGAAAATATATCAGGATAGACAAATCCTATGTAGAAGTAAAAGAACGAGAAGGCTATTTTTACATCAAGAAAAATGGTGGAGGGGTAATACACATAGAGTATAGAAATAATAAAATTTATTTAGAATCCCATAAGAAGCGCCTTGCTCGTATAAAATACATGGGCCTTAGTGGGAAAGTAGAGAGACCTGAGCAAATCATAGCTAAAAAATTGCAAATTAGTGAAGTGAGAGCTAAAGAGATACTATCAAAATACGAATTCCCTGGCGGAACCTCGAGTTACACGGAAGCAGATTTTGTCAGTTCAGTCAGGGATACCGGGACGTTCCCCGAGTGGGCTAAATGTTTTAAAAAAATAGAAGCTAATGATTATGTTTCACCCTACATAACAAGCAAAGTTATGGATAATGGGCTGAACGGGTTTAGTGGTAAAAGTAATTACTTTTATAGAGTAGATAACGCCTCACCAGAAACAGTGTTAAAAAATGGGTTTGGAGCATCAGACGGTTATATGGCAATACCAAAGATGCTACCAGAGAATATGGATGGTGTTATTGTTGCAGAAAGCCTTGAAGGAGCACGGAGATATCATTCAATATCACCCCATTCAAATATCTACAAAATTGATGGGAAAAACGTTGAAGGTGTATCATTAAAAGATAATTTTTATACGAATGAAAAAGGACTTAATAATTTTTTGGGAGAAGAATATGAAAAAAAGCGCTCCACCTTACACTCTCTTGCTGAGGATACCAATGGTGCTATCTATCTTGATGAAGTCCATTTAATAAAAGAAACCATTACCCCAGGCGCAATAAGCCTTGTGCATCCTGATGAAATTAGTGGGGATTTATTGTCAGGGCCATGGAATAACTTTATTTAGATAGTGTGTATGACACTTTACAGAGTTACAATGATAATTGTGACTCTGGTTTATTGGTTGAGAAGCCGGGGGTTAAATCCCAATAGAACGGAAACGTACGTTAAGAACGTGACGCTATGATTTCGTAGTCTATAAAATCATGATGTTATCGGTCAGATTTACGTTGATTTGATTACCGGGTTTATTAAAACTGGAAGAGCGAAAAACCGTATGGCTACTGGCATCAAGGGAAAACGTAAACAAACACCTCTTTTCTTTACTCTCCTGTCTGCTCGAAAAAGGACATTACATTTCCACACCCGCAGATTTATGGTTTGAAGATGAAAATGGTTCTCCGATTGTTGGCAGTTGTTTAATGCCACTGCGCCTGGGCTCTAACGCGAACTTTGCAACAGTGCCCTTTTTCAAACCTGAATTCGAAACCAGAGAGTACCATCAAAAATTCCATTGAAAAAACCGTGCTTCCCGTTGCTAAAAGCTGCCAGAAAGTGCCAGACACAAAAACAAAAAAGCCCGCAGTTACGCGGGCTTAGAGGTACTTTACTGCTTTTACGTGCAGGCAGTTGCCAGACGCGAAATCATTCCCACTCAATCGTCGCCGGCGGCTTACCGGAGATATCGTAAACGACGCGGGAAATGCCGTCGATTTCGTTGATGATACGGTTTGAAACACGACCCAGGAATTCGTAAGGCAGATGCGCCCAGTGAGCGGTCATAAAGTCGATGGTTTCCACCGCGCGCAGGGAAACGACCCAGTCATATTTACGACCGTCGCCCATGACGCCGACGGAACGTACCGGCAGGAAGACGGTAAAGGCCTGGCTGACCTTGTTGTACAGATCGGCTTTATGCAGCTCTTCAATAAAGATGGCATCTGCACGACGCAGCAGATCGCAGTACTCTTTCTTCACTTCACCCAGTACGCGCACGCCCAGACCCGGTCCCGGGAACGGATGGCGGTAAAGCATATTGTACGGCAGGCCCAGCTCCAGGCCGATTTTGCGCACTTCATCTTTGAACAGCTCTTTTAACGGTTCAACCAGGCCCAGCTTCATCTCTTTCGGCAGGCCGCCGACGTTGTGGTGCGATTTAATGACGTGGGCTTTACCCGTCGCGGAAGCAGCCGATTCAATCACATCCGGATAGATGGTGCCCTGCGCCAGCCATTTCACATCGGTCAGGCGGGTTGCCTGCTCGTCGAACACTTCCACAAATACGCGACCAATGGTCTTGCGTTTTGCTTCCGGTTCGTCAATGCCCGCCAGCGCATCAAGGAAACGTGCCTCAGCGGGAACGTGAACAATATTCAGGCCGAAGTGGTCGCCAAACATATCCATAACCTGTTCGGCTTCGTTAAGGCGCAGCAGGCCGTTATCGACAAACACGCAGGTCAGACGATCGCCGATGGCGCGGTGCAGCAGCATGGCCGTGACCGATGAATCCACCCCGCCCGACAGGCCAAGGATCACTTTGTCATTGCCGACCTGCTCGCGCAGGCGATCGACGGCGTCCTCAATGATTTTGGCCGGCGTCCACAGCATTTCGCACTGGCAGATATCGCGTACGAAACGCTCCAGCAGGCGCAGCCCCTGCCGCGTATGGGTCACTTCCGGGTGGAACTGCACGCCGTACAGGCGCTTCTCTTCGTTAGCCATAATGGCAAACGGGCAGGTCTCGGTGCTGGCGACGGTGACAAAGTCTGACGGGATGGCGGTAACCTTGTCGCCGTGGCTCATCCAGACGTCCAGCAGAGGTTTACCCGCCTCGCTGAGCGAGTCTTCGATATCGCGGGTGAGCGCACTGTCTACCCCCAGTTCGACCTGCGCATAGCCGAATTCACGCTCGCTTGACCCTTCTACCCTGCCGCCGAGCTGGAGCGCCATGGTCTGCATGCCGTAGCATACGCCCAGTACCGGAACGCCGGCGGTGAACACATATCCTGGCGCACGCGGGCTGTTATGTTCGGTGGTACTTTCCGGGCCACCGGAAAGAATGATGCCGTTCGGGTTGAACTGGCGGATCTGCTCTTCGGTAACGTCCCAGGCCCAGAGCTCACAGTAAACGCCCAGCTCGCGCACGCGACGTGCAACCAGCTGCGTATATTGAGAACCAAAATCCAGGATCAGTATGCGATGTTTATGAATATTTTCCGTCGTCATTTAAGGCGTTTTCCGGCAAAGAAATGAATATAAAAATCGATCGGTTCCGTACGGCAGGTGACAACCAGGGGTTTTACTCGTCGCGCCGTGGACAGATGATCAATAAGCAATGCGGACGGCGAACGGCAGCACGCTGTGCCGTTCGCCGCAGCCATATCAGGAGCCCATGCGGTAGTTTGGAGACTCTTTAGTGATGGTCACATCGTGCACGTGGCTTTCCGAGATCCCGGCGCCGCTGATGCGAACAAACTCCGCTTTGGTACGCAGTTCGTCGATAGTAGCACAGCCGGTAAGGCCCATACAGGAACGCAGGCCGCCCATCTGCTGGTGTACGATCTCTTTAAGCAGGCCCTTATAGGCCACGCGGCCTTCAATCCCTTCCGGCACCAGCTTATCGGCAGCGTTATCGGTCTGGAAATAGCGATCGGATGAGCCTTTGGACATCGCGCCCAGCGAACCCATGCCGCGATAGGATTTGAAAGAACGCCCCTGATACAGCTCGATCTCACCCGGTGACTCATCGGTACCGGCCAGCATCGAACCGACCATCACCGCAGAGGCACCTGCGGCAATAGCTTTCGCAATATCGCCGGAGAAGCGGATACCGCCGTCAGCAATAACCGGGATCCCGGTTCCTTCCAGCGCCGCTACCGCGTCAGACACGGCGGTGATCTGCGGTACGCCCACGCCAGTCACAATACGCGTGGTACAGATTGAGCCAGGGCCGATGCCGACTTTCACCGCGCTTACGCCCGCTTCCACCAGCGCCAACGCGCCAGCACCGGTCGCCACGTTGCCGCCCACGATTTGCAGATCGGGGTATTTGGTGCGCGTTTCGCGAATGCGCTGGAGTACGCCTTCGGAGTGACCGTGTGATGAGTCAATCAGCAGCACATCCACCCCTGCCGCCACCAGCGCGTCCACGCGCTCTTCGTTACCGGCACCGGCGCCTACGGCGGCACCCACGCGCAGGCGGCCATGTTCGTCTTTACAGGCGTTAGGCTTACGCTCGGCTTTCTGGAAGTCTTTGACAGTGATCATCCCCAGCAGATGGAAGCTGTTATCCACCACCAGCGCTTTTTCAACGCGTTTTTCATGCATCTTATGGAGGACAACTTCGCGGGATTCGCCTTCGCGCACGGTCACCAGACGCTCTTTCGGCGTCATCACCGCCGATACCGGCTTGCTTAAGTCGGTAACAAAACGCACGTCGCGACCGGTGATAATCCCCACCAGCTCGTTATCACCGTTCACCACCGGATAGCCCGCAAAGCCGTTACGCTGGGTCAGCGCCTTCACCTCGCTCAGCGCGGTGGTCGGCAGCACGGTTTGCGGATCGGTCACTACGCCGCTTTCGTGCTTCTTCACCTTACGAACTTCTTCTGCCTGACGTTCAATAGGCATATTCTTGTGAATAAAACCCAGTCCCCCCTCCTGCGCCAGCGCAATGGCCAGGCCCGCTTCGGTAACGGTATCCATAGCAGCGGAGAGCATGGGGATGTTCAGGCGAATGGTTTTAGTGAGCTGGGTGCTGAGGTCGGCCGTGTTAGGTAATACAGTCGAATGAGCGGGAACGAGCAGGACGTCGTCAAATGTCAGGGCTTCTTTAGCGATTCTTAGCATGGCAATATCTCAACCTCAGGGTGCGTGAGAACAATTTAAAATATTGCCGCGGCATTATACAGGCCGTAATCGATTGCCTCCAGCATTATTTACGAAAAAACCTTGATCCCCTCAATGAGCCATGTAGTATCGGTTGATTAACCCTCTGATTTAAAGTTTGATCTTCATCACATGTCGCTACCGCCAACCGCCAATATATTTACCGTCAGCCGTCTTAATACCACGGTACGTAAGCTGCTGGAAATGGAAATGGGCCAGGTCTGGCTGAGCGCCGAGATCTCCAATTTCTCCCAGCCCTCTTCGGGTCACTGGTATTTCACCCTGAAGGATGATGGTGCCCAGGTGCGCTGCGCCATGTTTCGCAACAGCAACCGACGCATAACATTCCGTCCGCAAAACGGTCAGCAGGTGCTGGTGCGGGCAACCATTACGCTCTATGAACCGCGTGGTGACTATCAGCTGATTGCGGAGAGCATGCAGCCCGCAGGTGACGGTTTACTGCAACAGCAGTTTGAGCAGCTTCGTCAGCGGCTGACAAGCGAAGGACTTTTTGACCAGCAGGCTAAGCAGCCGCTGCCCGCCCCGGCCCGCCAGGTCGGCGTGATTACCTCTGCTACCGGTGCCGCGCTGCATGACGTGCTGAGAGTGCTTCACCGACGCGATCCGTCACTGCCGGTAGTTATCTATCCCACGCCGGTTCAGGGCGCAGAAGCGCCAGCCAGCATCGTGCGCGCCATCGAAATGGCTAACGCGCGCGCCGAGTGTGACGTACTGATTGTGGGACGCGGTGGCGGTTCGCTTGAAGATCTCTGGAGTTTTAACGATGAGCGGGTGGCGCGCGCTATCTTTGCCAGCCGCATTCCCATTGTCAGCGCGGTCGGCCATGAGACCGACGTAACCATCGCCGATTTTGTTGCTGACCTGCGCGCGCCCACGCCGTCGGCAGCGGCCGAGCTGGTGAGCCGCAATCAGCTTGAACTGCTGCGCCAGCTACAAAATCAGCAGCAGCGGCTTGAGATGGCGATGGACTACTATCTTGCTCAGCAGAATCGCACCTTTACCCGTCTGCATCATCGTCTGCAACAGCAGCATCCGCAGCTACGCCTGGCTCGCCAGCAGACCGGCCTGATGCGGCTTCAGCGCCGTCTTGATGATGCCATGCAGCTTAATCTGCGTCAGGCGCGACGTAAGCATGAAGGTTCTCTACAGCGCCTGAGCGCTTTCCAGCCGCAAAAGCGAATTCATCGTGCGCAGCAGCAGGTTCAGCAGTGGCAGTATCGCCTGCAGCAGGCGATGCAGCAGCAGATGAACGGCAGTAAACAGCGGTTTTCCACGCTGGCCGCCCAGCTGGAAGGCGTCAGTCCGCTGGCGACGCTGGCGCGTGGCTTCAGCGTAACGACCTCCGCACAAGGCCAGGTGGTGAGAAAAACCCGTCAGATCCATCAGGGGGACAGGCTGAAGACCCGGCTCGACGATGGCTGGGTTGAAAGCGAAGTGACCGCCATTAGCCCACTTAAAGCACCGCGTAAACGCAAAGGTTGAATCGATACACCGTTGCGTGCGGTTAGCAGGCAGTGCCACCTACTTCTGGAAAAGTTTAGGCATACTTATGGTTCGTTAACTATACTTTTTTGACACTTACTGTCGATTAAGGAGTTCCGAATGCATTACGGCGTCATTCCTCCCTATATTTTGCGCAAGATTATAGACAACGGCTCTGATGCACAGCAGCACTGTGCCAGGCAAACGCTGGTCCACGTTCAGGCCCTGATGGCGGAAGAGTGGATCAAACCTCAGGGTGCAAAAACCGCAGCGGCAGGCAAAGTTCAGCGAGAAATCTACGATGCCCAGCAGAAAGAGACGCTGCCCGGCAAGCTGGTGCGTAGCGAAGGCGCCTCGGCCACCGGCGATGTCGCCACCACCGAAGCCTATGATTATCTTGGCGTTACCTACGATTTTTTCTGGCAGGCCTACCAGCGTAACTCTCTCGATAATAACGGGCTGGTGCTGAAGGGAACCGTTCACTATGGCAAAAATTACCAAAACGCGTTCTGGAACGGACAGCAGATGGTCTTTGGCGATGGCGACGGCCAAATCTTCAATCGCTTTACCATTGCCATTGACGTCGTGGGACATGAACTGTCTCACGGGGTGACCGAAACTGAAGCCGGGCTGATCTATTTCCAGCAGGCGGGCGCGCTGAACGAGTCCCTCTCCGATGTGTTTGGCTCGCTGGTGAAACAGTTCCATCTGAAACAGACGGCCGATCGCGCCGACTGGATCATCGGTGAAGGGCTGCTGGCAAAAGGCATTAAAGGTAAGGGACTGCGGTCGATGTCCGAACCGGGTACCGCCTATGACGATCCGCTGCTGGGTAAAGATCCGCAGCCTGCCAATATGAAAGATTACGTCCAGACGCGCGATGATAATGGCGGCGTCCATCTTAACTCCGGTATTCCTAACCGGGCATTCTATCTGGCGGCTAAGGCGCTGGGCGGTCACGCCTGGGAACGCGCGGGCTGGGCCTGGTACGATACCGTGTGTGACAAAACGCTGCCACAAAATGCCGATTTCAAAACCTTTGCAAAACTGACCATCCAGCACGGCAAAAAGCGTTTTGACCAGTCGGTAGGTCAGGCCATTGAGACCGCCTGGAAACAGGTCGGCGTATTGCCATGAGTTCCCTCCCCGAGCTGAGCGACGACGCCGTAATTGATGTTGCGCGCGAAGGCGGTTTTGCTTTCATCCCCCGGCTGGCAGAGCCGAGGCGCATTACGCTTGCTCAGCTTGACGGCGCGCAGAAAGAACATGTGTGCAGTGTGCTCCGTCAGGCACTGGCGTTGGGAACGCCGCCCGGAGAGCAGAGCACTGCCGGGCGCGGTGACCAGCGTTATTATCGCATTGAGATTAGCTATGCCACCCCTCAGCGGATTGGCAATATCGTCCTGCAAATCCCGGAAGATCTGGCACCTCCCGCGCTGGTTCAGCTCTGGCAGCACGGCCAGTAACGTTTCTGAGGTATAAAAAAGCCCCCGCCATCGCTGGCGGGGGCTTTTTATTACGGGTCAACGGGGATCACTTCCCCACGCGTTATTTATCCAGCGCGTAGGCAATCACGTAGTCACCGCGATCCGGTGACTGACGGGCACCGCCGGCGGAAATCAGGATGTACTGTTTTCCGGTTTTAGGCGATTTGTAGCTGATTGGACCGCCCTGGCTACCGACCGGCAGGCGTGCTTTCCACACCTCTTTACCGGTGGCGGTATCAAAGGCGCGCAGGTAGTAATCCTGTGTGCCAGCGATAAACACCAGGCCACCCTGCGTTGCCAGCGTGCCACCAAGCGTTGGCATACCCACCGGCATCTTCACGTGCATTTTGATACCGAATGGGCCGGTATCCTGTACCGTTCCAACCGGTACCTGCCATACCACTTTACGCGTCTTCAGGTCGACCGCAGACAGCGTACCAAACGGTGGCTTCTGGCAGGGGATACCCAGCGGAGACATAAAGCGGTTTTTATTTACCGCATAAGGCGTGCCTTTCAGCGGCACTGCACCCATGCCGGTGTTGATCGCTTCACCGCCGTTGCTACCGCGTGAAATAGCCGCAGTATTAGCAGGGATCATCTGCACCCACAGACCCAGACGCATATCATTAACAAAGATGAGATGGTTATTAGGATCGGTCGAGAGGCTACCCCAGTTCATACCGCCCAGCGAGCCCGGGAAGCTAAGGGCTTTATCAGTGCCGGGTACGGTATACAGGCCATCATAACGCATTGATTTGAAGCCAATACGGCAGGCCAGCTGGTCGAATGGCGTGGCGCCCCACATATCAGATTCAGTCAGCGTTTCGGCACCGATCTGCGGCATTCCGACGGACTTAGGCTGGGTTGCGGTATACTGCTCATTCGGAATATTCCCTTTCTTAACCGGGAACTCCTTCACTTCGGTCAGCGGCTTACCGGTCAGGCGATCCAGCACGTAGATCTGACCTGCTTTGGTCCCAATAACCACGGCGGGTTTAGTGGTGCCATCTTTTTCCGGGAAGTCGATAAGGCTTGGCTGCATCGGCAGGTCGAAGTCCCACAGATCGTTATGCACGGTCTGATAAACCCATTTCTCTTTACCGGTTGTTGCATCAACTGCCAGCACGGATGCGCCATATTTATGGTTAAGCGCCGTACGGGTTGCGCCCCACAGGTCAACGGATGAGCTACCCATAGGCATAAATACGGTATTCATACCCGGATCATAGGACATCGGACCCCATGAGTTCGGCGTACTGCGCACATAGGTTTCGCCGGGCTTCAGCTTCGCCGTTGGGTCATCTTTACCCGGGTCGAACGCCCAGCGCATCGCGCCGGTGATCACATCGAAACCACGGATCACGCCGCCAGGCATATCGGTCTGGACGTTATCCGCCACGCGGCCGCCCACAACCACGGTGGTGCCTGCAAGCGTTGGCGCAGAGGTCAGCTGATATTTAGGATCTTCAGCCTGGCCCAGGCCATCTTTCAGATTGACCACGCCGTGGTCGCCAAAGTTCTGGCAGAACTCACCGTTATCGGCGTTGATAGCAATCAGGCGCGCATCAATGGTGTTCATCAGCAGACGACGCTGACAGGTATCACCCGCCGCCAGTGCAGGCTGAGGAACTGGCGTAGAACCTGGAACGTTGGGCTGAGTCAGCGGTTTCGTTGCGTCGAAGTAAGCCAGACCACGGCAGCGGTTCCAGACTTCAGCCTGGGCGTTGACGATGCGCTTCCAGATCTCTTTACCGGTATCGGCATTAACGGCGATAACGTTGTTGTGCGGGGTACAGAGATAGAGCACATCGCCAATCTGAAGCGGCGTCTGCTGATCTTCTGCACCGTTGCCCGTAGGGCTTTCAGGGATATCACCCGTGTGATACGTCCAGGCAACCTTCAGGTCTTTCACGTTATCGCGGGTAATCTGATCCAGCGCGACGAAGCGGCTACCGCCCGGCGTGTTGCCGTAGTTATCCCAGTTTTTTTGCTCAGCGGCTTTATTCAGCGGAACCAGCGGCAGCTCTTTTCCGTCGGCAATGGGTGAGTGCGGCTGAAACATCTGCACGAAGGTGGCGACCATACCGATAGCGACCAGCGCGGCGATGGCCCATGCAGGCTTCGTCGCCGGCGTTTTACCTTCGCGCTTACGCAGAGCGGGTAGCGTAACCAGCGCCAGCAGCAGGAAGCCCGCAAGCGTCATCAGGCGTGACACCAGCGGCCAGAAATCAATTCCCGCATCCTGCACGGCCCAGATGGCAGAGCCAATAAAGACCAGCACAAAGAGGGTAACGGCAGAGGATTTACGACGGAAAAATTGAATAGCAGAGAGAACAGTGACGATACCAGCAATCACGAAATACCAGCTGCCGCCCAGGGAAACCAGTTTTCCACCACCGATAACAAAGTAGAGGCCGGTGGCAAGGAACAGCAAGCCCAGCACAAAGCACCACAAGCCCAGCCATTTAGATGACGGGGCGTTCGTTTGAGACATAATAACCATACTCCTGAACTAAATAGGGCCTTAGCACAATCTTCATTCTCTGTCTGTTAGCCACGCGCGACGCTGGGCCAGAAAGAAAAGAACATTATTCTTTAGTCGCTTATTTTAATTAACATTTTGATACGGGTCTTGCCCGTTTCTCGCTAACCAATACCGCAGTTTTCATCCCCTGGTGGAGAACTGTGTCACTCAGCTAACCAAAAAATTGTACCACGCGGTTCGTAAAGCTATAAACATAAAATTAACAAATAACACACTTATAGACCAAAAATCCGCTTTTGAAACGGCAGGGCGGCGTATTAAAGACGGTCCGCTCAGATATTTAACTCTCCCCAATATCTGTAGGGATATTCCGCCCTGTCTGACGGATGCACTTTGAACGATTTGGAAAAGTTGGTGCTCAATTAATTCACTATTAACTTAAAAATAAAGGGGCCATCTGGCCCCTTTATGGTTTAACGTTTGTTCTTTTTCAGGTGACTCATCAGACGTTTACGCTTACGCTGCTGGTTTGGCGTCAACAGATTGCGTTTGCCTGCAAACGGGTTATCACCCTCTTTAAACTGGATACGGATAGGCGTACCCATCACCTCCAGCGAGCGCCGGAAATAGTTCATCAGATAGCGTTTATATGAATCCGGCAGATCTTTGACCTGGTTACCGTGGATCACCACAATCGGCGGATTATAGCCACCAGCGTGGGCGTATTTCAGTTTTACGCGGCGACCCTGAACCAGCGGCGGCTGATGGTCATCAGCGGCCATATTCATAATGCGGGTCAGCATTGACGTATTAACACGTCGGGTTGAACAGTCATAGGCTTCGGTAACGGATTCAAACAGGTTACCTACTCCGCTGCCGTGCAGCGCAGAGATAAAATGCACGCGGGCGAAGTCGATAAAGCCCAGACGCAGGTCCAGAACATCCTTAACTTCATCACGCGCTTCCTGCGTCATGCCATCCCATTTGTTAACCACAATCACCAGTGAGCGGCCGCTGTTAAGAATAAAGCCCAGCAGCGACAAATCCTGATCGGAGATACCTTCGCGGGCATCAATGACCAACATGACGACGTTGGCATCCTCAATGGCTTTAAGCGTTTTGATAACCGAAAATTTCTCAACGGTATCGGTAATTTTTCCGCGCTTACGCACCCCTGCGGTGTCGATCAGAATATATTCACGACCATCACGCTCCATGGGAATATAGATACTGTCACGCGTGGTGCCGGGCATATCGTAAACCACGACGCGTTCCTCGCCGAGGATACGGTTCGTCAGCGTCGATTTACCGACGTTAGGACGACCGACAATGGCCAGCTTGATCGGCAGGTCGAGAGGGTTAAAGTCATCCTCAGCCTCTTCCTGCGCCTCTTCGCTCTCTTCTGCTTCCAGCGCCGCCCAATAGGCTGCGTTCTCTTCTTCCTCGGTCAGCGGCGCCTGCGGCACCACTTCTTCCATCCATGGCAGGAGAACCATCTCCAGCAGGCTGGTTACGCCGCGTCCATGGGAGGCAGCGATAGGGTAAATTTCACCCAGACCCAGCGCATAGAAGTCAACCACGGCAGAATCAGGATCCATACCGTCGGTTTTATTGGCCACCAGAAAGGTGGGTTTCTGACGCGAGCGCAGATGCTGGGCAATGCCCTGATCGGCAGGCATCAGACCGGCGCGGGCATCGACCATAAACAGCACCACGTCAGCTTCCTCAATCGCCAACAGGGACTGCTCAGCCATGCGCGTTTCCACGCCCTCTTCGTTGCCATCAATACCGCCGGTATCAATGCAAATATATTCCCGCCCTTCGACCTCCGCACGACCGTATTTGCGGTCACGCGTAAGGCCAGGAAAATCCGCCACCAGCGCATCTCGCGTGTGCGTGAGACGGTTAAACAGGGTGGATTTTCCCACATTGGGACGCCCGACCAGCGCGACCACAGGTACCATATTGAAGCCTCATTACAAAAATTAAGCGCCTGACATACACCTTATTCTATACGACAAACAAAGGTTGCTGCCGCAAGGGCTCAGGCTGACGGCGTCAAGAATAACACGCCCAGAGAAAAACGAAACGGCCCCTGAAGAATCAGGAGCCGTTACAGAGTGACGCTCTAAGAAGGTATCAGCGGGTAAACGCGTAAACTTCGCCGCCCTTCGCCTGAATTAACAGCTTGTCGCTGGCTACAACTGGCTCGGTCTGGAAGCCGGAGCTGTCGACTTTCTGCTGGGCAACGAAACGACCATCGTCAGTGTTGATCCAGTGCAGATAGCCTTCGCTGTCGCCAACCACAATATAACCGTTGTAGAGCACCGGCGAGGTCAGGTTACGGTGCAGCAGATCGCTCTGACGCCAGACCGTTACGCCCCCTTCCGTGCTCAGTGCCATCACGCGGTCATCCTGATCAACCAGATAGATACGGCCCGCATCAACGATCATATCGTGTACAGAGCCAATTTCACGCTTCCAGAGGATCTGGCCGGAGCGGAGATCCAGCGCGCTGAGATTGCCATTATAGGCCAGCGCATATACCACGCCGTTCAGGACAATTGGCGTGGTATCCACGTCGGACAGGCGGTCGATTTCCGTTGCGCCCGTCGGCTGGGAAATACGCTGCTGCCAGATAATCTGGCCCTGATTCATCATCACCGCGCTGACGCGTCCGTTGTCACCGCCCACAATAGCCGCACCGAAGGCGGTAGCGGGTGCTGACTCACCGCGCAGCGAGAGGGCTGGCACGTCAAGGTTGACCGTCCATTTCACCGCGCCGTTGGTCTGGTCCAGACCCTGCAACATACCGTTGCTGGTGTGGATCAGTACCAGGCCATCGCTGACCACCGGACGCGAGAGAACTTCACCAGCCGCTTTTGCCTGCCAGGCAATAGAGCCGTCGCTGCTGTTAAGCGCATAAACCTGCGCGCGCTCGCTGCCCACGTAGACGTGTCCACCGTCGACGGTTACGCCGCCGGAGAGCAACGCCGAATGATTTTTAGAGAAAAAGCCGGTTTTTTCTGACAGATCGACTTTCCACTGCTCTTTGCCGTCACCCGCGTTTATCGCTTTGACGATACCGAAGCGATCGGCCGCATAAACGGTACTGTCTGCCCAGGCCGGATGCAGGTTGGAATAGAAATCTCCCACGCCGTCACCGACCGACGTGCTCCAGACTTTTTCCGGGGTAAACTGATTTTCTACTTTTGGCAGCGGCGACATTTTGACCACGTCTTCTTCGCCGCTAAACCATGAACATCCGCTAAGTAAGGTGACTGAGATCAGTCCCGGCAGAAGTATCTTACGCAATTCCATGAAATCCCTCTTGAGCCTGTTTGAGGCAATTTAAACCGCCGGACGTTAGCCCGGCAGATTATTCATCTTCATTTGCAGCATCTCTTTCAGCGCCGGTGACGCATCAGAGGCAATGCCTTTACTCCAGGCATCGCGCGCGCCGTGGGTATCACCTTTACTCAGCAGAGCTTCACCGCGTACGTCGGCGACAATCGCTGTCCAGCCATCACCCTTCACGCTGTCGAGGGTTTTTAACACCTCATCCGGCTTCTTCTGTTGCAGCTGAATACGCGCCAGGCGCATGTTCATTACCGCCTGAAGGTTGGCATCGTTGGTATCTTTCAGCCCGACCTGCAGCTGTTCGGCGGCTTTATCCAGCTGATTCGCATCCACGTAGCGCTTAGCCAGGTCCAGCGAGGCCAGCGCACCATAGGTATTGCTGTTTTCGCGGGCAAACTTCGCCGCCGCATCCAGCGTCGCAGGCTTGCTGGCATCAAGCGCGGTCGAAACCTGCTGATAAGACGCCGAGGCCTGACGGCTGCCGCCATCTTCATGGCTGCTCCAGTAGCGCCAGCCTGCCAGGGCACCAATGCCAATAATCACCCCGATAACCAGCGCCTTACCATTCTGGGCAAAGAACTGTTTTACCGCGTCGATCTGTTCGTTTTCGTTGCTATATACTTCCACGCAAACTTTCTCCTTTTAATCGCGATCCTGCTTATTTCAACATTACCGCGAGCGTTGCTGCAGCATCACGCTGCGCCAGCGTTTGCTGCTCGCCGTTGCGCAAATCTTTAATAACGACCTGACCGTTAGCAACTTCGTCTTCACCCAGCACCAGCGCGACGCGCGCGCCCCACTTGTCGGCACGGGCAAACTGCTTCTTGAAATTGCCGCCGCCAAAGTTAGTCATCAGCTTAAGTGACGGGTCGGCATCACGCAGCTGCTCGGCCAGCTGCATAGCGGCAGACTGCACGCCCTGGCCCGAAGCGATAACATAGACATCGACAATGCGCGTCGGTTCAAATTCAGGATTAACCGCCTGAACTAACAGTACCAGACGCTCCAGCCCCATCGCAAAGCCTACGGCTGGCGTTGACCGGCCGCCAAGCTGGTCGACCAGGCCATCATAGCGCCCACCCGCACATACTGTGCCCTGTGCGCCAAGGCTGCTGGTGACCCATTCAAAGACGGTGCGATTATAGTAATCAAGGCCGCGCACCAGCCGCTGATTAACGGTATAGGCAATGCCAGCCGCATCCAGCAGATTACGCATCCCTTCAAAGTGCTCACGTGATTCATCATCCAGATAGTCACCCAGCTCAGGTGCGTCGTTAAGCAGCGTCTGCACCTCGGGATTTTTGCTGTCCAGCACGCGGAGCGGATTACTGTACATACGACGTTTGCAGTCTTCGTCCAGCACCTCTTTATGCTGCTCGAGGAAAGCCACCAGCGCATCGCGATAATTTGCCCGCGCCTCAAGAGAACCGATGGAGTTCAGCTCCAGACGAACGTGATCGGCAATGCCTAACGCTTTCCACCAGCGCGCGGTCATCATAATCAGTTCGGCATCAATATCCGGGCCCTGGAGACCAAAGACTTCAGCCCCGATTTGATAAAACTGACGGTAGCGGCCCTTCTGTGGGCGCTCATAGCGGAACATCGGGCCGATATACCACAGACGCTGTTCCTGATTGTACAGCAGACCGTGTTCGATGCCGGCGCGCACGCAGCCCGCAGTGCCTTCCGGACGCAGCGTCAGGCTTTCACCGTTGCGGTCATCGAAGGTATACATCTCTTTTTCAACCACGTCGGTCACTTCACCGATAGCGCGTTTGAATAACGGGGTCTGCTCTACAATCGGCAGGCGGATTTCGCTGTAGCCATAGCTCGACAGCACCTGCTTCAGGATCTGTTCAATACGCTGCCATACAACGGTATCCGCAGGCAGGTAATCATTCATGCCGCGAATGGCCTGGATATTTTTTGCCACTACTTTTCTCTCACCCTTTAGCTGGAGTCCCTGGCGAAATGACGTCGCCCGGTTCAGTTCCGGCGGGTAAGTCGTAACTCACCCGCCAGCCGTCAGATTATTTTTCAACCTGCTGGACGTCGATTCGACGAGACGCGTCCAACATTGCCGCTTTTGCACGAATACGTGCTTCCAGCTGATCGATCATATCGTCATTGTCCAGACGCTCACGAAGACGAACGCCGTCCTCATAAAAGCCGCTTTTCTTATTGCTGCCTGTCACACCAAGGGTGGAAACCAGCGCCTCACCAGGCCCGTTCACCACGCAGCCAATGATCGATATGTCCATCGGCGTAATGATGTCTTCCAGACGCTGCTCCAGCGCGTTAACCGTGCCAATCACGTCAAACTCCTGACGCGAGCAGGTCGGGCAGGCAATAAAGTTGATGCCCCTGGCGCGAATACGCAGGGATTTCAGGATATCAAATCCAACCTTAACCTCTTCCACCGGGTCGGCCGCCAGCGAAATACGCAGCGTGTCACCAATCCCCTCGGAGAGAAGCAGACCAAGGCCGATTGCGGATTTCACCGATCCCGCCCGTGCGCCGCCCGCTTCCGTGATGCCAAGGTGCAGGGGCTGATCGATCTGCTTAGCCAACAGACGATAGGATTCTACGGCGAGAAACACGTCTGAGGCTTTAACGCTGACTTTAAACTGATCGAAATTAAGACGATCAAGGTGATCGACGTGACGCATGGCGGACTCAAGCAGCGCCTGAGGCGTCGGTTCGCCATACTTTTCCTGCAGGTCCTTTTCAAGCGACCCGGCGTTCACGCCAATGCGAATTGGAATGTTGTTATAGCGGGCGCAGTCCACCACCTGGCGGATACGCTCTTCGTTACCAATGTTGCCCGGATTGATGCGCAGGCAGTCAACGCCGTACTCAGCAACCTTGAGGGCAATACGGTAATCAAAATGGATATCGGCAACCAGCGGGACGTTAACCTGCTGCTTGATCAAACGGAAGGCCTCTGCGGCCTCCATGGTCGGCACAGAGACGCGAACGATATCGACCCCGACACGCTCAAGCGCTTTAATTTGGCCGACCGTTGCCGCCACGTCGGTGGTACGGGTATTGGTCATGGACTGCACGGCAATAGGTGCACCGTCGCCCACTGGCACCTTGCCGACGTAAATACGCGTAGATTTGCGACGGATGATGGGTGCTTCGTTATGCATGTTTTCTCTCCACAATCACTCGCGGCCGGAAGGATGCGTTATTGCGCACCCACCGTCAGGCGAGCAACCTGGTTGGTACGGATGAAACGACTCAAATCGACCGGCTGTCCCTGATAATGAATCTGGACTGCGCTCGGTGCGCCAATTTTCAGGCGATAAGGGGCAGTGCCGTTAAGGCTAAGTTTACCACCGCTGCGCTGCATGCCGCTGAACAGTTTTTTCCCTGATGCATCGGTCACTTCCAGCCAGCAGTCCTTAAGAAAGTTCAGGACAAGCGCATTACGGTCGGCCGCGGAAGGCTCCACGCTGGCTGCGGCAACGGGCATCTGACCGCTGGTGCTCACCGCTGCGGTATTACCGGCTTGCTGCGCGGATGACGCAGCAGCAGGCTGCTGCGTCACAGGCGCACTTTCAGCCGGGGCCGTCGTAGCCGGTGTGGCGGCAGGTTCCGCCTTAGGCGCAGTTTCAGCAGGCTGGACTGGCTCATTCTGCGCTGGTGCGCTGGCGGCCGTCTGCGAGCCGTCTGCACTGTTATCCGTCAGGGGAATGGACTGACCGTTTTCGCTGCCAGAGGAGGCATTCTGATCGGCCATTGACACCAGATCGTCCTGCGCGGCCTTATGGTTTTGCCACCACCAGGCGCCCGTTAAACCGACCACGACAAATAACACCAGCCAGGTAAAGGTCATCAGCCAGCCGTCGCGTTTTTTTCGCCGCTTTCCTAACGAGAAGCTTTGCATCGGTTCCACTTTCGCCGCGCGGACGGGGGCCTGTTTGGCCATCATCGGCAGCAGCTCTTCCTCCGGTACATGCACCAGGCGTGCATAAGAACGAATGTAACCACGCAGGAAGGTCGACGCCAGATTGGCGGGCGATTTGTCCTCTTCTATGTCCCGAACGGTGGAAAGTTTCAGGCAGAGTCGCTCAGCAACATTCTGCTGAGTAAGTCCCATCTCTTCACGGGCCACACGAAGGCGCTCGCCTGTTGAATTTACTGCTGTTTTGTCTTGACTGGCTTCAGTATTCATTAGCTAAAAAATGCAGGTGCTGTATCGATTGTGGAAAATTTCGCGCCAGCTGCTCCCCGGCGAGCCTGACGCCCTCCGGATGCTGCGCCAGCGCGGCGAAGCGAATCTCTAACCACAGACTTTCCGCCGAAGCAGTAAAGTTGCGTTGATAAACATCTAACAGGAGCCGGGATGAAGCCAGCTCCCTCTTTCCAAATCGCCTTTCGGCTTCTGCCAGCAAAGCCAGGCCTTTATCCGGACGATGCTTTGTCGCATGGGTGAGCGCGGCATCAGCCTTATTCTGCTCTCCCGCAAGGAGATAGCAGTAACCGGCATTCTCTAATGCATCTGCGCGCCCGCCATTTGTCGCTAATTCAGCGGCCCTGCTGAACTGTCGTTGAGCCGCATCATACTGCCCTAAACGACAGAGAAACGCACCGTAATTATTGATTACATCACGGTTTTCTGGGGCCAGAGCAATGGCCGAACGATAAAAGTTCGTCGCGGCTTCATCGTCTCCTTCCCGCTGCTGGTAGCGAGCCAGCGCCAGCTGGGTGCGATAGTCCCCCGGTGCCAGCGCCTCCGCCAGGCGGAGGTTGCGCTGTGCGGCGTTCAGATCGCCCTGCGCCAGATATTCAAGCCCTAACTGTAGTCGGGTTTGCGCCCGTTCGCTGCGCGGCATAGCGGGGCTACAACCCGCCAGGAGTATGGCAATCAGCCATACCAGTAATCCTTTACTCATCCCGGCCTCCCTGAGGTTCAGCGCACTATCCTACGCCAATCCCCTCAGGTCCAACAGCCGCCCCGTCGATGAAGCGTCGGGTTTCAGAGCGCTTTCACAGAAATGGCCTCTCCCGCCATTTTTTTACGCAGCGTTCGCTTCGTGCGGTCAATCACCTCGCCAGCAAGCTGACCACAGGCGGCATCGATATCATCCCCACGGGTTTTACGCACGATCGTGGTAAAACCGTACTCCATCAGTACCTTAGAGAAGCGATCGATACGACTGTTGGAGCTGCGGCCATAGGGTGCGCCCGGGAAGGGGTTCCAGGGAATAAGGTTGATTTTACACGGCGTATTCTTGAGCAGTGCGGCCAGCTCATGCGCGTTATCGGTGCTGTCGTTAACCTGATCGAGCATGACATATTCAATGGTCACGCGGCCCTGATTAGCATTTGATTTCGCGATATAGCGGCTAACCGCCCCTAAAAAAGTCTCGATATTGTACTTTTTGTTGATCGGCACAATTTCGTCACGGATTGTGTCATTCGGGGCGTGCAGCGAAATGGCCAGCGCCACGTCGATCATATCACCCAGCTTGTCCAGCGCAGGTACCACGCCGGACGTGGAGAGCGTGACGCGGCGTTTTGACAAGCCGAAGCCGAAATCATCCAGCATAATTTCCATGGCCGGTACAACGTTATTCAGGTTGAGCAAGGGTTCGCCCATCCCCATCATTACCACGTTAGTAATGGGACGCTGGCCGGTCACTTTCGAAGCCCCGATAATTTTTGCCGCGCGCCAGACCTGACCGATTATTTCAGATACGCGAAGGTTGCGGTTAAAGCCCTGCTGAGCCGTCGAGCAGAATTTACACTCGAGCGCACAGCCAACCTGAGAAGATACGCAAAGCGTGGCGCGATCTTTTTCCGGGATGTAGACAGTTTCGACCTGCTGCCCCCCCACGGTAATCGCCCACTTGATGGTGCCATCCGATGAGCGCTGCTCTTCTGCCACTTCAGGGGCACGGATCTCAGCAACCTCTTTCAGCTTGCCGCGAAAAACCTTGTTGATGTCGGTCATCTCATCGAAATCATCACAGCAGTAGTGATACATCCACTTCATCACCTGATCGGCGCGAAAGGGTTTCTCACCCAGGCTGGCGAAGAATTCGCGCATTTGCTGGCGATTGAGATCCAGCAGGTTAATTTTTTCTTTTTTGGCGGCGACGGGGACGTCGGACGACGGACTCACAATATGTTCAGACATAATTCTCTCGGCCTCGTTGTTACACGTTGTGGCGCTGGGGAATGAAAGTATATACCCATTCGGTGCGGGTGGGCGCAATGTAGTGGCGCGCCTGACGCTTAGCGGCGTATGCGTCCCGACCGCAGACCAATGGATACAAATGAAACGCCCCTGCTGAGCAGACTCTCAGCAGGGGCGCATTATTCTACTCGCGAGCGACTTAAGGTCAAAGGACGTGGCCAAAATAAATTGTAAACGCCCTGCCCTCAGTCTGCGCTATAGATTAGCGGGTACGCGGGCACACTTCGTTTTCGCCAAAGAAATAAGCGATTTCGCGCGCGGCAGATTCAGCAGAATCTGAACCGTGGGTCGCATTCTCGGTGAAGCTGTCGGCGTAATCCGCACGCAGCGTACCTGCCAGCGCGTTAGCCGGGTTGGTGGCGCCCATCAGATCGCGGTGACGCTGTACGGCGTTTTCGCCTTCCAGCACGGAAACCACTACCGGGCCAGAGGTCATGAATTCAACCAGGCCGTCGAAGAAAGGTTTGCCCTGGTGCTCAGCGTAGAAGCCTTCAGCCTGCTCTTTGCTCAGGTGCAGCATTTTGCTACCAACGATTTTGAAGCCAGCGCTTTCAAAACGGTTAAAGATGGCACCAATCACGTTTTTTGCCACCGCGTTCGGCTTTACGATGGAAAAAGTACGTTCAATAGTCATATGGACCCCTGTTTGATGTCGAGTGTAGCCGGCGAAAAGGTTCCCCGGTCTGGAAAATGGCGCCGATTATAGGGGGCATCGTTCGCGTTGCCTATCGGAGATTCAACATATTATTAAAAAAATGCGATCCTGATTCCCACAATTTCTCAACGGTTTCAGTCTGGAGTGGGATCGCTGCGGACCAACGCGAAGGGTGATGGATAACATCTTGTGATGCCTGCCAGGATCGTTGACACTCACTGTTCTCATCACCTTAAGCGAGGCCGCTATGAATCGCTCATTTTTTGTTACCGCTGCCTGGCTGGCAGAACACCTCTCTGATGATGCTGTACAGATCATTGATGCCCGTTTGCTGCCCCCGGGCCTGGAGAAGCTACGCGATATTCAGGCTGAGTATCTGGCGAAACATCTGCCTGACGCCCCGTTCTTCAATATTGAAGCGCTATCGGACCCGCTAAGCCCTTATCCGCATATGATGCCCCGTGCAGAAAGCTTTGCCGTCGCCATGCGCGAACTGGGCATTAGCAGCGACAAACATCTGGTGGTCTACGATGAGGGTAACTTGTTCTCTGCCCCGCGCGCCTGGTGGATGCTGCAACAGGCTGGCGTGAGCCAGGTGTCAATTCTTGCCGGGGGATTACAGAAATGGGAACAAGCCAATCTGCCACTGCAAAGCGGCGAGGTGCATTTGCCTGAGGCCGAATTCGAGGCCATCTTTGACGACGATGCCATGGTGCGTTTAACGGACGTGCTACTGATCAGCCATGAGCAGAGCGCACAGATCGTTGATGCGCGGGCGGGAAACCGATTTCGGGGTGAAGTGGATGAACCGCGCCCCGGCTTGCTGCGTGGACGCATTCCTGGCAGCATGAACGTGCCGTGGAACGATCTGGTGGAAAACGGCGAACTCAAGTCCGCGACGGCGCTTAAAGCGATTTTCCAGCAGCAGGGTGTCAGTCTGACTCAGCCCGTGGTGGCCAGCTGTGGCTCGGGCGTGACCGCCGTGGTGCTGATCCTCGCGCTGAACAGCCTGGGTGTGGACAATGTCCGACTGTACGATGGTTCCTGGGGAGAATGGGGAAGCCGAAGTGATTTGCCGGTTACCCTCGGCTAAGCATCGCGCCATTCATGCCGGGCTATGGCAAAGGTGCCCGTCCAGATGGCCATGACATTTATCAGCGGTGGTTTAACCGGTGCCACCAGCAAATAATATTAGCAAGCGTTGTTCGCGAATGTTGTCAGCGAGCCGCATGCCATAATCAGCATGCGACTCGCCTGTAGAACAGTTTGGCCGCTTCCTTGCCAGCCTGGACTTTACTGCATTATTTGCCCGGTAACGCCAGGGGAATGGACATCTCGTGGCGGAAGAGATTATCAGGATCCACGGCCTGTTTGGTTTTCACCAGACTTTCGGCTTTGTCCCCGTAATAAAGTGTTAACCATTTCGGATCAACTTTCGCATGGTCGGCGGCGGTATATTTCATGTCCGTGTCCGGGTAGTTGATGTAACAGCCCTGATAGCGGCCATCATCGCCGTAAGGTTTTCCGCCCTGGTCAGCAAAACAGGCGGAATAAAGCTTCTGCATCCAGTTTATGCAGTATTGATCGTTCGCTTTATCGGTCCAGTACACCTGGAACTGCGTCTTTAACAATGAGCTGCGCTGATATACCGAGGTCGGATTGGTGGTTTCATCATTGATATTAATACAGCCGCCGTAGGAGTCGATCTGCACCAGCGCCTGATTAAGGAGGGGATCGTCTGCGCCGTTCAGCCCTTCCCACAATGTGGTGATCTCGGTAGGGCCAAAATTACCAATCTGCTGGTCAGATTTATATTTTCCACGCTGATTATCCCCTGATCCATTGAGCGTTTGGGTGGCATAAAGCCAGTCGATTAGCCGCGCATCACTGACGGCGTCCTTGAACTTTCTTTTGCTTTCAGCCTGAGCGTTTACCACGCCGTACGTCATGCCCGTCTCAACAACGTCCGGCACAACGCCAGCCGCCATGGTCATGGTGTCCACAAAGTCAGTGAAGGGCTTTTCCTGCCCGCTGCCATCCACCCGGCCATTATTGCCCGTGTACTGAATAAGCAGATGAATGTCGCCGGTGGAGCGGTGCTGGAGTTTCAGTAAAGAGAAGAGTCCACCATTAGCCTTAGTGATATCCTGGCTGTTCCATTCTGAATCATGGGTGTTAAACCACTGCCAGTAGCTATTCAGGAACTGGCCAAGGTGCGCTTTGTCTTTGAACGTACTCCATGGCCAGGCCAGCGACAGCAGATAAACCTGTTCGGGCGCAGCCGGCAGCTCGGCAAAATAGTAGTTAAGAATAATTCCGAAGTTCCCCCCTCCCGCGCCGCGACAGGCGATAAAAAGATCGCGATCGCTTCCGGTACTTTTCAGGCTGACGTGCTTTGCCAGCAGCGATTTACCATCAGCCGCCGGCACCAGTATATCCACGCCCGACAGCCAGTCGACCGTAAGGCCATGCAAACGGGAGAGCAGCCCATATCCACCCCCGCTGATATGACCGCCAGCGCCGACGGAGTAGCAGGAGCCGCCGGGAATACAGCGGTTTGCCAGTTTGTATAAATTGACGGTGCCATCCCAGTTTTGATTACCACTGGCCGCACGGAACTTGTATTTTGCGCTGATATCCCAGGGTGAGCTGATATCAGCATGTTCACTGAAATCCATTCCTACCAGCAGGCTGAGATCGATTATCGCCAGGGGGGTCGTCCCATCTGCCGCCAGTTTGTTGCTGACAAAGCCTTCATAGCAGTGACCTCCACTGCGCACCGTAATCCGCTGATTGCGCGCCAGAGCGGCATTAGCCGCGGAGAGGACATCTTCACTGTTATTGCATACATAAATATAATCCGCCCCATAGCCCTGATCGGGCCAGCGTAAATTGAAACCCTTCTTTAAAGTTTCAAATCGGGTATCGGTTTTATCAATCAAATTATAGCTACTCATTCTATTTCTCCGTCTCAGTTTAGATAACGTCATAAGATGTAGGAAAATAGCCAATTCATGAGAATGAAGGAAATTAAAGCAGATGGTAATTAGTGCTAATCGGCTTACTTATTTCAGATAGCGACCGTTATGACAGAGGCGCAACTAATATATATGTCCCCTACAATAGCGATCCATTACTTTACTCGCTTTGTTTTTTTTAATATTTTAGCTTGTAAAAAAATCCAGAATAACGCTACCCTGAAGCGCAACATCGTGCAGCAGTATCCGGCGCGGCTATGCAGTAAACCGCATTAAGAGGGTGACTGAGGTTTTGGCCCACCATCGGCTAATCGCGCTGCCGATCAGCCGGCTGATGTGGGCGAGCCATGGGGGCAGCGTTAATATTAGCGGCGTCAGATTAATGCGGTAATTTAAAGTCGCGGAGGAAGCTCCCCCATTTCCGCTGATAAAACGGGGTAATATGTGCAATGAAAAAATGGCTGATGCCTTTTTCATTTTCGATAACCTGACAAATATCTACCGGCTCATCATCCGTTAATGTATCCGTAGCAACGCTACCGGCCGCCTGAATGATATTTTCAATGTCGCTGTCAGCCTCAATACCAATAAGCAGGTTAGTGGAGGCGTCTGCTGACTCTTTTATTAAGGCAACCCAGGCGTGACGCACCTGTTTATGCTTTGCAAACAGCTGGGTCAGAGAGGCGATCATCTGTGCAGGCGGCGCAGCATGTTCAGAGAGCAGCAGGGATGTACCGCCCTCAATGACCGTTTGCTCACCCAGCACATTACCACTCTCACCCAGCAGGCTGGCAATTTCACGCGGTGAGAACGCCTTGCCGGTCGGCAGCTTCGGGTTAAGAAACAGCGTTTCGCCCAGCGTCATTTCAAATAACGCGCGCACCGGGATCACTAAAAAAGGCTGCTCGCCGCTGACCGCCTGCTGCATGGCGGTGAGGGAGGTAAAAAAAGGAATAATGCTGCTGCCGTCGTCTTTTTCCCAGTGCTGTATCTCTACGGCCGGAGCCGCATCGCCTTCTCCCTGTATCGGGCTCTCGCCCGGCACCCAGACGCTGGCGTCCAGCAGTAGGGTGAAAAATTCGGGTCGGTGCGCCGGTTCGTTGGCCGCCAGTTTCAGCACCTCTTCGAGGCGCGGGTTGGTTTCATTCATGGCTCTGATTCACTAAACGTTAACGGGCAGGACGCCGCCTGCCCTGCGGGGCTATATGCCCGTCCCTGGAAGATTTACTCACCCAGGACCATCAGGCATTACCAAAAGATTATTTCAGCAGCAGGTTAGCCACCGCGCGAACGCCCAGGCCGGTCGCACCTGCGGACCACTGATCCACCGCTCCCTTACGGTAGGTGGCAGAACAGTCGATATGCAGCCAGCCCTGCTGATAGCGGCTCACAAAGTGAGAAAGAAACGCCGCCGCCGAACTGGCTCCAGCCGTATGGGATGGAGCCGCGATATTGTTCAGATCGGCAAAGTTAGAGGGCAGGTAGCCACGATGAAACTCCGCCAGCGGCAGACGCCAGAAAGGCTCATTTTCATCTGCGGCGCTGCTGAGCAGCGACTGAGCCAGCGCGTCGTCGAAGCTGAAGAGGGCATGATAATCATTACCCAGCGCCGTTTTCGCCGCGCCGGTCAGGGTGGCAGCATCAATCAGCAGTTCCGGATCCTGCTGGCTGGCATCAATCAAACCATCGGCCAGCACCAGCCGACCTTCCGCATCGGTGTTCATCACTTCTACGGATTTACCGTTGCGATAACGAATTATATCGCCCAACCGCAGCGCGTTGCCGCTGACCATATTATCCGCGCAGCAGAGATAGAGCTTAACGCGCTTCTTCAGCCCGCGAACAATAGCCAGCGCCAGTGCGCCGGTCAGGGTCGCGGCCCCGCCCATATCCGATTTCATCGAATCCATGGATCCACTGGGCTTCAGGCTGTATCCACCGGTATCGAAGGTGATACCTTTACCGACCAGGCAGGCAAACACGGGCGCATTTTCATCCCCGCCCGGATTATAATCCAGCACCAGCAGCGCAGGCGCGCGGGTAGATCCCCGGCCCACGGTATGCAGCCCGGAATATCCCTGTTGGCGCAGATCGTCACCTTTGGTGATGCGATAGCTCATGTTTTCGCCTGCCACACCGGACAGCAGATCGACGGCGCGCTGGGTCAGCTGCTCAGGGCTGAGATCTTCAGCCGGCAGGTTAATGGTATTGCGTACCCAGTCAATAATCTTAAGGCGGTTATCAAATTCAGCACGATCGCTGTCATTCAGATCGGCCCATTCGACGTTACGTTCGCCTTTGGGGCCGCGATAGCCCTGCCAGAACGCCCAGCTTTTCTCCAGATCCCAGTCGCCGCTAAGGCTGACGTGCCGGATCCCCTGCGCATCAATTTTTCTCGCCGCGCGCTGGATAGTGGTCAGGGGATCGCCGCCATTTAGATGAATAGTCATACCACTGTCGTTGCTGGTCAATGTTGCCTTTTCTCCCCAGCGTGGATCTGCCGCTGTCGTTGACAGTGTTATTTTCATTGGTGTTGTTGTCATCGCATGGCTCCTTTTGAGCTGTTCATCGTATTTGGTCTTGAATGCGTCGGTCACTACAATAACCCTTTATTTGCTTTCGTCTAACCCAAAGCGCAATTAAACGCAAAACGGGCCAGTTTTACCCGGCCCGTCAATGGCATAAAAGCATAGCCTCAGCGCATGGCGAGCTCACGCAGGCGACGAATAGTCCGCTGGATCAGCTGAACGGCATAGTCAATTTCTTCTTCGGTGGTGTAACGTCCCAGCGAGAAACGCAGCGAGCTGTGCGCCAGCGCCTCCGACAGCCCCAGCGCCCGCAGCACGTAGGAAGGCTCCAGGCTGGCAGAGGTACAGGCAGAGCCGGAGGAGAGCGCGAGATCCTTCAACGCCATTATCAGCGACTCGCCGTCAACATTACTGAAACTGACGTTCAGAATAGTGGGCACGCCGCCTTCTGCATCGCCATTCACGTACGCGCCGTCAATGTCGCTGATGCCCCGCCACAGGCGCGAGCGCAGCCGGCCAATGCGTGCCATTTCAGTCGTCATCTCTTCTTTAGCAATACCGTAGGCTTCACCCATACCAACAATCTGATGCACCGGAAGCGTGCCGGAACGCATGCCGCGTTCGTGACCGCCACCGTGGATCTGTGCTTCCAGACGAATTCGGGGCTGACGACGCACGTAAAGCCCGCCGATCCCTTTGGGGCCATAGAGTTTATGCGCGGAGAATGACATCAGATCGACCGGGAGCTGGCTAAGGTCGATGGGGAGTTTCCCCACGCTCTGCGTGGCGTCAACGTGAAAGAGGATATCGCGCGCGCGGCAAAGTTCGCCAATGGCGGCAATGTTCTGAATGACGCCGGTTTCGTTGTTGACGTGCATGATCGAGACCAGAATGGTGTCTTCACGCAGGGCGTTTTGAAGTGAGGCGAGATCGATCTGACCGCTGCGCTGAGGGGCAAGCCAGGTTATCTCGAAGCCTTCGCGCTCAAGCTGCAAGCAGGCATCCAGCACGGCTTTGTGTTCAGTCTGGCAGGTAACGATATGCCGCCCTTTCTCCTGATGAAAATGAGCAGCACCTTTGATGGCGAGGTTGTCAGATTCGGTCGCACCAGAGGTAAAAACAATTTCACGCGGGTCGGCGCCAATCAGATCGGCAACCTGATTTCGGGCTACGTCAACGGCTTCTTCCGCCTGCCAGCCGTAGCGATGGGAGCGGGAGGCCGCATTACCGAAGGTTCCGTCCAGGGTGAGAAACTGCATCATCTTCTCTGCCACGCGCGGATCGGCAGGCGTGGTGGCGGCATAGTCCAGATAAATCGGTAATTTCATGACGTTCGGCTCCGTATCGCTCACAACCTGTCGGGTAGCTGACAGTGTGGCGACAGGTCCCTGCTGAGTTCACGAAAGGGAGTCGGGAATCAGCAGGGAGCTTTAGCAACCGTCAGGCACGCAGGTTGACGTTAATGGTTTCATGCGTGCGCCCGGCAGGCACACGATTTTTTTCAGTGGTGTTCTGGCGGTCGGCTACCTCAAGGATATCCTGATTATTGACCAGTTCAGCCAGCGTAATATTGTTCAGGAAGTCACTAATGCGCTCACTCAGATCGCGCCACAGTACGTGGGTCAGACAGCGTTGACCACCCTGACAGCCCTCTTTGCCCTGACACTTGGTGGCATCTACTGATTCGTCAACGGCGGTGATCACCGCACCAACGGCGATGGCATCGGAGGCTTTACCCAGCAGATATCCACCACCCGGCCCGCGAACGCTGGCAACCAGGCCATTTTTACGCAGGCGAGAGAACAGCTGCTCCAGATAAGAGAGGGAGATGCCCTGACGCTCTGAAATATCCGCGAGTGGCACCGGCCCCTCGTGAGAGTGCAGCGCAACATCAAGCATAGCGGTAACGGCATAGCGGCCTTTGGATGTCAGTCTCATGGCGTAAACGACCTCAGTTGTCCCCGAGTGGGGTTTAACAAAATGATGTTCGCAAGTCTGCCATTCCCGAGTGATTTGGTCAACTATTTAACCGAGTAAAATACTCAACTATTTAACCAGGTAATTTACTCAACTATTACTCGCTTTTCGCCGTCAGCCGATATTTACTTTTCGCCCTTAGGCTTCTCCACCGAAGAGAGCATGCCGCGCAGGATATTCAGCTCGTCACGCTCCGGGCGCGCCCGGGTATAGAGACGGCGCAGCTTGCTCATCACCTGGCCAGGATTACCTTCACGGATAAAGCCGCTTCTGACCATCATCTGCTCCATATGCTGATAGAAACGTTCGAGATCGTCCACCAGCGGATAGGGGGATCCCTCATACTCAGGCTTCGGCGTCTCCTGCTGCTGGAGCCAGGCCATGCGCACTTCATAAGCGACGATCTGCACCGCCATCGCCAGATTAAGCGAGCTGTATTCAGGATTGGCGGCAATGGCAACGTGATAGTGGCACTTTTGCAGTTCATCATTGGTCAGGCCCACGCGTTCGCGGCCAAATACCAGCGCAACCGGAGCCTGCTGCCCCTCCTCAACGCTTTTGATACCACATTCACGCGGGTCGAGCATCGGCCACGGCAGCGAACGGGAGCGGGCGCTGGTGCCAACCACCAGGCTACAGCCCGCCAGCGCGTCATCCAGCGTATCAACAATCTTCGCTTCGCCAATGACGTCACTGGCGCCGGCGGCCAGCGCAATGGCCTGCGAGTCGGGTTTTACCAGCGGATTAACCAGATAGAGGTTGGTCAGGCCCATGGTTTTCATCGCGCGAGCGACGGATCCCATGTTACCGGTGTGAGAGGTTTCCACCAGCACGATTCGGATATTTTGCAGCATTAGGAGTTCTGGTCTGTGAGATAATTTGGGGATACTAGCATATTTTCAGGACTTCTTACGATCTCCCTGCTATAATCCGCGCCGTTTTCCCGTTCTTTAACATCCAGTGAGAGAGACCGATGCATCCGATGCTCAACATCGCCGTGCGCGCTGCGCGCAAGGCCGGTAATTTAATTGCCAAGAACTACGAAACTCCAGACGCCGTTGAAACCAGCCAGAAAGGCAGCAACGACTTCGTTACCAATGTTGATCGCGACGCCGAGCGCCTGATTATCGAGGTGATCCGCAAGTCTTATCCGCAACACACCATCATTTCTGAAGAGTGTGGTGAATTAGCCGGTGAAGACAAGGATGTGCAATGGGTTATCGATCCACTGGATGGCACCACCAACTTCATTAAGCGTCTCCCTCACTTTTCCGTCTCTGTCGCCGTGCGCATCAAAGGCCGTACTGAAGTGGCCGTGGTTTACGATCCGATGCGCAATGAGCTGTTCAGCGCGGTGCGCGGTCAGGGCACGCAGCTAAACGGTTACCGTCTGCGCGGCAGCACCGCTCGCGATCTGGATGGCACCATTCTGGCAACCGGCTTCCCGTTTAAGCATAAGCAGCATGCCACCCCTTACATCAATATCCTTGGCAAGCTGTTTTCCCAGTGTGCTGATTTCCGTCGTACCGGTTCTGCCGCGCTGGATCTGGCCTACGTGGCTGCGGGCCGCGTAGACGGTTTCTTTGAAATTGGCCTGAAGCCATGGGATTTCGCGGCAGGTGAGCTGCTGGTACGTGAGGCGGGCGGCCTGGTGACTGACTTTGTTGGCGCACACGGTTATCTGACCTCCGGCAACATCGTTGCGGGTAATCCTCGCGTGGTGAAAGCGATGCTGGCTAATATGCGTGACGAACTGAGCGAAGCGCTTAAGCGCTAAGCCAGTGAGGCCACCCCGCCAGGCGGGATAAAGGGGCCGGGCATCGGGATCGCTTGCCCGACCCGGCCCCTGCTTTTCCATAAGTCAGGTCGTCTGTCGATGCCTGCCTCAGTGCAGAAACATCGGCCGAATGCCGCCAGACATTACCGGCTGAGCGCTCAGCCACAGCACACCGCCCATCAATACCAGCAGCATGCCGCCAGCCAGCGACAATACCGGACGTCCTGCTCTTTTCCACCCCGCCGGAGCGCCTTTGCGGCTGAGCTTAACCGCCAGCGCGCGCGAAGTCTGCACCAGCAGCGCCATCGCAGACACCGTAAACGCCGTTCCTGCCGCCATCGTCAGCGCAGAGAGTATCCCCCACAGATAGACGCCCGTAACCTTAGAAAACAGCAGCATCATAATGGCGCCCGAACAGGGGCGAAGCCCCATCGACAGTACCACCATCGTCTGAGTTTTCAGGCTGACCGCCTTTTCAAGCTGGGCGGCATCCGGTACGTGTAGATGCCCACAGCCGCACCTGACCGGGTGGGAGGGGGAGATTGTCTGTTGCCCGGACCGGGTGGCAGCAGTCCGCTGCATAAGCGTGTGCTGACCCGCAGGCAGGATGCCAGCCGGATGATCTCCGGCTGGCATCATCCGGCGGTATAAGGGCCTGCCCCGCCGCGCCTGCCAGAGGGCTGCTGCTGCCCGCCAGCAGAGCCACAGGCCCAGCCCCATCACCAGCAGATAACTCCCCTTTTCCAGCCAGTAGCTGCTGATATGCAGCTGGCGCGAGGAGAGTTTCAATGCGCCCAGCAGCACGGTTACCAGCATAATTGCCACACATCCCTGTGCCAGCGATGCCGCCAGCGTGAGCTTAAGGCTGGTTTTAACCCTGGTCGGATGGGTGGCGAGAAACGCGGCGATCACCACTTTGCCATGTCCCGGCCCCAGCGCGTGCAGTACGCCATAAGCCAGACTAAAGCCCATCAGCGACAGGCCCGCCTGTCGGGGATGGCTGGCGACCTGTTGCAACAGCGTGGTCATCTGCAGATGAAGCATTTTCTGCCACTGAATGCTTTGCAACAAAATCTGCGACCAGTGCTGCCAGACGACCAGCGCTATGCCGGTAAAAGCCAAAATCAGCAGCAGGGGCGGCCAGGCTGATGATCCCCCACGCAGGGATCGTGGCAGAGGTGATTTTAACGGCATATCAGCGTCACCGACTGGGCAAACTGCCGACCCAGATCATCATCTGCGCGCGGCGCATCAGCTTTATCCAGCGACAGCGCCAGGGCCTGCAGCGCAGCGTTGGGTTTCGGGGTCTTTAGCGTCATTTTGCACTGTTTTTCCAGCTCAGCGGGCACGTGCAGGGATTGTTCAGAATCGTAAGTCATATCCACAAAATAGGTCGGATCAAAGGTCGAGAACAGGTAGCGCTGGCCCGTCAGCGGCTGCGGTTCGGCCAGCGGCAGTACAAACTCGAGTACCGCCTTTGGCCCCTGACGGGAGAGGTGATACGCCGGGGGCAGGTTTTCAAACTTCACCGCTTTGCCCTCATGCCAGAACTCGCTGAAATAGTGCTGCCCCAGCACGTTTGCCATGACCTCTGCCGCCAGTTTTTTCCACACCACGCTGTCGGGGTTCGCGTCGCCCGCATCATAAAGCAGGTCCGCAGAGGTCATTTCATCCATCACCCAGTGCATTTTTAACCCGGTAAGCAGGTTATTTTTATGCACCAGCGTAACCTGCATGCTAATAAAACTGTGGGGGTGCGCCAGCGCATGCGTGGCTGTTGCCAGCAGCATGGCGCACAGCAACAGCCTTTTGCATATGTTATAAAATAACAATTGAAAATTCCTCATCCTTCATCAACAAAATTTGTGACCCGGCTAAAAGCTTTGAATAAATCGGCGGCTGGATCCAGCAGCCGGTAGCGAAGAGTCTATTCTTAGAAGGTTACATTTACCGGGACCGCAGACAATGAGTTCACCCCCCGTTGAGAATTCTGCCCTCTCCACCTCGCAGCGTCACTGCCACCTCCTTTTGACGTTATTTCTTTCTGCCTCATCCACCAGCCTTGAAACCCTGAGCCAGCTTAACGGCGTCAATCCTTCCGTCACCCAACAGGATCTTATTGAAGTTGCCTCAGCAATCCAGCGTTATCACCGGCTGAAGCTTACCTGCTGCCCGGCTGGCCTCTATCGGGTAGAGGGGGAAGCGCTGGATCGGCGGCTCTGCCTGGTCTACTGGCTACGCCGTGCGCTGCGGCTATCGCCAACGTTCATTAAGCATCATTTTGCGCCGGCGATCAGGCTCCAGCTACAGTCCAGCCCGATAGCCCCCTCCCTGTATGATGAGATAAAGCTACATCAGCTGTTAACCCAGTGCGCACTTAAGCTTTCACGCGAGTTCTCCGAGCGCGACGGCCAGTTTCTCCGACTTTTTATGCAGCATATTCTGTGCAATCGCTGCTGCACGCCGTTTACCCCTTCCCAGCGCGTATGGCTTACCGCGCGCATTGAGCACCAGGTCGCCGATGAAATGATGTCGCAGTGGTGGCAGGACAGCGGGCTGATATCGGAACCCGGTGACGTGCTGCTGTTTGCGCTGTTGTTCAGTCAGATGCACATTCCCTCGGTCGACGAGGCGCAGCATGAACACGAGCGGGCCTTACTGCATGCGGTAAAAGAGTTAATTGTGCGCTTTCAGTCGTTTTCCGGCATGCGATTCAGTAATAAGGAGGGGATTTGCAATCAGCTGTATACGCACCTGGCGCAGGCGATGGAGCGGTGCCTGTTCGGCATTGGCATTGATAATACCCTGACGGAAGAGGTGGGACGCCTCTACCCCAAACTGCTTCGCACCACGCAAAAGGCGCTGGCGGGTTTTGAACAACGCTACTGTCTGACCTTTTCGCCCGAAGAGGTGGGGTTGATTACCGTCATCTTCGGCGCGTGGCTAATGCAGGAGAGCGTTTTACAGGAAAAACAGGTGCTGCTGCTGACCGACGGTAACCCGGCGCTCGAACAGCAGATTGAGCAACAGCTGAGAGAGCTGACGCTGATGCCCCTGAACATTAAATATCTTGAGGTCGGCGAATATCAGCGCAGCAGCGCGCCAAAGGGGATTTCGCTGGTGGTAACGCCCTACGCCACCCCGCTGCCGCTCTACTCGCCGCCGCTGATCCACGCCGAGCTGCCTTTACAGCCGCACCAGCAGCAGCGAATTCGCCAGCTGCTGGAGTCGTAAATGTCAGGCCCGGGCCTGGCCGCTGACGTCACGCGCCTGAAACGCCTGGCCGTTCAGGAACCCCCTGGCCGCAGCAACAGCGCGGGCACCACCAGCGCCGCCATCACCCAAAAAATTCCTCCGTGGAGCGGCTGATACAGCACTCCGCAGACCATGGTCATAACGGCGATACCGCCGCCCATCGCCAGGGCAGAGTAAATGGATTGCAGACGGATAACCTCGGCCCCCTGCCGCGCCGCGATAAATCGCATGGCCGCAAGATGGCAAACGGTAAAGCTGCCGCAGTGCAGGAGTTGCGCCACAATCAGCCACGGAAGCACCGTCGTCGCACCCAGCAGGCTCCAGCGGATAAGGGCGCAGACGCCCGACAGCAGCAGGAGCTGGCTGGCACTCCAGCGGCGAAACAGCCGGTGGCTGAAGGCGAAGATGACGATCTCAGCAACGACGCCCAGCGACCAGAGATAACCGACCACGCTGGCGGAGTAGCCCGCGTCCTGCCAGTAAATGGCGCTAAAACCGTAGTAGGCCGCATGTGCGCCCTGCATTAACGTTACGCAGAGCAGAAAGCGCCACACCGCGTTCTCCTTAAGCAGGCGCTGCCACTCCGGCCAGCCTGTCCGCACACTCTGCTTCGTGTCACCCTGCGGCATAACGGAGGGGCGCATAAGCATACCGGCGAACATGGCCGCCACGCCAAGACAGAGCATCGCCAGCACCGCCTGATAAGAGAATACATTCACCAGCACGCCCGTGAGCGCGGAACTGATCACGAATGCCAGCGATCCCCAAAGTCTGACTGGCCCATAGGCCATGCCAATCTGGCTGAGCCAGGTCGATGCCAGCGCATCGCTAAGGGGCACCAGCGGCGAGAAAAACAGATTAAAGGCAATCATCACCAGCAGTAGCCATACCCAGAAGGCGCTCACCCAGAAGCTGAGGACAAAGAGCAGCGACAGCAGTGCCAGCAGGCGGAGTACGGTGATAAGCTGCGAGGGGTGAGTTACGCGAGAGGCAATCAGCAGGCTGCCGAGAAAGCGGGCAATCATGCCGCAGCCGAGCAGCAGGCCGATTTTCTCAGCCGTCAGGCCAGCACCTTTCAGCCAGACGGCCCAAAAAGGCAGCCAGACGCCCCAGGCAAAAAAGTAGGTGAAGTATCCCAGGCCAAGCCAGTAAGCAGAACGAATGGTCATTTTCCCTCCGACGATGTGCGCGCTACTCTGTCAGAGGCGAGACTTAAGATCAAACAACGGGACAATTTGTCCCGTTGTTATCACATTTCAGGTGCGCGGAGCGTATCAGGCATACACGGGGAAACGCGCACAGAGCGCCAGAACCTGTTTCTTCACGCGCTCAATAGTGCCTTCGTCACTGATGTTATCAAGGATATCGCTGATCCAGCCGGCCAGCTCGCGCACTTCCGCCTCTTTGAATCCCCGACGGGTAATCGCAGGGGAACCGATACGGATACCGGAAGTGACAAACGGGCTTTTCGGATCGTTAGGCACGCTGTTTTTGTTAACGGTGATATTTGCACGACCCAGCGCGGCATCCGCTTCTTTACCCGTCAGGTTTTTATCCACCAGGTCCAGCAGGAACAGGTGATTATGGGTACCGCCTGAAACCACGTTATAACCGCGCGCCAGGAACACCTCGACCATCGCTTTAGCATTTTTTGCGACCTGCTGCTGATAGACCTTAAATTCCGGCTCCATCGCTTCTTTCAGCGCGACCGCTTTACCGGCAATCACGTGCATCAGCGGGCCACCCTGGCCACCAGGGAAGACGGCGGAATTCAGCTTTTTATACAGATCTTCGTCACCGCCCTTCGCCAGGATCAGACCACCGCGCGGCCCTGCCAGGGTTTTGTGGGTCGTGGTGGTTACGATATGGGCATGGGGCACCGGGTTCGGGTAGACGTCGGCCGCAATCAGGCCTGCCACGTGCGCCATATCTACGAATAGCCAGGCACCGATGCTGTCAGCGATTTCGCGCATTTTTGCCCAGTCGCAAATACCGGAATAGGCTGAGAAGCCCCCAATAATCATTTTTGGCTTATGCTTCTGCGCCTGGGCGGCCAGATCGTCGTAGTCAATTTTACCGGTTTCATCGATGCCGTACGGCACCACGTTATACAGCTTACCGGAAAGGTTAACCGGCGAGCCGTGCGTCAGGTGGCCGCCATGCGCCAGGTTCATACCCAGAATGGTATCGCCCGGCTGAAGCAGTGCGGTGTAGACCGCAAAGTTGGCCTGAGAACCGGAGTGAGGCTGCACGTTGGCGTAGTCGGCCCCGAACAGCGCTTTAGCGCGATCGATAGCCAGCTGCTCAACGATATCAACGTATTCGCAGCCGCCGTAGTAGCGTTTGCCTGGATAACCTTCGGCATATTTGTTGGTCAGCTGAGATCCCTGCGCCTGCATGACGCGCGGGCTGGTGTAGTTTTCGGAAGCAATCAGCTCAATATGCTCTTCCTGACGCACTTTTTCCTGCTCCATCGCCTGCCACAATTCGGCATCGTAATCAGCAATATTCATATCACGCTTTAACATCCGCATCTCCTGACTCAGCTAACTTCATATCGGTATTTAACGGCCCTTTAGGGCGAAGACACACAGTGTAAACTGTTTTACCAGGCGAGGGGTAGCCACAAAGCAGGCTTTTTACGCAAACGATTGGCCGGAGAGCCGACAAGGGTTGATTACCTTTTTTGCAAGCCTGATTGTCCACCATTTTCGTTATCGCCCCCTTCATCAGGATCCACCTGATGCCTGGCGTGGCAGCCTAATTCCCTGCTAACTGCGCGGAGAATTTTACATCGCAAATTATCGCGCGATAAGATGAACGGGTAAGTTAACTTAATACATAACGCATGGAGAGCCTATGTTAGACGCTAAAACGATTGCCGCCGTAAAAGCCACTATCCCCGCCCTGCTGGCTGTCGGTCCCGCCCTTACTCTACGCTTCTACGATCGAATGCTTCGTGCTAATCCTGAGCTACAGGATATTTTCAATATGAGCAATCAGCGCAATGGCAGCCAGCCTGAAGCACTGTTCAATGCTCTCTGCGCTTACGCCTGCAATATTGAAAATCTTGCCGACCTGCTGCCTGCGGTGGAAAAAATCGCCCAGAAGCACACCAGCTTTGCCATTCAGCCCGATCACTATCAGATTGTCGGTACGCACCTGCTGGCAACGCTGGAGGAACTGCTCAGCCCTGGCGAAGAGGCGCTGGAGGCCTGGGGCAAAGCCTATAACGTGCTGGCGAGTGTTTTTATTCAGCGTGAGGCTCAGATCTATCAACAGGCGGAAGCCAAACCAGGCGGCTGGCGCGCACCGCGGACCTTTCGCATCAGCGCGATTACCCAGGAGAGCGATGGCATCAAAGGCTTTATTCTGCAGCCGGTGGATGGTCAGCCCGTGATGGACTATCAGCCCGGACAGTATCTGGGCGTCTGGCTGTGCGCAAAAACCGTTGAACATCAGGCGATCCGGCAATATTCACTGACCCGCGCACCCAATGGTCGGGATTACCGCATTGCCGTTCGTCATCAATCCGGCGGCATCGTTTCAGGCTGGCTGCATCACCAGGCGCAGCCAGGTGATGAAATCCAGCTGGCTGCGCCGGCTGGCGATTTCTTTCTGTCAGTCACGCCAGAGGTGCCAGTCACGCTGATCTCCGCCGGTGTGGGCCAGACGCCTGTGCTGGCGATGCTGGACGCGCTGGCGGCTCAGCGCCACTCAGCCCATGTCAACTGGTTCCATGCGGCGGAAAACGGCTCAGCGCATGCATTTCGGCATGAGGTCGCCGCGACAGCACAGCGGCTGCCGGATTTCTCACAGCATATCTGGTATCACGCACCGCGTGAGCAAGACAGCGGTCAGTTTGATACGGAAGGTTTGATGAATTTACTGCCGCTGGAAAGTCAGCTGAGCGATCCGGCCTGCCGCTATTACCTCTGCGGTCCGGTGGGGTTTATGCAGGCAGTGGCGCAGCAGCTACTGAAGCTGGGGATTGACGCATCCCGTATTCACTATGAGGTGTTCGGACCGCATAAGGTTCTCTGACCTTCCGGCAGAGATCGCCGTCCATGATGGGCGGCGAACGCTCCGGCGCAAGGCAGGGACTCAGATTGCCTCTTCGTCTTCTTCGCCGGTACGAATGCGCACTACGCGGGCCACGTCGAAAACAAAAATCTTGCCGTCACCGATTTTACCTGTATGCGCGGTGCGCATAATGGTGTCCACGCAGGTGTCGACGATATCATCAGCAATCACGATTTCAATCTTTACCTTCGGCAGGAAATCGACCATATACTCGGCACCGCGATAGAGCTCGGTATGGCCCTTCTGGCGACCAAATCCTTTCACTTCGGTCACGGTCATTCCGGTAATGCCGACCTCGGCCAGCGCTTCGCGCACGTCATCGAGTTTGAACGGTTTGATAATGGCATCAATCTTTTTCATGGCAGACCCTTTTCAGTCCCCCCATCCGGGAGGGCAATGTTTAATCAGACTATGTGCAGCGAGCAGAGACTGTCGCGCGCTCCGTCTCTTTTCAGCATGCTACGCTACCATATCCCATCGGGGCAGCGGCACGGAATATACTATTCCTTAAAATCTGAGGCATCCAGCTCGTGCCGCGACAGCAGCTTATAGAACTCAGTGCGGTTGCGCCCCGCCAGTCGGGCGGCATGAGTCACATTCCCTTTTGTCATCTGAAGAATCTTTCTTAAGTAGTTAAGCTCGAACTGATTTCTGGCTTCCGCAAAGGTGGGCAGCGCACTATTCTCCCCTACCAGCGCCTGTTCAACCAGAGCATCGCCGATGACCGGCGCCGTGCTTAACGCCACGCACTGCTCAATCACGTTAACCAGCTGGCGGACATTGCCTGGCCAGCTGGCGGACATCAGTCGCTTCATCGCCTCAGTGGAAAACCGGCGCACTGAGGGTTTATGGCGCTCGGCTGACTGCTTAAGCAGGTAGTTTGCCAGCAGCGGAATATCTTCCGTCCGCTCCTGAAGCGTGGGGATCTTAAGGTTTACCACATTCAGCCGGTAAAAGAGATCCTCGCGGAACTCCTTTTTCTCCATGGCCTTAGGCAAATCGCGATGCGTGGCGGAAATAATTCGTACGTTGATATCCAGATCGCGGTTACTGCCCAGCGGCCGCACTTTGCGCTCCTGGATCACCCGCAGGAGTTTTACCTGCAACGCCGGTGGCATATCACCGATCTCATCCAGAAACAGCGTTCCGCCCTCTGCTGCCCGGAACAGCCCTTCGCGGCTGCTGACCGCGCCGGTAAAGGCTCCTTTTCCATGACCAAAAAGTTCCGACTCCAGCAGCTGCTCCGGCAGCGCGCCGCAGTTGATAGCGATAAAAGCCTGGTTCGCGCGTGGGCTGGCAGCATGGATAGCCTGCGCCAGAATCTCTTTACCGGTACCGCTCTGCCCGTTGATCAGCACGCTGACGTCCGACTGGGCAACCATTCTCGCCTGCTCCAGCAGACGGAGCATCAGCGGGCTGCGGGTCACGATGCCCTCACGCCAGCTTTCGTCCCCGGCCGGCGCGCGATGTGCCAGGGCCTGATCGATAGCGCTATAAAGGGCATCGCGGTCCACCGGTTTGGTCAGGAAGCCAAATACCCCCTGCTGGGTAGCGGAAACGGCATCGGGAATTGAGCCATGCGCCGTCAGGATAATAACCGGCATGCCCGGCTGCTGCTTCTGGATTTCGCTGAACAGCGCAAGGCCATCCATCTCATCCATGCGCAGATCGCTGATCACCAGATCGATGCGCTCCTTGTACAGCATTTTTAAGGCTTCAGGCCCGCTGGCTGCGGTACAGACGCTAAAGCCCTCGCTGGTTAGACGCATGCCTAACAGTTTAAGCAGGCTGGGGTCATCATCCACCAGCAGCAGATTCGACGATTTTTTTATCATGGCTGCGGGGCATCCTGGGTTGTGTTATCCGGCACGCTGGCACTTTCGCTCTGTGCACCGCCATTTTTATCTGCGTGACCGTTATCTGAGGTATCAGGCGAGCGGCGCGATGAGAGCTGTCGCTCAATGTCGGTCAGCGTTTGCAGCTTGCGGCGAACCAGCATCAGCTCTTTATTCTGGGCGATCTGCTGCTGGCGCAGGGCATCAAGCTGAGCGTCGCTGCTTTGTTGCAGATGATGATAGCGCGTACGCGCTTCGGACAGTTGAAGCTGCGCCAGCTGGTTATCGCGCCAGAGCTGGATGAGCGGCCGCAGGGGGACGGGATAATCACCTATAAACCCATCCAGCCGCTGCAAATACTGCCGCCTTTCCACCGGCGTTTCATTACCATTATCCATCAGTACCGCCTGCTTAAACGCGCTCTGCAAGTCATCTGCCGGCCAAAGTCTGGCCTGCGCGCGTGCCTCCGCAGGTGACAACCTCACTGCACAGTCGATGGTTCTCAGCCAGTAGAGACTGCTGTCAATGGCTTTGTTATCCGGCACCCCCCAGATCTCCCCGCAGGCCACCAGCGAGTAGTTAACGACTTTGATTTCAGGTTCGGGCAGTAAATTCATAGCGCTGACCCGCGGATCGGGCGCGTTGTTCACACAGGCCGCCAGCGCCGTTGCCAGCAATATAGCCAGCGCTACTCTGCAACAGGGAGCAGAACACATGGCTGAAAAAAGGCGGGATGATTTCATTATTTTTCGTTCCCTGAGAGAGTATTAAGTTCGATACGAAAACAGACCGCCGCCGCATCGCTTTCCACCAGCAGGAGTTCTCCCCCCAGCCGATGGATGGAGTCTTTGGCGATGCTCAGGCCCAGTCCGCTACCTTTCACGGCGCCTTTACGCTGGAGGCTGCCCTGATAAAAGGGTTCAAATATTAGCGCCTGCTCGGCAGCGGGGACGGGCGTTCCGGTATTGGCTACCTCCACCAGTACCCTGCCGCCCTGCCGACGGCTGCGGATCCAGATGGTACCGGATTCACTGCCGTAATGTATTGCATTCGAGTAAAGATTATCGATCGCCCGCGACAGCAAGGCAGGTTCGGCAAGGCAGCTTGCTTCGGCGAGATTTACGTCGGTGCGCATCGACTTGGCGCGCGCCGTCAGGCTGTGCGTGGCGATGACCGCTTCCACGAGGGGAGCAAGGGCCACCGGGGCCCGTTCTGTCGGTGCGTCTGACAGTTTGCGATTATAGTCCAGCAGCTGTTCAATCAGCCGCTGGAGATGGCGGCTGCTTTCATCAAGAATGCTCACTACTTCATGCTGATCAGGCGTAAGCGGCCCGGCTATTTCGTCCGCCAGCAGCGCCGTCCCCTCACGCATGCTGGCCAGCGGCGTTTTCAGCTCATGGGAGATATGACGTAAAAACTCATATCGCTGGAACTCCAGCCAGGCCAGGCGCTCACTCAGCCAGAGGATCCGCTGGCCCAGCGAACGCAGCTCTCGCGGCCCCTTTGCAGCCAGGTTATGTCCGGGCGGCTTGCCCTCGCCAAGACGGTTAATCATTCGCTCCACCGCCTTCACCGGCCCGATAATCATGCGGGTGAACAGCAGAACCAGACCGAGGCTGAGCAGAAAGAGGATCAGCGCCTGCCAGCCAAAATACTGCCCCCGCTCGGCAATTTCTCGCTGCAGCTGTAACCCGCGTGAGAACACCACCTCCCGCGTGGACTGCACCAGCTGCGTATTGGCGGCGGAGAAAGCCTCCAGCTCGTCGGATGCGGCTTTAACTGGGCTACTATTGTCACAGGCGATGTCGCTGAGCTGCACCAGCCCCCGCCGCAGCGCATCGTAGATGCGCACATCCGGCAGCACGGATCCGTGTGCATCCAGCATCCGTGCATATTTAACCCGCTGGGTCTGATAAAGACTGGCCAGCATCGGATCGTCAAGCACGCAGTATTGCCGGTAGCTGCGCTCCAGTTCCAGCGCGGTGCGTGCCATCGCCTCACTGCGGCGCACATCGGTGAGGGTCGTCCGGTTGGTTTCTGCCGCGCGATCGCTTAAAGCAGACAGGCTTTCCCATGCCTGCCAGGCCAATACCAGTAGAGGAAGCAGCACTAACAGAAACGCCATCAGCACCAGCTGGCGAAGGGAGCGGGGAAACAGACGCCATTTTTTCACGGAACACCCTCACAGAACATAACGTCTGGATGCTAGCTGACCCGGGGGCGGGAGGGAAGTGCTGCCATCAAAACGAAAAATGGCAGATTCAAAGAATCTGCCATTTGCCCGGAAGCCTGCGCTCCCTGAAATTAGGTGGTGCCTAACTCAACGTTGCGTCCGAAAGTTGATAAAGCCACGGAGTGGACAAATATCGGTTTGGTGGACGGCAGGCACCGTATTGTGCGTCATTCGATGTGTTATGAAGCGCTTGACCGCTTTTGCAGGGCTGTCGTAACGAGGTGAATGAGCCACTGGCTGTGTAAGAGCAATTAACGTGCCACCTCTGCGTTTTTTATTTAATAACTAATTTTTTCAACAACCTGCTGAACATGATTTGTTTTATAAGCAACTAAAACGCCACCTTTGAGCATTAAAGTGTCGCTATTTGACAACAGATTTAACGCCCGTTGCCACATTTGTTAAATAACATAAAGTTAAATGTCTCCAAAGGAAGACAGGTATTTTACAGCCTGTCGTATATATGCAACACTTACGCCATGCATCTTAAGACATATGACTTACTGACAGGAAAGCCCCCCAACGCGCTGAGGCTCAGAGGGGTCAGGTTGGATATCGAAAATTATCATACTTTTAGAATGAATCTTGACCATTCAGATAGCGTTGTGGAATAAATCAGACTGGGGGCGAGCGTCCCTGTGGCTTGTCGGATTTTCAGTCTATAATTGGGTTCCAGCCCCCGAGTAAGAGCGTTATTTTATATAAAAAAATTCAATTTATGCTCTAATACGCATTTGAAACTTTAAGGTGTATATATGAATTCTAATCTTTCGAAAGCGTCATCTTATTTAGTAAAAAAAATATGCAGCAGAAAAATCGAAAATCTGGGGATTGAGTTTGCGCAAAAAAATGGATTTATTGGGAATCTTTTAAATATAAAAAATGAAGTCATTACTTTCTCTTTTAATGGAAAAAAGGAAACATTCAAAAGTAAAGATATCTATTCAGTGATAGATAAAGCCCTCAAAGGTAGTAGAAAAACAGAATGGCTTAAGGAGGAAACGATGAAAATTTTATCCTCCGAGGTTAATAAAACTATCGATGCAGCATGTAAAGAACTGGGTTACATTATAAACAACAAACAGAAAAATGATATTTTTTGTAAAATATCATCGGGGATTGGTAAGATTAAATTAGATCCGAAATGTACGCAAAGTAGTATCTCACAAATACTGTATAACAATAAGTCTGTATCAGAACGGATTGAGAGATTATCTGCTTTTTCGCAATCTCGGGATGAAAAAAATGAATTAACTAATACCCTAAATTCAGTACTGACCAATCGGGTTTTCATGAAAAAGTTTGGGGGTATCGATCTAAATCAGTTAAGAGAAAAAACGGCGGAAGCAATGGTGTTTTTGGTAAAATCAGCTCATAACAACTGAGTATCAACTTTCGTGTTTTTTTAAAGACCCTAAGCCAGAACATCAGCGCTATCGCGCCAGCGGACTGACGCTGTTGACGGTTGCGATCTCACTCTGGAATAACGTGTATACGGAAAGAACTGTCGGTGCCCTAAAGCGCAAAGGGGTTAAGATCAACGAGCATTTGCGGTCGCATTTGCCACCATTAGGTTGAGAGCATATCAATCTGACAGGTGATTAAACCCGAAAAAGCAATAGGATACCGGCTTCCGGTTAGTTTCGTTGCCTGCAATCAGCTAAAGTCGAAAGGGGCAAAAAAACAGTCTTAACGTACAATCATTTTCAATATCCAAACTGGCCTTCAGAATGCCGTAAAGGCGTGATAAGGGCCGGTAAGAGGCCGGAAGCAGCACGCAGCACGTGCAGGCTTCCGGCTACAGCGATTAACCCAGCTGCTTACGCGCATTACGGAAAATACGCATCCACGGGCTGTCTTCGCCCCACTCAGCCGGATGCCACGAGTTACTCACCGTACGGAATACGCGCTCAGGGTGCGGCATCATTATTGTCACCCGTCCACTTTCGTTGGTCAGCGCGGTAATGCCGTTGGGCGATCCATTTGGGTTAGCCGGATACTGCTGAGTGACATTACCGGCGTTATCGACAAAGCGCAGCGCCACCAGCCCCTGATGCTCAATCTTCGCCAGATGGGCCGCATCCCGCACCTCCACGAAACCTTCACCGTGAGAGACGGCAATTGGCATACGCGACCCCACCATACCGTCCAGCAGTAGCGACGGACTGGCAGCCACTTCTACCAGGCTAAAGCGCGCTTCAAACCGTTCAGACTGATTACGCACGAAGCGTGGCCAGGCGTCGCTACCCGGGATCAGCTCATGCAGATTGGACATCATCTGACAGCCGTTACAGACTCCCAGCGCCAGCGTTTGCGGGCGGTGGAAGAACTCTTCGAATGCGTCACGCACGCGAGTATTGAACAGGATGGATTTCGCCCATCCTTCACCCGCGCCCAGCACGTCGCCATAGGAGAAACCGCCGCAGGCGACCAGCGTCTGGAAACGTTGCAGATCGGTGCGCCCCGCCAGCAGGTCACTCATATGCACGTCAACGGCATCGAAGCCTGCCCGATGGAAGGCTGCCGCCATTTCAACGTGAGAGTTAACGCCCTGCTCGCGCAGAACGGCCACTTTTGGCCGCGCGCCCGTGGCGATAAACGGCGCGGCAACGTCCTCTTCCGGCCTGAACGTCAGCGCGACGTTGAGACCCGGATCGCGACTGTTTTTCTTCGCTTCATGCTCCTGATCGGCACAGTCCGGGTTATCACGCAGTCGCTGCATCTGCCAGGTGGTTTCTGCCCACCAGGTGCGCAGCTGGGTGCGGCTCTCGCTGTAAACCGCAGATTCGCCCGAGGTGATAACAAAACGATCCCCTTCCTGTGCCCTGCCAAGGACGTGAACGCAGTCGGCCAGGCCGTTATCCGCAAAGGCCTGCTCAACCTGAGCGCGATCGGCGGCGGCAATCTGAATAACCGCGCCCAGCTCTTCGTTGAACAGCGCCGCCAGCGCGTCATCGCCCAGCGTGGCAATATCGACCTGGAGTCCACAGTGGCCGGTAAACGCCATCTCTGCCAGCGTGACCAGCAGGCCACCGTCTGAACGGTCGTGGTAGGCCAGCAGTTTGCCCGCGGCCACCAGCGTCTGGATGGCGTTAAAGAAGCCCGCCAGCTGTTTGGCATCGCGCACATCCGCGGGTTTGTCGCCCAGCTGGCGATAAACCTGCGTCAGCGCGGTCGCCCCCAGCGCGTTATTCCCTTTACCCAAATCGATAAGCAGCAGCGCATTATCCTGCCCGGGTTGCAGCTGCGGCGTCACGGTACGGCGGACATCCTCGACGCGGGCGAAGGCGGTGATCACCAGCGACAGAGGCGAGGTCATTTCGCGCTGTTCGTTGCCCTGCTTCCAGCGGGTTTTCATCGACATGGAGTCTTTGCCGACCGGGATAGTAATGCCCAGCGCCGGACAAAGCTCCTCGCCTACCGCCTTAACCGCTTCGTACAGACCGGCATCTTCACCCGGGTGACCCGCCGCCGCCATCCAGTTAGCGGAAAGTTTGATACGCTTCAGCGAACCGATCTGCGTGGCGGCAATGTTGGTCAGGGCTTCACCCACCGCGAGGCGACCGGAAGCAGCAAAATCCAGCAGGGCAACCGGCGCACGCTCACCCAGCGCCATCGCCTCACCGTAGTAGCTGTCGAGGCTGGCGGTGGTCACGGCGCAGTTAGCCACCGGGATCTGCCAGGGACCAACCATCTGGTCGCGAGCCACCATCCCGGTCACCGAGCGGTCACCGATGGTTATCAAAAAGGTTTTTTCCGCCACGGACGGCAGATGAAGCACCCGCCTGACCGCCTCGGCCAGGGTAATATCGTGGCGATCCAGCGGCTCACCCACCGCTTTCAGCGTACTGACGTCGCGGGTCATTTTTGGCGTTTTGCCCAGCAGCACGTCCAGCGGCATATCAATAGGCTGCGTGTTGAAGTGACTGTCGGAAAGTGCCAGATGCCGTTCTTCGGTCGCTTCACCAATTACCGCGTACGGTGCGCGTTCACGCTTACACAGGGCATCAAACTGCGCCAGCTTATCCGGCGAAACGGAGAGCACGTAGCGCTCCTGCGATTCGTTACACCATACCTCCAGCGGGCTCATTCCCGGCTCATCGCTGAGGATATCGCGGAGGTTAAAACGACCGCCACGACCGCCGTCGCTAACCAGTTCCGGCATGGCGTTTGACAGGCCGCCCGCGCCCACATCGTGGATAAACTGAATCGGGTTGTCCTCGCCCAGCTGCCAGCAGCGATCGATCACTTCCTGACAGCGACGCTCCATTTCCGGGTTGTCACGCTGTACCGAGGCGAAGTCCAGATCGGCATCAGACTGCCCTGACGCCATAGAGGAGGCTGCGCCGCCGCCGAGGCCGATATTCATCGCCGGGCCACCGAGAACGATCAGCTTCGCGCCCACGGTAATTTCACCCTTCTGTACGTGGTCGGCGCGGATATTCCCCATGCCACCCGCCAGCATAATCGGCTTGTGGTAGCCACGCAGCTCAATGCCGTTGTGGCTGTTTACCTCTTCTTCATAGGTGCGGAAGTAGCCATTCAGCGCCGGACGCCCAAATTCATTATTGAATGCCGCGCCGCCCAGCGGGCCATCCGTCATGATATCCAGCGCCGTGACGATGCGTTCCGGCTTGCCGAAATCTTCTTCCCACGGCTGTTCAAAGCCTGGAATGCGCAGGTTGGAGACGGAGAAGCCCACCAGCCCCGCCTTCGGTTTAGCACCGCGGCCTGTCGCACCTTCATCGCGAATTTCACCGCCGGAACCGGTCGCGGCGCCCGGCCAGGGGGAGATTGCCGTAGGGTGGTTGTGCGTCTCCACCTTCATCAAGATGTCGGTCTGTTCCTGATGAAAGTCGTACTGATGCCGCTCGGCGTCGGCGTAGAAGCGACCTACCGTCGAGCCTTCCATTACCGCCGCGTTATCTTTATAGGCAGACAGCACGTAGTCAGGCGTTTTCTCGAAGGTATTCTTGATCATTTTGAACAGCGATTTTGGCTGCTGCTCACCGTCAATGATCCAGTCGGCGTTGAAGATTTTATGGCGGCAGTGCTCGGAGTTTGCCTGAGCAAACATATAGAGTTCAATGTCGTTTGGATTGCGCCCGAGGGTCTGAAATGCGCTAAGCAGGTAATCGATTTCATCCTCTGCCAGCGCCAGGCCCAGCCTGCGGTTGGCCTGCTCCAGGGCGCTACGCCCTTCGCCCAGCGCATCGACGCTCTGGAGTGGCGCAGGTTCGTGCTGAACAAAAAGTTGTTCAGCCTGGCTCAGCTCAGTCAGCACCACTTCCACCATCCGGTCGTGCAGCATCATACTCAACTGCGACCAGTGTGCGGACGTCAATGTCGGACCTTTAATGTAAAAAGCCAGCCCCCGCTCAAGACGCCTGACCTGCGGCAGACTGCAGTTATGGGCGATATCGGTCGCTTTTGACGACCAGGGTGAGAGCGTGCCGGGACGAGGCGTTACCAGTAGCAGGCGCCCTTCGGGGGTGTGTTCGGCGAGAGAGGGGCCATATTTCAGCAGGCGCTGCAGGCGAACCTTGTCTTCTGCATTTAGGGGCGCGCTGACATCGGCGAAATGGACGTACTCAGCGTATATATCACTCACCGGCAGGTGAGCGTCCTGAAAGCGGGCCAGCAGTTTGTTAATACGAAATGCCGACAGAGCGGGCGAACCACGCAGAATTTCCATCATCAAAGATCTCTCGTCTTCGAAGCGCCGGGCGACGCTTCTTTGGGCGCAACAGGGAAAACGGGGGCCATTATAGAGAATCCCCGCCCTTTACGAAACCGTTTGCGCAGAATATATCGACTTGCGGAATTGGCTGAAAATCGCCCAATTCTATATTAATTCTGTTGCGCAGGGGGCATGAGTTGCGCAAAATGCCCCACGCTCGGGAGCCAATACAAACAACATATACTGCCGCTAAAGACAGAAACCTGAGCGAATTAGAGAGATAACTATTTGAAACACCTAAAATTTAATTATCTTCTCATCGGGCTGATCACCGTGCTGCTCGCGCTTGCACTGTGGCCGGCGATCCCCTGGCATGGGGGGGCGCAGGACCGTATTGAGCAGATAAAATCGCGGGGCGTTCTGCGTGTCAGCACGCTAAATTCTCCGCTGACTTACTACACCATCAATAAAGCACCGGCCGGTATGGATTACGAGCTGGCGAAACGTTTTGCCCGCTATCTGGGCGTTAAGCTACAGGTAACCGTTCGTCAGAATTTGAGTGAGCTGTTTGACGACCTGGACGACGATCGGGCTGACGTGCTGGCGGCGGGACTGATTTATAGCAGCGACCGGTTGAAACACTTTCGTACCGGCCCCGCCTATTACTCCGTTTCACAGCAGCTGGTTTACCGTATGGGTCAACCGCGCCCTAAAAGTCTGGCAGACCTGAAGGGGCGCCTGACGGTGGCCTCCGATTCTGCTTATCTCTCCACGCTGCGAAACATGAAGCAGACGCAGTATCCGAATCTCGACTGGGCCATCTCCACCGATCAAAGTCCCAGCACCCTACTGGAAGCAGTCGCCGACGGCAAACTTGATTATACCGTGGGCGATTCCGTCTCCATTGCTCTGCTTCAGCGGATCCACCCGCAGCTGGCAGTGGCGTTTGATATCACGGAAGAGGAGCCTGTCACCTGGTATATTCAGCGCGATCGCGATGACAGCCTGGATGCGGCGATGCTTGACTACTTCAATGAAATGGCTGAAGAGGGTGCGATGGCACGGCTGGAAGAGAAATATCTCGGACATGTCGGCACCTTCGACTATGTTGATACGCGCACCTTCCTGCGCGCCATTGATGGCACGCTGCCCGCCATTCGCCCGCTGTTTGAAAAGTACGCCAGCGCCATCGACTGGCGCCTGCTCGCCGCGATCTCCTGGCAGGAGTCACACTGGAACCCGCAGGCAACCTCCCCTACCGGCGTACGCGGCATGATGATGCTGACGCGCAATACGGCAGAGAGCCTGTCGGTCAGCGATCGTACCGACCCGGAGCAAAGTATTCGCGGCGGCAGTGAATACCTGACAAGAATGATGGAAAAGATCCCGCAGACGATCCCGGAGGATGAGCGGATCTGGTTTGCGCTGGCGGCCTACAATATGGGTTATGCCCATATGCTGGATGCGCGAACGCTGACGCAGAAGCAGAATGGCAATCCAGACAGCTGGGCCGATGTGAAGCTGCGCCTGCCGATGCTCAGCCAGAAACGCTATTACAGCCAGACCAGTTATGGCTATGCGCGCGGGCAGGAGGCCTATAACTACGTAGAGAATATCCGCATTTACCAGCTCAGCCTGGCGGGATATTTACAGGAGCAGGAGCGCAGGCTGGCCCAGCAGGCCGCACTTGAGGCGCAGCTGGGCCACGCCTATCCGGCGGTGGAACCGCAGATCGCGCTGAACTGATGGACTGATGGGCTGATGGGCTGATGGGCTGATGGGCTGATATTGTGCGGTGGTGGAGCGGTATGACGCGCCGTTGTTTAGCCCGTTTTACCGCCGGATGCCTGCTGCCGCGCTAACTCGCGCTGCGCTTTCTTCTCGGCACGCCGCTGGCGGAAGAAGTCGCTAAGCATGGAAGCACAGGCTTCCGCCCGGATCCCCTGCTCAACTTTCAGCTGATGATTCATGCCGGGATGGCCCAGTACATCCATCAGCGAACCGGCCGCGCCGGTTTTCTGATCTTTGGCTCCAAATACCAGTCGGTCGATACGGCCATGGACCATCGCGCCCGCGCACATCACGCAGGGTTCAAGCGTGACGTAAAGGGTCGTATCACAGAGCCGATAGTTTTTCAGCGCAATACCGCCCTGCCTGATGGCCATAATTTCCGCATGCGCGGTAGGATCGTGATGACCAATGGGCCGATTCCAGCCCTCACCAATAATCTGACCATTCTGCACCAGAACGGCCCCGACGGGCACCTCGCCCTCTTCCCATGCCCGACGCGCCAGCATTAACGCGTGGTCCATCCAGAATTCGTCGTCTGTGGTCGTGTTCACCTGAGTCTCCCGCTTAAAACGCCAGGCATTATATACGCCTGCCTCTGAAAGAACATATGTGCAGGCGTCAAGAGAAGAGGCGGCCGGGCAGGCGGGGAGAGAGGATTATTCCAGCTGCTGGAGCTGTCCCTGCGGCGTCACCCGCCAGCGATGCTGGCAGAAAAACAGCAGCGGATTATCCTGCTTGCTGTCGCTGTAGCCGCTATAGAGTTGCAGCGGCGTACCAATCTGCTCCTCAAGCTGCGCGACTTTCTCATGCCCCAGGCAGCGCATTGCCAGCAGGCGACCACCGTAACCGCGACGCATCTGGCTGGCTATAAGCTTCACTTTCGGCAGAAAGGCAGAGTCGAAATAGACCTGCTCTACCAGCGGCTGTGGGGAGCCGGTGATCAGCCAGACATCGGCGTCGGAACTGTTGAGATAGTCGGTCAGGCGCTGCTGCACAACGGGAAAAGCCGTGACGCGCTGGCGAAACCAGGTGGCGAAGGTTTTTTCCCGGGCAGTGAGCCGGGCTTCACTGTGGCCAAAGGTGATCGACCACAGCAGCAGGCTCATTGGCCATCGCGCCGCGCGTCCGCTGATCAGCAGACCGATACCGATGACCGGCAGCAGCGGCGCCACCAGCAGCAGGTTGAGCGGCTGCCGCCACAGCAGGTAGCGCATAAAAGTGCCAAACATATCCTGCTGATGCAGCGTGCCATCAAGATCGAAAAAAACGACGCGTCGTTGCTGACCGGTTATCAAACATGACTCCCTGAAAATTTTCAAATTCTGAACGTTGTGCCGAAGCTGAAGCAGCAGACTATAGCGGCCTGCGCATAACCATTCTTCTGTCCGGCGCTTCCGGTCACCGTTATCCGGTGCCGATCGCGCACGATAACTCATACCTTAGCAGCGATAATGATGAACGCCAACGCGGCACCCTGCCGTGGCCGCTGTCACACTGCATGGTGAACGCTGACGCTACATCGCTGTGCGTAATACGTTGCGTACCCGATTGCGCCATGCGCAGTGCAGACAAGGCGTAAATCCCCTCCTGGCGCATCCATCCGCTCAACGGTTTGCTTCTCTGCATGGCTCCACCTGGAGCGCTATTTGTGCCGCTATAAGTACCGCTAATGAGCCAACGGCGCGATCGCTACTCTTTATCCTCAAGGGCGGCGCGGAGGAATCCATTATGTTTTGCCAGACCCGCGCTGGCCTGCGCGGCTGAAAGGCCGGTAAGCACCATCAGCACGGCGGGTTTAACCGCATTGTGGGTCTGCTTTAGCGCATTCTCCGCTTCCTGTGCCGTACAGCCGGTGGCCTGACACACCATCCGGCAGGCCCGATCGACCAGCTTGACGTTGGTTGCCTGCATATCCACCATCAAATTCTGATAGACCTTGCCGACTTTAACCATCGCGCCGGTAGAGATCATATTCAGCACCAGCTTCTGCGCCGTACCCGATTTCAGCCGGGTTGAGCCGGTCAGCGCTTCCGGCCCCACCACCGGAGAAATGGCAATTTCAGCCTCTCGGGCAATGGGCGAATCCGGGTTACAGGAAACCGCCGCCGTCCGACAGCCCAGCTGGCGGGCAAAACGCAATCCGCCAATCACATATGGCGTTCTGCCGGAGGCGGCCAGCCCAACAACCATATCGGCTGAGGTCAGGTTCAGGGCCTGCAAATCATCCATTCCCAGCTGTTCGCTGTCCTCAGCGCCTTCCACCGCCTTAAGCAGCGCACCGGGCCCGCCTGCAATCAACCCAATAACCTGGCCGTGAGGGACGCCAAAGGTTGGCGGGCACTCAGAGGCATCGAGCACGCCCAGACGTCCGCTGGTTCCTGCGCCCATATAGATCAGCCGTCCACCTGCGCTAAACGCAGCAGCAGCAGCCTCAACGGCCTGCGCAACCTGGGGCAGCGTCAGATGGACGGCTTCCGCCACCTTTGCATCCTGCTGATTGAATGCCGTTACCATCTCAAGCGTTGAGAGGCTGTCGAGATCCATAGTTTCGCTATTACGTGTTTCTGAAATCAGGGTACCAAGATTCATAACGGGCTCATGTGTGAATTTTTAATTCTGTAATATAACCTGGTAAGGAATATTATATTCGCAGTCGGGCATCGTGGCTCACTTTTAATGATGTTATGCGATAACCGTACCGCCGCGCTACCGGCAGGCTATTATCAGCCCCTTTCGTTCAGGAAATTGTTACTCTCAGGAGATAAATCAATGAGTTCACTGCTGCGCATACGTCAGCTCTATCCCAGTCTGGCGCTCAATGAGCGTCGGGTGGCTGATTTTGTGCTGTCCCAGCCGGATCGCGCACGACATCTCAGTTCACAGAAGCTGGCAGAGGAGACCGGCGTCAGCCAGTCAAGCGTGGTAAAATTTGCGCAGAAGCTGGGTTATAAAGGGTTCCCCGCCCTTAAGCTGGCGCTGAGCGAGTCGCTGGCCGCTAAAGATGCCCTCACCGTCCACAACCTGATCCTGAGTGACGATCCGCTGAAGGCGGTGGGAGAAAAGCTGCTGATGGAGAAGCAGTCCGCGATTCGCGCCACGCTGGATATTAACAGTGAAGCCATGCTGCTTGAGACGCTGAGGCTGCTGCAGGAAGCCAATCGCATTGTGCTGGTGGGGATTGGCGCATCGGGTCTGGTGGCAAAAGATTTCTCCTGGAAGCTGATGAAAATCGGCATGAGCGCGGTCGCCGAACAGGATATGCATGCCCTGCTGGCGAGCGTCCAGGCGCTGGGGCCGGGCGATCTGCTGTTAGCCATCTCCTACACCGGCGAGCGACGCGAGATCAACCTTGCCGCCCAGGAAGCCCAGCGCGCCGGGGCGAACGTGCTCGCCTTCACCGGCTTTACCCCCAACACGCTACAGCAGCGCGCAAACCACTGTCTTTATACGGTGGCCGAGGAGCAGACCACACGCAGCGCGGCAATCTCTTCCACCACCGCCCAGCTAACGCTGACCGACCTGCTGTTTATGGCGCTGGTACAGCGCGATCCCGAGCGGGCCGGGGACCATATCCGGCATAGCGAGGCGCTGGTGAAAAAGCTGGTTTAACGCCAGTCCTGTCAGGACAAGTCATTGTAAGGCAGGGCAAGGCAAGGCAAGGCAAGGCAAGCTTAACGCTGCATATTTAAAAAGTATGCTTTGCCGCTTTCCTTCATTCAACAACCTGCTTATCACAATCTTCAATAAGACGTACTTAGGCATCTGCCGCCATGCACTTCATAGTGAAGCTGTGTAGAAGAAGTCCGGTTTTTTATTTAGGGGTAACTAAAGAAATGTCAATGAAGAAGAGGTGTTGCAGTGGATATCATAATAACGGACAATCTTACTAAAATGTAGAATTCGAGAGGCCGTATGAAAATTTTGTTATCAATTTAAAAAAGTCAGTTTTCCGTAGAGAAGCTATCACCAGCCGTCTTGACGAACTGGGATTAGAATTCGAACTTCTAGATGCAGTCGATGGCCGTGACATGTCAGAGGAAGAAAGAAGAGTCCATACGAAAGAATTAAATTATGCTTTTTTGCCAGGAGAAATTGGTTGCGCATTAAGCCATCAAAAAGCATACAAGAGGATGATTGATAATAATATCTCTGAGGCGTTAATTCTGGAAGATGATGCACTTCTTCCCGACTGCCTTCCATCACTATTAAGCAATGAGATGCTAACCTCCTCTAAACCGGGGATATTACTACTTAGCAGGGTTAACAAATATATAAAAAAACCGACACGCTCACTGAACGGAATTTTTTCAGTCCATTCAGTTCATAATGCAACCACTGCACATAGTTACATTATAAACTTAAGTGGTGCCAAAAACCTCCTTAGGAGTTTGTATCCTATATGGATGACTTCTGACAAATGGAGTTTATTCGAAGATTACTCCCTTGTTAATATTGAGGCTATTATTCCAGAACCCGTTACCCTGGGTGAAAATGCAAAAAACTCAACAATAAATCATAGCAAATGCGATGATGATATTTTAAAGGTAAAAAAAGAAACCTGGGAAAAGCTAATGAAAAAAAGGCCTGTTAGGGTAAGAGTTAAACATCGTCTTCGTCGCGCTATTACGCCAATTTTCAATAAGATAATTGATCAGAAAAAGGGCCCACGCTAAATAGCTGTGCATGATACCGCTTTAGTTCGCTGCCTACCCGGTTGCACCTCGCAGATACCGAGCCGAGCCTTGGCTCGCGCATCCATGCGCCCGACAGTTTGTTTAGCTACTTAGAGCCACCTTTGCACTATTTCAAACAATCATTAAGCCACTGCATAAACGCTGCTATAAAGAAAAGGCCGCTAAAGCCTGGCTGGTGGAGGCTGCTAACTATGAGCATCAACGTAATGCCTTCGCCGGATGATATTTATAAACCGTTTTCTCCGACACATCGTAGATACGGGCAATTTCCGCGCGGCTGTGGCCCTCTTTGATTAACCGACCAATCTGTTCCCACTGCGCATGGGTTAATTTCGGCCGACGCCCGCCAATTCGCCCCTGCTCACGCGCTGCAGCCAGGCCCGCTCGGGTGCGCTCAACGATAAGCTCACGCTCCATTTCGGCCAGCGCTCCCATAATATGGAAGAAAAAACGCCCCATTGGCGTGGCGGTATCAATGCTGTCGGTCAGACTTTTAAAATTAACGTCCCGCTCGCGCAGCTGCTCCGTCAGCATAACCAGATGTCGCATACTGCGTCCAAGCCGATCGAGCTTCCAGACTATCAGCGTATCTCCCGCCTGCAGCATGCGCAGAGCCTTTTTCAGCCCCGGCCTGTCAGTCGCCTTACCGCTGATTTTATCCTCAAAGATCTGCTCACAATTTGCACTCTGAAGAGCCATTCGCTGTAAGCTAGTGTTCTGCTCATTTGTTGACACCCTGATATAGCCAATTAGCACGATTTTCTCCCCCGACAAAAGTCATGAAGTGTGCCAGCAAGGCGTTTATCAGGGCCAGGGTTTGTTTTCGTGGAAACCTTGGTTTAGGGGAAGGCTCGGCAATACCTGTAGGCGTTCCTATTCCATGGCCTACCGCTACCCCCCCTTCAGGCTGGTTAAAGTGTAATGGAGCACTTTTTAACGCAACGTCTTATCCCATTCTTGCATCCGTGTATCCAACCTTAAAGCTACCAGACTTGAGAGGGGAGTTTATTCGAGGCTGGGATGATAACAGGGGAGCAGATAGTGGAAGAACCCTGCTATCTTTACAAGGGGATACCATCAGAAATATTACCGGTGAACAGTCTCTCTCAGTACCTTACAATGGGAAATCAACCGGTGCATTTTTTAATAATGGGAAGAATGCTAATGAAGGTATTTATCCAGACGGAACCACAATCTCGGATGCTCCAGCAGTAGGTAACACTTCGGCAGGGACATCTTCAGCAGGTGAACGAATTTATTTTGACGCATCACGGGTGGTCCCCACCTCCAATGAAAACAGACCACGCAATGTGGCATTTTACTATATTTTGAAAGGTGCATGATGAAAACTATTACACTTAATGATGATGGTCTGGCTAATGAGTCGGGCAACATAACCGTATATCATTATGACTTGCAGACAGGGGAGTATATTGGTTCATCAGAAGAGTTTCTGATGCAAGGTATAGGAATCCCAGACCATTCTACCTTTTTAGCACCACCTCCGGTTGAAAAAGGCATTGTAGCTATATACCGTGACGGTAGTTGGCATATTTTAGTGGACCATCGAGGGGAGATAGTCTATTCAACCATCAATGGTTCTGAAATATATATATTTGACATTGGTGATTACCCTAAAGACACGACGTTTCTCAAACCAGCAACAAAGTATGATACATGGGATGTTCAAAAGTGGATCACAGATGCCAATGCTCAGAAAGCAGCAAGCATTAAAGATGCAGAATTAAAGAAAGAGGTATTGATAAAAGAGGCAAACGAAAAGACTCAGGCATGGCAGACACAGCTTCTTCTCGGGATTATCTCAGATGAGGATAAAGACTCACTCATAACCTGGATGAAATACGTCCAGGCGGTACAGGCTGTTGATCCGCAAACTGCTCCGTCAATAATCTGGCCGGTTAAGCCAGTTTAAGGGGATTGCCACCGATTATAAGGCGGCTATATTTACTCCGAACGGGCTTATACTATTCCCGTCACAGAATGCTATAATATCTTATTGCATTTTATGAATCATTCCTAATTACATTGATAATCTATACTCTTTAAAATGCCCGCTCTCGCGCTGAGGAATCCCCAGTAATGGGCGGGTAAAAAAAGACAGGCATAGAGTTTTGTGATCTACTGATTTGTGCAACCAATTCAATGAGATCACCTC
>NZ_JBLREF010000005.1:0-48693 GCF_047918655.1 Erwinia sp. PPS120 | reverse complement strand
GGTCAATCCCTTTACTTAGCTGGATAGTCCCGTCAGAGAAACAGCAGAACTCGCAAATACAGAAAGACTTTCTTGATGCTCTTGCTGACGCTGTTAATCCTGGAGCCAGGGTCATCATCGTCACTGATGCAGGCTTCCAGAATGCCTGGTTCCGGCATATCAAATCACTGGGCTGGGATTTTATAGGTCGTATCAGAGGCAATATCCAGATGCGGCTGGACGGCAAGGGGGAATACTGGTTCAGGCGTCAGGAGTTACAGGCCAGCAGCAGACCGGAATATCTGGGGCCAGGAACACTTGCCCGCTCAGAATATGCCCGGTGTGATGGTCATTTTTATCTGCATAAAAAAGAGCCGAAAGGCAGGAAACATCGACACTCGCGGTGCCGCATAAAGCGCAAATCTCAGGTGAAGGACGGGCGTTCATCAGCAAAAGACCCATGGCTTATCTTTAGCAGTACTGATGATTTTAAACCACGTGAAATCATGAAATTGTACAGTCGCAGAATGCAGATAGAGCAGAACTTCAGGGATGAAAAAAGTGAGCGCTTCGGGTTCGGTCTGCGTGCCAGTTACAGCCGTTCGGCTGGAAGAATGCTGGTACTGAGTCTGCTGGCGACGCTGAGTACAATCGTACTGTGGCTTATTGGCTATCACGCTGAAAATAAAGGGTTACATCTTAGATACCAGGCCAACAGCATTAAAACGCGGCGGGTGATCTCGTATCTGACGTTAGCGGAGAATGTCTTACGGCACTCCCCGCTAATTTTAAAACGAACGGTGCTCAGCACCGTTCTTAATCACCTCGCCAGAACCTACCAGAATATGGTGTTGGTTTATTAGCGCTGATTTATGGGGATCCCTCAGCGCTCTCGCGGGCATTATTCATTCAGGTTTCACAGGCCATGTGATATCTGGTGCTTTACTGGTATCCACTCGGCTGAGTAGTACCCTGTATTTTTTCCACGCGACAAGGCGCGCCGCCTCCTCATCAGTTGCCATCCCCACATCGACAGCATCCTGCAAGGGCGCTATAACTTGTCCCGCTTCAGCCATAAGTCCTGCCAGTTTCGAGACTGCCAAAAATACTGGACTCTCTACCTCAACAACCTGAGCAGTAAAAACGCCATCTTTGTAGTCATCATTCTGAGCGGGTTTATTTCCCAGCGCAGTAATGTCGACCCATTTTAATGAAGGGTGGTAAAGCTTCTCAGGTGCAATATCGAGAGAAACAACCTCGGCAACCTTATTATTTTCAATTCGTGCATACGTTTTCATTAACTGTATTCCTCAATATAAATTACACCATGACTTCCGAAGCTGCCGATATAAGGGTCGGTTCGTGTATTACCCCCGCCGCCTGCGCCGTATATTGTCTTACGCCAGCTGGTAGATCCTTCCCCGCTTCGACTGCCTCCCCCCCAGTAACTCGCTCCGCCATCACCAGAACCACCCGAGTAAGGGTTGGCGGCTCCTACTATTCCAGGCGCATCGCTACCATCGCCTCCCTGAATATTTAAATCCCCCCCCACGGCCAGGCCACCTCCACCTCCCGCATCGCCACCCTGATTATCTGCTCCATTCGCAGCCGTCAGTAAACCATTGAACGTACTGCTGGTCGCGCCCAGGGTATCGTCAGCCCCTCGTCCAACAATGCCTGCATAGGTTTTTGAGTCATCCACATCAAGCCATGCAATAGCAGTGGCACCTGCCCCGCCCCCGGCTCCTCGTGAACGATAGTTTTCGCCCCAACCAAGAAAGCCATAGCCGTGCCCCCCTCCACCGGTAAGAATAATCTTTATCTTTCTGGTACCGGATGACGGCTGATAAGTAATATTACCCGGTGCGGTGAAAATCCGACGGCCCATAAAACGACCTGAAAATTTATCGCTTAAACCAAGGTTTGCAAGAGCCGCAGCCACCGCCGCTGGGCCTGCGTTTTTGATCTCCAAAAAGCTATTTGCGGTTTGGAGAAACCCTTCGGCGTTATTGGCTTTTAGCGCCGCCAGCAGATTGGTGACGAGGGTTGCGACGGTGCCATCATCCAGCACGTCCTTACCGCTTTTATCGGCAATAAACTGTGCCAGAACGGCGGCCATCGTGGTGCTCTGCCGCAGCGCTTTATTGATCTGCGCCGAAGAGGCTTTTCCGGACTGGAACCCGGTAGCCAGCGATTGCAGCTGCTCGTAGTCGCTCTGGCTGACGACGTTGGCGCCGGAAGCCGTTGCAAAAGGTTTAAAGTTATTTGTAGCCATTAAAGATTTACTCCCCATGCGCCTTCATCAAATCCGGCGATATAGTGGTTGTCGAGGTCAAAACCGAAAAACTGATTGCCTGCGGACGGTGTCAGGATTTCACCGGCGTAAACCCCTGCCGCCTTAACCGTCAGGTAGCCCTGGCGGATGGCAGCCAGTAGTTCAAGTGATACCTCAGAGATTGTCGTGTCAGGAAAAACCCCGATAGAAACGGTCATATCCTGATTGTCGACGATTTGCATTGATAAACCGGTACCCACCAAAGCCGCATCCAGAATGGACGGCAGCGAATCGTTGGTACCGTCCCAGCTGTTGATGGCGATTTTTGCTTTCAGAATGGAGCGGTACACGTCATCACTCAGCCGGGTAAAGCCGGCATCCGGATCGTACGGGCCCTGCCATACGCCCTGGTCATAGCCCACCACCTCGGTATCCCAGGAGAAATAGATCCCCGCAATAGGTTTGGCCACGATTCGGGTACGGCCAATCCATTCCCCCAGAATATCCAGCTGGCTGCCGATCGCGTCATCAATGTCAAAAGCGGTAATTAAACGTTGTGTGGTGCCCAGCGTATCAATGAAGGGCTGGGTTGAGAGATCGATATGCCCGGTAAACAGGGGCTTATCACGATGATAATTAGTAATCAGATCGGTATATTGACTCATACCGTTACCTCAATCGTAATATTCTCCCTGCTGACCGAGGCGGATTCGTTATAAGCAACCGCAATGTTAGCGACCGCCACGCTGGCAGCCGATCTGCCAATCTGAAGCTGGGTGATGTCGTAATAGCCGTGCGCCCCACCGCTGGTGTCTGCCAGGTTTGCAGGTGAATAGAGGCGGCTCAGCAACACATCCTCACCGATCGCAAGGCCGTTGATGTAAGCGGCAATCGCGGTTTTCATATCCTCACCGATTTGCGTGGTATAGCCGGTGAAAGCTCTGATAACGATGGCCACGTGCACCGGGACGTCAGAGGGGCGGGAAAAGCTGATGCTGTGGGGGTTGCCATACTTATCGCTAACCACCAGCGTTGACGAGCCCCAGGTCGCCGTTCCCTGCCCTTTCTTCCCGCGTAGCACCTGCGCAATAGCGGTCACATCGCCGCCGTCAACAATCGCGGCAATGGCATGTGCCGGAATACCGTGAGCGTCAACCGTCCCGGTGTCGTTTTCATAGAGCCGGTGGTTGGTCACCCCCGGTACGCTGGCGATAGCGGCATCCAGTGCATCAAAAGGTGTGAGCGAGGCCAGCGCTACGCTCTGCGTCTGCCGAAGGCGCAGCTCGCTGTCCGTTTCCGCCGCCGTACCGGGCGTCGCCGCCGGAATATTGGTTACGGATGTCCAGCCCCGGGTCGGCGTATTGATGCCGTTGACCGTTCCCGGCAGCGCTACCACGGCGCCCGCACTGGCGCAGGTCGCCGTTACGGTTGTCATTGACGCGGTGCCTATGGTGACGCTGTCGGGCAGGTTCCAGATAACGCCGTTGCTGTCCCTGACCGAGCCATTACTGATGGTGGTGCCGGGAATACCGGTCAGGGTGACATCCACCACGGAAGAGGTGGCCCCCTGGCGGGTGATGCCATTGATTTTTACGTTTCGACTCAGTGCATCGCCCATCGCGGTAGAGGGCGAGAAAGCGTTGTAGCAGTGGATAACCGCATTATTGGTATCATGAATAGCCAGCGCGACTATCGCCAGCATCTGCCCATCCTTGCTGTCCGGCTCAAGGTACGCATCGCTGCCGTAAATCTGCTGAAAATAACCGGTCAGGGTGCTGAGGATCGCCTGATAGCCGGGCGCAGCGATCCCCTGGGCCGTTATCGTTGCCGATAACCCCAGCGTTGAAAGATTAAGTGCCATTATTCCTCGCTTGTGACTGTCGTGGTGCCGTACCGGGTGCTGACCGTCGCCGTAACGACCGCCCGCCGCGTTGTGGCGGTAAAGCTCATTTCAAATGAGAGGATTTCCAGCACCCCCTCGGTTTCCAGGATGCGCTGGCGCAGCGCCAGCTCGACCGCAACGTCGTTTGGCCTGTTGGAGAGCAGATTCATCCACGGCGTTCCCTCGGTGGTATCAAGGAACCACTGCCCGTACCACAGCATCAGCCGGGTTTTGATCGCCTGGGCGACGGCCTCCGGGCTGTCCGTCAGAAAAGTGTTGTCCCCTTTGCCGAAGGTGTAGTCACCGTCCTTGTCTTCACGCCGATATTTCATTGCGGCACCTTAGTGACGCTGTTGCCACCCTGAATACCGCCGTGAACGTGTGTCGCCTGGCTAATGCCCTGCGCAATCTGATCTCCGGTGGAGGTGATCCCGCCGTCGACGCTGACGTTGCCTTTGGTGGTGACCTCACCATTAACGCTGACGTTGCCGTTAATCGTTAACAGCGACGTGTTAATGGTCACCGCCCCGCTCTGCGCCAGGGCGATAAAGGCGCTGCCTTCGTCGGTGCGAATTTGCAGGGAATCGGTACTGATATCAGCGATTTTTTGCGCCTGCGACTGCGGGCCGACCAGCGCGAACGCGTCGGAAAGATCGTGCTGGCGCGGGTCGACCGGCTCCTGAACGCCGCCGCTTTGCCACCAGAAGTCGATGCAGCGGTCGCTGAAGAGAAGCAGGCACTCATCGCCCGCCTTGACCGGAAAGGTAATGGTACAGCCGCCGCCGCGTGGAAAAATGACCGGTACATCCACCAGCATGGGCAGCTCTACCGATTTGCTGCCGCCTTTGCCGTCGCGCACCGTCCCTTTAATCGCGGGCTGCACCTCGCAGGTCACCGCAACAGGGTCGAATGAGTGAATGATGCCGGGCAGAGAGACGCGCAGTGCGGAGGATACCGAGCTGGATAAGGCTTTATACGCCTGATATTCCCCGCCAATCACTGACTGAATTGGAACTGGCATAAAAACTCCATTAAAAAACCCGCACGCGGCGGGCTGATATAAAAACGGGCGCCGCAGAGGCTGGCGCGAGTGTTAGGTTGCTTTTTGCGGGGTGAGGTTAATCAGCGTCTGGTTTTCCCGGGCAATACACAGCAGGGTCATATACCAGTTGGTACCGCGGGTGTCGCCGTCATAAGTAATGGATTTGACGATATAAACCCCTTCTGATGAGAGATCGCCCGCATGGCTTTTACTGTCCGCCCCCTTCCGGGTGTCATTTGCTCCGGCTGCCGCCGTGCCCTGTGACGAAGATGCGGCATCATCCTGAGTTAACATGCTTCGCTTAATCTCAACGGTACCGTGAAGACGGATATTGGGGTTGATCAGACATTTCACCGTTATCCCGTTATCAATGTTTACCGAAGGCACGCCAATCAGGCCGGACTGATAGTTAAGTACCACCGAGGACGAAAGGTAGCTCTCCTCCGGTACCATTTGCAGCTTTCCATCAACAAACTGCCAGCTTGAGCGGCACTGCGCAGCCACGTTATCCATCGTCTGCGCGGCCGTCTGATAAAACACCCGTCCGCGCGGGAAGCGCGTGTCAGGCAGGGTGCCGGTTGCGCCTGACGTTACGCCTGCCGGGTCGAAGTTGCGCAGGGTAAGGGAATAAACATCCCCAGGCCGATAACCTGCCGCCAGCGTACTTTTCAGGGTGGTGGTTAAGGCCGCCCGGTGTCCGTCGACGGCATGCACGATCATCGCGTAATCGGGTGTCGATTCCTGCTGAGTGGTGGCATAGCGGATCTCGCCGCTAAAGATCTCACCATAGTTCAGTCCCCGACTCTGGCCCGTCTCCTCCTGCGAAACTGGCACAGCAACGCCTACCTCGCTGCTTTGAACCGCCGGCGCGATCCCCTGATAACCCGCCACCACTTTAATTCGGGTAAACTCTCCTTTCAGAATTTTATTGCGGGTCCCCTCCGCCAGATTGTAAAGGGCGATGGTCGCCTCACTACCGGGTTTACTGACGTCGGTGGTGATGGTAAAGGTGATTTTCAAATCGCCTAAGACGTAATTTTGCTGGTCCTTATCCGTCAGGACCAGCTCAAGATAGCGGTTCCAGTTGACGCTCATAGTGACTCCGTCAGGACGCAAAGATGACTCTTAGTACCGAGATCAAACTGCCCGGGCGATCCCGCCGTGGGATCGTCACAGAAAACCGCCAGCCCGAAATCCAGGTTGAGATAGCCGTGCTGCTCCAGCAGGTTAACATCAGCCACCAGCGGCAGACCGGTGATAATATCGCTGCCGTTAATATCCTGAAGATCCAGAATCCAGCAGGGATCGCGCCACAGCAGGCCGATGCGATAACTGATATTGTTGATGGAGATATCGAATCGCTGATTATCCGCAGATAACGGAATTTCATTGATATTCACGCTGCCCCCCTTATAGCCGACGTGCCGCTCCATGGCCGGGTGACTTTCTTACCGCTGTTATGCACCTCGGCGGTGGCCACGCCCTGCTGCATATTGTCTTTCCCTGCGCTGTAGCTCAGCTGCGTTTCGCTGACCAGCACTTCAGTCAGCTTTAAAGTGGCAATCAATGCATTTTCATTGTCCCTGCTGCCCGACACGGTTATCGAGGTGATCAGCATATTGCGATATAAGCGCTTGCCGGTCACCACGTCCAGCAGCTCCCGATTTTGCTGCGCGTCGCGTAATTTTTGATACACCTCTTTCGGGCTCTGCCCCAGACTCAGGCCGGACGCGAGCGAACGGGTATCCCATAAGTCCAGCAGCGAGCCGCCGCCCGCGCACCCAATCGTCATATCCAGCTGGGCGGGATTTTGCCAGGCATGGTCGTAGATTTTTGCTCCCCGCTCAACCGGGTGGCTGGCGGTCGTTAACGTATCGGTATGGGTTTCAGCGGTGACCACATCCGGGATCAGCACGCCAATCTGCCGACGCTGTAGGGTAAAAAGTGTTGAGAAAAGATCCATTATGTTGGCCTCGCAGAAGCTTGCTCAACGAAATAAGCGTTAACATCGTGCTGATGCTGCTTAATCTGCCAGGCGGTGGCAACGGGATCGGCCGAACCGCTGACGTTGATATGCGTCTCCTGCTGGAGATTCACCACCTTATCCTGGCTAACGCTGTTCACCTCACTGACTGAGGCCTGTCGTCCGTCCGTGGCCTGAATACTGGCCGCATGCAGCGTCAGTAACTGAGCATTCAGGGCCTTCGCCGGCCCGGATAAGGCACTTTGCACTCCGCTCTTTGGGCTCTTTTCGTCAGTTCCATCCGGTGAAAAGAGCCCGGTAAAGGAATGCTTCATATCCTCAATGTCCTTATCAGAGAAAAAATGCACCTTATGCAGAAAAGATACAAATGGCCCTTCGGCCAGCTCTTTGCCCATCTCCGTAAAGAAGCGGTTAAGAAAGGCCTTTACCTTTTCCACGGCCGCGATCATATCGGGCGACCAGTTCCCCGTCAGGAAGTCCGACAGGGTTTGCAGCCCCTCTTTCCAGTCAAGCGTGCCCTGATTCAGCTTATTGAACTTATCTACCAGCCAGCCGATTGCCGTTTTCGCGGCGGCAATACCGGGCGCCCACGTATCCCAGTCAATAAGGGACTTGCCCCCCTCCTGCCAGGTTTTGTAGTCATCGTATAACGCGAGGATCGCCACGCCCAGCCCGGCGATGATGCCGATCGGTGAGAGCAGAAATGCGCTGTTTAACAGCATCCAGGCAACCGTCACTTCACCCAAAATGGTTATCAGCTGCTTTGTGCCGTTATCCAGTCCGTCCCACCAGCCCGTCAGATCGTTTGCGCCCTGAACCAGCCGCACGACAACGCGCTCCCCCACTTCCGCCACGCTGAGCAGGATATCCACCACCTTACCCAGCGTGCGCTCAATATCAGGCGCATTCTCCAGCAGCCTGCCGCTTAAGCGGTCAAAGGAGTCTGCCAGGCCGTCCATCAGCCGACTGCCGCTTTTAGCCTGAACCAGGTCGCCGACCTGACTGATGCGCCGCTGGGCCGTCATCATATGATGACCGCTGGCGGTCACCTGGCTCATATTGACGCCGAGAGTGTCCACGATGCGGGCATATTCCGCGCTAAACTCCCCCAGCCCCTGGCGCATGGCCGTAGCGATCTGCGGATTGATATTCAGCCTGCTGGCAAAGTCCGCCGCCTGCGCCTGTGGAAGGGCCGCCAGCTTACTGCTGGCGCCGTTAAAAATCTGGCCTGCCGAACTGAGCTGGCCCTTATCATCCCGCGTGGTAACGCCGAGCCGGTTAAGCAGCGCCTCCGACTCGGGCGAACTTTTCACCCGATCGGCAAGCGCCGTAACGGCCTTAAGCAAGGCATCGCCCCCCACGCCGGTTTGCGCACCGGCGTAGTCAAGCCCCTGGGTATCGGCGGCGCTCATACCGGCCTGTTGCGCACGCCAGCCCAGTTGCTCAAAACGCCCGGAAACCTGAATGACATAGTTTACGGCCGTGGCGATATGTCCGGTGGTGCGGGCCACCACGTCGCTAATCGTCCCCAATGCCGCGCCGAAATGCGGTAATATCGCTGTCGCATGGTCCATAAAGGACACGACCTGATTTAACGCCTTGCTCTCCTCAAGCTTGTTAAGCCCGGCCAGTAGTTGATCAAGTGCCTTCGTCGCGAAGGCCCCCGCCCCGCTGCTTTCTTTCCGCTGATATTCTTCCAGCACAGCCGGTAAGCCCGCTACGCCTTCATCACTCATTAGCCTGTTTCCATCGAATAATGCGGTTTTCGTTATCCGCCTTCAGATCCAGCCAGTCGTTCATGCGGGCAATGTCCGCCAGGTCGACCGTGCCATCCTTGAGGGCGGCGTAGCTGATATACCCGGCTTCCACCGGGCGCATCAGAAAATCTTCATCGTCTGGAAGGGTTTCCAGCGTTAAGCCACTGACGACGGCGCAGTCTCGCTGGCGGGGCGTTCTGGCAAAAAACTTCCCAGCGACTCCTCCACCACGCGCGCAACCAGTTTCAGCATCGTCATAAGATCCAGGTCGTCGAACATCAGCGTGCCCTGGGTAAACACCGGCACCCATCCCTTACCCTGCTGGCGGGAAACGACCGCCAGGCAGGGATGCAGAATGGCGTTAACGTCGTCGTCGCTCATATCAGAGAGCGCATTAGCGATCTTAGGCAGCGCCGTTTCCAGCGCCTGGCTAAGATTACCCCTGGCCGCAACGCTTTTGATGCCGTCAATATCCGAGGCTATCCCGGCCAGAACCGGGAGTAATTTACGGGAGACTTTCAGCTGTTCAAATACGCCCAGCCGGGCTGTACGGTACGGAATATCTTTAATATCGAATTCCATAAATCAATACACTCCCATCACCTGATCAATCTTGATGCAGTCAAATACCCAGCTCAGCGTGCCGCCCTCTTTAGTAAATTTCATATCGGGAAGTTTGTTGAACGCCACGCCGCGCGCGGTAATCACGTCGCCTGAGGCGTTATTGCGGATGACAATAACGTTGTTCCCCCAGGTGGCCGAGGACTCACTCTGCGCATTGTAGGCAAGAGACAGTTTTTTATTGACCGGTGACGTCTGGAGCAGATTGATGGTGATGGTGCCGCTTTTACCGGGCAGCAGGGAGTTCATCCCTTCGCCATCAATCCCCAGGGTCATGGTATTTTTATTACCCGCCATGGCGACGGTAATACCCTCGTCTGAGTGGGCAGAACCGCTGCCCACGTCGAAGACTACGCCCGGACCGACAAAAGACGCTGTTACATCCATAAAAGAATATGCTGCCATTGTGATATCTCCTTAGCGAACTACATTAATTTGAACGTCGGCGTAGTGCACAGCACCCGCCAGTTTGCATGCCACCTGAATCAGCGGCGCTTTACGGGCTTCCCGATCGGCCTGCGCCTGGGATGCCAGAGGCTGGGCATAAACGTAATACCCTTTGGTCAGCGTATCGCCCGAGCTGAGCTGGCCGATGTCGCCACCGCTCCAGACACCCGGCGCGACCAGACCGTTAGTTGCCGCCTGTGCCATGGAGGCTTCGACGTTAGTCATCAGTCGGGTGATCCCCGCTTCGGTCTGTGGGATCTTGCTGGTCGAGGTGTAAAGCAGGTTGAAAAGGTTGGTTTGCACCGAGTTCTGCAACCAGTCCAGCCCGTGGCGCTCATCGAAAAAGTCGCCGTTCGCCATGACGCCCTGCTGCAAAATGGCGGTGTCATTGGCATAGAGAACGTAGACGTTGGCATGTTTCGCCGTCAGCGCCGCCGCCTGATTGCTGGTCAGTTTTTCGTAGCCCACGCCCGGCTCGGTTTTGAACTTAAGGGTCAGCGTGGTGTTGCTGCCGCTAAAGTTGACGGTGAATGCCCGGGCAAACGCCGAGATAGCGGCATACTGGCTGCTGGTGGAGTACTGAACGAAGGTGCGGCCATAGCCCGCCACTTTCAGCTTCGCCGCCAGATCGCTCTGTGAGGTCGCATCAAGCGTTTCTGCATTATCAGTGGTAATGGCAAAGACCCGGCTCTGGCTGGATGACTCAATGGCGGCGGCAACGGCCAGCAGGTCGCTATCGGTTACCGCATCATCGCCGGAGGCGGCAATCGCCAGACCGTACCATTCGGTATATTGCAGCAGTGCGTTCACCGCCTGAGGCAGGGTTTCAGCCTCGCCCGCTTCACCGGTCGCCAGCGTTTTCGCCCAGCGGCCAATATAGAGCTGCTGAGGTTTCGGTGACTGAGCGAAATAGACTGAGGCTGCCTGATACTCTGCAGAAACCATACCAAAGTCCGTGCCGATATCTTCCGCAGAGGAATAGAGGCGCAGGCGTTCGGAAACGGGGATAACCGTTGAACTGCCCAGAATCAGCATTGAGCCAAAGTTGCGGCCCGTTGCCGCGCCAGGGGACATAATAACGTCAACGTTTACAATGCTGGATAAAGGTAATCCTTGTGACATACTTTATTCTCCAATCAGATTAAAAGGTGTTTCCACCAGTGATTTAATGCCGTATAAACGGACAGTTTTACGATTCAGACGCACCCGTAGCTGATTAATCCGCCGCGAGATATTGTCCGTAGTTTCAAAAGACGACGTTATATCGCCACCGTTCTCTGCGCAGATATCAAAGCGATTAAGCTCATCGATATTTTGCGATATTGTTAAGCCATCCCGTAATCGGGTGGCATAACGCTGCCCTTCAGGACCATAAAAGGTGATATCGCACTCAATAAGCTCATAGCGCCATAATTCAGCACTCCCCTCCTGTTGATTTTGTATTACCGGCGCACCCGTGGAAGAAAGAGTGCTAACCGCGATGGCGCAGCCATTTTCTTCAGCCGTAAATGCAGAGGATGTCTTTACTGGCCCGGCAGCGATAACACTGGCCGCTGGCAAGCCGGTAATACCGCTTACCCATTGCTGCAGCTGTGCAACCAATGCATCATCGTAAACAGCCTCACTATTCAGGGGTGTCAGCCACCCTGATTCAGTCGTTGAGTTATTACTCAATTTACCTCCATCATGAGTTATCAGTTCTTAATTGGGCGCGGAAAGGCTCGCCATTTTAGTTAAAAAAGGGTCGCTTTTACGCGTCAGTTAACGCCATCGCGCTACCTGAAGGTAGCGACAGGCGAAGCAGTATTACGCGCAGCTATTTAATGTTCATTCAGGCACTGCGAACGGATATAGGCCTGGAGCCCGCTTATTTGCGCTCTGGCGATTTCGATTCTTCGCCGGAGAGTGAAATAATCCCGTTCAGCGGTGTTATCAGGTCTGGCGCGGGTTGCATCATCCACGCCGGAGGTGGAATGAGTGCGGTTGCAGGTGGCGGCGAACTGCAACCTGCCGCCAGCAGAGAGAGAATGCTCAAGCTGACTGACATTTTCCAGAGCCTGCTGCAGCCTGTTAGAATACTCCTTATCGATCTGACTAACTTTCTTTTCACGCTGCTGCATATCCTTAATAAGCGTTTGCTTTTCATCTACACGATTAAGCGCATGATGATATTCGCTACGATAAAATATTGCGGTTTTTGCCAGAATAAAGAAAACCAGTATTACAGCCATCATTATTCCTGACTTAACGCCCAGCCAGTTCATTTCCATCTTCCAGTAAACATACAGAGCGCTCGGTTTCACGACGATTGATCAATCCTCGCCATTTTTCCCCGCCAGCATAAACCCAGCGCCGCATTTGATCGCAGGCGGTTTGATAGTGACCTGCATTAAGTTCTCTGAGCAGCGTCGATTGCCGGAAGGCCGTGATACCTACATTAAAGGTAAAGCTATAAAGTGCTGCGCGCTGGTATTCGTTAAGCGGCACCTTTACCAGACCGTCCACCGCCTGCTCAACGGGCTTAAGATCGTCCCTGAGCAGGCTATCGCACTGCTGGTCTGTATAAATTTTACCTGGAACGATGCCACTGCCAGTGTGACCATCGCATACCGTCCAGATCCCGGCGACATCGCGGTAGGGGCGATATACCCGCCCTTCAAGACCCTCCTCGCCCTGCAAAAGATGCGTGGCGATAATAAAGGCCCCGCTGCCAGCCGCGGCGATAAGCCTTTTTTTCAGTTTAGGTGATAACGCCATAAATTTACTCGTCGATCTCCGTTAAGACATGACTGCATCTTTGCAGCGCTTTTATTTGAGCTATCGTCATTTTTCGCCGGTAATACCAGTTAATCACGAAGGTAAAAAGGGCTACTAATATCCCTGCCAGCACGCCGATTGCGCTCCATTCATCCGGGCTGAAGCAATTAAGAAATCCATTCGCCATTGTCCCTATCGCTGCACCATAGGCGGCGCCAGACGTTAAATTGTTCATCGTATTGTCGCTCATCCTCATCGGCGGAATTATTCGCCATGATGAATTATTGAGGCAATCTGACCCTGTGTATTCCTTTCCTTTGGAGGGATATTGACACCTGACTTAACGAGTCAGATTGCTGAGTAGTGTTATCAAACCAGTTACCCTCCTGTTATTAAAAACAATATTGATAAAAGGAGTCGTTATCCAAGAGTGAAGAGACATGCCTTACAACAATGTTTCTCGCACCGGGAAACACGCCAGTGGTAGCTATTCTTATTCAATCTGTATGCTTTCACACTACAGTGTAGAATTCGTTACGAAAAGCTTTACTGGGCTTTTTTTTACTTTAATTAAACTCACATCACAAACATTATTTATACAGAGCACATACTATCCCGCACGAAACTCACTTAACAAACCAGCTAATCAGCACCGGCTTATTTATTTCATGATGCTATAGTAGAGGGTTAATTTCGTTACGAAAAGCCTTTATTTTTCTCAACCAAAAAAAATACGCCATTGATTACATAACAAATAAAATAAAATTTTGTTTTACCCATAAAAAAACCTGCCATGAAGGCAGGCTTTTTACAGCGATAGCATCTTCACTTGCATGCTAATACAGTACCTCGTTAATTTCGTTACGAAAAGCACTTAGTATGACTTTTTCAAAAATTAATAAATCACCGCCCGTAAAACACGCCCACAACCCGCGGGATAAAAGAACAGGATTTCATTACAAACTAAACCCCTTAAGGGCTAAAGGAAATAACTGTGACTCATCCAGTAAATTGCTCAGATTTAATCAGTTGATTTCAATTTTTATCAGATTATCAGGGATAATTCGTTACGAAAAGACTTATTATGGAAAATTTTAAACCCATGCGTCCATTTCAAGTTTCGCATCCGTCATAATAATGCAGGCATCAATAAACGTCTCAGCTATCATTAGCTGGTTACGGATTTTCCCTTCAGAACATTTCAGCTTACGGGCGATACCCGATTTCGACACATTATACATATAGTGCAGAACAACCAGATCAACCTCTTCATCGCGTCCCACCCTTTTTAATGTGGCAATGGCGGAGTCAATAATCATCCCGTCATTATCACAGCAGGACAGACGGGACTTACTCTCTGTCGGTAACAGGCTTTTAAAACCTGCCGCTACAGGTGACCAGTCCAGCTGTGTGCCCTCTGCCGCAGCCCATCCACCCCATCTTTCCAGTACCTTTTGTATATCTCGCATATAACCCCCCTCTTACGTAATCCTGTCCCGGGTGATATTTCCCCTGCCTTCTGCCCTCCATCTTCCTGACATCTGTTCTGTTACGACGCGTTGCCCCTAAGGGTCCGAACGTACGCCCGAACTGACCGCAGGCTCGCCAGACATGCTTTAATCCGGCTTATCGATGGTGACAATGCTGGCAATCTATACTAAAATGCATTATTCATCAACCCACAAACGATTAGAAAAGCAATTTTAATGCAAAAATGCATTACCCAGCAGGAAAATTTAACGAGAGATAACACGATGATTTTTGATCTCGATATTCTTAACCGAAATATCAAACACTTAATGGATGAAAGCGGGATTATAAGCGTAACTGAGCTGTCAAAAAGAGTAAATTTACAGCAGTCAACGCTGCATCGGTTGCTGACCGGTGAGGTCAAGGATCCCAAGTATACGACGCTGAAATACCTGGCAGATTACTTTCAGGTATCCCCCGTTGATCTTATCGAACGTGACCTGAGATCGGTACAAAGCAGTAACCTGATTCAGATTGAAGGCGACCTTCACTCATTTGCGCTGCAAAAAGTGCCGGTACTGGGGAATACTCAGCTGGGACATGGCGGCTACTGGAGCGATATGCAGTATCCGGTCGGGAACGGAGATGGTTTTCTGCGCTGGCCCTCCAGCGATCATGACGTTTACGCGCTTAAGTGCGTGGGTGATTCAATGATGCCGCGTATTAAGGAGGGTGAGTTTGTTATCGTCGAACCTAACCAGAATTTTCATCCTGGTGACGAGGTGCTGGTAGTGACGAATAATGGCGAAGTGATGGTCAAAACGTTTCTGTTCAAACGAGATGGTTTTTTCCACCTTTTACCGGTGAATGAAGATCATGCCCCCATTCGTATTGCCGTGCAGGATGTGACAAAAATGCAGTACGTGGCGGGTATTGCAAAATCATCGCTCTGGTATCCCTGATTACCTGACCTTAGTCAGGGTCGGGTCAGTCAGCACTCGCCTGCCGAGCCGGCAATATGGTAAATTATTGCCGTCAGTCAAACGATTGCCCGTGAAACGGGTTATGGAAATGAACGTTATATGGCTTTGCTAATTACCCGGCACTGTATTAACTGCGACATGTGCGAGCCTGAATGCCCTAATCAGGCCATCTCCATGGGCGATGCGATTTACCAGATTGATGCCGAACGCTGTACCGAGTGCGTAGGGCATTACGATACCCCAACCTGCCAGCAGGTCTGCCCGATCGACAACACCGTTGTAACCGACCCGGACCGTATTGAAAGCCGCGACCGGCTGTGGGAAAAATTTGTGGTTCTGCATCACGCCAGCTGACCGGGGAGGTTGTGCAGACAGGATCCTGCCTGCTTAATTCTCAATAATTACCGTGGCGCAGGCGTAATGACGCTCGTCAGCCAGCGTGACATGAACATGAACCACGCCCAGCCTCTTCGCCACGTCAGCCGCCTGCTGAAAAAAGCGCAGGCCCGGCTTTCCCAGCGCATCGTTGTAAACTTCAAACTGATTAAACGCCAGGCCGCCGCGAATGCCGGTGCCAAAGGCTTTGGCTGCCGCCTCTTTCACCGCGAAGCGTTTAGCAAGAAACCGCACCGGCTGCTGATGAGCCAGATACTGTTGCCATTCATTTTCACTCAGCACCCGCTTCGCCAGCCGGTCGCCGGAACGGGAAATGACCCCTTCAATACGGGCAATTTCAACAATATCGCTGCCAAGGCCAAGGATCGCCATTACCGACGTGCTTCCCGCAGCAGGTTTTTCATCTCTTTAACCGCCTCCGCCAGCCCGCTCATCACCGCCCGACCAATGATGGCGTGACCGATATTAAGCTCGTGCATCTGTGGCAGCGCGGCTATCGGCTGTACGTTGTGGTAGGTCAGCCCGTGCCCGGCGTTCACTTTCAGCCCTTTGCCGTCAGCATAGACCGCCGCATCTTTGATGCGCTTGAATTCCGCATCACGCAGCCGTCCCTCACTGGCTTCAGCATAGGCACCGGTATGAATCTCAATAAAAGGTGCCCCGGTGGCCATGGCGGCATCAATTTGCTGATGATCGGGATCGATAAACAGCGATACCAGGATCCCCGTTTCTTTCAGGCGCGAGACGGCAACGGTGATTTTTTCCAGCTGTCCGGCTACGTCCAGACCGCCTTCGGTGGTCACTTCTTCACGCTTTTCTGGCACCAGGCAGCAGAAGTGCGGCTTGATTTCACAGGCGATATCGATCATCTCGTCGGTAACGGCCATCTCAAGATTCATGCGCGTCTGAATAGTCTGCCGCAGGATCCGCACATCGCGGTCGGTAATATGGCGACGATCTTCCCGCAGGTGTACGGTGATGCCATCCGCCCCCGCCTGTTCAGAAACAAAGGCCGCCTGCACCGGATCCGGGTAGTGAGTACCGCGCGCATTACGCACGGTCGCAACGTGATCGATATTAACGCCTAACAACAATTCAGCCATAGCGGACCTCAATTTTTCACATTATTAGCAGAGTACATTGTTCATTGCGCCTGCCGGTAGAAGCACGGGCTTATTCAGCATCGGGAAGCGGATCGGCGCGCTTTTTGGGAACAAACTGGCGGAAAAGCTCCTGACTTTTTAGCGGCTTTCCCCCAAGATAAGGCTTTAGCGCAATGCGCGTAAAGCGCTTGGCGGCGCGCAGCGTATCCGCATCGGGAAAGGTTCGCTCGTAAAGCGCCCGCAGCTGTCGCCCGGTAAAGGTATTATTGTTTATCACCAGGCTGGCAATAAAGCCTTTCTCTTCACGGTAGCTGTAGGTCATACCTTCGGCCACCTCTTCGCCGCTCCCCGCGCAGTGCAGAAAATCGACGCCGTAGCCCAGGTGGCCCAGCATCGCCAGTTCGAAACGGCGTAGCGCAGGTTCAGGCGAACCGCTGGCTGCTGCCAGCGCCTGCAGGCAGTAGAGATAGTCGAAAAATAGCTCGGTGAAGGCGGTTTCCTGCTCCAGCACGCGGGAGAGCAGTTCGTTAACGTAGAGGCCGCAGTAAAGGGTAATGCCAGACAGGGGTAAAGCCAGAGAGATAGGTTCAGCCCCACGCAGCGTTTTTACTTCTCCGCGTCCCCCCCACCGCACCAGCAGTGGTGTGAAGGGTTGCAGCGCGCCTTTCAGGCTGGAGCGCTTTCCGCGCGCGCCTTTGGCAACAACGCGGATGCGTCCGTAATTTTCAGAAAAGAGGTCGAGCATCAGGCTGGTTTCGCTCCAAGGGCGTCCATGCAGAACAAACGCGCGCTGCCAGCCTTCCATCAGGATCAGAGATCGTCAGTGTAGCCCAGGCTACGCAGAGCACGCTCGTCATCCGCCCAGCCCGACTTCACTTTAACCCACAGTTCAAGGTGAACCTTCACCTCAAACATCTCCTCCATGTCCTTACGGGCTTCAATACCAATGGTTTTAATTTTGGCGCCTTTATTGCCTATAACCATTTTCTTCTGGCCTTCACGCTCAACCAGAATCAGACCGTGGATATCGTAACCGCCCCGCTCGTTGGTCACGAACTGCTCAATTTCAACCGTCACCGAATAGGGCAGCTCCGCGCCCAGGAAGCGCATCAGTTTTTCACGGATTATTTCGGAGGCCATAAAGCGCTGCGAACGGTCGGTGATGTAGTCTTCCGGGAAGTGGTGGATAGCTTCCGGCAGGCGCTTGCGCACGATGCTGGCAATGGTATCGACGTTTTTGCCGCTTTCAGCAGAGATCGGCACTACGTCCATAAAAGTCATCTGCTGGCTGAGAAACTGCATGTGCGGCAGCAGGATGCTTTTGTCGGTAATGTTGTCAACTTTGTTGATAGCAAGCAGAACCGGCACTTTGCCATCTTTCAGCTTGTTGACCACCATTTCATCATCGGCCGTCCAGCGCGTACCTTCCACGACAAAGATAACCAGTTCGACGTCGCCGATTGAGCTGCTTGCCGCACGGTTCATCAGGCGGTTGATCGCCCGCTTCTCTTCCATATGCAGGCCGGGTGTGTCCACATAGATGGCCTGATAACCATCTTCAGTGTGGATCCCCATAATGCGATGACGCGTAGTTTGCGGCTTGCGTGAGGTGATAGAAATCTTCTGCCCCAGAAGCTGGTTCAGTAAAGTGGATTTCCCGACGTTTGGGCGGCCTACGATAGCAATAAAGCCGCAATGGGTGGTTTGTTCGCTCATTCAAGTCCTAGCTTAATCAGGGCCTGTTCGGCCGCTGCCTGCTCAGCTTTGCGACGGCTGGATCCGGTTCCCACAACCGGTTCCGCCATGCCGCTTACCTGGCAGTGAATAGTAAATTCCTGGTCATGCGCTTCGCCACGCACCTGCACCACCAGATAGGAGGGCAGCGGCAGATGGCGACCCTGCAGATACTCCTGCAGACGCGTTTTGGGATCTTTCTGTTTGTCACCCGGGCTGATCTCATCCAGACGGCTGGCATACCAGCTGAGGATCAGTTTCTCAACGGACTGGATATCGCTGTCCAGAAAAACACCGCCGATTAGTGCCTCTACGGTATCGGCCAGAATTGATTCACGGCGGTAGCCACCGCTTTTCAATTCGCCGGGACCAAGACGGAGGCATTCACCGAGATCAAACTCACGGGCCATTTCAGCCAGCGTGTTGCCGCGCACCAGCGTGGCGCGCATGCGGCTCATGTCCCCTTCATCAACGCGTGGAAAACGCTGATAGAGCGCATTAGCAATCACATAGCTGAGGATTGAGTCGCCCAGAAACTCCAGTCTTTCGTTATGTTTACTGCTGGCGCTACGGTGTGTAAGTGCCTGCTGTAACAGTTCCTGATGGGTAAAAGTGTAGCCCAACTTACGCTGGAGCCTGTTAATTACGATGGGATTCATGTGTTACCAGTATCTGAATGCGTCAATTATTCTGCACACGGAACAGGGCTGGACGCGCCAACACGGGACTGTTTCGTGTGCAGGGTGAATGCCAACAGGCACTCACCCGCCCAAGTAATGCTACCCGAGGGTCAGCATCAGTGAATACCGCCAATGCGGCTCAGGCGAACGCCAGTTGGCCATTCACCTTCCTGCTTCTTAAAGCTCATCCAGATGGTGGTCGCTTTACCAACCAGATTACGCTCGGGAACAAAGCCCCAGTAGCGGCTGTCTGCGCTGTTGTCGCGGTTGTCGCCCATCATGAAATACATACCCTGCGGTACCACCCACGTCGACTGCGGCTGACCCGGCTGCTGATAGTACGAGCTTGCCTGACCTGGCGCCTGGGTGACCAGCAAAATCGCGTGCGTGACGTCGCCCAGCGTTTCATTGCGGGTAGCCAGACGCAGTCCGCCGCGCATGGATTCGCCCTGCGGCACCTGATAGAAACCATTGCCCACTTCGTTGCCGTCAAAACCGCTGAAGGTCTGAATAAAATCGCTCGGCTTCACGTTGGAGTAGGTTACCGGCAGCGCTTTTTCACAGGACTGGCCTGCACAGGCCGGATTAATGCTCACCGTTTTGCTCTGCGGATCGTAACTGACCCGATCCCCAGGTAGCCCCACTACGCGTTTGATATAGTCCAGGCTCGGATCCTTAGGGTATTTAAACACCGCGATATCGCCACGTTTCGGATGCCCGGTCGGGATCAGCGTAGTTTGCGTAATCGGGTCTTTGATACCGTAGGCGAATTTTTCAACCAGGATAAAGTCCCCGATCAAAAGCGTTGGCATCATCGAACCTGAAGGGATCTGGAAGGGTTCGTAGATAAATGAACGCACCACGAACACCAGCAGCAGCACCGGGAATACCGATGCAGTGGTTTCCACCCAGCCGGGCTGCTTCGCCGCTTTAATCTGCTCCGGCGTGCCCGTTGCAGCGTCTGACTGTGCCAGCTTTGCCCTGCGGGCCGGTGCCCACTTAAACTTATCAATACACCAGACAATGCCGGTGAGTAAGGTTGCAATCGCCAGAATCAGGGCGAACATATTTGCCATTCCACTTCCCTCAAAGCCCGCAGGCTCTATTTGCTGTCTTTACCGACATGGAGAATGGCAAGGAACGCTTCCTGAGGCAGTTCAACGTTACCGACCTGCTTCATGCGTTTCTTACCGTCTTTCTGTTTCTGCAGCAGCTTTTTCTTACGGCTCACATCCCCGCCGTAGCATTTAGCCAGGACGTTTTTACGCAGCTGCTTCACGGTAGAGCGGGCAATGATGTGGTTACCAATCGCCGCCTGAATTGCAATATCAAACTGCTGACGCGGAATAAGCTCCTTCATTTTCTCCACCAGGTCACGTCCACGATAGGGTGCATTATCACGGTGGGTGATCAGCGCCAGCGCATCGACGCGTTCGCTGTTAATCAGCACGTCTACGCGTACCATGTCAGAGGCCTGGAAACGCTTGAAGTTATAATCCAGTGAGGCGTAACCGCGTGACGTCGACTTGAGACGATCGAAGAAGTCGAGTACCACTTCCGCCATGGGGATGTCATAGGTCAGCGCGACCTGGTTACCGTGATAGACCATATTGGTCTGTACGCCGCGTTTCTCAATACACAGGGTAATCACGTTGCCCAGGTATTCCTGTGGCATCAGCATATGACATTCCGCAATAGGCTCGCGCAGCTCTTCAATATTATTCAGCGGCGGCAGCTTGGATGGGCTGTCTACATAAACCGTCTCACCCGACGTGGTGATCACTTCGTACACGACGGTCGGTGCGGTGGTAATCAGATCGAGATCGTATTCACGCTCCAGACGCTCCTGAATAATCTCCATATGCAGCAGGCCAAGGAAACCACAGCGGAATCCGAAACCCAGTGCCGTCGAACTTTCTGGCTCGTAGAACAACGAGGCGTCATTGAGGCTCAGCTTGCCCAGCGCATCGCGGAAGGCTTCGTAGTCGTCTGAGCTAATGGGAAACAGCCCGGCGTAGACCTGCGGCTTCACTTTCTTAAAGCCCGGTAGCGACTTATCGGCGGGATTACGTGCCAGCGTCAGCGTATCGCCCACCGGAGCGCCCAGGATGTCCTTAATGGCGCAGACCAGCCAGCCTACTTCACCACACTTCAGCACGTCGCGATCGACGCGTTTTGGCGTGAAAATACCCAGGCGGTCAGCGTTGTAGCTCTGCCCGGTACTCATTACTTTAACTTTCTCGCCCTTGCGCAGGGTGCCGTTTTTAACGCGGATCAGCGATACCACGCCCAGATAGTTATCGAACCATGAGTCGATAATCAGGGCTTGCAGCGGTCCATCCGGGTCGCCTTCCGGTGGCGGAATGTCTCGCACCAGGCGCTCCAGCACGTCGGGTACGCCCACGCCGGTTTTCGCAGAGCAGCGAACGGCATCGGTGGCATCAATCCCCACGATGTCTTCGATTTCCTGGGATACGCGATCGGGATCGGCCGCAGGCAGATCGATCTTATTCAGCACCGGTACAACTTCCAGATCCATTTCCATCGCCGTGTAGCAGTTGGCCAGAGTCTGTGCTTCCACACCCTGCCCGGCGTCAACCACCAGCAGAGCGCCTTCACAGGCTGCCAGCGAGCGGGAAACTTCATAAGAGAAGTCCACGTGGCCCGGCGTGTCGATAAAATTGAGCTGGTAAGTTTCACCGTCCGGCGCGTGATAGTCGAGCGTAACGCTCTGCGCCTTGATGGTAATGCCGCGTTCGCGCTCTAAATCCATAGAATCCAGAACCTGCGCCGCCATTTCACGTTCGGTCAGGCCGCCACAAATCTGAATTAAACGATCGGATAGCGTGGATTTGCCATGGTCGATATGAGCGATGATAGAAAAGTTTCTTATATGCTTCATTTATATGAATATTTTCGCTTAAACGTTCGGTTTAGTTCTTGCGGTGAACATAACACTGGACACTTCACGCAATGCACCCGCCATCAATGAGCACGCATCTTACACTGTTCGCCCCTGCCACGAAAGAATTCACATACATAGCGCTTCATCAAATTATTTACTCTGCCTGATATTATGCGGCAGGCGCTGGCTGGCACAGTCAGGGCTGGAGCGCATATCACGACGCCACAGATTGTGCACAGGATCAGCGAAAGTCGCAGAGAACTGAAAATGGGGAGTAGGCAGATACTGGCTTCCTGTGAAGGGTGCCAGCTGACGGTGGACCGAAGCAGGATTAGGATTAGGTTTCAACACGCAGGGCATCGGGAGGTAATGCGATGCTCAAAATGACGGGCTGGAAGGAGGCCGATTTACCCAAATAAACCGAGACGCCTTTGGCGATAATAAAACCGCCTGTTCCGCCCAGCAGTGCGCCCGCCGCTGCGGCCAAATCGCTGTGAAACAGCATTTGAAACAGGCCGGCCACCAGAAACAAACCCACCAGCGGCGTCATATAGACCAGCAGGGCTGAGCTAAGCAGGCTTTTTTCAGCAATACCCAGCTCAATGCGCTGACCCGCAATAAGCGGCTCGCTGCTTGCAATCGTCATCACATGCGCATTTTTTGGCCCCAGCTTATTCAGCACCTGGCTTCCGCAGCCCTTACGGGCTGAACAGCTGCTACAGGAGGTTTTCATTTCCGAATGAAGCGTGGCTATGCCGTCCTTCCACGAAACGACCGTGGCCCATTCTCTCATCATCGTGCAGCTCCTAATATAACGCCGTCAGTAATACGCTTAGCCGTTGAGGGGGGAATTTCGCCCACAAGGGTAATTTCAGTATTATCGCGTATTTCAGTCTGCACCGTACGGCGACCTGTGCGCAATAGCTGCGGAACGCTATTTTTATCGGCCGCGCTCACGTTGATGGAAAAGGTGAACAGGCCGTCTGAATAGAGCCGTGAATCCACCAGCTTGTTCAGCGCCGGAATGCGTCGACGGCTTTCCGTCAGCTCTTTCATTCCGGCAGGTATCCAGCCGGGCTTCCAGTTAAACGTCACTTTTTCAGCCACCGGCATCGAGAATGAAGGGGGCATGTTGGCTTTTTCCAACCCCTGCATCATTCTGCGCACCCCATCGTCCACTGCAAAGCTGACAACACGATATTGTTCAAGGGTTTCACCATCATGGTCGAGAAGATCGATACGCAGGGGCAGCTTTGTTTCGCTGTCCAGCCAGACGATATAGCTGTAGCGGGTTCCGTCTCGCGCCACGATGCGCACGACTTCGCACAGCTGATCGGCAATGCGTGCACGCCCAACTGGCACAAAATCGTAGTTCTCCGCAACCTGCTGAAAATCGGCAAACACCAGCGAGGGAAGTGAATCAACAATATGATCGCTGGTTAGGGTGAAGGGTTCCAGACCCGGCTCGAAGTAGCTGACTTCTTTGCCGCGCTGGATAACTTCGCGCCGGGGGCCATCCATCTGTAATAGCTGAGCGTAGACTTTATCGTTCAGCACAGCATGACGGTAGCGCAGAGATTCAATCCCGAGCCTGGAAACGTTGATGTAGGCGAGTTCGTAATTAAGAGACTGGCTGGCCTGCTCCATTTGTTGCAGAAGCGCCCCGGAGGTGGTTTCCGCCGGGGCGACTGAGGAGTACATCAGGCTGCCAGCCATAAGGCTGACGGCACACCAAAGTTGCTTCATTACTGCTGCTGAATTCCTAACGACTGGTTACCAGGAACCTGAACGGCCGCCTGCTGCGCAGGGTTTTGTTCAAATTGAGCCTGGCCGGAATGCAGACGGCGCTGCAGTTCGTAATCCTGGAGCATCGCATTAACGCGGCGACGCTGTTCCTGTACGCGCTGTGGTGCGCTGCTCATCGCATCGCTCTCAGAGGGTACACCCAGGCTTACCGGCGAGGCCTGACCCATCATCGGCAGGGTGTTAAACGCCGGTGCATCCGATTCCGTCTGACCATTTTGTGGCTGGTTGTAATGCTGCACACCCACAATCACCGCCAGTGAAACACAGGCAGCCACACCAACCTGAGTAATCTGTGCCGCCCAGGGGCGCACTTTATGCCAGAATGGCATATTCTCGTAGCGCTCCGGTTTGGGCTGCGCTTCAGGAATAAGCGGCGTCGTTTTGTTACGCGGCTCAAGCTCGAGGGCCGCTGCGACACGGTCGGCGATATCAAAATGCATCACCGGCGCAAGATCGCCACGCAGGGTATCGCGAATCAGGTGATAGCTTTCCCAGTTTTTCTGGAGCGTGGCGTCGTTAGACAAGGCTGACAAAACTTCGTTATCCAAAGTTTCCCCGTCCATTAAAGCGGAAAGTTGTTCTTTCTGCATGCCTTATACCTTCCTGTATCCGCTATTGCTAGCGTTGGATAAGCGGTTGAATTTTATTGTCGATAGCTTCGCGGGCGCGGAAAATCCGGGACCGCACCGTACCGACCGGACACTCCATGATGCTGGCTATCTCTTCATAGCTCAGGCCATCCAGTTCCCTTAGCGTAATAGCCATACGTAAGTCTTCGGGAAGTGTCTCAATGGTACGAAAAACTACCTGCTTCAATTCATCCGACAACATTAAGTTCTCAGGGTTCGAAATTTCTTTCAGTGCGCCGGCACTTTCAAAGTTTTCCGCATCAATTGCGTCCACATCACTAGCGGGTGGACGACGCCCCTGAGCAACCAGGTAATTTTTAGCCGTGTTAACGGCAATCCGATAGAGCCAGGTATAAAATGCGCTGTCGCCCCGGAATGAATCCAGCGCTCGATACGCTTTTATAAACGATTCCTGAACAACGTCAGGCACGTCTCCCGAGGGGACATAGCGGGAAACCAGGCTGGCCACTTTATGCTGGTAGCGAACCACCAGGAGATTAAATGACTTCTGATCGCCTTTCTGTACGCGCTCGACGAGAACTTGATCTGCTAACTGCTCGCTCATCTGAGGTAATGTCTCCCCCAATCTTTTCCAACGCATTGACGAACTACCCGCAACAACTCATATTTTTTGAGCAAGCCTGCGCTTAGAGTGATGATCATGAGTTAAGTTCCATACGCTGTTATTTTTGTGATCACGCTGGGCGAAGAAGAGTGTCCGGTACGCATTTTTATGATTTCTGTCTGGTTTAAGCAGCCACTGTTTTCTCAGCTTCTACGCCTGGTGACGCAAACTCTTGTTAACGCCGCAGAGTACCCCAACAGGCTGGCTTTTTCACCTTATAATCTCGGCAATCCGCTGCTGTTCGCAATATTCATGCCCTACTATGGGATACCCGGCTGAATAACTCCGCTATTCAACGGCCTACCCCCTCCCGTTCTTTCGCTGCTCCTTTAGGGTGTCAAAAGTTTTTTTTGCGGAGCACGCTGTGCCCCAATGGTGTGGGCTTTATGCGGATTTTGATTTACATGCGGAGCTCGCTCCGCATGATCTCGTGGCGCGCGCTTTCGACCCCGAAATGAAGCGGCCGGGGGCAGACGGTATGACACTATCAGCTGGATTATCCTCACCCGCGGGCGGTGGCCGCCCCTGCCATTCTGACGCCCGATCAGCGGTAAAGGTAAAAATCCCGGGTCAGGCTACAGTGCGCGTCCGAATAGCGCTGGTCCGGCCCGCGAATGGTCATCCTGTCAATAAACTGCTCACCCTCGCGGGGGGACAGCGCCAGCATAACGCGATTGGGCGGGCGATTATCGTTATCGGAGATATCGGTACGAAAGCGCAGATGCCAGCCGCGCTGCTGCGCCAAATCGGCCAGCGCCTGGCCTGCGGCCGCGGGCAGGATCACGCAGAAGAAGCCCTCTTCCGCTATCAGGTTTTCCGCACAAGCCAGCAACACATCGTGAGTGAGCCCCGTGGTATAGCGGGCGGCGGCCCGTTCAGGCGTGGCACAGTCAACGCCCGGCACAAAATAGGGGGGATTGCTGACAATCAGACTGTAGCGGTGCTCACACTGCTGCGCCCACAGCCGGATATCATCCTGCCAGATATAAATGCGCTCGCCCCAGGGGGAGGCCTGCGCATTTTCCTGCGCCTGCCCGGCTGCCTGCTCGTCCAGTTCAACCGCATCAATAATCGTCTCCTGCCCGGTTCGCTGTGCCAGCATCAGCGCGATGAGGCCGCTGCCGGTGCCGATATCCAGCACCCTGCGGGCGCCTGCAACCGGGGCCCAGGCGCCCAGAAGCACGCCATCCGTGCCGACTTTCATCGCGCAGCGATCGTGAGCGACGAAAAATTGCTTAAAGGTAAATCCATTGGCGCGCAAAACCGCCTTATGCTGAGACATTTGACTGACCTGAAGTGGAAACGGCGCTAGCATAGGACAAAGCAGATGTAAGGAAAAGTCATAAAGGCCACACAAACAGATGAAGATCGCGGCCAATCTGTCTATAATCAGCGCCCCAAACTGAGGTAGAACATGACTGTAACCACTTTTTCCGAACTCGAACTTGATGAAAGCCTGCTGAGAGCCTTGCAGGACAAGGGCTTTACACGCCCTACGGCTATCCAGGCCGCTGCGATCCCGCCTGCACTGGAGGGTCGCGACGTTCTGGGTTCGGCACCAACAGGTACAGGCAAAACAGCGGCATATTTGCTGCCTGCTCTACAGCATTTGCTCGATTTTCCCCGTAAGCAATCCGGCCCGCCGCGTATTCTGGTGGTGACGCCAACGCGTGAGCTGGCGATGCAGGTGGCCGATCAGGCCCGCGAGCTGGCTAAATATACCCATCTTGATATTGCCACCATTACCGGCGGCGTGGCCTATATGAACCATGCCGAAGTGTTCAGCGAGAACCAGGACGTGGTGGTTGCTACCACTGGCCGCCTGCTGCAATACATCAAAGAAGAAAACTTCGACTGCCGCGCGGTGGAAACCCTGATACTCGACGAAGCCGACCGTATGCTGGATATGGGCTTCGCGCAGGATATCGAAACCATTTCTGCCGAAACCCGCTGGCGCAAGCATACCCTGCTTTTTTCTGCCACGCTGGAAGGCGATGCGATCAAGGACTTCTCCGACCGCCTGCTTAACGAGCCGGTTGAGATTGAGGCCGATCCCGCCCGCCGTGAACGTAAGAAAATTCTGCAGTGGTACTACCGTGCCGATGATATCAAGCATAAAACGGCGCTGCTAATCCACCTGCTTAAGCAGACCGACGTTACCCGCTCCGTGGTCTTTGTGCGCAAGCGCGAGCGCGTTCACGAGCTGTGTGGCTGGCTGCGCGAAGCCGGTATCAATACCAGCTACCTTGAGGGCGAGCTTGAGCAGTACAAACGTAACGAAGCGATCAAACGCGTCGTGGACGGGCGCGTTAATGTCATGGTGGCGACGGACATCGCTGCCCGCGGCATTGATATTGACGATGTCAGCCACGTATTTAATTTCGATATGCCGCGTACCGCTGATATCTATCTGCACCGTATTGGCCGCACGGGCCGTGCAGGTAAGAAAGGCACGGCGATCTCGCTGGTTGAGGCACACGACAATCTCCTGCTCGGAAAGGTCAGCCGTTATATTAATGAGCCGCTGAAAGCGCGCACCATTGATGAACTCCGCCCAACGACCCGACCGCCGAGCGAGAAACTCGGCGGTAAGCCGTCTAAGAAAGTGCTGGCGAAACGCAAAGAGAAAAAAGAGAGCGAAGAGACGAAGCCGCGCGTGAAAAAACGCCATCGCGATGCGAAAAATATTGGTAAACGTCGTAAGCCAAGCGGTACGGTGAATGGCGACAGCGCTGAATAAAGCGTTAAAAAAACCGTCTCAATGAGGCGGTTTTTTATTACCCGTTACGAAGACGTTAGAGACTTTCAGTAAAGGTACGGGTAATCACATCACGCTGCTGCTCAGGGGTCAGCGAGTTAAAGCGAACGGCATATCCTGATACGCGGATCGTAAGCTGTGGATACTTTTCGGGATGCTTCACCGCATCTTCCAGGGTTTCACGGCGAAGAACATTAACGTTCAGATGCTGACCGCCCTCTACGCGGACTTCAGGCTTAACTTCAAGCGGAATTTCACGGTACTCAATTTTACCCAGGTCGGTGACCGGAACAATCTGGTCTTCACGGTAGCCTGCTTTCGCGCAGACGCAGCGCGCTTCATCTTTGTCGCTATCCAGCAGCCAGAATGAGTTAATTAACGTAGCGTTGCTTGCTTTAGTGATCTGAATTCCAGTAATCATGATTTGCCTCCCAGGCAGTGCGGCGCTGACAGACAACAGCGCAGAGTTAAAGGATAAATTTCAGCTTCAGTCATTCTGTATATCAGTCTCCGGTCGGTGTAATGTTGACCAATATCAATAAATCCTGTGCCCTGGCGGTCCGCCTTCTCTCAACTTAATGATTTACCGCAACTTTGCCTCCGACGGGATTTAATATTTTTTTGTAAATTTTCAAAATTATTTTAATTTTGCCACAGTACCGATACGCGTTAAGCTAGACGACAGAGACACTAAAGGAGGCGAGAAATGGTCAATGAACTGACCTGGCACGACGTACTGTCGCAGGAAAAAGAGCAGCCCTATTTCATTGAAACGCTGCGTAAGGTCGCCAGTGAACGTGCAGCGGGGAAAGTGGTTTATCCTCCGCAAAAAGACGTATTCAACGCTTTTCGCCTGACGGAGCTGGGCGATGTGAAGGTGGTTATCCTTGGGCAGGATCCTTATCACGGCCCTCATCAGGCTCATGGCCTGGCCTTTTCCGTGCTGCCCGGCGTGGCGGTCCCCCCTTCGCTGGTGAATATGTATAAAGAGCTGGTCGCGGACATTCCCGGCTTTGAGCGCCCCAGTCACGGTTTTCTCGAAAGCTGGGCGCGTCAGGGGGTGCTGCTGCTCAATACGGTGTTAACCGTTGAGGCAGGTCAGGCGCACTCTCACGCCCGCTTTGGCTGGGAAACCTTTACCGATAAGGTGATAGCCCTGATTAATGCGCATCGCCAGGACGTAGTGTTTTTACTTTGGGGATCGCACGCGCAGAAGAAAGGCAGCATTATTGACCGGCAGCGGCACTATGTGCTGCAGGCGCCCCACCCTTCCCCTCTCTCCGCGCACCGGGGTTTCTTCGGCAGCGGGCATTTTTCTAAAGCCAACCAGTGGCTGGAACAGCACGGAGAAAGTCCCATCGACTGGACGCCGCATCTGCCGGAATAGGCAGATAAAAAAAGCCCTCTGAAGAAAGCGCGAACGGATAAGACCGACACGCTCAATCAGAGGGCTTTTTCGCCGGGGTTACGCTTTGGCTTTTGCCACTGCAACCATGGCCGGACGCAGCAGACGACCATTCAGCGTGTAGCCACGCTGCATCACCATCAGCACGTGATTAGGCGCCACCTCTTCCGATTCAATCATCGACATGGCCTGATGGATTTCAGGATTGAACGGCACGTTCACCTCGCCTACCACTTCCACACCGAACTTACGTACGGCACCCAGCAGAGACTTCAGCGTCAGGTCGATCCCTTCAACCATGGCCGCCAGTTCAGGATTCTCTTTGTCAGAGACTTCAAGTGCGCGTTCCAGGCTGTCGATAACCGGAAGCAGCTCGTTAGCAAATTTCTCAAGCGCGAATTTGTGCGCTTTTTCAACATCCAGCTCTACGCGGCGACGGATGTTTTCGATCTCTGCCTGCGCACGAACCTGCGCATCGCGCACGCCGCCCTGCGCCTGCGCCAGCTGGGCTTCCAGCTCAGCAATGCGTTCATCGCGCGGATCCACGCCTTCTGCCGTCCCGTCTTCCTGCTGTGGTGCCTGCTCCATCTCAATTTCGTCTGAGACTTGCTCGTTTGGTGTGTTCTGTTCTTTACTACTCATGAATTTCTCCGCGTTTATGCACATTCTTCTCGCTGGTTCGCTTATTATGGGGATCAGAATTGCGGTTTCAAGGGAACCCGTCACATTGTCTGAGGTAGTTTACCTCATGAGGAACGCCAGCATCATGAACACCCCTTTCCACTGCATTGGTATTGTCGGCCATCCGCGCCATCCTACCGCGCTGACCACGCATGAAATGCTCTGTCGCTGGCTGACGGCAAAAGGCTATGCGGTGATTATCGAGGAACAAATAGCCCGCGAGCTGAACCTGACGAATGTGCAAACGGGGACCATGGCGGAGATCGGTCAGAATGCTGACCTGGCGGTCGTGGTGGGCGGCGATGGAAATATGCTGGGTGCCGCGCGCGTCCTTGCCCGCTACGATATCAAAGTGATTGGCATTAACCGCGGTAACCTGGGTTTTTTGACCGATCTGGACCCGGACAACGCCCAGCAACAGCTGGCCGACGTGCTGGAGGGGAATTACATCACCGAAAGCCGCTTCCTGCTGGAGGCGCAGGTATGTCGTCAGGGGCGCGAGCCGCGCATTGGTACGGCCATCAACGAAGTGGTGCTGCACCCTGGCAAGGTCGCCCATATGATTGAATTTGAAGTCTACATTGACGAAACCTTTGCGTTTTCGCAGCGCTCCGACGGCCTGATCATCTCTACGCCTACGGGATCTACCGCATATTCTCTCTCCGCCGGTGGGCCGATTTTAACGCCGTCGCTGGATGCCATCGCGATTGTACCAATGTTCCCGCATACGCTCTCTGCGCGCCCGCTGGTGATTAACAGCAGCAGCACCATCCGCCTGCGCTTTTCGGATCGACGAAGCGACCTTGAAGTCAGCTGTGACAGCCAGATCGCGCTGCCCATTCAGGAGGGCGAAGACGTGCTGATCCGTAGAAATGAGGACCACCTTAATCTGATTCACCCACAAAATTATAACTATTTCAATACGCTAAGTTCCAAACTGGCCTGGTCAAAAAAATTGTTTTAAAAACTGGCGTCAGCTCTTTACTGGTTAAAAAACCAGTATATACTGTATGAAAAACCATATCTGTGTTTTCATACAGGAACGCTAACTATGCTGGCACAACTGACCATCAGTAACTTTGCGATTGTTCGTGAACTGGAAATCGATTTTCAGCGCGGTATGACCGCTATCACCGGCGAGACCGGCGCAGGTAAATCCATCGCCATTGATGCGCTGGGTCTTTGCCTCGGTGGCCGGGCTGAAGCAGATATGGTGCGTCAGGGTGCCACGCGGGCCGACATCTGCGCCCGCTTTTCGCTGAAGGATACCCCCTCAGCCCTGCGCTGGCTGGCTGAAAACCAGCTGGACGAAGGAAACGAGTGCCTTCTGCGCCGCGTAATCAGCAGCGATGGCCGCTCGCGCGGTTTTATCAACGGCACCGCCGTTCCCCTCTCACAGCTACGCGATCTGGGTCAGCACCTGATTCAGATCCACGGACAGCATGCTCATCAGCTCCTGTTAAAAACCGATCATCAGAAGACCCTGCTCGACGCTTACAGCGGCGAAAATGGGCTGATGCAGGAGATGAGCAGCAGCTATCGCCAGTGGCATCAAAGCTGCCGTACGCTGGCGCATCATCAGCAGCTTTCGCAGGAGCGGGAGTCGCGCCGTGAACTGTTGCAATACCAGCTAAAAGAGCTGAATGAATTTGCCCCCGTTGCCGGTGAATATGAAAATATTGACGAAGAGTACAAACGCCTGGCGAACAGTGGGCAGCTGCTTTCCACCGGTCAGCAGGCGCTGATGCTGCTGGCGGATGGCGAAAGCACCACGCTGCAAAATCAGCTTTATACCGCCCAGCAGCTAATCGGTGAACTGATCGGCATGGACGACAGGCTGACCGGCGTAGCCAACCTGCTGGACGAGGCCGCCATCCAAATCAGCGAAGCCAGTGACGAACTCCGCCACTACTGCGAAAGGCTGGACCTGGATCCTAATCGCCTGCAGGAGCTTGAGCAACGCCTGTCGCGTCAGATCGCGCTGGCGCGTAAGCATCATATCGCGCCCGAAGAGCTGGCCGCGTTTCATCAGCAGCTGCTTGAGGAACAGACCCTGCTGGATCAGCAGGAGAGCGATCAGGCGGAGCTGGTGCGGGCGGTGACCGTCCGTCATCAGGCCGCGATGGCCTGCGCAGAGCGTCTGCATCTTCGCCGGACGCACTTCGCCCAGGAGCTTAGCGACCTTATCAGTGAGAGCATGCATGCTTTATCCATGCCCCACGGCCAGCTCAGCATCGACGTCCAGTTTACGGCGGAGCATCTGACGGCAGAAGGCGCGGATCGCGTGGACTTCCGTGTCACCACGAACCCGGGTCAGCCGCTACAGCCGCTGTCCAAAGTGGCCTCTGGCGGTGAGCTGTCTCGTATTGCACTGGCGATCCAGGTGATCACTGCCCGTAAGATGGATACACCGGCGCTCATTTTCGATGAGGTGGACGTGGGTATCAGTGGCCCAACCGCGGCTGTAGTCGGTAAAATGCTGCGTCAGCTGGGTGAATCAACGCAGGTTATGTGCGTGACCCACCTGCCGCAGGTCGCGGGCTGTGGCAACCAGCATTTCTACGTCAGCAAAGAGACCGATGGTGCAATGACAGAAACGCATATGCAGCCGCTGGATAAGCGTGCGCGTCTGCAGGAGCTGGCGCGTTTGCTGGGCGGAAGCGAAGTGACCCGGAACACACTGGCTAACGCAAAAGAACTTTTAGCAGCCTGATTTCCGCACTTTTTATCGCCAACGTGGTCATACCCCTGGTTCGCAGAGGTTTTAAACTGCGAAAAGGTTTATTATCATCGGCTTCTTACGCTGTAATCGTAGTGATAAACCGATACAGCCAGATGCTGGTGATTGATGCACGGGACATCTGGCGTTATTGTTACAGCCAGGCTGCATCCGGTCAGCCGCTCTTCATTTCAGGTGTGGAAGAAAGGGTCGGATGCGGACAGGCAAATAAAATAGCCAGATGCCCAAGGTGTTGGCCCGAAAAGGAATAAAGATACTTATGCGCTGTAAAACGCTGACTGCTGCGGCGGTGGTTCTTCTGATGATGACTGCTGGATGCTCCACTCTGGAACGCGTGGTTTACCGGCCAGATATCAACCAGGGTAACTACCTGGTTGCGAATGACGTTTCAAAAATTCACACTGGCATGACGCAACAGCAGGTAGCTTACACGCTGGGCACGCCGATGATGCACGATCCGTTTGGCAGCAACGTCTGGTACTACGTGTTCCGTCAGGAACCTGGCCATCAGCCGGTCACTCAGCAGACGCTGACGCTGACCTTTGATGCCAATGGTACGCTGACGAACATTGATAACAAACCGACGCTGTCCGGCAAAAAGGCCTGATGGTGATTTGCCGTTAAAATATCCTTCGCGGCATGACACTCCGGCAGAAAATAGTAAGGCGCTTATAGCGCCTTATTTTTTTGCTGCCCGCTCTGCGCGCTGACGGCGCAGCTCTTTCGGGTCGGCCAGAAGCGGGCGATAAATTTCAACGCGATCGCCTGCGTGAACTTCGTCACCCGGTTTGACCGGACGGCTGTAAATCCCCAGTTTATTGCTGGCGGGATCGATATCGCTTCGCACCTCAAGAATGCCAGAGGCCCTGATGGCCTGCTCCACAGTACTACCCTCCTCTACGCTTACCTGGTAGAGATATTGCTTATCTGGCAGCGCATAGACCACTTCAACCAGGATATCAGCCACTGTAGACCTCTTTCGCGCGTGTGGTAAACGCCTGTACCATGCTGCTGGCCAGCTCTTTGAATATCCGACCAAATGCCATCTCAACCAGCATATTGGAGAATTCAAACTCCAGATTCAGCTCCACTTTACAGGCATCTTCGCTGAGTGAAGTAAACTGCCAGCCGCCGGTAAGCTTACGAAACGGGCCGTCGACCAGCTGCATATGAATGCTCTGGTTCTCTGTAAGCGTGTTGCGCGTCACAAAGGTTTTACTGATCCCGGCCTTAGAAACGTCCACCGATGCCGTCATTTGCTGTTGACTGGCATCGAGTACGCGACTGCCGGTACAGCCTGGTAGAAATTCCGGATAGGCATCAACATCGTTTACCAGCCGGAACATTTGCTCAGCACTGAAAGGGACCAGCGCGGAACGACTAATCTGGGACATAATGTTTCCTGTTAATCTTCAACATTTGAATAATACCATTGCCGGGGATCAAACAAAAATTCTCAGCCGCCAGCGTTCTGCTAAAATAGCGCTTTTCTCCGCGCCTGTTGTTACAGGGGATGCCATCATTAACCGCTTCATGTACACTAAGTAGCACTATGACAAAGAAAAAAGCACATAAACCCGGTTCTGCTACCATTGCCATGAACAAGCGTGCCCGCCATGAATACTCCATCGAGGATGAGTTCGAAGCGGGGCTTTCGCTACAGGGATGGGAAGTTAAATCACTCCGTGCCGGTAAGGCCAATATCAGCGAAAGCTATATTATGCTGCGCGACGGGGAAGCCTATCTGTTCGGTGCCACTTTCCAGGCACTGATTGGTGCCTCTTCGCACGTGGTCTGCGATCCTACCCGCACCCGCAAGCTGCTGTTGAAAGAACGCGAACTGGCAACGCTATTCGAGAGAGCCAATCGCGATGGCTATACCATTGTGGCGCTGTCGCTCTACTGGAAAAATGCCTGGGCCAAACTGAAAATCGGCGTAGCCAAAGGTAAGCGAGAGCACGACAAGCGCGATGATATTAAAGATCGTGAATGGAAAACCGACAAAGCACGTATTATGAAACACGCTAACCGCTAAGCCTTTGCCTGGCAGACGTTTTCTGTTATACTGCTACACAGTACTTGGGGCTGATTCTGGATTCGACAGGATTTGCGAAGCCCTAGGAGCATGCCGAGGGGCGGTTTGCCTCGTTAAAAGCCGCAAAAAAATAGTTGCAAACGACGAAAACTACGCACTAGCAGCTTAATAACCTGCTCAGAGCCCTCTCTCCCTAGCCTCCGCTCTTAGGACGGGGATCAAGAGAGGTCAAACCCAAAAGAGATCGTGTGGATGTCCTGCCTGGGGCTGAAGCATTAAATCCAATCAGGCTAGTTTGTTAGTAGCGTGTCCGTTCGCAGCTAACCGGCGAATGTAAAGACTGGACTAAGCATGTAGTGCCGACGGTGTAGTAATTCTGGACGCGGGTTCAACTCCCGCCAGCTCCACCACATTATGTACCGGATACGTCCGGGTAAGTCCTGAAAGCCCGCCTGGAACCAGCCTCGCGGGCTTTTTTACGTCTGTAGTAGTCCGTAGTAATCCAGCCAAATCCGGTGATAATTGGTATACGTATTGGTATACGGTAAGATGTATGCCAATAACGTATACCAATTCACGCAGGAAAGCCCCGTATGGCAAGGACTACGCGCCCTCTCACCAACACAGAAGTTCTTCGTTCTAAAGCCATTGATAAAGATCTGACGCTGCATGATGGCGACGGACTTTTTATGGTGGTGAAAACCACAGGAAAGAAGCTTTGGCGTTTCCGCTATCAAAGACCAGCCACAAAGCAGCGCACCATGATTGGCCTCGGTGCCTTCCCTGCCCTTTCACTGGCTGATGCCAGACGCCTGCGCGCTGATTACCTCTCATTGCTGGCTAATGGCATTGATCCGCAAACGCAGGCCGAACAGGTCACAGAACAGCAGCAGATTGCGTTAGACAGCATTTTCTCAACCGTGGCCGCTAACTGGTTTGCTTTGAAGCAGGCCAGCGTCACGCCGGATTACGCTAAGGATATCTGGCGGTCTCTTGAGAAAGATGTTTTTCCTGCCATTGGCGAGATACCGGTGCAGGAAATCAAAGCACATAAGCTGGTTGAAGCATTGGAGCCGATTAAGGCCCGAGGTGCCCTTGAAACTGTTCGCCGTTTGGTACAGCGTATTAACGAGATTATGATATATGCAGTTAATACCGGGCTGATTGATGCTAACCCTGCATCTGGCATCGGAATGGCGTTTGAAAAACCCAAAAAGCAGAATATGCCAACGCTGCGACCGGAGGAGTTGCCAAAGCTTATGCGTTCTCTGGTAATGTCGAATCTTTCTGTTTCCACTCGCTGCCTGATTGAATGGCAGCTACTGACTCTTGTGCGTCCTTCAGAGGCATCAGGCGCTCGATGGAAAGAAATTGATTTGGATGCAAAGCTTTGGACGATTCCGGCTGAGAGGATGAAAGCTAAACGAGAACACATTGTTCCTCTATCACGTCAGGCGTTAGAAATTTTGGAGGCAATGAAGCCTATTAGTGCGCATCGTGAGCACGTATTTCCAAGTAGGAATGATCCAAAGCAACCAATGAATAGCCAAACTGCTAATGCTGCCCTGAAAAGGATTGGTTATGGAGGCAAGTTGGTCGCTCATGGACTGCGTTCAATTGCAAGTACCGCAATGAATGAAGCAGGTTTCAATGCGGATGTTATTGAAGCAGCTTTAGCACATAGTGATAAAAATGAAGTCCGTAAGGCCTATAATCGTTCAACTTATCTTCAACAGAGGATTGAGCTTATGAGTTGGTGGGGTTGCGAAATTCATGCATGAGCCAAATGGCCAGCCTGTATATCCCAGGCTGACCAATTATTACTCAATATCCTTCAAAAGCGAGTCAGGAAAATACACATCCTCTTGAACTCCAATTTTTCTTACCCAGCTCTCAGCTAATGCAGTTGTTAGTGATAACTCTGATATATTACAAAAATAATTTGCGCTTGCATCAGCCAATACAGGATCATCTTCCCTGCCGACGTAATTTAAACATGCTGAGAATAGTTTTTGTAAAAGTAAAATTCCAGTATGCCCTCTAACTACCTTGGAGCAAACTTTAATATCTGAAGCTATTACGCTAGGCAATACCGAATCGAAAGCATTAAAAAAACCGTCTACGCATGCTTGGTCAATATCACAAGCATCCCGTTTAATTAGACCGATATTCCCATCATTAATTACTATATCCTTCCAATCAATCAGCGCTGCCGGCAAGCCAGCTTTGTCAATATTTTTCGCCGCAAGGGAAATGGCGGCCAGAACAGAAAAAGAAGAGGATATTAACTCAGAAAAAACCCCAACCGCTCTATATTTATATTCAGAAGGTGAAAGAAACTGAAATGCATCTATTATTATTGATTCGTTGAAAAAATAGTTTTCGAGTGAGTGCCCCAAAGTCCAGTACAAAGAATCATTACAATAGTGTGAATTCAAAAGATCTTCAATCTTATCATTAAAAGTAAACTCTCTAAACTCGCGGTCACATAAGAAAGATATATTGTCTTTTCTTGTGACACGCGAGTGGATGACTTCTATTTTTAGCCTATTATTTTTAGACATAGCTCTGTCAGATGCTTTTATGTCTTGAGCTGTGTCAATTTTAATTTTAGATGTAGGATTGAATTTATATATCAATTGATATAAATGTGACCGGTCATGCCTTCCTTCAACCAATAGTCTCTTTTTGGAACTCATGGTCAATGATGTGATATAGCTATCAATCGTGTAAGCACATGAACTCATAAAGACTCATCCTCTTCCATTTCTTCTGAATCTTTATGGTTATCGTTATTATGCGACGAAATAAATTCAGGTGAAATATTTATCATGAAATCTTCGTAGCCTGTTGCAATGGAAGGCGAATGTGTACACACAATAATTTGTCGCCCGCTAAGTTGGGAGAGCATTCTTTTTAAAAGATCTTCTTGCCAATCGATATGTAACGAAATTTCAGGCTCATCAATAAGTACAATTGCATCATCCCCCATCTTTGACGCCGCATAAAGCATAGTCAAAAGCTGCCTTTCTCCCGAAGACAAAACACGAATAGGACTCCATGAACCATCTGGAAATTTAAGTCCTACCTTGGGGTATTTCCTTCTAAGGTCGAAATCATAAGCCATCACTTTATCTTCTAAAAATGAATTCACAGATGACATATAGCTATCAATCTCAGCAAATGCTTTCTCTTGATAATTCTGTCTATCTCTTAAAGCATCTCGATACACAACCAACGCTCCAGAGACAGAGTTTTCAACTTTTCCTTTAAGATTTCGGTTAATTAAAGACCTAATCTCTTCATATACCTTTGAGTATTCAGCATAATAATCATTCTTTACCGAGCTATCTTGCGATATTGCTAACCCTTCAATTTCCTTTAACAACTCACCAGTAATTTCCCCTTCTACAGAGGAATTATCAAATAATGCCGAAAAAACCTTCACAAATGATTCAGAGAAAGTCCGACTCTCATAGGCTGCGATGCCGAGTTGAGCTCGTCTAATTTCTTCCCTTAGACGCTCCTCGATCTCCATCGGAGATGGATAATTTATGCCAGGCAAAAAATGGCCGAAAAGCTCACGAGCAAACGTACTGGCTTTGCGATTAAAAAATGAAGGTCGCAGAACTCTTCGCTCATACCCCGCGTCTGGTGATGAGCTCCATGCTTCTAACATCGTTCGAAAAGCAGGGAAGTAAGATGCGCTTATCTTTTGCAGTTCATTATCCTTAACAAACATATTAATTTCAATTGCCAGCTTTGATTTAACATCTCTCTCCCTCAAATGACGGTCGTTTTCTACCTCTCTCACCCCAGCAATGGCTTCATCAACAGAGAAGCTTATGTGCTTACCATTTGAAAGTAATACCGATATGAAATACTTCTCATCAATCTTATCTCTTCGAATTGAGACCTCTAAGCCATCATCATAAGTAGCCTTTATTTCCTCAAAAGTTAGGAATGCGAACCTAATGAAATCACCGTTCACTATATTAGCTATAACATGTATTAATGTAGACTTTCCTGCACCATTCTTACCGTGAATAACATTCAACTGATTAAAAAAATCCACGCTTAAATTATATCTATTATGTATCTTAAAAAGCTCAATTTTACTTATTGTTCTATTCGCCACTTTCTATCTCCTTACTTAGTATTTTTTAGCACTAACACAAATTCAAGTGAAGGCTATCGCTGACAGCCTGTCTTTACGTTAATAATATATTGATAAACAGCGCTTACGTATACATTTTATCAGTTGAAAATTATCATCTTCTTATCCAGTCATTCTATACTCCGCGCGCAATGCTACCCCCGCCTCGCCTGCCCGCTTTATGCATCGTTTTTTATGCAGTTGCATGAACCGGGCAAAGCCGGGCCGGGCGTAGGCTGAAGGGGTATCTGTAGTTCTGCATTCTGCATGCAAATCCATGCACCTTATGCATGCATCGCTATTTACAAACCGGGCTGGCCAGAAAAAGGGCGTTGAAAGGACAAAACGCGAAAACAATAAAGCCGCTGTTTTCAGCGGCCGTTATGGTCAGTGGAGAGTGCGGAAGGACGAACCGTAGCGCCCGAGTGTCTGACGCTCTTTTACCGGCTCCGGGGTGACTGCGGGTGCCGGTTCGGGTTGCGGCGGCGCGGTAATCACCTTCGTGATGCTCTCGCTGGTCCTGAACGTGCAGGAGCAGTCGAGGTTGATGCACTGATGGTAGCGTTCCTTAACCTGTTCAGACATATAGCGGCTCGATTTGGCATGCGCCGGGCTTTTGCAGTACGGGCAGTGCATCATGCTTTGCTTTCCTTCTGCTGTTTTCCTTTAAGCTTCTCCTTACGCCCCTGTGCCAGCAGGTGCATAGCGCACGGGCTGTTATACAGGCGCATATCCACATCGGTCAGCGCGGGGCGATAAAGCCCCATCTCCGACAGCACAGGCTCGGCATCCATATCCAGCCGTGCGTCTTCCGCTTTGCCGGTCAGCAGTTTACCCACTTCACGGGCGAGTATGACCTCCGGCTCCTCGTGTTGCGGGTCGGTATGGCGGCCCTGGTCGTTGAGCTTCAGCAACAGCAGCTTCAGCCGGATGGCGCGTACCAGCGTCGGGCTGACGTTGCGCATGGCTGCGTCCCACTGGCCGTTCACGTACTGCGTAAAGGCCGTGCTGTGCGCGTCAACATAAGCGCGACCGGTGCGCACGGCATTTATCGTTTCTCCCTCATGCTCAAACTCCAGTTCTTCAATCAGGCCAGTGAACTCTTCAGCCAGCTCGCGGCTGGCGATGCGCTGGCTGTGCTCGGCGCGCAGCTCCGGCGTGATGGCCCCGCGCAGGTCGCGAAAACGGGTACGCCAGTTAGTTTCCGCCTCTTTCCCGTTTTCAATGGCTGCCTCACGCTCTTTTTTACTGCGGGCAATGGCGGTGGTGATGTCGTTAATTTTCATCATCTGCGCCGTGTGGGCGGTACGTGCATCTGCCAGGCGCTTCAGTGCAGGGCTTTTTTCCGGGGTGCTCATAGCGTTGTCTCTCCGTCTGTAAAGTGTGTCGCTATTCTGTCGTTCACCACCGGACAAATCATTTCATTGCTGTCTGCCTGTCGCTCACCAAACACGGCCGTATTTTCACCGGATACCCCCACTGCGATTTTAGTTTTATATAAAACTGTTCACTACTCTTCACCCTTAGAAAAAAGATAATAAATACAGTAAGTAAAGGGGTGAACACTTGAGAATGAACTGTTCACCAGGTGTTCACCACTGTTCACCCGCTTTTAAAACAGCCTTTTTCTGGCGAGCTTTTTTTGATTGTTATTACCTGTTAATTAATCTGAATTTCAGGTCGGTTTTTTATAAATGACAATCTCTGGCAATCGTTGACAAACAGGATGCAACAGAACGTGATTTTGCTCATTTACCACCGGACGGCGGCTTGTTTACACGGGCAAAAATATTCTCACAATAGGGGGTTACCAGCACACACGACCGGAACCGGCCAGCGCCGCCCGGATACAACACGAGGTAACACCATGCTTTCCACCGCTTCACCGTCCGCCACGGCCACGCCGTCCGTGTACGACCTGCAATACCCCCGTGACCGCTTTATGCGCCTGCCGGAAGTTATCAGCATCTGCGGCCTGTCACGCTCCACCATTTACGACCTGATTTGCCGGGAGCAGTTTCCCTCGCAGATTTCACTCGGCGGCAAGAACGTTGCCTGGCTGGCGTCAGAGATTGACGACTGGATGCAGGCCCGAATCGCGCAGCGTGCCGGAGGTGCGGCATGATTAAGCTTAACTTCGGCACCAGAAGCTACCCGCTCAGCCAGGAAGAGGCCGTTTACGTGGCCGAAAGCCTGCTTTCCGCCGCCGGTGGCAAAGCGCCCACGCAGCCCGCATTTAACAGCGGCCGTCACGGCCATATTTCCGTATTCGCCGACAAGCCGAAGCCTGCAAAGGGAAGTGAAGGCGCGCAAAGCGAGAACTTCCGATCAAATCCGCCGCAATCCGATCACGTCCTGACCGATTGCTGAGGAAAAAGGCCCGATGTGTGAAAAAAGGCTTTTTTCTGGCGAGCCGCCGGTATACAGTTTCCCCGCTGCAGCAAAATCGGCAGCCGGGCGTAGGAACCCGAGCTTAACCTTGGCGACACAGCACGCGCCACGCGTGTTTTTTTACGTCGTCGCCTCAGTGCGCCATTTTTTTGCGCAGCGGTTTTTGTACCGTTGTGCCTTTAAGACAATGGTGGCTCAGGCGGGGCAGCCTTCGGGCTGGCCGGTTTCCAAGGTTGCCGGTATTCCTACCCCCGTCTGGGCTACCACCCCTGAGTGTAGGAACTCTGGTGGTAGCTTTTATAAGCTAACCCTGGAGTCTGCCACTATGGCCGCAACCCTCATTTCTGCACGCATGCAGTTCACCTTTCTTTTTGCCGCCGTTCGCCGTGCCGATACCGCCGCCCGTCCCTGCATGCTGCGTACCACCGCCGAAACCGAAACGGCCGCCCGCCGCCTGCTGGCCCGCGATTACGTGCTTTCCTTTGCCGGTCGCCTGCCGCTGTGTGAGGTGGCCGCATGAATACCCTGTCAGCCCGACATAACCAACACGCCAGCTATCCCATTCCCCACGCCGATTTCCTGCGCCTTCAGCATGCCCACAGCGTCGGCGTGACCGTGCTCGATATGCTCGAAATTATCGAATGCTCCGGTAACCGCCACGGCGGCCCCGATGGCAATGCGCTGGCGTCCGTGGTGGCGCTGCTTACTGACCAGCTGGGTAAAGTGGTCAACACCTGTGAATCCGTCATGCTCACCGATATGGAGGTCTCCGCCCGTGACAACTAATCATTCCTGCCTGCCCGTTGAGGTGCGCACCGCCGTTTACCGCCGCGCCGTTGCCCAGGGCTACCTGAGCGCCTGTAAGCATTACGGCCTCAACGTTTCCGCCTCGCTTGACGAGGTGCAGATGACCATCGCGCTGGAGCTGGAAGGCTATTACGTGCGTAAGTACGGCCCGGAGAACGGTATGGACATGGCCTGCACCATGCTCAGCGAGATGGTCCAGCCCGACGTGCTGGTCGCCGCGCCGTGCCTGACGCGCATGGGTGAAACCATGATGGATGAACTGCTGTGTGGCCGCCTGGCCGCGTCCAAAGCCACGCTGCATTAAGGAGGCCGCATGAAACATATCGTCACCGACACCGCGCGCGCCGCCGCCGGGCACTGGCCCCAGCTGCTGCCCGCGCTGGGTATCAGCATCAACGCCGCCGGACAGCACTCACCGTGTCCGGTCTGCGGCGGCAAAGACCGCTTCCGCTTTGACAATCAGGCCGGGCGCGGGACGTGGGTCTGCAACCAGTGCGGCGCGGGCGACGGGCTGGCGCTGGTTGAAAAGGCGCAGGACGTGAACACCAGGGAAGCCGCATGCCGGGTGGCTGACCTGATTGGCACGCTGCCGGTTGAGCTGGTTCAGACATCCACAGAGAAAACCGGTGAAGAGAAGGCTCGTGCGCGCCTTAACGCCGCGAAGGAAGCCGCCCGGCTTGTTGCCGGTGCGAAAGCACTGGCCGGTAACGCCTACCTGACCGGCAAGGGACTGGCTGACGTCAGCGCCCTGACCCTGGCTACTTCAAAGCGCATCAGCGACACCACGTATCAGCCCGGCGACCTGCTGGTGCCGCTGACTGACTTTACCGGCGACACGGTCAACGCTCAGCTGATTAACGCCAACGGCACCAAACGCACCCTGGCGGGCGGCCAGGTGAAGGAGGCATTCCACCGCCTGGGCGAACCCGGCGACATGCTCTGGCTGACCGAAGGCTACGCCACCGGCCTGACCGTGCACCGTCTCACCGGGCAGGCGGTTTACGTCGCATTAAGCGCCAACAACCTGCCCGCGCTTGCTGAGCGCCTGCACACGGAATACCCGGACGCTATGATACAGATTGCCGCCGATAACGACGGGAACGGCACCGGCCAGCTGCGCGCCGAAGCCGCCGCGAAGCGCTGCAACGGCAGGCCCGCATTGCCGCCGGTGGCAGGCGACTGGAACGACGTGTTTCAGGCTGAAGGGGAGATGACCACGCAGGCTATGCTGACCGCCTTCACCCAGCCGAAAGCGCTCAGCCCGTTTGAGTCGGTGAGCGAGGCCGACCTGAAGGCCATGAGCGCCAGCCAGAAGGCGGAACTGCTGGCAGAACACTACCTCAACACACTGGCCGTGCCGGTGGTGGGTGAAGACCTGTGCCGCTACGAGGGCGGCGCGTGGCAGGTGCTGCCGTACCGGGTACTGAGCCGCGAAATCGCCGCGCTGTTCCAGAAGGTACGCGCGCCGTTCTCGGCAACCGGTATCGGCGGTATCGTGGACACGCTCAAGCTGATGGTGCCGCAGATGGCCGCACCGGCCCGCCGGCTGATAGGCTTTCGCAACGGGGTATTTGACACCGCGACCGGCAGCTTCGGCCCGCATAAAAAAGAGAACTGGCTCCGCACCATCAACAGCGTCGACTACACCACGCCCAAAGCAGGCGAGAATCTGGCGGACGATGCGCCGCACTTCTGGCAGTGGCTGACGCGGGCGGCCGGACGTAATGAAGTTAAGCAGGAGCGTATCCTCGCGGCGTTATTTATGGTGCTGGCCAACCGCTACGACTGGCAGCTGTTTCTTGAGGTCACCGGCCCCGGCGGCAGCGGGAAAAGAGTGATGGCATCCATTGCCCGCCTGCTGGCAGGGGAAGACAACACCACTGCCGCCACCATCGACACGCTGGAATCTTCACGGGAACGTGCCTCGGTCGTGGGCTACTCCTTAATTATCCTGCCTGACCAGGAAAAGTGGAGCGGCGACGGCGCGGGCATCAAGGCGATTACCGGCGGCGACGCCGTGGCGATTGACCCGAAGTACCGCGACGCCTACTCAACCCATATCCCGGCGGTAATACTGGCGGTAAATAACAACCCGATGCGCTTCAGCGACCGCAGCGGCGGCGTATCCCGTCGCCGGGTTATCCTGCCGTTCCCGGACGTGATACCGGCGAACGAACGCGACCCGCAGCTGCTGGAAAAGATTGCCGGGGAGCTGGCGGTTATCGTGCGCCACCTGATGCAGCGATTCCAGAAGCCAGACGACGCCCGCGAGCTGTTACAGGCGCAGCAATCGTCTGAAGAGGCGCTGGAAATCAAGCGCAGCGCCGACCCGCTGGTCGACTTCTGCGGTTACCTGACGCCGCTCAGTACCCCGACCGGACTGTTTATCGGCAACGCCAATATCCGGCCCATGAACCCGCGACGCTATCTCTATCACGCCTATCTGTCCTTTATGGAAGCAAGAGGTCATCAGCACCCGATGAGTTTAACTGCGTTCGGCCAGGCGGTACCGCAGACGCTGAAGGAGTACGAGATTGAGCTGCTGAAGCGCAAAACGAAGAACGGCATCCAGACCAGCCTGGAGCTGAACGAGGACTGCGAGGCAGACTGGCTGCCGCGCTGCGATGCATAAGCCAGACGATAAACACCAAACCGGCCCCGGCCGGTTTTTTTATGCCTGAAGGTGAACAGTGTTCACCTCAGGTGAAGAGTGGTGAAAAGTACCAGGTAAAGTGATCACCACTTAACCATATGAATATAAATGATAAAATTGAGAGGTGAACAGGGTGAACACTTTTTAATAAAATCTTTTTTTTCTGGCAGAATTCAGAGACACACTCTTTAACTGGTTAATTTATCTGCTATATTATCCCGTAATCGTGATTTAGGGATGCAGAAAATGGATACTTCATTGTTGAGTTCTTTGAATAAACCAGGACAGGAACAATTTGAATCAGTCATTAACTCGTTACAAGGTGAAGTGGCTCTTGCTGCCACAAGACTTTCTATTGATCCACGGTTAAGATTAGAGTACTCACGGCGTATTAAAGCAATGTCAGATGATTATCGGGCCAGAGCAAACATTGGTCTGATTTCGTGGGAACAGGCAGCAAAAGAGGCACATGAGACCCGAAATTTGATAATGGAAATTATCAGAACTCGCAGCACCCCTTTAGGCAAGGCGATGGCAGAAAAGCTCAAATTAAAGGGAAAAACGCTTAATGAATTGATTGCTAATAAAACGATTGAAAAGTTTGGTAGGCAGGCTAATTTTGATAATCTTTCAGCCATGCAAAAAAACCAGGTTTATGCTGGTATTGTCCAATCGGCAGGAAGATCGAGTGCTAAAGTCGATCTAAAAATGGAAAGACTTTCTTCCGCTGGGAAAGGGTTAATTTTTCTATCCATGGCAATTGCAATTTACGAGATCTATACGGCCCAAGACAAAGTATCAGAAGCTACTCGACAAGTCGCTATAGCCGGTTCCGGTATTGCTGGAGGCTGGGCAGCAGGTTCCGTCGCAGGTCTTGTATGCGGCCCAGGTGCACCAGTATGTGTTCTTATAGGTGGTTTCGTGGGCGGAGCATTAGCTGCATGGGAAATGGGCAGGTATTGGAGATGACTATGAAATTAACTGACAGCATATCGCTCTCTGTCGTTAAAGAAGCCCAAAGGCTTAGTGAAACACAATGCGAAATAATTCTGGAAGAAAAAAATACGGATATTATTGTTTCCGGAAAAAAACTTGAAGCTGCTGTCAGAGTGGCTGATACACGATTTTTACTCCTTACCACGGACGATATAGTTTACGAAGAAAGCCTTAATATATTTTATATAGATATTCAATCCGGAATTATTGAAAGCCTTTCTCTCGGTGGTGAATATGTTACTGGCACCGTTGAGAATTTGAGTGTGAATCAAAATTCAGTGAGCTTTAGTTTTATTGGAGATACGACATGGACTGTGCAAGTATTGCCAACTCCATCCCTAAGATTACCCTTTTCCGATCCTCGCGGTGTAAGCCGTCCAATGGGATTGAGAAAATACATTGATATCTCCGCTACCCCTGCGCCAGCCAGGGCTGACGGCAGCCGGTAAAACAACCTACAGCCTCCCTTCTTCATCGCCAGAACAGGCGGTCAATGCGGCAAGACGAAACGGCATTGGTATACGCTTAGGTATACCAATCAAAGTTGAATTCATAAAAATCATATAAAAACATATGATTGCCGAAAAAATTCAGATTCCGACAGCCTTTTGACAGGACAGTGCAAGGACAGCACCAGCAAAAACAGGAAGTTAGCAGTCCCGGCAGGACACCGACCAGACGGTAGTGGGACAAAAAAGGATACGTAAAGGAGCCGCGGCTCCAAAACAATCAAACCAGCCTCGCAAGGGCTGGTTTTTTTGTGCCATAAATCTGCAGTGTGATTTTCACCTGAACGACACGGCTTGCAACTTGACACTGTATGTATAACCAGCTAAACATGGCTGTATATCCAACCAGTAAAGGAGCTACCAAAATGCGTGTTGAAATCAGTATTGCTAAAGAAAAATACGGGAAACTACCGAAAACCGCACCTACCGCACTCCAGGAGGAAATGACAAAGCGCCTGAGTAAACAATACCAGGATATCGAAGTCATTGTTAAACCTGCGGGAAGCGATGGGCTATCGGTCTTCCGTGCAGCAGATAAAGACGAAACAAAGAAGAACGTTGAAAAAATGCTTCAAGAGGTCTGGGAGTCGGCAGACGACTGGTTCTTTTAACTTAGAGTCTGGAGGTCGTTTCCACTTCCTGACTCATACAGCGACTGAAAAGTAATTAATCAATTTTAGCAGTTATATTCCAGGCTGGATTTAATCCCAGCCTAGGGATTTCAACGTAATGCCCGCGTTGTTGCTGCAACAATGTCACCAACAGGGATCGATGAGAGTTTGCTAACTTTATTGACTACTGTATCACTGGCATAATCAGATGCATAAAGCACCTGATGCAAATCTGGATCCTGCTGCGGTACGCTTGCTTTCTGCTGCTTGATTACAAAAAGACTTACCGTTTTAGTTTGCAGTGCAGTAGCGATATGCAAGCATCCAGTATCTGGAGTTATAAGTACGGTGAAATTATTTATCAAACTGGCTAATTCTCTCAAAGAGGTTTTACCAATGTGATCAACGATTTTAGCCGATAACTCTGAGTTCAATGCACCATATAATCCGTCTGACAGTGATGATTCATTTTTGGCACCGATCAGATGAAATTTACATTCTGGAAACTCACGTGAAATAGCTTCAACAACCTGTGCGGCCATTTCTACAGGAAAATATCGATCCGCCCCAGAGGCTCCCAATTGTATGCCGATATTGACACCAACGCTCGATTTTCCTTCTACAGGTGAAGGGTAAAACATCGTTTTATTATCTGTATTTACACCTAATTGCCCGACAAGGGATAGATTATTTTGAACAGGAGGATATACACCACCTATAACAACTGCGTCGCAAGAGTCAATTAAAACCTTACGTTCGTTACCAAAGTAATGTTTTATAAGACAAGAAACGCCTGCAAAAGTCATCGCTACTATGTCATAAGGAGATTTTGAGTGGAAAATAATCCCTAACTCTGGATTTACTTTACGAAGCTCTCGGCCAACTCTGATTGAGTCGACAATACTTTCGTTCATATACTTAACATCATCAATATATGGACAGCCCATTATTAATTCTTTATTTCGAAGGCTTGTAAGCGCAATTAACCTCACATTTGGACTAGCATCCTTGAGAGCTTTAATTGCTGGTGTACAAAATAAAAAATCCCCAAGCCGCTTATTGTTAACAATTACTACAGTTTTAACTTTAAGAAAGTTAATTCTATCTGGGCTAACTCGATTTCGGTTTCTAAAAACATTTATAAAAAAACTTAAAACCTTCATCTTGACTTTATATGCAGACATTTCCTTGCCTTAACATTGGATTGATGAATCATTCTAACTCAGGGAGCCGATCAAGCCAATGCATTGCTGATACATCAACCGACTGGCACTGGTGGCCAGTTAATCTCCGGCGCTTCCGTAGGGTCTATACGAGTCAGAAGTACACGGTATTTTTTCCATTCCAGAAGTTTAGTTGCTTCTTCTTCAGATGACATTCCTAACTCTGCAGCGTCATTCAAGGTATTTATTAACAGTGTAGCCTCCCTAATCTGCTCGTTTTTTTGGTCTGTCGCCGCCCGAACTGCATCAGCCTTTACAGCATCCGGATCTTGAACCCACGTTTTACCATTCCACTTAACAAACTCACCGGTAGCCACTACTGATACAGTATTCACTGGTAGCGCACCGAGCTGTTCAATGAAAAGTGACGCCCCTGTAGTCACATCGTATACAGTTTTTCCACGATGATCTTCAATCAGAGACCAAACTTTACCATCAAACACGGCGGCCATATTTTCTGGAATATCAGGAGGCACGAGATCTGTACAGAGGGCAGGCAATCCAGTATGTGCTGGAATATAAGCATCACTTGCTCCAATAAATTCACTTGTATCAGCACGAAGATTATAAATGGTAATCACTCGATCTTTGTCAGACATTTCAAATGAATCGCCACGGATAATCTAGACACTTCTGAGCCGTTGATAATATAG
>NZ_JBLREF010000004.1:0-122723 GCF_047918655.1 Erwinia sp. PPS120 | reverse complement strand
GCTATTTACACTAAGAACGCCATCGAATCGCTGAACAGCGTGATCCGTCAGGCAATAAAGAAACGCAAGGTGTTCCCGACGGATGACCCGGTGAGGAAAGTCATTTATCTGGCGATCCGCGATGCTTCAAAAAAATGGAATATGCCGATCCGAAACTGGCGGCTGGCAATGAGTCGCTTTATTATCGAGTTCGGTGACCGCCTGAGCGATCACCTCTAATACGTTGGCAGTTACACAGAATTATTTACAGGGTCGCGCCCGGGATAGTTCATCTGCCCGTTGACCGCATGACCTGCTGGTCCTGAACCTGTCGAAAAGCCGTACGGCTTCACACTTCCCGGCTTCATAGCGGTAGGAATGCGAAATATCGACTAAAGTTCTTTTCAGGGTCAACTACTTACAGACTGGATTTGGTCTGGACATGGAGAACAACCAATGCAACGAGTCGAAAACCGTCAATGGTGGGCCATACTGGTACTGCCACTGCTTCTCTCTTCCACGCTGGCTGATACCGCTTTTGCAAAGCAAAGCGACGCTCAGCAATCGATGCTCAGTCAGTCCCCCCAGCCGCCGGATATCCGCCTGGGGCCGCTGTTCCAGGCCGTGCAGTCGGCGAAGCTTTTTTCCGATCAGAAAACGTTTGCAGATGCGATCCCAAAGAGCGATCCCTCGACCATTCTTGCCGACTGGCAGATGCAGAAGAAGCAGCGTAATTTCGATTTACGCCATTTCGTTGACACCAACTTCACCCTTCCCGTTGACGGGGATAAATATGTCCCGCCCGCCGGGCAGAGCCTGCGCGAACATATTAATGGCCTGTGGCCGGTACTGACCCGCTCAGTCAGCCAGCCCGCGCGCTGGGATTCCCTGCTGCCGCTGCCGAAACCCTACGTCGTACCTGGCGGCCGCTTCCGCGAGATCTATTACTGGGACAGCTATTTCACCATGCTGGGGCTGGCAGAGAGCGGACACTGGGATCGGGTCGAGGATATGGTGAATAACTTCGCCTCCCTGCTGGATAAATATGGTCATATCCCTAACGGTAACCGTAGCTACTATCTCAGCCGCTCACAGCCGCCCTTCTTCAGCCTGATGGTCGATCTGCTGGCGCAGCATCAGGGCGACGGCGTTTACACTCAATACCTGCCGCAGCTACAGAAAGAGTATGACTACTGGATGGCGGGCGCGGACCATCTTAAGGCGGGAGACGCGAGTAAAAATGTGGTGAAGCTGACGGACGGCACGCTACTTAACCGCTACTGGGATGCCCGCGACGTACCGCGCACTGAATCCTGGCTGGATGACGTCAATACGGCGCAGAAAGCTCAGCAGCGTGAGAAAGCGGGCCTTTATCGCGATTTGCGCGCAGGGGCGGCTTCAGGCTGGGATTTCAGCTCCCGCTGGTTCGGCACCCAGAATGATATCTCTACCATTCAGACCACGCGCATTGTGCCGGTTGACCTGAATGCCCTGATGTTCCATCTCGAAAAGACCCTGGCAAAAGCAAATCAGGTCGCGAAACAGGCTGACGCCGGCAGGCATTACGACGCGCTGGCGAAAAAACGTCAGCAGGCGATCAATCGCTATCTGTGGGATGAGAAACAGGGCTTTTACGCGGACTACGACTGGCAGAAAGGTGCCGTACGTCCGCAGTTAACCGCCGCTACGCTCTTCCCTCTCTACCTTCAGGTCGCGACCGATAAGCAGGCCAGCCGCACGGCAGCCATAGTGAAGAGTCAGCTGCTGAAAGAGGGTGGACTGGTCACGACCACCGTCAACAACGGCCAGCAGTGGGATGCGCCAAACGGCTGGGCGCCGCTTCAGTGGGCGGCCGTAGAGGGGTTGAACAATTATGGTCAGCAGGCGCTGGCGAAGGATATCGGCATTCGCTTCCTGAAAAATGTTCAGGCCACCTATGACAAAGAGCACAAGCTGGTTGAGAAATACGTGGTGGAAGGAAAAGGACTCGGCGGCGGGGGCGGCGGTGAATATCCGCTGCAGGACGGCTTCGGCTGGACCAACGGCGTCACGCTTAAACTGATGGATCTCTACTGTCCAAAAGGCATCACCTGCAACAACGTGGGTGATATCAAATAAGCAGGCTGCGGCAGCGCGTACCTCGCGCGCTGCCGTCATAACAGCCTCCTGTTATCCAACAGCGTTTTTTTCTGTCACTCTTTTCTTTTCACCTTTCCAGGCATTAATCATGCATAACGCAACTGCGCCCGTTCCGGATAAGAAAATGTTGATTGCCGCCTCAACGGGCAACTTTATTGAGTGGTATGAATTTGCCGTTTATGGCTTTTTAGCGACCATTATTGCCAAAAACTTTTTCCAGCTTGAGGGAGAAAGTGAACTGACCGGCCTGATCCTGACCTATGCCGCCTTTGCACTGGCCTTTTTCTGCCGTCCCATCGGTGCCATGATTTTTGGTCGTATTGGCGATCGCATTGGTCGCAAGCCGACGCTGATTGCCGTGCTGCTGTTGATGACCTCTGCCACCTTCCTGATTGGCCTGATGCCCACCTACGCCGTTGCAGGCGTTGCCGCCCCGCTGCTGCTTACCCTGCTGAGAATGCTTCAGGGTCTGTTCGCTGGCGGTGAATTTGGCGGCGCGGTGGCCCTGATGACCGAACTCGCCCCACCGGGTAAGCGTGGACGCTACGGCGCCTGGCAGTCCTTTACCGTGGCGCTGGGTCTGCTGGCGGGCGCGGCGACGGTGGCGATTCTGGCCGCCGTGCTTACCGGCGATCAGCTCCAGCGCTGGGGCTGGCGGGTGCCGTTTCTCTTGGCCCTGCCGCTTGGAGTGGTGGCGCTCTGGCTGCGCACTCAGCTGGAGGAACCGCCCGCCTTTGCAGTCGCGCAGCACTCCGACCCTGCGCCCTTATCGGTGGTGGTGAAAGCCATCGTGCTGGGCATTGGCAGGATGATGGGCTGGTCGGCGGCTGGCTACACCTTTCTGGTGATTATGCCCTCGTGGCTGCAAACGTCCTTACACGCCAGCTTTCAGCAGGCGCTGGCTGCGACCGTACTGGGAAATACAGGCTTTGCCCTCACCATCCTGCCTGCCGGACGACTGAGCGATCGTTTTGGCCGACGCCGCATAATGCTGCTGGCGATGGTAACGGTGATTGTTTTCAGCTTCCCGCTGCTGATGCTGCTCCAGCACCCCGCCACGTCAGTCTGGCTGAAAGGCCTGTCGGTCATGTTGGCGGGCGGCGTGGTGGGTATCATCGCCGGGCCAGGGCCTGCCATGCTCGCGGAAATGTTTCCCACCCGGGTTCGCTATACCGGACTGGGGCTGGCTTATTCGCTCTCTAACGCGGTATTTTCCGGCTGTGCCGGGCTGATTATTACCGGTCTGATCGCCCGGACGGGCAACGTGTTTATCCCCGCCTGGTACGTGACGCTGACCTGTATTATCAGCGCCATCGCGATTATGACCCTGCGCGCCGACGATCATGTGAAGCCACTCGAAACCTGATCCGTCGCAGACAGATAAAAAAAGGGAGACGTTGCCGTCTCCCTTTTTCATTCAATGCCGCAGGCGTCAGCTTTTGACTTTGCGGTAGATCCACAGCACGACAATCGCGCCTACCACCGCCACGGCAAAGCTACCAAAGTTGAAACCGTCAACCTTGCCCATATGGAACAGCGTGGTGCTGATCCAGCCGCCGACCACTGCACCCACGATGCCCAGGATAACGGTCATGATAAAACCACCGCCATCTCTACCCGGCATAATCCATTTAGCAATGATACCTGCGATCAGACCAAAAATGATCCACGATATAATACCCATTTCCTACTCCTTCCCTTGCTACATTTAGACCGCGTAAGTATAGGCTAAGATTCTAAGCGTGTGATTTAAATCTAAAGTTTTTTCAAACTTTTTTATAACAGGTGTTAAAAAGTAGCCTGGCTCTGCCGATAATTTATCCCAGCACTATTTACGTCTGGTTTCGACATTCATCAGGAGAGGGATGTGAAAGAGGAAGATAACGAGCAGTACCGTAAACGCGGCCCGCTGGCCGTGCTGGGCGTCCTGAAAGATCTGGTCAAAAATCAGACCCCGGTTAGGGTGACTCATCAACGTGGCCAGTTTATTACCCGGCTGCTGTGTGCGGATCGCGAAAGATTTATTGTCGATTATGGCAGTAACGATTATGACAATCAGCTCGCCGCAGAGGCCCGGCTGCTGAATATGACGGCGGAAACCGCCGGGGCGAAAGTTGAATTTGCCGTTTCTCAATTGCGTATCACCAGCCATACCGGCCTGCCCGCCTTTACCTCCGGCCTGCCTGATGACCTGATAATGATTCAGCGCAGAGAGTTTTTTCGCGTAACCGCGCCGCTCTCGCCGCTGTTCACCTGTTACGTGGGCTGGCCGGACGGGAGCGGACAGGGACGCCTGCGCCTGCAGGATATCTCGCTGGGCGGTATAAGCGTGCTGGCAGAGTGCGCACTTCCGCCACTCCTTGCAGAAGGTGACCTGTTTAAGAATATGCGGCTGGAGATGGGGGAATATGGTCGCTTTGAGGTGGATGCCCGATTAGTGAATATTGGACAGCGCAGCGTAATCGGCAGCAAAAATCAAACCCTTATCACGCCACGCTTAAGCTTTCGCTTCCAGAAACTTAGCGCCGACCAGGAGCGTCAGCTTCAGCAGGTTATTTTCTCGCTTGAGCGCCTGGCGCGCGATAAAGCGACCCGCTTTCAATAGCTGTTATCACGCGGTCAGGGTTAAACCGGCGAGGAGATCCCCTTCCCGCCGGTCAGCACAGGGTTCAAATAGTCCGGTAGGCGGTGGTGACTTTCCACAAATAGCGCGGTGCCTGCGCAGCGGGATGCTTGCTCTGAACGTGATGATAGAATGCTTCCGGCGTCATCGCGTTGATCATGGCTATTGCCCGGTCGCGGTCCGGGGAGAAAGTCCGCAGCAGCGCGCCAGCTCCGTTAGCATAGGATACGATTGTCGCGTAACGCAGCGTTTCAGGGTCGCGGATGCCCGCCAGCGACTGATCCTGCAAAATTTTCAGATAGGCTGTGCCGATATCAATGTTTTTCACCGGATCGCGTAGCTCCGAACTGCTTGGCTGACCGCGACGGCCCTGTACGCGATAAACTTCACGACCTGCCGTAGAGGCTTTAATCTGCATCAATCCAATGGCATTCGACTTACTGACTACCGTTGGATTGCCGCCCGATTCCACTGAAATAATGGCATCCACCAGCTTCTGATCGATTCCGTAGCTGTGGGCCGCATTCTCCGTAAAGATCGACCACGCCTGTGCCACCTTTTGCGGTGGGGCCTTGGTTAATGGTGTTTGCTGCACGGTGACGGTCTGTTTATGGGGTTTGCTGGCACAGCCTGCCAGCAGGAGCACCCCTGCGATTGCAACGTAGTTAACGCTTCTCACGTTTTCATTATCCTTTGCGCCTTAGCCTGCGCCCTATCATACCCGCCGCTGACCTGTGGAGAATTACCGTAACTCTGAATTTGCCGGGTCAGAGGGTGACTTAGGACAGGCTTTTAGTCATTATCGGGTTATTGGACCCCCGGTCTGCCAAAAAAATTCACTGGAGGCGGTATAAAAAGCAAACATTATGCCGCGCAAGGCTCAACCCGACCGCCAGCGGTAAGAGTAGCACATTAAAATGCGCCATTTATTCCACCCGTTAGAGGATTAAAGTGAAGATTATGTCCGTTACTCCGCGTTCTTTTCATCTGATTGCCCCTTCGGGCTATTGCCTTAATCAGGCCGCCGCCTTTCTGGCCGTTGAGCGACTCCGCGCCCAGGGACATCAGGTGAACCAGACGGCGATCATTCCCCGCCGCGATCGTCGTTTTGCCGGGACTGATGCTGAGCGGTTGCAGGACGTGAACGCTCTGGCAGCATTGCCGACGTTGCCGGATATTGTCCTGGCGGTTCGCGGTGGCTATGGCGCCTCACGGCTTCTGCCCTACCTTGATTATCCGGGTCTGGCCGCGCGTCTTCGGGAGCAGCCCGTAGCGCTGTGCGGCCACAGTGATTTCACCGCGATCCAGCTGGCGCTGCTGACCCACGGCGTAAAGAGCTTTAGCGGCCCGCTGCTGGCGGGTAATTTTGGTGCGGAGGTGGTCTCTGATTTCACCGTCGACCACTTCTGGCGGGCGCTGACCTCGCCGGAATTCACCCTGGGCTGGCAAACGCCACCGCAGAACGTTGACGTTAGCGGGACGGTATGGGGCGGAAATCTGGCGATGATTACCTCCCTGGTGGGCACCCCCTGGCTGCCAGCCCTCTCTGACGGCATTCTGGTCATTGAAGATGTGAATGAGCATCCCTACAAGATTGAGCGCATGCTGCTACAGCTGGCCCAGAGCGGCATTCTGGCCCGGCAGAAAGCCATAGTGACCGGCAGTTTTACCGCTGCAAACCTGAGCGCATACGATAATGGCTACGACTTTGACAGCGTCTGGACGTTAATCCGTCAGATAACCGGCCTGCCGCTGGTCACCGGCCTCTCTTTTGGGCACGATCGCGATACCGTCACGCTACCCTTAGGCGCTCACGGCAATCTGAAAGTAGAAGGTAACCAGGCTTCGCTAAGGTTATCAGGGCACCCTACGCTGCGTTAACTTCCCGGAGCCCCTATGAAGCAGTTATATGAGGACCTCTGGGTTTCCACGCCGGAGTTGTCGGTCTGTGAGACAGAATCAGCGTGGATGATGCATGGGTTTCTGTTGCAGCATGAGCGAGGCAACATGCTGATTTCCCGCGTTGAGAATGCTGAAGATCACCAGACGATTGCCGGTCTTGGCGGGATAATCCGTCATTATCTTAGTGGCTGGCAGGAGGCCGGACCCGGTGCGCGACAGCTGCAACAGCGGTTTAACTCCGCCCTCTACTGTCATACCCGGGCGCTCGGTCCAGTAAGTGCCTTTGTTGAAGCCGATGATACCTTCAACCTGGCGGAGGTACACTGCGGCAGCTTCCACCTGGTTCCGACGCCGGGACACACGCCAGGCAGTACCACCTATCTTTATGCTTCTCCCTTCGGCAAAACCTATCTGTTTGTCGGGGGGACGGTGATACGGGATGGCAATCGCTGGGTGACGCTGCAGCTTCCCGAGAGCAACGAGACCGATTTGCGCAAATCGCTGGAGTTCTACCGGGCGCTAAGGCCGGACGTGGTGCTGATGAGCGTAACACGGGGCCATCCGGGCTGGTGCGAAGTCAGCGTGCGGCAGTGGCTGGCACTGCTGGATGAAGCCGAGCACCAGCCGCGGGATTGCCGCCAGCGGGTTGTCGTTTAGCGCTGGCAAAGACCTTCACCAAAGGTGAGGTCAGGATTCAACGTTTCCGCTGGCATCGGTACGCTGCAGGGTAATCGCACTGTTCTCCTGCACGCTGCTGCGGCTACAGGGCACCAGCTTACGGGCCCCTTCGAAGGAGAAAAATGTCTCCTGATCGGCTTTGTTAACAATCATCTGATCGCCATTACGAAACAGCACAATCGACACCCGAGTACCGCTGTCGGTACTCGACTGCTGCTGCCCTGCGGCAATCTGGAAATGATTACCCGGCCACATCAGAGTGGTCAGGCCATATTGTGCTTCGGTAATGGTCATGGTCTGGCGACCCGGGCAGGTAATTTGAAACTCAGCGTTCATCGGTTGGGCGTCTGGGGTAGCCCAGGCCACAGAGGTAGCACTGACCAGCAGACAGCCTGCGGCGAAAATGCGAAACATGAGCAGCGTTCTCCGGAAATTTTCTCACTTAACGCAAATACTATGAGGGAAAAGGCCGCCACATGACACTGTCACCTTCGTGAAAAGGGCCAAACCAGGAGTGTTCCTGGTTTGGCCGCACCCCCTACTTGTCCAGCGCGCTCATCTCTTTAATATCAGCCTGGTTTACCGCCTGCTGCTTGCCGTTTTCATCGGTATACAGCACCATGCCGGTCGCTTTATCGACCTGCGGTTTGCCCTGTACCACCAGCGTGCGCCCGTCGTTCATATGCAGAATATGATTATTCGTACAGCCTGCCAGCAGCGTGCCGGCCATCAGAACGCTGGCCATTAACAGCATTTTTTTCATTTTTCATTTCCTGTTTATGCGTTATCCCGCCTCTATCATAATTTGATTGAAGGATGGTTAAAATAACTGTATTTTTATACAGCACAGTTAACCAGGATAAGTACATGTTTGTTGAACTGATTTACGATAAGCGCAACGTAGCGGGTTTACCCAATGCTCAACAGATGATTCTGGACGAGCTTGAAAAACGCATTCAGCGGGTTTTTCCAGAGGCGGACGTCCGGGTTAAGCCGATGCAGGCTAACAGCGTGAAAACCGATGCCAGCAAAAGCGACAAGGCCGTGATGATGAGAGTCATTGAAGAGATGTTTGAAGAAGCCGATCAGTGGCTGGTAACAGGCGAATATTAAACGAGCAAAAGAGATCCGCGACGCTGCGACCTGCGTTTCCATTCCGGACGATGTCGCGCGCACTCTTGATCCCTCGAGGGGTACAGTGATGTCGACCCCGAAATCTGCCGGGATGAGTGGCAGCGCGTAAAACCCGCCACCGCCACGACCGCTAACTAACCCGACATGCCCTTCAGCAGGCAGCAGCCCGGTTACCTGATTACGTTGAGTGCAGTGAGTCTTATTACTCCGCTCAGCGCGATTGGTCTTTGTTACGCTCGGCGATTTCCGCATAAATCAGGTCACAGACTTTTGCCGCATGGGCGGAGCTGTCACGAAGCATCTGAATCGCATCCTCCAGGGTTTGCGGTTCCATCTGGCCGACAATACGCCATCCCAGCGCGATATTTTTTGCCTCTTCCAGCCGATCGGGGTGGTTTTCAACAGACGCAGCTTCTGACACATCATTCTCCTGATTTACGTAATGGCCCTATTTTACGAACCTTTTCATCTGGCTCAACCCCTGATTTACCCTAATGGCCAGGCTGCCACTTTTATAAACGCCTCTGGCAGAAAAACCACACAATTTCCCCCTGAAACAGAAATTTCGTTCACTAAAAACGGATTATTCCTGGAGGGTGATTCCGTACTATTTCACTCTTCCGCTATGATCGCCAACACTTTTTGCGCACTGCGGCTTTATCTGACGCAAAAAAAAACCGCCCGAAGTGGGCGGTTGGGGTCGGGTTTAAATATTCAGTTATAGTAGGGAAACTTGCGATCGGTACCGTTGATATTGAGCGTAATGTATCCGCCCGGTGCCATGCTGGCAGGTACCGCGGCATCCGCAGTCGCTAAGGTCACTACGCCATTTTCATTAGCCCCTATTCCCGCTAAACCATTATGCAGGCTGAGTCTGGCGCTGGGGGTAACGGTACCCAACGTAGTGAGATCGGTCACCTCACTCAGGTCCGGGGTAAACAAGGAGCATTCGCCGGAATCAAATCGCGTGGGGCCGGTGGAACGAAGATTAAACATGGTATCCCCGCTACCGGCTTTCAGTTTTACCCATACCTCAACGATGTTTTCATAGCTGCGCTTATATTTGACATCGATCACCGGCGTCGAGCCGCGATGAAACATATCTGCCCAGACTGAACTGACGCATCGCTGGAGGTTCAGCCAGGTCACCCCGGATGAGACAGCCTGGACCGGACTGGCTGCCGTACCCGCCGGATTAGCAGTGGTCAGCTTACCCATGAATTCCAGGGTCCACTGCTGATTGACCTTCGGGAAGACGAATTTGCCGATGCGGAACCATTTATCACTGTCCGAGTTATTATTCAGCCGGTAGCCGCTGTACCAGCCGGCCTTCATGGAGCCGGTCATCGTGGTGCCAAAGTTCTCCTCCCGCCGCCAGCCAGACTCGTAGCCCGACAGCCAGCGGTCACTGGTGGTATCCATCGTGACCTTTGCACCCGCCTGCAAATTAAGCTGGCGAAACTGCACCCGGCTGTTGTTCATTAAAAGCGGATTAGTGCAATCTTCAACGCTTAACGCATCAACAATCCACTGCCCGTTAGTGAGATCGCCGGGGAACCGCGTATGCTCAATCCAGACGTTACGAATAATCCCCTGGGTCATGCGCGGCATATACAGGGTGGCATCACCATAACCAGTCTGGAAATTAGCATTACTCAGCTCAATCGCCGTTGCGTGATCCCAGACGCCGTTCGGCGAATTAGACCAGCCTACCTCAAAGACCCGCGCATAGGTATTCTGGCTGTAGATTTGATCGAAACGGGTATCCAGCGTATCCAGCAGTTTAATAACGGTACCGCCGTTATACTGCACGCGGAAACAGCGAATATGCACAAATTCACCCTCGATAGTGGTGTTTTCAAAAAACGGCTGCACGTTGGAAAGCATATCGGCGGTAATGGCCCCGCTGGTGGCGGTGATATCCGCGCTGGCCTGCCCGTTCCAGCTGATACCGCGAATTACGGTGCGCCGCGCATTGACCTTAAATACCGTGTTGATCGACTTATCAGAAATAATTACCGTTCCCGGAGACACGCCGTACGGGCTGTCATCTCCGTACAGGGCAAAATATGGTATTTCGCTGGCCGAAAGGTCGATGGGTGAAATCAGGAATTTTCCCGGCGGAAAGCGCACCCCAATATCTTTTGCATTGATATCATAAGTCTGCGACCAGCTAAACATCCGCCTGAAAGCATCGGCGTCATCGGTTATACCGTCCCCGCGGGCGCCAAAGTGATAGAGATTCACCTGCGCGGGATCGTTGATAATGCGCTTCCAGTAAAAGCTACTGCCCTTCGCCACCGTTCCGCCGTCGTCAGTCAGCGTGGTGGTGCCCAGAAAGCCGACAAAGTCGCCGCCGCCGTGAAATGACGAGTCTTTGTCGTAATAGCGTTTCAGCGCGGCAATGTCGCCAGCTTTAGTGGGTGCAGTAGTGCGCAGATCGGCAAAGCAGTTTACTTCGATCATAAAGACCTCCAGATAAAGGGGATAGTAGTGCCGGGGATGCCCACGGGGGTGGGTTTCAGGAACAGGTGGAACGCGGTGAAACGAGGAGTATCAGTGATGGCCGTCGAGCTTTTGACGCTCATCAGCCAGCGTCCGCTGGCGAACAAACTGCGCCATCACCGCCATGGCGACCATAAACGCGCCAATCAGGCCGAGATAATTGGGGGGGATCACGCTTTTAACGTCAGCGGGCAGCATCTGCCACGCCTGCATGGCAGAATCAGGAAAAGAGTGAACCCAGGCGCTTATCGCGGAGCCAAGTGATGCCAGCCATACCGACCAGGTCTTAAAGAGCAGCCGGGCATGCAGTACGAACTCCACTGAGCTGTAGCGACGAACAACCAGCAGCAGCAGTAGCGCTATCACGACTCCGCTCAGGTAAAGGGAAAATTTCATATCAGCCCCCGATAGCTTTCATAACTGCCGCTACGCATCACATCCGCGTGTCGCTTCGCTCTGGCGGGCGTCTGTCGGGCCCACAGGCTGTTTAACATGCCATCAGCCGCGGACGTAAAGTCCCCTCGGGCAATGGCGGCAAGTGTATTACTGAAGCCGCTCAGGCCCTCTACTCCCATCTGATAAGCCATACTGTAAAGAATGTCTGAACGCGCGTCGTTACACTGATTCAGCGCACTGATCAGCAGAGGACGTTGCTGCATCGCAAAAATCTTCCCCTCAACCAGCGTTTGCATCCACAGTTCGCCGACCTGTCGGGGAACCTTAAAGATATAGCTGGTCAGAGAAGCGCCTTTCGGGCCGATTTTGATGCCACAACCTACGGTCGGGTAGCCTAACGAATCAATAAAGGGTTCGTCCCGGTAGCCCTCTTCATACTTCAAAATGGGGACAATCTGGCTCATGATGAACCTCCTCTTTAGCGTGCAAGATAATCGGTAGGTTTTGCAGGCACCTGTATCGGCGCGTTCAGGCTGTTAAAGAGCGGGATAATACGGCGCATCATTCTGCAGACGAGGAAAATAATGCGTTATACGCATATTAGGATGCCCATTAAAAATGCGCAAGGCGCTTTGCGTGATACGCATAAAAAAGGTGTAATAACCCGATGAAACCCGGAGAAAGAATCAGACAGCTTCGTAAAGCTAATAACATGACCCTGCATGAGCTTGCCCTGCGGGTTGAAAGCGACGTGGGTAACCTGTCCCGCCTTGAGCGTGGCCGTCAGGGTTATAGTGATGCGTTGCTACAAAAAATTGCCGATGCCCTCACCGTACCCGTTTCTGAGCTATTCTCATCAGGAGAACTAAACAATACTGGGGTTTTATCCAGTGTTGATTCGTTAACCAGCGTGAGGAGAGGTGATGTGTATCGTGTTGATGTTCTTGATTTTGCCGCCAATGAAGGCGTGGATCCACCCGCCAGAGAAGTGGTAGAAGTCATTAAATCTATTGAATATGTCAGAAATGAGGCAAGCGTAATTTTTGGCAATAAACCGGAAGCGTACGTTAAATTAATCAATGTTCGCGGCGACAGTATGGAAGGCACTATTGAGCCAGGCGATCTGATTTTTGTTGATGTCAGCGTGTCATCCTTTGACGGGGATGGCATCTACGTTTTCGACTTCAACGGAGACACTTTTGTTAAGCGTTTACAGAAAGTTAAAACGGAACTTTATGTCATATCCGACAACCCCCGTTATAAAGAGTGGACTATATCTCATCACGAAATGGCGATGTTGAACGTAGCGGGTCGCGTATTGCTGAGTCAGTCACAGCAGTTCCGGCGCCATGGTTAACACCCTTAAGAGGTCCCGGTAAACGGGCCTCTGCTTACCGCCCTCAAATATGCGCTTGACGCATATCATTTCAGCTTCCAGGCTTATCTTACCTTACTCAACAAGAGAGCTTGCCAATGAACTCACGCCAACGACGCGCACTGCGCTACAAAGAAAAATGTAAACGGCTCGACAGAAAAATGACGCAGGCGCTAGCCGGATGCTCGCCCCGGGTTTATAAAGCCCTGACTCTGCCGCCCCCGGAAAAATAAAAAATCCGGTCGCCCGCAGCATATGGGCGACCGGACAGGTTCTGATTGCGTTTATTTGTGATGCCTGAATACGGCAAATACCACCGCAACGTTACCGCTGGCGCGATATACCGCAGCGCAGAGCAGCAAATTAATGATGATGATTGCCCATGACGTATGTTCATAGTGATCGAAGAAGAATCGGAAAGGCACCGACGCGTAGGCCAGAATCATCAGATAAGCGAGCCAGGAGGCCCATTGCTGGTGTGAGGCCCCCTCTCTGCGAAAGGACATTAGCCGCAGCACAATCGCCATACAGATCACCACATTGGCAATGACCAACGGATCACTTATTACCATGGTATCCTCCTCGCCAGCGAGCCAGCCAGATAACTGGATTTTGTTGATTAATAAAGGTCAGGGTTTTAATCGCCAGTGCCGAGAGCAGAATGGCACCCAGCCCATCCAGCGGACGGTCGCTGTAACCCAGAATCTGTGCCAGCTTTGCGCCCGCCAGCCCTGACCCAAACACCCCTACGATCATTGAAACTAAAAAGTAGGCGGCACGCACCAGAAGTCGCATATCGGATGCGCTGGCAACGTAAAAAACCGCGCCCGCAAAAGCGCCAAACAGCACGCTATAGTTCACCAATCCCGGATGACTTTCCAAACCCGTTCCCGCGACCGCAGCCGCGCCAGTACCTACTGCTATAACATGCCCGATCATACTGCCCCCCTTGTTACTTCAATGCCCTGGATGCCAGAGATAAATACTCAGTTCGGCGTCATCATGGTAATGACTTAAGGCTGTCATGCTGACAAAACGCTTACGGGACAGGAACGTCACGCTATGTCAGATTTATTAGTTCGACGAATGGTTAAGAAATGTGTAATAAGGAACGATGTGGTATATAAAGTAAGCAGCAGGTGCGTGGCCTGCGCCGTCTTAATTAGCATGCTTTTAATGTAGATCGATAATTGCGTACGCGTGAGCGTGACAGGCTGATAATTTTAACGCGTTGTTCCCGCTTGAAATAATGCCCTGAAACTCAGGGTGGAAATCATTTTGATGCCGCATCCGGCGATTGAGAGCGGATGAGTCAACAACCGATCCCCCTGCCCCACCCTGCGGGGCGGGTATATCCAAAATCTGAATGATGAAACTTACGGACTGAGAAAATAAGGAGGGGAAATGGAAATAAGACTGGCCTCACCCGATGAGGCAAATGCGCTCTGGCGCATTCGTAACCTTGCCATCCGTTATGGATGCAAAGACGTTTACGCCGCGTCAACGATCGGTGCCTGGACGCCCGATGCCATGCCCGCCGGTTTCCCACGCACCGTTGCAGACAATCCCTTCTATGTCATTGATGCCCCCGGGGGACGCAATCCGGTTGCGACCGGCTTTTTGGATCTGAAACAACAGAGCGTGGAAGCGATTTTTACGCTGCCGGACTTTATGGGCCGGGGGCTGGCCGGGCGCATTTTGCAGGCGATCAAAGATGAAGCCCTGAAAAGGGGAATACGCAGGCTGACGCTCGATGCAACGCCGAATGCCTGTACTTTTTATCAGCGGCATGGGTTTCGCGTGGTGCGTGAAGGTATCTATCACTCTCCAACGGCAGGCGAATTGAGCAGCGTGGAGATGGCGTGCGACCTGACGGAGTGAGGCGTTAGCAGCAGGATAAAAATTTAGATTAAAGTTTCCGTAAATCAAACCGATGTAGATTCTACTTATTCTTAATGCTGACATGATGCCGTGTATTTCATCAAACCCATCGAGTTCGCTCTGCTCACCCTTACGCTGGTCTACTGCTTTGCTATGTCCTCATGGTTCTGGTAGTCAGATAAAAGCTGAGTGGTGATGATACAGCGCTGACAGGCGTAATAGCGGATATCCGTACTCAATCGTTACGGATATCCGTCGTTGCACTTGATCAATCACGGCAACGTTATTCCTGCTTACCCTTATCATCAAGCGTTAATACCTCCCGAATCTCAGTGCGCAGCAGCCTGATATTTGCCCAGCTTTCACTTCGTGTGCGTCCGGCGACAGCTAAAAACTCATCCATGCTTAGCCCCCGCTCCTCACGGGTTTCGGCCGCCACGGTACTAAAACGCTCAAACATCTCTTCCTTAACGTCCGCATCACCAAACCAGCCATCCAGCCATCGCCGCAGCGATTTTGAATCACCGCTGGCTTTTCTCTGCACGACTCTGGCCCACTTAGGCGGAAGTACCACCACAACCTCCGGCTGTTCCACGTCATCCGCAGCCCACAGATGGGCATACTTCGACTCCAGCAGGGTATATTCAGCCTTATCGCCAAAAGCCGCTGCGGCGCAGGCCCATACCTTAATGCCGCTGCTTCTGATTATATCGACCTTCGCTAAAGGGAATGCATCGGGCGGAGAAAACTGTACAGCGTGCGCCCCTGACGTGCTGCCCTTTCCGGCAGCTATCCGGTACTGCCTGACGATGCTCAGAATCTCCCTGAGTTTTTCCTCAGAAACCACCAGCGTCCCGAAGCCGCCGGGGATTTGCTTAACCTCAGCCTCAGCAATCAGCTCCATCAACCGTCCGGCCCGAATTGCGTTAAAGCTGAGAATGGAATCATTACGGGTAAGCTTTTTTTTACCCATCGCTTTTACCGCTTTGAGTCGCGCCCTGACAATGCTTACTGCCAGGCCGCCGTACTCATGCGAAAGCGCCAGGGCGGTTGTTGCGGCGATATCGCCCGTTCGTACCATAGCTAACAACTCTTCATCACAGGCTAAAAGCGTGAGATGCCGACTGATATCGCTTCTGGAGCGGTTTACGCGCCTGGCTATTACCGTGTTGCTCAGACCAAGATTATGCAGCCGCAGGTAAGCGACCGCCCGCTCCAGTGCGCTCAGCGGTTTACTCTGGAGGCGGGACAGCATCAGGACCAGGCGATCTGCTTCAGTCCCGCTCAGATCCTCACAGGCAAGATGCGTTATATTGAAACCCGCCTCTATGGCCATCACTGCCCCATAATAGCGATGATGCCCATCAACGATCTTCACCCCCTTTGCAGTAGCCTGTACGGACAATGGCGGTACAGGTTCCCCGGCGATAAAAGCGTCGCGTAAAACCTGAATCTGATCCCAGTCAATGTCACGAATGTTGTAACCCGGCTCAGCATAGAGTTCGGCAATCGGCACCAGCCAGGTTGGGACCGCACTGGATTTCAGACCATGCGGGTCAGATGATTTATACAGCTCATAAAGTGTTGTCATTTGCTTACCGTCTCCATAAAAGAGTTAACATCAGCGGCGCAATCAACACGCAGGACGTACGGCTATCGTGTCAGGAAAATCATTTCAGGAACCTGTATTCGCTGCCCTGTTTATCACCACGGACCGGTAATTGAGGTTTACGTCGCAACGGCCTGCAGCCTGAGCGATCGCGCCCACGTCACCACGACGATTGCATTATTATCCGCAATGCCTGGGCACGGCCTGCGGCTTAACACCTGGGTAGAAACGTCGCAGCCAGACCCTCTTCACGCCAGTGAAGCACGCAAGACATGGCCTGGAGGTATACAGTCAAACAGCCGTGGTATTTCTATTCTGGACTGCAATTCAGCCCGATGCCTGCTGCTGTGCGGGCCAGGTGGAATGAGTAGCTGACGCAGCTATCCCCCTTTTTGAAGGGGAAAGGCCTGAGGCGGGCTACGTTAACCTTGTTGTACGGACTCAACCAGGAAAGGAAGGATGTGAAGAAAGGAGAAAAGGGTAATAAAAAAACTGCCGGAAGGGTAAAGATCCAGCAGCTAAACTTCCCACGATAATCGTGTTAAGGAAATGCATAAAGACAGAATGCCAGACGTTAATTGACAACCTAATAAGCCATTCATCGCGTTTAGGTTCAGGCCAAAATTTTCTATACCTGAACAGTATGTTTTTTTGTGAAAATGATTTAGAAACTTTATTTTTCCACTAGCCTTTATCAATCAGGATTTCCGCAGAGACGTCCAGCGCCTGCGCGATGCGCACCAGGCTCGAAAGGCTGATATTACGCTTGCCGTTCTCAACCTCACTCAGATAGCTTCTGTCCATATGTGCCAGGTGGCTGAGGTCCAGCTGACTCAGCCCTTTTCGTCGCCTGAGCTGACGTATTGTCACGCCCACTCTCAGCAGCAGAGATTTGTACATAGGGTTTTCCAAATTTAACAATCACTAAGAATATTTAAGGCAAAACCTGATTAAGTACGAGAATCTTTAATCAATCAAATCGCTATTACAGCAAGTTGAATCAATATGATAATGGGTCACGATTACCCACAGGGCGTCAGAAAGAAAATTACCCCTCAAGAATATTACTGAACCGCTTCTCTGAAACCCGCTCATCTGATTCGGCTTGCACAGTATGATAGTGATATGGCTTGCCCGGATCGGTACTTACCCGCCTGACTTTACCATAATCTTTTAGCCAATCCGTGTAGACGGCCAGCAAATCATCAACATCCCTGTGCGGCGGGACACGGCAAAGAAAGAGTTGCGCATCATGCTTAGTTAAGTGATGAATATACAAATCTTTTTTGGGTAAAACGCTCTCTTCTTCATAATATTCAACAACCTTAATATGGTTGAATTCAACCAAAGGCCAGCGTGACAAAAGTGAGAAAAACTGCATTTTTTCCATTTCAGCCCCCAGACGACTTAAGATGTTATTTGAGAATTTCCTTATAAAGGAATTAATAATACGTGGTACTATATTTACTCGTTAATTTATTATGCAGTATACAGATGATAAACATGGACCTTATCATTAAGGTTTATTTTTTTAGTGGCGGACCCTTTTTTACTAAACATATAATCACGTTCACCCCATCACGGGAGAACCTGTAGACTATATACTACACCCCGAGTTAGCAATCCTTATTCGTTCTCAATTTGAGCAACAAGACGATAAAATCCCGGAAAAATGAAGTTTATCAGCTTAATATGCTGTTTAATGCGGTGAGCTTATTCTATTAACATTATGATATCCTGCAAAACAGGAATAAATGACCTGCTGAATTTTCACCTTAACTCCTGGCCTTCACTCTATTTCAAGGTGGTCTGAGATATATTAGTGATATAGTCAACCGCGTGACTTATATCATTTCAAGGTGAGTGTGGAAACTGATTAAACCCATAAGCAATCCATCGCTCAGTAAGTAGCTCGGGTAATGACGACAATGATTTTTGGAGAGTACTGGTTTTTTTGAGACTCTTTTAAGAAATGAGAACCAATGCTGCCTGGAGTATTACAGTGCAGCTTAAGGGACTAATTTCTAACTGAACGATATAAGTGTCAGGGTGCCCCTGTGCTATAACACGCTTCAAACGACAAGTTAACGGATAGCTAGCATTAGCGGCATGTCTAAAGAGAGCAGAATGTAGTTCAAATCCGCTCACCGCGCCTCAGGGAAGTACAGCCTGAGAACTCAGCGCAAGCGGATTTAAGTGCGAAGAACGGGCATCGACTCATCTGCTTGATGATTGCGCCTGCCACTCCCCCTTCGCTGTGCATACGTGCAGGTTGTCTTTCACTCCCAGACGCGTTCATTCTTAACGCGTGCTTTCGCCAGAACATCCTGTTTCCAGGGCGTCCCTTCTTCAGTATCCAGAAACCACTGGCCGCGCCACAATCTAATGTGCCAGCCCTTCGCCTTTTTCATCGGCAACGATCAGCGAACATTTTCTTATCCTGTTCTGTGGCATAATTTTGGTCCTGAAAAAAACCTGAAAAAAAGCGATCTTTTATATTTAATTAAATAAAAAATTGCTATTTTAAAAAAAAGGAGGGTTTATGAAGGTTGAATTTAGTTTTGCAGGTATGGCTTCAATTATTGGCTATCGTAGTAGCTTTACTAATAAGGTTCACACAATACCTTTGGCGGGAAAAATTAGCTCAGTAAGAAATGTTGGCAACATCTGCTTTAGTAAAGCCACAGGTAAAAAAATGCTACCAGAACCAGGATTAGCTGAGCATGATAAAAATAAAAAGATTACAAGAAATGCCGCCCGCAGAATAGAAAATTACTTGCAATCGACCCATAACCCTGCAAATGAAAACCGCGTTCGTTTTGACTTGTAGTTAGTTTTCACCTTCCACCCAGTAAAATTTTGCCGCCTGGCCGGAATATATTGCGCAGGAGAGCCGAATTCATTGATATAACCAATGCCAGCATTGCCGAAAGGCGCATCATCCCGCGCGGAGTCTTCAGCAGGGATGCCAACCAACACATCCCTGTTACCGATAGTCTTTAGTGCATCTAAAACAGATTGCGCCTTGTCAACTCTCATCGTGACGCCGCTTTTCATAACTGGATGCCGCCAGATGCGCCCCCGGAACCGCCAGTAGCTATCGCTCTGCTGTCAGGCCCCCACAGCACCATGTCGTGCGCGACAAAAAGCTCAACAAAGTAAGGAAACAGATCCTTACCCGTGATCTTCTCACTGAGCAGCACATCAGCCAGGTTCAGGAGAAACTGTATTTGAGCATCGGGGTATCGGGCTCCGGCAAGCAGTTCCCCTATCTGCTAATTCAGCGCTTCAGCTTGCGCTTTTTGCTCGTCCATCTGTGAAGTCAGACTGCGTATGGTCGCGTCACGTTCTTCAATCAGGGCTTTCAGGGTTTCAATCTGTGCCTGACATTCATCGCTATTATCCGGCACAGCAGTATCGTTGTGCCAATTTTTGCCTCATCCGTATTTTTCCTATCGTAAACCGCGCCGCTTTGTGAAGATTTATTGAACAGCAGTTCGCTATCACGACCCGATTCTGACTGTATGCCAGGGGAGATCCAGCTTCGCTTTGGTTCCTGCCACCAGCCCGTGCGGGCATTGAGCACTGAAAACGGTGGCACAAGAAATTTTTCAGGTCGGAAAAAGTACGGGGACATCTCGCCCCCGTTAACATTCGCTACAATGGTGTAACTTACATGTGCTTAACCATAGCATCGCCAAACTCTGACGATTTCAGAAGCTTAGCGCCGTCCATCAGACGCTCAAAATCGTAGGTGACGGTTTTGGCGGCAATCGCCCCTTCCATACCTTTGATAATCAGGTCTGCGGCTTCGGTCCAGCCCATATGACGCAGCATCATTTCCGCTGACAGAATAACGGAGCCTGGGTTCACTTTATCCTGACCGGCATACTTAGGTGCCGTGCCATGGGTCGCTTCAAACAGCGCGCATTCGTCGCCAATGTTCGCACCAGGCGCGATACCGATGCCGCCAACCTGCGCCGCCAGGGCATCAGAAATGTAGTCGCCGTTCAGGTTCATACAGGCAATCACATCGTACTCGGCCGGACGTAACAGGATCTGCTGCAGGAACGCATCGGCGATCACGTCTTTAACAACAATCTCTTTACCGGTATTTGGATTCTTGATTTTCATCCACGGACCACCGTCAATCAGCTCGCCGCCGAACGCTTCTTTCGCCAGCTGGTAACCCCAGTCTTTGAAAGCGCCTTCGGTGAACTTCATAATGTTGCCCTTGTGCACCAGCGTCACAGAGTCACGGTCATTAGTGATCGCGTACTCGATCGCCGCACGCACCAGGCGCTTTGTCCCCTCTTCTGAACATGGCTTCACGCCGATACCACACTGTTCAGGGAAGCGAATTTTGTTAACGCCCATTTCGTCGCGCAGGAACTTGATCACTTTATTCGCTTCGGCAGAACCCGCCTTCCACTCGATACCGGCATAAATATCTTCAGCGTTCTCGCGGAAAATCACCATATCCGTGTCTTCCGGGCGTTTAACCGGGCTTGGCGTACCGGTGTAATAGCGCACCGGACGCAGGCAGATGTAGAGATCAAGCTGCTGGCGCAGTGCCACGTTCAGTGAGCGAATACCGCCGCCGACCGGGGTGGTCAGAGGGCCTTTGATCGCCACGCGATACTCTTTAATCAGGTTCAGCGTCTCTTCCGGCAGCCAGACATCCTGACCATAGAGCGCGACCGATTTTTCGCCGGTGTAAATTTCCATCCAGGAGATTTTACGTTCACCGTTATAAGCTTTCTGTACAGCGGCATCGACCACTTTGATCATTACGGGTGAAACATCAACGCCAATACCATCACCTTCAATAAACGGGATGATTGGGTTGTTTGGTACGTTCAGTTTTCCCTGATCCAGGGTGATTTTCTGACCTTCCGCCGGAACAACTACTTTGCTTTCCATTAACCTCTCCTTCGAACGCTTTTTTGTTAATGATTTGTAAGATGCGCGTCAATACTACTTGAATATTGACGTCGCGCCAATCATCTCGGGTTTGCGGTATAATGCGCTCATTATCACTCAGTGCAAAGACTATGCGTAAATCTTCCCTTATGAATCACCGCGTTAAACGCCAATCCGCGCCCGCTGCCGCGAAAGGGCCCCGACGTATCATAATTTTTAACAAACCCTTTGACGTGCTGCCTCAGTTTACCGATGAAGCGGGCCGCACCACGCTGAATGATTTTATTCCGGTGCCTGGCGTTTACGCGGCAGGTCGCCTGGATCGTGACAGCGAGGGCCTGATGGTGCTGACTAACGACGGGCCGCTTCAGGCCAGGCTAACGCAGCCGGGGAAACGGACCGGTAAAATTTATTTTGTTCAGGTCGAAGGCGAACCCAGCGACGACGATCTCCAGCCGCTGCGAACGGGCGTAACGCTGAAAGATGGCCCCACGCTGCCTGCTCAGGTGGCGCGGGTGCAGGAGCCTGAGTGGCTGTGGCCGCGCACCCCGCCCATTCGCGAGCGCCAGGCGATCCCCACCCGCTGGCTTAAAATCACCCTTTTTGAAGGGCGCAATCGTCAGGTACGGAGAATGACGGCACATATTGGCTTCCCGACGCTGCGTCTGATACGTTTTGCCATGGGGCCGCTACAGTTGCAGAACCTTGCTCCCGGCGAATGGCGCGATGTCACCGACGCGTGCTCGCTGTGAGTTATCACTCTTTTCAAGGAGGCAGGCATGTTTAAACCGCACGTTACCGTGGCCACCGTGGTGCAGGCTGAAGGTCAGTATCTGGTGGTGGAAGAGATGGTGCGCGGTCGCGCCACCTGGAACCAGCCGGCAGGCCATCTCGAAGCGAACGAGACGCTGCTTCAGGCCGCCGCGCGCGAATTGTATGAGGAAACGGGCATTGAGGGCGTTCCTCAGGCTTTTCTCCGTTTGCATCAGTGGATAGCGCCCGATAACACGCCGTTTTTACGTTTTTTATTCGCGCTGGATTTACCGAAAGTGCTGCCCACCTATCCGCAGGATCGCGATATTGAGCGCTGCTGGTGGCTGCCTCCCGAGGAAATTCTGAGCGCGAAAAAGCTGCGTTCTCCACTGGTTGCAGAAAGCATTGTTATTTATCAGCAGGGTACGCGCTATCCGCTTGAAGTGCTGAGCGCCTTTCAGTGGCCGTTTAGCGAGGATGCGCCCGCCCCGGACGCGTGGTAAACTACGCCGCAATTTTACGGGGCGCTTTTCCATCGCCACTAACGTCAGGTATTTCTCATGTCTCATAGCCAGAAAAAAGTGATCGTCGGCATGTCCGGCGGCGTCGACTCCTCCGTTTCTGCCTGGTTACTGCAACAGCAGGGCTACCAGGTCGAAGGCCTGTTTATGAAAAACTGGGAGGAGGACGACGGTGAGGAATACTGCACCGCCGCTGAGGATCTGGCTGATGCACAGGCGGTCTGTGACAAACTGGGCATGGTGCTGCACACCGTGAACTTTGCCGCCGAGTACTGGGACAACGTTTTTGAACTCTTCCTGGAGGAGTATAAGGCCGGCCGTACGCCGAATCCCGACATTCTCTGTAATAAAGAGATTAAATTCAAAGCCTTTCTCGAGCATGCCGCAGAAGATTTGGGTGCGGACTACATCGCCACCGGTCACTACGTGCGGCGTCAGGACGTTGATGGTAAAAGCCGCCTGCTGCGGGGGCTGGACGACAATAAAGATCAAAGCTACTTCCTCTACACGCTCAGCCACCAGCAGATTGCGCAGAGCCTGTTCCCGGTAGGCGAACTCTCCAAGCCGGAGGTGCGCCGGCTGGCGGAACAGCTGGAGCTGGTAACCGCAGCCAAAAAGGACTCTACCGGCATCTGCTTTATCGGGGAGCGTAAATTCCGCGATTTCCTTGGCCGCTATCTCCCCGCACAGCCGGGCGCCATTGTCACCACCGAAGGCGAAACGGTCGGCGAGCATCAGGGGCTGATGTATCATACCCTCGGTCAGCGTAAAGGCCTGGGGATTGGCGGCACCCGCGAAGGCAGCGAAGATCCCTGGTATGTGGTGGACAAAGACGTGGCGAATAACCTGCTGGTGGTTGCGCAGGGCCATGAGCATCCCCGCCTGATGTCTCTGGGGCTTGTCGCACAGCAGCTTCACTGGGTTGACCGCGAGACGTTACGCACGCCGCTGCGCTGCACGGTGAAAACGCGTTATCGTCAGGCCGATATCGCCTGTACGGTCACCCCGCTGGGTGACGATCGGCTGGAGGTTCGCTTCGACCAGCCGGTTGCCGCGGTGACGCCAGGCCAGTCAGCGGTATTTTATCTTGATGAAATTTGCCTGGGCGGCGGTATTATCGAAGCGCGTCTGCCGCTGCTTTAACGGCTTTGCGGCAACAATATGCTGCCCAAGGCGTTGACCGGGCAGCCGGGTACAAACAGGAGTGACCCTGGTGAAAAACTATTACGATATTACGCTGGCGCTGGCAGGTATCTGCCAGTCGGCTCACCTGGTGCAGCAGCTGGCGCATCAGGGAAACTGTCCGGCTGAGGCGCTGGATACGTCTCTGCGAAGCGTGGTGGATATGAATCCGGGCTCCACGCTGGCGGTATTCGGCAATGATGAATCCAATCTGCGCTTTGGTATAGAGACGCTGCTGGCGGTACTCAACAGCAGCAGCCGCAAGGGCGCAGGCGCGGAGCTGACCCGCTACCTGCTCAGCCTGATGGTGCTTGAGCGTAAGCTGAGCACCAACAAAAATGCACTCGACGAGCTGGCTTCGCGTATCGCACAGCTGGACCGCCAGCTGGCGCACTACGAGTTAACCTCTGATACGCTGCTCAGTGCGATGGCGGCAATATACGTCGACGTAATAAGCCCGCTTGGCCCGCGTATTCAGGTCACCGGCTCCCCGGCTGTTCTGCAAAACAGCCAGATCCAGAGTAAAGTACGTGCCGCGCTGCTGGCCGGTATCCGTGCTGCCGTATTGTGGCATCAGGTCGGCGGCGGCAGGCTGCAGCTGATGTTTTCACGCAATCGCCTTGCCAGTGAGGCAAAGCGCATGCTGTCCCGAATGGACGAGTCCTCACTCTAAATTTTTTGTTAACCTTTTCAGGAGTTGCACTGATGGAATTATCCTCTCTGACTGCCGTTTCACCCGTGGATGGCCGCTATGGCGACAAAGTCAGCCCGCTGCGCGGCATTTTCAGCGAATTCGGCCTGCTGAAATTTCGCGTAGAGGTTGAAGTTCGCTGGCTGCAAAAGCTGGCCGCCTGTGCAGAAATAGGAGAAGTTCCTGCATTTGACGCTGACGCAAACGCTTTCCTTGATGAAATTGTTGCCAGTTTCAGTGAAGAGGATGCCGCACGAATCAAAACCATCGAGCGCACCACCAATCATGATGTCAAAGCGGTTGAATACTTTCTGAAAGAAAAAGTGGCCTCTCAGCCCGCCCTGCATGCGGTATCCGAATTTATTCACTTCGCCTGTACCTCCGAAGATATTAATAATCTCTCCCATGCGCTGATGCTTGAAACCGCGCGCCGCGAGGTGATCCTGCCTTACTGGCAGCAGATCATCACCGCCGTGAAGGCGCTCGCCGTCGAGTACCGTGATATCCCCCTGCTCTCACGTACTCACGGTCAGCCTGCCACGCCGTCAACGCTGGGCAAAGAGATGGCCAACGTCGCTTATCGCTTCGAACGTCAGCTGCGCCAGCTGGAACGCATTGAGATACTGGGTAAAATCAACGGCGCGGTCGGCAACTACAACGCCCATATTGCCGCCTACCCGGAAGTGGACTGGCACCAGCTCAGCGAAAGCTTTGTGACCTCACTGGGCATCACCTGGAACCCCTACACCACGCAGATCGAACCGCACGACTATATTGCTGAGCTTTTCGACTGTATAGCGCGATTTAATACCATCCTGATCGATTTCGATCGTGACGTCTGGGGCTATATCGCGCTGAACCACTTCAAGCAGAAAACCATTGCGGGTGAAATTGGCTCATCCACCATGCCGCATAAGGTTAACCCTATTGATTTTGAGAACTCCGAAGGCAATCTGGGGCTGGCCAACGCGGTGATGCAGCACCTGGCCAGCAAACTGCCGCTTTCCCGCTGGCAGCGCGATCTGACCGACTCTACCGTTTTGCGCAATCTGGGCGTGGGCGTGGGCTATGCGCTGATCGCCTATCAGTCGACCCTGAAAGGCATCTCCAAGCTTGAAGTCAACCGCGACCGCCTGCTGGACGAGCTGGACCATAACTGGGAAGTGCTGGCCGAGCCCATTCAGACCGTGATGCGCCGTTATGGCATTGAAAAACCTTATGAAAAGCTCAAAGAGCTGACGCGGGGCAAGCGCGTTGATGCCGAAGGCATGAAAACCTTTATCGACAGCCTGGCGCTGCCGGAAGAGGAGAAAACCCGCCTCAAAGCCATGACGCCAGCCAACTACCTTGGCCGTGCCATCCAGATGGTCGATGATCTAAACTAAGCCTGCTCTTCGGGCCGTCTCAGGGCGGCCCACGTTAACCTGCTGTTTATTCACTTTCACCTATACTCTTCTAAGAATAAAATAAGGCTCTGGGGCCGCTCACATTATATAAAAAGGATACCCGTTATGCGCGTACTGGTCGTGGAAGATAACCCTTTGCTCCGTCATCATCTTGCCGTCCAGCTGCGGGAGTTAGGCCATCAGGTTGATGCGGCAGAAGATGCCAAAGAGGCGGACTATTTCCTCAGCGAACACACGCCGGATATCACGCTGGTGGATTTAGGGCTGCCCGACGAAGACGGCATGACGCTGATCCGCCGCTGGCGTGGGGAAGAGGTGAAGCAGCCGATTCTGGTTCTGACCGCACGTGAGGGCTGGCAGGCCAAGGTTGAAGCGCTGGAAGCGGGTGCCGATGACTATGTGACCAAACCCTTCCATATTGAAGAGGTTGTCGCACGTATGCAGGCGCTGATGCGTCGCAACAGCGGGCTGGCGTCGCAGATTATCACCATCGCCCCTTTCCAGGTTGACCTGTCCCGTCGTGAACTTACCATTAACGATCGGTATATTAAGCTGACCGCCTTTGAATATACCATTATCGAAACGCTGATCCGAAATGCAGGTAAGGTCGTCAGCAAAGACTCGCTGATGCTTCAGCTCTATCCTGATGCCGAGCTGCGTGAAAGCCATACAATCGACGTTCTGATGGGAAGATTGCGCAAGAAGATGCAGGCTGAGCACCCGACCGACGTGATAACTACCGTCCGGGGCCAGGGCTACCGGTTCGATCTTTAAGCCTGTGACCCGCTTTCGTCCTAAAAAACCTTTTTCACTGCGCGCGCGCTTTCTGATGGCCACCGCAGCGGTGGTGCTGATCCTTTCGCTCTCCTACGGAATGGTGGCGGTATTTGGCTATGTGGTAAGCTTCGATAAAAATACCTACAGGGTGATGCGCGGTGAAAGTAATCTCTTTTTCACTCTGGCGCAGTGGCACGATAACAAACTGACCATCGCCAAGCCGGAGCCGCTCTCGCTTAATTTCCCCACCCTGGTATTTATCTACAATGAGAAGGGCAAGCTGCTCTGGCAGCTGCGCGACGTGCCCGAAATTCGCGATAAAATCAAACGCGAATGGCTCAAGCGCGCGGACTTTTATGAAATTGATACCGATAACAGCACCAGCCGTCAGGCATTAGGCGATAACCAGGAAGCGCAGAACAAACTGACCGCCTATGATGACGATAATAATGACACCTTTACCCACTCCGTGGCGGTTAACCGCTATGAGGCGACGCCGACCCTGCCCGCGCTGACCATCGTGGTGGTGGACTCGATTCCCCAGGAGCTTCAGCATTCCGACGTCGTCTGGTCCTGGTTCAGCTATGTGCTGCTGGTTAACCTGTTGCTGGTTATCCCCCTGCTGTGGCTGGCGGCACACTGGAGCCTGCGCCCTATTGGCACGCTCGCCAGTCAGGTTCGGGAGCTGGAGAGCGGCAACCGGGATACGCTGGAACCGCTACCGCCGCAGGAGCTTAAAAGTCTGGTCAGAAACCTGAACCTGCTGCTGGACAATGAGCATCAGCGCTACACGCGCTATCGCACCACGCTAAGCGACCTGACGCACAGCCTCAAAACACCGCTGGCGGTGCTGCAAACCACGCTGCGTTCGCTGCGCGGCAACCTGACGATTGAGCAGGCCGAGCCCATTATGCTGGAGCAAATCAGCCGTATTTCCCAGCAGATTGGTTACTACCTGCATCGCGCCAGCATGCAGGCCGATCACAATGTGCTGAAGCGTGAACTGCACTCGGTGCCCGCCCTGCTGGACAGCCTCTGCTCTGCGTTAAATAAAGTTTATCAGCGCAAGGGCGTGTCGCTGACGCTGGATATCTCCCCCGAGGTCACATTCGTTGGCGAACAAAATGACTTTATGGAAGTCATGGGTAATATCCTTGATAACGCCTGCAAATACTGTCTGGAATTTGTGGAAATCAGCGTGATGCAATCCGAAGACCAGTTGCATCTGATTGTCGACGATGACGGACCCGGGATCCCCGAGAGTAAGCGTTCGCTAATCTTTATTCGTGGGCAGCGGGCAGATACGCTGCGCCCTGGCCAGGGACTGGGCCTCTCCGTCGCCCGGGATATACTGGAGCAGTATGCCGGAGACATCATTGCGACGACCAGTGAACTGGGCGGCGCACGGATGGAAGTGATCTTTAAGCGGCAGGAAGTGATCCATGATGACAAATAGTTGCGGCTCTCTCCGCGCGACGGCAAATGCGTTTCCCCGCCCCTGCCCGGGGCTGTTATAATCGAACAAATTCAGCCTTTCAGGAAATGTCATTATGACGTATCAGCTCGACCTTAACTGGCCCGATTTTATTGCGCGCTACTGGCAGAAACGGCCGGTTGTGCTTAAGCGCGGCTTCAAAAATTTTGTCGACCCGATCGAACCGGACGAACTGGCAGGCCTCGCGATGGAGGGTGACGTTGACAGCCGTCTGGTCAGTCATCAGGACGGGAAATGGCAGGTGGGTCACGGCCCCTTCGAAAGTTACGATCATCTGGGTGAAAACAACTGGTCGCTCCTGGTACAGGCCGTCGACCACTGGCATGAGCCATCTGCTGCCCTGATGCGCCCGTTTCGCTTTCTGCCCGACTGGCGCATCGACGATCTGATGATCTCGTTCTCCGTTCCCGGCGGCGGTGTGGGCCCCCATCTTGACCAGTACGATGTATTTATTATTCAGGGTACCGGCCGCCGTCGCTGGCGCGTGGGCGAGAAGGTGGCGATGAAGCAGCACTGCCCGCATCCCGATCTGCTCCAGGTCGAGCCTTTTGACGCCATTATTGATGAGGAGATGGAGCCAGGTGATATCCTTTACATCCCGCCGGGTTTCCCGCATGAAGGCTACTCACTGGAAAATGCTATCAACTACTCCGTTGGCTTTCGCGCCCCCAGTGGTCGCGAGCTGATCAGCGGTTTCGCGGACTATGTATTATCTAACGAGCTTGGCAGCTATCGCTTTACCGATCCTGACGTCCCGGCGCGTGATAATCAGGCAGAGATCCTGCCGGAAGAGATCGACGGCATCCGTAAAATGATGCTGGACGTGGTGAATCAGCCGGAACAGTTCAATCAGTGGTTTGGCGAGTTTATCTCTCAGTCGCGCCACGAGCTGGATGTCGCCCCGCCGGAACCGCCCTATCAGCCTGATGAAATTTATGATGCGCTGCAGCAGGGCGATCCCCTTTCACGTCTCGGGGGTCTGCGCGTAGTGCAGATTGGGCATGCGGTCTTTGTAAACGGTGAAAAGGTTGAATCGCCGCACCGTGAGGCGCTGAAGGTTCTGGCCAGTCAGCATACCCTTAGCGCCGACGCGCTCGGTGCCGCACTCGACGATCCTTCGTTCCTGGCCCAGCTTGCCGCACTGGTCAACTGCGGCTACTGGTACTTTGGTGAAGAAGAGTAATGGCATTTTGGGGTACCCGCCGCGTTGATATCACGCTTTCCGGCGATAACGGCGGTCTGGGTACCCGCCGCCCAGGATTATTATCCCGGCCATAACGGCGCTCTCAGCGTATCGGGCCGGTTTACCGACGGCGCAACACAGCACCGTCGGCAAACCGGAAGCGTAAAACAGGTCGGGCGCTACTGCCCGGCATATTTTTCAGCGGTCAGCGCGGCAATGCGCGTGATGACCGTTACCGCTTTCTCCATATTATTCAGCGAGGCAAACTCATGTTTGCCGTGATAGTTATAGCCGCCAGTGAACAAATTCGGGCAGGGTAAGCCCATAAAAGACAGGGCGGCCCCGTCGGTTCCTCCGCGAACAGGTTTAACATCGGGCTCGATATCACAGTCACGTATCGCCTGCAGCGCGATATCAATAATATGATGATGCGCCTCCACTTTTTCCCGCATATTGTAATAACTGTCGTCAAATGACACTTCAATATGACAGGGCTGATGCAGCGTTTGCGTTAATCTGTCCGCAATGTCCTCCATCACCGCTTTTCGCGCCTTAAAATTATCGCGACTGAAATCCCTGATGATGTAGTTCATTTCGGCTTTATCCACGCCACCTTTTATGCCGTGGAGATGGTAAAACCCTTCATAGCCGGAGGTATGCTCGGGAACCTCTTTCTCCGGCATGGCGGCATGAAAACGCATCGCTAAATCCAGGGCATTCACCATCACACCCTTAGCCGTGCCGGGATGGACGTTGTTACCGGTGATTTTGACCGTGGCAGAAGCGGCATTAAAATTCTCATATTCAAATTCGCCAATACCGCTGCCGTCAACCGTATAGGCCCATCGCGCACCAAAGGCATTCACGTCGAAACAGCGTGTGCCTTTACCGATCTCTTCATCCGGGGTAAAGGCCACGCAAATATCGCCATGAGGAATATTCTCACCCTGTAAGCGTGCCAGCGCGGTCATAATTTCCGCCACGCCGGCCTTATCATCAGCACCGAGCAGCGTTTTACCGTCGGTGGTGATTAACGTATGTCCGGTCAGGCTGTGCAGCACGGGGAACATCACCGGCGAAAGCGACTCTTCGCCATTGCCCAGCGCAATGTCGCCCCCGCGATAGTTCTCAACGATCTGTGGATTGACGTTCTTTGCCGTGAAGTCCGGAGAAGTATCCATATGCGCGATAAAGCCAATGGCTGGAACGGGCCAGGAAACGGTTGAAGGCAAAGTGGCCATGATAATACCCTGCTCGCTCAGGGAGACATTGCTCAGGCCCAGTGCCTCCAGCTCCTCCTTCAATACCCGCGCCAGCGTCCACTGTCCTTCCGTGCTGGGAACCTGCCGCACATGGCTCTTTGACTGTGTGTCGTAGGATACATAATTTAAAAAGCGATCGAGTAATCTGTTCATCTGCCGTCCCTCTGAATGCCAGTACGTATTATCGGAAACTTATTTTGTAAAGTATTGCGTCAGGTCAGTCAGGTGGAAATTTGTTCCTTCTTCTTTCACGCCTCAGCAACACCGCTGCCGGTTAAGGATAGACCTCATCTTATTCCGGGCTATCTAACGCAGCGGATAGTGTATCAGGCTGTAAAAGCGCACCCTGGCCTGCGTCTGATTATGATAACTGTGGGGTCGGTCGGCTTCAAAGCGCAGCGCTTCTCCGGCCAATAGCGGATACCCTTTGTTATCAACGTGAAGCATCAGCGTCCCTTCTGTCACTACCACATGCTCAATAACTCCCCTTTCGTGAGCCGCCGATTCACTGATCCCACCCGGTGCCAGCTCAACGGTCAGCATGTCTAATCCCAGGGTTTTGTCGTAAGTAAACAGTGAGGCGGCCTGCATGGTGGCGCTGCGCTGCTGCCACAGAGGTAATTTCTCACTGCGTACCACCGTCGCAGGTGTTGCACAGGGCATGCCACCTGAAATAAACAGCGAAAAGGGCGCGTTGAAGCCGGTAGCAATTTTCCACAGGGTCGCCACCGTGGGGCTGGATTCGCCCCGCTCAATCTGGCCCAGCATGGCCTTACTGACGCCGGTGCGCAGCGCGGCTTCGCTAAGACTCCATGCACGTTCGGCGCGCAGAGATTTTAACCTCTGCCCGGGTTCAGGGTAGCCCTTGTCCATATCTCCTCCACATCAGGCAAAAAGCATAACGGCTTGCTGGCGATAACGCACGTCGCCGTCCCGGTTTAGCGGCATCGCTCGCACGGTTAAGCGGTTACGACCTCTCTGTTTCACCTGAGACTAAAGTTGATGCCTGTCTGAAGGAAATGATTTTAACGCAGCTCTAAAATTTATTCGGGGGAGGCGCAGCGCCGCCATAACCCGAATGAGCGATGACCTCTTTTTTTAATCTCTTTTTTTAATCTCTTTCTTTAATCTCTCGCGTTGATCTTGTGCGTTATAACGCACAGTGATAGCGTGTGTTCCATCCCTGTTCTGATCAGAGGTCACCATGCGCCCAGCGCTGTCGCTTCGCCACCTGACAATACCGGCGATAAGTGCCGGATTTGTCGCCGTGCTGGTGGGGTATACCAGTTCCGCCGCGATTATTTTCCAGGCCGCAGGCGCGGCGGGCGCCAGCGTACTTCAGATCGGCGGCTGGCTGACCATGCTGGGGCTGGCAATGGGGGTAACGTCGCTGGGGCTTTCACTCTGGTATCGCGCCCCGATCCTTACCGCCTGGTCGACGCCGGGGGCCGCCCTGCTGGTCACCAGTTTGCCGGGAACGCCACTCGACCAGGCCGTTGGGGTATTTGTGTTTGCTGCCGGATTGATTTTCCTCTGCGGCGTCACCGGTCTGTTTGCCCGGCTGATCAATCATATACCCCAGGCTATTTCAGCGGCCATGCTGGCGGGGATTCTGCTGCGATTTGGGCTGGACGCCGTGGGGGCGCTGAAGCTGAACTTTACGCTGACCGCCAGCATGTGCTTTGTCTGGCTGCTGTCACGCCGCTACCTGCCCCGCTATGCGATAGTGATAACCCTGCTGGCGGGATTGGCGATCGCGGCGGTGAGCGGCGAGATCCATTTCCCATCGCAGCCGGTTCGCTTAACCCTGCCGCAGTTTATCGCGCCGCACTTTACGCTATCGACGCTGCTCGGCATCGGGATCCCTTTTTTCCTGGTCACCATGGCCTCGCAAAATGCGCCCGGTATCGCAACCCTACAGACTGCGGGCTACCCGGCTCCCGTCTCATCGCTGATGAGCTGGACCGGACTGACCGCGCTGCTTCTGGCCCCGTTTGGCGGCTTTACCGTCTGCATCGCCGCCATTACCGCGGCAATCTGTATGGGCCCGGATGTGCACCCCGATCCGCAGCGCCGCTACTGGGCTGCCGCCTGCGCGGGCTTCTTCTATCTGCTGGCCGGGCTATTTGGCGCGACCATCGGACAGCTGTTCAGCGCGCTGCCGCCCGCGTTGATTCATACCATTGCCGGGCTGGCGCTGCTGGGCACCCTGGCAGGCAGCCTGCAGCGTGCCATGGCGAATGAGAAACAGCGTGAAGCGGCGGTGATTACCTTTCTGATCGCTGCCTCCGGTCTGACGATGCTGGGAACAGGCGCGGCTTTCTGGGGGCTGGTCGGCGGCGTACTGTGCCATCTGATCTTCTCCCTCCCCGGCCTCAGGAAACGGCAGAGTTAGTCCAGCCATTCACTGCCCAGGCTTTCCAGCAGCGCCAGCGCTTTCGGCTGCGTCATAAAAATCTCCCTGCAAACGACAGGCAGTTAACCCGCTGTCATGCTCAAGACAAAGGGTCACGTCCCGTTCAAATCCCCTTTCCCGCAGTTCAAGCGCCGATGAACATGCCCTTAACAGATCCAGCTGGTGATGCTGGTGGTACTCCCAGGCGGCAACGGCTGCCTGGGCCTCCGGCGAGGCTGATTGTCGCCCAAGGGCGGCGATAATTCCCCCTGCCGCGACGTAATCCTCTACGGCCGGGCGAAAGGTGCCGTCAGGCCAGCGCTCTCCGCAGGGGATCAAAAGAATACGCGAAAACGCCCTGCACGCCTCAGCCGTAGCAGACATATTACGAAAGCAGCCGCTGAAAACGGCATTACCGCACGCCCGCGCGCGGAATGAAAGGGCCGAACCATTAGGTGAAGGCAGCACCAGCCTTCCCCCGCGGCCTATAGTGCGAATCGACGCCGGTGACAGGCTGTAGCCCTCGTCATCTGGTCGCCGGTCGGGGCTGGCCGTATGTGCACAGACCTGGAGCCCATACTTCACCGCCGAATCATCTTTCCAGGGATAGGGGTAAATTCGCGCTCCGTTATCCGTTGCCAGGCTGACGCAGGTGGAAAATGACATTACATCCACAATAACAGCACAGTCCACTTCGCGGGCCAGATACTCCACGGCCGGTAACCCCCACTCCAGACGCACCTCAAATTCACTTTGCCGATAGAAAGCCATTCTGTTTACTCCGCATCAGTTCACCGTACAGGTACGATTATTACAGGGAGTTTACCGCCATCATTGCGTTATACCCTATAAATACGGTGAGGAGCTACTCCACCCAATGACACGCGACAAAATGCTCCCGCGCAACCTGCCGCAGCACGGGAGGTTCCCGACGGCAGAGAGCGGTTGCCAGTGGGCAGCGGGCAGAGAAGCGACACCCGGAGGGAGGACGTGAAGGATCGGGGATCTCACCCTGGACTATCGCTGTTGGTTCACTCCCCGGATCCAGCGTGGGTACCGCCGCCAGCAGCGCCTGCGTATAGGGGTGCAGCGGCTGACTGAACAGTGCGTCACGGCTGGCGGTCTCCACCAGCTGACCGAGATACATTACCGCAACGTCATCGCACAGATGCTCGACCACACCAAGATCGTGGGAGATAAACAGAAAGGTTACGCCGCGCTCATCGCGCAGATCGGAAAACAGATTGATAATCTGCGCCTGAATCGAAACGTCCAGCGCCGAAATGGGTTCATCGGCAACAATAAAATCTGGATTGAGGATCAGTGCGCGGGCAATGCCGATGCGTTGACGCTGACCACCGGAAAACTCATGCGGAAAACGGTCGTAATGTTCGGGGGCGAGGCCGCAAACTTTCATGACAGCAATCACCCGGTCATACAGTGCCGCACGGGTGCAGAGCTTGTGCTCCAGCATCGCTTCACCAATGGCGTCGCCGACGCGAAGGCGCGGGTTCAGCGAACTGTAGGGATCCTGAAACACCAGCTGTATCTTTGGCCGCAGCGCGCGCAGCTCCGCCTGCGACAGCGTATCTGTCTCCTGCCCGCGATATTTCACGCTGCCCGCCGTTTTGTCATACAGCCCCAGCAGCGTGCGGCCAACCGTAGTTTTACCGCTTCCTGACTCCCCCACCAGCCCAAAAATCGTCCCCTGGCGGATACGGAAACTGACACCATCTACCGCGCGTAGCTGTCCGGTTTCCCGACCAAACAGTCCGTCGCGCAGCGGGAAGTGCTTTTTCAGCTCTTCCACTTCAATAACATATTTTGCGTTCATTCTGCTGGCTCCGCTATCGCGCTGTGGAAACAGGCCGACTGCCGCACATGGCCGACCGGCGGTTGCGCCTGCACGACTGACTGCCGTACCTGGCCGACCAACGACGGAATGCCGCGACGACAGCGCACGGTTGCCCGGTCGCAGCGTTCCACGAAGGCGCAGTAAGGCGGCAGTGCGGACAGGTCCGGTACCTGCCCGGGGATAGAGTAGAGCCGCCGCCGCCGTTCTCCCGGCACCGGACGCGAGGCGATAAGCCCCCGGGTATAGGGATGCAGCGGGTTACGCAGTACCTCAGCGGTGGGCCCCTGCTCGACGATACGTCCGGCATACATCACCACGACCTGCTCCGCCATCTGCGCGATCACACCTAAGTCATGGGTGATCAGCATCAGCGCCATCCGGTGTGCCCGCGCCTGGTCTCGCAGCAGCTGCAGGATCTGCGCCTGCACGGTTACATCCAGCGCGGTGGTCGGCTCATCGGCAATCAGCAGCTTCGGCTTACAGCTCAGCGCCATGGCGATCATTATGCGCTGGAGCATACCGCCGGATAGCTGGTGTGGATAGCCGCGCATCAGCTTCTCCGCCCCCGCCAGCCCCACCTCAGCGATCAGCCGCGTCGCCTGCTGCCAGGCGGCTTTGGGTGACGCTGCACGGTGGCGGATTAATGGCTCGCACAGCTGCTCGCCAATCGTCAGCACCGGATTCAGGGCGCTCATCGGCTCCTGAAAAATCATCGCCAGCTCGTTGCCACGCAGATCGCCCATCTTTGTCGATTTGAGCCGCAGCAGATCGCTGCCCTGGAAGCGAATCTCGCCGCCGTCAATGCGCGCCGCATGAGGCGGCAGCAGACCCATAAGTGACATCGCGGTGACGCTCTTACCGCAGCCCGACTCACCCACAATGCCAAGAGTCTGCCCGGCATTGAGCGAAAAGGAGACCTCCTGCACCGCCCGAACGCGGCCCTCCCCGGCGGCAAAGGAGACGGATAACCGGTCAAACGCGATCAGCGGCGCGTTCACTTCAGACACCTTTTCATCTTCGGATCCAGCGCGTCGCGCAGGCCATCGCCCAGGACATTAATGGCGATGACGGTGATAAAAATGGCGATACCCGGCGGCATCCACAGCCACGGGCGGCGCTGAAAATCAATCAGGCTGTTGGCCGCATCCATCATATTCCCCCAGGAGGGCATCGGCGGCACGACGCCAAGCCCCAGATAGCTCAGCGCAGATTCGCTCAGAATGGCATTGGCGACTGCCATGGTCGCCATGACCACCAGAATCGGAACAGTGTTGGGCAGCAGATGCCCAAACAGACGGCGGCCCGATGAGAGGCCAAGGATGTGGGTCGCCAGCATAAAATCGCGCTCGCGCAGTGAGAGGATCTGTCCGCGCACCAGCCGCGCCAGCTTTGGCCACTCCAGCAGGCTTAACATCACGACGACCATATAGATACGGGAATCCGGTGAGAAATCGAGTTCCGAAAGCATTGCACCGGCCACAATCAGCAGCGCCAGCCCGGGAATGGTCATCACCAGGTCTGCCAGCCCCATAATGATCTTATCGGTCAGACCGCCCGCATAGCCTGATACCGCGCCGATCAGATAACCAAGCGTCACGGAGAGCAGCATGGTTAGCAGGCCGATAATCAGCGAGATGCGGCCGGCCATCAGCAGACGGGTATACACGTCACGACCCAGAAAATCCGTCCCAAGCCAGTGAGCGGCGCCGGGCGGCTTATTGATCATCAGCGCATCGGTGGCATCATCCTGCCACGGTGACCAGAGCGGGCCGAGTACGCACCAGACGGCCGTCACTGCCAGTAACAACAGGCACAGCATCGCCAGCGGGTTCCGGCGCAGCGCGCGCCAGGCCTGATGCCATGGGGAGGGCGTCACCTGTGCCAGCATAGGTATTTCCGCTTTACGCAGGCGACGACCGGTTGAAAATAACGAAGTGAACATTACGACCTCACCCGAATGCGCGGGTCAGCCCACGCGTAAAGCACGTCGGCAATCAGGTTGCCGAGAAGGGTTAATACCGCCAGAAACAGGGTGAAGCCCATCAGCACCGGGTAATCCCGGGCGGCCAGCGAGTCGATATGGATATGCCCGGCACCGGGCCAGTTAAAGACCTTTTCCGTAATAATGGCGCCGGAGAAGAGTCCGGGCAGTTCAAACCCGAGCAGCGTAATCACCGGCAGTAGCGCATTGCGCAGCGCGTGACGGAAGATCACCGTGCGTTCGCGAAGTCCTTTGGCACGGGCGGTGCGGATAAAATCCATCTTCACCACGTCCAGCATGCTGGCGCGAAAATAGCGCGTCAGGCTGCCCGCCTGAAGCATCACCAGCGCCACCACCGGCAGCGCCAGGTGTGCCGCCACCTGCATGACCCATGCCCAGCCGGTCGCGTCGCTGCCGGTATTCGTCATGCCCCCCACCGGCAGCCAGTGCAGATCGACGGCAAACCATTTAATAAGCAGCAGGCAGAGGAAAAAGGTGGGGAACGACATGGCGGCGAACACCAGAATGCTGACCAGGTGGTCGAACAGCGAATTGGGTTTCATCGCCGAGGCAACGCCGACCGTAAGCCCGATGCCCCAGTAAAGTATCAGCGCAATGATCGCCAGCAGGAAAGAGTTCCAGATGTACTGATTGAGCAGCTGAGTAACCGGGACCTGATATTGCAGCGAGAAGCCCAAATCCCCGCGTACCAGCTGAGCAAGCCAGTGCAGATAGCGGGTGAACAGCGGCTGGTCGAGACCATAAATGGCTTTCAGCTCTGCGGCGCGGGCGGCGGTAAGCGTGATATTGCCATCAATAAAGTCGCCGGGGGTTTTCGCAAACAGCATAAAGATGATAAATGAGGCGAGCAGTAGCATCGGCAGCGTTTGCAGCAGTCGCCGCAGAATAAAATTTCTCATCACGTTTTCCAACAGCCGCCGGAACGCCCGGCGGCCATAACAGGGAAGGGTTATCGGGTGATTTTCACATCCGGCAGGCTGCCGGTGAGTCCGTTATAGATATCGGGTTTAAAACCGCTGACCCTGGCGCTGCTTGCCGAGAGGATCTGCCGGTAGCCCAGCAGGATCGCCGGCGGATCGTCTGCCAGCACCTGGTATAGCTGATGATAGATGGGTTTACGTTTTTCAATGTCCAGCACCGCATTCCCCTCGCCAATAAGCTTGTCGACCTGCGGATTGTTATACCCGGACTCTTTCGCCTCGGTACTGTAGAAGTCCCAGACGCCGTCATGGGGATCATTCAGCGTACTGGTACTGAAAGAGGCCAGGTCATAGTTACCCGCTTTGCGCTGCGCCATCAGCGCATTGAAATCCACCACCTGCGGCTTCAGCAACACGCCAATCTGTCGCCAGTTCTCTTTAGCAATGGGGATCAGCGCATCATTAAGCACTTTCTTGCTCACCAGCAGCGTCAGTTCCAGCCGCTTACCCGCTTTAACGCGGATACCGTCCGGTCCCGGCTTCCAGCCAGCCTCATCCAGCAGCCTGCTGGCCTGCGCCGGGTCGTATTTATAGGGATTTACCCCCTGAGTATTATAAGCCCAGGAGATAGGCGCAATGGGTTCATTAGCTACCCGGCCGTAGCCCTGATACACCACATCGATCAGCTTCTGACGGTCCAGCCCATAGATCAGCGCCTGACGCACTTTCACATCCTGCAGCGCCGGACGTCGAACGTTGAATTCCACCTTGCTGTAATCACTTGAGCCGTACAGATTAATATTGGCAAAGCCCAGCAGCTTCAGCTGCTCAATATCATCCGGACGCGATGTGAATGCGTCGTAGTCGGTTTCGCCAGTCTGAAACAGCTGAAAGTTGGTAGAGGGATTCGTAACACGATAGATAAAGCGCGGCGTGGGTGGCGTGCCGCGATAAAAATGGCTATTGGCGTGAAAGCGGATCTCCTGACCCGGAAGGTATTTATCGTAGACGTAAGGCCCGTTGCCCAGCGGTTTGCCGTGCAGAGTCCGCAGATAATCCAGGTTACCGCGCTGATAACCTTTGCCGTACCAGGCTTTGGACAGCACCGGCCCGCCGATTTTGGCGAGCGTGGTAGCACCTGGCTGGGTGGTGGTGACCTGTAACGTTAGCGGGTCGATCACTTTCAGGCCACTGACGCTGTCGGCCTTTCCGGCTTTATACTCGGCGCCACCGGCAATATTCGCGAGGGTGATATCGGTTTCCCCATCATACTGAGGATCCTGTAGTACGGTGAGGGTAAAGGCGACGTCGGCAGCGGTGAGCGGAGAGCCATCGCTGAAGGTCAGGTTCGGTCGCAGTTTAATGGTATAGACTTTATTGTCAGGACTGACGGTCCAGCTTGCTGCCAGTCCAGGCACCAACTTACCCTGGCTGTCCCAGTCAATCAGACGGGAGAAAATTACGTTGGTGACGTTCTCGTCCCAGCCGTTAACAAAAAAGTAGGGATTAAAGATCCCCTGTGGCTCGGAGATACCGGCGACAACGGTATCTTTACGCTGCTCTGCCGCTGCCGGGATCTGGCTGGCATCCGTTGCAGGCGTTACTCCCTCCCTGAGGATCTCATCGGCGTTTGCAAAGGAAGATAACGCCATCATGCCGCTGAACAGCGCGATATGCATGGCTGAAGATAAGCCCGCAGGTTTTATTTTTAAACTGGTAAGTAACCCATTCAAAACTGTTCCCTCATCAAATAATTGCCTGTTGAAATGACAAATAATGACGAAAGATAAGAGTCGCTTCCGTTCCTGTCTAACAACGAAAGCGTATGACTTATAGCAATATATCCTTAGTAAATAGGTGGCAATGTAATGCTGAATTCATGCTAAAGCCTGCGTGCGGCACACTGGACTGCCTTTCGCTTGCGGGGGAAAAGTATATGCACGCTAAACACAGGGCCGCATTTTTTTGCATCATAACAACGAAAAATTTACGCTTACACTCCGTATGGATAAGCCCTGTTCCGCTTTAAGCGATCGAGCTGAGAGGTCATTAACCCTGTACGGCAGATTAATCAAATCCCCTGTAGTGAACTGTTAATTAACATTTATTCCCAAACATCATAATAAGGATCATTACGATGAAGAATAAACAAACCTCCGCCCTTCTCCCTTTTATAATCCTCTGTCTTTCGGGCTGTTCCCACTATAGCGTATCAACGGAAAAGCTCTCCGAACTCTCGGATAGTGATTTATGCATCGCCCTGGGCGAAAGAAATAATACCGGATCTGAGGTACTGAGGATAACGGAAGAGATTGAAAAGCGGGGAGACAAAATCAGTTCGGAAAACTGTTACTTACTCTCTCACCAAGCCATGCGTTCATCTTCAGATATTACCGTTGAGCCCTATGCCAAACGCGAATATAACACGACAGAGTATGACTATAAGAATAAACGCTGGGTTACAAAACCTTCTACCGATAAAGCCGGGCTGATAATAAGTATTCCCGATCGCTAAGGTTCCCTGCATTATCCGGTGGCCTCACACACAGCGCAGGCAGGCCGTAATGCCCCCTTCTGACATCCCGGCTCGGGCCTTAACGCACCCAGTAACCTGCCCGTAGGTGCTCAGGCGGCAGCACAGCGGGCTGGCTTCATCCATCGGAAACCCAGCCCGCTGCGTATAATAAAGCGAATTACTTACCGATCCTGTTCAGCAGGCTACGAACAAAAGCCGGTACGACCTCACCGGCCATACCGTACTCTTTGTCCTGAAATTCACTTCCCACCTGGCTTGGCTCAAGATTCAACTCTACGGTGTGCGCACCCTGTAGCTTCGCCTCGTGTACAAATCCCGCGGCCGGGTAGACATGACCGGAGGTGCCTATGGCGATAAAATAGTCGGCCTTACCCAGCGCGTCGTAAATTTCGTCCATCTGCAGCGGCATCTCACCAAACCACACTACGTGCGGACGCAGCACGGCAGGAAACTGACAGCAGTGGCAGCGATCATCAGGTTTGACGTCTTCCGCCCAGTGCAGAAGCTGGCCGCTGCTGACGCAGCGCACTTTAAGAAGCTCGCCATGCATATGAATGATATTGCGGTTGCCCGCCCGCTCATGCAGGTTATCAATATTCTGCGTGACCAGCAGGAAGTTGTCCCCCAGCGCAGCCTCCAGCTCGGCCAGCGCCAGATGGGCGGCATTGGGCTGGATCTCAGGCTGCTGAAGCTGGCGACGACGGGCGTTGTAGAAATTCTGCACCTGCTGCGCATCGCGGGCGAAGCCCTCCGGCGTGGCCACATCTTCCACCTTGTGGTCCTCCCACAGGCCATCGGCAGCGCGAAAGGTGCGGATACCGGATTCAGCGGAGATCCCGGCGCCGGTCAGAACCACCACGCGAGGCAGAGGATGACGGGCGATTTCCAGCGTGCGATCGCGTTCAAAGATGCGCTGGCGAAAGCGCTGGTGCACCTGACGTCGGGTTTTCTTGTAACGTGCCAGCCTTAGCCGGCGTCGGGGTGTTCGCATCATAATTTCTTAATCCTTAACGTGCAGACGTACGCGCGACCGCGCACGCCTGATGCCTGATTCCCGTTTATTGGCCGCTTAGCACGCGGGCGGGGTCGATACGGCTGGCGCGTCGGGCCGGATACCAGCTGGCAATCAGGCTGAGTACCAGCGAGGTGACCAGCACAATAAACACATCCAGCCAGTGCACCTCGGAGGGCAGGAAGTCGATAAAATAGATATCGCCCGACAGAAAGTGATAGCCGGTTAAGGTTTCAAGCCCGCGAATAATCGGCGTGAGATTCAATGCGGCCAATACGCCGACCACCACGCCGCTTACGCTGCCCACCAGTCCGGCCATCAGACCGTACCAGACAAATATTGCCCGAATCAGACCATCCTTTGCCCCCAGGGTGCGCAGCACGGCGATATCCCCGCTCTTGTCCTTCACCGCCATCACCAGCGTGGAGACGATATTAAAACAGGCCACGCCAATCACCAGCACCATCGCCAGATACATAATAGCGCGGATCATCTGAATATCGCGGTACATGTAGCCATAGGTCCCAATCCAGCTGCGGATATAGACATACGAATGGGTGACTTCTCCCGCGTCGCGCACCAGCTTCTGCGCATTGAAAGGGTTACCCATTTTAAGTGCAATACCCGTGACGTTGTCACCCATGCCCAGATACTGTTGCGCATCCGCCAGCGGCACCAGCGCAAGGCTATGGTCGAGCGCACCGCTAAGTGCCAGTATACCGCTGACCTGTAAACGCACGCGTTTAGGCTGCAACAGCTTGTGACCCGGATCGCTGTTGGGGATCATAATTGAGAGCCAGTCACCCTGTTTGACCTTCAGGCTTTTAGCCACGCCCTGACCGAGAATAATTTGCTGCTTACCCGCCGCGAAGCGGCTCCATGCGTTGTTTTGTACATAGGAAGGCAGCGCGCTTAACCTGCTCTCCTGCTGCGGGTCGACGCCTTTAACCTGCACCGCCTGTAGCTTTGCACCGCTTTCAATCAGACCGGTAAAATTAATATAGGGCGCTGCGGCGGCAATGCCGTTCACCTCAGCGATTTTCGGCAACAGGCTCTGCCAGCCGGTAAAGGGCTGATTTACCGGCTCGATCTCACCGTGGGGCACCACCGCCAGAATGCGGTTGTTAAGTTCCCGCTCAAAACCGTTCATCGCGCTCAGCCCGACAATCAGTACCGCGACGCCCAGCGCAATGCCCACCGTGGAAATAACCGATATCAGCGAAACCATTCCGCCACGGCGGCGACCACGGCTAAAGCGCAGTCCAAGAAGAAGTGAGAGCGATCCCATCAGCGCGTTCCTGCCAGCGTGACATGCTCGCTGAGCTCACCGTCGCGCATTTCCATTTGCCGGGTCAGGCGTTTCGCCAGATTAAGATCGTGCGTCACCACCAGGAATGCGGTCCCCTGACGTACATTCAGTTCACCCAAAAGATCGAAAATGGCATCGGCATTGCGCGCGTCCAGGTTACCCGTCGGTTCGTCTGCCAGTACCAGCCGCGGGTTATTAACCAGCGCGCGGGCAATCGCTACCCGCTGACGTTCGCCGCCGGAGAGCTCAGAGGGGCGATGCGCCGCACGTTTTTCCAGACCAACGGCCGCCAGCATCTCGCGCGCTTTACCCTCGGCCTCACCCTTGCTGGCTTTGCCAATCAGCAGCGGCATGGCGACATTTTCCAGCGCGCTGAAGTCCGGCAGCAGGTGGTGGAACTGGTAGATAAAGCCCAGTTCGCGATTGCGCAATTCCGCCTTTGCCGCAGATGACAGCTGGTTCAGCGAGCGGTCATTGAATATCACCTCTCCCGAGGTGGGCGTATCCAGCCCCCCCAGCAGGTGCATCAGCGTACTTTTACCGGAGCCGGAGCTGCCGACAATCGCCATCAGCTCGCCGGGTGCCATAGTGAAAGAAACGTTACGCAGTACATCTGTCTGAACCGTTCCTTCCTGGTAGCGTTTGCACAGGTTTTTGCACTGCAACAACATCGGGTTACTCATAACGTAAAGCCTCTGCGGGTTGAACGGCGGCCGCGCGCCAGGAAGGATAAAGCGTTGAAAGCAAGGCAACCACCATCGCGGAAATCACAATGGTCACCACCTGCGGAACAGAGATCTCCACCGGCAGTGCTGCACCGTCGAGGAACGCGCCAATCAGCGGCATCAGATTATTCAGCTGGCTGGCCAGCAGCACGCCAAGCAGCGCACCCAGTACCGAGCCTACGATGCCTGCCGTTGCGCCCTGCACCATAAACACCGTCACAATCTGGCTACGGGTCAGTCCCTGGGTCTGTAGGATCGCCACTTCCCCCTGCTTCTCCATAATTAGCAGGCCCAGCGAGGTGATAATGTTAAAGGCGGCCACGGCGACAATCAGGCTGAGCAGCAGCCCCATCATGTTTTTTTCCATCCGCACGGCCTGGAACAGCTCGCCTTTGCGCTCGCGCCAGTCTTTCCATACCAGACCTTTTGGCAGCGTTTGCTGACTGAGCGTATCCACCTGCAGTGGTTTATCCAGCCACAGACGCCAGCCGGTGATATTCCCTACCGGATAGCGCATCAGACGCGATGCATCCTGCTGGTTGACCAGAATCTGGTAGCCATCGACCTCGCTGTTTGCCGCATAAGTCCCGGCGAGCGTAAACAGTCGCTGGCTGGGCAGCCGGCCCATTGGCGTGAACTGACTGGCCGAAGGCACCATCAGGCGGATCTGTTCACCGCGCCTGACGCCGAGCTGGTTCGCCAGCTGCTCACCCATAATGACGTTGTACTGACCCGGCTGGAGCACATTCTGGCTGACGTTAACCAGCGAGGGCGTCAGCGGATCTGGCTCATCGGGATTGATGCCGAGCATCACCCCTACACCGACGCTGCGGGCGCTTTGCAGGACCACGTCACCCGTGGTCAGCGGCGCAATGCGACTCACGCCCTGTAGCTTAAGCTCACTGGCGGGCGTTTGCCGGGGGTTGATCGAGCCCGTGTCTGCCGCAATAAGCGCCTGCGGCATCAGGTTCAGGGTGCTTTTTTCCAGCTCGTGCTCAAATCCGTTCATCACCGACAGCACGGTGACCAGCGCCAGTACGCCCAGCGTGATGCCGATAGCAGAAAGCCATGAGACAAACCTCCCAAAGCGGTCTGAAGCTCGTCCGCGCATGTAGCGCAGGCCAATAAATAACGCGACAGGTTGATACATGTATTCCGTCTTTTAGCGAATCGATGGCGAAAAGTGATCGAAGATAATAAAGGTTAGGCAGGCGTTATGGAACCTCTAAGCCGCTGAGTGTGCGCTTTGTTTTGTCAGCAAAAACAACAGACATGCCGGCAGGGCCTCAGGCGAACAAAAATTATGCGCTATTTGTGCGATTAACCAGCAATAACCATAGTAAACTCGTATAACCACTCTGAAAGAGAGGGTTTGAGGCAAGAAGTTAATAAGTCAGAGCGCGCAATGGTGAGGGGGTAACGATGTCAAAATATTCTAAAGGCAGCATCGTCAGACATAAAACCGGAGAGATTAAGGGACTGGTGGTTAACGTCTTTGAACAGGATGCCGCTCCGGCAGGCTATTACGTTAAATGGGACGATGGGAATCACAGCTATCATGCTGAAAATGAACTGATATGGGCAAATATTGACCGACCCAGAATGCACTACACCCAACAATCCCCAAAATAGAGGTATACTGCGGTGAGCTGAATCGGGAACACTGCCTGTGTCCCGCTCTCCCTACTGCGAAGAGACTGCCTGAGAGATTATGCCTGAACAGAGTCGATATACCCTGCCCACGAAAGCCGGTGACCAGCGTCAGCTGGGTCAACTGACCGGCGCCGCCTGCGCAGTAGAATGCGCAGAAATTATTGAACGTCATGCTGGCCCTGTGGTGCTGATCGCACCCGATATGCAGAATGCCCTGCGCCTGCTTGATGAAGTCAAACAGTTCACCGACCAGCCGGTTATCAGTCTGGCAGACTGGGAGACGCTGCCCTTCGACAGCTTCTCTCCGCATCAGGATATTATCTCCTCGCGGCTCTCCACCCTCTATCATCTGCCTGCTATGACCCATGGCGTTCTGATCCTGCCGATCAATACGCTGATGCAGCGCGTGTGCCCGCACAGCTTTCTGCATGGACACGCGCTGGTGATGCAGAAAGGTCAGCAGCTTTCACGCGATACGCTGCGCAGTCAGCTGGACCAGGCGGGCTATCGCCATGTTGATCAGGTGATGGAGCACGGTGAATATGCCATCCGTGGCGCACTGCTTGACCTCTATCCGATGGGCAGCGAACAGCCGTACCGCATTGACTTTTTTGATGATGAGATCGACAGCCTGCGTCTGTTCGACGTCGACAGCCAGCGCACGCTGGAAGAGGTCGCAGCGATTAATCTGCTGCCTGCGCATGAATTTCCGACGGATAAGGCGGCCATCGAACGGTTCCGCAGCCAGTGGCGCGAGCATTTTGAGGTCAGGCGTGAAGCCGAGCATATCTATCAACAGGTCAGCAAAGGTACGCTTCCCGCCGGGATCGAATACTGGCAGCCGCTGTTTTTCGAGCAGCCGCTACCGCCATTGTTCAGCTATCTCCCCGCCGGGACGCTGCTGATCAATACCGGTGACCTGGAAGGCAGTGCGGACCGTTTCTGGCATGAGGTAACGGCACGGTTTGAAAACCGCCGCGTAGACCCGATGCGCCCCCTGCTGCCGCCCGAGTCGCTGTGGATGCGCACCGATGAGCTGTTCAGCGAGCTTAAAAAATGGCCGCGCGTGCAGTTCAAAAGCGAAGCGCTGCCGGAAAAAGCCGCCAATACTAACCTGAACTATCAGACGCTGCCCGACATTGCGGTGCAGGCTCAGGCTAAAGCGCCGCTCGATGCGCTGCGCCAGTTTTTGGAGTCATTTAGCGGCCCGGTTATTTTCTCCGTAGAGAGCGAAGGACGTCGTGAAGCACTTCAGGAACTGCTGGCCCGGATCAAAATCTCTCCGCGCGCGATCGCTGCGCTGAGTGAAATCGGGACGAGCGGGCACTATCTGATGATCGGGGCCAGCGAACACGGTTTTATTGACGACCTGCGCCAGCGGGCGGTGATTTGCGAAAGCGATCTGCTCGGCGCACGGGTCAGTCGCCGTCGTCAGGACAGCCGCCGCACCATCAACCCGGACGTGCTCATCCGCAACCTGGCCGAGCTCCACCCCGGGCAGCCAGTGGTGCATCTGGAACACGGCGTTGGGCGCTATATGGGACTGACGACGCTGGAAACGGGCGGGATCACCGCTGAATATCTGATTCTGACCTATGCCGGTGACGCCAAACTTTATGTACCGGTTAACTCGCTGCATCTGATCAGTCGCTATGCGGGCGGGGCCGATGAAAATGCGCCCCTGCATAAGCTGGGCAGCGATGCCTGGTCACGCGCCCGACAAAAGGCCGCTGAGAAAGTCCGCGACGTGGCGGCAGAGCTGCTGGACATTTACGCGTTGCGCGCTGCGAAAGCGGGCTTTGCCTTCAAACATGACCGTGAACAGTATCAGCTGTTCTGTGAAAGCTTTCCGTTTGAAACCACGCCCGATCAGGCCCAGGCGATCAATGCCGTGCTGAGTGATATGTGTCAGCCGCTGGCAATGGATCGGCTGGTGTGCGGCGACGTGGGCTTTGGGAAGACGGAAGTCGCTATGCGTGCGGCCTTCCTCTCCGTCGAGAACCACAAGCAGGTTGCGGTACTGGTTCCCACTACCCTGCTCGCGCAGCAGCACTATGATAACTTCCGCGATCGCTTCGCCAACTGGCCGGTGCGCATAGAGATGCTGTCCCGATTCCGCACCGCTAAAGAGCAGACGCAGATTCTGGAAGAGGCGCGGGAAGGCAAAGTCGATATCCTTATCGGCACCCACAAGCTACTGGCCAGCGATCTGAAGTGGCGGGATTTAGGACTGCTGATTGTCGATGAGGAGCACCGTTTTGGCGTGCGCCATAAGGAACGCATTAAAGCGATGCGGGCCGATGTTGATATTCTGACGCTGACGGCCACGCCTATCCCGCGTACGCTGAATATGGCGATGAGCGGCATGCGTGACCTCTCGATTATTGCCACCCCTCCGGCGCGTCGTCTGGCGGTCAAAACCTTCGTTCGCCAGTACGAGGACTTAGCCGTGCGCGAGGCGATTCTGCGTGAGGTGCTGCGCGGCGGTCAGGTGTACTACCTGTATAACGACGTTGAGAATATCGAGAAAGCGGCGCACCGTCTGTCGGAGCTGGTGCCTGAAGCCCGCGTTGCCATTGGTCACGGCCAGATGCGCGAGCGGGACCTGGAACGCGTCATGAATGATTTCCACCATCAGCGTTTTAACGTACTGGTCTGTACGACCATCATTGAGACCGGGATTGATATTCCAACTGCCAATACCATTATTATCGAGCGCGCCGACCGCTTCGGTCTTGCCCAGCTTCACCAGCTGCGCGGGCGCGTGGGTCGTTCACACCATCAGGCCTATGCCTGGCTGCTTACGCCGCATCCAAAAGCGATGAGCGGCGATGCTCAGAAGCGGCTGGAAGCCATCGCCTCGCTGGAGGATCTTGGGGCGGGCTTTGCGCTGGCTACCCACGATTTAGAGATCCGCGGCGCGGGTGAGCTGCTTGGCGAGGACCAGAGCGGCCAGATGGAAACCATCGGCTTTTCGCTGTATATGGAGCTGCTGGAGAACGCCGTGGATTCGTTGAAAGAGGGCCGTGAGCCTTCGCTGGAAGATTTAACCAGCGGCCAGACGGAGGTCGAATTGCGTATGCCGTCTCTGCTGCCGGATGATTTTATTCCCGACGTCAGTACCCGTCTGTCATTCTATAAGCGTATTGCCAGCGCCGGGGAAGAAGGTGACCTGGAAGATTTAAAGGTAGAGCTGATCGACCGCTTCGGTCAGCTACCGGATGCTGCCCGTAATTTGCTGGATATTGCGGCGTTACGTATGGTGGCTAAGCAGCTGGGCATCCGCCGCATTGAGGCGAGCGAGAAAGGCGGTTTTGTCGAGTTTGCCGAGAAAAACCGGGCCGATCCGGGCTGGCTTATTGGGCTGTTGCAGAAGGAGCCACAACACTGGCAGCTGGATGGCCCGGCGAAGCTGAAGTTTATCCGCGATCTCGGCGAGCGTAAGGCACGGATGAAGTGGGTGCGGGAGTTTATGGGTCAGATTCTGGCGAATGCAGCCTGACTGGAGCTGATGCCCCGGCTAGTTGTGCAGGCTGCAATTTCTGCTTTGCCGGTGGGTAAGCCCTGTGGTTGCCCACCTTTCAGGCTACAGAGTCGCTTTCAATAGAATCCCGGCCCTTACCATGCACCTGCGCTACATCAGCCAAACCTGTTAATACGCAGGCTTCTGAGTCGCTTTAATTGTCCATGACTTACCCCGGCGAAAGCCAGAGGACTCTCAGTCATACTTTTTTCATCTGGTTTGCATGATTACTTTGCTTTCAATCTGGGCGATATATTCCATCACTACCCACTTTGCTGTTACTTATAAGCCAGCCAGTCGAATATGTCTGAAAGCGCCGTCCTTCCTACACGCTCATGCACAATGCTGACTGTGGTTAACATCTTCAGTCAGAATACCTGCCTGAATAATCAAAATGGATGAGGATAGCAGCGGCCCAATCGGAGGACAGTAACAGGAGAAGTATTAGCGGGCAGGAGCCTGAGAAACTGTCGATTAAAGTGATTTAACGGAAACCCTCTCACAAACCCGCAAAATGCTGCCCTCAGGAAAGGGTGACATTTTAGCTAAAAGCTGCGTTGGGGCTAAACATAAAAATAGTTTTGCTTATCGTTATATAGTTTTTTTATCGTTCTATTTATTGAGTTTTGTTTATTGTTTTATTTATAAAGGCGGCTCTAAAGCCCGAGAGGTGGATATGCCCAGCCATTGCCGTGCATTCCGCAGCGCTGCAGCGCAGATGGAAGGCCAGGCGAGGGCAGCAGGGACGCTGCCCTCAGGGAGCGGCGGGCAGGGATGCCCGCTCGCGACCGGGCCGTCAGGCCTGAAGTCGGAGCCAAAGGCACCACGCGTAGCGTGGCGTGAGGACGCCCGACAATGGCTGGGATTATCCACCGACACCGAAGACATCGAAGCTTACATAACCAGCCTGCAAACGCCGGGCCTACCCACCCACTCAGCAGGTATCCCAGCCTGCACAGCCTGTTTTAATCTACACCGTTATTACGCTTTATCGTTCAGGATAAGCTGACCATTACTGTCCAGTGGGATACGCGTACCGGGATCGTTATCCATACGGACTTTGCCCTGCTGGCTACCGATCTTATAGGTCACGTCATAACCCATCATCTTTTCCTGCTTATCGTAAACCGTCTTGCAGCGCTGTTCGGTAGTGGTATAGGTATCACGATCCTGCAGCGCGCCCTGCGCCTGATTCCCGCCATAGCCTCCGGCCAGTGCGCCGGCAACGGTTGCCACGCTGCGGCCACGACCGCCGCCAAACTGATGACCCAACACGCCACCGGCCACGGCACCAAGAACGGAACCGGCGATACGGTTTTCATCCTGAACCGCACGACGGTGCGTCAGCGTAATATTCCGACACTCCTGACGTGGGTTTTTAGACGTCTCTTTAATGGGGGTGGCAGAAAGCACCTGTGCGTACTGAGGACCACGGTCAAATACGTTCATACTCGCTACCGCTGCCACACCCAGTGCAGCCGCCACGCCAATCCCGATACCCGCCAACATTGATTTATTCACAGGACACCCTCCTGAAATTGTTACCGCGCATTCTTTCCTTCTGCACAATCTCGTTGCAGGAGTTTGTACTCGGCGTGCGCGACGCGCCGTGGTATTGCATTGAATTGTGCGCATCAGGACCAGAAGTGACAATAAGAATACCGGACGAAAAGTAACGGTTTGACATAAGTAAAAGCTTTTAAGAGTGTTCTGACTGGCAGGGACGCGGAATGGATGATCTGAAAGGCTCAGGGTGGACGCGCCACCCTGAATATTACGATATGGCGTTCAGCAACAGGACCGCTACTGGGCTTAGTGCAGCTTCAGGCGGGGACGGATAACGCGGTTAATACTGCCCACCAGCATCATCAGGCCGGTTTTAAAATAACCATGCAGCGCCACCTGATGCATACGATACAGTGAAATATAGACGAACCGCGCGATGCGCCCTTCCACCATCATCGAGCCACGCATCAGATTTCCCATCAGGCTACCCACGGTACTAAAACGTGAAAGCGAAACCAGCGAACCGTGATCCTTATAGACGTAGGCTTTCTGGCTCTTGCCTTTCATCTCTGCAAGGATGTTATCCAGCACCCGCGATGCCATCTGGTGAGCTGACTGCGCGCGTGGGGGGACAACTCCCCCTTCCGGCAGTGCGCAGGAGGCGCAGTCGCCGATGGCATAGATATTTTCATCGCGGGTGGTCTGAAGCGTCGGTTCAACCACCAGCTGATTGATACGGTTTGTCTCCAGCCCGCCTATCTCTTTCATAAAGTCCGGGGCCTTAATGCCCGCCGCCCAGACCATTAAATCGGCTTCGATCACTTCACCCGATTTGGTATGAAGTCCCTGCTTATCCGCGCTGGTCACCATCGTCTGGGTCAGTACGCGCACGCCCAGCTTGGTTAATTCATGGGTAGCCGCTGTAGAAATACGCGGCGGCAGCGCGGGTAGAATGCGCTCACCCGCCTCGACCAGCGTTACGTTCAGCGCCTTATTATCCAGCCCCTTGTAACCATAGCTGTGAAGCTGTTTAACCGCGTTATGCAGCTCGGCTGAAAGCTCCACACCCGTGGCACCACCGCCGACGATGGCGATATTTACCTTCTCTTTTGCCCCTTCGCTGGCGGAGAATTTCAGAAACAGGTTAAGCATTTCATTATGGAATCGACGCGCCTGGTGGGGATTATCCAGGAATATGCAGTTCTCCTTAACGCCCGGCGTGCCAAAGTCATTAGAGGTACTGCCAAGCGCCATAACCAGCGTATCCCACGCGACCTCACGCTCCGGCACCAGCAGCTCGCCGTGCGAATCGCGGATCTCCGCCAGATGCAGTCGTTTGTTTTCACGATCGATAGCGGTTAGGGTTCCCAGCTGAAAGTGGAAGTGATGATTGCGGGCATGGGCCAGATAGCTGAGTCCGTCGATGCCCTCATCCAGCGATCCGGTCGCCACCTCATGCAGCAGCGGCTTCCACAGGTGGCTGTGATTGCGATCGACCAGCGTGATTTCCGCTCTGTTTTTCCGTCCCAGTTTTTGCCCAAGCTGCGTGGCCAGCTCCAGACCACCAGCACCTCCGCCGACAATAACGATCTTCTTCATTGGTGTAGTCAAATGACCCCCTTAAAATGTGAACCAATCGTTAACTAAAGGTTAAATCAATATCCTTAATTAACATAGGGTTGGCGAGTTTAATTCGCTATCTGCTGGCAGAATAGCACGGGGAAAATCAGTGAGGGTGAAAAAATTGATGCAGGTCAATTCCTGTCTGGTGAACTCAGAATAGTACTAAGAGGCGAAGCTGAATTTCAGGCAGCAGAGCAATGCCCACGCTGCCTGAACGGCTAACCCAGCGTTTTAAACGCTTTGATACGCTGAAGATGGGGAGCGATGTTCTTAAATTTGTGGCCCTCTGTTTCGTCCCAGATAATCTCGTAAAAACTTTGCAGCGCTGCCGCCGAGCGCGGGCTGTCCAGCGCGTCATCCTGACGGGAAAGTACCACCAGGCAGCGATCGCGATTCTTTTCACGGAAGTTGTTCACGCATTTGCTGGCGATATCAACATACTCCTCAGGGCGGTTGATTTTGCCAACCATGTTTTCTTCGGGCCACAGATTGGGATTGAACATCACCTGGCGGATATCGTTCAGAAAGCCAATGCGTTCCGCCCAGAACCCGCCAAGACCGACGCCGCATATCAGCGGCCTGTCGTCACCGCTGCTTTGCAGCAGCTTGTCCGTCTCGTTCAGCAGAAACTGCATATCGTGCTTAGGATGAAGCGTGCTGTAGCTCAGCAGGCGCACATCCGCATCAATAAACTGCAGTTGCAGGACTTTTTCATGATTACCCGGACTGGTGGAGTCAAAACCGTGCAAGTAAATTATCATCGTCTGCCATCCTCTGTGTGGTATTAACCGGTCAACTGCCCTTATGCGCCAGCCAGCGCGACTGAAGTGCGCTCAGGGCCTGATGAGCTTCTTTCCAGCGGGCAGAGTCCATCAGCTGCTCGCGGGTATAAGTCCCCTGATGATAAAGGGACGTAACGCGTTCAGCGTTGATCGGGGACAGATTATCGAGCACGCTTACCGCGCCGTCGCGATTGTTGCAGACCAGGATCATATCGCAGCCCGCAGCCAGCGAGGCTTCGCCTCGTTCCGCATAGCTCCCCATAATCGCCGCGCCTTCCATCGACAAATCGTCGGAGAAGATCACCCCCTTAAAGCGCAGCTCGTCGCGCAACACCGTTTTCAACCAGTGTGGCGAGCCGCTGGCGGGTCGACTGTCCACCTGGGTATAGATCACATGAGCGGGCATCACCGCATCCAGCGCCTGTTCGTCGATCAGCTGGCGGAAAATCTGCATATCATGCTGACGAATTTCCGCTTCGCTGCGAGTGTCGCGCGGCGTCTCCAGATGGGAGTCCGCGCTGACCGCACCGTGGCCCGGAAAATGCTTACCGGTAGTCTTCATGCCGGCGCTGCGCATACCGCTGATAAAATGGCGTGCCAGCGTTAGCGCGATGGCCGGATCCTGATGAAAGCTGCGTTCGCCGATGGCCGCGCTACCGTGGCCGATATCCAACACCGGCGCAAAGCTAATGTCGATGTCCATGGCAATCATTTCCGACGCCATCAGCCAGCCCGCCTGTTCCGCCAGCTTTACCGCCTCCGCCTGTGGATGAAGGGCCGCGAATGACTGCATCGCTGGCAGGCGGGTAAAGCCCTCGCGGAAGCGCTGAACGCGTCCGCCTTCCTGATCGACGGCCACGATCAGCCGGTGACGGGAAGCCTGTCGAATCTGTCTTACCAGCTCCCGCAGCTGTGCCGGATCATGGTAGTTCCGGCTAAACAGGATCAGACCACCCGTCAGCGGATGTTGTAAAATTTCGCGTTCTTCCGCGTCCAGCTCGTAGCCGAGCACGTCTAACATTACCGGTCCCACTTCACACCTCTTCTTCGATTAGATCTGCTGCCAGGCTTCTGCCGCCAGCCCGTCATACAATTTGTCACCGCTCTGCTGCCAGCGTCGTTCATACCAGCAGGCGATCAGTAGCCTCAGCCACGGCTGCCAGCGGCAGATCTGCAGGCGCAGCGCCGCCGGGTCAAGCTGCTGCTGCGCCGCGTAGTCTGCGATCAGGCTTGCCTGCTGTTGCATGGAGAGATCGTTACCCGCGATCGTCGCAGCCAGCTCCAGTGCGACATCACCGTCGCTGGCATATTCCCAGTCAATCAGATGCAGATCGTCCCCGGTCTGCGTCACAATGTTTCCAGGATGAATATCCATATGCAGCAGCGCCAGCCGCAGCGGCCTGGGTTCTCCCTGCCGCTGGCAGCGGCGCAGCGCGCTCAGCCAGCGAGTATGTCGGCGTGAAGCGTGACTGAGCAGCCAGTACTGCTCCAGCAGCGGCAGCAGCAGCAGACGGAAGCCGCTCAGCGGTTGCTGATGCAGCGCCACCATCTGCGCCGTAATGTCGGGCAGACGCTGCGCAAACTCATTCGGGGTAAGCGTCCTTCCCGTCTGCCACTGCAGCAGCAGCCAGCGTCGGTTATAACCCTGCATAACAGGCGCAAGGCCGCTGCCGCGAAGCCGACGCAGAATATGATACTCACGCCGACGGTCAATACCCGGCATCGGCGTGCTTTCCTGCTGCTGTCTGGCCAGCAGCGTCATATCACCCACCTGCAATTTTCCGCTCAGGCCGGTCAGGCCCGGCAGTGGATAAAAAGAACCGGCGGATTTGACCGCCGGAAACAGGTGAGCAATGAGCTGGCTTAACGACGGATCAATGCTGAACGACACCGCTACCCGACCAGATAATTTCTCCGGTCTGCACCAGCATCAGCTGCATTTGCAGCGTGGGTGACTTCACGTCCCCCTCTGCGTTGCTGTAAAGCACATACTGCGCACCGACATAGCGCGCCAGGCCGACCGCTTTGCTGCGAGAGACCAGGCTGTCTTCGGCAGAAAGGCCGAGCGTCTGCTTAGCCGTTGCCAGCTGCTGCGGGGTGACCAGGGTAAACTGCGTATTGCTCGCCAGGGCGTTTTGCAGCGCACCCGTCGCCTTTGAGGATTGCAGGCTGCCATTGGTACTGTTTTTGACGTTATCTACCAGTAAAACGCTGCCGGCGGTGACGCCATCTGCTTTCAGCATCTGCGCCACCAGCGGACTCACGCTGGCGTCCCAGTTGACAGACTGCATTTTAGGCGGCACCGGCACCGTCTCGGTAGGCCCCGGCTGGGCTGGCGGCGGTACGGGCTGGGCTGGCTGGGCCGGTTCTACCGGCGCAGGGGGCTGCGTTTGCTGCTGCTGGTGGCTGATACAGCCGCTGAGGATCAGTGCCAGTAACAGCACGCCCGAACGTTTAGTTATTTTCCTTTCCACGCAATGACCTCTTACAGATACAAATAGAGCCTGACCTTACTGGCGGTCAGATTACCGGTTTGCGATGATATTTCAATTTTGTCGTGTGGCGCGACGGTGACGGTACGCGGACGCTCAAAGGGCAGTATCTCCAGCCCCTTATCGTCATACCAGTAGAATCGGTAGTGGAGCGTAACTGCCCTCTCCTGCTGATTGTACAGCACCGAAGAGGCGCGCTGCTGCCCCTCATGCTCCGACAGGGTCGGCTCATCGGTGGTTATCCCGGCTGAGAGCACCGATGATTCCATCACCAGCGACTGTGAGGTGTTAATGGTGGTGGTGTCACTGCTGCATCCGCTGAGGAGTGCAATCAGCGTTATGCCCGTTGCAAGAGCGCGCATCATAGAGTGGGTATCCGCGTTAATCGTGCATTCACTTTGCCAGCATTGGCCCTAAACGACGACCCCCAACCAGGTGGAGATGGATATGATACACCTCCTGCCCGCCGTGCTGATTGCAGTTCATGATCAACCGGTAGCCATCTTCCGCAATACCCTCCTGTTTTGCAATTTTAGCCGCCACGGTGATCATTCGTCCCAGTGCTGCCTCGTGGCCTGCGACCGCATCATTCACGGTAGGGATCAGGATATTTGGCACCACCAGAATATGGGTGGGCGCCTGGGGAGAGATATCCCGGAACGCGGTAACCAGCTCATCCTGGTAAAGGATGTCAGCCGGGATTTCGCGGCGAATGATTTTACTGAACAGGGTTTCTTCGGCCATAGTGCATATCCTTGAGCGGCAGATTGATTTATCGCAGTATGAGCGAGAAATTCGATTTCATTCAACCTTACCGTCACTTTTCTTTCCCTGAATGCGCGCCTTTGCAGCATTTCTGCCTCGCCGGGATAAAAAAAGGGCGCTTTCGCGCCCTCGTTGATACCGACTGACTGCTACAGCTTACGCATGTAGTCGTCCATATCGGTTTTCAGGTTATCGGATTTAGTACCAAAAATAGCCTGAACGCCCGAACCCGCTACGACCACGCCTGCGGCCCCCAGCGTTCTCAGGCCGGTCTGATCGACCTTAGACACGTCGGCCACACTGACGCGCAGACGGGTGATGCAGGCATCCAGATTAGTGATATTTTCCTTGCCGCCAAAGGCCGCCACCAGATTAGCCGCCATCTCGCTGGCGTTACCGGTCGCCCGATCGCGGGTTGCGTCTTCACGGCCCGGGGTTTTCAGATTGAACTTAGCAATCACCACCCGAAAGATAGTGTAGTAAACCAGACCGTAAATGACGCCAACAATCGGGAACAGCCAGATCTTGCTGCTGTTACCGCTGAGCACCACAAAGTCAATCAGCCCGTGAGAGAAGCTGGTGCCATCGCGCATTCCCAACAGGATACAGATCGGGAAAGCCAGTCCGGCAAGAATGGCGTGGATCACATAAAGGATCGGCGCTACGAACATAAATGAGAATTCAATCGGCTCGGTGATCCCGGTCAGGAAAGCCGTCAGCGCGGCGGAGATCATAATGCCGCCCACTTTCGCGCGGTTTTCGGGCTTCGCGGAGTGCCAGATAGCAATCGCGGCGGCTGGCAGGCCGTACATTTTAAACAGGAAGCCGCCTGACAGTTTACCGGCGGTTGGATCGCCCGCCATATAGCGTGGAATGTCGCCGTGAAACACCTGTCCGGCCGCGTTAGTAAATTCGCCGATCTGCATCTGGAAAGGAACGTTCCAGATATGGTGCAGACCGAATGGCACCAGTGCGCGCTCAATCAGACCGTAAATTCCGAACGCCACGACCGGATTCTGATAGGCGGCCCACTGCGAGAATTCCTGAATGGCGGTACCCACCGGTGGCCAGATAAATGAGAGCACGACGCCCAGGAAAATAGCCGCCAGCCCGGAAATGATCGGGACAAAGCGCTTACCGGCAAAAAAGCCCAGATACTCAGGCAGCTTAATGCGATAAAAGCGGTTAAACATATAGGCGGCGATGGAACCGGCGATGATCCCCCCCAGTACACCAGTATCGGCCAGATGTTTGGCATCGATTTCTGCGGCTGAAATATGCAGCACCAGCGGCGCAACCACAGCCATGGTTTTGACCATAATTCCGTAGGCGACTACCGCTGCCAGCGCCGAAACGCCGTCATTGTTGGTAAAGCCCAGCGCCACGCCGATGGCAAAAATCAGCGGCATATTGGCAAACACGGAACCACCGGCATCAGCCATGACGTGAGAAACCACGGCAGGGAGCCAGCTGAAGTTGGCCGAACCGACGCCCAGCAGGATACCGGCAATCGGCAGTACCGATACCGGCAGCATCAGCGATTTACCGACCTTTTGCAGGTTTGCAAATGCATTTTTAAACATAGTGTCAAACTCCTGAGTATGAGTGCTTTTATCCGCGCGGTGCGCGTGACCATGGGGGGAGGTCCCATCGTCGCTGGAGCGTTGTTACGCTCTCAATATTTATTACGAACTGTAAAATAAATCGGTCATGATTTGTTTGATGATTGTCACGTTTCATCTAACATTCGCTGCATACGTAGCGCATTTTCCTGATAAGCGCCAATTTTTGCCCATAAAAAACAGCACCGCCCGGCAGGGGCGATGCACTTTACGATTAGCCGGGAATTATTACGAGCAGTAAAATTATTTAGCTGTCGGTCAGTTCGGCCAGCGGGACGTGGAACAGCGTGGAGAAATTTTGCGTGGTCGCTTCAGCCATTTCCTCAATGCTTACTCCTTTTAGCACGGCCATATATTCTGCCACATCGCGCGTCCAGGCCGGCTGGTTTTCCTTCCCACGGTAGGGAACCGGTGCCAGGTAGGGTGAATCCGTCTCTACCAGCATTCTGTCAAGAGGCACATAGCGCGCCGCCTCACGGATCGATTCAGCGTTGCGGAAGGTGACAATGCCGGAGAAAGAGATATAAAAGCCCATATCCAGCAGCTTCTCTGCCGTTTCACGATCCTCTGTAAAGCAGTGCAGGACGCCGCCGCAGGTCTCTGCCTGCTCCTCTTTCAGGATGGAAAGGGTATCCTCGCGCGCGGCGCGCGTATGGACGATCACGGGCTTATTCAGATCGCGGCCAATGCGGATGTGCTCGCGGAAAGAGGCCTGCTGCTGCGCCTTAGTCTCCTGCTGGTAGTGGTAGTCCAGCCCGGTTTCTCCCATCGCCACCACGCGAGGATCGGCGGCCAGCCTGCGAAGATCGGCAAAATCCCATGCTTCATCCTGGTTAAGCGGGTGTACCCCGCAGGAGAATGCCACATTTGGGCGGTTGCCAATCAGCTGCCTCATAGACGTATAGCCGGGCAGCGTGGTGGCAACGGCCAGCATAAACTTCACGTCACGGGCGGCGGCCTTAGCCAGCACATCGGAGACATCCTGATGAAGTTTTTCATAATCCAGGCCATCAAGGTGGCAGTGCGAATCAACTAAAAACATACATACTCTCTGGGGTCGTTTACCCGACCGTAGGGGTGTGCAGCATCTGCTCCCAGCCCAACAGCCGATCGGTTAATAACAGTTCACGATTAACGGCTGAAACATGCAGCAACCGATCGCGACAGATAATCCATTCCCGCAGGCTGAGATCCAGCGCGCTGCCGGGAAGCTGTGACGCCATACCGGCAACCAGCGGCTGGCGGTCTGCATTGGTAATAAAAGCCCCACCGCCCTGCTGCCACTTCAGGGCATCCAGCAGCAGCGCACACAGCCAGCCAATTCGCCTGGCCGCATCATCATGGTTGAGCACCGGCAGCAGCCGCAACACGTCGGACTGCAATGCCTCCGGCAGTGCGTGACATAACGCCTCACGCGCTGTCCAGCACTTTTCCTCCAGCAGCGCCAGGGCCGCGCCCGGCGCACCTCCGCTCAGGCGCAGGGCGGTGATACAGGCCTCCTGAGGCGCCGCAACCTGTTTTTGCAGCCAGCTCAGGCTGGGCTCCTCCGGCGGCGGGGCCAGATGGAAGTTCTGGCAGCGGCTGCGCAGCGTGGCCAGCAGATCCGCAGGCTGGTGGCTGCTTAACAGAAACCAGGTATTTTTGGGCGGCTCTTCCAGCGTTTTTAACAGTGCATTCGCCGCCGCTTCGGTCAGCTGCGAGGCATCGGGCAGCCACACCACCTTCGCGCCTCCCTGCTGGGCATGATGATAAAGTTTTTCCGTCACGCTACGAATGGCATCAATACCCAGCGACTGCTTGCCTTTCTCAGGCGTAAGCTGATACCAGTCGGGATGCGTATGCGCCAGCATAAGCTGGCAGGCATGACAGGCGCCACAGCTTTTGAACCCATCACGCCGCTGGCACATCAGCCAGCGGCTCAGTCCCCACACCAGCGAGGCATCGCCCATACCGGGAAGCGACTGCAATAGCAGGGCGTGATGCCCCCTGCCCGCCTGGTGCTGACTCACCAGCTGCCGGTAGGGTTGATTCAGCCATGGATACCAGATCAAAACTGCGCCTTAAGCCAGCCCGCGACCGCTGCGCGTATGGCCTGGGTAACCTGCTCCAGCGGCTGCGTGGCATCAATAGTGGTAATGCGCCCATCCCTGGCCGCCAGCGCCTGGTAGCGTTCTCGCACGCGGCTAAAGAAGTTGAGTGACTCCTGCTCAATACGGTCCAGCTCGCCCCTGGCCCGGGCGCGTTGCAGGCCAATTTCAGGCGTGACGTCCAGATAAAGCGTCAAATCGGGGGCAAAATCACCGAGCACGCTGCTCTTCAACTGCGCCATCAGTTGGCTGTCCATGCCGCGCCCGCCGCCCTGATAGGCCTGCGAGGAGAGATCGTGCCGGTCGCCCACCACCCATGCGCCACGGGCAAGGGCGGGTTTAATAACATTCTCCACCAGCTGAACCCTGGCGGCATAGAGCATTAATAACTCTGCCCGGTCTGTGATCCGTTCATTTTCGACGCCAAGCTTTATTAAATCGCGCAGTTTTTCAGCCAGCGGCGTTCCGCCCGGTTCGCGGGTAAAAACAATCTCAGCGATGCCCTGCTGCCTTAGCCCGGCCACCACTACATCCCGGGCGGTGGTTTTCCCTGCACCCTCCAGCCCTTCAATAACGATAAACTTACCGCTCATTTTTGTTCCTTAACGGCCAGACGCCATGCCTGAACCGCCCGATTATGACTGGCGAGATTAGTGGTAAAGGTATGCCCTCCTTTACCATCCGCCACAAAATAGAGGAAGTCTGTTTTCAGCGGATGCGCCGCCGCTTCCAGCGAGGGCTTGCCCGGCATCGCAATCGGCCCTGGCGGCATGCCGGGGATAATATAGGTGTTCCAGTCGCTGGGCGTTTCGAGATCTTTACGCGTCAGGCTGCCTTTATAGCGATCCCCCATACCATAAATCACCGTCGGGTCAGTTTGCAGACGCATTCCCAGCCGAAGACGGTTAATAAATACCGATGCCACCTGGCTGCGCTCCGGCCCTATCGCCGTCTCTTTTTCAACAATAGAGGCCATGGTCACCAGATCGTTCTTATCCTTATAGGGCAGGCCGTCTGCTTTATCCTGCCACAGTTGGTCAACCAGACGATCCATCCGCTCATGGGCGCGCTTTAGCAGCGCAACATCGGTGGTGTTAGCGGTATAAGAGTAGGTATCAGGATAGAACCAGCCTTCAACATCCTGCTCCTTAAGATCCAGGGCAGCGGCGACCGCCGCCAGACTGTCAGTGGCCAGCGTATGCTTAATATAGGGCGCAGCACGTAGCGCGGCCAGCCACTCCTGCATCCGCGTCCCCTCAACAAAACGTATCGGGAACTGGGCTTCTTTGCCGCTGGCCAGCAGCGCCAGCATCTGGCGGACGGTCATCCCCGGCGTGAAGCGATAGGTACCTGCCTTAAATTTTGCCAGCTCCGGCTCCAGCTTCAGTAACCAGCCAAACCGCCAGGTACTGGCCATCACGTGCTGTTTATTCAGTTCGGCTTCCAGCACCACTCTGCCCGAGCCTGCCGGGAGGGTGAATATCGTTTCATTGTGAACAGGCAGCGTGGAATCCGCGTAGTGACGTACCTGCCAGTAACCAACGGCCACAGCAGCCACAGCGGCCAGCGCCAGTGCGGTAATAATTTTTCGCGTAGGTGTCATGAAATATCCATGTTAAACGTTTCTGCCAGTAATCAAATTGAACAGCTGGCGGGAAGCGTAGTGCCACCTGTCGATCTGACGGACCGGCACCACGGGCATCAGCGCATTAGTGATAAACACCTCATCCGCATCGGCAAGCGTATCGGGCGGCATTCTGACCTCATGCAGCGCAATCCCCTGCTCTTTTAGCTGACGGATAACCCACTGACGTTGAATACCCTCTACGCCAGACGCGCGCAGATCGGGCGTGTAAACCTGCTCTCCCCTGCGCCAGAATAAATTTGCCGCACAGCATTCCACCAGCAGCCCTTCGGTGTCAAGCACCAGGGCTTCGTCGGCTTCGGTCTGCTCAAGCTCTGTACGGATGAGTACCTGCTCCAGGCGATTCAGATGTTTAATTCCAGCCAACAGGGGATTTTGTCCCAGACGTACTGAACTTAGCGTCAGCCTGGCACCTGTTTCACGCAGCCGGGCGTAATGCTGAGGATAGGGTGACAGATAGAGGATCCGCGTCGGGCTGTCACAGCCCGCAGCACTGTAGCCGCGCCCACCTGAGCCGCGTGAAATTATGGTTTTCAGCACGCCCTCGCTGCGTTGCGATGCCGCGTAGGTCATTTCAGCGCGCAGTGCCCCCCAGTCAACTGCCGCGATACGCAGACGTTCACAGCCTGCAGCGAGCCGCTGCAAATGGGCATCCAGCGCAAGGATCTGCCCCTCTACGATACGCGCCGTCGTAAAACATCCATCGCCGAAATGCACGGCTCGATCTGCTGCTGCAAGACTGTTTTGCGATTCGCCGTTTATCCAGACCATTCATCCCCCCTGTGACGATAACTTAGCGGTAAAGATTACCTGTAAGCCTGATTGGATTCACCCAATCGCCAGGACTAAATTGTATAAAGATAAAAAAATTCGCATGCGCTGGCAGTCAGAAATGAAAAAGCCCCGCTGGGGCGGGGCTTCAGGTACCACATTGCGGGATTAGATCCGGCGGAAGATCAGCGAACCGTTCGTTCCGCCAAAGCCGAAGGAGTTGCACAATGCGTATTCCAGTCCGCTCACCTGACGTGCGATATGCGGCACAAAGTCAAGGTCACAGCCTTCATCCGGGTTATCCAGGTTAATGGTGGGTGGAATAACCTGATCGCGTAGCGCCAGTATTGAGTAGATTGACTCAACCGCACCGGCTGCCCCTAACAGATGTCCGGTCATCGATTTCGTTGAGCTGACCATCACGGTAGATGCTGCTGCGCCAAATACGCTCTTAACCGCCTGCGTTTCTGCTTTATCACCGGCCGGCGTCGACGTGCCATGCGCATTGATATAGCCAATCTGTTCTGGCGTCAGCTGCGCGTCTTTCAGTGCATTGACCATTGCCAGTGCTGCGCCCGCACCGTTTTCAGGTGGAGAAGTCATATGATAAGCATCGCTACTCATGCCAAAACCCACCAGCTCAGCATAAATTTTCGCGCCGCGTTTTTTCGCATGCTCATACTCTTCCAGCATCACGATACCCGCACCATCGCCCAGCACGAAGCCGTCGCGATCTTTGTCCCACGGACGGCTGGCCGCCTGAGGATCCTCATTACGGGTAGATAGCGCACGGGCAGCGCCAAAGCCGCCAATCCCCAGTGGGGTGCTGCCCTTCTCTGCGCCGCCAGCCAGCATGACATCGGCATCGTTGTAAGCAATGATACGCGCTGCCTGCCCGATGTTATGCACACCGGTCGTACAGGCGGTAGAAATCGCAATGCTGGGGCCTTTCATGCCATACATAATAGTCAGATGACCGGCTATCATGTTTACAATCGTAGAAGGGACAAAGAAAGGGCTAATCTTACGCGGACCGCCGTTGACCAGAGACGTGTGGTTCTCTTCGATCAGACCCAGACCACCAATACCGGAGCCGATAGCGGCACCAATACGGTCGGCGTTTTCATCGGTGATGACCAGGCCAGAATCCTGCATGGCCTGAATGCCAGCGACAACTCCATATTGAATAAAGGCGTCCATCTTGCGCTGGTCCTTACGCGAGATAAACTCTTCACAGTTAAAATCCTTTACTAAGCCAGCAAAACGCGTTGCGTAGGCACTAGTATCAAAATGGTCGATCGGGCTGATGCCACTCTGACCGGCAACAAGAGCATTCCAGGTAGACTCTACGGTATTGCCGACAGGAGACAACATGCCAAGACCAGTCACAACTACACGACGCTTAGACACGTTCGTCCTCCAGGGAGGGAAAAAATGACACTATGTGGGACGTTCAGATAAAACTCAGGCGGTCGAGTGACCGCCTGGAGATGCTCACTTAAGCCTGGTGACCATTGATGTAATCAATAGCAGCCTGAACAGTTGTGATTTTCTCAGCTTCTTCATCCGGGATCTCGGTATCAAACTCTTCTTCCAGAGCCATAACCAGCTCAACGGTATCAAGAGAATCAGCGCCCAGATCTTCTACAAAAGAGGCAGTATTTACAACTTCTTCCTGCTTAACGCCAAGCTGTTCGCCAATGATTTTCTTAACGCGTTCTTCGATAGTGCTCATACTATTAAATTTCCTATCAAAACTCGCTTTCGCGATGGTTTTCGTAGTGTATAAAATGTTGAAAAAGATGCAACTAAATCCCGGCTGGTCTAACCACGATTTTACGTTATTTTGCGGGATTCGCCGCAAATAACGCAAATAATTTCGTGATTATCAGACCATATACATTCCGCCGTTGACGTGAAGCGTTTCACCAGTGATGTACGCCGCCTCGTCGGAGGCTAAAAATGCAACGGCATTGGCGATTTCCTGTGGGTCGCCAAGGCGCCCCGCAGGCACTTCCGCCAGAATGCCCGTACGCTGATCTTCGGTCAACGTACGCGTCATGTCGGTTTCAATGAAACCAGGAGCCACAACGTTAACGGTAATACCACGTGACGCGATTTCACGCGCCAGTGATTTGCTAAAGCCAATCAAACCTGCTTTTGCTGCTGCATAGTTTGCCTGACCCGCATTACCCATCGTTCCGACAACGGAACCGATGGTAATAATTCGGCCTGCGCGCTTCTTCATCATAGCGCGCATTACCGCTTTTGACAGGCGGAAAACGGAAGTCAGATTCGTTTCCACGATATCCTGCCACTCATCATCCTTCATCCGCATCAGAAGATTGTCGCGCGTGATGCCTGCATTATTGACTAAAATGTCCACTTCACCAAACTCGGCGCGAATATTTTCAAGCACCTGCTCAATAGAAGCCGTATCAGTCACGTTCAGCTGCAGGCCTTTACCCTTGCTGCCGAGATAAGCACTGATTGCGTCTGCGCCGCTCTGGCTGGTGGCGGTGCCGATCACTTTTGCACCCCGTGCGGCCAGCGTTTCAGCAATAGCGCGCCCAATTCCGCGACTTGCGCCCGTTACCAGCGCAATTTTTCCTTCAAAGCTCATCATCTTCCTCGTATAACTGTTAAAGCGCAGCGGACAGGCTGACCGGATCGTTTACCGGGGCCGCCGTCAGGGTATCAACGATACGCTTGGTCAGGCCGGTCAGTACCTTACCCGGTCCAACTTCCAGCAGCGACGTCACGCCCTGAGATGCTATAAATTCCACACAGCCGGTCCAGCGAACCGGGCTGTACAGCTGACGAACCAGCGCACTGCGGATAGCCTCAGCCGAGGTTTCGCATTTGACATCAACGTTATTCACGACCGGTATAACCGGGGCGTTGAAGGTCAATTTTTCCAGCGCCGTCGCCAGCTTGTCCGCTGCGGGCTTCATTAGCGCACAGTGGGAAGGTACGCTGACCGGCAGCGGCAGCGCGCGTTTAGCGCCTGCGGCCTTGCAGGCGATACCCGCACGCTCAACGGCTTCTTTATTCCCGGCGATCACAACCTGACCTGGCGAGTTGTAATTAACCGGTGAAACAACCTGGCCCTGAGCAGAATCTTCGCAGGCTTTAGCGATGGACGCATCGTCCAGACCAATAATGGCCTGCATGGCACCCGTGCCTTCCGGCACCGCTTCCTGCATCAGTTTTCCACGCAGTTCTACCAGGCTGATAGCATCAGTAAACTCAAGCACACCCGCACAAACCAGCGCACTATACTCGCCCAGGCTGTGTCCCGCCAGCATTGCTGGCATCTTGCCGCCTTTTTCCTGCCAAACGCGGAAAATAGCAACAGATGCAGCCAGCAGCGCGGGCTGCGTTTGCCAGGTTTTGTTCAGTTCTTCAGCAGGCCCATTCTGCACCAGCGCCCACAGGTCATAGCCCAGCGCCGCAGAAGCTTCGCCAAAAGTTTTTTCAACTATTGGATTTTCCGCCGCCAGTTCAGCCAGCATGCCAGGGGTCTGTGAGCCCTGACCGGGGAAAACCATTGCAAATTGCGTCATTGTTATTTCCTGTTAATCAAAAACGAACCAGCGCCGAGCCCCAGGTGAATCCACCGCCGAAGGCTTCCAGCAGGATCAGCTGGCCGCGCTGAATACGACCATCGCGCACCGCTTCGTCGAGCGCCGTCGGGACCGAGGCCGCAGAGGTGTTACCGTGACGATCCAGCGTCACCACCACTTTTTCCATCCCCATGCCCAGCTTGCGGGCAGTGGCATTGATAATACGCAGATTTGCCTGATGGGGGACCAGCCAGTCAATGGCTTCCCGTTCCAGATTGTTGGCCTGGAGCGTCTCTTCAACAATATGCGCCAGTTCGGTAACCGCCACCTTGAACACTTCGTTACCCGCCATCGTAACGTAGGAAGGCTGTTCCTGATGCTCACGATCCTGGTTGCTCAGCGTTAACAGCTGGCCGTAGCGGCCATCGGCATGAAGATGGGTAGAGATGATGCCCGGCTCTTCGCTGGCGCCCAGTACTACAGCACCGGCACCGTCGCCGAACAGAATGATGGTGCCACGATCTTCAGGATCGAGCATGCGCGCCAGCACGTCAGCGCCAATCACCAGTGCGTTCTTCACTGCACCGTTTTTGATGTACTGATCGGCCACGCTAAGACCGTAGGTAAAGCCTGCGCAGGCAGCCGCCAGATCAAATGCGGCAGCATCATCAATTCCCAGCATCTGCTGGATCATACATGCCGAGCTGGGGAACGCATGGCTGGAGGAGGTGGTGGCGACCACGATCAGCCCGATATCGTTTTTATCAATACCGGCCATTTCCAGCGCGCGCCGGGCGGCATGGAAACCCATGGTTGCGACATTTTCGTCTGGCGCGGCAATACGACGCTCACGGATACCGGTTCGGGTGACAATCCACTCGTCCGACGTATCCACCATTTTTTCCAGATCGGCGTTAGTCCGCACCTGTTCGGGCAAATAGCTGCCCGTACCGATAATCTTCGTATACATTTCCGCTCAGTCACTCTTAGGTAATACAGCCTGAAGGCGGGCAGCAATCCGCTCCGGAACTTGCCGCCGCACCGCCTGCTCTGCCTGTTCGATCGCCGCAGCGAACGCGCTTTGATTGGCTGCGCCATGGCTTTTTATCACCGTGCCGCGCAATCCTAACAGACAGGCGCCATTGTACTGGTCGGGATTGAGATGGCCGAAGCGCCTGGCGAGGCGTTTCTTCAAAAAATGCCCCAGCAGCGACAACCACCATACCCTCTTTTTACCTTCGCCCTGTGATTTCAACAGCGAAAGAAACATTCTTACCACGCCTTCCATGGTCTTTAGCGTGATATTGCCCACGAATCCATCGCAGACAAGCACATCCGTTTTACCGGTAAGCAGATCGTTACCTTCAAGGTAACCAATATAGTTAATATCGTCCGATTCACGCAGAATATCGGCCGCCTCGCGGATGCTGGCGATACCTTTATTCTCTTCCTGGCCGATATTGAGCAGTGCAACGCGTGGCTGAGCAATGGCCAGTAACTCTTCTGCCACCACCGCGCCCATAATGGCAAACTGCACCAGCATCGCGCTGTCCGATTCCACATTCGCGCCCAGGTCCAGCACCACCGTTTTACCCTGCATCTGATGAGGCAGAACGGTCATTAGCGCCGGACGCTCAATGCCTTCCAACGGTTTTAATAGCAGTTTTGACAGCCCCATCAGCGCACCGGTATTGCCGGCACTGACGCACGCCGCTGCCCGTCCCTCTTTGACCAGTTCCAGCGCCACGCGCATGGAGGAGCCACGACTATGTCGGATAGCCCAGGAGGGTTTGGCATCACTGGCAATAACCGACTCGGCAGGGATAATCTGCAGGCGCGCGAGTGCGGCTGAATCAGCTTTTGCAAGTAATGGCATGATTTTGTCGGGATCGCCGACCAGAAGAAGATGCAAATGCAGAGCGGAGGCCAGTGCCTGCATTGCAGCAGGCACTGTCACGCAGGGACCGAAGTCCCCGCCCATGGCATCAAGTGCCAGGGTCAGACGTGTCAAAGTATCGCCGCGCTGTTCCGCAGGAATTACTTAGCGATGACCTTGCGACCGCGGTAGTAACCATCCGCAGTGATGTGGTGACGCAGATGTGTTTCGCCAGAAACTTTATCTACGGAAAGAGTTGCTGTAGTCAGAGCATCGTGTGAACGACGCATGCCACGCTTGGAACGGGTTGGTTTATTCTGTTGTACGGCCATGGACCTTACTCCTAATTACTTACGCTTTAAACTGGCTAATACGGCAAATGGGTTTGGTTTTTCTGCCTCAGGAGGCAACTTACCAAAGACCATGTCCGCCTCGGACACTTCACAGTGTTCAGAATCATGCACCGGAACGACAGGCAGGGCGAGGATAATTTCATCTTCAACCACCGCCAGCAGATCGATTTCGCCAAACTCGTTGACCTCGATCGGCTCGTACGCTTCCGGCAGTGCTTCAGCCTGCTCGTCAGTAACGACAGGGCTAAAGCAGTACGTCACGTGGACATGTTGCGGAAAAGTTTGACCGCAGCGTTGGCAACACAGCGTAACGGAGACCGCAGCAGTACCGTTAAGTACCGCTAAACGCTGGTTATCAATCGCGAACGACATCTTACAATCAACATCACTGTCCACGCTCACTACCGATTCGGTAATACGCTCCACCTGTTCAGGGGTGTAAACGCCCTGGTAGTCCAGGCGCTTTTGAGCGGTACGAACCGGATCGAGAGTCAGGGGTAATTTTACCTTTTGCATAGGGCGCGCATATTAACTTTGTAACGAGATAGAGTCAAAGAAAAAGGCCGCTTAACGGCATCTTTCACCCATAATTCGCATCCAGTGCGGCGCACAGTTTAAAATGCCCCGCTCAGATCCGCTATCTATTCCGGAAAAAAATATGACTCAACTGGTTTTAGCTTCAACCTCCCCTTTCCGCCAGGCGCTGTTAGCGAAGCTGACATTGCCGTTTATAACCGCGGCACCTGAGGTGGATGAAACGCCGCAGCCCGGTGAATCCGCTACTGCACTGGTAATGCGTCTGGCCGAAGCAAAAGCCCGGGCGCTGGCTGGGCGCTATTCTGACCATCTGATTATTGGATCCGATCAGGTCTGCGTTATTGACGGAAAAATAACCGGTAAACCCTATACGCCGGAAAACGCGCGTCAGCAATTGCGGCGCGCCAGCGGTCATAGCGTGGTCTTTTATACCGGACTGGCGCTGTTAGAGAGCCGGAATAATCGCTTACAGGTTATTTGTGAACCCTTCAGCGTTGATTTCAGGGAGTTAACCGACCGCGAAATTAGAAATTATATTGACAGAGAGCAGCCGCTAAATTGCGCGGGCAGTTTTAAATGTGAAGGGTTGGGGATTACGCTATTCGATCGGCTGTCGGGGCGAGATCCTAATGCGCTGGTAGGATTACCGCTGATTGCGCTATGCGACATGCTGCGTCAGGCAGGCACAGACCCCCTTGGTTAGTAGCAGTGACGCCGTTCGGCTGACCTGCTTACTGCGCGCTGTTAACCGGGAGAGGCCGCTTTAAGGCTCGTCACGAGCGCATCAGAGCGCCCCTCCCCTGAGGCGGAGTGATCTTAAGGGCGAGCCTCTCCCGCCCCTATAATGAGGATTATCTCGCGGGAGACGTTTTGCGCAGCACCTCAAGACAGCGTTTCAGTTCGCCATCCAGCGGCGCCTCGACCCGCATAACCTCACCCGTATCAGGATGGGTAAACTTAAGCGCGGCCGCATGCAGAAACAGTCTCTTCAGCCCGGTTGAGGCTAACTGCTGATCAAAGTCGCGTTCGCCATAGCGGTCGTCACAGGCAATCGGATGCCCGGAATGCAGCGTATGCACGCGGATCTGGTGGGTACGGCCGGTTACCGGGCTGGCTTTCACCAGTGTGGCGCTGGCGAAACGCTCTTCAACCTTAAATCGGGTTTCTGAGGGTTTACCTTCGCTGTTGACCCGAACAATCCGCTCGCCGCTTTGCAGAATATTTTTAAGGAGTGGCGCCTGAACAGATTTAATATGCGAAGGCCACTGGCCGCGCACCAGCGCCAGATAATCCTTCTGCATGCTTTTCTCACGCAGCTGTTCATGCAGCGCGCGCAGGGCGGAGCGTTTTTTTGCGACCAGAAGCAGACCGGAGGTATCGCGGTCCAGGCGATGTACCAGCTCGAGAAACCGCGCCTCAGGCCGCAGCGCGCGCAGACCCTCAATCACGCCAAAGCTCAGGCCGCTGCCGCCGTGTACCGCCGTGCCTGAGGGCTTGTTGATGACCAGCAGATAATCATCCTCATAGAGGATAGCGCTGGCGAGAGCGGCAACCTTATCCAGCTTCGGCGAAATAGCCGCATCTTCACGTTCGGCAACCCGCACGGGAGGAATGCGAACCTCATCCCCCGCCTGCAGCTTATATTCCGGTTTAATTCGACCTTTGTTCACCCGCACTTCGCCTTTGCGCAGGATGCGATAAATCATGCTTTTCGGCACACCCTTAAGCTGAGTGCGTAAGAAATTATCAATGCGCTGTTCTGCCTCATCGACGGTGATGGTCACGATACGTACTGCTGGAGTATTGGTTTTCATGGTCGGCGATTCTAATTACCGCGCCAGCATAGCGCCACTTCTTTTTATGTGCTTAACTGACAGTGACTCTTTATGTAAGGGAATTTTTCGTCCAGTTTTTAGGCAATTTGTTTTCGTGTGAGGCAAATCGCGTTTAAATGGACAATAAACTGCCTGATGCAGGAAAAGTCACCTTGCTAACACAGGGTTGGCGATGGAATAATGAGAATCGTTTCCTCGCTAAATCTTGTGAAACAAGTAAATATAACCAAATTATCGGGAACGTCTTAAGGACGGTGAGTGCGAACAGCGCGATAAGCTTACAGGGTAAGCAAGTCGGGTGAGTTAATGCGACCCGCTCCGGGCCTTATCCGATAGGAAGGATATAGCGTAATAATAAGTTTTGCCGGATAGCCCTTACACGCAGCAATGGCGTAAGACGTTTTGGGTAATCAGGCATTTAGCGGGCTGCGGGTTGCAGCCTGGACGACAAGACGGGACTGGTTCACTCGGTTTATGCTGGCAGTTCCTCCTTTTAAAAGCGCTGTTTTTCCAAATGAAAAACAGGCTGCCGAGATTTAGCACCCCTGGAGACGCCGACACCCGTGAGGTTGGCGGCGCTGCGATAAGTCTCGGGGTCATCGGTCGATCGCGTCCAGCGTTACTATTGCCCGTAGCTTTGTCACTAATGTAAGAATAATGAGTAAGTTACGATGAAAAGAATGTTAATTAACGCATCTCAGCAAGAGGAGTTGCGTGTCGCCCTTGTGGATGGTCAGCGCTTGTACGACCTGGATATTGAAAGCCCGGGGCACGAACAAAAGAAAGCGAATATTTATAAAGGCAAAATTACCCGCATTGAACCCAGTCTTGAAGCCGCCTTCGTCGACTACGGCGCTGAGCGACATGGCTTTCTCCCCCTCAAAGAAATTTCCCGCGAATACTTTCCCGGTAACTACGCCTCCCACGGTCGTCCTAATATCAAGGAAGTCCTGCGAGAGGGCCAGGAAGTTATTGTTCAGATCGATAAAGAAGAGCGCGGAAACAAAGGCGCAGCCCTGACCACCTTTATCAGCCTGGCCGGTAGCTACCTGGTGCTGATGCCAAATAACCCGCGCGCCGGTGGCATCTCACGCCGTATTGAAGGAGATGACCGCACTGAACTGAAAGAAGCGCTTTCCGCACTTGAACTGCCGGAAGGGATGGGTCTGATTGTCCGCACCGCCGGTGTGGGCAAATCAGCCGAAGCATTGCAGTGGGATCTTAGCTTCCGCATGAAGCACTGGGAAGCGATCAAAAAAGCCGCTGAAAACCGCCCTGCCCCGTTCCTGATCCATCAGGAAAGCAATGTTATCGTTCGCGCTTTCCGTGACTATCTGCGTCAGGATATCGGCGAAATCCTGATTGATAATCCGAAGGTACTGGAGCTGGCCCGTCAGCATATCGCTGCGCTCGGCCGTCCGGACTTCAGCAGCAAAATTAAGCTCTATACCGGTGAAATCCCGCTGTTCAGCCACTACCAGATTGAATCGCAGATCGAATCCGCTTTCCAGCGTGAAGTTCGCCTGCCTTCCGGTGGCTCAATCGTGATTGATACGACCGAAGCGCTAACGGCCATTGATATCAACTCCGCACGCGCTACCCGCGGCGGCGATATTGAAGAAACGGCGTTCAATACCAACCTGGAAGCGTCCGACGAGATTGCCCGCCAGCTGCGCCTGCGCGATTTAGGTGGGCTGATTGTTATCGACTTCATAGATATGACGCCGGTTCGCCATCAGCGCGCGGTTGAAAACCGTCTGCGTGACGCCGTGCGCCAGGATCGCGCCCGCATTCAGATCAGCCATATTTCACGCTTCGGCCTGCTGGAAATGTCACGCCAGCGCCTCAGCCCATCGCTGGGTGAGTCAAGCCACCACGTCTGCCCGCGCTGTAGCGGTACCGGAACCATTCGTGATAACGAATCCCTGTCGCTCTCCATTCTCCGACTGATCGAAGAAGAAGCGCTGAAAGAAAATACCAAAGAAGTGCACGCGATCGTACCGGTGCAAATCGCCTCTTATCTGCTTAACGAAAAGCGTGAAGCGGTAAGCGCGATTGAAAAGCGCCAGGGTGGCGTTCGTGCCATCATTGTGCCAAACGATCAGATGGAGACGCCGCACTACTCCGTCCTGCGCGTACGCACCGGCGAAGAGACGCAGACCCTCAGCTACCACCTGCCTAAGCTGCATGAAGCCGAGATGGCGCTGCCGTCGGAAGAAGATCACGCTGAGCGCAAACGCCCGGAGCAACCTGCTCTGGCTGCCTTTGTTATGCCTGATGCTCCACCTATGCCGCAGGAAAAAGCCGCAGAGGCGCCCGCAGCCGCTACCTCAGAAGCGCCAGCAGCGCCAAAAGCGCCTGCTGCTGCGTCCGAAGGTAACCTGCTGGGCCGCTTCGTACGTGGTCTGAAGAAGATGTTTGCAGGCGAAAAGAAGCCGCCGGTGGCACAACCTCAGCCAGAAGTCGTGGAAGAGAAAGCGCCAGCCGCCGCGCCAGCCGCCCCGCGCGGTGAGCGTCGTAACAATCGCCGTCAAAATAATCGTCGCGACCGTAACGGTGAGCGTGGCGATCGCAACAGCAGCGAACGTAATGATCGTAATAACGACCGTGGCGAACGTAACAACGGCCGTGGTGAGCGTACTAACGATCGCAACAACGACCGCGGCGAACGTAACAACGACCGTGGTGAGCGTACTAACGATCGCAACAACGACCGTGGCGAACGTAATAATGACCGTGGTGAGCGTACTAACGATCGCAACAACGACCGTGGCGAACGTAATAATGACCGTGGTGAGCGCAATAACAACCGTGGCGAACGCAGTAATGACCGTGGGGATCGTAACGCCAACCGCAACGAGCGTATGGTGCGCGATCGCGATCCTGCTGCGGAAAGCCGCGAAGATAACCGTCGTAACAAACGCAACGTCGTTCAGGATGAGGCCCGTGAAGAAGTTTCGTTAACTGACGAGGCCGCCATCGATCAGCAGCCACGTCGCGAGCGTAACGATCGTTCACGCCGTCGTCAGGATGATAAGCGTCCGACGCCACAGGAAGATCAGCTGTCAGAAGCAGCGGTTGTGGAAGACGTCGCGGAAACCAGCGACGACACCGTTGAGGTGATGCCGCGCCGAAAACCGCGCCAGCTGAGCCAGAAAGTGCGTATTGAAACTGCAGAACAGACTGCTGCGCGCTCTTTCCACACCGAAGAGAGCATGTCAGCATCTTCCGGCGAAGAAAAGCCGGTTGCTGTAGAATCAGTGGGTGAAGCCGATGAGGGAGACGAACGTGACAGCATGCCGCGTCGCTCACGTCGTTCGCCGCGCCACCTTCGCGTCAGCGGGCAGCGCCGCCGTCGCTATCGTGACGAGCGTTATCCAAATCAGTCACCGATGCCACTCACCTTCGCGGCCGCTTCTCCGGAAATGGCTTCAGGTAAAGTGTGGATCTCCTACCCTGTCGCGCAGATTACGGATGAGCACGCTGAGCCAGAACAGTCTGTTGTGCCGGAATATGGCCATCAGGATCGGGACACGGCAGATGCTATCGCCGTTGCTGACAGCGCCGCGCAGTCAGCCCCGAGCCAGGGTGAAGCAGAGCCGGTGCATATCGCCGAACCTCAGCCTGAAGCGAAGCCGCAGGTGACGCTGGTTAACACCGACGAAACGGATGCAATTGACGCATCGGTAAATCAGCAGCCTTCGGTTATTTCGGCCGCTGATGAGCAGACTGCGAAAAGCGTCTCTGAACAGGCCGTAGCTGCTGATGAGACCAAACCCGCTGTAGAAGCATCGGTTAGCCCGTCAGAAAAGCCCACCGATCGTTCTTCATCAGAGCGTATTGCCTATGCTGCCAGCCAGCTGGCTGCCGAGAGTGCCGCTGATGTGAACGCCGGTACGCTGAAAGCGGTACCTGAACGTTCCGCTGCGCCGGAAGTTACGTCTGAGCCACATGCACCGGTTCCAGCCCGTGATGAGCCTGCTTCGGCACCGGTTGAAGCCACAGCTGCGCCTGCTGACGCTGTTGCTGCACAGAGTGAGCCAGCACCAGCGCAGGCTGATACCGCTGCTGCACAGAGTCAATCGGCGCCTGCGCAGGGTGAAACCCCTGATGCTAAGCGTGAATCTGCTCCGTTCAGTCAGGCGTCGGTTTCAGCTTCAGCTCCGCAGGCTGTCGAAAGTCAGCCAGCGTACGCAGGTAACAGGGCATTTGCCGCTGCGCAGTCCCCTGCCGCAGAGCCAGCCGCTGTGGCCAGTGCTCCCGCTGCAGAATCTGCTGCAGCTGAGCCAGTGGCCAGTGAAGCAGTGTCTGAGAATGTGCCTGTTACCGCCTGGAAGCACCATGCCGCGGCGCCAATGACCAAAGCACCCGCGCCTGATTATACGCCAGAGTCCGACTCGTCACGCCAGAGTGACTGGATACGCCCGGCCTATAATTTTGAAGGTAAAGGTGCGGCAGGTGGACATGCTGCAACGCATCAGGCCACCGCGCCGGCAACGCGTCCGCATGATTAATCCGCTCTGTTGATAAAAGCCCTGGTCAGCTGACCGGGGCTTTTTTTTATCTTCACCCTCTCGGTTTGCCCCCCGCGATATGCACACTGCATGACCGACTGCATTGCTACCCGGCCGGGAAGACCGACCGCTGAGAGTACTGAGAGGGGTTTACTGAATGTCATCGGACAGAGGGCCAGCTTAGTAGATTGACTCTGCTGATGTGGGCTGAACGAAAAGCGGTTCCTGACAGGGCCAGAGATTAAGCCATGCTGAATCGCTCAACAGGGAGAATGCAGACAAAAAAAAACCGCTATCAGGTGGTTAGCCCCAATAGCGGGAGAAAGTGAACGTACCCGGTTTAAGCACGTTCAAAATAAAGTGACTAGCCGTTCAGTTTAAACAGGGACATGCTGGACATGTCGGTAAAGACTTTATAAGAGGCCTGCAGGGCTGTCTGCTGCATGGTGTAGGATGAGATAGCGCTGGTGTAATCCACGTCGACCAGCCCGCTCATCTCCGTGGCCTGATTGGTGGCGGTGTCATCACCTTTTGAATTCAGGTTATCCAGCTCATTAAGCTGCGTACCCAGCTCGGAACGCACTTTCAGCACGTTGTTTAGCGAGTTACTCAATCCCCGGCTGGTTTTGTCGATCGCAGCGCTGGCTGCCGTCGTCGCCGCATCATCGGCGCTGGCGAGCGGCGTATTCAGCGAGGCAATTGCCGTATCCAGGGTGTTGAAGATATTCGCTTCGCTGGTACTGCCGTCCGGCTCTGCTTTAGCGTTGCTGGTCAGCGACATAAAGACCTGGCTGCCGGTATGGCTGGTTACCATGGTGCGGTTAGCATCCACTTTTTGCGTAATCGCGGTGGTGCCGCCCGTATAGGAGACGCTGCCGCTGGCATCGGCGGTAAATGGTGCGCTGTTGGTCTTGTAGCCGGCGAAAATGTAGCTGCCATTGCCATCGGTAGAGTTAGCCAGGTTCAGCAGCTGCGCGCGGATCCCGGTCAGCTGTGTCGCATAGGACGCGCGGTCATCATCTGACAGCGTGCCGTTAGCCGCCGCAACGACAACGGTCTGCGCCTGCTGAATCACGCTGGTCACCTGCTGTAGCGTAGTCTCTTCCTGCGAGATGCCGTTCGTCGCAAAGGTTCTCGCAGTTTTATACTGCGTGTTCTGAGACTGGGCCTGCCCCAGCACGACCGCCTGGGCCGCCGCAACCGGATCATCAGACGGGGTCACTACGCGCTTACCGGAAGAGAGCTGTTCACCGACCTTCAGCCAGCTCGCCTGCGAACTGCTGATGCCGCGCATCTGCTGATCGTAGATCATGGAAGTACTGAGACGCATGACGGATTCCTTAATTCAGTTATCAGCTAATGGCGCTGATAAGCGCATTGAAAATGGTGCTGGCAGTCTGCAGGACCTGGGCGTTAGCCGAGTAATACTGCTGATAGCGGGTCAGATTGCCGTATTCTTCATCCAGATTAACGCCGGAAACCGACTGCTGCTGATTGGTCAGCTGAGTCACCACGTTGCTCTGAGTGGTACTGGTCGTTTCCAGATTACTGGTTTTATTACCAATATTGGCCACCATGCTGGCATAGCCCTGGGTCAGGGTACTGTTGCTGTTGATGACCTTTTTGGTTTGCAGATCCAACAGCGACTGTGCATTGGTGTTATCACTCACTCCATCATCGGCACCGGCAGCAGCAACTTTAGACTCATCGGTGATATTCACGCCCATATTGGTAATGACGTCAGAAACCGGCTTTACCAGAAAGCTGTCTTTCGCCGCTGGCGTGCCGCTGACCGTCAGCTTCAGGCCGTCAAAGGCCAGCGTGGCGTTACCGCTGCTGTCGGTAGCAGAGGTGGCAGTTACGCTGGCATTATCTGACAGGCGCGTTACGTTCCAGTTTGATCCGTCGTAGTTTACCTTATAGTTGGAGGCCTGCACCTTACTGGTATCGGTCCACGCGGCGCTGACGGAGGCAGTGCTGCTATTTTTGGTATTGGCCGTGACCGATGGGCTGCCAAGGTTGAAGAAGGCCTCGCCCTTATCGCCATTCACGTCATAACCCGCTTCATGCTGGGTGTTAAAGCTGTCACCCAGCGTCATCGCCAGCTGGCCCAGCTGATTGCGGGTATTGTCCAGATCGGTGCGAAACGACAGCAGCCCGCCCAGCGAGCCGGTGGTTACCAGCTTCTCAGGAATTTCGGTCGTCGCGCCGGTAATGGCGTCAACGGTGGCGATCGTGGTCCGGTTTGGATCGCTGCTTGAGGGTACGGCGGCGAGCTGGCTGGCGGTATCACCCTGTACCAGGGAGATACCGTTGCCCATGCTGATATTGTAGCTGCCGCCATCCTGCTGGCTGACGGTCACTCCCACCAGATCGTTAAGGGAACTGACCAGCTGATCGCGCTGGTCCAGCAGGTCGTTCGGCTCGCTGCCCGCACCCGCGCCCTTGAGTTTGGTGATCTGCTGGTTGATATTGGCTATCTGTTTGGTGTAGCTGTTTACCTGGTCTACGGTAGAGGAGACGGAGGTATTCAGGCTGCTGTCGAGATTACGCAGATAGGTATCCGTTACCTGGAACTGATTCACCAGCCCGTCGGCTTTGCCCAGCACGGTCTGACGCGCGGACGAATCGCTCGCGTTGCTGACCAGCGTCTGCAGCGAGGAGAAGAAGTCCTGCATATTGGTCGATAATGTATTGGTGGTGCTGGAGAACATTTTATCGATATTCGACAGCTGGTTGTACTGCGTGGTCAGCGCGCTGGACTGCGTACTGGCGTTGCGCAGCTGGTTAGTAATAAAAGCATCATATTCGCGGTTAACGCTGGAAACGGAGACGCCGTTACCCACATAGCTCGCGCCGCTCAGCGTGCTGTTTGCCTGCGCCAGGATCGTCGTCTGACGCGAATAACCGGCAACGCTGTAGTTACTGATGTTATTACTGGTGGTGTTTAACGCTGCCTGAGCGGCGCTTAACCCGGACATCGCGGTATTGATTAAATTAGACATCTCGGTTCCTTTTGTACCCAGGCCACGGCACGGGCAGGTATGAAGATTCTGCGGCTGCGCTTAACGCAAATCCGGTTTGGTAGAGTTATCGGTTAAACCGCGACAAACTTGAGCACTTAATCAGAACAAATCGCCAATATCCTGGGTATAGGCTTTAACCACTTTTTCACCCATGCTTTTGAATTGATGGATCATCCCCACCAGCTTTTGTGCATATTTTGGATCGGTAGCATAGCCCGCTGCCTGCAGGGCCTGCGCCCCCTGTTCAGGGGTGGATGCCGTGGTCACGGCGGAGTAGCGCGGGTTATTGGCAATCAGCTTCACGTAGTCATTCAGCGCATCGAAATAGGAGTCATAGACGCGGAATTTCGCCTTCACTTTTACCGCCTCGCCGTTCTCATATTCGGTGGTGGTAATTTCAGTGCTCTTGCCCTGCCAGTTTGCACCCGCTTTGATGCCGAACACGTTATAGCTGGGTTTGCCCTCGGCGGTGCGGATCTGCCGCTGCCCCCAGCCGGACTCCAGCGCGGCCTGCGCAAGGATCAGGTGATGTGGGATCCCACTCTGGGCGCTGGCCTGCTGCGCCGGCTGTGAAAGCTGAGCGATAAAGTCGCTGCTGTCCCCGCTGAGCGGCGTATCGGACGAAGGTAAACGCGGCACCGCACGGCGAACGATCTGCTCCATCGCCAGCGGCGGCAGCGTGTTGATAAAGCTTTTATCCAGCATCATCGGCACGGTGCCCGCTTTTTCATCCAGCGGCTGCGCCTGCTCCATCTGCTTAACCATCATATCAGCCAGACCCAGCCCCTTTGAGGCGATCTGTTGCCCAATCTGCTGATCGTACATCGAGGTGTAAAGCCGCGTCTGCTCCGTGCTGAGCAGCCCATCCTGCGGCAGGGCTTCACGCATGCTTTTCAGCATCATCTGTACGAACATCCCTTCCACCTGTTTAGCCACTTCCCGGGCATGCGCCTTCGGGTCGCCGCTGGCCTGGCGCTTAAGGTTGTTGAGTGAGCGGCTGTCGTACGCCGCCCCCATCAGAGATTGAGAATCGCTCATCAGATGATTTCCAGTTTGGCATGCAGGCAGCCGGCACTCTGCATGGATTGCAGAATAGACATCAGATCGATAGGCGTTGCGCCCAGCGCGTTAAGCGCGCGCACCACGCTGTTCAGGTTCGCGCTGGCGTTCACGCTTTGCAGGGCGCCACCGCTCTGACGCAGGTCAATTTGCGTCTGTGGGGTGGTGACCGTCTGACCGCCGGCAAAAGGCGTATTCGGCTGGCTAACGTTCTGCTGCTGATTCACCGTCACCGACAGGTTGCCCTGAGCAATGGCGCAGCTGCTGAGCATCACCTCACGATTCATTACCACCGTACCGGTACGCGAGTTGATGATCACTTTCGCATCCTGAATCGGTACCGAGACATCAATATTCTGAATATCGGCCAGCAGGCGGACCTGCGAGGTGCCGTTGGCAGAAACCTGCACCTGCACCGTACGACCATCCAGCGCCTGAGCGGAACCGTAGCCGCTGTGGGCGTTAATCGCATCGCTGATCCGCTGCGCCATGCTGAAGTCTTCATCATTCAAAAACAGGTTGATAACGCTTTGCGTGCCGAAGTTAGTCGGCAGTTCGCGCTCAATGGTCGCGCCGCCGGTTATGCGGCCACCGTTAACCTGGTTAACGGTTACGCTGCTTCCACCGGCTGAAGCACCTGCCCCGCCGACCAGAATGTTACCCTGCGCCAGCGCGTAAACCTGATTATCCACGCCTTTCAGCGGCGTCATCAGCAGCGTGCCGCCGCGCAGGCTTTTGGCGTTACCCATAGAAGAAACGACTACGTCAATCACCTGACCCTGACGGCCAAAGGCGGGCAGTTTGCCGGTCACCATTACCGCCGCCACGTTTTTCAGCTGCATATTGGTGCCCGCGGGTACGGTGATCCCCAGCTGCGAGAGCATGTTGTTCAGGCTCTGCGTGGTAAACGGTGTCTGGGTTGTCTGGTCACCGGAGCCATCAAGCCCCACCACCAGTCCGTAGCCAATCAGCGAGTTATCGCGCACGCCGCCCACGGTCGTCAGATCGCGGATACGATCTGCCTGAGCCAGGGTGCTGATACCTGCCAGCAACAGCAGGGCAAACTGAAAAATAATCTTACGCATTGTAGCCTCTTAGTACGGTGACAGGTTCAGGAAGAACCGTTGCAGCCAGCCCATGGTCTGCGCTTCATTGATATAGCCGTTGCCGACGTATTCAATGCGGGCATCCGCCACCTGCGTCGACACCACGCTATTGCTACCGCTGATGGTGCGCGGGTTAACGACGCCCGAGAAGCGGATAAACTCCGTCCCCTGGTTAATCTCGATCTGCTTCTCACCGACGACTTTCAGGTTACCGTTTGGCAATACCTGATTAACGGTCACGGTAATGGTGCCGGTAAAGGTGTTATTCGCAGTCGCGCCGCCCTTGCCGGCAAAGTCATTCTTACCGCTGGCGTCAAGATTGGTTTTGCTGCCGCCCAGCAGCCCGGTCAGGGCACTTGGTAAGGCGGTCAGGCCCAGCGTACTGCTGCCATCACGCCCTGCTGACGCAGTCGAGCTTTTGCTCGCGCTGACGTTTTCCTGCAGTGTAATGGTCAGCGTATCGCCGATATTACGCGGGCGTCGATCTTCGAACAGCGGCTGATAGCCGTAGTTCATCGGCATCACGCCCTGAAAAATAGAACCGTTAACCACCATTGGCGAAGCAGGCAGCGGCTGGGCCGTTGTCGACCCATCGACCAGTGGCTTACGGGGAACTAAAGCACAACCGTTAAGCGTCAGGAGCAGCGTCGCTACCAATAAACGTCCAGGCACTGAAATTTGCTTCGCCATGGAATCACTACCTTTAATAATCAGAAGTTCTTTTATTTACGGCCGGGCAAGCCCGGCCGCTATCATCTTAAAATCCGCCCCAACATCAGTCGGGTTGCCGTGGCGATATTACAGCTGCGTCAGCTTGGCCAGCATCTGATCGGAGGTGCTGATGGCCTTACTGTTGATCTCATAAGCGCGCTGCGTCTGGATCATACTCACCAGCTCTTCCGCAACGTTGACGTTGGACGTTTCCACATAGCCCTGATAGAGCAGACCCGCGCCGTTATTACCGGGCGTACTGTCCGTAGGCGCGCCGGAGGCCTGGGTTTCCTGATAGAGGTTTTCACCCTTACTTTCCAGGCCAGCGTCGTTAATAAAGGTGCTCAGCGTCAGCTGCCCAACCTGTACCGGCTGCGTCTGGCCCTGCTGGGTGACGCTGACCACGCCATCGCGTCCCACGGTCATGCTCAGGGCGTTAGCCGGGATGGTAATCGCGGGCTGCACCGGGAAACCGCCGTTGGTCACCAGCTGACCGTTCTGATCGGTCTGGAAGGAGCCGTCGCGGGTATAGGCCAGCGTGCCGTCGGGCATCTGTACCTGGAAGTAACCCTGACCGCTGATCGCCACGTCTTTCGACGAATCCGTTTTGTTCAGGTTACCCTGAGTATGTAAGCGCTCGGTGGCGACCGGACGCACACCCGTACCCAGCTGCATGCCAGAGGGCAGCGTTGTCTGCTCAGAGGACTGCGCGCCAGGCTGGCGAATAGTTTGGTACATCAAATCTTCGAACACCGCACGCTGGCGTTTAAAGCCGTTGGTGCTGACGTTGGCCAGGTTGTTCGAGATGACGTCCATATTTGTTTGCTGGGCGTCAAGGCCGGTTTTGGCAATCCACAAAGAACGGATCATTTAGGTTTCCTCTGCACTTAGCTCATTGACAGCAGCTGATTAGCACGTTGTTCATTCTCATCGACGCTTGAGATCACTTTCATCTGCATCTCGAAGCGGCGTGCGTTGGCGATCATATCGACCATGGTTTCTACCGGTTTGACGTTGCTGCCTTCCAGTACGCCAGGCATTACCTGTATGGTCGGGTCGCTTTGCAGGACGGCACCGCGCTGCGTCTGCGCGCTCGCGGTCAGACGGAACAGTCCGTCATCCCCGCGAGTCACTTCATTGCCGGTGGCTTTCACCAGCTTCAGACGTCCCAGCTGGACAGTGGCATTCGGCGGATCGCCCGGGTTCAGCGCGGTAATAGAGCCATCAGCGGCAATGGTCACCTCAGAGCCCTGCGGTACGGCAATCGGTCCACCGTCGCCCATCACCAGGTTACCCTGGATGGTGAGCTGTCCGGCCGGGTCCAGCTCCATATTTCCGTTGCGCGTATAGGCTTCGCTGCCATCAGGCGCACGCACGGCCAGCCAGCCGTCCTCACGCACGGCAACATCCAGCGGGCGCTCGGTATAGTCCAGCGACCCCTGCGACATGTCAGCACCGGGTGTTGATGCGGTGACCAGCGTGCGCGTTGGCAGCGAAAGCCCCTGCACTGGCACCGCACGCAGCGCGTTAAGCTGCGCACGGAAGCCGGGTGTTGAGGCGTTGGCCAGGTTACTGGCCGTCACTGCCTGCTGTTCGAGGGTCTGACTGGCAGCCCCCATGGCGGTATATATCGCGTGATCCATAAGACGATCCTGTTAGCCGAATTAACGCAGGTTGACCAGGGTGTTGAGGATCTGGTCCTGAGTTTTGATGGTCTGAGCGTTAGACTGATAGTTACGCTGGGCGACGATCATATTGACCAGCTCCTTACTCAGGTCGACGTTGGATGACTCCAGCGCGCCTGCGGTCAGGGTGCCCAGGTTACCGGTACCGGCAAGCCCGACCAGAGCCTGACCGGATGAGTTGGTCGCAGACCAGACGTTGTTACCCTCTGACTTGAGTCCTTCCGGGTTGGCGAAGTTAGCCAGCGCGATCTGACCCAGCGTCTGGGTCTGTTCGTTTGAGTAGTTCCCCACCACGGTGCCATCGTTATTGATCTGGTAGCTGGTCAGCTCGCCCGGCTTGTAACCGTCCTGAGTTGGGTTACCAAAGGTGCTGGTGCCGGTATTCTGCTGCTGGCTGTTCAGCATGCTCAGCGAAAACGTTTGGGCTGCCGAACCGTTCAGCGAGGCCATGCTCAGCGTCTGGGTGGCGTCGGAGGTCAGCTGACCGCTGCTGTTAAAGGTCATGTTAAACGAACCGGCGGCAGCTCCCGTGCTGGCATCCTGCGCGTTAACGGTCCAGTTGTTATCGCTCGACTTGACGAAATAGAGATTCATGGTGTGGGCGTTACCCAGTGAATCGTAAGTCGTCATTGAAGCTTTGCTGTTGTAGGAATCAACGTTGGTTGCATCAAAAGGCGTCGTTGTAGGAACGCTGTCGGTTGAGTTCAGGTTAGCCACCAGCGCTGCCGTGGTGGTCGCTTTCGCTGACATCGCGGTGGTCGGTACGCTCAGCGCGACCGGCGTCGCCCCGGTCTGGACGGTTGGTGGCGTGCCGGTTGCCGGATAGCCGGTCAGCTGCAGGCCCGCTGCGTTAACGATATTACGGTTTTCATCCAGCGTGAACTGACCATTACGGCTGTAGTAAACCGCGCCGGTGGTGTCGGTCATGCGGAAAAAGCCAGACTGGCTGATCGCCACATCCAGCCCACGGCTGGTAGAGGTGGTAGTACCGTCGTTGAAGTCCTGCGTGACCGCCGCAACTTTTACGCCCAGTCCAACCTTGGAGTCGGCAAACATATCCGCAAAGGAGACGGTGGCGGATTTAAAGCCCACGGTCGCGGAGTTCGCAATGTTGTTACCTATTACGTCAAGATTGCTGGAGGCGGCGTTAAGGCCGCTGACTGCCTGTGAAAATGCCATGTGTAATCTCCTGGAAAGGGTTAATTAAATAATCTGACGAACGTTCGCGACGGTACTGGTACCCATCGTACCGAGGTCTAAAACGGCACCGCTCGTGTCGTTAGTCACCCCATTAACCAGTGCATAATTCAGCGGCTGCGCAACCAGTTGACCGGTCGCGTTGCTGGCGCTGATTGACACGCTGTATTTACCATCTGCCGCTGCCGTGCCATCGGATGACGAGCCATCCCATGAGAAGGTGTGCACGCCCGCAGTCAGCGCACCCAGATTGATGGTCTGCACCACCTTGCCTGTCGAATCGCTGATGGTGGCCGTGGTGGCGGTAGAGGCCTGCTCCAGACTGACGCCAAACGGCGTGGTCTGACTGCTGCCCACTAAGACCTGCGAGCCATCAACCATCACGCCTTTACCGATAAGCGCGGAGGCCTGCAGAGACTGCCCGCTGTTGATCTGCCCGGAGATCGATCCCAGCGTGGTATTCAGTTTTTCAATGCCGCTCAGGGTATTGATCTGCGCCAGCTGGGTGGTCAGCTGACTGTTATCCATTGGATTAGTCGGGTCCTGGTTTTTTAACTGTGTGACCAAAAGCGTTAAAAAGTTACTTTGAAGATCGGCAGACGACGTATCGGTGGTCGAGGTGGTGGTAATTGAGCTGTTATCCAGCTTTTCATTTACGCCTACAGCAATGCCCATTAGCGAGCTCCTTATTGACCCATCGTCAGGGTTTTCATCATCATTTGCTTAACGGTGTTTAACACTTCGACGTTAGCCTGGTAGCTGCGTGAGGCCGAAAGGGTGTTCACCGTTTCCCCGACTACGTCCACGTTAGGCATTTTTACGTAGCCTTTCGCATCCGCCATGGGATTGCCCGGTTCATAAACCAGCTTTGCTGGCGTGGGATCGTCAACCACCTGGGAAACACGTACGCCGCCGGTGGGTGAGCCAGGCAAAGCATTGGTCTGAAAGACCACCTGCTTTGCCACATACGGCTGACCGTCAGGCCCGGTAACGCTGTCGGCGTTCGCCAGGTTACTGGCACTGACGTTTAGCCGCTGCGACTGCGCGTTCATCGCCGATCCCGCAATATCAAAAATATTGAGTAAAGACATCGATTATTGCCCCTGTAGCACGGACATCATGCTTTTAATCTGACTGCTGATAACGGTCAGATCGGTCTGATATTTCAGGCTGTTGTCCGCAAACTGCGTACGTTCGCGGTCCATATCAACCGTGTTGCCATCCATCGACGGCTGATCCGGTATCCGGTACATCAGGTCCATGGAGGCGGGCTGCAGCGTTTCTGCGGGAATATGGCGTGCCGACGTAACCGCCAGCGACAGCCCCGATCCTTGTGCCCGCCCCTGCTCCATCACCTTGTTCATCTGACTGGCGAAATCAATATCGCGAGCCTGATAGCCTGGGGTGTCAGCATTGGCGATGTTAGATGCCAGGATTTCCTGCCGCTGGGCACGCAGGTTTAACGCTTCGGTATTAAACCTGAGTGCCGCGTCCAGTTTGTCGAGCATGCGTCCTCCGCAAATGAGAATTTAGAGCTGACAGCATAATCGCGTGGGGGAAAGAGTTATCGTCAGAATAGCGCCTAAAAGCGTTGCTAATTTGCGCCTTGACCTGAGGCAACAGTCAGTACAATGGCTTTCATGTTGAGATGCGGGAAGAGAAAATGCGCGCCTTAAGCCTGCTGGTATTATGCCTGACCGGACTGCTGACGCTGTCGGCCAGCGCCGAAGACCTGACCGGTCAGTTAAATCAATTTTTTAAATCCCGCTATGGGGAAAATGGGCAGCATGCCGATACCCTTAGCGTGGTAGTGAAAACGCCGCAGGCACAATGGCCCGACTGCGCCGCTCCGCAGTTCTCACTCCCCGGCAACAGCCGGATGTGGGGCAGCATGAGCGTCGCCGCAAACTGTGGACAGAACCGCCGTTACATTCAGGTACAGGTTCAGGTGACCGGCGATTACATCGTCGCCGCCCGTCAGGTTCCCCGCGGTACGTCCCTTACCCCCGCCGACGTTAAAGTTGAACATGGCCGGCTGGATACCCTGCCCGCCCGCGCGGTGATGTCAGCGGACGAGGTAGCTGATGCGGTCACCCTGCGCGATTTTTTGCCCGGTCAGCCGGTTACGCTGATGATGGTCAGACAGCCCTGGCGGGTTAAGGCGGGCCAGAACGTCACCGTTACCGCCAGCGGCGAGGGCTTTAACGTCTCCAGCGAAGGGCAGGCGATGAATAATGCCACCGCCGCCCAGCTGGTCCGCGTACGAATGAGTTCAGGGCAGATTGTGAATGGTAAAGTTGGCGCGGATGGGAATATTCTGATAACGCTATAAAGGACTAAAGATGGCTTCAGTTCTGCCGATAGTGTAATTAACAGGCATAGTACACTTATCTTATCTGGCCGCTTTCAGGCCCGAGCATACAGGAGCCAGACATGAGCATCGACAGAACTCAACCCTTGAACCCGGCGGCTACCGTTCAGACGCGTGATACTAACGAAACGGCAGCACCGAAGGCACGTCAGGTCGAGACGAAAACCACCCCGTCCGCTACCCAGGTCGTACTGAGCGGCGCGCAGTCACAGCTGACCAAATCCAGCGCGCAGGATATCAATACCGCGCGCGTGGAAGAGCTGAAAACCGCCATTCGCAATGGCGACCTGAAAATGGACAGCGGCAAAATCGCCGATGCCCTGATTCAACAGGCAAAAGATTCGATAGAAGGTAACTAACCGGATGGATAAGCTGCTCACCGCGCTTGATAAAATGCTTGAAGTGCTATCGAACCTGGCCGACGTCATGATGGCTGAGCAGCAACAGCTCTCAGCCGGACAGGTCAACAGCAGCTTACTCCAGCGTATTACCGAAGATAAAAGCTCCCTGCTGGCCACGCTCAATTTTATTGAGCAGCTGAGACGCGATGCGGAGAAAGAAGCCGGGCTATATTCGCCCTATAGCCTCCAGCCGGAGATGGCCAGGCGCTGGGCCGCCATCCAGGAGCAGACCGTTAAGCTGCGGGATACCAACCTGCACAACGGTCTGCTGCTCAATCACCAGATTGGCTTTACCGAGCAGGCGCTGGCGGTACTTAAACCGCACCAGACGCAAAAATTCTATGGCCCGGACGGTCAGGCAACCTCAAGCAGTTTTATCAGCCGTAAAGTCTGACTAACGTTTCCGCCCTGCCTTACCGAACCGCTTCCGACCCCGGCGCAGCACACGTTGCGCCGGGGTCTTTTTATGATGCCGTACGCCGCGCGTAATCGCTTACGCGAAAGCCCAGCAGCGCCAGAACGATGAAATAGACGCCGCCGCCCACCGCACAGACGCCCGCCAGTCGCACCAGCCGCCAGAGCATATTGCCGCTCGCCCAGTCCGGCATAATCATCATCATACCGACCAGCGCAGCGGCCATCGCGACTACCGCCAGCAGCAGGCGTACCAGGAAGCTTGTCCAGCCCGGCTGGGGCTGAAAGATTTTTTGCTTACGCAACTGCCAGTAGAGCAGTGAGGCATTCAGGCAGGCCGCCAGCCCAATTGACAGCGACAGCCCGGCATGCTTAAGCGGACCGATAAAAGCCAGATTCATCAGCTGGGTCACTATCAGGGTGACAACGGCAATTTTAACCGGCGTCTTGATGTTCTGACGTGAGTAGAAACCGGGAGCCAGTACCTTCACCACGATGAGTCCCATCAGGCCAACTGAGTACGCCACCAGCGCCCGCTGAGTCATTGAGGCATCAAAGGCGGTGAACTTTCCGTACTGAAACAGTGCCACGGTGAGCGGTTTTGCCAGGATCCCCAGTGCGACCGCGCTGGGCAACGCCAGCAGGAAACAGAGCCTTAACCCCCAGTCCATCAGGCGGGAATATTCGTCATGATTGCCGCTGGAAAAGCTTTTCGCCAGGGAGGGCAGCAGAATAGTGCCCAGCGCCACGCCCAGAACGCCGGAGGGGAACTCCATCAGGCGGTCAGCGTAGTACATCCAGGAGACGGAACCGGAAACCAAAAACGAGGCGAAAATGGTGTTGATAATCAGTGATATCTGGCTGACCGATACGCCAAGTATCGCTGGCCCCATCTGGCGCATCACCCGCCAGACGCCTGCGTCCTTAAGATTGAGTCGCGGCAGCACCAGCATGCCAATTTTCCGAAGGTGCGGCAGCTGATAACCCAGCTGTAGCACGCCGCCCGCGACCACGGCCCACGCCAGTGCCAGCACGGGGGGATGGAAATGGGGTGCGGCGAACAGGGCAAAACCGATCATACTGACGTTTAACAGCGTCGGAACGAACGCAGGCACCGAAAAGCGGTTCCAGGTATTCAGGATCGCACCCGCCAGCGATGCGAGAGAAATAAGCAGGATATAGGGAAAGGTGATGCGCAGCAGGGACGAGGTCAGGGCAAATTTATCTGCCGTATCGGCAAATCCCGGCGCGGTAATCAGAATAACCCAGGGTGCGGCCAGCATGCCCAGCACCGTGACCAGCGCCAGTGCCAGCGTGAGCAGGCCGGAGACATAGGCAACAAAGATTCTGGTCGCCTCTTCCCCCTTCTGACTTTTGTATTCCGCCAGGATCGGCACAAACGCCTGAGAAAACGCGCCCTCAGCAAAGATACGCCGCAGCAGGTTGGGCAGTTTAAACGCCACAAAAAATGCATCCGTTGCCATCCCGGCACCAAATATTCTTGCCACTATGGCATCGCGGGCAAATCCCAGCACGCGCGAAAACAGGGTCATCGAGCTGACCGCCGCTAGCGATTTCAACAGGTTCATGGTCTTCCTGATTCTTGGTGATAAATAACGATGTACAACACGGCTGAGCACAAATCTTTCGCACTCGGGTCGGCATAGTCTACTGATGCTGAAGGAAATAACCACCGTCGTTTGTTACAGCGGATTATTGTGTGTGTCATCGGGTCAGGGCGGAGGAGGCGCGGCGCCTGACTGGCATTCACTTACAGGCCGCTATGCCTGGTTATGTGCGGTGTTTTCGCCTTACGGCATCACTCTGTGCGACATGATAATGCATCATTCGCACTCGCTTTCACGCCACAGTTTTTCAACGATACGCTGCGCCATCAGCGCCTGGTCACCCGAGGTCTGCGGCTGCGTCTGATTTTGCACGCAGTCGATAAAATGGTGCGCCGCACCGGTAAAACCACGCAGTTGCGACGTGGTTTGCCAGCCGGGGACAGGATCGACAATCAGCTCGCCGCCGCTTTGCTGCTGAAAATCGCGCATGTCACTGACGCTCCAGACGCTGCCATCCGTAATGGCCATGACGGATTCACGATCGGTTCCCGCCCGACGGTGCATGCTGGTCGTTATCCTTGCCTGCCCCACCTTAAAGTGATGCTCCGCATACAGCATTTCGCCCTGGTCGCTGGTCAGCAAACATCCGCCCTGAACCTGACCCACCCCGCCGCTTAGCCACAGCGCCGTATCCACCACGTGCAAATAATCATCCAGCAGGGTAAAAAACAGATCGCGCGGACCGATGCTATTGCTACGATGCTTATCCATTCTTAGCGACGCCAGCGGCAGACTGAACTGCTTTTTCAGCTGGAGATAGCGTGGCGCAAACCGGCGGTTAAACGCTACCATCAGCCTGCGCCCCCGGCGATGAGCCAGTTCCACCAGCTGTTCCGCTTCCTGTAACGTTGCTGCCAGTGGTTTATCCACGCAGACATCCACACCCGCCAGCAGCAGCTGTTTGACGATAGCGAAATGCGTCTCGGTTGAGGTGTGAACGAACGCGGCATCACAGCTGGCGGCCAGTGCATCCAGCTGCGAGAAAAGCGGTATTCGGTAGCTGTCACAGATAATTTTCGCTTTTTGCTGGCTGGGGGAATATGCCCCGGCAATATGCCAGTCCGTCGCCTGCGTCACCACCGGTAGCCAGGCTTTCTGCGCAATATTACCCAGACCAACAATGCCTATACGAAGTTGACTCATTACGTAGCCTCTCGCTTATGTGCGTCAGGAGGGTTTTCCACGACGTTCAGGTGTCCATTCGCTGGCGGTCAGGGCCGTTAGCACGTGATCCTGCCAGCGACCATCAATCAGCAGGTAATCCTTTGCATAGCCCTCTTTAACAAAACCCAGCCGTGTCAGTAAATCGCCGCTGCGATGATTATGCGGCATGTAATTTGCCATAATGCGGTGGATCCGCTGCTGCCGCTGCATATAGCGGATCGCCGACTGTAGCGCCTCAAGCATCATGCCCTGTCCCTGCCACTGCTGCCCCAGCGAATAGCCCAGATAGCAGGCATGGAAGGACCCCCGCACCACATTGCTGAAATTAGCCACGCCGCGAACTGCATTCTCTTCCGGATCCATCACCATAAAATAGAATGCGCTGCCCTGGCGATGCATTTCGGCGATCAGACCGAGCCTGGCCTGCCAGCCAGAGGGGTAACAGTGGCTTTCGTCACGTACCGGCTCCCAGGGTTTAAGAAAAGCGCGGTTTTCTGCGTAATAGTCTGCCAGTCGCCAGGCATCGCGCTCATGGACCAGACGGACGACCAGTCTGTCCGTCGTCAGGCGCACTTTCGGCGCAGCGGATCGGTAGCCAAACATCATTTCTCCTGAATTGGCCAGATGACATTAATAAAGTCATGCCACACCACACCCGTGATACCGTTCAGAAAAGAACGTCGGGCGGGGGGATGACTGACCCCACTATAGCCGCCCGCAGCGCGACAGGTAACTGGATCCCGTTAAAAACCTCTAAACTTTTACATTCGCACGTACGAGCTGTGGGCAATACTGCAACACGATATTGCCTGCCCCGACTGTGCGCCATACACGGGGTGGAAGGTTATGAACCTTGTGGTGTGTCGCCTGTGGGTGGGCGCAGCGGGCGTACCCCACCCGGGCCGCGTCTTTATTCCGCCGTTAGTTTGCCCTGTCCGCTAATCTCTTCCATACTTACCCTTTGTAAATTCAGCATAATTCGAGGAGAGTTACTTGAAACTTTACATCTACGACCACTGTCCGTTCTGCGTCAAAGCCCGTATGATTTTCGGCCTGAAAAACATCCCCGTTGAGCTGGTAGTGATGCTCAGTGACGATGAGGCCACGCCAAAGAAACTGATTGGTCAGAAAATGGCGCCGATCCTGATGAAAGAAGATGGCAGCTGCATGCCCGAAAGCCTGGATATCGTCGCCTGGGTGGATCAGAAGCATGGCGAACCTCTGCTGACCGGCTCCACCAATCCCGCCATTGGTGAATGGCTGCGCCGCGTTAATGGCTATCTCAATAAACTGTTGCTGCCGCGCATTGCTGCGGCATCCTTTGCAGAATTTGCCACTCCCGAGGCGCGCCGCTACTTCCATGATAAAAAGGAAGCCAGCCAGGGCAGTTTTGATGAACTTAAAAAACATGCTGACGGCTATATCAAGAACGTTAATGACGATCTTCGCAAGCTCGATAAGCTTATCGTCCAGCCGAACGCGGTAAACGGTGAACTCTCTCTGGATGATATTCACCTGTTCCCCGTGCTGCGCTCACTCAGCCTTATCGCAGGTATTGAATACCCCAGCCGGGTAGCGGATTACCGCGACAATATGGCTAAACAGACCCAAATCAATGTGTTATCTTCGATAGCCGCCTGATTGATCGGGGCCGCGACGTGCGGTCCTGCGTCATTTTTTACCTGTTTCCCCCTTCTTAATCAGTTCTCCTGGTGACGCCGGCCCGAATGTCGTGCAAGCTATTGTTTTGCGCCAGAAGGTACTGGCTGCACGCTCCCAGGAGGATAGCTATGAAAAAGATTGCCCTGGCGCTTTGCGCCCTTTTTTTGTCCGGTCTGCTGGCTGGTTGTAATCAGCTTACGCAGTACACCATCAGTGAGCAGGAAGTGAATCAGGCCCTGCAAAAACACAATAATTATGAAAAGCAGATTGGCGTAGCCGGGCTGGTTGATGCGCATATCGTCCTGACCGATCTCAGCAGTCAGATTGGTCGTGAAGAACCGAATAAAGTGACGCTCTCCGGCAATGCACAGGTCAATATCAGCTCGCTGTTTGGCCCGCAGCAGGCCACCATGAAGCTGACTATGAAGGCGCTGCCGTTCTACGACAAAGATAAAGGCGCGGTATTCCTGAAAGATATGGAGCTGGTAAACGTTCAGGTCGAGCCTGAAAAGATGCAGGGCGTACTGAAGACCTTAACGCCCTATCTTAACCAGTCGCTGAAGGACTATTTCAATCAGAAACCGGCCTGGGTACTGAGTACCGATCGCAGTAAGGCTGAATCGCTGGCAAAACGTTTCGCTAAAGGACTTGAAGTCAAACCCGGCGAACTGGTTATCCCCTTCACCGAGCGTTAAGCGACTTAAGAGGCGCGCTGTGCCGCCGCGCAAGCCGGCGCGTCTCTGCCCCCCGGCCCATTCTCTCCGCTTCGCAGAGGCTGTCACCGTCGTTATTTACCGCCAGCAGGCGCTTTTGTGCTGGAAGATGTTTTTTTTATCGATGACACACAAACCTGGTGCATTCAGCCCGCTTTATCCCTATGCTTGATACCCGGCCAAATCCAGCCATCACTGACTGATTTCACTTCTGCCGGAGCACGATGATGACAACACTTCCCCAGCAACTCCTGATCCGCCGCCCTGACGACTGGCATATCCATTTGCGTGACGACGAGATGCTGCAAACCGTGCTGCCCTATACGAGCAAAGTGTGTGGTCGGGCGATTGTAATGCCTAACCTGGTCCCGCCTGTCACCAGCGTGGCGGCTGCCGTTGCGTATCGTGAACGAATTCTGGCTGCGCGCCCTGCCGGGCACGACTTCACCCCCCTGATGACCTGTTACCTGACGGACACGCTGGATGCCGGTGAACTGGAAACCGGCTTCCGCAACGGCGTTTTCACTGCCGCCAAGCTTTATCCCGCCCATGCCACCACCAACTCCAGCCATGGCGTAACGAATATCGCCAGCATTGCTACGGTGCTGGAGCGTATGCAGAAGATCGGTATGCCGCTGCTGGTCCATGGCGAAGTGACCGGTGCGGATATAGATATCTTTGACCGCGAGGCGCGCTTTATTGAAACGGTGATGATCCCGCTGCGCAGGCAGTTTCCGGCATTAAAAGTGGTGATGGAACATATCACCACCCGGGAAGCCGCCGCCTTCGTTCAGGAGGGCGACCGCCTGCTGGCGGCCACCATCACGCCTCAGCATCTGATGTTTAACCGTAACCATATGCTGGTCGGCGGCATCCGGCCTCATCTGTACTGCCTGCCGATATTAAAGCGCAACGTTCATCAGCAGGCGCTGCGTGACGTGATTGCCAGCGGCAACGATCGCTTCTTCCTTGGCACCGACACGGCTCCCCATCTGCAACACCGCAAAGAGTCCAGTTGCGGCTGCGCCGGTGTATTTAATGCGCCCACCGCGCTGTCCGCCTATGCGACCGTGTTTGAGGAGATGAACGCCCTTGCGCATTTTGAGGCCTTTTGCTCGCTAAACGGACCGCGCTTTTACGGCCTGCCGCACAATGAAGGAACGATTAAGCTGGTTCGCAAACCCTGGAAAGTAGCCGAAATCATTGCGCTGGGTAATGACCGCCTGATCCCCTTCCTGGCGGGCGAGACGCTTAACTGGACGGTAGAACTTTAACGCCGGCCAGGCTTCGTTTTAGAAAGTGATTGCCTCTGCGTTAAATACTGTATATATTCACAGTAACTTAATCGGAGGCTGTTATGCGTGTTGAAGTTACCGTTGCAAAAACTACTTCTCTTCCCGCCGGCGCCATTGATGCGCTCTCAAATGAGTTAATCAAGCGCATTGATAAGCAGTTTCCGGAATCGCCGAACAGCGTCTCCGTCCGTTATGCCGGGTCCAATAATTTGACCGTTATGGGCGGCGGTAAAGAAGCCAGAGAGCGCGTCACGGAAATTCTCCAGGAAACCTGGGAAAGCGCTGACGACTGGTCCATCACCGACTGATTCAAGTTTGTGCCGTAGCTTGCCGGGTTTTGCCATCCGGCCTTTTTGTTTTTCACCTTTTCCCCTCGCCGTAACGTCTCTGCCGTTGTAGACTGATTTGGATCACCTGACCCAGGCTCAGAAGAGGAACCTGTCATGACGCCTGAAACCCCCGAAGAAGCGATGACATTTGGTGAATTACTGGGACTGATTGCCGACCAGCAACGACGCCTCAGCGTATTGGAAATTGCTTTTTCCTCCCTTTCATTTTGCCTGGATGAGAAAGCTGTTTTATTACTGACGCAGCGTTTACGGCTGGAGGCGCAAAATCACGACCGTGATGAAAATATGCAGCAGCATTTTTCCCGGCTGGCGGAAGAAGTTGAAAAGCATCGTGCGCCGATCAATATACCACTTCAAAGTGATAACTGATCCCCCCTTTTTAAACGCGCCGGCGCGATTAATGTCCTGAAGATGCCCTGATGAAATAAGAACCAATTAAAACACCCAGTCATCCTGTGGGTAAATTTTCATTCAGCCAAATTCAAAATCCCTGTTATAGTTAAACGGCTCTGTGAAAAAAAGACCGCATTGAACCTCGATAAATCACTTCGTTGTCATCATTAACACGAATAATAAGGGGATCATAATGGACAGAAACAAAGACGTTATCCAGACACATCCCCTCGTTGGGTGGGATATCAGTACCGTAGACAGCTACGATGCAATGATGATCCGGCTACATTCCCTTACCTCAAACGAGCAGCAGTCCGAAGAGGCTGAAGTGGGACAAACCTATTGGTTAACCACTGATGTCGCCAGACAATTTATCTCTATCCTTGAAGCCGGTATCGCCAAGATAGAAGCCACGGAATATCAGGATCGCGATTACAAAAAGCATTAGTCTGATTTGGCTTTATCTTAAGGGCACCCAACAGGGTGCCTTTTTCATTACTGCGACAGTTTGCTATTCTGCATGCCTCACCTGATTACTAAGGACCCGGATGCAGATGGTTTATGATTTAATCGTAGTAGGCAGCGGATCGGTTGGCGCGGCTGCGGGCTTGTACGCTACGCAGGCCGGACTGAAGGTGCTGATGATTGACCGGCATCATCCTCCCCATCAGCAGGGTAGCCATCATGGTGAAACGCGGCTGATCCGTCATGCTTATGGCGAGGGCGCGTACTATGTTCCGATGATCCTGCGCGCACAGCAGCTGTGGGACAAGCTGGAAGCCGAATGCGGCGAGCGCATTATGCATCGCTGTGGCGTGATTAATCTGGCTCCCGACGATTCAGCCTTTATGCGTAATATCCGCCACAGCGTCAGTCAGTTTGCTCTTGAAACAGAAACGCTTAGCGCTGATGACGTGAACCGCCGCTGGCCTCAGCTCAGCGTTCCACCTGGCTATACCGGCATTTTTGAACCCCATTCCGGCTACCTGAAATCCGAGCTGGCGATCCGCCATATGATTCGGCTGGCGAAAGAGGCAGGCTGTGCGCAGCTGTTTAACTGCGGCGTGGACGCGCTTGAAGAACGCGATGGGTTACAATGGGTTAGCACCGCTGATGGTGACTATTGCGGGCGCAAACTGCTGATTAGCGCCGGAACCTGGGTGAAATCCCTGCTACCCTCACTACCCGTCACGCCGGTAAGAAAAGTGTTTGCCTGGCATCAGGCGGATGGACGCTACAGCGAAAATAACCGATTCCCGGCTTTTACCGTTGAAACGCCTGACGGCGGGCAGTTTTACGGTTTCCCGGCGGATAACAATGCCATTAAGATTGGCAAACACAACGGCGGTCAGCCCATTACGTCACCTGAACAACGCAAACCTTTCGGCTCCGTCGCCGAAGATGGCAGCGAGCTCTTCTCTTTTCTGCGCCAGTTCTTACCGGGCGTGGGGGTCTGTCTGCGGGGAGAAGCCTGCACTTACGATAATACGCAGGATGAAAACTTTATTATTGATACGCTACCCGGTTCGCCGGACCGACTTATTATTAGCGGCCTGAGCGGACATGGTTTTAAATTTTCAACCCTGTCAGGCGAAATAGCGGCAGATTTTGCCCAGGGTAAATCTTCTCAATTTGATTTATCGCCGTTTAGTCTTTCACGCTTATGATTAGCCTGGTAACGATTATTAAAAACGCCCTGCCAGCGCATCGCTTACAGGGCGTGACTTACCGTCTGATTTAACCGGGCCACGCCCGGTTTTTTATCGGGGTACCGTTATTTCGGCGTATTAAGCGCAGCATCTTTCTTTTTCTGCCGCAGACGAAGCTTCTTAATTAGCTTATGGGCTTCTGCCTCATTAGCCACCGCCGGAGCCGATCCATTAAGCGGTTTCCGCGCCGTTTCACGCATGGTAAATACGGTAATGACGCCAATAACCCCTGCACCCATTAAATAGTAAGCCGGCATCATCAGATTGTGTGTTGTACTGACCAGCCAGGTGGTAATCAGCGGCGTGGTACCCCCGAACAGCGAAACGGAAAGGTTAAAACCAATGGCCAGCGCGCTGTAGCGAATATCGGTGGCGAACAGTGCCGGAAGCGTGGCAGGCATCGAACCGCTAAAGCAGGTATGAATCGCCCCAAGGATAATCAGGCCCACGAATACCCATAGCATATTACCTGAACCTATCAGCATCAGGCAGGGTATCGCCATCACTATCAGGGCAACCGCACCTCCCCAAATAACCGGTCGACGGCCCAGACGATCGTTCCAGTGCCCCCAGAACAGCGTCAGCGGCATCATGACAAACATTACCACCAGGATCAGCAGCAGGCTGCTCATTTCACTCAGCCCCAGAATCCCGGTCAGGTAGCTCGGCATATAGGAGGTCAGCATATAGTTAGAGACGTTAAACAGCAGCACCAGACCAATGCACTTTAGCATTTGTGCGCGATACTTGCTTAACATCTGAAACAGCGTCAGGCGGGGTTTGCTGTGCTCCAGCGCTTCCTGTTTTTCCATATGCTTCTGGAAAGCGGGCGTCTCTTCCAGCTTAAGACGCACATACAGACCAAACAGGCCCAGCGGAGCGGCAATAAAGAAGGGTACGCGCCAGCCCCAGTCTAATAACGTCTGTTCCGGCATAAATGCGGTGAGAGCCGTGACCAGCCCGGCCCCCAGCAAGTAACCTCCGAGCGTACCAAATTCCAGGAAGCTGCCCATAAAGCCGCGTCGGTTATCGGTCGAATATTCCGCGATAAAGGTTGCGGCACCACCGTATTCACCCCCGGTAGAAAAGCCCTGTACCAGCCTGGCGACCAGCAGCAGGATCGGTGCCAGAATGCCTATCTTCTCGTAGCTGGGGATGATGCCGATGCAAAAGGTCCCGATGGACATCATGATCATGGTGATCGCCAGCACTTTTTGACGACCAATTCGGTCGCCGAGTGGACCGAACACCAGGCCACCCACCGGACGCACCAGAAAGGCCGCCGCGAAGGCACCAAAGGTCGCCAGCAGCTGTGCTGCCGCACTGCCGCCGGGGAAGAACACCTTACCAATGGTGACGGCAAGATAGCTGTAAACCCCAAAATCGAACCACTCCATGGCGTTCCCCAGAGCAGCAGCGCCCACGGCGCGCTTTAGCATATCACCGTCAACGATAGTGATATCTTCGAAGCTCAGCTCTTTTGGCTTCTTTGGCTTTTGCCAGAAATGCTTCTTCTGTTTTTCTGTGGTGCTCATACAGTCTCCATGAGTAAGGGTGAGCAGCGTTATAGCTTTCGTTGCCGGTGAAGAGCGAACTAAAGGGAAAGAAAGCTATAAAGCAGCGGATTGCGACAGGGCGAAGGTGTTAACACGCATAGGCAAGTTTTCTTTACGGATATTTACTTTAGTAGACGACCTGATTTATTTCAAGTTTGTGATAGCTATCGCTTTAATGGCAAATTATTTGGCGTATGCGGTGACCCCGTGGCCAGCGCGTCCAGGGCTGATACAAGCGTTAAACAGAGCCAGCCGTTCGTCTGGCTCCTGTACGCCAGCGGCCTGTAGCGGGGAGCGCTGGCGTATGGTCAGGTTAGCGGTCCGGATCGGGGATCGCCGTTATCGTCAGGTTAGCGGTCCGGATCGGGGATCGTTGGCGCTATTGTCTGGTTAACGATCGGACTCCGGGATCTTTAAGGTCATATTTAATAAGCCACGCGACTTGTTAAAAACTTTGTTGCCGTTTTCACGGCCAGCCCGACGCGCGCGCTGCTCTTCCGGCGTCAGGATCAGCTCTTCCATACAGAGCGGGCTACAGCAGTGCTGGTACTTTTCCGCACAGGTTGGACACTGGATAAATAGCAGGTGGCAGCCATCGTTTTTGCAGTTGACGTGGTTATCGCACACCGCGCCGCACTGGTGACAGTGCGCGATCACCTCTTCTGAAATACGTTCTCCCATCCGCTCGTCAAAGACAAAGTTTTTGCCTCTGAAGCGTACGGGCAGCCCCTGCTCACGCGCACGTCGGGCATATTCGATAATCCCGCCTTCAACGTGATAAACGTTCTCAAAACCGTTATGTCGCATCCAGGCGCTGGCCTTCTCACAGCGAATCCCGCCGGTGCAGTACATAACAATTTTTTTGTCCTTGTTGTCCTGCAGCATATCGACAGCCATCGGCAGCTGGTCACGAAAGGTATCGGCAGGGATCTCGAGCGCATTCTCGAAATGGCCCACTTCATACTCATAGTGGTTACGCATATCGACAAATATCGCCTCGGGATCGTCCAGCATGGCGTTCACCTCGTTCGCTTTGAGGTAGTCGCCCACATCGCTGGCATCAAAGGAATCATCGGTGATGCCATCCGCTACGATGCGTTCGCGCACCTTCAGGCGCAGCACCCAGAATGACTTACCGTCATCGTCCAGCGCGATGTTCATTCGCAGGTTATCCAGCGCCGGATGGAAGGTATAAAGCATCGCTTTCATCGCGTCGTACTGGCTGGCAGGTACGCTAATCTGGGCGTTGATGCCTTCGGCCGCAACGTAGACGCGGCCAAAAACCTTAAGCCGGGTCAGCGCCACATAGAGCGCGTCGCGAAAGGCTTTCGGATCGTCCAGGGTGAAATATTTATAAAAAGAGACGGTGGTACGCGGCTCGGTTTCGGCCAGCATGCGCGCCCTCAGCTCTTCATTGGAAACAAGGTTATGTAACACTGGCATGGTGTTCGTTCCTGCATTCATGAGAGAAATTTTGCGGCGGCTATGATACCTGAATGAGCCGGAAATCAAACCAGATTCGTCAGTGACTGCCAGGTTACTTAAAAGGACGTATTTAGCGTTTAAAGCATAGCCTGATCAACATCACAAAAATAAGCGCCTATAGTTAGCCTGTTCAGTTTAGAACTGTGATTAATACCGGAGAAAATTCATGAGTCACCTTTTCAGCCCGATAAATCTGGGTAAGCTCTCCCTGGAAAACCGCATCGCCGTCGCCCCGATGTGTCAGTATTCCGCCGAACAGGGGCGCGCCACCGCCTGGCACCGCATTCATCTGGGCCACCTCGCCCTTTCCGGTGCAGGCTTGCTGATCCTTGAGGCCTCTGCCGTCGAGGCGGCGGGCCGCATTACGCCTCAGGATCTGGGGCTGTGGAACGATGATACCGAACAGGCTCTGGCAGATGTGCTGAAGGACGTGCGCCAGTATTCTTCTATTCCGCTGGGCATTCAGCTGTCACACGCGGGTCGTAAGGCGTCAACTGACGCTCCCTGGCACGGCGGCGGTTTTTTACAGCCTGAACAGGGTGGCTGGCAGACCTCTGCCCCTTCAGCTGTGCCTTTCAATGATACGGATGGCACGCCGGAGGCGTTAACCATCGCGCGCATTGAAGAGATCAAACAGGGCTTTATCGACAGCGCCATTCGCGCCGACCGGCTGGGGCTGGATTTGATCGAGGTGCATGCAGCACACGGCTATCTGCTGCATCAGTTCCTGTCACCTCTGTCTAACACGCGTGAGGATAAGTACGGTGGCTCGCTTGAAAACCGTATGCGCCTGACGCTGGAGATTTTCCGTGAGATCCGTCGCGTGTTCCCGGCGAATAAGCCGGTGGGCGTACGCATTTCTGCTACCGACTGGGTAGAGGGTGGCTGGGATACAGAACAGTCTGTGGCACTGAGTCAGGCGCTGGAAAAGGAAGGCTGTGCTTACATTCACGTTTCCAGCGGCGGCCTGTCGCCAAAACAGCAGATCGCGGTCGGCCCCAACTATCAGGTGCCTTTTGCAACGGCGGTTAAGCAGGCCGTAGCTATCCCGGTTATCGCCGTTGGACTGATAACCGATCCGGAACAGGCAGAAGCCGTACTGGCCGACAATCAGGCTGATATGGTGGCGCTTGCCAGGGGGATGCTGTATGACCCACGCTGGCCATGGCACGCCGCCGCGAAACTGGGGGCAAAAGTTAACGCACCCGAGCAGTACTGGCGTTGTGAGCCCCATGAAGTAAAAGGCCTGTTTAAATCCTGACCGGGATCACTGTCCCACTGCGGTGGGACTTTAACCGCATCATTCACAATAACCTTGCCGATACCGCGATAATTTCAGTTTGTTCTTAAAAAATGGCACAATAGGCCATAATTGTTCACGTCCGGCCCGCATAATGGTGCCCCTTTATTTTACTCTGGAAACTCATGACTCAGCTGCCTCAATTTTCGCGTGCGTTGCTGCATCCACGTTATTGGTTTACCTGGTTTGGTATCGGTTTACTTTACCTGTTGGTACTGTTGCCCTACCCCGTTCTTTATTACGCCGGCTGCGGCCTTGGCCGGCTCTCCATGCGCTTTCTGCGCCGTCGCGTCTGGGTCGCGCGCCGCAATCTTGAGCTCTGCTTCCCCGCCATGCCGGAAGCCGAGCGCGAAGCAATGGTAGTCCGAAACTTTGAATCTGTTGGCATGGGCTTAATCGAAACCGGCATGGCATGGTTCTGGCCAGACTGGCGCATCAGGAAATGGTTTCAGGTCAGTGGTCTGGAACATATTGATAAGGCGCATCAGGACGGCAAGGGCGTATTGCTGATTGGCATGCATTTTCTGACGCTGGAGCTGGGCGCCCGAATATTCGGCATTCATAATCCCGGCATCGGCGTTTACCGCCCTAATGACAATGCCCTGCTGGACTGGCTGCAAACCTGGGGCCGGATGCGATCCAATAAAAGCATGCTCGACCGCCGTGACGTGAAAGGTATGATCCGGGCGCTTAAAAATGGCGATATTATCTGGTACGCTCCGGATCACGATTACGGACCAAAAAGCAGCGTATTCGTGCCCTTCTTTGGCGTGGAAAAAGCCGCATCAACCCGGGGCAGCTATCTGCTGATCCGCAGCGGCCAGCCAGCGGTGATCCCCTTTGTGCCGCGACGCCTGCCGCAGGGAAAAGGCTATGAAATGGTTATTCTGCCGGAAGAAACAGCCATCCCCCTTGATGATGAAGCGGCCACGGCGGCCAGGATGAACAAGGTGGTGGAGAACGGCGTACTCATGGCGCCTGAGCAGTATATGTGGCTGCATCGCCGTTTTAAAACGCGCCCCAAAGGCGAGCCCTCTCTCTACAAATAAGCGCCGGGACAGTCCGATAGCGATCGGACTGTCCCGCTTCCTGATACTCCCTGCGCGTTAAAATATCGCTGTCCCGCCCTGTTCATGACTGTTTTTTAAGCGCATAATTAGCAAGCTAATTAAACATTTACTGCCGACAGGTTACCTGCGCCCCTATGTCTACCCCCTCAGAAGTTACCCTGGTACAACTGAACTGGCGGAAAAACCTGTTTGTCGCCTGGTGCGGCTGTTTTCTGACCGGCGTGGCGTTCAGCCTGGTCATGCCTTTTCTGCCACTTTACGTTGAGCTGCTTGGCGTTAGCGATCCCCATGCGCTCACGCTCTGGTCAGGTGCGGTCTTTAGCGTCACGTTTCTGTTCTCGGCCTTTGCCTCTCCCTTCTGGGGCGGCCTGGCCGACCGCAAAGGCCGAAAAATCATGCTGCTGCGCTCCGCCCTGGGGATGGCGATTGTGATGATGCTGATGGGCATGGCAACGTCCGTATGGCAGTTTCTTGCTCTGCGCGCGCTGTTGGGCCTGCTGGGTGGCTTTGTGCCAAATGCTAACGCGTTAATCGCAACCCAGGTACCGCGTAATAAAAGTGGCTGGGCGCTGGGCTGGCTCTCTACCGGCGCCGTGAGCGGCGCGCTAATCGGCCCGTTGATAGGCGGTCTGCTGGCCGACAGCTTTGGCCTGCGCCCGGTCTTTTTCATCACCGCCGCCGTGCTGTTTACCTGCTTTATTATGACCCTGCTTGCCGTCAGGGAAGTCTTCGTGCCGGTAAAAAAGAAAGATATGCTTCACGCGCGTCAGGTCTTCACCTCACTTAAAAACCCCAGGCTGGTGCTGGCGCTGTTCGTCACCACGCTGATTATTCAGATTGCTACCGGTTCAATTGCCCCCATCCTCACGCTCTATGTCCGTGAACTGAACGGCACAACGCAAAACCTGGCGTTTATTGCCGGACTTATCGCTTCCGTGCCCGGCGTGGCAGCGCTTATCAGCGCGCCGAGGCTGGGCAAACTGGGCGACCGCATTGGTCCCGAACGCATTCTGATCGCCATGCTGCTGGTCTCTGTTCTGCTGCTTATTCCGATGTCACTGGTGCAGAACCCCTGGCAGTTGGGCATCCTGCGCTTCCTGCTCGGCGCGGCTGATGGTGCCCTGCTGCCTGCAGTCCAGACTCTGCTCATCTATAACGCCTCTAACCAGGTTGCCGGCCGTATTTTCAGCTATAACCAGTCTTTCCGTGACATCGGCAATGTCACCGGTCCGCTTATGGGTGCGCTGGTTTCTGCCCACTGGGGATTTCGCGCGGTATTCGTGGTTACGGCAACCATCGTGCTGTTCAATGCAATCTACTCATGGCGGGTGCTGCGCCGTCGGCCCGTGCTCCCCGAGCAGACACATGAATAAAGGCTGGCTGTTGCGGCGCAGTCTTCCTTTAATCGGGTGCAGGGAAATCCCTCTGGCAATCGCTTTACGCTGTTGAATTAGAATGGATGTCACAGAATTTTTTTTAATCCTTACTCATTTTTTTTCTGTAACACACTGATACGCGTATACAAAACAGCGCGTTTTTTTCCTGAGACGGGTTTACCCCTGCAAAACTTAGACTATCCTTTGCTGATAGTCTTAACCGGGAAAGGAAAATAGCATGTCATTATACGCAACGCTGGAAGAAGCCATCGACGCCGCTCGTGAAGAGTTCCTGGCGGCCAATCCAGAGCTGGAAGAGGATGATGCCTCCGTCAGCCAGTTCAATCTGCAAAAATACGTTATGCAGGATGGCGATATCATGTGGCAGGCTGAGTTCTTTGCCAACGAGGGTGATGAAGGCGAATGCCTGTCGCTGCGGAGTGGCGAAGCGGCCCAGGCGATTTTTGACGGTGATTTCGATGAGATTGAGCTGCGTCAGGAGTGGATGCCGGAAAATACCCTGCACGAATGGGATGAAGGCGAATTCCAGCTTGAGCCGCCTGCAGACACCGAAGAGGGCGAAGCGGCTGCGCAGGAGTGGGAAGACGACAACAGTGAATCCGATCGCTGGGCCTGAGTTATGTAATACGGCGCATCCTTTCAGGGTGCGCTATTCATAAGGTCCGTGGCTGGCGTCCACCGGCAACAGCAGCGTATCAACCACCAGCGACAGCGGCAGGTCGATAATCGTCAGAAACCGCCAGGGCGTATCGCGAATGTCCCACTGCACCCCAGGATAAAATTGCTTTCCGTGACCCTGTCCGGGCAGAGTACGGCTGATGATGCTGCCACAGCCACTCAGTACCAGCAGGCTGGCACCCAGCAGTAACCCGCATATTATTTTCTTCATCGTAACCCTCTGACTAAAAGCTAAGTAAAAGAGCGATACTAACCGCATATTGTATCCTAACCGCGTTCGCGCCGTCCGCTATAAACCCTGCTGGAAACGTAAGGTTGGCGTAAAACGACCTCCCCACCAGAGCAGCGTGATGTTCTCAAAACGTTTTCGCTTAATGGCATTAATATCGGCGCAGGCTGTCACTTCTAAACCGGTTAATCACCTCAGCCACGCCTTTCAAACCGTGATTTGAGTTAAGTTCGGCCCTGAGGGGTTATGAGATGATGCCGTTTCCGACGGAGAATATCAGGAACTCAACGCATGGACGACAAAAGCGAAAACCGTTCTTACCATCGTCCCATCTGGGATGATAACGGGCGGTTTCATTACGAGGTCATTCCCCAGCCGATAGAAAAAACATTACGTGGCGGTCTGCCTTAAGCCACCCGAAAAAGTGATCCCGGTGATTTTTATTCCGGGAGTGATGTGAACAAACCTGAAAAGCGGCAAGAATAACGTCTGGCAGTTCAGTGCTTCATCGTTAATGAAATGGCCGGTGGCCAGCCCGGAGAAAAGAAAGCTTCTGCTTGATCCGATGACCACAACCCCTGACGACAGCGGGGAGATTTTAACGACGGGGCGGATGGCAAAAAATTCCCCTCCCGGGGAGAGGCTATCACGTTCCGTCGTCACCGACGTACCGGTATGATGGGGATATCATTTTTGAACTGGTCTCCTCCGGGAGCCCGGGTGATGGTACGGTGCCGGTGAACGCGGTGCGAATGCATGCCGGGCGAATACGCGGGATTCTGGGCACGGATGTTGATCATGAAGGCGCTTATGCCGCTGACCCCGTGGACCGCGCCCGTTCGGTTTACAGTGACCTGTCAGACGCCCTGCTGTTTACGGTGCGCTCGGTGGTGAAAATCGTGCAGCAGGTGCCGGCGCCATGAAAAAATCCCCTCTTCTCCTGCTTATCCCGCTGGCAATGCTGCTGGCGGCAGGATTTTATCTTCACCACTATGTAACGTTTGTGCATACGCCGCCGGCGTTAACGAACAAGGAAAAACGTATGGTTGATACCCTGTTTGCCAAAGCAGGTGATCCGGCTGAGTGAGAACGCGGTGATATTTGACCGCAATAAAAACGAGAGCGTGCCGGGCTTTGGGCGCACTCTGGAAGGACACCTGTACGTTAATGGGGTGGCGTTTATCCTCACCCAGCATATTACGGATTATTCTGATCCGCGTTATAAGGAAGAACGCGCGTTTTATTTGCGGGATGAGGCCGGGAGACCCGCCTGGATGGCGAATAACAAGCCGCAAAAACTGGCAAAGCTTCAGGATGTAATGTCCCGTCTGAGCGGGCGAAAGGACGATGAAATCCCGACGCAGCCGGGAACCTGTATTTCGGAAGGGTTTATCCGTGACGGGAACGGGCAGCCGAAGGAAGATATTACCTTTGACTATCCCCATAATCCGGCCTTTTCTTTTGTTGTCTGGGGCAATAACGCCTCAAAAGAAAGCACAACCATGCTGGAACGAAGCAGTGAAATTCAGTCTTATATCCGCAGTATTGACGGACGGACGCTGCGGAAGGGGCAAACGCAGATTGCCGGTTTTAATACCAGCGAAAGGCTTATCACTGCCCCGCCACGAAAATCATCCAATAATCCGTCAAAACAGTTAATGTTTACTGCTATCGCCAATGAGAAAACAGCGGATTTCAGACATCCCAATCTTGACCTCACGTTAAGTAACGAGATCATGCCTGCGGGCAGTGATAGCCTGCTGACTTACAGCGATGCCGAACGGGTGGAAGTTTGGGATCGAATTACCCGTTCTTTCCGTCTTAGAGACAATGCGTTCTGAGCAAAATATTCTGGCAAATGGGAGGTTTCTTTTCTGTTTCAGAGGGTTGAATTCAGGACAACAGCTAACTGACAGGGGCGGTGACCGGAAAAAAGAGGAGCTGGCGCGATTTGTTAAAAAAGGCCGGGAAAACTCCCCGGCCTCTGCTGCCCTCACCCCCGCTCGCGCAGGAAGATTTCGGCGCTATTTATTTCGCTTTCTGAATAGCCAGCGGATTCATTTTCAGCGACTGATAGTAATCAAACCAGTCATGATATTTATCCGCATTCTGCCACAGACGGTAGTGCATCCTGGACAGCGTCACCGGGTCGCTAAGCAGCGCCAGACGGCGGTCGCGATCCAGCTTAAGCGGAGACTCGCTCAGCGCCTGTTCAACGCGACGATCGCGGGCAAACTCCAGTATCTCACTTTTGAGATGACGCGAGGTTGCCATTGCACTTGCCAGGGCATTAAACGATGGATTAAACACCGCATGCATAAAGCCATCTTTCAGCGCGCGTTCGCGATTGATCTGCACGTAACGGTCAGTATCCAGCAGCTCCTTCGGCGGATCGTACTCTTCCGGGATAAGGAAGAGTTTCGCCCGTCGTGACGCTCTCCCGGTCGTCGAACGACTGGAAAATACCGACACAAAAGGTGAAAGGATCAGCGAGAAGACAATAGGCGCCAGCCACCACAGGAAGTTCAAATCAAGCCAGCCCATTCCTGCTGCCCAGACAATACCCAGCGCCATTTGTGAACCGTGACGCTTGAATGCCTCACCCCATGGGGTGGCATCATCATCACGCTGCGGAGAGTTCCAGACCACTTCCCAGCCAAGGAAGGCGCTGACCACGAAGACCGTGTGAAACAGCATCCGCACCGGCGCCAGCAGTACCGAGAACAGCATCTCGAGGAACAGAGAAGCGAAGACCCGCAGCGCACCACCGTAGGGCTTAGCGCCTTTACACCAGATCAGCACCACGCTCAGCAGCTTGGGCAGGAACAGGAGCACCAGAGTGGTCGAGAACAGCGCAATAGCCAGCTCGGGACGCCACTGCGGCCAGACCGGGAACAGCTGCCGGGGCTGCAGGAAGTACTGCGGCTCCATCAGCGTATGCACCACCTGCAGTGCCGTCGACAGGGCGAGGAACATAAACCACAGCGGCGCCGAGAGGTAGGACATGACCCCGGTCAGGAATACGGCGCGGTGAACCGGATGCATACCCCTGACCAGGAACAGTCGGAAGTTCATCAGGTTACCGTGACACCAGCGGCGGTCACGCTTCAGCTCATCCAGCAGGTTAGGCGGCAGCTCCTCGTATGAACCGGGCAGATCGTAGGCAATCCAGACGCCCCAGCCTGCACGGCGCATCAGCGCGGCTTCCACAAAGTCATGCGACAGAATGGAACCTGCAAACGAACCTTCCCCCGGCAGAGGTGCCAGTGCGCAGTGTTCAATAAAGGGCTTCACGCGGATGATGGCGTTGTGTCCCCAGTAGTGAGACTCCCCCAGCTGCCAGAAATGCAGACCGGCGGTAAACAGCGGCCCATAAACGCGGGTAGCAAACTGCTGGCAGCGTGCATACAGCGTGTCCATACCGGATGCCTTTGGCGATGACTGGATAATCCCCGCATTGGGGTTCGCCTCCATCATGCGCACCAGGCCGGTCAGACATTCGCCGCTCATCACGCTGTCCGCATCCAGAACCACCATGTAGCTGTACTGGCTGCCCCAGCGGCGGCAGAAGTCATCGATGTTACCGCTCTTACGCTTGACGCGACGACGACGACGGCGATAGAAAATACGCCCTTCGCCACCTACATCGCGCACCAGCTCCATCCACGCCTTCTGCTCGGCAAGGGCGATATCCGGGTTGTAGCTGTCGCTCAGAATATAGACATCAAAGTTCTGCTGCTCCCCGGTTCTCACCACCGACTCCCAGGTCGCGCGTAGCCCGGCAAAAACGCGTTCCACGTCTTCATTACAGATAGGCATAATCAGCGCGGTGCGGTGCGCCGGATCGATCGGCTCATCGCCCACCGTTCCGTAGGAGATACTGTATTTATCCTTGCCGATCAGCAGCTGCAGAAAGCCCATCAATGCCGTCCAGAAGCCTGCCGACACCCAGCAGAACAGCACGGCAAACAGGAACAGTATCCCGGTTTGCAGCACGTACGGCAGGATTTGCAGCAGCGACTGCTGCCAGTTCTGGTTGATCATCTCCATAGGATCGATCAGCGCCCAGCCCTGGTACGGCAGGATAGTTTTCATGTACCAGGTAGCTACGACCGTCTGCGCGATTGTGAGGATCAGCAGAATATAGCGGCGGATTGAGCCAACGTGCCGCCACTTCTCTTCCGACCTTCTCTCTTCCGCATTGGTGAAGCGTGGAACAGTTTTACGGCCACGCAGCGAATCCCAGGCGCGCGCAACCGGATTGGTGCGCCAGGCTTCCGGATACATAGAGGAGCGCGTGTGCGGAGGCATCGCTTTCAGCGTGGTGCGGTCCAGTGCGTCCTTATCGAACTGCTCACCCTGTTCGCCCACGGAGTCCGGCCAGGTGTGATCAATACGCGTGCGAACCGACGACAGAGGTGCGTCGTCAGGACGGGAAGCCAGGGGCTCGCCCTCAGCCAGATTCTGGTGCAGCTGGCTAAAGGCGTCATCCCCCTGGAGCGGCAGCGATTCACGCAGCGCACCCTTTCGCTCCGGCGAAAGGGGCAGCGCATCGAGATACTCGGTAGGTATAACGGTAGACTTATTCATTGGCAGGCAACTGATAGCTCCAGGTTTCCGTCAGCGTTTTGTCGCCATTAAGCAGCGCCGCACGCATTTCCGTAGGCTGTTTATTATCTTTGACGCGGATACGCATCAGCAGACGCCAGCCTTTGGTGACCGGGTTATAGCGTACGCTGTTTTCCACCAGCTCGCCGTTGTTACCGATGCTCACCTGTGGTGTAACCGGCGTATTTTCCGGCATCTTGCTCATATCCTGACCGGTAAAGTCAACGATAAAGGCCAGGGTACCGTCCGGCTGGCGAACCAGATTAGACTGTTTCACGTCGCCGGTTGAGCGCAGCGTATCATTTACATAGGCAGTATCCGGCGAATGCAGCTGGCTTTCGTCGCGGGTGAAGTGCAGACGATAGTTGAAGCTCATTGCTTTGCCCGTTTCCGGCAGCTGTTCCGGCGTCCAGAAGGCCACGATATTGTCATTGGTTTCGTCAGCAGTAGGGATCTCTACCAGCTCAACGTGCCCTTTGCCCCAGTCGCCCTGCGGTTCAATCCAGCCGCTCGGACGGAGGTCGTAACGATCGTCCAGATCCTGATACTGGTTGAAGTCACGTCCGCGCTGAAGCAGACCGAAGCCCTTCGGACTCTCAACGGTAAAGGTGCTAACCGCCAGATGTTTCGGGTTATTCAGCGGACGCCAGATCCACTCGCCGTTTCCGGCGTGAATCGACAAACCGTTGGAGTCATGCAGCTGAGGACGATAGTTAACCAGCGGCGACGGCTGATTAGGTCCAAACAGGAACATGCTGGTCAGCGGGGCAACGCCCAGCTTGCCCACTTTATCGCGCAGGTAGACCTTAGACTGAACATCTACGGTGCTCTCTTTACCCGGGGTGATCAGGAAGCGATAGGCCCCGGTCGCGCGCGGGGAGTCAAGCAGCGCGTAGATAACCAGATGCTTGTCGGACGGCTTAGGCCGTTCGATCCAGAACGATTTGAATCGTGGAAACTCTTCGCCCGAGGGCAGTGCCGTATCAATGGCCAGCCCGCGCGAGGAGAGACCATAAACCTGGCCGGCACCGATTACACGGAAGTAGCTGGCACCCAGGAAGCTGGTAATTTCGTCATCTTTTTTATTTTTACTGTTAAGCGGGTACAACACTTTAAACCCGGCAAAACCGAGGTTTTTCACCGTATCAGGATCGTGCTTAACGTTGCCGAAGTTAAAGTAATCAGGCGAATATTTGATCTGGCGAACCGAAGAGGCAATCACCTCATTGATCTGTACCGGCGTATCGAAATACATGCCCTGGTGATAGAATTCCAGCTTAAATGGCGTCTTTAATTTACCCCAGTAGGCTTTATCACGGTTGAACTGAATCTGTTGATAATCAGCGTATTTCATTTCGCGCAACTGTGAAGGCAGATTGCTTTTTGGGGCTTCATACCCCTTTCCTGCCAGCTCTTTTGCCTGTTTTGCCACATCATCAATGCTGAAAGCCCAGCCTGAGCTGGCATACATTGATAATAAGACCGCAGCGCCAAGTAAGCGCAATGTCATCTGTTGTGGCTTACTTTTCATTTTAATCAGCACATCCCCCCCTTTCGAGTACCAAAATTAATTCCATCCATCTTAATGGATAATTCAGCATTCCGACAGCCTGACACCACTTTTAGTTCCCCGATACTGGCGGCGTTAGCGCCCTATTCTCAAGTGCTTAGCGGATACAGAATCCCCTGATAGTATACCCGTGAACGTTCAACTAAAGTAAGCGATAAGCTTTAGCGTGGTTCAGGGCGAACTACTGCATTAATTTGTTGATTTTTGGATGAATATGACTAAAAAAACGCAGCAAAGAGAGTACTTCCTCGATTCTATCAGGGCCTGGTTGATGCTGCTTGGCGTCCCCTTTCACGTTTCACTGATCTATTCGACCCAGTCATGGTCGGTCAACAGTGCGACCCCCTCAGAATGGCTGACCCTTTTGAATGACTTTATTCATGCCTTTCGAATGCAGGTTTTCTTCGTCATTTCCGGCTATTTTTCCTATATGCTGTTTCTGCGATACACCCCGCAGCACTGGCTTAAGGTCCGCCTTGAGCGCGTTGGCATCCCGATGCTTGCCGCTGTCCCCTTGCTGACGCTTCCCCAGTTTTTTATGATCAAAGCCTGGACCACTAAAATTGGCGACTGGCATAACCTTTCGCTGTATGAGAAGTTTAATGCCCTGACATGGGATTTGATCTCCCACCTCTGGTTCCTGCTGGTGCTGGTGGTACTTACCACGGCGGGTGTCTGGATGTTTAAGTGGCTGCGGGACAGCAGGCCCGCAAAAACAGATTATTCTGACCTGACATGGGGAAAATTAAGCCTGGCGATCCTGCTTTGCAGCCTGGCCTGGGGGGCGATTCGCCGTCTGTTGTTCCATTTTGAACCGCAGCTGCTGGGGAATGGATTCTTTAACTATGCCGTCATGCAGTCGCTATTCTTCCTGCCTTTCTTTGTGCTGGGGGCAATGGCCTGGAAATATCCGGCGATCAAAGCGCTGTGCGTCCGCCCGGTGCCCTGGACCTTTATTGGCTCGCTGCTGGCCTTTATTGCCTACGTGGCCAACCAGACCTACAGCAAGGGCGACGGCTGGCTGTATGAAATTGATGCGGTTGTATCCATGATGATGGGCCTGTGGATGGTTAACGTGGTGTTCTCTCTGGGACACCGCCTGTTAAACTCGCATTCGCCCCGGGTGACCTACCTGGTGAATGCTTCCCTGTTTATTTATCTGGTGCACCACCCGCTGACTATTCTGTACGGCATCTTCTTTGTGCCCGAGATCGGCAACAATACCCTCGGCTTTTTTGCCGGGCTGGTATTTGTATTTGGCATTGCCTTTATCCTGTATGAAATCCATTTACGTATTCCGGTTCTGCGCTTTCTCTTCTCCGGGAAGCCGCAGCGGTAGCGCCCCACAGGGCGCCGCCTGGTTTACAGCAGCCACTCAATCGGCAGCCGCCAGACCAGGCGTACCAGCAGTCTTTGAATAAAGCGGGTGCGAGGTTCGTGCTTATGGACCCGCTCTTTATCCCCTTCTCCGGGATACTCAACCCAGTTAACCCGACCCCACTTATCCATCCGCAGAGTCCAGGCGCGATCGCGCATGCTGCTGATAAACCGCTCATGAACGCTGGAGGCCAGCGTTTCACTTTCAATAACCAGCCCCATCTCGGTATTCAGCATTGCCGAACGCGGATCGAAGTTAAAGGAGCCGATAAAGACCTTTTCATTGTCGACGCTAAACGTTTTGGCATGCAGGCTGGCACCGGAATTACCGGTCAGCCCGCGGTCATGACTTGGCTCGCGGGGGTCGCTATGGGGCTTGAGTTCATAGAGCGCAATACCATGCCGCAGCAGCTTTTTACGCCATTTGGCATAGCCCGCATGAACGACGGAAACATCGTTTGCCGCCAGCGAGTTTGTGAGAATGGCAATTTTTACCCCCTGACGCACCAGCGACAGAAGCTGGGCAACCCCCGCCCGGGTCGGTACAAAATAAGCCGAAATAATATCGAACTGCACCTGCGGCTTGCCAATCACCTCAAGCATGCGCTGGGGCAGCAGCGTACTGGCTTTCGCACGACCCAGCCCCTTGCGGGGATCGTCGCTCAGCAGCCGCGTTTTGGCCCAGGTAAGAGGCAGCGTTCCACTCTCAAGCTGAGTCACAAACGTGGACGCGTTGACCTTATTCAGATAGCGCATCACTTTAGGATCGTTGCGCCATACATCCGGCAACTGAACGTCTTCCCGTCCGTGCCCCTCTTTACGCTTAACCACCGCATTCAGCGGTTCTACGGCCTTGCTCTGCCAGTAGCGCTCAAAATCCTTAGTGACCTCTTTGACCACCGGCCCGATGGTCAGCACATCAAGATCGGAAAACAGCGGTTCATCCCCCGTACCAAAGTACTCATCACCGATATTGCGACCGCCGACAATCGTCGCCTGGCGATCGACCGTAAAGCTTTTATTGTGCATTCTCCGATTCAGACGTGCGAAATCACTGAGGTAGCCCAGCGCCCTGAGGGTCCGAAAAGAGAAGGGATTAAACAACCTGATTGCAATATTGGGATGGCGAGCCAGCTCGCTCAGCGTATCGTCCAGCCCCATGGTATTGTTGTCATCCAGCAGCAGGCGCACCTTCACGCCGCGATCCGCCGCGTCCAGTACCGCGCTGAACAACAGCCTGCCTGACATATCGTTCTGCCAGATGTAATACTGAATATCCAGACTGTATTCCGCCATCGTCGTTAACAAATAGCGCGCGGCAAACGCGTCCAGGCCCTCTTCCAGCGGATGAATACCGCTATGGTCAGGGTGCATCTCCACCCGAGGGGAAACAGCGCGAGTCAGTCGCGACGGTATACCCGGGGTTGCATCCTCATCCAGCGTTAAAGCTTCGGCCATGCGTTATCCTCAGATCGTCAGCGTAAGCGTAAGCGTAAGCGTAAGCGTAAGCGTAAGCGTAAGCGTAAGCGCTCTATTCTAGCGGTTTTATTCACAGCGCAGCGGCCTAAATGTGATGCGACTGTTCTGATTAAATGCGGTTACCCCGGATAGGCTAAACTTAGCGCAGAGAGTTGCGTCAGGGTAATGCCGTGAGGAAAGCGCATGAAAACCGGAATGCTTGAAGTGTTACGCCAGCCCCATCGCCCAACACTGTTTAAAAGTTTCTTTCAGGGAAGCTTTGCCTGCTCCACCGCGCGTCGTGCCGAAGGCAAACGCTTCGATCTGGTGATCAACAGCGGTCACGATACGCTGCTCGAAAAAGATTATGCCCTGCTGGCGGCCGAAAAACTGCTGACCGCCCGCGACGGCGCACGCTGGTATCTGATTGAAGAGACGCCGGGTGAGTATGACTGGTCAACACTCCTGCCCATGCTGCACGCTGCCGAAAATCAGGGGCTGGAAATTATCTGGGAACTGGCCCATTTCGGCTGGCCATCCCATCTGGATATCTGGCAGCCGGCCTTTGTTGACCGCTTTGCCGCTTTTGCCCGGGCAATGGCTCACGTCATGCAGCAGGAAGGTCATACCCACCCTTTTATTACGCCAATGAATCAGATCTCCTTCTGGTCCTGGGCCGGTGCTGACGCAGCCCTGTTTAACCCCGGCGTAACCGGGCGCGGCCGTGAGCTTAAACAGCAGCTGGTCAGAGCCTCCCTCGCCGCGATGCGGGCCATTCGAGACGTGCTGCCCGGCGCACGCTTCGTATTAACCGACCCGCTGGTAAATATTGCGCCCGCAGAGGACACCGCCGCTTCCCGGCAGGAAGCCTTACGGCAACATGAAGCCCAGTTTGAGGCATGGGATATGCTGAGCGGTCGGGTGCAGCCGGAATTAGGCGGGGAGGCATCGCTGCTGGATATCGTGGGTCTGAATTATTATCCGGATAATCAGTGGCGGGTGGACGGCGCACCATTAACCCCGCCGCACCCTGAGTATCGCGATTTGTCCAGCCTGCTCCAGGAGGTCTGGCAGCGCTATCAGCGCCCGATGCTGATTGCCGAAACCGGTGCGGAGGGCGATAAATGCGCTCCCTGGTTCACTGACGTGGTGGAACAGGTCGGGATAGCAATGGAACGCGGCGTACAGATAGAAGGGGTTTCTCTCTATCCGGTGGTGGCTTATCCCGCGTGGGCAGACAGCCGTCGTTCGCCTGACGGGTTGTTTGGCCTGCCGGATGCGAACGGCACCCGGCCGATTATTGAGCCTTATGCCCTGGCAGTACGCAGTCAGCAGATCAAATTAAAAAGTGCGAATCAGCCGGAGTGAGGCGGCGTGGCGTAGCATGACTGGGGCGAAATGATATCGTCAGTGGGATGACGCACGTCCGACAGCAGGGTCAGGGTGAACAGAACCATAACCGCAATCAGGCAGGCCGACAGTAAACCCACCAGCGCCAGCAGTTTATCCTCTCTGGATCCCATATTGTGCGTACTCCGTGCGGACCGTGGCCGGTTAATTATTACATCATTAGCAGGGTAAGGATCAGGACAAAGATTATAAGGGTAACGGAAGTGGCTGCAAGTACCACTATAGCAAAATGAGCATCGTCCAGCCGGAAACGCGGTTCTTTTTCGGGTTCATATTCAGGATGTTCATTCATAAGCGGGTATTATCTGCTGCCCAGCCTGCGCTGTAAAGCGCAGGCGCCACGCGATCCCCCTCCCCCGTCTGTTTGAAATCCCGGCAAAGGGAAAGTATGAAGGGTGTATTTACGCCTTCTTCCAGCCGCCCCCCAGCGCCCGATAGAGATCAATCTGCGCCTGAAGAAGATTATTCTTAACCTGCACAAGGTTAAGCTGGGTGCTGTAAAGCGTCCGCTGGGCATCCAGTTCATCCAGATAAGATGCATAGCCATTCTGATAGCGATTGCGGGCAATACGCAGCGCTTCACTCACCACCTGCGCCTGCTTTTGCAGCTCCACCAGCTGCTGCTGGTAGCGTTCAATCGCGTCGAGATCGTTGTTAACTTCACTGAAGGCATTACGCACCACCTTTTCGTAGCTGTACAACGCCTGATTGCGGCTGGCCATGGATACATCCACCTGCGCCGTTAGCGCCTCACGGTTGAGTATCGGCGCCAGCACGCTGCCACCAATACTCCATAACCTGAAGGGGTTATCCAGCAGCTGGTGGAGTGCAGAACTCTGCATCGTACCGGATGCGGTCAGATTCAGCGAAGGCAGCAGCCGCGCGCGGGATGCCGCAAGGGAGCTATCCGCCGCCAGCAGCAGCCTCTCAGCCTGGACGATATCCGGGCGACGCTGTAACAGCTCGGATGGGAGCAACGAAGGCAGCGTCTGCGGGGCAACCTGCTCAAACTCACGCCGTCGGGCAATTTCACGGGGATTCATGCCCACCAGAATACTCAGCGCATTTTCCTGTTGGGCAATCTGATGCTGTAGCACCGGGATCTGTGCTTTTGCCGTCTGATACTCCGACGCGGACTGCACCCACTCCAGCTTTGAGGTATAGCCTGTCTCATATTGCCGCCGGGCGAGCTTAAGCGAGTTAGCGCGTGAGGCCAGCGTGGATTCGGTCACCCTTAGCTGCTCGTCCAGCGCGACCAGCGTCATATAGCCTGAGGCCACTGAGCTGGCAACCGTCAGCTCGGCAGCCGAGGCGGCGGCCTGCTGAGCGGCAAGCGAAGCGGTGGCGGCGTCAATACTGCTGCTGCGCGCGCCCCAGATATCCACATCATAGCTGGCCTGCAGCAGCCCCTGGAAAACGGCATACTCATAGGGCTGACCACTTACTGAGGAGAGTGCGCGGGCATGGGTGGCACTGACGCCAGCGTTAAGCGTGGGAAGATTATCGCCCTCTGCCCCGCGCAGCTGGGCACGGTATTGATCGACGCGGGAGCGGGCCGTCAGGATATCCAGGTTGTTACGCAGCGCCTGGCTCACCAGCCGGTTGAGATTGTCGTCGTTAAAGTTGCGCCACCAGCCCGCTTCCACCGGGGAAGAAGGCCCCACCTGGTTACGCCACTGCTGAGGGATAGGAAGCGCGCCAGGCGCCTTTTCGACCTGCGTTGCACATCCGGTCAGTGTGGCAGCCACCAGTAGCGCCGAAAGCGATATATTCCAGCGCATCATTTCTTCTCCCGGGAGGTCGACGGCGCAGAGGTATCAATGCTCACTTCGACGGACATGCCGGGACGCAAATGCCCCGAGTTGTCGCTGGTGATCCTGATACGCACCGGAATGCGCTGGGCAATTTTGACAAAATTCCCCGTGGCGTTGTCGGGTGAAATGGCGCTAAATTCTGAGCCCGCCGCCGGGGAGATATATTCCACCGTACCCTGAAATTTCTCTTCATTGAGCGCATCGACGGTAAAGGTTACCGGCAGGCCAGGCTGGATGCGGGCCATCTGGGTTTCCTTCATGTTCGCCACCACCCACATCTGTTCGGGAACCAGCGACGTCAGGCGCGTGCCTGCCGTAACGTAGGCACCCTGACGAACGGCAATCTGCCCCAGCTGCCCGTCACGAGGGGCAATAATGCGCGTGTTATCGAGATCGATCTGCGCCAGCTCCAGCGCGGCTTCCGCACTGGCCACATCCGCTTCCAGTGACGCGCGATTAACAATGGCGGTTTGCAGATCCTGGCGGGAGACATCCAGCGTGGCCTGCGTCTGTTGCACATCGGCCAGGGTCTGACTGTTGCTGGCGCGGGACGCATCCCGTTCACGGATCGACAGGGAGCCGTCCGACACCAGGTTCTCCACGCGCTTCAAATCCAGCGCGCTTTTTACCGCCTGCGCCCGGGCGTTGGCCAGCATCGCTTTGTTACGCTCAATCACCGCTTCAGCGCTGCGACGCTGCTGGATATTGTTTGCCAGAGCGGCTTTTTTCATTGCCACCTGCGCCTGCGCCTGGTGAACCCGCTGTTTATAGATGCGATCGTCAATGGTCATGATCACATCGCCCCGATGCACCGGCTGATAGTCCAGTACCTTCACGGCGGTAATATAGCCATTCACCTGAGGGCTGATAAACGTCACCTGTCCACGAACGTAGGCGTTTTCCGTCGACTGGATTTGACTGGTGAAGGGCGGAAGCTGCCACGCATAGAGGATAACCAGTACGCCGACGACAGCAATCCCTGCGCCGAAAGCAATGGATAATATACGCAGCTTATTATTTCTTTCGCGTTCCGAAAGCGGGTTCTGTTCCTGCTGACTCATTCTTTCCCCGGACTGGTTAAAGTGGTAGGCGGTAGCATTGCCCGACGTTCAGCTTCCGCCTCACGTTTTGCCTGCTGCCAGTTAACGTACCGCTGACGCGACAGTCGCCAAAGCACCCAAATCAGGGTGACGAAGGCCATACCAGCGGTAAGCAAATAAGTATCGTTGTAAGCCAGCACGTTCGCCTGTACCGTGGCAACGCTCTGGAGCTGAGTGGTACTCTGCGCAGCCAGCAGTGCGCTATCGCTAATCTGGCTGCTAAACAAACCAGAGTACTGGCTCAGCCGATCGGTGACGTTTGGATCGAGGGTCGACAGCTGGTCACCCAGCTGGCTGGAGTGAAATTTCTCTCGCCAGGTCTGAAATGTCCCCAGAATCGCAGACCCCATCAATCCGCCAAGATTCTGGCTCATCCCGAAGAGGACCACCAGACTCACCAGATTTTTAGGCTGCGTGACCACGCTGCCGATATTCATCAGCAGCGCGGGCGCAATAAAGAAGGTGCTGCTGAATCCCAGTAAAAACTGGCTGAAGTACATATTGTTGGCGCGCGTCAGCGGACTGGACTGGGCATCCATTAGCGATGCCACAATAATCAGCAGCAAAGAGACGACAATGGGCCAGCTAAGGTGCTTAACGTTTATGGTGAGTGCGCTGATAAGGATGCCAGCGACCACCCCGGCCAGAATAGCCAGCGCCAGTCCGTGCATCTGATCGTTAAGCAGTCCCATCTGTTGCAGATAGCCAATCGCGCCCGTGTTCTGCTCCGCCAGCGTGACGCGCAGCATTATCATCACAATTCCCAGCCGGAGTATTGCGCCAGTGCGCAGCCAGCGGGTATTAATTAAGGGATTGCTGCGATTATGTTCAAGCACGACGGCGGCAATCACCAGCACCAGCCCGATAGCCAGACAGATCCCCAGCCAGGGGGTACTGGTCCACCACTCAACCCTGCCCAGAGACAGCACCGCGCAAAACAGCGCCATCCCCGGGGCCATTAGCAGGAAAGTCAGGAAATCCTTTTTCTCGAAAACCTTCATCCGTTCGCCGGGCGGCAGCTTCAGTATCAGTACGGCTCCCAGGCAAATCATGGCAAGGCCCAGTTCAAACAGGTAAAGCCCCCGCCACTCTTCCAGCTGTAGCAGCTCATCTGAGAAAAGCCTGGCGAGCGGAATGGCCAGCTGTGATGCGCCGATACCGATGGCCATCGCCCTAAGCCGATGCTTAGCGGGCCAGGCCTGAATCTGATAATAGATGCCTAATGAGCTGAGCGCCGCGCCAACCATTCCGTGCGCGGTACGCACCACGATGGCAGAACTTAAATCGTTTACCAGTAAATGGAAAAAAGAGACCAGCACGTACAGCACCAGAAACGCCTCGGTAAAGGCGCGCAGTCCAAACTGCTGGCGAAATTTAACCAGCAGCAGGTTGATGGAAATATTCCCCATCACATACACCGCCGGAAGCCAGGCGATTTCATTACTGTACGCGCCAAACACCCCCTGCAGATTGGTTAAATTGGCGGTCACCAGCGCATTGCTCAGCGCACCGGTGATTGAGATCAGCAGGCCGATAATGCCGAAGGCAATACGCTTGTGAGTGGGATGCAGCGGCGTGGAGGGCGATCCCGGCAGGGTTGGTTTTTCGCCGGGTGCCCACTCCCGTGGAGCGAAGGGGTCGTGGGAGGGACCGCGCATGCTATTTCGCCTCGGTAGCTATTAACAGGCGTTGTAATACGTGCTCGGTAATCGCCAGTTCCTGCGGATTGATATCCATCAGCAGCTCACTGCGCAGATTATCCGCCTCAATCTTCAACTTTTCGTACAGCTTTGCGCCTCTGGACGTTAAGTGCAGCAGCCGCTTGCGGCGATCCTCCTCAGGCTGGATGCGCTCAACCAGCTGCTGCCTGACCAGCCTGTCGATCAGCGGAACGACGCTGGCATCTTCCAGCCCCAGCCGATGCGCCAGCTCCTTCTGGCTCATCGGTGCCTCCTCACCCGCAATTGCCGCCACCGCCAGCCAGCTACTCATGCTAAGACCGCTATCTTTCATACGGCGATCGATAGCCTGCCGCCACGCATGGGCGGTCATATGCAGCAAACGGGAGAAGTTAAACTCTGAGACATTCAACATGTAGACGCCTGATGATTAGGGTTCTAACTATACAGTTACGGTAATTATAATCATGGATGGCAGAAGATGGAAAGAGGATTGCAAACCTGGATGAGAAGATTGTGACGCTAATCAGTCAGGACGGGGCTAAACCCGGTCATTTAAGGGAGAACAGCATTAGCTCACAGGCAGTTAGCGCTTTCTGATGGGGCTGACCAGTGGTGCTTTTCACGCACTGATTGAACCAATGCAAAGTAGCGGTCGTCGCAAAGTTCATCATTAATTGCCTGCGGGCGTGCTGTCAAACGGCGTCTTATTCTGCAATCCGTACAATATTTCATGGCCAAAATTTTCATCAGGTTAGTGCTATGCCCAGCTGCGGGGAGCCGTTCAGCCTGTTTCCTGGCCCCTTAATAGTCCAATCACTTAAAACGATCGGTTTACCGGTATTGATCGTCACCAACGATCAATATCCTGGAGTCAGTGGGGGTGTTGAAGCTGTGCGTACAGTCCAGGGCTGAGTTCAGGTCGGCCTTAGGGGAATCTTTGCCAACTCAGCGTCATTTCACCCTACCCCTGCCAAATTTCAGGCACAAAAAAACCGCCACATAACAAAGTGTCCAACAAATGGGGTTCACTTCAATTGAGCGGTTACGACATCACTGCTTATTGCTTTGATTTTATTCATTTAATCGGTAGTAAAAGTATGGTGCCGGGGCGGGACTTGAACCCGCACAGCCATAAGCCGGGGGGTTTTAAATCACTCGTTTTTTCAGTAAAAACAGAAGAATAGTTGAAAAAAACCTAATATCATAAACCTTTCTTGTTGATGTAAATCAATGGGTTGCAAGCCTACGATGGCATTTATTATGAAGATATTGACGGGCACACAACATGAATCACTGTACATATAGGGGTCTTCCCCGATCATGTTGGGAGACTCAGAACGTCATATCCAGCTTCCCATAATGGAACATTACCCCCAGTTTAAATCGTTCCCGGTTTCGATAGCCTCTGGCCTTTATTCTTAACAGCCTTATTTTGCTGTTCAGCGCTTCGGCATTACCATTTGAGACGCTGTACCGCATTGCGTTAAGTATTCCGTACAGCCTTTTCATGATGGTTCCTGCCATGTTTCTCATTACCGGCACATCGCTACTTCTCGCAAGCGCTATCCATTGCTGCCAGTCTGCGCGGCGTTTGTCACTCCATGGGCGATTCCAGATATCTTTCGCCAGCTCTTTCAGTACCCAGCATTGACTGGTCAGTTTCATCTGCTCTCTCGGCCATGTCAGTTTTTCATGTCGGGATTCTGTCATCCATTTTTCACTGTATTGCCACAGGAAGCGGGTTCCTTTTGCCTGGCGGCGACTGTCCAGCGGAAGTTGGGGATGCTCGTTCTGCCGCGTCTTATCAACGATTTCACCCAGTTGTTTTGCCACATGGAAGCGGTCAAAGGCTATTTTTTCTACAGCGCCCGGAAGATGGATGCGTGCCGCTCTGATATATCCGGCATTCATATCCATTGAGAACGTTTTGATTGCCTCCAGCTGGCCGTCGGTGAGGGTTCGAAGATAGCTGGCAAGACTTTCTGTTCCCCGATCATCCGTTAATGCCAGCGCTCGTCCCTCATGATCTGATATCACTGTAATGTACCGGTGCCCTTTTTTGAACGCGACTTCGTCCACATTCATATGCCGGGCTGATAGCGGCTTTTTTATTCGCGCAAGACCACGTTTAACTGCCCGGGTCATAATGCCGTCAACGGCATTCCAGCTAAGCTTAAGTTGCTTTCTTACTGCATCAACCGTGCTAATTTTCAGCCAGGAAAGGACGAATGATTCGAACAATAACGTATACCGGCTACCAGCTCCGGCCCACGGAACAGGTAACGTCTGGCATCCATGGGTCGGACACATGACCCGGGGGACATTCGCCTCAACGACAGTCATGAATTGGCAGGTATCAAGATGACGCCATTTGCGGTGGCGGTGCTCGTGAACAGGGCATTGCTGCCCGCATGTCGGGCAGATTAGCAGTGTATTTTTGGCGATCCCGACAACAACGGTGACAGAGCCAGCGTTTTCATCAAGGGAAAGTGATTTAACCTGCCACGGGGCGGACAGGTTGAGAATGTGGGCGTATAGCGATTTTTCATCCATATATGCAGATGAGTCCTCATATAAGCAACGTAGCTAAAGTAATGGATGCAGTTTTTTCCGTTGGAATCCCAGAGTCACTGTATTGTCATCATGAATAAGAGATGAATCGTGCGGGTAGAATGTTCTGCGGGGTATCCCTATCTCTTCACGAAATTTATTTTCTGAAAGAACTTCTTCAGAAAAAGCACCCAACCCAACAGTCCTGGCTTCTTCGAGCAAAAGTGGGGAGTGTGTTTGTGATTCTGGTTGAGAGCTCTCAACTTTCAGGCGCTCTCCATTTAAATTGTGGAAAACGTGGAGAAGTTCATGGAAAACAATGCACGCATGAAAGTCTACCAGGCTAATTCCTTGCCCACAGGGATATTCAACGGCATTCAGATTACAGTGAAAGTCGGAGCCAGTTCCCCGGGAGTTTTCAGCATCCATATTGCAGTGTGCTATCACCCCTAACTCAGCTGAATTGAGATGTATTGCCAGTTTTTCTGATTTGAGTCGGGATGTTAATTCAATACAGTTCAAAAGAGTACGTCCAGTGTCTGTGGATTCGATCTTATCGAGAGCCGCTTCAAGATGCTGGTAGATTTTATGGTCAGTCCCGTGGAAACAAAGTTGTTGATTGTTTTTTACCCAGCGCACACCCGACATTTTTACAAGAGATTGAATGTCTGAGACTGAATTCGAAGATGAAGGTAGATGTAACGATGGTAATGTCAGATTAAGGGATGTAGGGCGCATTTAAGACCTCCTGAGGATAAGTGCAAGTCAAGAGGATTATACTTGATTGGCAGTGTACGCCACCACAACAGGGGAAGACCCACATATAGACAGCATCTATCAGAGGTATAAAATGTTTGTCGAACTCATCAATGACAAACGAAATGTGGAAGATCTGCTGATGGATACAGCCGCATCAAGACTGATGCCAGCAAGAACGATAAAGCTAAGCTGGCGGCTGAGATAGAAGAATTTTTCGATGACGTGGATATGTGGATGCTTTGCAAACACTCAGAGTGAGCTAGCCCAGGCTGTACCTGCCTAACTGTACGCCCATCCAGCCTGATTAAATCCACAGAAACTCTAACATATCAGCTCAGGGTATTATTGAGTAATATCCTGTGGACAGAAGAGACGTTCGGATAACAGGAGATATGGATGGCCTTTAACGATCTTGAATATCATGCAGTCAAAAAGAAAGTCGATGCATTTGTTTCCAGCATCAGGCCACCAGAGCATGTACGAAATGAGCTTGATATCTTATACACCATTAAAGATCAGACCATCGCGATATCCGAAGAACGGCCAGTCTGGCAGGGTGAACCGGGGGAGCGATGCAAGTTAGAGTCTGCGAAAATCACTTACCTTCGCACGCAGAAAAAATGGAAGCTGTACTGGATGCGCGGAACGTTGAAGTGGGAGCTTTATCAGGAAACAGCCACCTTGCAAGAGGCGCTGGACATGGTTAAAGAAGATGTACATGGCTGCTTCTTTGGCTAGTGGCCGTAAGAGACGTTCCGGTGATGGGTAAAGGTATGGCGGACAAGGCCGATAAAGGACTATAGCGCGTACCCGGCGAGAGATCGGGGCGATTATTATTTCAAGGGAAATTGGTAGCTGGTAGCCACCTATATACTCAGGAATATCAAATGGATAATCAAGAATCAATGCCTTCTTATCGCCAGGGTGAAATTGCACTTTTCCCAGTAAAAGAAAAAGAAGTTGATGGGATCCAAATGGGGGTCTTGAATGACGGAACTCCATATCTAACAATGCGGGGTCTATAACGGCTATGCGGAGTAAGCCATCGAACAATTGATTTATTAAGCACTGACTGGATTGATGTCAGACAAAAACCTCGCGGACAAAAAGTAGATTCAATCCTAAGAAAAAAGGGACTAAAGCTTACAAAATTATTTTGGAACCTTGAAAAAAAAGGAACAGACATCCGCGCTTATCCTGCCTCGGTATGTATGGCCATCCTGGAATACTATGCATTCGATGCTGACCAGGTAGATAATGAGATAGCTCGGGAAAACTTTAGATCGTTAGCAGAAAACACCCTCAAAAGATTCATTTATCTAAGCGTAGGAATTGAGAGCCTGTAAATAATTCTGTGTAACTGCCAACGTATTATAGGTGATCGCTCAGGCGGTCACCGAACTCGATAATAATGTTTATTAGTCGCGACTTGATCTGTCTCTTATACACATCTCCGAGCCCACGAGACTGGTTCTCAT
>NZ_JBLREF010000003.1:98080-98260 GCF_047918655.1 Erwinia sp. PPS120 | reverse complement strand
AACTGCCAGGCATCAATTTAGATATAAAGAACAGCGTTCTTTATTAAGTAATAAGCGTGCTGATATGGCTCAGTTGGTAGAGCGCACCCTTGGTAAGGGTGAGGTCCCCAGTTCGACTCTGGGTATCAGCACCAGTTATACGCAAGTGCGGTAAAAGAATTTGCCTGGCGGCTTTAGCGC
>NZ_JBLREF010000003.1:0-97954 GCF_047918655.1 Erwinia sp. PPS120 | reverse complement strand
CGAGCCCCGTCCGTTCCGCCACTTATCATTAGGCCCTGAGTCATCTGACTCAGGGCTTTTTTGTGTGCGAAAAAAAGCCATCACAATACAGAGAGAAGCTTTTCATCAATATTTGTTTACTGACAATCCAGTCTTATTAGCATGCTCCGATTGAAACTAAGCCCCAAAGCCCTTATAACATCTTTACGGCATATATTATTTAGCAGTCATTAAACCAGGCGGGTAGCGTGCGTAAAAAGACCTATGCCATGAGATATGTAGCAGGACAGCCAGCGGAGCGTATATTCCCGCCTGGTGCCATGCTGCATGTCGGAAAGGCATTACCGCCGGGCGCGCCTCTGACCGCAGACTCTTCGCTGCGCGTACTGGTATGGAACATCTTTAAACAGCAGCGCGCTGACTGGCTTTCGGTTCTGCAGAATTTCGGTAAAGATGCCCACCTTGTACTTTTGCAGGAAGCCCAGACCACCCCGGAGCTGGTGCGCTTTGCTACCAGTAATTACCTGGCTGCCGATCAGGTCCCTGCCGTTTCTCTGCCACAGCATCCCTCGGGCGTAATGACGCTGGCATCAGCGCACGCGGTTTACTGCTGCCCACTGCGTGAACGTGAACCTTTACTCCGCTTATCAAAGTCAGCGCTGGTCACCGCTTACCCCTTGCCTGATGAGCAAATGCTGATGGTGGTAAATATACATGCCGTTAACTTCAGCTTAGGTGTGGATGTTTACAGCAAGCAGCTGGGCCCGATAGGTGAACAAATCATCCACCATAAGGGGCCTGTCATCATGGCGGGTGATTTTAATGCCTGGAGCCGTCAGCGTATTTACGCATTGTATAATTTCGCCAGGGACATGGGGCTGAAAGAGGTCAGTTTTACCGACGATCACCGGCGCAAAGCCTTTGGTCGGCCATTAGACTTCGTTTTCTACCGCGACATGAGAGTGACGGAAGCCACTGTGCTGGTCACCCGCGCCTCCGATCATAATCCGCTACTCGTTGAATTCACTCCCAGCAGGCCTGTACTTCTTTAAACGTTCTGCCTGCTATCCGGGAAGGCTCCTACCCGCGTTCTGTCCATCATTCCAAAAATAAAAAGGAAACCCGCTTCATGGCAAAACAGCATCACGATCGCGTCGAAAAGCAATTTGGCGATCAGGCCAGCGCCTATCTGACAAGCACTGTACATGCGAGCGGTAGCGATCTGATCAGGCTTGGTGAACGTTTGTCCGCTGCAGAAAATGCCTCAGTGCTTGATTTAGGCTGTGGTGGTGGGCATGCGAGCTATGCCGCCGCCCGGCATGTTTCAAGCGTGGTTGCTTACGACCTCTCAGAAAAAATGCTTGCGGTGGTAAATGAGGCAGCGAAGGAGCAGGGCTTAACGAACTTAACCACTCAGTGGGGGTATGCAGAACGGCTCCCCTTTGAGGACGAACAGTTTGATATTGTCATCAGTCGCTACTCTGCACATCACTGGCACGACGCAGGAAGTGCAATGCGCGAAGTGAAGCGCGTACTTAAGCCCGGCGGGAAGGTGATCTTTATGGACGTCAGCGCGCCGGGGAACGCCGTACTGGATATCTGGCTGCAAACCGTTGAGGCTCTGCGCGATACGTCTCATGTGCGGGATTACGCGCCGGGGGAGTGGCTCACGATGTTCACCGAGGCTGGCCTTGCTATCACAGCAGTTAGCCATGACCGACTGGAGCTTGAGTTTTCAAGCTGGACAGAACGAATGCGCACGCCGCCGTTGATGATTGAAGCCATCCGCGCTTATCAGCAATCGGCTTCTGAAGATGTGCAGCGCTATTACGCGCTGAAGCCAGATGGAAGCTTCAGCACTGATACTCTCTTTATCGAGGCAGTGAAGCGGTAGTTCAAAGGGCAGGGACCTGGAATCTGTAGCCAGGGAGCAGGAATAAAAAAAAGCCAATCATCAGATTGGCTTTTTTATTGTTGAGTGAGCTTAGCTGTCAGGCGTGGCGCTGTTATTAACAAACAGCGTCAGCTTATCGCCGGGCTGAATGTTTTTACTGCCGCTGCTATTCCAGCGCATCACATCCTGCATTTCAACGCCATGGCGCTTTGCAATGCTGGCCAGAGAATCACCTTTGCGAACCTGATAGGTGATGCTGTTGCCATTATCGGCCAGTTTAGCTGCGTTTCCGCTGCTGCCCAGGCTTAGCGTTTGTCCCGGCTTAATGTTGCCGCCACGGATGTTATTAGCACGCTGTAGGTCCGCCATCGACACGTTCAGGCGCTTTGCAATACCCGACAGGGTATCGCCACTGCGGACTTTGTACGACGCTGTCGTAGTGTTGCTTGCCAGCGCAACGTTCTGAACTGCGGCAATATCGCCGGTTGCCAGAGAGTTACGCAGCTGCGCCACGTTCGATTTTGGCACCATAATATAGTGAGGGCCAGTTGGTCCCGTACTACCGCGCTTATAACCCGCGTTGAAGCTTTTCAACTTACTCAGTGACATGCCAGCCATTTCGGCCGCCTGCGTCAGCTCTATCGGCTGCCCAACGTCAACCCGTGCCAGCGCACGCGTTTCGTTCGGCTTAGGCAACTGGATACCGTACCGCTTATTGTTTTTGAGCAACTCGCCGAGCGCCAGCATTTTAGGCACGTAGATTGTCGTTTCCCTTGGCAGAGAGAGAGACCAGAAATCCGTTGGCTTCCCTCGGGATTTGTTGGCTTTCATCGCCTTCAGAACGCGACCTTCACCACTGTTATAAGCAGCAATGGTCAGTAACCAGTCGCCGCCAAACATGCGGTTCATCCGCTCCATCATATCCAGCGCCACTTTGGTTGAGGCAACGACATCACGTCGTCCATCATACCACTGTGTCTGCTTCAATCCGTAGTTACGCCCCGTCTGCGGTACTATCTGCCAGATGCCCGCGGCATTAGCAGTTGAAGTTGCATGGGGATCAAAAGCGCTCTCCACTATGGGTAGTAGTACCAGTTCCATCGGCATTTTACGTTGCTTAATCTGCTCGACAATCCAGTACATATACGGCTCTGCCCGTAATGTTACATCGTGGAGATAGCTCTTGTTTCTTAAGTATTTTTGTTTTTGTTCGCGTATCCGGGGATTATCCGGAACCTTCATCTTCAGCTCGTCGCCAATGAAATTCCATAGATCCTGATCTTGCGTAAGGCGGGTCCCATCGTCCTGCCAGCGCGGTGATAAAAGTCGATCTGCATCATTTGAATTATCATTCTGACCCGCTGAAGACAAACTCTGTGCATGCTGTTCCGGTACGTTGGCGTCATGCTGTGACGCCTGGCACCCCACCAGCAAGACCGAGGCGAAAAATATCGCTATAGCCTTCATGTGTGTGTCAATTTGTCGCTTAAAAGACGAGCAACTATACGTGCATGGTTAAACCAATACAACCCGAAAATCAAAAATTGTCTTTCTTCTCGCGTAGAGTCGCAAAAACCTGCCATTCATGTTGTGGAGATGTTTCATAACCAATACTTCTTTGTAAATCATTATCTTGAGTGCGTAGAAAAATATTTATTTTCCTCTCATTAGCCAGCGTTACAGGCAAGGTTACCCTGTTTTTCGCCCGTAACTCCTTAATTTGCTGGTAATAGCGACCTATTTCAACATCGTGAGGCAAAACGGTATGCGCAAACTTCATATTAGATAAAGTATACTCATGTGCGCAACATATTTGTGTGTCTTCGGGGAGGTTTTTAAGCTTTTGAAAAGATTCAAACATTTGTTTTGGTGTGCCTTCGAAAAGCCGTCCACAGCCGCCGGAAAATAGTGTGTCCCCACAAAAAAGATAAGGATTGCTGAAGTATGAGATATGTCCTAAAGTATGACCCGGGGTATGATAAACACTAAATTCGCAGCCCAAAATAGCGACCTTATCACCCTCTTCAACCAGCACATTTGCCCCTTTATCCTTCGTTTCCTGTGGACCATACACCAGCAGATCGGGGTATTTTGCCAGGAGTTCTTTTACGCCGCCAACGTGGTCGTAGTGATGATGGGTTAAAAAAATGGCGACTGGCTGCCAGCGGTTTTTTTCCAGCGCCGCCACTACGGGTGCCGCTTCGCCAGGATCCACAATCAGACACTGACCTTCATTGTTACTTAATGACCAGATGTAGTTGTCCTGTAATGCCGGAATGCTGGTAAGATTCATCATCGCCTCGTTTAATGGCCGAAATGGAAAGAAGATGGTAAAGCATGAAGCCTGCTAAAACACGCCAAATTCGTCATGTGCCACACTCCTGGGCGGAAATGCCCTGGGGAGAATTTTATCGTGATGCGCTCACTTCACACCTCCAGCCTTGTCTGGCGCGGATATACGGCTTCCATTTATTAAAGGTGGGCGATCTCAGCGCAGAAATCGATACGAGCCACTGTGCGATATCCCATCAGGTTAATGTCGGAACCTGTGGTGAGCAGCTACAGGTACAGGCCGACCCGATGAGTCTGCCATTTGAATCTAAATCTGTGGATGCCTGTCTGCTGGCGCACTGCCTGGCGTGGAGTCGCGATCCGCACCGCGTTCTGCGGGAGGTGGACAGGGTACTGATTGATGACGGCTGGATAATTATCAGCGGTTTTAACCCGTTCAGCGTGCTGGGCATTGGGAAACTCGTCCCCGGTCTTAGCCGTCGCATTCCCTGGAACAGCCGCATGTTTACACAGGTGCGGCTGATGGACTGGCTAAGCCTGCTGAATTATGAGGTGGTTCAGCGGACGCGGTTCCAGGTACTCCCATGGAACCGTCAGGGAGGAAAAACCATCAGTACGCATTTTCCTGCGCTGGGCTGTTTAAGCATTATCGTGGCGCGCAAGCGCACCTTTCCACTGACGCTGAATCCGGCGAAAAAAGCCGCGGCGGCACGGCGTATCAGCGCCGCTGTCGGGGCAACCCGGCAGTTCCACTCGCGGCATCGCGATCAGGATCCTGACTGATAGCCGATATCCTCGAAGGCCGGACTACCGGCTGCCGCACGCGCCAGTTCATCACAGCGTTCATTTTCGATATGGCCGGCGTGGCCCTTGACCCATTCCCATTTAATCTGGTGATGGCTTAACGCGGCGTCGAGCCTTTTCCACAGATCAACGTTTTTGACCGGCTTTTTATCCGTGGTCTTCCAGCCGCGCTTTTTCCAGTTATGGATCCAACTGGTGATCCCCTGGCGAACATACTGACTGTCCGTACTGAGCACCACTTCACACTGCTCGCTGAGGGCTTCAAGCGCGACGATAGCCGCCATCAACTCCATGCGGTTATTAGTGGTTAAAAAATATCCTGAGCTGAAGGTTTTTTCGTGCTTACCGTAGCGTAAAATAGCGCCATAACCACCCGGGCCGGGGTTGCCCAGGCACGACCCATCGGTGAAAATTTCTACCTGCTTAGGCATCTCTGGTAGACTCCCTGCTGAAAAATGCTAAGTCTGACATAAACGGGTCCTATGAGCACAGTAAATACAACGCGTCAGATCGTTCTCGATACTGAAACCACCGGTATGAACATGATTGGGGTGCACTATGAAGGGCATCGCATCATTGAAATCGGTGCCGTTGAGGTAGTGAACCGTCGTCTTACCGGTAATAACTATCATGTTTACCTCAAGCCGGACCGGCTGGTCGATCCTGAGGCCTTTGGCGTTCACGGTATTGCGGATGAATTCCTCGCCGATAAACCCGCGTTTGCGGATATTGCGGATGAATTCCTCGCCTATATTGATGGCACGGAGCTGGTCATTCATAACGCCTCGTTCGATATCGGCTTTATGGACTATGAGTTTTCAAAGCTTGGCCGCGATATCCCGAAGACCAATACTTTCTGTAAGGTCACGGATAGCCTGGCGATGGCGCGCAAGCTGTTCCCCGGTAAGCGAAACAGCCTTGATGCCCTCTGTTCACGCTATGAAATAGACAATACCCGGCGAACGCTTCACGGCGCACTGCTGGATGCCGAAATTCTCGCCGAAGTCTTCCTGACCATGACCGGCGGGCAGACGTCGCTGACCTTCTCTATGGAAGGAGAGCGTCAGCAGCAGGCCAGCGGCGACACCATCCACCGTATTGCGCGTCCTGCTTCCGGGCTGCGAGTCGTGGCCGCCACGGATGAAGAGATCGCCGCCCATGAGGCGCGTCTCGATTTGGTGATGAAGAAGGGCGGAAGCTGTCTCTGGCGGGCCTGACGCAGGCTAAAAAATTATGCTTGAAAAACGCGCAGTCAGTGGCAGGCCTGTTGAAAAAGCGTTGACGACCGTCGCGCCTCACCGTAATATTCGCTCCGTTCCCGACGGGGAACAAAGCGCGGAGCGGTAGTTCAGTTGGTTAGAATACCTGCCTGTCACGCAGGGGGTCGCGGGTTCGAGCCCCGTCCGTTCCGCCAAGTATCCAGAAAGCCTGATTCAGTAATGAATCAGGCTTTCGTCGTTATAACTGCCCGCTAATGAGTTACTTCTTACCGACGGCAACCTGGCCAGAAAACCCCTCAGCCTGTGATATACGATCTTCACGTGCCAGCCAGCGATAACATCCGGCTGACAGCAGCGCGCCAATAAACCAGCTAAAGTTTGCCGCTTCGTGCAGCGCGGGCGTAAAGCCTATCGCCAGACCTGTCAGCACGGAAGGTATCAGCGCCGCAATGGCTTTCGGATTAAAGCCGCCGCGATACCAGTACTTTCCCTGCGGAGAGTCATCAAACAGATCATCCACCGAAATCTCACCACGCTTAATCACATAGAAATCGCAGAGCAGAATACCAAACAGCGGGCCGATAAAGGCGCCCAGCACGTCCAGCGTATAGTGGATAAGCTCCGGCGACTGAAAAAGGTTCCACGGCGTCAGCAGCACAGATCCTACCGCTGCGATCATTCCACCGGTGCGGAAGCTAATTTTCTGCGGGGAGCAATTGGAGAAATCAAAAGCGGGCGAGACAAAGTTAGCGACAATGTTAATACCAATGGTGGCGGTGATCATCGTGAGCAGCCCAATCGCAACGGCTAAATCGCTACCCACCCGGCTGACGGTTTCGATGGGATCGGTGATCATGCGGCCAAACAGCGACTGGGTGCCGGAGACGATAACCACGGTCACCACCGAGAACAGCAGGAAATTAAACGGCAGACCCCAGCGATTGCCCCGACGGATCTCACCCATACTTTTGCCGTAACGGGAGAAATCACCAAAATTCAGCAGTGGGCCGGAGAAATAGGAAACGACCAGCGCGCTGGCGGTAATCATCTGCCACACCTGTTCACCGACAGAAAGCGGCTTACTCGCGAGCGTCAGCGTAATGCCACTAAAGCCGGTCTTGTACACAATCCAGCCAGCCAGCGACAGCATAACGATATAGACCGCAGGACCGGCGATATCAATGAAGCGCTTAATCGCGCTCATACCGTGCCAGAAGACCAGTGCCTGAGCGAGCCACATAATGCCGAAGCAGCACCAGCCCAGCGTGGAAAGGCCCAGCCAGGCAGTATGGGTTAGCGAGGCCAGAGAAGGCCAGAACTTAAGCGTAACCAGCATCAGGGCATTCGCCGCCAGCCAGGTCTGGATCCCATACCAGGCGAAAGCGATCAGCCCTCGGATCACGGCCGGGATATTCGCGCCGAATACGCCGAAGGCCTGGCGACAAATGACCGCATAGGGTACGCCTGCCATCTGGCTGGGGCGGGCCACCAGGTTGGCAAAAATCTGCACAACGCAAATCCCCACCAGCAGGCATAGCAGCACCTGCCAGCTTGCCAGGCCAAGCGTGAAGAAGCTGGCGGCCACCACATAGCCTCCCATGCTATGCACATCCGACATCCAGAAAGAAAAAATATTGTACCAGCTCCAGTTTTGATCGCGGGTCGGGGCCAGATCTTCGTTACACAGGCGTGGGCTGTAATGCGCCGGACCTGTCGCGCTGGATGTCTTCGTTGCGTTCTGATCGGTTATTGGCATGAAAGCTGCTCCTCTTTATTCGCTCTGCATGTAATCGGAATGAAGAGGTCATTGCAGCTTTCGGGCCAAAGGTGATTTTTGTATACAAAATTTCTTGTAGATGTGTACGATAATTAGCACTGTTTAAAATCTGATGGAGTTGTAAATGAAGAGTGATAGCGGCCTGGAAATAGCCACGGAGCAGCAGGATAAGGATGAATTTATCTATCAGGCGCTGATGTCGGCGATGGTTGAACACCAGCTGCCGCCGGGAAGCAAACTGCCGGAAGAGGCACTTTCAGCGGTTTTTGGCGTCAGCCGTACCGGTATCCGTAAAGTGCTCCAGCGCCTTGCGGCAGTGCATATGATTGTACTGACGCCCCGGCGTGGTGCACAGGTCGTATTACCCTCGGCGGAGGAAGCGAAAGAGATTCTGCGTACGCGATCGCTCATTGAGTGTGCCAATCTGCCTGCGGTACTGGAGCACTGCCAGTCAACGCATCTGGTGGCGCTGGAGAGGATCAATCATGCTGAACAGCAGGCGCATAAGGATCGCGACGGCCCGGCTGCCATTCGTTTTTCCGCTGACTTTCATATTCAGCTACAGGCTATCTCAGGAAATCAGGTACTGACAGACATGGTCACCCGGCTGACTCAGCGATCGTCGCTGGTTATCGCCGCCTGGGGTGCGCCCTGGCAGCAGGGATGCCGCTGCGACGATCACGATCGGCTGATTGAGCTGATGAGGAAAAAAGCGCTGGCTCCGCTTACTGACGCACTACAGCAACATTTTTCGCATATTCTGGACAGCCTGCGCTTTGCGCCCGCGAGCGAAGCGATACTGGATTTCGCCAAAATATTCTCAGTGAAAGGGGATAAATAATGGCGGCACAGCAGATTATCCAGGTTATTAACCCCAATACCAGCGCAGCCATGACCCACACCATCGCTCAGGCTGCAAGGGCAGTAGCGGCTCCTGAGACCACTATTGTAGCGGTTTGCCCCTCGCAGGGCGTGCCTTCGATTGAGGGACATTTTGATGAAGCCGTGGCAGCCATTGGGGTGCTTGAGCAGATCAAAGCTGGCCGCGAACAGGGGGTTTCCGGACACGTAATTGCCTGTTTTGGCGATCCGGGACTGCTGGCCGCACGGGAGCTGGCAAGCGGGCCCGTGGTGGGGATTGCCGAAGCGTCGATGCATATGGCAACGCTGGTCGCCACGCGCTTTTCAATTGTGACGACGCTGCCGAGAACCGTCATTATCGCGCGACATTTGCTGCGTCAGTACGGGTTTGAGCATCACTGTAGCGCGGTGCACGCCATCGATCTGCCGGTCCTCACGCTTGAAGACGGCAGCGGACTTGCGCAGGAAAAGGTGCGTGAACGTTGTATACAGGCGATGCAGCAGGACGGTAGTGGCGCCATTGTGCTGGGCTGCGGCGGCATGAGCAACCTCGCACAGACGCTGACGCGTGAACTGGGGATACCGGTTATCGACGGCGTCAGCGCAGCCGTAAAAATGGTGGAATCGCTGGTGGCACTGGGACTCTCAACCAGCAAACATGGTGATTTAGACTATCCGGTTCAGAAAAACCTGTCGGGTCAGTTTCAGCATCTAAACTAGTTTTACGTCAGCCCGATAACAGGACTCCGACTATGAGTGATGTCAGCGATAAAAAAGAGTACGGTTTTAATAAAAACTATCCTCGCGACCTGCGCGGCTATGCGGGCCATCCTCCGCATGCGGCCTGGCCGGATCAGGCAAAGATCGCCGTACAGTTTGTGCTGAACTACGAAGAAGGCGCGGAAAATAACGTACTGCACGGCGACACCGGTTCCGAGCAGTTTCTCTCGGATATTATTGGTGCGGCGAGCTATCCGGAGCGCCATATGTCGATGGACTCACTTTACGAATATGGCTCACGCGCGGGTTTCTGGCGCATCCATAATGAGTTCCAAAAGCGCGGCCTTCCGCTGACGATATTCGGCGTGGCGATGGCGCTGGCGCGACATCCAGAAATTGTAGAAGCCATCAGGCAGGCGGATTACGACGTGGTCAGCCATGGCTGGCGCTGGATCCATTATCAGGCGATGGATGCCAAAACTGAACGCCAGCATATGCAACAGGCGGTCGAGACGCTGATCGATCTGTTTGGCAAGGCGCCTACCGGCTGGTATACCGGGCGCGACAGCCCCAATACGCGCAGGCTGGTGGTTGAGCAGGGCTGTTTTACCTATGACAGTGATTATTACGGAGACGATCTGCCGTTCTGGACTCAGGTCACCTGCCAGGATGGTACCGTAAAACCCCACCTGGTCATTCCCTATACCCTGGAAACCAATGATATGCGTTTTGCCACGCCGCAGGGATTCAATACGGCAGAACAGTTCTATACCTATCTTAAGGACAGCTTCGATGTGCTGTACGAAGAGGGTGAGACGTCGCCAAAGATGCTCTCCATCGGTATGCACTGTCGCCTGCTGGGGCGGCCCGGGCGCTTCAAAGCGCTACAGCGTTTCCTGGACTATATTCAGCAGCATGAAAGGGTATGGATTTGCACCCGACAGCAGATTGCCGAACACTGGATAACCACGCATCCTCAGCCCTGACTGGCCGCAGCATGGCGAAGCCGCCTGACAATCCGCGACCGATGAGTGCACCCTGTTAACCCCCGATTCCCCCGGCGCCACTTATCGTGCCGGGGAGCAGCAATGCTGGGTGCATACCATTGCACTTAAATTGCATAAATAGGGATTACGGAAAGGTTTTTATTTTGAATGTTTATTAAAGTGTCTTTTAATCAATAGATTGCATCACGACGCATCCGTTACTGAATGCAACCCTATGCTTGAACCTGTAAACGAAAAGTGCCATCATTACGCTAACCCTGTTATCCATCACCATCTGCTCCGGAGGCCCCGCCATGAAAGGTCTTATGCTGAATTCCAGCATCACAACACCTCATTCACCATCATGTGCGTGCCGTTTCGTGAGTCACCCTGCGTTACACACCTCGCTCACCATGCGGTGAAGCTTTTACACGCCTGACTACGGCCATCAGTAAAAACAGGCGTGACCTGATTTTACTCATGTCTGTGGGCCGAAGCGGGATCCGTTCTGCTGACAACCGACCTGACACCTTCGCCGGGCGAAGGCCTTTGCCTTTTCCTATTGCTGTGCCTCTGGCACCCACTCATCCTTGACCCCCGGGGATTTGTGTTATGACACCACTGAAAATTGCTGCCAGCACGACTGTGGCTATTCACCTCCAGACCGGACGCGAAGTCATCACCCTGGATAATACTGACTTTACCGACGTGGCTGCGGTGGTCGTCTCCGTTTCCGATTCGCGCAGCGGCGTGCTGAATCTGCTTAAGCTTACCGGCTTTAACCTGCCGGTATTTATTGCGCTGGATGATGCCGGACAGGCGCAGGATATGCCCGACGTCACGGGTCTTCTTACCGGGGCGGACACCGATGCGTCGCTGCTGGAAGCGGCCGCTGCGGATTATCAGGCACGACTGCTGCCGCCTTTTTTCCAGACGCTGACCAAATATGTCGCGATGGATAACACCACCTTTGCCTGCCCTGGCCATCAGGGCGGCGCATTCTTTAAAAAACACCCCGCAGGACGCCAGTTCTATGACTTTTTCGGCGAAAATCTCTTCCGCGCCGATATGTGCAACGCCGATGTGAAGCTCGGCGATCTGCTGATCCACGAAGGGTCGGCCAAGCATGCGCAGAAGTTTGCCGCCCGCGTATTTAACGCGGATAAAACTTACTTCGTGTTAAACGGCACCTCCAGCGCCAATAAAGTGGTGACCAATGCACTGCTGACCCGGGGCGATTTGGTGCTGTTCGATCGTAATAATCATAAATCGAACCATCATGGTGCGCTGATTCAGGCTGGTGCGACACCGGTATATCTTGAAACGGCCCGCAATCCGTTTGGCTTTATTGGCGGTATTGATGCGCACTGCTTCAGTGAAGACTATCTGCGCAGGCAGATCAAAGAGGCTGCGCCGGAGCGGGAAAATGACGCGCGTCCTTTCCGCCTGGCGGTGATCCAGCTGGGCACCTATGATGGCACCGTTTACAACGCCAGGAAGGTGATCGACAGCATTGGCCACCTGTGCGACTACATCCTTTTCGACTCAGCCTGGGTAGGGTATGAGCAGTTTATTCCGGTTATGGCGGCCTGTTCACCGCTGCTGCTTGAACTGAACGAAAACGATCCCGGCATTTTTGTCACTCAGTCCGTGCATAAACAGCAGGCGGGCTTTTCTCAGACCTCACAGATCCATAAAAAAGATAATCACATTCGCGGGCAGCAGCGCTTTTGCAGCCATAAGCGCCTGAACAATGCCTTTATGCTTCATGCCTCTACCAGCCCATTTTACCCACTGTTTGCGGCGCTGGATATCAATGCAAAAATGCATCAGGGTGAAGCAGGGCGTCGGTTATGGCACGAATGCGTGACGCTGGGGATTGAGGCGCGTAAGGCGATTCTTGCCAGCTGCGAGATGATAAAACCTTTTATTCCCGATGAAGTGGACGGGCGGCCCTGGCAGGATGCACCGACGGAAATCATCGCTAAAGACGTGCGCTATTTTAGCTTTGCACCGCGCGCTGCCTGGCATGGGTTTATGGGATACGAGAAAGATCAGTATCTGGTCGATCCCTGTAAGCTGCTGCTTACTACGCCGGGGATTGACGCCGCCAGCGGGCGCTACGCTGCCTTTGGTATACCCGCCACGATCCTGGCTAACTATCTGCGTGAAAACGGCGTGGTGCCGGAGAAATGCGATCTCAATTCAATTCTGTTTCTGCTTACCCCGGCGGAGAGCCGCGAGAAAATGGCGCGGCTGGTTGCAAAACTGGTGCAGTTTGAACAGCATATCAGGGAGGATGCGCTGCTGCGGGACGTACTGCCGACTATCTACCGTAAAAATGCCGCCCGTTATGAAGGGTATACGCTGCGTCGCCTGTGTCAGGAGATGCACGCGCTTTACGTAAGCCATGAGGTGAAGGACCTGCAGAAAGCCATGTTCCGCCAGGAGAGTCTGCCTGAGGTGGTAATGAATCCGCAGGATGCCAACAGAGAGTTCATTCGCGGCAACGTTGAGCTGGTGCCGATTACCCAGGCCGCAGGGCGAATCGCCGCAGAAGGCGCACTCCCTTATCCCCCGGGGGTGCTGTGTGTCGTTCCGGGCGAGGTGTGGGGTGGGGCGGTACAGCGTTACTTCCTGGCGCTTCAGGAAGGGCTGAATTTACTGCCGGGCTTTTCGCCCGAGCTACAGGGGGTCTATGCTGAAGCGGACGAGCAGGGCATTAAGCATCTTTATGGCTATATGATAAACGCCTGACGTATTAACAGGAGCTGGCTTTACCGGCTCCTGTTACGCGTTAAGAGGCCGTCAGCGTGCCGGATTCTTCGCGTGCCTGGCGGACAATAGCTTTGGCAATCCATTTGCCAATGTCCTCCAGCTGCTTATCATCGCAGCCCCATATGTCCTTCATCACCAGAAAGATCTCCGATCCATAAACCAGCGACAGCGCCTGAATCACGCGCTCCACCATCTCGGGTGGCAGCTCGTCGTTAAGGGGTTCGACCACGTGTGCCAAAAGTGCCTTGCGATTGCCCCTGACCAGCTTCTCCTTGCCAGGCTTGCTGAATGACTGTGACTGCGCCCACTGCGTTAGTGAAAGATGCAGGGCCGCGCGCAGCGTTCCTTCATGCTGTAACATCCGGGGAAAGGCGAAGGTCAGCAATTCATCAATACGCTCGCTGGCTTCCGTACGCGTGGGACGCCAGCTTTTCATCGGACTCAGCGTTTCAGTCACGATGGCCGACACCAGCGCACTCTGCGTCGGAAAATAGCGATAGGCGGTCGCGCGGGAGAGCTGGGCCTCCTGCGCCACTTCCGTAATGGATGGAAAAGCGCCGTTGTCGAACATTCTCATGGCTGTTTCGATTAATAAGCGACGCGTTCTGGCACGTGTGGCGGTCAATGACTTAACACCAGCGGGATCCCTTTGCTCCACAAAAAACCTCATATTTACGGTTAATTCTGCTTGTTATTCAAGCAATTGACAAGAGACGTGCCGGGTATCGACCTCATCTCCCACCTGACCCAGAATACAGGCCCGTTAGTAGTTTAGCTAACATCTTCGTGAGACGCACATTCCATTCAATTGATTTACCATTGATTTAAGTGATACTGTTATCTCATAGCGGCGAATATAACCCTATCTTAGTGGTTATATTCGTTAAATTGTCCTTTAATCAAGTCTTTAATTGAAGTGATAACAGGGTGTTGTTACGACTATGAATAAAATATCAGGTTTTGTCTATGCCGTAGCGACGGCAGATACTAAAGGAAGGGAACTGTTTTACGTCAGCAGGGCCGTGGCTAAAACCGGTGTTAAAGTGGTTACAGTAGATTTGTCGACGCAAACGGGTCATGCCCCGTCGACCGCTGATTTCCCGCCGGAGCTGATTGCTGATTTTCATCCCGATGGCCGGGATGCCGTTTTCTGCGGCGATCGGGGAAAAGCCATAGATGCAATGGCACTGGCATTTACTCGTTTTCTCAGCAAGCGCAGCGACCTGCTGGGCGTTATTGGTCTGGGAGGATCGGGAGGGACGGCATTAATCACGCCGGCGATGCAATCTTTGCCTGTGGGGGTGCCTAAAGTAATGGTCTCCACCATGGCTTCCGGCGATGTCTCTGGCTATATCGGGTCCAGCGACATCAGCATGCTCTATTCGGTTACCGATGTGGCGGGGCTGAACCGCATTTCACGTCGGGTGCTGAGTAATGCCGCCCATCAGATAGCCGGAGCCGTGCTGTTTGATGAAGAGGAGGAGAATGCAGGCAAACCCGCGCTTGGGCTGACGATGTTCGGCGTAACCACCGGGTGTATACAGCAGGTAAGTGATGAGCTGGAGTCGGACTATGATTGTCTGGTTTTCCATGCAACCGGCAGCGGCGGCAATGCGATGGAAAAACTGACCGACAGCCGTATGCTCTCGGGCCTTCTCGATCTGACCACCACCGAAGTGTGCGACCTGCTATTCGGAGGAGTACTGGCGTGTGCCCCGACGCGTTTTGATGCACTGATAAAAACCGGTGTCCCCTGCGTTATGTCCTGTGGGGCACTGGATATGGTTAACTTTGGGCCGGCCCCGACGGTGCCAGACAAATACGCCGACCGGCTTTTTTATCACCATAACGCCCAGGTTACGCTAATGCGTACCACGCCTGCGGAAAACGTGGCGATGGCGAAATGGATCGCGGCGAAATTAAACCGCTGTCAGGGCGATCTGACGTTCCTGATCCCGGCAGGCGGCTTTTCTGCGCTGGATCGGGAAGGAGAGCCGTTCTGGTCTCCGGGGGCCGATCTGGCCTTTACCACGACCCTGGAATCGGAGCTGCAGCAGAATGAACGCCGCAGAATTATCCATCTTCCATGGAATATTAACGATCCACAATTTGCCCGGGCCGCGGTTAAATATTTTCGCGCGCTCTCTGAAAAGGAGTTCTGAGTATGGCTTTTACCCGACAGGAAATACTCACAAAGTTTAACGATATGATTGCGCGCCGCGAGCCAATAGTGGGCGGGGGCGCGGGAACGGGATTATCAGCCAAGTGCGAAGAGGCGGGTGGCATTGATCTGATCGTTATTTACAACTCTGGCCGTTATCGCATGGCCGGGCGGGGTTCGCTGGCGGGCCTGCTTGCGTATGGAAATGCCAATGAGATCGTGGTCGACATGGCGAAGGAGGTCCTGCCGGTGGTGAAGAAAACCCCTGTGCTGGCCGGCGTGAACGGCACCGATCCCTTCTGTCAGTTCGATCGTTTCCTGGACGAGCTGAAGGCGTTGGGCTTTTCAGGTGTACAGAACTTCCCCACCGTCGGCCTGATTGACGGCAACTTTCGCGCTAATCTTGAAGAGACGGGCATGGGTTACGGGCTGGAAGTGGAGATGATCCGCCTTGCGCATCAGAAGGGGATGCTGACCACGCCCTATATCTTCAGCGCGGACGATGCGAGAGCAATGACCGGGGCGGGGGCCGACATTGTGGTTGCCCATATGGGGCTGACGACCGGTGGGAATATCGGCGCGGAAACGGCCTTTACCTTAGCGGACTGCGTACCACTGATTAATCAGTGGGCCGAGGCCGCAAAAGCGGTCAGGCAGGACGTTATCCTGCTGTGTCACGGTGGGCCTATTGCCACGCCTGAGGATGCACAGTACATTCTGCAAAACTGCCCGCAGTGCGACGGTTTTTACGGGGCCAGCTCAATGGAGCGTCTGCCAACAGAAGTGGCGCTGACTGAAACCACCAGGAAATTTAAAGAGCTGGTTCGGTAAGCTTTCGACGTCGGAAACTACGCGGCGGGTGCAAACCACACCGCCGCGCATGTTAGTAGCGGTGATAACCCTTCTGCGCGTTGCTAACCTTATAGAGGTAGCGGCGGGACTCAGCAGAGGGATGATTCGTCGCCAGCGTCTGGTAAACCTGGGAAGGCGACATGCTATTAATCGCGCTGAACGCCCGATTTTTGTCGCTTGAAAATACCCGCAGCACGCTTCCTGCGCCGCCGTTGTAAGCGGTAATCACCGCATAGCGTCGCGAAACAGGATCGTTAATTCCCGCCAGATAGCTTCCCTGTAGCAGCGACAGATAGGCCGTACCGGCATCAATATTGTTCTCCGGATCCAGCAGGTAGCTGCGGCTTGGCTTGCCCCATTTACCCTTCATGCGGAACACGTCCACCCCGGCGGTATGCTGTACTACCTGCATCAGGCCAAGCGCATCAGCGTGGCTCACGGCGTAGGGGTTAAAGCTCGATTCAATCTGCATGATCGCCAGGATCAGCGACTGATCGACGCCATATTTCGCGGCGGCTTCACGCACCAGCGGGAGATATTTGTGCGCGCGCTTATCCAGATGGTTAGGCACCATCGGGATGGTGACCGACCAGATCACATGCAGGCCGGAAGTGCGGCGCTGAAGCTTATTCTGGATCAGGTAGTCGGCGAAGCTGGCTGCGCGTCCCTGCCAGCGTATGGCCTGCCCGGTGTTGTCCAGCACCTGCCCGTAGAGCAGCGGCTCTTTACCGAGCTGAATGTCATTCGCGTCAGAGTAGAGATCGACATTACCCGGATCTTCACCGATCAACAGCGTGGTGATAATTGCCTGACGCAGGCTGGCCATCGGATCGGTTCCGGCGATGGTCTCAATGGTGATGGAACCGGCGTCAAAGTTAATATGGCTGCGCGTGTAATATTGATCGCTGTATTTTACGTAATCCTTTGGACCGGCGATCAGTACCTCGTTAATGCCCCAAATATTTTCAATATTATGGGCAAACTGGCCCATTAAAATATCGAATCCATTCGTGTCCTTAACCCACTCCTCATGAAAAATGGGCTTTTTGTTGCTGGAGCAGGAAATCAACAACGGTGCAAGCACCAGCAGGCCGATCAGTTTCTTATTCATTTTGTCGTGCTACGCCCAAATTGAGAGGGCCTCATCTTTGAGGCCCAACGATTATTCTTCTGGCGGGGTATAACCTTCGATATGCACATCGTGCCCCTCGAACAGGAATTTAACCATCTCCTGCTCAAGCTGCTTGCGGTCTTCCGGGTTCATCATGCTGAGTTTTTTCTCGTTGATCAGCATCGTTTGTTTGCTCATCCACTGCGCCCAGGCTTCTTTAGAAATCTCATTATAAATGCGCTTACCCAGCTCACCCGGATAGAGCTGGAAATCCTGTCCCTCGGCGTCTCGTTGCAGGAACGTACAAAAAATGGTTCTGCTCATTACTCTTCCTCTTCTGTCGCGCGAATGCTCAGCGCTGTGTGTTGTGGCTGACGCAGCTGCTGTAGCAGGCGTTCCACCGGGGCGGCCAGCCCGACGGACGGCGGCTGCGCTAAGTTATACCAGAGACCTGCGCCTTCATCCATTGCTGCGCCTGTGGATGTCACCTCCAGCCATACCGGTACGATATCCAGATGAAAATGGCTGAAGGTGTGGCGGAAGGCGATGCCCTGTTGCAGCCCGCTGCCATCAATGCGGCGTTCGCTCAGCCAGCGCTCCAGCTCGGAGAGCGTGGTAAATTGTGGAAAGCAAAAAAGCCCTCCCCACAGCCCCACCGGCGGGCGCTGCTCAAGCCAGACGCCGCTGCCGCGCTGCATCATTAGCATCCAGCCGGTTCTTTCCGGCAGCGTCTGTTTGGGTTTCTTCCCGGGGTAGCTTGCCCAGCTGCCGTTGGCATACGCCACGCAGCTGAGGTTCAGCGGGCAGATCTCGCATTTAGGTCGCGAGCGGGTGCAGACCGTTGCGCCCAGGTCCATCATCGCCTGATTGAACTGGCTCACTCCTTCCGCTGGCGTGACCTCCTCACTGATCTGCCACAGGCGCTTCTCCACCTCTTTTTTACCCGGCCAGCCCGCAACGGCATAGCAGCGTGCCAGCACGCGCTTGACGTTGCCGTCCAGAATCGGGAAATGTAAACCCAGCGCCAGCGAAAGAATTGCCCCGGCAGTGGAGCGCCCAACGCCGGGCAGCGCCGCGACCTCCTCAAAGGTTTCAGGGAACACGCCCGCGTGCTTTTCTGCCACCATATTGGCGGCTTTGTGCAGGTTTCTGGCTCGCGCATAATAACCGAGGCCGGTCCACAGATGCAGGACTTCATCAAGCGGCGCGTGGGCAAGGTCGGTAATTGTCGGGAAACGCGCCATAAATCGCTGAAAGTACGGGATGACCGTCGCGACCTGGGTCTGCTGTAGCATCACTTCTGAAAGCCACACTTTATAGGGCGTCTTTTCCAGCTGCCACGGCAACGTTTTACGTCCAAAGCGCTGATACCAGTCCAGTACCCTTCGCTCGAACTGCGGCGCTTGCATCATGTTTAACAGTTTTCCCGGATAAGTGAATTCAGGCTGGGATTCCAGCACAGACCAACTATGCTGTAAACCGGAAGTTACCGGGGCTTGCTTAAAGCCTGTAACTTTGCATAATGCCCGTTTTCCAGATATTGCAGACCAGCAGGCAAAAAGATGAATAATGATGTGATTTCACCGGAGTTTGATGAAAACGGTCGGCCAATGCGCCGTATTCGCAGCTTCGTCCGCCGTCAGGGGCGGCTGACCAAAGGGCAGGAGCACGCGCTGGAACATTTCTGGCCTGTTATGGGCGTGGAATATCAGCCAGAACCTATCGATTTGGTGAGCCTGTTTGGTCGCGAGGCACCGGTGGTACTGGAAATTGGCTTCGGCATGGGTTCTTCGCTGGTCGAGATGGCTAAAGCTAATCCACAACAGAATTTCCTCGGAATTGAGGTTCACTCTCCCGGCGTGGGCGCCTGTCTGAGCAGCGCACATGAAGCGGGCGTAGAGAATCTTCGCGTGATGTGCCACGATGCGGTAGAGGTGCTGGAAAAGATGATCCCGGATAATGCATTGCGTATGGTGCAGCTGTTTTTCCCGGATCCCTGGCATAAAGCCCGGCACAACAAGCGCCGCATCGTTCAGGCACCTTTCGCAGAGCTGGTTATGCGTAAGCTGAAGCTGGGCGGCGTGTTCCATATGGCGACCGACTGGGAAGCCTATGCGGAACACATGCTGGAGGTGATGAACAGCATTGCGGGAAGTAAAAACCAGTCTGCAACGGATAACTTTGTGCCGCGTCCTGAGTCGCGTCCGTTAACAAAATTTGAGCAGCGTGGTCAGCGTCTCGGCCACGGTGTTTGGGATCTGATGTTTGAGAGGATTAAATAATGGCTACCCATCGCAGTCGTCGCTTGCGTAAAAAAATGCATATTGATGAGTTTCAGGAACTGGGCTTCTCTGTAGGATTCACCTTTCCCCAGGGGGCTACCGAGCAAACCATTGACTCGACCGTGGATGCACTGATTGAAGAGGCTATCGATCCCAATGGACTGGCCTTTGACGGCAGTGGTTATCTGCAGTGGGAAGGCTTAGTTTGCCTGCAGCAAACCGGCAAATGTACCGAAGCGCACCGCGAGCTGGTACGCAAATGGCTGGACGATCGCAAGCTTGAAAACATCAAGGTTACCGAACTTTTCGACGTATGGTGGGACTAACCTCTGCAGGCTGAACCGCAGGCGATCATCTGCTGACGGATGTTCGTTGGGGCCATTAAGGCGTGGCCATATCAGTATCAGGAGAGAGCAAGATGCGTAAAGCGATAATAATGGGTGCAATGCTGCTGCTGGCGGGCCAGGCACAGGCGGACTACCAGTGCAGCGTAAACCCTCAGGACGATATCGTTATTTCCCCTCAGAATGTTCAGGTCGTGGGTGCCAGCGGCAATCTGCTTATTTCCCCAACGGGCGACGTGCAGCGAAACGGTCAGGCCGCTACGGTGGATGCCGGTACGCGCCAGAAAGCCATTGATTATCAGGCTGCGCTGCGTCGCGATTTACCCTGGGTCGATCTGGGTGCCCACGAGCGTCTCGAGAAAGGCCGCGTCGCGCTGGATAAGGTCATCGTCGATAAGCTGGGGCAGGACAGTAACGTGCGTAATCGTCTGACCACGCTGGATAAACAGCTTAAGCAGCAGATGGCGCGAATTATTGAACACCGCAGCGACGGACTGACCTTTCATCACAAGGCTATCGCCCAGGTCCGTGAGGATGGTGAAAAGCTGGTACAGAGCGCGATGGGTGGGGTGGTGCAGGACAGCCTGAATGAGATGGGCACCCGGCAGGCGGGTAAAAGTGATAATCCCCTGCAGGCGATTATGGGTAATCTCGGCGGGCTTCAGCAGTCCATTCAGGCCGAATGGAGCAATCAGCAGCAGGACTTTCAGAACTTTGGCCACGAAGTCTGTAACCGTGTGACCACGCTTGAAAGTCAGCGCAAGGCGCTGATCGCCGGACTAAAATAGTCCGGCAGTGGCCCGGCCTGATTAAGACAGGCCGGGCCGTGCGACAGGTGACGCGGATCCTCACCTCGATCTCTGTACTACTCTTCCGTCAGGAACAGCTCCAGTAACGAGTTGAGAAACAGCTTGCCTTTATGGGTTACCTGCCATGCCTGCGCCGTTTCAATCAGGTAACCCTTTTCCAGCGCCTCTTCAATTTGTGGCCGGATAATAGCCTGCTGTAAGCCGGTATAGTGGGTGAACTCTTCTCGCGGCGCAGCCTCAAGCAGCCGGAAGCGATTCATAAAAAATTCAAAGGGCTTCTCGCTATCCGCCACCTCATGCTGGCGGTCCATATAATTACCCTCCATAAACCCACGCGGATGACGCGTTTTGCAGGTGCGGATAATCCGTCCATCGGGCTGGGTCAGCTTGCCGTGCGCGCCACAGCCGATACCCAGATAGTCGCCAAAGCGCCAGTAGTTTAGGTTGTGCTCACAGCGATAGCCGGGTTTGGCGTAGGCGGAGGTTTCATATTGCTGATAGCCCGCCGCCGTCAGCAGCTTGTCGCCCTGCTCGAAAATATCCCACAGGGCATCATCGTCGGGAAGGACCGGTGGGCGTGAGGCGAAAAGGGTATTAGGCTCGATGGTTAGCTGATACCACGACAGGTGCGGCGGATTAAGCTCAATGGCCTGGCGCAGATCGTCAAGCGCCTCCTCCAGCGACTGGTCGGGCAGTCCGTGCATCAGATCGAGATTAAAGCTGCGTAGCCCCAGTCCGGCGGCCAGCCTGGCTGCCCGCTTTGCCTCATCTGCGTCGTGGATGCGGCCCAGACGCGTCAGCTTTTGCGGGCTGAAGCTCTGCACTCCAATCGAAATGCGATTCACCCCGGCGCGCTGGTAGCCGCTAAAGCGCTCAGCTTCGACCGTACCTGGATTGGCCTCCATGGTAATTTCTGCATCCGCCGACAGCGGCAGGCGCTGGCGAACGCCATCCAGCAACATCTGCATCGCTTCACTGCTCAACAGACTCGGGGTGCCGCCGCCAATAAAGAGAGTGCTCACCTCGCGTCCGGCAGTGAGCGGCAGATCGGCATCAAGATCGGCCAGAAGATGCCGTACATACTCTTCATGAGGCACCTCGCCCTTGAGCGCATGCGAGTTGAAATCGCAGTAGGGGCATTTCTGCACACACCAGGGGATGTGAATATAGAGGCTGAGCGGAGGAAGCTTAAGCATCACGCAGGGCATCCAGCAGCAGCCTCAGAGCTTTCCCACGGTGCGAAACGGCGCGTTTTTCGTCCCGGCTCAGCGCCGCAGAGGTTTTACCTGCAGCGGGCACGTAGAAGATCGGATCGTAACCGAAGCCGCCTTCACCTGCGGGCTGGCGGGTAATTTCCCCGGCCCAGCTGCCGTGGAAGACCAGCGGCGTTGGATCCTCAGCGTGGCGAAGATAAACCAGCACGCAGTGAAACTGCGCCTGACGCTCGCCGTCGGCAACGTTTTCCAGCGCGGTCAGCAGCTTTTGCAGGTTTTGCGCATCCGAGGCATTCTCTCCGGCATAGCGAGCCGAGTAAATCCCCGGCGCGCCGCCCAGCGCGTCCACTGCCAGACCGGAATCATCAGCGATGGCGGGTAAACCGGTCACCGCAGAGGCGTGACGCGCTTTAAGGATCGCGTTCTCAATAAACGTCAGACCGGTCTCTTCGACTGAAGTGACGCCCAGGTCGGTTTGCGCGACGATAGCCAGTCCAAATTCAGCCAGCAGATCGGCCAGTTCACGAACTTTTCCGGCATTACCGGTAGCGAGTACAACTTTTTGCATAGCAAATCCTGCATTTACTGCGATGAAAACTTACAGCTGTGACCAGCCAGGGATGAAATCCATACCCAGGAAGTTCAGCATATAGAGGATCAGGATCACCGCCATTGCGGAGAAATCGATCCCGCCCATGGCCGGAATAATACGGCGAATGGGGGCCATCAACGGTTCGGTAAGCTGTAAAAGTACCAAATCAACCGGATTGCGGCCCTGGCTGACCCAGCTCAGTAGCGAACGGATAATAATCACCCAAAATACCAGCATTCCCGCGGCTTTAGCGACAGACACCAGGCCAAAGTAGAGGAAGACCGGATCGAAGATAAAGACCCGGCTCTGTAGGGCAAACAGCAGCGTAAACATCAGCACGCTCAGCACCCATGCCAGCAGCAGTGAGGCGGTATCCAGTGGACCAACCGACGGAATCACGCGCCTCAGCGGCTTGATCACCGGCTGGGTGATTTTTACAACAAACTGCGAAAAGGGGTTATAGAAATCGCATCTCGCCCACTGCATCCAGATGCGTAGCAACAACACTTTGACGTACAGGTTAATTACCGTTGTTACCAAAAAAGTCAACGTCAGCATGGGTTTCCTCAGTTATTGTTGTGAGTGGCGCTGTAATCACGCGCGCCAAAAATAGCGGTGCCGATGCGCACCATGGTACTGCCTGCTGCAATCGCAGCGTCCATATCGTCACTCATCCCCATTGAAAGCGTATCGACGCCGGGATGCTTCTTTTTCAGCTCAGCCAACGCTTCTGCCATCTGCCGACATACCGCCAGCTGACGCGAATAATCCGCTTCCGGAGCCGGGATGGCCATCAGGCCCCGCAGCTTCAGACGCGGCAGCCGGGATACCTCATCAGCCAGCGCTTCCAGCTCTTCCAGCATGATGCCAGATTTACTGTTCTCATCGCTGATGTTTATTTGGATAAGCACGTTCAGCGGCGGTAAAGCGTCAGGACGCTGCTCATTCAGGCGCAGCGCAATTTTTAAACGGTCCAGCGTATGGCACCAGTGAAAATGCTCAGCCACCAGGCGGCTCTTGTTGGATTGCAGGGGGCCGATAAAGTGCCATTCCAGTCCCGGATTCTCTAACGCCTGAATTTTATCAACGCCTTCCTGCACGTAGTTTTCACCAAAGCACAGCTGTCCGGCGGCGGCGGCCTCCCGGACCGCGCTCGCAGGTTTGGTTTTACTGACTGCAAGCAGCGTAATTTCTTTTGGATCGCGCCCGCAGCGCGAAGCAGTCGCTGAGATATGCTCAAGGACAAGGTGTAAGTTGTGCTGAATCGAGGTCATAGTCAGGGAAAAATTATGGATATCGAAGACATTGTGGCCCTTAGTGTAAAGCATAATGCGGGGGATCTGCACCTTTGCAGTGGTCAGCCACCCTTCTGGCGACTGAATGGCCGACTGGAAAAAATAAACGGCTGTGCCGCTATCGGTGCGACAGCGCTGGAATCACTGGCGAGCGCCTGGCTGGACTGCGCCCGGCAGGCGCAGCTGGAAAGCGTCGGACAGGCCGATATTGCACTGACTACCGCGGGTGGAACGCGTTTGCGGGCGCATTTTTTCCAGCAAAGGAGTGGATTATCACTGGCTGTCAGGCTGATTGCGAGTGACTGCCCGGCGCTGGACGTGCTGCGGCTACCGTCCGTTGTCGATGGATTGCTGCAGCAGAAGGAGGGGCTGGTGCTGGTAACCGGTGCGACAGGGAGCGGAAAATCGACCACGCTTGCCGCGCTTGTCGACGCGCTCAACAGAAATCAGGATCGCCATATCATTACGCTGGAAGATCCGATCGAATTCCTTCATCGCAGCCAGATATCGCTGATCCAGCAGCGGGAAATAGGGCTGCACTGTGCCTCTTTTAGCGAGGGATTACGGGGAGCGCTGCGTGAAGATCCGGACGTTATCCTGCTTGGCGAACTGCGGGACCCCGACACTATCCAGCTGGCCCTGACGGCGGCAGAAACCGGGCACCTGGTGCTGGCAACACTCCATACCCGTGGGGCAGCACAGGCGGTTGAGCGACTGGTAGACGCGTTTCCCGGCACGGATAAAAGCCTGATCCGCAGCCAGCTCGCTGGCAGCCTGAAGGCGGTGATCTCCCAGAAGCTGGTGGAGGGAAGTCACGGGGGCAGGGTAGCGCTGTTTGAAGTGCTGGTGAATACCCCGGCGGTGGCGAATATGATCCGCGAGGGGAAAACGCATCAGCTACCGGGTCTGCTGCAGACGGGTATGCAATCCGGCATGCAAAGTTTCGAACAAAGCCTGCATGAAAGACGCAAGATGGGCCTGACGAACTGACGAACTGACGAACTGACGAACTGATCAGCTGATGTGATAACGGATCGCTTATCTGCATAGCTCTGCCTTGAGCGCTATTTGGAAACGCTGTTTAGCGGTTTATTTTCGAATTCATCGCTCGCTTGCAGGTCTGTTGAAAGCGTACTGGTGCGTTGTGAAAAAGAGTCTCAAAATTATTTTTTTATTTGTAACATTGCTTATTTTAGGGTTATATTATGTTTCCGCCAGGATATTGCGCGGTGTTAATAAACTAATTTAGTTAAAGGGAATTATATGAGTAAATTAATCAAGAACACTCTTCTTACTGCTGTCATCGCAACATTATCAGGCTGTAGCGGTAGTGTTTCTAATAAAGAAAAAAACTGCGACTATAATTATCTACTCCACCCAGCCATTTCAATTTCCAAAATCATTGGCGGATGTGGCCCAACAGATAAATAAGCCTGCATCAGTTTATCGCTTTAAAGCCGCCCCTGTAAGGGCGGCTTTTACGCAGGGCTGCCTCGTCGTTCGGACACCTTATGCTGCACATTCTCCCCGGTTCATTACCAGCATCAGGGTAACAGGCTTCAATTTTGTTAATTGTCTGGCTGAATGCAAATATTGAGTGATCCAGTGGAGTAATACAGTGCGGTTGGCTAACAATAATAGACAAGGATAATAATTAATTTGCTAATTATTCAGGTTTCTGAGATTCCCTGCCGCGCCCGTTATTCAGCATAGCGCACAGTGCTGTTGCAGCATTATTCACCCCAACGCAATAAGCAGCGCTAAATAACGTTGGGTCAGTGCGGTAGCATTATACTTATGACCAGGCCTGTTCAAACCAGCTTTCAAGGATAATGACCGCTGACAGTGAGTCGACGCTTCCTTTATTCAGTGCGCGAAAGCCGCCCTGAGCAAATAAATCCGCTCTGGCTTCGACGGTGCTAAGACGCTCGTCGTGCAAATCAACCTGGACGCCAAAACGACCATGCAGCCGGTTAGCAAATTTTCGGGCCCGGACGGTCAGTGGCTGCTCGGTGCCATCCATATTCAACGGCAGCCCGACGACAACGCGATCGGGCTGCCACTCCTTAAGCAGCGCTTCGATTTTGCTCCAGTCGGGAATTCCATCCTGAGCCTTGAGCGCATTGAGGGGGCGGGCGGTGCCGGTCAGCTGCTGTCCAATGGCGACGCCGATACTTTTGGTGCCAAAATCGAACGCCAGCAGGGTCATATGTGTCATCAGGCGTGTCCTGCATCGCTGGTTATATTATGTATGTCCACGCCAATGCTTTTTGCCGCCTCGCGCCAGCGATCGGCGATTGGCGTGGTGAACAGGATATTGCTGTTTGCCGGGGTGGTGAGCCAGGCATTTTCCAGCAGTTCACTCTCCAGCTGATCTTTTTCCCAGGCACAGTAGCCCAGAGCGACCAGCACGTTTTTTGGACGTTCCGGCGTGCCCAGCGTCTCCAGCACATCGCGGGAGGTGGTAATAATGGTGTTATCTGACACGCGAATACTCGAGGCAAAGGTGAGATCAGCAGAGTGTAGAATAAATCCGCGATCCTCTGCCAGTGGGCCACCGGCAAACACCGGCTTATCGAGTTTTGCCGCCGGATCGCGCGGGGCTGGCACGATCTTTAGCTTTTTAAGCATACCCTCTACCGTCAGGTTTTCCATCGGCTTGTTAACGATAAGGCCCATTGCCCCTTCGTCATTATGCTCGCAAATATAGACCACCGAGCGTTTAAACAGCGGATCCTGCAGGGTCGGCATCGCAATCAAAAAATGATGCTGTAAATTCATTATCAGGGTTCTGTATTCGGGTTAACCACCCGCAGCCGGGGCCGCAGATGACGTTAACGGGTTAATTACGGGGCCCGCTGACCCCGTATAAAAAGTTATGCCAGGCGTTTCTCAATGGCATCCATCAGCATACCCGTAATTGAAACAGGGAATGCTGCTTCGATCTCACGCACGCAGGTTGGGCTGGTTACGTTAATCTCGGTCAGCTTATCGCCGATGATATCCAGACCCACAAAAATCAGCCCTTTAGCTTTGAGCGTTGGCGCAACACGGCGGGCGATTTCCCAGTCACTGTCGCTGAGCGGGCGGGCTTCACCGCGTCCACCGGCGGCCAGATTACCGCGCGTCTCGCCGGATTTAGGAATGCGTGCAAGACAGTAAGGCACCGGTTCGCCATCCACTACCAGCACGCGCTTGTCACCCTCTTTAATCGCGGGCAGGTAATTTTGCGCCATGCAGTAAAAGCGGCCGTGCTCGGTCAGCGTTTCAATAATCACCGACAGGTTGGGGTCTTCCTGCTTGATACGAAAAATCGAGGCGCCTCCCATTCCGTCCAGCGGCTTAAGGATGATATCGCCATGCGTCTGCCAGAACTCACGGATCTGCTGTGCATTACGTGTGACCAGCGTATCTGGCGTCAGTTCCGCAAACCAGGCGGTAAACAGCTTTTCATTGCAGTCACGCAGGCTCTGCGGCTTATTGACAATCAGCGTCCCTTTTTCCTCTGCGCGCTCAAGGATGTAAGTGGCATAGATGAATTCGGTATCAAATGGTGGATCCTTACGCATCAGCACCACGTTCAGATCGGCCAGCGCAATATCCTGTTCGCTGCCGAACGCAAACCAGCTTTCAGCGTTCTGTTCCACGCTCAGCAGGCGCGTATGCGCGCGGGCTTTTCCGCCGCGCAGGTAAAGATCGCTCATCTCCATGTAATGAATTTCATAACCACGGCGCTGTGCTTCCAGCAACATGGCGAAGCTGGTGTCTTTCTTAATATTGATGGAGGTAATCGGGTCCATCACAATGCCAAGCTTAATCATTTTTTGCTTCTCCAGTGAGCGGCCATATTTGCATGTGGAACGCAGGTAAGTACCTACCCCAAATCGCCAAAGCGAACCTGTAAGGCGGTAATTGCGGTTAAGGCTGTCGTTTCCGTACGTAATACGCGCGGACCTAAAAGAATATCGGTAAATCCATAGCCTGAGGTCATACTTATTTCGTCGGAGGAAAGCCCCCCTTCGGGGCCAATCAGCAGGCGGACGCGCTCAACGGGCAGCGGCAGCGTATTAATACTCTGGCTGGCGCGTGGATGGAGGTTAAGCTTCAGGCCGTCGTCCTGCTCGGCACACCATGTCGCGAGCGTCATCGCTTCCCGGACCTCTGGCACACTATTTCTGCCGCACTGCTCGCAGGCCGCAATGACGATTTTCTGCCACTGTTGAATTTTCTTCGCCAGTCTTTCCGCGTCCAGCTTTACGCCACAGCGTTCAGAAAACAAGGGGGTAATGGCATTTACGCCCAGCTCGACGGCTTTCTGAATGGTAAACTCCATCTTCTCGCCGCGTGACATAACCTGCCCAAGATGCAGGTAGAGCGGGGATTCACGGCTATCTTCACGACTTTCGCCAGCGCGAACCCGCACGCTTTTTTTGTCGGCGTGCACAATTTCTGCCTGAAAAGTCAGATTATTGCCATTAAAGAGTTCAAGGGGCTGGCCGACCGTCATTCTTAACACGCGGGCAACATGGTTAGCGGCCTCGTCGCTGAGAGCCATTTCGCTGCCCGGCGTTATCGCTTCGGGGTGGAAGATGCGGGGTATGCGCATGGAAGTCCTGCTTAAAAGTGACTGGCCGCACGGTAGCACGGCCATTAAAGAGCTCTAGTTTAGGTCAGTGATTTTACCGCTGGCAAGCCTGCTGTACATAAGGATTATGGTTTCCCTGTGCGCGGGCGATGCGGTTGTCGCGCTCACACTCCCAGGCCGTAACCGGATACTGCTTGTTCCACACCGTCATCAGCTGGGTCTGCTGCGAGGACATGGCTAATTTATAGCGATCGCGCATATAAAACCAGGTGCGGGCGATGGCGCCACGTGCGCGGGCAGGCGGCTCGGCCTGCTTGTTTTTGAAGTCGATTTTCATTTCACACTGGCCATACTGGCGCTCGCTGCCGTTCCACTGACTGTACATAAAATTACCGCGATCGCCGTTCACTTCACCAATCGCTGGCTGCAGATTATGCAGATCCGTCTCAATCTGTCGGTAGCCGGCATCTTTAGCGCACTGTTTTCTCCCGCCCTGCTGCCAGCACTGACGCTGATGGCCGAAAGTCCAGGCGGGCACCACATGCTCCCACTCTATACGATGGGCGCGATTTGCATTTTTACGCACCTGATAGCCGCAGGATGCCAGGTCGGGCACGCCTTTTTTACCCTGCCACTGAATTTTACAGCCGCAGTAGAAGCTGCCGGGCGCATCGGCATTAATCCTGGCGGCCCAGGTTTTGGCCTGGCTAAAGCTATTCTGGTGATAGTTCTCCAGCCCACGCCCGTGGGCGAAAAAAACCGGAAGGAATAAACAGCAGGTAAGAATACTGATAATTTTGCGAAGCATATTCCAGAACGTCAGTAATAAATCAAGGCGGCGAGAGTAACAGATGCCCTGAATATTCGGAAACTGACGGCGATGATTTAGTGGGTTTTTGCCTGTTTATTCATCATTAAATGGAATTTTCAGATTGCTGGAAATCGCCGGGAAGCAGACGATCGCCGCAGCGTACGCAGCGGTACTCACTCTGGCCCCGCAGTACGCGATTATGACGTCGGACGGTAAGCTGGTGCTGCTGGCAGCCGCAGCGATAGGGAAAAGAGCGGCTGCGGACGGTTTCAATCTCAAACTGATGGGTACGTCGTGCAGGAATACCCAGCACGGTTTCCATCATCCACTTCCACTCCTTCCCGTGCGGTGCCACGCGGCCGAAATACTTCCAGACCAGCAGATGAGCAAGCTCATGCGGCACCACCTCGTCAACGAACGCCTGCTGGTTTTCCATCAGCAGCACGGGATTGAGCCGGATTTCCCAGCTTTGTAGCCAGGCCGTTCCGGCAGCCGTGCCACGCTGTTGATAAACTACTTTCGGTTCCGGATAGTCGCGCTCGAGGTGCTGGTTAGCCTGAAGTAATTTTTCGCGCAGCGAGCGCATCACCGCCTGCTGAAGGGCGACGGGAAGTCTGAGGGTTTTCATAAGGCAGAGAATACGATGGGAAAGCGGGGAGATCAATTAATGGCCGGGTTTCCCCGGCCAGAAAGATTTAGTCACGCTGACCGATGTCGCGCAGTTTTTTGCCGCTCAACAGGTTGCGTTCAATGTGCTCAAGAGAAACGTTTTTGGTTTCCGGGATAAGGATAATTGTCAGGATGATGAAGACCACATTCAGACCGGCATACACCCAGAAGGTATTAGCGTTGCCAAGCGAGTTCAGCATGGTCAGGAAGGTTGCGCCCACGATCATATTAGCAATCCAGTTGGTCGCGGTGGACACGGTGATACCGAAATCGCGGCCTTTCAGCGGCTGAATTTCTGAACAGAGTACCCAAATCAACGGACCCGCGCTCATGGCAAAACCAACGATAAACATCATCAGCATGGCAATGGCAAAGTACTGTGCGCCTGAGGAGTGAATGCCCATATGCAGCATCGTACCCAGAATACCCATGCCTGCGGCCATCACCGTGAAGCCCAGCTTCAGCGTTGGCTTACGGCCCCAGCGGTCAACCAGACCGATAGCGATAAAGGTTGCCAGCACGTTGACCAGGCCGACAATTACCGTGCCCCACATCTGCTGAGTGGTATTAGTAAAGCCCGCAATTTCGAAAATCTTCGGCGCGTAGTACATGATAACGTTCATACCAGTGAACTGCTGCATAACCTGTAGCAGAACCCCAAGATAAACTGCACGACGGAAATTACCGTTATCTTTAAACAGGCTCCAGCCGGACTGTTTGATTTTCAGGCTCTCGCGAATTTCGTCCAGCTCACGCTTAGCCTGTTCGCTGGTGTCACGCAGGCGATCAAGCACGCGCTGAGCATCACGGAAGTTACCACGCGCCGCCAGCCAGCGCGGGCTATTCGGCAGGAAGCACACGCCAATCAGGAGCAGCGCAGCGGGTATGGTAATCACACCCAGCATCCAGCGCCATTCGCCGGTGAAGCTAAAGGCGGTGTCGGAGAGGTAGGCGCCCAGGATACCAATGGTAATCATCAGCTGGTAGAGGGAGATCATACTGCCGCGGATCTTCTCTGGTGCAATTTCAGAGAGATAAAGTGGCGCGGTATAAGAGGCCACACCGACGGCAAGGCCCAGCAGAACGCGAGCCACAATCAGCATTTCCGGGTTAGGGGACATTGCCGACCAGAGTGAACCGATAACGAAAAGCACTGCGCCAATCATCAGGCTTTTCTTACGACCCAGGCGTGAAGACATCCAGCCGCTACCGACAGCACCGACGGCGGCACCGAACATCATTGAACTGACAATCCATTCCTGCTGGTGGGCAGTGACGTTAAAGTCTTTCGCAATAAAGGGTAGGGCACCGGCAATAACGCCGATATCCAGACCAAAAAGCAGGCCGGCAAGCGCCGCCAGGAAACACACAAATAAGGTCATGACCTTATTTGAGGTCCTGCTGTGTTTTTTATTATCAGGCATAAAGCCTCCATGTAAGTGGTACTGCATATTGTTGTTATAAATGTTAGAAAACCTTTGGGCACAAGACTGTGCTACAGATCACAACGGTGTAATCGGTTACACACTGGATCTCTGTAAAAGTAGCCTGTTCATGCGCGCTTACGCTTTATAACCAGTTAGTCATAGCACTAAATATTTTCACTTAATTCCCTGATGGTCCTCTATCAGACAGCGCTGAAAATAACGCATTACAGTAGCATTTGTCAGGCCAGTAAATTCTTAATATTAGAAAAAACAGCAAGTTTCATGATGTAATCGTTATCACCCATCGCGTTCTGCGTCACCGAAGTGTAGACAGACAACGATAAACTGCCAGATAGCGGGCAGCAAAAAGGGCACCCTGGGGTGCCCCTTAACCGACGATGACTGGGCTTATTTAAGACCCGCGGCCTCACGCAGCTGGGCTGCCTTGTCGGTTTTTTCCCATGGGAAATGTTCGCGGCCAAAGTGGCCGTATGCAGCCGTTTCACGGTACATCGGGTGCAGCAGATCCAGCATCTGAATCAGGCCGTAAGGGCGCAGATCGAAGAACTCACGCACCAGCAGCGTGAGCTGCTCGGTAGGCACCTTTTCAGTCCCGAAAGTTTCAACCATGATCGAGGTTGGCTCGGCCACGCCGATGGCATAGGAAACCTGAATTTCACACCGATCGGCCAGACCTGCAGCAACGATGTTCTTTGCCACGTAACGGGCGGCGTAGGCCGCTGAACGGTCCACTTTAGAAGGATCTTTCCCTGAGAAAGCACCGCCGCCGTGACGCGCCATGCCGCCGTAGGTATCCACGATAATTTTACGGCCGGTCAGGCCACAGTCGCCCATGGGTCCACCGATAACGAAACGGCCCGTTGGGTTGATGTGGTATTTGGTGCCGGGGTTAATCCACTCTGCTGGCAGAACGGGTTTGATGATCTCTTCCATCACCGCTTCCTGCAGATCCTTCAGGGAAATATCTTCGCTGTGCTGGGTAGAAAGCACTACCGCATCAATACCAACGATTTTACCATCGTCATACTGGAAGGTGATCTGGCTTTTAGCATCCGGACGCAGCCAGGGCAGCGTGCCGTTTTTACGGACTTCTGACTGGCGCTGAACCAGACGGTGCGCATAGGTCACGGGCGCAGGCATCAGAACGTCGGTTTCGTTAGTGGCGTAGCCAAACATCAGGCCCTGGTCGCCCGCACCCTGTTCCAGCGGATCGGCACGATCCACACCCTGGTTGATATCAGGAGACTGCTTGCCAATGGCGTTTAATACGGCACAGGAGTTGGCATCAAAGCCCATATCGGAATGGACATAGCCGATTTCACGCACGGTATTACGGGTGATCTCTTCGATATCGACCCATGCCGTGGTAGTGATCTCACCACCGACCAGCACCATGCCAGTTTTTACATAGGTTTCACAGGCAACGCGCGCCTTAGGATCCTGTGTGAGAATAGCATCGAGCACGGCATCAGAAATCTGGTCGGCAATTTTGTCGGGATGTCCTTCTGATACGGACTCGGATGTAAAAAGGTGTTTAGCCATTTTATTCTTTACCTTACGAATACGGGTTGGAATCGACTGCATAGCGCGAAAGAGTGGGTACCAGTCTGCAATATCAAACGGGCCTTGTGCTCAGCGCCCCCTCAGGCAAAGCCGTGAGCAGTACATAGGTTCTAAGACGCTTAGAAGTTAACCGGTATGGATGGATTAACATCTGGACGGCTATTTTAGGTTACTCGTTAAGCGGATTGCCAGCATTTTTTCATGAAATCAAATTTCACCGGGGATGAAAATAGCAGAAATTGCTAACCGGTCGGGCGTTTCGCACGTTTAGATTTTGCATTTCACCGGATCCGGCTGTATAAAACGCCGCTGCTTAAAGCCTTACAGAAAGGATTGGCGGACTATCCCTCCTTTACGGCCTTTTCAGGCATGCATTCTCCATCGTCTGCACACCGGCAATCGTTTTCCAGTGCGTGCAGGTGGGTATTGTTACGGGTGGCAACCCGGTGCTCTCAGTTACCCTGAGAGGTTTTCGCTATTGACTGTCTGACTCCTGACGGAGGCCGTTACGTGTTTGATGTTATACTTCAGAAACCGACAGGTGCGATGCCGCAGCATTTTATGCTGAATTCCCCGCAAGTCGATGGGTTGTTGTCGCGGGCTTTCCCTGCGATAGTGGTTAACTGTTCCGCATTTTACCAATTTGAGGCTCGCAATGTCTGACGACATCAAGACAATCAAGGGTTCGTCAGCAGGCGAACAGGGTGTACTCCGCTCAATGCAGGAGGTGGCCATGAGCGATCAGGATGCCAGCAAGATGCTGCGCACCTATAATATTGCCTGGTGGGGCAATAACTACTATGACGTGAACGAACTGGGTCATATCAGCGTGTGCCCCGATCCGGACGTGCCGGAAGCGCGCGTCGATCTGGCGAAACTGGTGAAAGAGCGCGAGGCCGATGGTCAGCGTCTTCCTGCCCTGTTCTGTTTCCCCCAAATTCTGCAACATCGCCTGCGTTCTATTAATGCGGCGTTTAAGCGCGCCCGCGAATCCTATGGCTACCGCGGCGACTACTTCCTCGTTTACCCGATCAAGGTTAATCAGCACAAGCGCGTGATTGAATCCCTGATCAACTCCGGCGAGCCGCTGGGGCTGGAAGCGGGTTCAAAGGCCGAGCTGATGGCAGTGCTGGCCCATGCCGGAATGACCCGTTCGGTCATTGTCTGTAACGGCTATAAGGATCGTGAATATATTCGTCTGGCCCTGATCGGGGAGAAGATGGGCCACAAGGTCTATCTGGTCCTTGAGAAAATGACCGAAGTGAAGCTGGTGCTGGAAGAGGCAGAACGCCTTAGCGTCACGCCGCGCCTTGGCATTCGCGCCCGACTTGCTTCTCAGGGCTCCGGCAAATGGCAGTCGAGCGGCGGCGAAAAATCTAAATTCGGCCTTTCCGCAACCCAGGTTCTGAAGCTGGTTGATATCATGCGCGAGGCGGGTCGCCTTGAAAGCCTGCAGCTGCTGCACTTCCACCTGGGTTCGCAGATGGCGAACATTCGTGATATCGCAACCGGCGTACGCGAATCTGCGCGCTTCTACGTTGAGCTGGCGAAGCTGGGCGTTAATATCCAGTGTTTCGACGTTGGCGGCGGTCTGGGCGTTGATTATGAAGGAACCCGTTCGCAGTCCGACTGTTCGGTAAACTATGGCCTGAACGAATACGCTAACAACGTGATTTGGGCGATCGGCGATGCCTGTGAAGAGCATAATCTGCCGCATCCTACGGTGATCACCGAGTCAGGCCGTGCGGTGACCGCGCACCATACCGTGCTGGTGTCTAACATCATTGGCGTGGAGCGTAATGAATTCAGTACGCCGCAGGCACCTTCAGACGATTCACCCCGTCCTATCGTCAGCATGTGGGATACCTGGCAGGAGATGCACGAACCGAGCAACCGTCGCTCGCTGCGTGAATGGCTGCACGACAGCCAGATGGATCTGTTCGATATCCATACCGGCTACTCGCAGGGGACCTATAGTCTGAACCAGCGTGCCTGGGCGGAACAGCTCTATCTGAGCATCTGCAACTACATTCAGCAGCATCTTGATCCGAGTAATCGTGCGCACCGTCCAATTATCGACGAGTTGCAGGAGCGCATGGCGGATAAAATTTACGTCAACTTCTCGCTGTTCCAGTCAATGCCGGACGCGTGGGGTATCGATCAGCTGTTCCCGGTCCTGCCGCTCGAAGGGCTGAACAAGTCGCCGGAGCGCCGTGCGGTGCTGCTGGATATCACCTGCGATTCAGACGGCACTATCGATCACTATGTCGACGGCGACGGGATAGCCACTACCATGCCGATGCCGCAGTACGACGTGGATAATCCCCCGATGCTGGGCTTCTTTATGGTGGGTGCTTACCAGGAAATCCTGGGGAATATGCATAACCTGTTTGGTGATACCGAAGCGGTAGACGTATTCGCCTTTGCGGACGGCAGCGTGGAAGTTCAGCTTTCCGACGAAGGGGACACCGTGGCGGACATGCTGGAATACGTTCAGCTTGATCCTCAGGAGCTGCTGACGCATTTCCGCAAACAGATTAAAGAGAGCGACCTGGATGAGGAGCTGCGCGCGCAGTTTATCGCCGAGTTTGAAGCAGGTCTTTATGGCTATACCTATCTGGAAGACGAATAGTTTTCCCCTCGCGCGGTTTGATAGTAAAAGGACAGAGTATGAATAACACGCTGGGCCACCAGTACGACAACTCGCTGGTGTCTAACGCCTTCGGGTTTATGCGTTTTCCGGTTAATTTTCAGCCCTGGGATAGCGATGCTGAATGGGTAATTACCGGTATTCCTTTCGATGCGGCGACCTCTGGTCGTCCCGGTAGCCGTTTAGGCCCGGGTGCCATCCGCCAGATCTCCACCAACCTGGCGTGGGAAGGGTGCCGCTGGCCGTGGAAGTTTGATTTACGTCAGCATCTGAAGGTGATCGACTGTGGCGATCTGGTCTACGCATTCGGTGATTCTCAGGATCTGAGTGACAAACTCCAGGCGCACGCTGAAAGATTGCTGGAAAGCGGCAAGCGCATGATGACCTTTGGTGGCGATCACTATGTGACGCTGCCGCTGCTGCGCGCCCATGCAAAGCATTTTGGTAAGATGGCGCTGGTGCATTTCGATGCGCACACCGATACCTATTCTAACGGCCCAACGTTCGATCACGGCACGATGTTCCATCACGCGCCGAAAGAGGGGCTTATCGATCCTGCACGTTCGGTACAGATTGGTATTCGCACTGAATTTGATGACACTCTCGGCTTCAACGTGCTGGATGCCGCGCAGGTTAATGAGCGCAGCGTGGACGATATCATTGCCCAGGTGAAGCAGATTGTAGGCGACATGCCGGTTTATCTGACCTTCGATATCGACTGTCTGGATCCTGCCCATGCACCGGGTACCGGCACACCGGTGATCGGTGGGCTGACGACCGATAAAGCCACTAAGCTGGTACGCGGTCTCCAGGGACTGAATATTGTCGGGATGGATCTGGTCGAGGTTGCGCCGGGCTACGATCAGTCCGATCTGACCTCGCTGGCAGCCGCCACGCTGGCGCTGGATATGCTGCACGTTCAGGCCGTCAATAAAGGCATCTGACCACCAGTGTGCTAAAAAAGGGCCTGGCGCATCACTGCGTCAGGCCCTTTTTTTCGCTCAGCGTTTATTTACCTGACGCGATGCGCTCCTTAATATGCTGTGCGCGGGCAGCTGAGGCCGGGTGGGAGTCAAACATTGTGCTCTGATGACTGCCCTCCAGCGTTGCCAGTTTATCAAAGCTGGTGACCAGCCCCTGTGGATCGATACCGCGCTTCTTCAGCAGGTCGTAAGAGTAGTCATCCGCCTGTGACTCCTGCGTCTGCGAGAACTGTGCATTGACCAGTTTTTCCCCCAGATCGCCAAGCTGAGACTGCGACAGCGAGCCCGCAATGCCGCCCGCCGCACCCGCCGCCGTCCGTGCTGCGGTGGTGCTCCAGGCAACCTGCATAGCTTTACGGGTGTGCCCTAAAGCAACGTGGCCCATCTCATGACCCAGTACGCCTTCGACTTCATTATCGGTCATCAAATCCATCAGTCCGCTGTAAACGCGGATGCAGCCATTTGCCATGGCCCAGGCGTTTACGTCCTTAGTGATATAGACCTTATATTCTGCTGGCGTGCCGTTGATATTATCGCCCAGCGCCGCTGCGATTTTGTTCAGTCGCTGCGTGTAAGGGCTATCCGCTGGCGCAATCTGCGCCTCTTTATCCATCTGTTCACAAGACTTAACGCTGAGGGCTTTCACCTGGGCATTGGTGAGAGTCGCAGCCTGAAAAGCCTGTGCGCCGGACTCCATCAGGGCGTTGCTGTCGATATTGGCACAGCCGGAGAGTGCATTGGCGACGGCAAATGCCACCAGAGCAGAACGTAATTTCATTGGGTATATCCATTGAGTAACAAGAGATTAAGGGTAAAAACCTGCCATAAGGACAGGAAAGGAGAGCAAATCTGTCACAGGGCGTTATAAACGCGTTCCGCGCTAATGCATAGTTCACAGAATGAAAAATGCAAGGGCGTACCGGTTATATTGCACGTTACGCCATGTACAGACGATGGGATCTTCATGTACATTGTGGGTCGTCTTTTACAACTTTGCCTGATAACTAATTGATTAAAATAGGTTAAGGACGGCGAAGCGTTTAATCCGACCTGGAGTAGAACATGTCTTCTCGTAAAGAGCTTGCCAACGCCATTCGCGCACTGAGTATGGATGCAGTTCAGAAAGCCAATTCCGGCCACCCCGGCGCACCTATGGGCATGGCGGATATCGCCGAAGTTCTGTGGCGCGACTTTATGAACCACAATCCGAGCAACCCGCAGTGGGCGGACCGCGACCGCTTTGTGCTGTCAAACGGACACGGATCCATGCTGATTTACAGCCTGCTGCACCTTACCGGCTACGATCTTCCGATTGATGAGCTGGCAAATTTCCGTCAGCTGCATTCTAAAACCCCGGGGCATCCTGAGTTTGGCTACACGGCGGGCGTCGAAACCACCACCGGCCCACTGGGGCAGGGCGTGGCGAATGCGGTAGGGATGGCGATTGCTGAACGCACCCTGGCAGCGCAGTTTAACCGTCCGGGCCATGAGATCGTGGACCATAACACCTGGGTGTTTATGGGCGATGGCTGCATGATGGAAGGTATCTCTCATGAAGTCTGCTCACTGGCGGGTACGCTGAAGCTCGGTAAGCTGGTGGCGTTTTATGATGACAACGGCATCTCCATTGACGGTCATATTGACGGCTGGTTCACAGACGATACCGCGAAGCGCTTTGAAGCCTATGGCTGGCACGTCGTGCGCGGCGTGGATGGTCACGATGCAGATGCGATCAAAAAAGCCATCGAAGAAGCGAAAGCGGTCAGCGACAAGCCTTCACTGCTGATGTGCAAAACGGTGATTGGCTTTGGCTCGCCGAATAAAGCCGGCACGCACGATTCACACGGCGCAGCGCTGGGTGATGCTGAAGTTGCACTGACCCGCAAACAGCTGGGTTGGGAACATGCGCCTTTTGTTATCCCAACTGAAATCTATGCGCACTGGGATGCCCGTGAAGCCGGTCAGGCTAAAGAAGCCTCCTGGAACGAGAGGTTCGCCGCCTATGCGAAGGCGCATCCTGAGCTGGCTGCCGAATTCAAACGCCGCATGAGTAACGAACTGCCGGACAACTGGCAGCGTGAGTCACAGGCCTTCATTGAGAAGCTCCAGGCTAACCCGACGAAAATTGCCAGCCGTAAAGCGTCACAGAATACGCTGGAAGCCTTTGGTAAACTGCTGCCGGAGTACCTGGGAGGATCTGCCGATCTGGCCCCCAGCAATCTGACGATGTGGTCGGGTTCTAAGCCCCTCAATGAAGACGCCGCTGGCAACTACATCCACTACGGCGTACGCGAATTTGGCATGACCGCCATTGCGAACGGCATTACGCTGCACGGTGGTTTCCTGCCTTATACCGCCACCTTCCTGATGTTCGTTGAGTATGCGCGCAATGCAGCGCGTATGGCGGCGCTGATGAAAATCCGTCAGGTGCTGGTTTATACCCATGACTCTATCGGTCTGGGAGAAGATGGCCCAACGCATCAGCCAGTTGAGCAGATGGCCAGCCTGCGCGTGACGCCGAATATGAGCCTGTGGCGTCCCTGCGACCAGGTGGAATCCGCGGTCGCCTGGAAATATGCGATTGAGCGTCAGGACGGCCCTACGGCGCTGATCTTCTCCCGTCAGAATCTGGCGCAGCAGGATCGTAACGCAGAGCAGCTGGCTAACGTGGCGCGCGGTGCTTACGTGCTGAAAGAGTGTGAAGGCCAGCCCGAGCTGATTCTGATTGCCACCGGTTCCGAAGTGGAGCTGGCGGTGAGCGCATACGATCGGCTGACCGCCGAAGGACACCAGGTTCGCGTTGTCTCCATGCCGTCTACCGATGCGTTTGACAAGCAGGATGAGGCCTATCGTGAGTCCGTGCTGCCTAAAGCCGTTAGCGCGCGCGTGGCAATTGAGGCCGGTATCGCTGACTACTGGTTTAAATATACCGGTCTGAACGGCGCAATCGTGGGCATGACAACCTTCGGCGAATCAGCGCCAGCCGATAAGCTTTTCGAGATGTTTGGTTTCACCGTTGACAACGTTGTTGCCAAAGCAAAAGCGCTGCTGTAGTCAACAGGAGATTGCCCGATAACCGGGCAATCTCGCAAAGACTGAGCCGCACCCGAACGTGCGGCCGTCGCGCCTGCGAGGAGTTACACCGCAGGCGCCTTATCGCGCCTGTGAGGAGTTACACCGCAGGCGCCTTATCGATTAGCTTTCCTGGCTTTCCCTCCGTGTCCGCCTGCAGTGAGCTCTCTCCCACAGATTTTAACTCCCTGGTCTGTATGCTAACTTTCCCCTCCGTCAGGGGTTTCGACGTGCCGTGGAAGCAGCCCTGCTGGCTGACGGAGAGTGACGCGCACTCAACGGTGCCTTCCATAAAGCCGCTGGCATTAATGACCAGTTCGCGGCTGATACAGCGTCCGGTTAGCGATCCGCTAATCTCGATACGTTTTGCCGCGATCTCGCCGTTTACCTTCGCTTTTGACAGGATGTAAACCGTCTTTTCAGCATAAATTTTACCTTCAAAGGTGCCATTTATTCTGACGTCACTGGCAGCGTGGATCTCCCCGGAAAGGGTACATCCCTCGTGAATGAAGGTGGCATCTGCCTCCTGAGCCGCAACGGCATCAGGGAGGCCTTGGGGGTTATCCTGGGCGTTAGCGGTGTGCTCTGGCGTGGCTTTACGTTTAAACATTGTCATTCCTTTGGTTAAAGCGGCTTTTTCGGACGGGAAGTTAAAGACTGCATAGAGGATAACTAATGCCCCACTATAATATTGCCAGCGTGAAAAGGGGATAACCGGGCCGTACCCATAAATCAGCAGTTCGGACGCCCAGATTAGCCAGATATACCAAAGTAGGTTGTAATTCATCATGCAGCTTGTCTGTACCAGCAGAAAAGTGTGGAGATAAGGAGGGGTATGACCAGACTATCGCCGGTAGCGGTGGCGATATTTGACGCATCCTTCCTGGATGCGAAAGCGGTACAGCCTCTTCCCTGATGTTTATCCGCCAGCCCGTTTGGCTAAGCCAAAATACGTCCTGGGGGATGACAGTCTACTTGAGGTGGTTTCAATCGCGTATTTATTCACGCAATTCATTTATCGAATGTGATCTATGTCAGAATTTCTGCGTCGTGATTGATCTAACGCATTCCAATTATTCTCAGCACTCTTTATTCTGGCTGAACCGTTTCAGTTAACGTTAACGTGGCTATTTACCCACGTTCAGAGCGCGGTCAGGTGGTAATAATTTCTGTACAAACCTGGATGACTGCCTCAGGCTAACAGTCCGGTTTTGCACTGATTTCTGATGCGGGAGTGAGATGACAATTCGTATTGCCATAAACGGTTTTGGTCGCATTGGGCGCAACGTACTTCGTGCGCTCTATGAAACCGGTCGTCGTGCTGAAATGACCGTGGTGGCGATCAATGAGCTGGCCGATTCCGCAGGAATGGCCCATTTGCTGAAGTATGATACCAGCCATGGCCGCTTTGCCTGGGATGTGCGCCAGGAGCGCGATCTGCTGTGGGTGGGTGACGATACTCTCCGTATTCTGCACTGCGAAGAAATCGAAAATTTACCCTGGCATGAGCTGAATGTTGACGTGGTGCTGGACTGTACCGGCGTGTACGGCAGCCGGGCAGATGGCGAAGCGCATCTGAAAGCGGGGGCGAAAAAAGTGCTGTTTTCCCATCCGGGGGACCACGATCTGGATGCCACCGTCGTATACGGCGTCAACGAAAAAGCCCTGCGGCCTGAACACAGAATCGTCTCAAATGCCTCCTGCACCACCAACTGTATTATCCCAATAATTAAGCTGCTGGATGACGCATTTGGCATTGAGTGGGGGACCGTCACCACCATTCACTCAGCGATGCACGATCAGCAGGTTATCGACGCCTACCATACGGATTTGCGGCGCACCCGCGCGGCCAGCCAGTCCATCATACCGGTTGATACGCGGCTGGCGGCGGGCATTACCCGAATTTTTCCGAAATTTAATGACCGCTTTGAGGCTATCGCCGTACGGGTGCCTACCATCAACGTCACGGCGATTGATTTAAGCGTCACCGTGCGCGACGCCGTCAGTGCGCTTGAGGTTAACATGCTGCTGCGAAATGCGTCAGAGGGGGCGTTTAGTGGTATAGTTGACTATACGGAATTACCGTTAGTTTCCATAGATTTTAACCACGATCCGCACAGTGCCATTGTGGACGGCACCCAGACCCGGGTGAGCGGTCAGCGCCTGATCAAAACGCTGGTCTGGTGCGATAACGAATGGGGCTTCGCTAACCGAATGCTCGACACGACGTTAGCGATGGTCGCAAGCGGTTTCAGCCAGGGCGCTCTGCGCCTGTAAAAACTTAGAGAATCAACGAGAGGATTCACCATGTCTGTAATCAAGATGAGCGATCTGGATCTTGCTGGTAAGCGTGTATTAATTCGTTCTGATTTAAACGTGCCGGTAAAAGAGGGCAAAGTAACGTCTGATGCACGTATCCGTGCGTCGCTGCCAACTATCGAAGCAGCACTTAAGCAGGGCGCTAAGGTAATGGTCACCTCCCACCTTGGTCGTCCTGTCGAAGGTGAATATAACGAAGAGTTCTCCCTGCTGCCGGTGGTTAATTACCTGAAAGATAAGATTTCTTCTCCTGTTCGTCTGGCGAAAGATTACCTCGACGGCATCGACATTGCTGAAGGTGAGCTGGTCGTGCTGGAAAACGTGCGCTTTAACAAAGGCGAGAAGAAAGACGACGAAGCGCTGGCTAAGAAATACGCAGCTCTTTGCGACGTGTATGTTATGGACGCCTTTGGTACGGCGCACCGTGCGCAGGCCTCTACCCACGGCGTTGGCAAGTTCGCCCCCGTGGCCTGTGCAGGCCCGCTGCTGGCTAACGAACTGGAAGCGCTGGGCAAAGCTCTGCTGCATCCGGCCCGCCCAATGGTTGCCGTGGTCGGTGGTTCCAAAGTCTCCACTAAATTTGACGTACTTAACTCCCTGGTGAAAATTGCCGACACGGTCATTGTGGGCGGCGGTATTGCTAACACCTTCGTCGCGATCGATAACAACGTGGGTAAGTCGCTTTACGAGCCTGACTTCGTGGACGCGGCCAAAAAACTGCGCGATGAGTTTAAAATCCCGGTCCCTACTGACTCCCGCGTCGGCACGGAATTCTCTGAAACTGCTCCCTCGACCGTGAAGAAAGTAAGCGATGTGCAGGACGATGAAGAGATCATGGACTTTGGCGACGAAACTGCCGAAGCCATGGCTAAGCTGTTGAAAGAGGCCAAAACTATTCTGTGGAACGGCCCGGTTGGCGTCTTTGAGTTCCCTAACTTCCGTAAAGGTACGGAGATCGTTGCCCGGGCAATTGCAGAGAGCGATGCATTCTCTATCGCGGGTGGCGGTGATACGCTGGCGGCCATCGATCTCTTTGGCATCGAAGATAAAATCTCCTATATCTCTACCGGCGGCGGTGCTTTCCTTGAGTTCGTGGAAGGTAAAAAACTGCCGGCGGTTGCCATGCTTGAAGAGCGTGCGAAACAGTAACCTCTGGGGTGGGAGCCTGGCTCCCGCCAGAATGATTTGCCTGCCAGGCAGGTTTATTATCTTTTCATACGACCGACGAAACAGGACAAAAGAACATGTCTAAAATTTTTGATTTCGTAAAACCAGGCGTTGTCACCGGTGACGACGTACAGAAAATTTTCAAAGTGGCGAAAGAAAACAAATTCGCTCTCCCGGCAGTAAACTGCGTAGGCACCGACTCCATCAATGCCGTACTGGAAACCGCTGCAAAAGTAAAAGCGCCGGTCATTATTCAGTTTTCTAACGGCGGCGCCGCATTTATTGCGGGTAAAGGCCTCAAGTCCGATAAGCCACAGGCGGCGGCAATCCTGGGCGCTATCTCCGGCGCGCATCACGTTCACCAGATGGCTGAGCACTACGGTGTGCCGGTCATTCTGCATACTGACCACTGCGCCAAAAAACTGCTGCCGTGGATCGACGGTCTGCTGGACGCGGGCGAAGCGCACTTTGAAAAAACCGGCAAGCCACTGTTCTCTTCCCACATGATTGATCTGTCAGAAGAGTCTCTGGAAGAAAACATTGAAATCTGTAGCGGTTACCTGAAGCGCATGTCCAAACTGAACATGACGCTGGAAATCGAACTGGGCTGCACCGGCGGTGAAGAAGATGGCGTAGATAACAGCCATATGGACGCATCTGCACTCTACACTCAGCCTGAAGACGTTGATTACGCTTACGAGAAACTCAATGCTATCAGCCCGCGTTTCACCATCGCAGCGTCATTTGGTAACGTTCACGGCGTCTACAAGCCAGGTAATGTGAAGCTGACTCCACCTATCCTGCGTGATTCTCAGGATTATGTGAGCAAGAAACATAACCTGCCGCACAACTCTCTGGACTTCGTTTTCCATGGTGGATCGGGTTCTTCTGCTGCAGAGATCCAGGAGTCTATTGGCTACGGCGTAATCAAAATGAACATTGATACCGATACGCAGTGGGCAAACTGGGACGGTATTCTGCAATATTACAAAAAGAACGAAGGTTACCTGCAGGCGCAGCTGGGTAATCCTGAGGGCGCAGATAAGCCGAACAAAAAATACTACGATCCGCGCGTATGGCTGCGTGCCGCACAGTCTTCAATGATTGTGCGTCTGGAGCAGGCCTTTAAAGAACTGAACGCGGTAGACGTGCTGTAGTGATAAGCTGACTGTAACCGGCCGCTTAAACGCAGCGGAGGATCTCTCACGAGATCCTCCGTTTTTTTTGGCTGATTTCTGGCCCACGGGCCGCCTCGCCGGTGAATCAAACGGCTCAATCACGACTAATTTGGCATCTGACGGTTTTTTTGATTACCCTTGATCTCTGGAATGTCAGTGACAACTGGCTATGGATGGCGGCTAAAGCCGCTGCGAACAACCACAGGATAGTCGAATGGAAGATCTGAATGTAGTAGATGGTATCAATCATGCCGGAGGATGGCTGGTACGCAACCAGGCGCTGCTGCTAAGCTATGCGGTTAACATTGTCGCCGCTGTTGCGATTATCTTTATCGGGATGATCGTTGCCCGCGTCATCTCCAGAACCCTGAACAAAGTTCTGCGTGCCCGTCATATTGATGCCACCGTAGCAGACTTTCTCTCCGCACTGATACGTTATGCCATTATTGCCTTTACGCTTATTGCGGCGCTGGGAAGAGTCGGCGTACAAACCGCTTCGGTCATTGCCGTACTGGGCGCCGCAGGTCTGGCCGTGGGTCTGGCACTTCAGGGATCGCTGTCAAACCTGGCGGCTGGCGTGCTGCTGGTAACCTTCCGTCCGTTCCGCACCGGCGAATTTATTGATATCGGCGTGATGGGTACGGTACAGAGCGTACAGATTTTCTCCACCACGCTGAAAACAGGTGATGGTAAAGTCGTTGTCGTGCCAAACGGCAAAATTATTGCCGGCAATATTGTTAACTACTCTCGCGAACCTAACCGCCGCAACGAATTCATCATTGGTGTGGCCTACGACGCGGATGTGGATAAAGTCATTGCGCTGCTGCGTGAAGTCGTTGAGGCCGACAGCCGCGTTCTGCAGGACATGGGCGTGCAGATTGGCCTGAACGAACTGGCCGCCTCCTCGCTTAACTTTGTGGTGCGCTGCTGGAGCAGTGCGGGCGACCTGCAAAACGTTTACTGGGATCTGATGAAGAACTTTAAGCGGACGCTGGATGCGAACGGCATTGGTATTCCTTATCCGCAGATGGATGTTCACCTGCATCAGGCTAAAGCGCCTGAGGCTGATCCTTCTGCGCCAGTCGGTAGCCCTTCCAGGGCGTAATAACCCGTCATTATAAAGGCGGAAACCTGAATAACGGCCCGGCGGTTGTTCAGCACTTTCCGCCTTTACTTTTCCTCTGATTATTAGCCAGGCTAATAAACAATTAGAATTTTAAATTTTAACTACTAATCCCCGGCAGATACACTCGCCTCACTTTTTACTGCTGAGGTGTAACGTATGATCGCGCTCTTCTTCCAGGGTATGGCGCTTGGCGCGGCTTTAATCCTGCCGCTGGGGCCACAAAATGCCTTTGTATTACAGCAGGGCGTACGTCGTCATTATCCACTGATGGTTGCCGGGCTTTGTACGCTCAGCGATATTATTCTGATCTGTGGTGGCGTATTTGGTGGCAGCGCGCTCCTGTCACAATCAACTCTGCTGCTCAGCCTGGTGACGTGGGGCGGCGTACTTTTCCTGCTGTGGTATGGCTGGGGCGCTCTGCGCAGCACCCTGAGCGGGACCATTGACTCTGCTCAGGCTATGCCCGCAAAACAGGGGCGCTGGCGCATCATCAGTACGATGATCGCCGTCACATGGCTAAACCCCCATGTCTATATCGACACCTTTGTGATGTTAGGCAGCCTGGGAGGCCAGCTGCCGCCCGCCGCGCGCGGCTGGTTCGCTCTGGGATCGATTACGGCTTCAACCCTCTGGTTTTTTGGGCTGGCGCTGCTGGCAAGCTGGCTCTCACCGCGGCTGAACACGCCCCGAGCGCAGCGCATCATTAACCTCCTTGTCGGGCTGGTGATGTGGCTTATTGCGCTCAGGCTGGCACAACAGGCGTCAGGCAGCGGTTAGCCAGGCGCTCTCACCCTGGGGGCAGTCTCTGCTATTCCGATCTGTCATGAACTTAGTGCAGGAACTGACGTCAAAGTCAGGTCAACAAAAAGCAGCTAAAATAAGGCTGTTGATGTTATCCGCATAATTTGCCGCAGCCTGACGGTAACCGGCAGGCTGACTGAATAGCCCCCACGGAGGAACCTGGTGAAGCTTACTAAATTGGCGCTGGCCGCCATTATTGGATTAGGTACTATTCCCCTTGCTGCACTGGCAGATGAACTGCCAAATGGCCCGCACGTTGTTACCTCTGGCCAGTCCAGCATTGACGCCACCCCCGATATTGCCACGCTGGCCATTGAAGTGAACGTCTCGTCAAAAGATGCCGCAGACGCTAAAAAGCAGGCTGACGAACGTGTTGCGCAGTATTTTGATTTCCTGCAGAAGAAAGGCATTGATAAGAAGGATATCAGCGCCGCTAACCTGCGTACCCAGCCAGAGTATGATTATCTGAAAGACGGTAAATCGGTACTGAAAGGGTATCGCGCCGTACGTCAGGTCCAGGTCACGTTACGTCAGCTGGATAAGCTCAATTCACTGCTGGACGGTGCGCTAAAAGCGGGCCTGACTGAGATCCGCTCCGTAGATCTGGGCGTGGCGAATCCGGAAACCTACCGTGAGAAAGCGCGTCAGGCGGCGATTGAAAACGCCACCCAGCAGGCTGGTGCGCTGGCGCAGGGCTTTAACGCTAAGCTCGGGCCGGTTTACAGCATCCGCTACCATGTTGCTAACTACCAGCCAATGCCAATGGCCCGCATGTTAAAAGCCACCAGTGCTGCACCCATGACTTCGGCAGAGCAGACCTACGAACAGCAGACGATTCACTTTGACGATCAGGTTGACGTGGTATTTGAACTTCAGCGCGCGCCCTGAAGGCTGCTGAGCGCGATACCCCCCGCAGTTATCTCAGCCGCGCCGACGCCTCCCCTGTGGGGGCGCATCGGCGCGGCTTTTCGTTATGCGCTCTGACGCAATACCCGATGACCGTGTGATATCAGCGCGTCCGTTACCTTGCGCATCAGGCGGCTTTCCGGTGCGAAACGGTGCCAGTAAAGCATCCGACGTTGAAACAGACCGGGCGTCAGGTCAATCAGCTCCCCCTCTGCCAGCTCACGCTCAATTTGCAGATGCGGGATCATGCAGCAGGTGGTTCCCTGACGGGCAAGCTGAACGAAGGCCTCAGAGGAGTTCACGATATGGCAGGGGACGCTACCCGGCGATAAATCAAAATTCTGCTGTAAAAATGCCTGATGCATATCATCCAGGTGGTCAAAAGCCACGGCCGGGGCTTTGAGCAGGGCCGATCGCGTCACGCCGTTAGGGAAATAACGGGCAGCGAAGTCTTTAGAGCCCACGAACAGATAATCGAGCGCGCCAAGCTGGTCAATCAGGCAGCTGGGCAGGGGTTGTGGCTGAATACTGACCGCGCCGACCACTTCACCACGACGCAGCCTTTCCTGAGTACGGCTCTCATCTTCCACCTGTAAATTCAGGCGAACCGGAGAGTCGGTTAATACCGTTTTTAATGCAGGTAAAAGCCAGGTTGCCAGGCTGTCGGCGTTGACCGCCAGCGACAGCAGAAGCGGGGTAGTGCCGCCATTTTCATCGCCCAGCCACTCCTTTTCCAGTAGCTCAACCTGATGAAGCAGCGCCAGCAGCTTCTGTCCCTGTTCGGTGGGGCGCGGTGGCACGGTGCGAACCAGCAGCGGTTGACCAAACATATTTTCCAGCTGCTTAATACGCTGGGAAACAGCGGACTGGGTAATACAAAGCTTTTGTGCCGCACGCTCAAAACCGCGCTCGCGAATAACTGCATCCAGCGCCTGAAGCGTACGATAATCCGGGCGTTTCATTGTTCGTTTGACTCTCTTTCAGGTGAGGATTCAGCACTATGCCACACTTTTTCTCGCTTTCCCTGCGCAATAACGTGCTTAACCTTCCGTCTGTTTGTGGGCTGTCTTCCAGAGTGACAACAAATGCGCTATTTTCTGCGGGTGTTGTTTTATACTACGCGCACACAGTATCAGTACGGATTCTAAACATATTATGACGCAGGATGAACTGAAAAAGGCGGTCGGCTGGGCCGCACTGAAATACGTCCAGCCGGGAACCATTGTTGGCGTAGGGACGGGATCTACCGCCGCTCATTTTATCGAGGCGCTCGGGTCTGTCCGGCACCAGATTGAAGGGGCCGTATCCAGCTCCGATGCCTCTACCGCGTTATTAAAAGCCCTGGGGATACCGGTTTTCGATCTGAACGAGGTTGACTCCCTGGCGGTGTACGTCGACGGCGCAGATGAAATTAATGCTTCGCTCCAGATGATTAAAGGCGGCGGTGCTGCGCTTACCCGTGAAAAAATTATTGCCGCCGTAGCCGAAAAATTTATCTGCATCGCTGACAGCTCCAAACAGGTAGACATATTGGGTCATTTCCCACTGCCGGTTGAGGTTATCCCTATGGCGCGCAGCTATGTGGCGCGTGAACTGGTCAAGCTGGGTGGGCTGCCGGAATACCGTCAGCATGTTCTGACTGATAACGGTAATGATATTCTGGATGTGCATAATCTTAAGATTATGGATGCCGTCGCGCTGGAAAAGGCAATAAATGCTCTTCCCGGCGTCGTCACCGTAGGGCTGTTTGCTGCGCGCGGTGCCGATATCGCCTTAATCGGCACGCCTGAGGGCGTAAAAACCCTTAAGGGATGATCTGACCTGCGCCTTCGGGCGCGGGATAATTTTAGTCAAAAAACATCTTTTCTTTCAGACCTGGAAATATAGTGACTTATGTCACATAACCTCCACAGGTCGGCCGATCGCACTGGTGAGAGGCTTAACGCCGTGATTATCTGCCAGATTGCTCCCTGTTGCGTCGCTGCCGTGCTGTCAGGCGGGCAATCGTTTGTATTGCCGCAGGCGTAGATTTTGATACTTTGACAGAAGGCTGCCTTATATCTGATAAATATCGCGAGGTCAGCCCCTTCTGAAGTCTGATAAATAGGGTCGGGAAATGGCAAAAGTATCACTGGAGAAAGATAAGATTAAGTTCCTGCTGGTGGAAGGAGTACACCAGAGCGCGATCGATAATCTGCGCGCGTCAGGCTATACCAACATCGAATTTCATAAGGGCGCGCTGGACAGTGAGTCGCTGAAAGCCTCCGTTCGTGATGCGCACTTTATCGGTATCCGCTCACGCACGCATCTTAGCGAAGAGATCTTTGCTGCGGCCGAAAGGCTGGTGGCGGTGGGCTGTTTCTGCATTGGAACCAATCAGGTTGACCTGAATGCGGCAGCGAAGCGTGGGATCCCGGTTTTTAACGCGCCTTTCTCCAATACCCGATCCGTTGCTGAACTGGTTATCGGTGAATTGCTGCTGATGCTTCGCGGCGTACCTATGGCCAATGCCAAAGCCCACCGGGGCGTATGGAATAAGCTGGCGGCGGGTTCCTATGAGGCGCGCGGCAAGAAGCTGGGTATCATTGGCTACGGTCATATTGGTATGCAGCTTGGCGTGCTGGCGGAAAGCCTGGGGATGCACGTCTATTTCTACGACATTGAAAACAAGCTGCCGTTGGGTAATGCCACGCAGGTGCGTTACCTGTCCGAACTGCTGAATATGAGCGACGTGGTCAGTCTGCACGTGCCGGAAACGGCGTCGACGCAGAATATGATGGGGCCAGAGGAGCTGGCGATGATGAAGCCAGGCTCGCTGCTGATCAATGCCTCTCGCGGAACGGTGGTAGATATTCCTGCACTGTGTAAGGTGCTGGCCGACAAGCACCTGGCCGGGGCAGCGATTGACGTCTTTCCTGAAGAGCCTGCGACTAACAGCGATCCGTTCAATTCCCCGCTTTGCGAATTTGATAACGTGATCCTGACGCCGCATATTGGCGGCTCAACGCAGGAAGCGCAGGAAAATATCGGTGTTGAAGTCGCGGGCAAGCTGGCAAAATACTCTGACAACGGTTCAACGCTCTCAGCGGTTAACTTCCCGGAAGTGTCACTGCCGATGCACGGCGAGCAGAGTCGTTTGCTGCATATTCATGAAAACCGTCCAGGCATTTTAACGGCAATTAACAATATTTTTGCCGGACAGGGCATCAACATCGCCGCTCAGTATCTGCAAACCACACCGCAGATGGGCTATGTGGTGATTGATATCGACGCCTCTCAGGACGTTGCGAATACCGCACTTCAGCTGATGAAGGCGATCCCCGGCACCATCCGTGCCCGTCTGCTTTACTGATAATTGACTTGTCCGTCCGCTTTCCCCGAGGGCAGCACCCCTGCTGCCCTCGACTCGCTTTGCAATATGGCGAAGGATTTCCTGTCACGCTCGATCAGCGCAATGTAAAAGGAGCAGGCGGGCACCATCCGTTGGCCACAGCCCTGAGCATTAAGCGCATCGAATATAACCCACGGACGACAGCACGGAGCCTCAGCGTTGATCGGTATATCCAGGGTCACTCACCGGGTTGGTGTACTGACCTGATCCACTTCAAGCGGCGCATTCCACTGCCAAATCCTTGAAGGCGTAATGATTACCGGCAGCGGCACGTCCCAATCTGCTGCAGGTAGCGCCTCCACCTGCTGACAATCGTGAGCCAGCCCTACCGGTAACAACCCATGCTGCTGCCAGTTCTGCAGCGTCCGGTCGTAAAAGCCGCCACCCATACCCAGCCTTTGCCCCAGGGCATCAAATGCCACCAGCGGCACCATCAGCACATCCAGTTCGCTCAGCGTGGCCAGATTGCGAATATCCAGCGGCGGCTCGGGAATACCCAGGCGATTAGGCGTGAGCGGCGTGCTGGGCTCATAGCGAATAAACAGCAGCTGGCCTGCCGAAAATGGATGCAGAACCGGAAGATAAACCTGTTTACCGCGCCGCCTCAGTTCGGCTGTCAGCGGTTGTGTGCTGAGTTCTCCGTCAAAAGAGAGGAAAAGTGCGACCTTATTGGCCTGCTTTACCGGCGCAAAATTTATCGCGCGGGTAGCGGCCTGATGAGCTGCATTGAGCTGCTGCTCTGTTGTCAGGCTACGCCGCAGATGTCGAACGCGCGTGCGGATCTCCTGGCGAGTGGAAAGCCTTATATTCATAAACATCACCCTGCTGAGTGGGGGGGCGAAAGCGGATTATTTACGGGCCGATGGCAGAAATGACTTCACATCACTGGCACTGGTTAAACCCTAATCCATCAGGATTCTGCCACAGGAATAGCAAAACAACGACCCCGGTCGGGATAACAGTCCTCTCAGTACATCATCGGCTGGTCTGGAGGCAAAGGATCTTTGCATTGCCTTTGATTCTGGCAGGTAGAGCCACGGCTGATCGATTTTTCTTCTCTACCGAGGATCCTTATCATTAGCGACCTGGAAATAATGCGAGGCAGTTTCTGAAATTCTAATCTGAATGAAAGCTGCTTTTGCTTGCGATAACAGGATGCAGCTCATCAAGGGGGCGGCCCACAAGTCGCTGATGCCGGGAACAGACAAGGCTACTCCCGTCACTGACCGGCACGCCGGATCTGAATAGTTTTCACATATTGCGCAACCGGGGTAAGCAACAAACGGGGCAGTAAGACGCACGACTATGCAGGAAGGATAAACGATCAGGTTTTAGTTTATCGCTAAAGATGCCTTAGCAGAAAAGGCCTTATGTAGCCGGGGGATGAAAACGTCGCCCGTTCAAACGCGAAACGGGGTAAAACAGGGTATCTCCGAGATGCCGCCGCAGGCTGTAACCCTTGAACCCTTGGTTCAAGGTGAGTATGCCGTCGCAACCATCAGGCTTCTCGGACGGACCGAGCTTGCACACAGGTTACAGAGCGTCACACTCTGTTGGTATTAAATATCGGCTCAGGGGACTGGCCCGCTTGCAAACATCTCAGAGAATTTTTTACTTCACCGTCACTGTATCACAGTAAACGATGAGGTGTTATTCGAACTTTGGACCGCTACGTTCTGTAATGCGACCCTGCTCAAGCAGTGCCTGTTCAATGGTCTGCTGCAACATACGGATACGTTGCTCCATGTTGCTGGCATAGTCGCGGGTTTTCCCTTTTTCCTGCGCCAGCTCATGACAAACATTTAACGCGGCAATAAAAACCAGCTGCTCGGTATTTGTGACTCTAGTGCGAACTTTTAAATCTTGCAACCGCTGATTGAGGTCTTCGGCAGCCAGATTCAGCGCATCTTGCTGTTCAGGCGGACAATTTACTCGTAAAGAACGGCCAAAAATTTGTAAATCTACGGGTTGTGCAGACATGCCACCATCCTGAATGATTACTGCGCCGCCAATCTCTATACCACTCAATGGGTTGAGAGGGGCGCCACTATAACTACCCCTAACAGAAGAAACAACCCCTTTCTGGAATCGTTGAGGCACCTGGTGGTAGCATACCACGAACTCATCCAGCCAACGACGATCAAAACGTATGCCACTAACAAACACAATGCCGGGCTATGACCAGCTGGCCTCAGTACTGACGCAGCAGGGTGTGGGAATGACGCCTGCTGAAATGCACGGTCTGATCAGCGGAATGATCTGCGGGGGTAACAATGACACCAGCTGGAAAGCGCTGGTGCATGATCTGACCAATGAGGGAATGGCTTTCTCTCAGTCGCTTGCTCTGCCGCTTCAGCAGCTGCACCAGGGCATTGTTGACGCGCTGGAGGAGGAGGGCTTTCTGTTTCAGCTTTACCTGCCTGAGGACGATGATATCACCGTCTTTGACCGCGCCGATGCGCTGGCTGGCTGGGTCAATCATTTCCTGTTGGGGCTGGGCGTTTCTCAGCCTAAGCTGGACAAAGTCACCGGGGAAACGGGCGAAGCGATTGACGACCTGCGCACTATCGCCCAGCTGGGCTACGATGAAGACGAAGATCAGGAAGAGCTGGAGCAGTCGCTGGAGGAGGTGATCGAATACGTTCGCGTTGCCGCTCTGCTCTGCCATGACACCTTCACTCACGTGGTTCCGACCGCCGTGGAAGTAAAAAAACCGACTCTGCACTAAAGGGCTGATCCAGTGAGTGCAGAGTGCAAGCGGGTTACGCAACAACGTGCAGCGGTATGACGCGCAATGATTTAGCGCACGGTGACCCATCAGGATTGCCCCCAGGAGAGCTAATGATACAGCAAGAGTTCGTTCGTCGCCGGCAGGCACTGCTGGCTAAAATGGCACCCGCCAGCGCGGCACTAATTTTCGCTGCGCCGGAGGCGACCCGCAGTAATGACAGCGAGTATCCTTACCGTCAGAACAGTGATTTTTGGTACTTCACCGGCTTTAACGAACCGGAAGCGGTACTGGTGCTGATTAAAAGCGCCGAAAACCATAGTCACAGCGTGCTGTTCAATCGCGTACGCGATCTCACGGCGGAAATCTGGTTCGGTCGCCGTCTGGGTCAGGATGCGGCACCGGCAGCGTTGTCCGTTGACCGTGCGCTCCCCTGGGACGCTATCAGCGAGCAGCTGCCCCAGCTGCTAAACGGGCTGGATGTGGTCTACCATGCGCAGGGGCTTTACCCCACCGCCGACAGCCTGCTGTTTGCCGCACTGGAAACGTTGCGTAACGGTGCGCGGCAGAACCTTTTTGCCCCGGCAACGCTTACGGACTGGCGCCCCTGGGTCCATGAAATGCGCCTGATTAAGTCCCCCGAAGAGCAGGCGCTGCTGCGTGAGGCCGGACGTATCAGCGCCCTGGCGCATACCCGTGCGATGCAGGCCTGTCGGCCAGGCATGTTTGAGTATCAGCTGGAGGGAGAAATCCATCACGAATTCAATCGTCACGGTGCGCGCTATCCCTCCTACAACACGATTGTGGGGGCAGGTGAAAACGGCTGTATTCTGCACTACACCGAAAATGAGAGCCGTATGCGCGATGGCGATTTGGTGCTGATCGATGCTGGCTGTGAATATCAGGGCTATGCCGGAGATATCACCCGCACCTTCCCGGTGAATGGTAAGTTCTCAGCGCCGCAGCGTGCCATTTACGACATTGTGCTGGCATCACTTAATACGGCGCTGAGGCTGTTTCGCCCCGGTACCAGCATCCGCGAAGTCAATGCACAGGTTGTACGTATTATGGTGAGCGGGCTGGTCCGGCTTGGCGTGTTGGAAGGAGACATCGACACCCTGATTGAAGAGCAGGCACATCGACAATTCTTTATGCACGGCCTGAGCCACTGGCTGGGACTGGACGTCCATGACGTCGGGTTCTACGGGACCGATCGTGACCGCGTACTTGAGCCCGGCATGGTGATTACCATTGAGCCTGGGCTCTATATCGCGCCCGACGCCGACGTGCCAGCGGAATATCGCGGCATCGGCATCCGCATTGAGGATGATGTTATTATCACCGCAGAGGGGAATGAAAACCTTACCGCAGGCGTGGTGAAAGAAGCAGACGAGATTGAGGCCCTGATGGCGGCAGCGAAAGCACAATGAGCATTATTATTGCGGGCGGAGGCATGGCTGGCGCAACCCTGGCGCTGGCCATTTCGTCTCTCACTCAGGGAAACGTGGCGGTCACGCTGGTCGAGGCCAGCGAACCGGGGGCACGTGCGCATCCCGGCTATGATGGCCGCGCCATCGCCGTCGCGGATGGCACCTGCCAGCAGCTGGCAGCCATTAATTTGTGGCCCGTGCTGAAACCCTGCGCCACGGCGATCACTCACGTTCACGTCAGCGATCGCGGCCATGCGGCCTTTGTGTCGCTGGATGCGGCCGATTATGACATCGGGGCGCTGGGGCAGGTGGTCGAACTGCATGAGGTTGGGCAGCGGCTGTTTACCCTGCTGCAAAAGGCCCCCGGCGTTCGCCTTTGCTGTCCGGCCAAAGTGGCCGCCATTTCACGCTCGCAGACAAGCATCAGCGTGACGCTGGATAACGGCGAAAGTCTGGAGGCCCGGCTGCTGGTCGCGGCAGACGGATCGCACTCTTCCGTCGCCGCGGCCTGCGGCATACAGTGGCAGCAGCAGGATTATCAGCAGGTCGCCGTAATCGCTAACGTCTCTACGGAGCAGCCCCATCAGGGAAGGGCCTGGGAGCGTTTCACCGAGCATGGCCCGCTGGCGCTCCTGCCGATGTCGGCGGGACGCAGCTCGCTGGTCTGGTGTCATCCGCTGGCGGATAAGCCGCAGGTTGACGCCTGGAGCGACACGCGTTTTCTGTCTGAATTGCAGCGCGCTTTTGGCTGGCGGCTGGGCCGCTTTACCCAGGTTGGCCAGCGTCACAGCTACCCGCTGCGGCTTCAGGCCGCTTCTCAGCACACCTCACACCGGCTGGCTCTGGTGGGTAATGCGGCGCAGACTCTGCACCCTATTGCCGGACAGGGATTTAATTTAGGCCTGCGCGACGTTATGTCGCTGGCGGAGACGGTTGCCGCCGCCTGGCGCACCGGCCAGGATGTCGGAAGCTATGCCACGCTGCAACAGTATCAGCAGCGCCGTCAGCCGGATGCCAGAGCGACCATCGGTATTACCGATGCGCTGGTCAGGCTGTTTGCTAACCGTTATACGCCACTGGTGGCAGGGCGTAATCTGGGTTTACTGGCGATGGATTCTGTCCCGCTGATGCGAAATTTGCTGGCCGAGCGCACGTTGGGCTGGGTTAAGCGTTAAGGAGAAAGCTGTTATGCAAACGTATGATGTTATCGTCGCCGGTGGCGGAATGGTCGGTCTTGCCGTCGCCTGTGGCCTGCACGGCAGCGGATTAAGCATTGCCGTGCTGGAGCGTGAGGCACCCGTCGCTCAGGCGGCAGATGCGCAGCCCGCCCTCAGGGTGTCGGCGATTAACGCCGCCAGCGAGCGCCTGCTTCAGCATCTGGACGTCTGGTCTGCCATCCTGGCGGCAGGGGCCAGCCCCTATCACGGCATGGAAGTCTGGGACCGCGACAGCTTTGGTCGTATTGAATTTGATGATGTCCATCAGGGGCTGCCCCACCTTGGGCACATTGGTGAAAACCGGGTTATTCATCAGGCCCTGTGGCAAAAAGCCAGCGAGCTAAACGACGTCACGATCGTTTCGCCAGCGGAACTTCAGCAGGTGGCATTTGGTGACAATGAGGCCTTTGTCACCCTGGCCGACGGCACGATGATGAGCGCGAGACTGCTGGTGGCGGCAGACGGAGCGAACTCCTGGCTGCGTAATAAAGCGGATATTCCGCTGGCGTTCTGGGACTACGAGCATCATGCGCTGGTCGCCAATATCCGTACCGAACAGCCGCATGGCAGCGTTGCCCGACAGGTGTTTCACGGCGAAGGTATTCTGGCCTTTCTGCCGCTCAGCGACCCCACGCTCTGTTCGATTGTCTGGTCGGTCAGTCCGCAGGAGGCCACCCGTCTGCAATCCATGCCGGAAGCCGTGTTTAATCAACAGCTTTCGGTCGCCTTCGATCTGCGGCTGGGCCTGTGCACGCTAGAGAGTGAGCGCAAAACCTTTCCGCTGATGGGGCGCTACGCGCGTAATTTCGCGGCGCACCGCCTGGCGCTGGTCGGTGATGCGGCCCATACCATCCATCCGCTGGCCGGGCAGGGCGTCAATCTCGGCTTTATGGATGCGGCGGAGCTTATCGGGGAGGTTAAGCGTCTGCATCAGCAGGGGAAAGATATCGGGCAGCACCTCTATTTGCGCCGCTACGAGCGCAGTCGCAAACACAGCGCGGCGATGATGCTTGCCGGCATGCAGGGGTTTCGCGAACTTTTTGACGGCAATAATCCGGCGAAGAAGCTGCTGCGTGATATCGGGTTAAGCCTGGCGGATAACCTGCCCGGCGTAAAACCCCGTTTGCTGAAGCAGGCAATGGGGCTTAACGATCTGCCGGAGTGGCTGCGCTAAATCCACGCGGCAAGATCGTTGCCGCGTACTGCTTCATTGATCTGTTGTAGCTCTGGCAGCGTTGCGTTTTCTATCCTGATACCCTCATCCTTCAGCAGCGCCGTAAGCCTGTGCTGAAATCTGCTCAGCTGTTGTGCATCGAGATAGCGCGCCCGGGTGTTTTGTGCAGCTTTATCCCGGGCGGCGGGATTAATCCTGATCAACGTCTGGCCGGGCAGGGGGACATCTTTTGCCAGAGAAGCCAGACTCAGCGTTGCCAAGTCTTCCAGACTGCGCAGCTCGATCTCTTTTAATTTCCCCCCTTTAGCGGATCCGCTGAGCGGATGATTTTCATTCTGGTAGCTGTAGTTTTTGATGTTTTTACTCAGCGTGCCGCTGATGGCGTGCGTCTTAAGCCCCTCAATTTTGCCGAAGCCGAACACCATCGGCACAACGTTCCCCTTATTGATCAGCGCTAGTAGCGGCGTATTACCCTGCTCCAGCTGGCTCCTCAGCCTGTTGCCTGCCTCCATCAGCAGGGATCTCAGTGCTTCGCCGCTATATGACTGTGGGCTGCTGTTCGGTGAATGAAGCGTAATGGATTCAGGAAATTTCAGCAGGCTGGCGCTGTTTTCAAATGGCGTAGCGCGGAAGGCGGCCGGATTACGGTTACGCGAGACGTTCAGAAGACTTTGCAACCATCGGGCAACCGCCTCGTCCACCGTTTCGCCGTCATTGACCGGTAGCCTGAGGGAATTACCGCTGCTGGTGAGTGCTGCCCCGCTGGCCAGATGCCGATCGATGGCCTGCGTCATTCGATGCTGAAAGGCACGTGAAGCCGCATTACTGCTCTGCATTCCCTCGCCCCGGGCATAGACACGGGCTTTACTGCGGAAGTCTTTCCGGGTCACGCTGTCTGACGGCTGCTCGGGCGTACGATCTGAGAAGAAGATGCGACCTTCGAGTGATTGCGTCCCGCCTTTGGCATCATTGATGCCGCCCTTCAGCTCGCCGGAGGCGAGGATCTCAAACCCCCACGGAGACCCGTGCAGCGCTTCGGGTTTGGTATAGCCTTGCGGTGCCCCAGGATTCATTGACGACAGCAGCGCGCCGTGCAGATGTTCGCGCAGTTGCTGATCGATGGATCGTCTTCTTGCCAGCAGATCGACAGGAGACTGCCGTGCGTTATCCAGCTGGTTTGGTCGGTGGCCCTCCTGCCTGAGTCGCTCAATCTGAGCGACATCCTGTTGTTCAACGGCCTGATGGAGCGCGAGCGTATTAACCGTAGAAGGGAGTGATTTAATACCCATGTCTGGCGACCCTGAGAAGTATGCATCCGATTAAGTGTCACATCGGGGTCGAATGTTCCCGTGCCGCCGCTTCATTTGAAATAAACTAATTTTACCGCTCTGTTCGCATTAGTTTTTTTAATGTCATGGGGTTCAAGAAGGAGCATGAATTCATCCCAATCGGGCAAAAAACCTGTTTTCAGCCTGCCTGTAAACCGATGAATTGCGGTTTATGTGCGCATTCGCGCAGTTTTCTGGTCAGAAGTTCTGGAAAATCCTTCCGGCTCTGAGAGAACGTTAAACCCATTCGACCTCATTTTACTTATGGTTAATGGCGCGGTTCGGTGGTAACGTCAAAGCCAGGTTATCGTTTGCGTCCGGCCTTAATCCGCCCGGATCAGACGCCTGAAAACTTGCATCTGCACAGGAAAACTATGACCCAGCACACTCCCTTGTTTGAACAGCATCAGGCCTGTGGTGCGCGAATGGTCGACTTTCACGGCTGGATGATGCCGCTGCATTACGGCTCTCAACTTGAAGAGCACCACGCGGTGCGAACCGATGCGGGAATGTTTGATGTCTCGCACATGACCATCGTCGATCTGTGCGGCGCACGCTGCCGGGAATTCCTCCGCTATCTGCTGGCCAATGATGTCGCTAAGCTGACCCAGCCGGGCAAGGCACTCTACAGCGCCATGCTGAACGCCTCCGGTGGCGTGATAGACGATCTGATTGTTTACTTTATAAAGGATGATGCCTTCCGGCTGGTGGTGAACTCTGCCACGCGTGAAAAAGATCTCGTCTGGATAACCGAACACGCGAAGCCTTACGGCATAGCGCTAACGGTGCGTGACGATCTCTCTCTGATTGCCGTACAGGGACCGGAAGCACAGCGCAAAGCGCAGACGCTTTTCACTGATGCCCAACGTCAGGCCGTGGCGGGGATGAAACCCTTTTTTGCCGTGCAGGCGGACGCTCTCTTTATTGCCACCACCGGCTATACCGGTGAGGCGGGCTATGAAATCGCTCTGCCTTACGCGCAGGCAGCGGCATTCTGGCAGGGGCTGCTGGAGGCTGGCGTGAAGCCCGCCGGGCTGGGCGCGCGTGACACGCTGCGTCTGGAGGCGGGCATGAACCTCTATGGGCAGGAGATGGATGAAGGCGTCTCGCCGCTGGCCGCGAATATGGGCTGGACCCTGGCCTGGCAGCCAGCTGAACGAAATTTTATTGGCCGTGATGCGCTTGAGGCGCAGCGTGAAAGAGGCACAGAACAGCTTGTCGGGCTGGTGATGACAGAGAAAGGCGTGCTGCGTAATGGCCAGCCGGTTCACTTTACCGATGAGGCCGGTAACCTCAAAGAGGGCACCATCACCAGCGGGTCGTTCTCGCCAACGCTTGGGTGCAGCATTGCCCTCGCGCGCGTTCCGACCGGGATCGGCGAGCGGGCGATCGTTCAGATCCGCAGCCGTGAAATGCCGGTTAAGGTGACCAAACCCGTTTTTGTTCGCGCCGGTAAGCCGGTTGCATAATATCCGATCACTTCCAGATTGCAGGAGAGCAGCGCGATGAGCAATGTGCCACATGAACTGAAATACCGCGACAGCCACGAATGGGTGCGTAAAGAAGCCGACGGCACCTTTACCGTGGGCATTACCGAACATGCTCAGGAGCTGCTGGGCGATATGGTATTTGTCGACCTGCCGGCGCCCGGCGCCACTTTCAGCCAGGGTGACGAATGCGCCGTGGCGGAATCGGTTAAGGCGGCTTCCGACATTTATGCGCCGATTGATGGTGAGATTATTGAGGTTAACAGCACCCTTGACGGCGAGCCGGAGCGGGTCAACAGTGACCCCTACGCCGGGGGCTGGCTGTTTAAAATGCGCGCCAGCGATGCGTCACAATTTGATGCACTGCTTGACGCCGATGCCTATAAAACCAGCATCGACGAATAGATCGTGATCCGCGTGGGCGAATGCTATTTCGCCCTGCCCGCATCTCTGACCAGGCGGCGGGGGACGAGTAAGGGTCTCCCCGCCTCTCACTTCCCGACTCAGGATCCTCCGCTCATGACGCAGACCCTCAGCCAGCTTGAACACACCGGCGCGTTTATCGAACGCCATATTGGCCCTTCGCAGGCGCAGCAGGCGGCGATGCTGAATGCTATCGGTTCCCGCTCTCTTTCTGAACTGATCGGCTCCATCGTCCCTGCCGATATCCAGCTGCCCGGCCCGCCCGCCGTGGGGGATGCCCTCACCGAGCATCAGGCGCTGGCGGAGCTAAAAGCGATTGCCAGCCAGAATCTGCGTTATACCTCCTATATCGGCATGGGCTATACGCCGGTGCTGACTCCGCCGGTTATTCTGCGCAATATGCTGGAAAATCCGGGGTGGTACACGGCCTATACGCCCTACCAGCCGGAGGTGTCACAGGGACGTCTGGAGGCGCTGCTCAACTTTCAGCAGGTCACGCTGGATCTGACCGGCCTGGATATTGCGTCCGCTTCGCTGCTGGATGAGGCGACCGCCGCCGCTGAGGCGATGGCGATGTCAAAGCGCATCAGCAAGCTCAAATCGGCTAACCGTTTTTTTGTTGCTGAGGATATTCATCCGCAGACGCTGGACGTGGTGCGCACCCGTGCCGAAACCTTTGGCTTTGAGGTGCTGGTAGATAAGGCCGACAGGGTGCGGGATCACGAGAATATTTTTGGCGTACTGCTTCAGCAGGTGGGAACGACCGGCGAAGTGCATGACTATGCCAGACTGACTGACCAGCTAAAACAGCGCGGCATTATTGTCAGCGTGGCAGCCGATTTTATGGCGCTGCTTCTGCTGCAGGCACCGGGGAGCCAGGGCGCGGATATTGTCTTTGGTTCAGCGCAGCGCTTCGGCGTACCTATGGGCTACGGTGGCCCCCATGCGGCCTTTTTCGCCACGCGGGAGGAGCATAAACGCTCGATGCCGGGCCGCATTATCGGCGTCTCACGCGATGCCGCGGGTAATACCGCGCTGCGCATGGCGATGCAAACCCGTGAGCAGCACATTCGCCGCGAGAAAGCCAACTCAAATATCTGTACGTCGCAGGTGCTGCTGGCGAATATCGCCAGCCTCTATGCGGTTTTCCACGGGCCAGAGGGGCTGAAGCGCATCGCCTCACGCATCCATCGCCTGACGGATATCCTTGCCGCCGGGCTGCAGCGTGGCGGGCTGACCCTGCGGCATCGCACCTGGTTTGACACTCTGACCGTCGAGGTTACCGACAAAGCCGCGGTACTGGATCGTGCGCTCAGCTTTGGCGTCAACCTGCGAACGGATATCCATAATGCGGTCGGCATCACCCTGAGCGAAGCAACCTCCCGCGATGACGTGAGCATCCTGTTCTCTATTCTGCTCGGTGAACATCACGCGCAGGATATTGATGCGCTGGATAGTATCGTCAGCGACCCGAGCCACTCCCTGCCACCCGCGCTGCTGCGCCAGACGCCGGTTCTGACGCATCCGGTGTTCAATCGTCATCACAGCGAAACCGAGATGATGCGCTATATGCATAGCCTGGCGCGTAAGGATCTGGCGCTCAATCAGGCCATGATCCCGCTCGGCTCCTGCACCATGAAGCTGAATGCCGCCGCAGAAATGATCCCGATTACCTGGCCTGAATTTTCCGAACTGCACCCGTTTTGTCCGGCGGATCAGGCGGGCGGCTACCTGCAAATGATCGGCCAGCTGTCGCAGTGGCTGGTGCAGCTAACCGGCTATGATGCGCTCTGTATGCAGCCGAACTCCGGGGCGCAGGGGGAATATGCGGGTCTGCTGGCGATCCGCCGCTATCATGAAAGCCGCAATGAACCGGGCCGCACCTTCTGCCTGATCCCCGCATCGGCGCACGGCACCAATCCCGCTTCTGCACAGATGGCCGGTATGTCGGTGGTGGTGGTGGCCTGCGACAGGCAGGGCAATATTGACCTGCACGATCTGCGGGCAAAGGCAGAGCAGGCCGGTGATGCGCTCTCCTGTATTATGGTCACCTATCCCTCCACTCACGGCGTGTATGAAGAGACTATACGTGAAGTCTGTCAGATCGTTCACCAGCATGGCGGGCAGGTCTATCTTGACGGGGCGAATATGAATGCCCAGGTGGGGATCACCACGCCGGGCTATATTGGCGCGGATGTGTCACACCTTAACCTGCACAAAACCTTCTGCATCCCTCATGGCGGAGGCGGGCCGGGAATGGGGCCGATTGGCGTCAAAGCGCACCTTGCGCCCTTCGTACCGGGACATAGCGTGGTACAGATTGACGACATACTCACGCAGCAGGGGGCCGTCTCCGCCGCGCCTTTTGGCAGCGCATCTATTCTGCCCATCAGCTGGATGTATATCCGTATGATGGGGGCGGAAGGATTAAAGCAGGCAAGCTCGGTCGCCATCCTCAACGCTAACTATATCGCCACCCGGCTGCAGTCTGCCTTTCCGATCCTCTATGCCGGACGCGATGGCCGCGTGGCGCACGAATGCATCCTGGATATTCGTCCCCTGAAGGAGCAGACCGGCATCGGCGAACTGGATATCGCTAAGCGTCTGATTGACTATGGTTTTCACGCACCGACCATGTCCTTTCCGGTCAGCGGTACGCTGATGGTGGAGCCGACGGAATCGGAGAGCAAGGGGGAACTGGACCGCTTTATTGATGCGATGCTGGCTATTCGGATGGAGATAGATCGCGTTGCCGGAGGCGAATGGCCGGCTGACGATAATCCACTGGTCAATGCCCCGCATACGCAGATGGAAATAGTGGGCGAATGGACGCATCCCTATACCCGTGAGCTGGCGGTATTCCCGGCCGGCAGTCACAACAAATACTGGCCCACGGTTAAGCGGCTGGACGACGTTTACGGCGATCGCAATCTGTTCTGCTCCTGCGTTCCGCTAAGCGAATACGAGTAGCCTTCCGCGTGGGTCAGCGTTTATAAGGGCGCCCCGGTGCCCTTTTTTACAGGAGAAGCATGATGAAAACGGCATTAGTGACCGGCGGCAGCCGGGGTATTGGCCGGGCGACGTCGCTGCTACTGGCGCAGCGGGGCTATCAGGTTGCAGTGAACTACCATCAACGTGCAGCGGCGGCGGAAGACGTTGTGACACTGATTCAGCAGCAGGGCGGTCAGGCCTTTAGCGTGCAGGCGGATATTGCGGATGAGGCGCAGGTCGTGGCTATGTTCCAGCGCCTGGATACGCTGGGTTGCCACCTCAGCGCGCTGGTCAACAACGCTGGCATCCTGTTTCAGCAGTCCCGTATTGAACAGCTCACTGCCGAGCGCATAAACCGGGTTCTCGCCACCAATGTTACCGGTCCTTTCCTGTGCTGTCGCGAAGCAGTGAAAAGAATGGGATGGCATCATGGAGGGCAGGGCGGCGCGATTGTGAATGTCTCTTCTGCCGCCGCCCGACTGGGGGCGCCGGAGGAATATGTCGATTATGCCGCGTCAAAAGGGGCAATGGATACGCTGACAAAAGGGCTTTCGCTTGAGGTGGCAGCACAGGGAATTCGCGTCAACGGCGTTCGTCCCGGCTTTATCTATACTGCAATGCATGCCGACGGCGGCGAGCCTGGCCGCGTCGACCGCCTGGCGGCAGCTATACCTATGCAGCGGGGTGGACAACCAGAAGAGATCGCGCAGGCGATACTCTGGCTGCTCAGCGATGAGGCTTCCTACATTACCGGCAGCATCATTGACGCTGCCGGCGGTCGATAAAACCCGGCGTTACAGCTTTTCACCATTGCTGGCGATCACCTGCTGATACCAGGTAAAACTTTTCTTCCTGGCGCGGTTGAGCGTACCGCTGCCATCGTCATTTTTATCCACGTAGATAAACCCGTAGCGCTTACTGTACTGGCCGGTGGTGAAAGAGACGCAGTCAATACAGCCCCAGGGGGTGTAGCCCATCAGTTCGACACCGTCATAGCAGACCGCCAGCTTCATCTGCTCAATATGCGCCTGCAAATAGGCGATGCGGTAGTCGTCGTTAATCGATCCATCCGCCCCGACGTTATCAATCGCCCCGAAACCGTTTTCGACAATAAATAGCGGCTTTTGATAGCGTTCATAAAGGGTGGCCAGGCTGTATCTCAGCCCAACCGGATCGATTTGCCAGCCCCAGTCGGAGGCTTTTACATGCGGATTGGGTACGCTGCCCGCAAAGCCCGACACCGCGCTGCCGCTGCCCTGCGCGTGAGCCTGCACCGCATTGCTCATGTAATAGCTCAGGCCGATATAGTCCGCACAGCCCTCGCGAAGCGTTCGGGTATCCTCCGGCAGCATGGCAATGTCATAGCCCTTGCGCGCCCATTCGTTGAGTATGTAAGCAGGGTAATATCCGCGCATATGGACGTCGCTAAACAGGAAGCGCTCACGCATCGCTTCCTGCACGAACATCACATCCTCGGGGTGGCAGGACCAGGGGTAGAGCGGCACCATGGCGATCATGCAGCCGATCTGCATCGCAGGATTGATGTTATGTCCCAGCCTGACCACCTGCGCGCTGGCGACAAACTGATGGTGCAGCACCTGAAACATCGCCTGTTCGGGATTATCCTGGTCGGTAAATACCACGCCTGAGCAGCAATAGCCGAATAGCGGATACTGCCAGTTACGCTGGTTATTGATCTCGTTAAAGGTCATCCAGTATTTAACTTTATTCCTGTAGCGCTCCATGACGACCTCACTGAAGCGAACAAAGAAATCCACGACGTTGCGATTCAGCCAGCCGCCATACGCCTTCACCAGGTGATTTGGCATCTCAAAATGCGACAGGGTAATAACCGGCTCAATGTTGTATTTCAGCAGCTCATCGAACAGATCGTCGTAGAACTGTAGCCCGGCCTCGTTAGGCTCATGCTCATCCCCGTTAGGGAAGATCCGCGTCCAGGCAATGGAGGTGCGAAAGCATTTAAACCCCATCTCAGCGAAGAGGGCCACGTCCTCTTTATAGCGGGAATAGAAATCAACCGCCTGATGATTAGGGTAGCTGTAGCCCGCCTGTACGCCGTCGGTTATGACGCGGTCAACGCCATGCGCGCCGCCGGAAAGGACATCTGCAATGCTGACGCCTTTTCCACCCTGGTCCCAGCCGCCCTCAACCTGATGCGCGGCTACCGCGCCGCCCCAGAGGAAGCCTTCAGGCAACTGCTGTTTGCTGGTCATTACTCTCATCCTTTGTGGTAAATGTAGCCTGAGGGCCGGCTATTATTGCAGCCAGCCCTTACGTTGAGCCTCAATAAGATGCCCTTGCAGATGGTTCCATAGTGCGGGCCACTGCTCTGCCAGCGCAACGTTGCGGGCCAGTACCTGTTCGAGCCGAATACCATTCTCTTTCCAGCTCTGGCCCTGATTATGCAGATTCTGAATAATCGGCAGGGCGCGATCCAGCATATTGGCAAAGCGGGCATCAACGCTTTCGCCGGCTTCATATTCGTCCCAAAGCGCCCGGAAACGCTGCTGTAATGCGGCGGGCAGCAGGCCGAACAGACGATCGGCAGCGGCGACCTCCTGGTGTGAAATGGCTTCGCGGGCCGCAAGGTCATAGACCATGACGTCTCCTGCATCGATCTCCACCACGTCGTGCAGCAGCGCCATCTGTACAACACGCTGCACGTCAGTTCCCCCCTCAAAAAAGGGGGCCAGACTCATGGCGGCCACGGCCAGATGCCAGCTGTGCTCCGCTGAGTTTTCATGGCGGGAGTTGCCAATAAGCCGGGTGCGGCGTTCGACACGTTTAAGCTTATCCAGCTCCATCAGAAAATCCATGACCTGCGTCATTGGCCCGAAATCGACACTGTTTACCTGTTCAGACATCACTCACCTCGTCGTTCCCTGAAGGGAAAAAAATTGCCTGCCATTGTAAGGGAAACGTTTGCGTTTTACCTTCCAGAAAATGTGTTACAGGCATTCACAGTTTAATAAAGGTTACAGTTGTACTCTGAAATCATTCTCAGCTAAGCTAAAAATGCTCAATTTTCGGGCATACCAGTGAGTGTATACGTGGACAGGTAGCATTAGCTGCAATGTGACGGCACTGCAGAGCAGACTGTAAGCCCGGCTCAGCATCTGAAAAACAGGACGATATGACAGGTAAAACATTTTTAGCGCAGGGCTATTCCCTGGCGGAAGAAGTCGCCAACAGTATCAGTCACGGCATTGGTTTTATTTTTGGCATTATTGGGCTGGTGCTGATGCTCACGGAGGCGAACGCCAGCCAGGCAGACAGCATAGCAATTATCAGCTACAGCCTTTACGGCGGCAGTATGATCCTGCTGTTTCTGGCCTCGACCCTGTATCACGCCATTCCCCATCCGACCGCCAAACTCTGGCTGCAAAAGCTGGACCACTGCGCCATCTATCTGCTGATCGCCGGAACCTACACGCCTTTTCTGATGGTCGGACTGAAATCGCCGCTGGCACACGGGCTGATGGTGATTATCTGGAGCCTGGCGCTGCTTGGGGTGTTGTTTAAGCTGGTGTTTATCAATCGCTTTGAGGCGCTGTCGGTTATTACCTATCTGCTGATGGGCTGGCTGTCGCTGATTGTGGTTTATCAGCTGGCGCTGAAGCTGCCGGCGGGCGGCATAGGGCTACTGGCGGCGGGGGGAATAATCTATTCGCTGGGCGTAATTTTCTATAGCTCGAAGCGCATCCCTTATAACCATGCTATCTGGCACGGATTTGTGCTCGGTGGCAGCGTTTGCCACTTTCTGGCGATCTACCTGTACGTGATGTGATACAGGGGCCGTGCGGCCCCTGTGAAGCCCGGCTCAGGTCAGGGAATAGGGCAGAGGTTGAATCGTTAAGCTGCCGCCTTCGTCCCCCTGCAAACGCAGCTCGCTGTCCGGCTCCAGGTCGTTATTCAGCACAGCCTGAACCCACACCTCTCCGTTGTCCAGCTGGCAGGCCGTCAGGATCGTCCCGGTCCGCCGCCAGTTTTCGCCCAGCCTGATCTCCAGTGAATCACTGGCAGCAGGAACCTGCCCGGCGCGCCCCGCCAGCCAGTAAAGCGCCCGCTTGTTGGCACCGCGAAATTTAGCGCGTGCAACCATCTCCTGGCCGGTATAGCACCCCTTTTTAAAGCTGATGGCATCCAGCGCCTGCAGGTTAGTCGCCTGAGGGATAAACTGGGCGCTGGTGGCGGTGTCAATCACTGGCAAACCTGCTTCGATATCCAGCGCCAGCCACTGTGTGCTGTCGTTCAGCTGTGCCTGTCCCTCAAGTGCCTGGCGCAGCGTCTGAGCCGTCTGCTCGTCGGTTACCAGCAGAAATCTTTCCTCGGGCGTGGGCAGCCAGAGCAGGGTGGTATTATCCAGCTGCACCACAGGGTTTTCAGCATCCGGCAGGGTGGTAAAAACGCCAGCCAGCGCACCACGACACTGGAAACCCGCAACCCCAAGCAGCACGGCGTCATTATCGGCGGCGATGGTCACTTTTGAAAACACGGCGTACTTCTTCAGCTGGGTAACCTGCTCTTCGCACAGGCTGCGGCGTGCAATATAAGCCAGCCCCCCGGCACGATGAAACAGACGCAGGTTGCTCCACATCTTTCCTTTGGCATCGCAGTGCGCGGTCGGGCGGTGGTCATTGTCGGCCAGCGCGGCGACGTCCAGCGTCACCTGACCCTGTAAATAGCTGACGCTGTCGGCGCCGGTCACAGTCACGAGCGCCCACTCTTCCAGCGAGATCAGCGTAAGCGGCAGACGCGCAGAGGCCGCGGGTTGACGAGGCGGAAAAGAGAAAGTCGGCATGATTCAGTCCTGTAGTGGGGTGAAAAAAACAGCTCTGGTACTTATGTTAAAAGAGCCGGATGGCTTTGCAACCTGTTTCCTTGAAACGGCGCACAAAACGCATGATAACTCTGCACGGCAGCTCGCTGCTTTGCGGGACGGCGCGAAAACCGGCCGCTATTGCATCAACATCCCCGATAAAAAGCGCTACACTAGCGGCCATCTTTGACTGAATGACGATGGATAATATGGATAGTAGCAATAAAGCCCGGGTCCACTGGGCCTGCCGTCGGGGAATGCGTGAACTGGATATCTCCATAATGCCGTTTTTCGAATATGAGTATGATTCCCTTTCTGAGGACGACAAGCAGATATTCATTCGCCTGCTTGAAAACGACGATCCCGATCTCTTCAACTGGCTGATGAATCACGGTGAGCCTGCCGATCCTGAACTCAAGCGCATGGTTAACCTGATACAACAGCGAAATCAGCAACGTGGCCCAGTGGCACGCTGAGCTGAGGGTATCCTGGCGTGCACAATGGATATCCCTGCTTCTGCACGGCGTCGCGATACTTGCGCTGCTGCTGGCGCCCTGGCCTGCCAGCTATACCCTGGTCTGGATGCTCTTATTGACGCTGGTCGTTTTCGAATGCGTGCGCAGCCAGCGACGTATTCGCAGTCGCGAAGGGGATATCGCGCTGCTGGAGGGCGGGCAGATTCAGTGGCGTCAGAAACGCTGGCACATCACCGGCCATCAGTGGGTGACCCGCCACGCGATGTTTCTGGCGATGCGAACCCCGTCAGGGGATCGGGAGAAACTTTGGTTACTCAGTGACAGCATGGATGAAGAGGCATGGCGTCAGCTTCGGCAGCTGCTGCTGATCCCGGCCCGCGACGCATGATGATGCGGAACTGCGCTTCACTCACCGCGCAGCGTGACGTTCTGTAGCAGAGCAGCCGCTACCCGCGCCGCGTGACGATGCGGCAGGCTACTTAATGCGCCCCGCAGCTTGCGCGGGCGGGATTGCTGCTGTTACAGCAGCGCCGCCATCTCAGTGAGGATCTGCTCGCACCACTGGGCAATGCGCTCGTCCGTGCGCTCAAACTGATTAATATCATCCAGCGCCAGCCCAAAAAAGTGCCTGCCGTCGGGGGTAAGCGGTTTGGTGCTGGTAAATTCATACCCCTCATTTGGCCACAGGCCGACAAACTTCACGCCCATCGGGGCTAGAAGATCATGCAGCATGCCCAGCGCGTCGAGAAACCACTCGCTGTATTCTCCCTGATCGCCCATGCCGTACAGGGCCACCACTTTATCACGCAGGTTTAGCGCGGGCAGATCGCTCCAGATGGCTTCCCAGTCCTCCTGCAGCTCGCCAAAGTCCCAGGTTGGAATGCCAAGGATCAGCATGTCATACTGTTCCATCAGCTGCGGGGGATCGTCCTTCAGATTATGCAGCGTAACGAGATCGTCGCCGATAAAGTCACGGATCTTCTCTGCCGCCATCTCGGTGTAGCAGGTGCTTGAGCCATAAAACAGACCAATATTCATCTCTGGTAATCTCATTCCTCTTGATGCACTGGCGCGGATTATATCAGAATTGACCCGGGGTCAGGCATAACAGGCCGTCGGTAAACAGATAAAGGGGCAGTGTGGTGCAGGACAGCGATCTGATTGAACAGTTTTTAGATGCCTTGTGGATCGAGCGTAACCTGGCGGAAAACACGGTGGCTTCCTACCGGCTGGACCTGACGTCGCTGGTCGGCTGGGCTGCGCATCATAACACCCAGCTGCTGCGCGTTGACGCCGCGGACCTGCAGCAGTTTCTGGCTGAAAGGCTGGAGGGCGGCTACAAGGCGAGCAGCTCCGCGCGGCTGTTAAGCGCAATGCGCCGCCTGTTTCAGTATCTCTATCGGGAAAAGCTGCGCGAAGACGATCCCAGCGCGCTGCTCTCTTCACCTAAGCTGCCGCAGCGCTTGCCGAAAGATCTCAGCGAGGCGCAGATAGACCGGCTGCTACAGGCACCCAGCGTTGAGCAGCCCATTGAGCTGCGCGACAAAGCGATGCTTGAGCTGCTCTACGCCACCGGCCTGCGCGTCACCGAGCTGGTCAGCCTGACGCTCAATAACGTCAGCCTGCGGCAGGGCGTGGTGCGAGTGATTGGTAAGGGAGATAAAGAGCGTCTGGTGCCGCTGGGGGAAGAGGCGGTGCACTGGCTGGAGCAGTATATTGAGTATGGTCGCCCGTGGCTGCTTAACGGTCAGACGCTGGACGTGCTGTTTCCCAGCAACCGTGCGCAGCAAATGACGCGGCAAACTTTCTGGCATCGAATCAAACATTACGCCACACTGGCAGGCATCGACAGTAATAAACTCTCGCCGCACGTGCTTCGCCATGCATTTGCTACCCACCTTCTGAACCATGGGGCAGATCTGCGTGTCGTACAGATGCTGTTGGGCCATAGCGACCTGTCGACGACCCAGATCTACACGCACGTTGCCACTGAGCGACTGCGTCAGTTACATCAGCAGCACCATCCTCGCGCCTGACCTTCGGCGCGGTGAATACTCTTACCGGCCTGCTACCCGCTCTGAGGGCGGATTCAGGCTCAGCGTACACGTCTATAAGGACATTAAATGAAGAAGCGTTACCTGATACTTTCTCTGCTTATCGCCGTCAGTGGCTTGTCCCACGCCGATGATGCGGCCATTAAACAGTCGCTGCAAAAGCTCGGCCTTCAGCAAACGGAGATCCAGCCTTCTCCTCTGCCGGGAATGAAAACGGTACTGACGGAAAGCGGCGTACTGTATATCACCGACGATGGTAAACAGTTTATTCAGGGACCGCTGTACGACGTCAGTGCAGGCCAGCCGGTAAACGTGACCAATAAACTGCTGGAGAAAAAGGTCGATGCGTTGAGTAGCGAGATGATCGTTTATAAAGCGCCGAAGGAGCAGCATGTCATCACCGTATTTACCGACATCACCTGTGGCTACTGCCATAAGCTGCATGCGGAAATGGCAGACTACAACGCGCTTGGCATCACCGTGCGCTACCTGGCCTTCCCTCGTGAGGGGATGAATGGTCAGGTGGCGAAGGATATGAAATCAATCTGGTGCGCTGGCGATCGTCGTAAGGCATTTGATGCGGCGATGAAGGGCGAAGCGGTTTCGCCGATTGACTGCAAAATCGATCTTTCCCAGCATTACAAACTGGGCATCCTCTACGGTATTCAGGGCACGCCTGCCATCCTGCTGCAAAACGGTATGATGATCCCCGGTTACCAGGGCCCTAAAGAGATGAAACAGCTACTCGATAGCCAGAAAGTGGGCGGCTGATTGCTTTGAACAGTAAAACTGAACTTCGCCGTCGTCAGGCGGTGGAGGGTAGCCAGCTCCCGACCGATCTCCACCCGCTGCTGCGCCGTCTTTACATGCAGCGGGGCGTCCTCCAGCCCGATGAGCTGGTGCGGAGTGCTAAAAATCTTCATCCCTTCCAGTCGCTGGCGGGTATTGAGCGGGCGGCGGCGATCCTGCAGCAGGCCATTGCTGATAATTTATGCATTATGATCGTGGGCGATTTTGACGCCGACGGCGCGACCAGCACCGCACTCACGGTACTGGCGCTGCGCAGCATGGGTGCAGCTAACGTTAAGTATCTGGTACCTAACCGGTTTGATGACGGCTACGGCCTCAGCCCGGAAGTGGTGGAGCAGGCGGCAGCGCGCGGCGCGCAGCTGATCGTCACCGTTGATAACGGCATTTCTTCACATACGGGCGTCAGCCTTGCCCATGAAAAGGGCATTGCGGTGGTCATTACCGATCACCACCTGCCGGGCGATACCCTGCCGGCTGCCGATGCGATAGTGAACCCGAACCTGCATGAGTGTGACTTTCCCTCGGGCGCGCTGGCCGGGGTAGGCGTCGCCTTCTACCTGATGCTGGCGCTGCGCGCGCGCCTGCGCGAGAGCGGGACGGAAACGCTGCCGAACCTGGCTGAACTGCTGGATCTGGTGGCGCTGGGGACGGTTGCCGACGTGGTGCCGCTGGACGGCAATAACCGCATTCTGGTCTGGCAGGGTCTGAGCCGCATCCGCGCGGGTAAGTGCCGCCCGGGGATCAAAGCGTTGCTCGAGGTGGCTAACCGCGATGCGAGGCAGCTGGCGGCGAACGATCTCGGCTTTGCGCTGGGGCCGCGTCTTAACGCTGCGGGCCGCCTGGACGATATGTCCGTCGGGGTGGCGCTGCTGCTCAGCGAGGATATCGCTCAGGCCCGTATGCTGGCCAGCGAGCTGGATGCCCTGAACCAGACGCGGAAAGAGATTGAGCAGGGAATGCAGAGCGAGGCGCTGGCGCTGTGCGATGCGCTTGAGCGCAGCAGCGAGGCGCTGCCGCTCGGCATTGCGATGTACCATCCCGAGTGGCATCAGGGCGTGGTGGGAATTCTGGCATCCCGCCTGAAGGAGCGTTTCAACCGGCCCGTTATCGCCTTTGCTCCCTCGGGGGACGGTCTGCTTAAGGGGTCGGGGCGGTCTATTGCCGGTCTGCATATGCGTGACGCGCTGGAGCGGCTTGATACGCTCAATCCGGGGCTGATCCTCAAGTTTGGCGGTCACGCGATGGCGGCAGGCCTGTCGCTGGAGGAGGCGAAGTTTGAGGAGTTCCGCCAGCGCTTCGGCGACCTGGTGGGCGACTGGCTGGACGAGGAGGCACTACAGGGCGTCGTCTGGAGCGACGGCGAACTGATGGCGCAGGAACTGACGCTCCCCACGGCAGAACTGCTGCGTGAAGCGGGCCCCTGGGGCCAGGCGTTTCCGGAACCCCAGTTCGACGGCAAATTCACCCTCATCCAGCAGCGGCTGGTGGGTGAACGGCATCTGAAGGTGATGGTGGAGCCGCTGGGCGGAGGCCCGCTGCTGGACGGTATTGCTTTCAACGTTGACACCACCCTGTGGCCGGACCCCAGCGTCCGTCAGGTCGAGCTGGCCTACAAGCTGGATATTAATGAATTTCGCGGTAACCGCAGCGTGCAGCTTATAATCAGCCACCTCTGGCCGCTATAGCCTGGGCTGAAGCAAGGCTACAAACTGCCCTGAATTTCAGTTAAACTGCTGAGTTACATTCACGCCCGATTCGATCACCTAAAAGATTTTAAAATCATGTTTGAAATTAACCCGGTAAAGAACCGAATTCAGGATATCTCAGAGCGCAGTGGCGTTCTCAGGGGGTATCTTTGACTACGATGCCAAGAAAGAACGCTTAGAAGAAGTTAACGCCGAGCTGGAACAGCCGGACGTCTGGAATGAGCCTGAACGCGCCCAGGCGCTGGGCAAAGAGCGCTCGTCGCTGGAAGCGATCGTCGAAACCCTGGATCAGCTGACCCAGGGCCTGGACGACGTCTCGGGCCTGCTGGAGCTGGCCGTTGAAGCCGAAGACGAAGAGACCTTCAGCGAGGCCGTTGGCGAACTCGACGTGCTGGAGAAAAAGCTGGGCGAACTTGAGTTCCGCCGCATGTTCTCCGGCGAGTACGACAGCGCCGACTGTTACATCGACATTCAGGCCGGTTCCGGCGGCACCGAAGCGCAGGACTGGGCCAGCATGCTGGTGCGCATGTACCTGCGCTGGGCAGAAGCCAAAGGCTTCAAAACCGAGGTGATTGAAGAGTCCGACGGCGACGTGGCGGGCATTAAATCCGCCACGCTGCGCATTATCGGCGACTACGCTTTCGGCTGGCTGCGCACGGAAACGGGTGTCCATCGTCTGGTGCGTAAAAGCCCGTTTGACTCGGGTGGCCGTCGCCATACCTCGTTCAGCTCCGCCTTCATCTACCCGGAAGTGGAAGACGATATTGATATCGACATTAATCCGGCGGATCTGCGCATTGACGTTTATCGCGCTTCGGGGGCGGGCGGTCAGCACGTTAACCGGACCGAGTCGGCGGTGCGTATCACCCATATTCCGACCAATACCGTTACCCAGTGCCAGAACGATCGCTCTCAGCATAAAAACAAAGACCAGGCCATGAAGCAGATGAAGGCGAAGCTGTATGAGCTGGAAATGCAGAAGAAAAATGCTGAGAAGCAGGCGCTGGAAGATAACAAATCTGATATCGGCTGGGGGAGCCAAATCCGCTCCTACGTTCTTGATGACGCACGTATCAAGGACCTGCGCACCGGCGTGGAAACCCGCAATACCCAGGCGGTGCTGGATGGCGATCTGGACCGATTTATTGAAGCAAGCTTGAAAGCAGGGCTATAAGGAACTGACATGTCTGAACAACAACCGCAGGGCACTGACGTCGCACTTGAGTTAAACAATGAGCTGAAAGCGCGTCGCGAAAAACTCAGCGCGCTGCGTGAAAATGGCGTGGCATTCCCGAATGATTTCCGCCGCGATCGCACGTCAGACCAGCTGCATGCTGAATTCGATGCGAAAGAGAACGAAGAGCTGGAAACGCTGGGCATTGAGGTTAGCGTTGCCGGGCGCATGATGACCCGCCGTATTATGGGTAAAGCCTCGTTCGTTACCCTTCAGGACGTGGGCGGCCGCATTCAGCTGTACGTTTCGCGTGACGACCTGGCGGAAGGCATCTACAACGAGCAGTTCAAGAAGTGGGATCTCGGCGATATCGTCGGCGCGCGCGGTAAGCTGTTTAAAACCAAAACCGGCGAGCTGTCTATTCACTGCAGCGAACTGCGCCTGCTGACCAAAGCGCTGCGCCCGCTGCCTGACAAGTTTCACGGTCTCGCCGATCAGGAAACCCGCTACCGTCAGCGCTATCTGGATCTCATCGCGAACGACGAATCACGCAACACCTTCAAAATTCGCTCACAGATTATGGCTGGCATCCGTAGCTTTATGGTGGGTCGCCAGTTTATGGAAGTCGAAACGCCAATGATGCAGGTGATCCCAGGCGGTGCCTCTGCCCGTCCGTTTATCACGCATCATAACGCGCTGGATATAGATATGTATCTGCGCATCGCCCCGGAGCTGTACCTTAAGCGCCTGGTGGTTGGCGGCTTCGATCGCGTCTTCGAGATCAACCGTAACTTCCGCAACGAGGGGATCTCACCGCGTCATAACCCAGAGTTCACCATGATGGAACTCTATATGGCCTATGCGGACTATAAGGATCTGATCGAGCTGACCGAGAGCCTGTTCCGTACCCTGGCGCAGGACGTGCTCGGCACCACCGTAGTGCCTTATGGCGATCAGAGCTTCGACTTCGGCAAGCCTTTCGACAAGCTGACGATGAAGGAAGCGATCCAGAAATACCGTCCGGAAACCGACCTCGCCGATCTTGACGATTTTGATAAGGCTTCCGCCATTGCGCGGTCGCTGGGGATCAAAATTGAGAAGAGCTGGGGCCTTGGTCGTCTGGTAACGGAAATTTTTGAAGAGACGGCGGAAAGCCATCTGATCCAGCCGACCTTTATCACCGAGTATCCGGCTGAAGTTTCGCCGCTGGCGCGTCGTAACGACCAGAACCCGGAAATCACCGATCGCTTTGAGTTCTTTATCGGCGGACGTGAAATCGGCAACGGCTTCTCCGAGCTGAATGATGCTCAGGACCAGGCGGAGCGTTTCCTGCAGCAGGTTAACGCTAAGGATGCGGGCGACGATGAAGCCATGTTCTATGACGAAGATTATGTCACCGCGCTGGAGCACGGCCTGCCGCCAACGGCCGGGCTGGGAATTGGTATCGACCGTATGGTGATGTTGTTTACTAACAGCCACACTATTCGCGACGTCATTCTGTTCCCAGCGCTGCGTCCCAGCGGCAAGTAAGAGCGCTTAACGACGCCCCGTCCCCGGATGTAACGTCATCGGGACGGAAGGCCACTCAGAACAAAGGGATGAAGCGATTCGTCCCTTTTTTATTGGCCGCGCCAAACGCTATCGACGATCAGGATTTAACGGCCTGGTCCAGCCAGTCTTTAAAGCGGGCATAGGGAATATAGAGCGAAACGTCTTTATACAGCGCCTTACCGCTTTTCAGGTCATTGATACGGTCTGAATAGCCGACGATAACGCCTGCCACCGAGTCATCAGCGGCATTATAGACTGCCCCGCCGGACATACCTTTTACCACGCCGGCATCAGACGCGACCACCACGCAGCTGACTTTGTTCCACTCATTTTTCAGGCCGGTATTGACCAGGTTGGTGCCGGTCGATGCCACCGGCATGGCGGAGATAAAGCTGTAGCCGTAGAGGTTAATTTTGTCGCCAATGTGGCCATTACGGAAGTGGGGCGGATGAAAATCGGTGTTCTTATGGTACACCACCGCCAGGTCACATTCAGGATGGTAAGCCTTCACCCGATACAGGGAGTATTTCGCCACGTGCGCGGCGGTCAGGCTGTATTCAGACGTGAGCGGTATTGTGGTGCCGAGCGTACCCACCCCTAAGACGGTCGGGATCCCGGTAACGGTCATATCTACCCGTTTTTCAGCCTCGCTACTGTACTCATACTTTCCGACGGAACATCCGCACAGTAGCAGGGTGAGCAGGCAAATAGCACGTTGCATCTTATTTCCTCGGCAATGAATCGATCAAGCACAGCACTGGGATGCCCGGTGGAACCGTTATCGAGGTATCGGCTTTTACACGCAAAGCTTTAACTATTTCACTTATTGCCCAGACTACTGTTTATCTGACTTAAGGCAAATTTAAGTTGCACCTGGAGGGGGAAACTAAGATCAATCCTGGAGAGACCCGGCTGGCGGGCGGGTTATCCCTGGCGGGTGATGCTGCGCGTAATGAATTAGAGCCAGTCTTCCGCGCGAAGTCCTGATACGCGAGAGAATTCACGCATATTGTTGGTCACGATGACCAGGCCCTGGCTGCGGGCGTGCCCCGCAATCATCTGGTCGTATGGACCGATCGGTTGGCCTGCCCTGGCCTGCTCGGCCCGTATTTGCCCGGTATGCATAGCGGCATGACTGTCATAATTCAGCACGTCCAGCCGGGCGATAAAACCCTCAATAACCGCCAGATTACGCTCGGGCTGGCTGCTTTTCTCTGCGCCGTAGATAAGCTCCATCAGCGTTATGGTACTGATACATAGCTGCTGATGATGGCGGTTAAACTTTTCCCGAATGCCCTCCGGTTTATTTTTGATGGTAAAAATACAGATGTTGGTGTCCAGCATATACTTGAGCATCAGAAGCTTTCCCGTTCCTGTGAACCTGGCTGTTCGCGTGAAGACATAAAATCAACGGTAACGGATTCGCCCTCAAACCATGTGTCCCAGGATTCACCTACGGGAGTAATAATCCGGGTTCTGCCGATGGCGACAACATCGACATGCTTAATGTCATCAGGCAATGCGACAGTTTTAGGTAATCGAACGGCCTGACTGCGGTTAGTTAAAAATACGGTGGTTTTCATTTTGACCTCACTCAGGGATATACATGATGTGTATACAGCCTGCCATAGCGGACGTATATGTCAATGGGATATACATTAGTTCCCATTCGCGCTAACGCCTGCCGCATCGCCACTTTTGCTTTTTGAGCAACAGATTATTGCCTCATATGGGCTATAAGTTGCTCCTGAGCTATGCTGTAATTACTTCTATGACGCAGATCAAACTTTTAACCCCTGTTTGCGGTTATCTGCCTCTTCGCGCGTCCTTTTCCTGCCGTTTATGGCGGGGTTCATTTACTTCCCGGGAGTCTTATTCATGCCTGTTTCATTACTGGCGCTGGCGCTTAGTGCGTTCGCCATCGGCACCACCGAGTTTGTCATCATGGGGCTGCTACCCGATGTTGCAGGCGACCTGCATGTCTCTCTCCCTTCTGCGGGCTGGCTGATCAGCGGCTATGCGCTGGGCGTGGCGATTGGCGCACCGATTATGGCGCTGCTGACCGCTAAGCTTCCGCGTAAGCTTACGCTTATTCTGCTGATGTCGATTTTTATCGTCGGCAACGTGCTGTGTGCGCTGGCCTGGAACTATAACCTGCTGATGCTGGCGCGAATTGTAACGGCGCTGTGCCACGGCGCTTTCTTTGGCATCGGTGCCGTCGTGGCGGCCAGTCTGGTTGCGCCCGCCCGTCAGGCCTCGGCGGTGGCGCTGATGTTCACCGGCCTGACGCTGGCTAACGTGCTGGGCGTGCCGGTGGGAACCTGGTTTGGCCAGCTGTTTGGCTGGCGCGCCACCTTCTGGGGCGTAGGGGTGATTGGGATCCTGGCGTTTATCGCGCTGATTGTCAGCCTGCCCAACAACCGCAATGAGAAGCCGGTCGATCTTGCCAGTGAAATCGGCGCGCTGGCGAACGGTAAACTGTGGCTGTCACTGCTGATGACGGTCTTTTTCGCCGCCGCGATGTTTGCGCTGTTCAGCTATATCGCCCCGCTGCTGCTACAGGTTACTGGTCTCAGTGATAAAGGCGTCAGCTGGACGCTGTTTCTAATCGGTGCCGGCCTGACCGTCGGTAATATCCTCGGCGGCAGGCTGGCAGACTGGAAAGTGTCGTTCAGTCTGATCCTGAGCTTTGCGCTAATCGCCCTGTTTTCACTCGCCTTTAGCTGGACCAGCCATGCGCTGTGGCTGGCTGAAATCACCCTGTTCCTCTGGGCGATGGCGACCTTTGCGACCGTGCCGGGACTGCAAATCAACGTGGTCCGCCACGGGAAGGAAGCACCCAACCTCGTCTCCACCCTGAACATTTCGGCGTTTAATATCGGCAACGCGTTTGGTGCCTGGGCCGGTGGGGCGGTTATTGCGGGCGGCTATGGTCTGACCCGCGTACCGGTCGCCGCAGCGGTACTGGCCGCCGGGGGCCTGGTCGTCTGCCTGCTCACCTTCCGTCGCTCACGCGGCCAGACTCAGGCTGCACGGGCCTGACGTGGGATAACCAGACGCAGGCCGGGGCACTGACAGCGCGTTGCAATCGGGCGCGTTTACCTGCGTCTGGCATTGTTCTCCGCCGGAACAAACCGCCTCTGGTTAATCCAGCATCGCGCTCAGGCGCTGGTGAAACGGGCCGATCTGCTGCCGAAGATGGTCGCTAAAGGCTTCGACCAGCGCCGATGAGGGGCGATGCCGTGGCCGCACCAGGCTGACCGTGAAAGGGACGTTAATACTGAAACGTCGAATAACCACACCGCTGCCGGCGTAATCCAGTGCCGTCAGTGGATTCACCACCGAAATCCCCACCCCAGCCCGCACCATGGCACACACCGAGGCGGCGCTGTGCGTCTCCATTACCATCCTGCGCTTCACGTTGTGCCCGCTAAAGAGATCGTCCAGCAGCTGTCGGTAACTGTCCGTCCGTGACAGGCTGATGTAGCTGTGTCCCTCGAAATCCTGCGGCGTCAGACAGGTTTTTTGGGCCAGTATATGTCCCTCCGGCAGTACGCACACTTCATTACCGGTAAACAGCTCGGTACGCTCGGTGCCCGCCGGAACCTGGCTGGTTTCCGTCAGGCCCAGATCGTAACGCTGGGCTGAAAGCCACTCTTCCAGCAGCGGTGACTCCTGCGAAATAATGTTCAGGCTGACGTCGGGGAAGCGCTGTAAAAAGGGCTGGCAGAGCAGCGGCAGCAGCGACTGCGCAAACACCGGCAGGCAGGCCACAGAAAGTTCCCCCTGGCGAAACTGACGCAGCCCCTCGGCGGCGCTGATAATTCGGTCCAGCCCGTACCAGGATCGCTGCACCTCCTCAAACAACTTCAACCCCTGCACGGTCGGCTGTAAACGACCGCGCACCCGGTCAAACAGTTTCAGGCCACTGAGCTTTTCCAGCCGTGCCAGCTCACGGCTGACCGTCGGCTGCGAGGTATGCAGCATCGCGGCGGCCTCGGTGAGGTTGCTGGTGGTCACCACCGCATGAAATATTTCGATGTGACGCAGGGTTATCGCTGCCATGGGTACTTATGCTCTGTCAGACAAAGCCATATCATGGATGAATAGATCAGGATAAAACAGATATTTTTCACCCTGCTTCAGCTGTGGCGTAATAGTCTTAACCCGCTAAGGAGAAACAGAATGCCGCGCCAGCTTGATAACACCGAAACCGCCCTCAACCGTACTCATTTACTCCCGCTGGTTCGCCAGACTGGCGGCCCCGTCTGGGTGTATGACGCCAGCGTGATCCACCAGCGCATCAGCCAGCTGCAACGGTTTGACGTGGTGCGTTTTGCGCAAAAGGCCTGCTCAAATATTCATATCCTGCGGCTGATGCGCGCGGCAGGTGTCAAGGTGGATTCCGTCTCGCTGGGCGAGATCGAACGTGCGCTGGCGGCGGGGTTTCAGCCCGGCGGGGATGATATCGTCTTTACCGCTGACGTGATTGATCAGCCCACGCTGGCGCGCCTTGCTGCGCTGAAAATTCCGGTCAACGCAGGCTCGGTGGATATGCTGCACCAGCTCGGGCAGGTTTCACCGGGTCATTCGGTCTGGCTGCGCATCAATCCGGGCTTCGGTCACGGGCACAGCCAAAAAACCAATACCGGCGGTGAAAACAGCAAGCACGGCATCTGGCATAGCGATCTGGCGCTGGCGCTTGAGGCGATTCAGCGCTATCAGCTGAAGCTGCTGGGGATCCATATGCATATTGGATCGGGCGTCGACTATGGTCATCTGGAACAGGTGTGCGATGCCATGGTCAGCCAGGTGATCGAATTCGGTCAGGATTTGCAGGCGATCTCTGCCGGAGGCGGTCTGTCCGTGCCTTATCACTATGGTGAAGAGGCGATTAATACCGATCACTATTTCGGCCTGTGGGATGCCGCTCGTCAGCGCGTTGCGGATCATCTGGGACATGCGGTTAAACTGGAGATTGAGCCGGGCCGTTTTCTGGTCGCCGAGTCGGGCGTACTGGTAGCGCAGGTCCGCGCCGTCAAGCAGATGGGAAGCCGCCATTTTGTGCTGGTCGATGCCGGTTTTAATGACCTGATGCGTCCCGCCATGTACGGCAGCTATCATCATATTTCCGCCATCGCCGCCGATGGCCGCGAGCTGCACGAAGAAAAGACCCTCGAGAGCGTGGTGGCCGGGCCGCTGTGTGAGTCTGGTGATGTGTTCACCCAGCAGGAAGGTGGCATGGTGGAAACCCGCGCGTTGCCAGAGGTTAGAGTGGGAGACTATCTGGTGTTCCACGATACCGGTGCGTATGGCGCCTCAATGTCCTCTAACTACAACAGTCGCCCGCTGCTGCCAGAATTCCTGTTTGAAAACGGTCAGCCGCGGCAAATCCGCCGCGCGCAGACCATCCAGGAGCTGATCGCCCTGGAGCAGTAACCCAGAGTGCGCGCTTTGCCGCGGGCGACCGCGGCAAAGCCCTCTCGAAGGGGAAATCACGCAGCAGTACGTTATAGCCCGTCTGTGCCATAACGGCCTCTTCCCGCCGCCGTACTCACTGCCCCGTGCGGTTTACCTCTCTCTTTTCCCGGGCCCGTCAGCCAGCAAGTCCGGATTCCTGAACTGCCACGCCTGCCAGCTCCTTTCTCAACATCACCAGCTCCTCCGCCAGATCGCGGCACAGCATGGCATTCATCAGATGATCCTGCGCGTGAACGAGGATCAGCGTGACCGGCACCTTACCGCAGCCCTCATCTGCGCCAATAAGCTGGGTCTGAATATGATGTGCCTGCTTCGACGCCGCCAGTGAGGCTGCCAGCGCGTTATCGGCCTGCTGCCAGTTGCGCTGGCGGGCGAACTGTATTGCGCTCATCGCATGGGAGCGCGCCTCGCCCGCATTGATCAACAGCTCCATCATCGTCTGTTCAAAATCCATCACTGCCTCCGATTATTGGTATGCCAAAAAGCGTACTGACAGTCTATCGGAATGCCAATGTACGCTTCTGAGAAGCGAATCACAGAAAGTTAAGGGTATTTTGCTAGTTTTGGTATGCCACGAGAACGCAATTTCGTCAGCAAAAGAATTGGGATGCCTGACCACTTACTTCTGAGGTACGACGCATGTCTTTACAGGATCGGCTTATTGACTCACTGGGGAGTTTCGCCACCCGTTTTAACAGCTATCGCTACATCATGGCGATCAAGGCCTCGTTTATCACCCTGATGCCCGTTATTATCGTAGGTGCCTTTTCAGTGCTGATCTCCAATATGGTTCTGGATGGTAAAAATGGGCTGGCGAGCTTTCAGGCGCTGGCTTTCCTGGCCGATCTGAAACCGATAACGACCAGCATCAATTACGCCACCCTCAGCTTCCTGAACATTGGCGCGGTATTTCTGATCGGGATTGAATTAGGCAAAATTAACGGCATCAAAACCCTGTTCCCTGGCCTGCTGGCGATTATCTGCTTTATTGCCGTCACGCCCACCACGCTTTCCATGCTGGTTGAGGGGCAAATGCACGTGGTGACCGACGTGCTTGCCAAACAATTTTCGGACACCAAAAGCCTGTTCCTCGGCATGTTTATCGCCATCCTTTCCGTTGAAATTTATTGTCGACTGGAAAATATCGACCGGCTAAAGATAAAGATGCCGGATACCGTCCCCCCCAACGTGGCGGCCTCATTTTCCGCCCTGATACCGGCCATTATCACCGTCTCCGCCGTCGCGACCTTTGGCTTTATCTTCCACTCCGTCACCGGCATGTATCTCTACGACGCCGTTTATAAGGTCGTGCAGGAGCCGCTGGAATCGGTGGTGCAAAGCCTGTGGGGCATTCTGCTGCTGATGTTTGTGGCTCAGCTGTTCTGGGTGATCGGCATTCACGGAAATCAGATGGTTAAGCCTATCCGTGAACCGCTGCTGCTGGGAGCTATTCTGGTCAATATGAATGCCTTTGAGCAGGGCAAAGAGGTGCCAAATATCATCACCATGCCGTTCTGGGATGTCTATATGAGCATCGGTGGATCCGGCCTGACCCTCGGTCTGCTTAGCGCGGTAATGCTCGCCACGCGGCGAAAAGAGATGCGCGAAATTGCCAAGCTCTCATTTGGCCCGGGGCTGTTTAACATCAATGAGCCGGTCATCTTTGGGATGCCCATCATGCTGAATCCGATCCTCGCTATCCCTTTTATTATCACGCCGCTTATCACCGGCTCGATTGGCTACTTTGCGACGTCTTTGGGCTTTGCCGGGAAGGCGGTGGTGATGGTGCCCTGGACCACACCGCCAATCATCAACGCCTGGCTCTCTACCGCCGGATCCATGGGCGCGGTAGTGACCCAGATACTCTGCATCGCCGTGTCGGTACTGGTCTATCTGCCCTTTGTAAGAATCGCTGCACGCCGCGCCGAAGCGGCGGAATCAACGCTGATTTCGGCTGAACAGCGCTAACCTGAGGAAAAAAAATGAGCACCGTTATTATCACGCTGCCGGACGACTTTATTCTGGGGGCCGCCGCCTCTGCCTGGCAGACCGAAGGCTGGAGCGGCAAAAAAGCCGGGCAGGATTCATACCTGGACGCCTGGTATAAAAATGACCGCCACGTCTGGCACAACGGCTACGGGCCAGCGGTCGCGACGGATTTTATCAACCGCTATAAAGAAGATGTCGCACTGATGAAGGCAGCCGGACTGACGCACTATCGTACCTCGATCAACTGGTCCCGCTTTATCACCGATTATGAGAATGCCGTCGTCGATGAAGAGTATGCGGCCTACTACGACAGCCTGATTAATGAAATGCAGGCGCAGGGGATTGAGGTCATGCTTTGCCTTGAGCATTACGAACTGCCCGCCGTGCTGATGGAAAAATATGGCGGCTGGGGAGCAAAACAGGTGGTGGAGCTTTACCTGCGCTATGCCGGTAAGGTCTTTGAGCGCTATGCCGAAAAGGTAACGCGCTGGTTTACTTTTAATGAGCCAATAGTGGTGCAAACCCGCGTCTACCTTGACGCTATCCGCTGGCCCTACGAGCAAAACACCGCAAAATGGATGCAGTGGAATCACCATAAAAATCTGGCGACCGCCAAAGTGGTGAAGCTCTTCCGGGAAAAGGGCTATCGTGGCACGATAGGCACCATCCTCAATCCGGAGGTGACCTACCCGCGCTCCCGCGCGCCACATGACGTGCTGGCGGCTGAGCGCTACGATCTGTTTTATAACCGGGTATTCCTCGATCCGGCTATCCTGGGGGCGTATCCCGCCGAATTGATCGCGCTGCTGGCGAAACATCAGGTCCGCTGGGATTACACCCCGGATGAGCTACAGCTGATCGCAGAAAACCGCGTCGATGAGGTGGGGATCAATCTCTACTATCCGCACCGGGTTAAGGCTCCCTCACGCGCCTGGCACCCTGAAACGCCGTTTCACCCGGCCTTTTACTACGAGCACTTCGAGCTGCCGGGCCGCCGCATGAATAAATCCCGCGGCTGGGAGATTCAGCCGCGCATCATTTATGACATGGCGATGAGGTTAAAAAATGAGTACGGCAATATTCCCTGGTTCGTAGCCGAAAGCGGAATGGGCATAGAAAATGAAGCGCAGTTCAAAAATGCGGACGGCGAAATTCAGGATGATTACCGAATTGAATTTATCACCGAACATCTTTACCAAACGCTAAAAGCGCGGGCAGAGGGGACAAACTGCCAGGGCTATATGCTGTGGGCGTTTACCGACAATGTTTCACCGATGAATGCCTTTAAAAATCGCTACGGTCTGATTGAGATTGATCTTGAGGATAATCGCGCTCGCCGGATGAAAAAATCGGCCCACTGGTACCGACGCCTGCGCAATTCACGCCAGCTGATGGTCAACCTTGATGATGAAATGAAATAGGGGAGTTCAATGAAACGTATCCTACTGGCCTGCGCGGCAGGAATGTCCACCTCAATGGTGGTGACCCGGATGGAAAAAGAGGCGACGACGCGGGGGCTGGAATACCGCATCTATGCCATTCCTGAACAGAATTTGCGTGACGAACTGGAAAACTGCGCCAGCGAGGTGGCGGTGGTACTGCTTGGCCCCCAGGTGCGCTTTAAGCTGGAAGAGAACCGCAGGCTCACCGACAGCTATCAAATCCCGATTGCGGTGATTGATTCCGTCGCCTATGGCACGCTTAACGGCGCAAAAGTACTCGATCAGGCGCTGGCTTTGGTAAACTGATCCGATTAACTCGTCGATGGCGGGTCTTCTGTCCTCCGGTGGAGCACAGAAGACCCGCGCTGCGTAACTGGACGGCGGGATGACCATGATCGTTAATGCGTTAAGGGTGAATGAGTGGAAAAGGGCGTGCCGGGGCAAGAAAAGAAACAGTATCAGGAAATTGGGCAGCATCTGCGTCAGCAAATAAGTGATGGTCAGTATGCGGTCGGTTCCCGGCTGCCGCCTGAACGTCATATCGCAGAAACCTGGGGCGTCAGCCGCACCATCGTGCGCGAAGCGCTGCTGATGCTGGAGCTGGAAGGCACGGTGGATATTCGGCAAAGTTCGGGCGTATATGTGATGCGTATTCCTTCGCAAAGCAGCGATGAAGAGGAGGCATTCTTCCGCAGTGACGTCGGGCCGTTTGAAATGCTCCAGGCGCGCCAGCTGCTTGAAAGCAATATTGCCGCCTTTGCCGCTAAGATGGCGACCAAGGCGGACATCGAAAATCTTAAGCGTATTCTGGAGCAGGAGCAGAAGGCGATTGCGGTGAATGATACCAGCCAGGATAACGACAAAGTGTTCCACCTGCTGCTGGCGGGGGCGACGCAGAATCAGATGCTGCTGGATACCGTCACCAGTATCTGGCGCCATCATGAAAACAGCCCGCTGTGGTCCCAGCTGCGCAGCCATATTGAGACGCGCAGCTATCGGCTGAAGTGGCTGGGTGACCACCAGACCATTCTGGCCGCGCTGCGGCGGCGCGACGTAATGGGAGCCTGGCAGGCAATGTGGCAGCACCTGGAAAACGTTAAACATTCCCTGCTCGAACTCTCAGACGCAGATGCGCCAGACTTTGACGGCTATCTTTTTGAATCCGTCCCGATTTTTCAGGGAAAGCTGGTGTAGCTCACGGGCGGCGGTAATGTCGCCTGCTTCAGGTGGGCGAGCCCACCGAATGGCGACGGACCAGCGTCGGGCTGAACATATTGGTGACCTCCGGTAGCGGCTGCTTGTTAGCCAGCGCTAACGCCAGCGCCGCCGCCTGCTGCGCCATGGTAACAATCGGATAGCGTACCGTGGTCAGGCGGGGCCGGACATAGCGGGAAACCAGCACGTCATCAAAGCCAATCAGCGACATCTCTTCCGGCACCCGCACGCTATTATCACTCAGCACTGCCAGCGCGCCCGCCGCCATCGAATCGTTATAGCAGGCCACGGCGGTAAAGGGTTTACCGCGTCCTAACAGTTCGGTCATCGCCTGCTCGCCGCCGATTTCATCGGGCTCCCCCAGCGCGACCAGCCGATCGTTGCAGGGAAGATTATGCTCTTTCAGCGCATCGTAATAGCCCTGCAGGCGGTCATCCGAATCCGAAATAGGATGCGTAGAACAGAGATAGGCGATGTTCTGGTGGCCCTGCTGGATCAGATGTCGGGTCGCCAGCCAGGAACCATAGCGGTCGTCGAGGGCAATACAGCGCTGTTCAAAGCCGGGCAGGGCGCGGTTAATCAGCACCATACCGGGAATTTGCTGCATCAGCGGGATCAGTTCATCGTCCGCAATCTTCTTGGCATGAACGACCAGTGCCCCGCAGCGGTGGCGGATTAGCTGTTCAATCGCCTGCCGCTCTTTCTGCTCATTATGGTAACCGTTACCAATCAGCAAAAAGTTGCCGGTATCGTAGGCGACTTCCTCTACCGCTTTTACCATCGCGCCGAAAAACGGGTCCGAGACATCCCCCACAACCAGCCCCATGGTTTCCGTTGACTGCTGGGCCAGCGCACGCGCGTTGGCGTTAGGATGGTACTGGAGCTGAGCCATGGCGCTGTTTACCGCCTGGCGGGAGTGCTCACTGGCTTTAGGAGAGTGGTTGATCACGCGGGAAACCGTAGCGACGGAAACGCCCGCAAGTCTGGCAACATCCTTTATGGTAGCCATAGGTTCTGAGCCTTCCTGGGTAAGCGGTTACATTATCCTAAGTGTTGCGGAAATCCCCTGTGACTTCAAGCACACAGAATGCCAGCGCCGTCGCAAAGCAGAGTAAATTCTGCTGGTGGAGAGATCCGCTGGTTGGAAAGTGAGATGCCATCGGGCAGAATTTGCCCGTGTGATAAATTGTCCATCTCAAAAGCGCAATAGCATGAAAAAATGCTACCCTGACTTTCCATAAAAAACGCCTGCCGGACCCGATATGACCCAAAAAAAAGTGCCGCACCTTGCCCACTGGGGCGCCTTTAACGCCATCGTGGAAGAGGGGAAACTGCTGCGCTGCGAACCCTTTTTTGCTGACCAGGACCCGTCACCCATGCTTAACAGCATCCCGGAGCTGGTCTACTCCGATAAGCGCATTCGCCGGCCAATGGTGCGCCGTTCGTGGCTCCACTCGCGTGAAAATAGTGACAGGACGCTGCGCGGGCGTGAAGACTTTGTTGAAGTGGACTGGGATACCGCCCTTGACCTGGTAGCGGAAGAGAACCGTCGGGTACGCGATCGCCACGGTGCAGAGGGCATTTTTACCGGATCCTACGGCTGGTCCTCAGCAGGGCGGGTCAACCATGCCCGCACGCTGATCCGCCGCTTCTACTTTACCGGCGGCGGCGGTATCGACCAGCTGGGCAACTACAGCTGGGGCGCGGCGCAGTTCTTTCTGCCCTATGTGATCGGCACCTATATGCCGCTTACCGGGCGCGTCACCGACTGGCCCAGCGTCATTGAGCACTGTGAGATATTTATCGCTTTTGGTGGTCTGGCGCTGAAAAACGGTCAGGTTGCGTCCGGTGGAGCGGGGCAGCACAGTTTGAAACCGGCGCTGATGGCGCTGGCGGCGAAAGGCACGACGGTTATCAATATCAGCCCGATGCGCGATGACTGCCCGGCGTTCGTCAACGCCGAATGGATCCCTATCCGTCCCAATACCGATGTGGCGCTGATGCTGGCCATGGCCTTTGAAATCGAACGGCTTAACGCCGTGGATACGGCATTCCTGCACTCCCACTGCGTGGGTTATCCACAGCTGCGCCGTTACCTGCGGGGCGAGAGCGACGGCACGCCGAAAACGCCGCAGTGGGCCAGTGAGATAACCGGGATCCCCGCTCAGCGAATTCAGCAGCTGGCTAAACAGCTCACAGGCAAACGCAGCTTTATCACCTGTTCCTATTCGGTTCAGCGTGCACACCGCGGCGAACAGCCCTACTGGATGATGATTGCGCTCTCTTCCATGCTCGGCCAGCCTGGCCTGCCGGGTGCGGGTTTCTCCTTTGGTCATGGCTCAATGAATAGCGTCGGTAACCCGCGTATAGAAGGACCAGCACCGCTGATGTCTACCGGGATTAACCCGGTCGCCGACCGGTCAATCCCCGTTGCGCGTATCAGCGATATGCTGCTGCATCCCGGCGAACCCTATAGGTTCCAGGGGGAAACGCACACCTATCCGGATATTCATCTGGTTCACTGGGCAGGCGGTAACCCTTTTCATCATCATCAGCAGCTTAACCGGCTGGTGGCTGGCTGGCAGCGGCCCGATACGGTCATCGTACAGGACATAGTCTGGACGCCGGCGGCCCGGATGGCCGATATTGTGCTGCCGGTCACCACCTCGCTTGAGCGTAATGATATCGGCGGTTCTTCCCGCGATCGCTTTGTGCTGGCGATGCATCAGGCCATTAAACCGCAGCATCAGGCCCGAAACGATTTTGATATTTTTGCCGATCTCGCCGGGCGGCTGGGCTATCGCGAGACCTTTACCGAAAACCGCAATGAAGCGCAGTGGATTGAACATCTTTACCAGCAGTGTGCCGTCGCCCACCAGCGAAAAGGCGTTCACTGGCCAGAGTTTCAGACCTTTTGGGAAAAGGGCTACGTCGAAGTGCCTGAGGGGGAGAAGCCCTTTGTCTTTATGGAAGCGTTTCGTGATGACCCGCAGGCCAGCCCGATCAAAACCGCCAGCGGAAAAATTGAGTTATTTAGCGAGACGATTGCCGGTTATCAGCTGGACGACTTTGCTCCGCATCCTGAATGGCGGCCGCCGGAAGAATGGCTGGGGGCAGAAATCGGTCGGCGTTTCCCTCTGCATATGATCTCTGTTCAGCCCGCCGATCGACTTCATAGCCAGATGGATGCCACGCCGTCGGTGCAGGCAAACAAAACGGCCGGGCATGAAACGCTGTGGATGCACCCTGAGGATGCTGCCGCGCGCGGCATCGCCGATGGCGACGTCATTGAGGTTAGCAACGATCGCGGCAGAATGCTGGCAGGAGTAAGGCTGACTGAGGGCGTCTGCCGCAGCGTGGTGCTGATCGCGACCGGTGCCTGGTTCGATCCGGGGTTTGGCAAAGCATGGGAGCCTTACGACCGTGCGGGAAATCCAAATGTTCTGACGCTGGACATCGGAACCTCATCGCTCACTCAGGGGCCTAATGCGATGAGCTGCCTGGTGGAGATCCGTCTGGCGAAAGATTGCAAAACAGCCTAAGAAACTCATGGCTGGTTACATTTTGCGGGTAACTGTTGCGAATGCTGGCTGGCGGCGGGCGCGGCCACCTTGGTACAGTTTATATCCCAGAGGTATTGATGGGTGAACATCAAAGTTCTTATGCTTTTCTTTCACCGACCTGCGCAGATGCGCAGGTTTTTTTTCGCGCCAATCACGATCTGAAACACAGTTTCCCTGTTATCTCCCCGGCATTTTTTGTATAACTCCCAGCCAGTTGCCCAGCAGAAATCAGCAGATAATTCATGTCCCGCATAAAAAAAACACTGGCTAAAGATCTGGCTAAAACGCCGTTTCATCCCCTTCGCTTTCGTATAATTTGTCTCGGCGTCCTTGGCTGCCTGGTGCTGCTGCTGGCGTGGGTCGGTGATTTGCAGCTTATTAATCATCCAATGCTGGAAAAGCAGGCGGATGAACGCTCGCTGCGTACCGTTGCTATCCCCACCAACCGGGGGACGCTGCTGGATCGTAACGGCGAAGCGCTGGCGCTTAGCGTCCCTTCGCGCGATATTATTGCCGACCCGCAGCGCGTGCTGGAAGCGCATCCCGATTTCACCAGCGCCAAATGGGAATATCTCTCTAACGCGCTCGGCCAGCGGCCAGAACAGATAGCCCAGCAGATTAATGCCAATCCCAACCGGCGCTTTCTTTATCTGGGGCATAAAATTGAGCTGGGTATTGCCCGGGACATCGCGAAACTGCACCTGACCGGCATCTCTACCGTCTATAACGACAGCCGTTTTTATCCTATGAGCGATGCCACGGCACCGCTGCTTGGCATTGTTGGCGCGGACAACAGCGGGCTGACAGGGCTGGAAAAAGGCTTTAATAAAGTGCTCCAGGGGACGGCGGGCAGCGAAAAATATCGTCAGGACGCCCACGGCAATATCGTGGCGATGATTAACTATGAGCCACCCCGCCAGCCGCCAACGGTTCAGCTCAGTATCGATAAATTCGATCAGTACACGCTCTATACCCGCCTTCGCGACGGCGTGCTGCTGAATAAGGCGGATTCCGGGGCGGCGGTGCTGATCAAAGTCGATACCGGAGAAATTCTCGGGATGGCCTCCTATCCGTCATTCAACCCCAATAATTTTGTCGACGTGTCACCTAACCAGATGCGCAATACCGCCATCAATGACAGTTATGAACCCGGCTCGACCGTTAAGCCGCTGGTGGTGATGGAAGGGCTGATACGCAAGCTGGTCAGGCCCGATTCGGTCCTGGATACCACACCTTATCGCGTTAACGGTCACCTGATACGTGACGTGGGGCACTGGCCGCGCCTTACCATGACCGGCATCCTGCAGAAATCGAGCGATATCGGCGTATCCCATATTGCCCTGGCAATGCCTGCTGAAGTACTGGTTAACACCTTCAGCTCTTTTGGGCTGGGGAAGCCTACCGATCTGGGGCTGACGGGGGAGAGCGTGGGCTATTTTCCGCGGCACCGCGAACGCTGGGCGGATATTGAACGGGCAACTTTTTCATTTGGCTACGGCCTGCGCGTCACGCCGTTACAGATCGCCCGTGAGTACGCCACGCTTGGGTCATTTGGCATCTACCGACCTCTTTCCATCACTAAGGTAACGCCGCCGGTAATGGGTACGCGCGTGGCCGACGAGGATACGGTGCGTTCGGTAGTGCATATGATGGAGAGTGATGCGCTGCCGGGCGGAAGCGGGGTACGTGCCGCCGTGCCGGGCTATCGTCTGGCAATCAAAACCGGTACGGCAGAGAAAATGGGGGCCAGCGGCAAATATGACGGCGGCTACATTAACTACACGGCGGGCGTGGCTCCGGCCAGCAACCCCCAGGTGGCGCTGGTGATTATGATCAACCACCCGACAGCGGGCGATCACTTTGGTGGGTCGGTTGCTGCCCCGGTATTCGGCAATATTATCGGGCCGGTGCTCAAGCATATGAATGTGGCGCCGGATGCGCTTTACTCTACACATAGTGGTTAAGGGGCGGCGCCCGGCCTGAGCATTTTTTCCAGAACGGGTTTAGGGATCGTCAGGTGGGTCTCATACACTTTTTTATCGATTACCGAGCCCCGGCAAAAAATAATATGCCGGGCAGGACGTTTAACGTAATGGCGTAAAAAAATCGAAGGTCCACTCTCTGGGGGATCGTTTTTGGCGGCTGTGGAACGGTTCCCGCCCACACTGTGACAGGCTGTCAGAATCAGCATCAAAACAAGTCCCATCTTGCGGATTATTTCCATCCATATCCTAAACTGACCGCCACGGCGGCACGCCCCATCGATATCGCTACTTCACACAGACTATTGAGTTCTGAACGAAGTCTTAACTCTGCATTTGTATCCCGAACAGGATTAAACACCACGCCTGCATCCTGTGCCGCATCGGGCATCACCCGCAGCACCATTTTGACCAGTCGTTACGCGTCGGACGATCAATAACCGCAGCCGCACCGCTACATATTTTAGCGTACCGTACCGGTCGGCGGGCATACGCGCTTTGTACCCGTTGTCGTTCTGTCTACGTGAGGCCCGAGACCAATATCATCCAGTTCTTTCCGCCACATAAAACCCCTTTCTCTTAAGGTTTATTACGGGGGGGGGGGATTTCTTATTCAGCCGGGCGGATGAACAGTTTACATCGCGGATATACCACCTGAATATCTTCGCGCAATGTGTTAAGGCTGAATGCGCCTACCTGACCAATCTTAAGCTGGAAGCAGGAAATGCCTTAAGTTACGCTCACTGGATAGTACCTGTATAAGATACAGGTTCAGTGATGGGTATTTCCGTTTTCCTGGCGGCGCCTGTAAGGGATAAACAGCTGCTAAGTGATGGTCCATGCCTCGGTATAATCATCATTCCGGAATAATTCTTCCAGTCCTGAGAGCTGTTTTAGCCGCAGAATTTCATCCTCTTGCATACCCAGTTCGCGGGAAATCTTTTCATCATCCCACCCTTTGTTGCTCAGGCTGACCACGATTTCGGTCATTCCCTGTACCGAGCTTAACCCGCGAGCACGATTGTGCCGGATAGTGGCTGCCATTCTTTCCTGCAAATGAATGTCACTAATTTTAGCAACGGGGATATAGCCGTGTAGCGATTTCTGGAGCTCAGGCGTTTCCATCCCTAACCTGAAGCGATGTTCTCCATCGATAACGATATATTTATTATTTTCCTCATGCACGATCACCGGCTGAGTATAGCCATTACGTAGCAGGCTAACGCGCAGGAGGCTGAATTCATGAGGAGAAATCTTATTGGGGTTGTAGTTATTTAATTCAATATCGCTCATCTTAACCCATTTTATAGAGTCGACCGGGTGGTGCTGAAAAGGACTGTGTTTTGATAGCGTTCCGCGGATCGCATTCAAGCTATCAATACGGTCCTCAAATGAGATATTGGCAAAATATTTATTTATCAGAAAGGTGATTTTTTCAATATTCATAACAACCTCCATTTTTCTCTTTTTGCTTTAATCCGTTTGCTGTATGTGGCGTAGGTCGAAATTTTAGTTGGGCTGAATGACAAAGTGCGGCACCAGTAGTCATTTTTTAAGATACAGCTACATATTCTTTTCCATGAGGGGATGTCCTTCAGTCCAAGATCGTACTCCTGTTCTTCAGGAATACTATCGGGAAAGCCTTTTTTTTGGTAACAGCTAAGATAAACGAATATTTTGTTGCGATAGTGCTCAGCGGTAGTAGGAGGAAGCGTTTTTATTAGCAGTAATGCATACGCCTTCCAGCTCAAATTTTTAGGCTTTGCAAAATCTTTTTGTGCATAAAATGGTGATTTTTTTCTACCATATAATGCACCCGTGCTGGCACCCATAACCCGTTTGCTGGCCTTACTCCAGATGCCGGGATCCACAACCGCGAGCAACCATAGATTCTGTCGCTGAGCTCCAGCATAAGGCACTGAAATGCGCATATTTTTAGGTGAAACCCCTGCCTTATACATTTGCTCATAAACAGGATTAAAAGGTTTTTTTTCTCTGAAGTAATAAAGCCAGATATCCTTTATTTTCCAGTCGTATAGGGGGTAGGCATAATAGCAAAAACCGAATTTTGAAGCTGTTGTCCACGGTTTATCATCCATGAATCGCATTTTTCTGCCCGAGGTAATAGTCCTGTAGCAATTAAGCGAGTCTTCGGTCCGGATACCCATCAGTATCACTGCTGAGGCATTATTTGCAAACCATTTTCCGAACTTAGCAACGAACTCTTCGCAGTCCATTCCATAATAATAAAAGGGGAAGAAACTCTCATCAGTAATGGCATCCAGGGGAGGGTGCCTGACCCATTCGACAGTTCTATCCCAGGGTAGCCACAGCGGCTGATGTTGAGAAGTGCTATTCAGGGCTGTCATTGGCAGCGCTACCCAATAAAACTTTTCTATAACGTCGGAATAGCATGTTTTCATGCGGGAAACATGCGTGATAGTGTCGGAGTACTGGACTTCCCAATCAATGAAAAGAACAGTGAACTTTCGCTTCAGGCTCCGGGCAATATCGGCTGTAATGTGTAATAATACTGATGAGTTCTTACCTCCTGAAAAAAAAAGGCAAACGGATGGGAAAGTATCAAATAACCAGTTTGTTCTTTCCACTGTGGCGTTAAAAACGCTCTTCCCTAATGGTATCGTTTTCATCATATTCCCTGATGAACTGATTAATTATGAGTTATTAATTTTGTAATGAGGCTGCGGAAAATGAATGATCATAACAACCAGTTTGTTATATCAAACTAAGATGGTAACGTACAGCCTAAAATGGCTGCCCATACAAAGAGAGGCGTAATTATTTATCCTGCCTCGTCGATAGCGCAATGATACTATTTTTGATGTTATCGTAATAATAATACGTTAGCTAAGCATGTTACGCTTAGCTAATATGGCACTGGGCCTTTTTACGAGAGGATCTGGCGATGTTATTGAGTGGTTACAAGGGTAGGGTTAAACAAGAAATCTATTGTAATTTTAGCGGCCTCATCACTCTCTTTGAAAAGCCATGCAGGCTCGCCCGGCGTTTGGGGGATTTTAGCAATCCTCGGAGTGAAGGTTAAAGGAAGTACGAGGCTACCTTTCCCCGCACTGAGAGGAATAGCAAAAGGAATTTCTTTGCCCGGCGTAACGGCAGTTCCATTTAGGGATACCCCTAAGTTTGCCGTATCTAACTGAGAGGAAAACGCCTGCGTGCCATCTTTGGCACTGCTTCCAGTTAATTTCAGTGTACCCTGTAATTTTTTAGCTGCATTAACAATATTGTTCGTTGTGCTGGAGCAGACAGCGTCGATAAGAACCGTTCCATTCTTAAGCTGTGTTGAATGATTCATGGCTTTAAGCGTGTCAATTTTACCGAGCGTGAAGCTGGTGTTTTTGAACTCTTTTTTACAGGTTAGCGTGCCGGCTTTTTCCCATCCTCTTATATTAAGGTTGTAATTGGAATTTGGAGTACTATTCAATCCCATCTCGCCATCAAGTTGGAACAGCGTCACACCCTTAGAGACCTGAGAGGTGTTAATATCCCCCACTTTTACAAGATAGGCCTGGAAAGTCATTGTTCTATTAGTAGTGGTAGCATTGATATACCAATTGGTAATTTTCTTTCCACTTTCAGGTGTACTGGTCAGGTCAAATGTCCCCATATCTGTACCGTCAAAAATTAAACCCATTTTTACACCCTTCGGTAAGGTCTCAGTTGATCTTTTAGGGTAAGGATAAATATAAACATATTCCGATATTCGACTGGAGCAGCTTATATTTCTGGTAAAGACAGGAGAATTCCAGATTCTTTCACCAATCTTTGTTCCAGAAAGGAAGATTAAATTATCGAGCTCAACGGGCTCAGTAATTAGCGAGTTAGCACTGAGTTTACAGCTCAAAGCCTGTGCATGATGAATGCCGGAGATGGCTAAAAAGAATACTGTTATCGTGACTGGATTTACTATTTTAGTTCGCAAAATTCTACTCCTCTTTGTCGATCCCCCTCCTGGGGAATCGACATTAAAAAATATAACGTTGTTATGCGTTCAAAAAATCATTTGTTGATGTTCATAACAAAATCAGCGCGGTAAAAACCAATGTTCACGGGATTGATCTCTTCAATTGCGACGCCATCCAGCCAGACTGAAATGACATCGCGGCCGGGTTTATCTGACGCAATCTGAACGGTGTAGACACCCTCCTTTTCAGAGACGGCGCTAAACGTAATGCTGTGCATATTTTTCGACTTAAATACGATTTTTTTCCCGGTAACCGCGTTGTTGTGGTTATCAAAGGCTTTTAAAACCAGGCTGATGGTGTCATGACCATTTCCGGCTGCCACAGGAACTTCGCTATGGAAGGAGGACTTTTTACTTATCTCGCCGGCAATAAAGGTCACCGTCGTGCTGCGGGACGATTTACCGAGTGTCGCTTTGACAGAGTAACTAGCCGCGGTGGTGGTGGTGGCCGTGAAGGCAACGGTACCGTCCTTGTCGGTGGTGACTGTGGCCGCGCTGAGGGTGATGCTTTTACCTTCGGCGCTGAGGGTCACCTCCTGATTGGCCAGTCGGTTACCGTTTTTATCTTCTACGGTGACCAGCAGTACACCCATCGCCTTGCCGTCGGCCAGCGCGTTATCGCTGGTGACCGCCAGGGCGCTGACCTGGGCAGTGCTGGCATCAGCGATAAAGGTTACCGCGGCTTCGGCGAAAGATTCACCAATCGCGGCTCTGACCTTCAACGTGGCAGCAAGCGTGCTGGTAGCGGTAAAGGTGGCGGTGCCGTCCTTACCGGTAATAACGGTGTCAGTGCTGAGTGTGATGCCTTTATCTTTGGAACTAAGTATTACCTTTTGATTTGGTACAAGGTTACCGTTTTTATCCTGAACTTTGACGCTAAGGGCAGCCATTGCTTTGCCATTGGCCAGCACGTTATCGGTGGTAACCGTCAGGCTGCTGACCTGAGCGGTCGTGGCATCGGCAATGAAGGTTACCCTGGCGTTGCGGAACGATTTACCGAGAGTGGCTCTGACCTCATACGCGGCGGCGGTGGAGCTGGTGGCGGTAAAGGTGGCGGTGCCATCCTTAGCGGTAGTGACGGTGTCGGTATTGAGCACCACGCCAGCAGCGCGAAGCGTCGCGCCTATACCGGCGGTGAGGGCCACAGTCTGTTCCGCCAGTGGATTGCTGTATTTGTCCTGCACCGTGACGCTGAGCTGCGCTTTGGCCGTGCCGTTGGCCAGCGCATTATCGGTAATTACCGTCAGGGCGCTAACCCGGGCGGTGCTGACATCGGCGATAAAGGTCACCGTGACATTTTTGGACGATTCACCGAGGGTGGCACCGACGTTGTAAATCGTCGCGATGGTGCTGGTGGCGGTAAAGGTAGTGGTACCGTCCTTCGCGGTGGTGACGGTGTCCGCACTGAGCGTCAAACCCTGATCGTGAGTGAGGGTCACCTTCTGACCGACCAGCGGGTTACCGTGCTCGTCCTGCACGGTGACACGCAGGTCAGCTGTCGCCTCGCCATTAGCGAGCACATTATCGGAGGTAACCTTCAGAGCGCTAACCCGCGCGGTACTGGCATCGGCGATAAAGGTCACCATCGTGCTGCGGGAGGAGTTACCGAGGGTCGCGCTCACCGCCTGCGCCGCTGCAAGCCTGCTGGTGGCGGTAAACGTGGCGATACCATCCTTCGCGGTGGTGACGCTGGCAGCACTGAGCATGACACTTTCATCCCTGGTGCTGAGAGTCACCTTCTGACCGGCCAGCGGGTTGCCGTGCTGATCCTGCACGATGAGGCGCAGTGCGGCTTTGGCTTTACCGTTGGCCAGCACGTTATCAGTGGTAACGGTCAGATCGCTGACCTGAGCGGTGCTGACGTCGGCGATAAAGGTCACCGTCGCGGTTCTGGACGAGTTAGCGAGGGTCGCGCTGACCTCCTGGGCCGCAGCAAGCGTGCTGGTGGCGGTAAAGGTGGCAGTGCCGTCCTTCATGGTGGTGACGCTGGCAGCACTGAGCGTGATGCCGCTATCTTTGGCAGTAAGGGCGACCTTCTGATCGGCCAGCGGATTGCCATGCTGGTCCTGAACGGTGACGCGCAGGAGTGCTCTGTCCGTACCGTTGGCCAGCACGTTATCGGTGCTGACCGTCAGGTCGCTGACCTGCGCGGTGCTGACATCGGCGATAAAGGTCACGGTCGCGGTTCTGGACGACTTACCGAGAGTCGCGCTTACCGCCTGGGCCGCTGCAAGGGTGCTGGTGACGGTA
>NZ_JBLREF010000002.1:0-56331 GCF_047918655.1 Erwinia sp. PPS120 | reverse complement strand
TGGATGCGATTATCGCGGCCGCACACCGGGCGCAGCAATCCTGTGACTACCGGCTCGGTAACTGCTCACGAATACTGCATATCGGATTTTTCTTTGACGGCGTGGGGCGCAATATCGAGCAGGACGCGCCGGCGAAACGGCTGAGCAATATTGCCCGGCTGTACCGGGGATATCCAATGCCTGAAAAAAACACCTCTACAGAATCATATCAGGCACACTACATATCCGGACTGGGCACACCCTTTCGCGAAAGAGAGGGGGAAGCACTTCAGCAGGTGATGGACGGGACCGGCAGGTCGGTACTGGAGAGTGAGAAAGCTCAGCCCGCCGATGCACTGAAAGATATCGTCAAGGCAAAACTGGGCGGCGCCAGCAATCATGACGTCCGCGATGAGATGAAAAAGAAACTGCTGACGCCCAAGGGCCAGCTAAAGATGCTGAGGGATGCCACCCTGAAAGGGGTGATCCGGGCCGGTATCGAAGCCACGCCGTGGTTACGCGACAGTGAGGTGATGGCCTACAGCATGGTGACCGGCGCAGATACGCGTCTTAACAGCGCGAAAGCGCGCTTTGAACGGTCCTTTGAGGAGGCGGTAAAAGGCGGTGATGTTCCTGTCCGACTGATTTCCGTGTCGGTGTTTGGGTTTGACATGGGGGGCACGCTGGCGCGGGAATTTATCGATATGTTGTTGGGTGAAATATGTGACAGGAATACGGGGGATAAACCCGCCTTTCGCGGCGTTCCGGTGGATATCGTGTTTGCCGGGCTGTTTGACTGCTCGCGGGATACGCCGATGAGCAGTGATAACGGGCTGGACTATGCGGGCAGTGTCCTGGAATGGGTGCCGGAAAAACGCGCTGAAATGGCGGGGCAGATCATTTCGCTGTTCGGACGGAAGTTTCTCGACCATCAGTCACCGTTACCGGCGGCCGTCAAAAAATCGCTGCATCTGGTGGCGGCCCATGAGCGGCGGCGCTGGCGGTGCGTGTACCGCACCGGGCGGGACGGTGTTGAACATCAGGAATTGCTGATGCCGGGGTGCAGTGAGGATATCGGGGGCGGGCTGAAACCGGATGTACAAAAGCCGAGCGCGGAGCTGTGCCGGGTGTCGCTGCGGAAAATGTACACTGAGGCCATGAAGGCCGCCGTACCGTTCCATGATTTGAAGTCATTGAGAGACGTATCTGCGACAGTTGCATCATATTTTGACATGCAAGACAGCGTGGAAAGTCAGTCGGCTGAGCAGTGGGTGAAATCGTACCAGAGCGCGGTTAATGCCACTGAGCTGAGTTACCGGGCGATGAACCGGCATCTTGACGGTTATTTTGAGTGGCTGGGACGGCAGTTTTACGAATACAAGAGCGAGCTGCGGCGGCTGGAGACTATTCAGTCGGGCATTCGGTTGTCTCCCGGTGCATTGATGGGTTTTGCGGGCATGACCCCGCAGGCCAGGCAGGCGTCGGATGAGGTCGCTGAAGAAATCCATATCCTGAAAAAACACTGGGGCTGGCTGTCAGATGTTGCGAATGCGGCCCATATTTTGCTGACTCAGGAGTACCACTATCCCCCTCAGCTTTATCTGGACAATATCCTTATGCCCGCCCGTGTTCGTGCTGAATATTTTCTGGAATGCGGTGTTGCTGGACACGATGGAAAAACTCCGCCGATCAAATGGTGCGTGGACGCATCGGTGCTTTATGCGTGGTTTGTGCATGATGTGCAGCGTGCTGAAGGCATCAATGACGGGTATTTTTCCGTGCGCTGGACAGAGCCACGGGGATAACAGAACTGACGACCATTTAAAGGATCTGCTTGAGATCCTTTTTTTCGCCCTTACCTACTTTATCGCTAAAAGTAAGCTAAAAACCCGGTCTGGCAGAAAGGGGCAAAAATCCGTTAGGGTGTATTAGTTGAAACCATGAGCTGGTATTCCTGTCATTGCGTTAATAGTTCACACAGGGCTCGTTATGGCCAGAACAACAAGCGTTACGATTGGCGACCAACTCGATTCGTTTATCAGTCGATTAATAGACAGTGGCCGTTACGGCTCTGCGAGTGAAGTTATGCGCTCTGCTCTGCGATTGCTGGAGCAACAGGAAACAAACGATGAAGTTGTTCGCCAGGCTGTTATTGCCGGGCTGGAAAGCGGTGAAAGCTCACTATCACTACGGGATATTGCAGCACAAAGAAAGCTGAGACATCGTGTATAAACTCACCACTGAGCGGATTCACGTTTGAATTCAGGACTAAAATTTCTTCTTTTCATTGATGCACCTGTGTTGTTCTGAGGTGAGCATATCGCCTCTGTTCAGGTGGCCAAATTCAGTAAACCCCTACAGATACGTCTAAATTCGGACCGAGAAAAATGTAGTAAACTCACGGCTAAAGCGCTTTACTTCAGTTCATTAACGGAACGATCGGAATTTCTATGTCTAACAGTTCAATGAGCGTGGTGATCCTTGCCGCTGGCAAAGGTACCCGCATGTATTCAGACCTGCCCAAGGTATTGCACCCGCTGGCTGGAAAACCCATGGTGCAGCACGTTATTGATGCCGCCAACCAGCTTGGCGCCGCCCATATTCACCTGGTTTATGGTCACGGCGGCGATCGCTTACAGTCCACGCTGACCGACCCCGCGCTGAACTGGGTGTTGCAGGCGGAGCAGCTCGGAACCGGCCATGCGATGCAGCAGGCCGCGCTGCACTTTTCCGATGATGAAGATATTTTGATGCTCTACGGCGACGTGCCGCTGATCTCGGTCGGCACCCTGCAACGCCTGCAGGCCGCGAAGCCTGAGGGGGGAATTGCCCTGCTGACGGTGGTGCTGAACAACCCAACGGGCTATGGACGCATCATTCGTGAGGCGGGCTCGGTGGTGGGCATCATCGAGCAGAAGGACGCCTCAGCGCAACAGCTGGCGATTAATGAAATCAATACCGGCATCCTGCTGGCGAATGGCGCCGATCTTAAGCGCTGGCTAAGCAAGCTGACTAATAATAATGCGCAGGGTGAATACTACATTACCGATATCATCGCCCTTGCCCACCGAGAAGGACGCACGATAGCGGCGGTACACCCTGAACGGGCTACCGAAACCGAAGGCGTTAACAACCGTTTGCAGCTGGCAACCCTGGAGCGGGTCTGGCAGGCCGAACAGGCTGAGAAGCTGCTTCTGGCAGGGGTAATGCTCACGGATCCGTCACGCTTCGATCTGAGAGGCGAACTCATCCACGGCCGCGACGTGCTCATTGATACCAACGTGATTATTGAAGGTAAAGTCACCCTGGGAAACCGCGTGAAAATCGGCAGTGGCTGTATACTGAAAAACTGCACCCTTCATGACGATTGCGAAATCAGCCCCTACAGCGTGGTCGAAGAAGCGGAGCTGGCCGCCGCCTGCACCGTTGGACCTTTCGCCCGTCTGCGGCCCGGCAGCCAGCTGGCGGAGGGAGCGCACGTAGGCAACTTCGTGGAAATGAAAAAGGCCTCGCTGGGTAAAGGTTCGAAGGCCGGGCACCTCAGCTATCTGGGGGATGCGAAAATTGGCGCGAACGTCAATATTGGGGCCGGCACCATCACCTGTAACTACGATGGCATCAATAAATCGCTGACGGTGATTGGCGATAACGTCTTCATTGGATCGGATACCCAGCTGGTGGCGCCGGTATCGGTTGCCGATGGCGCGACCATTGCCGCAGGCACCACGGTAATGAAGGATGTCATCGCTGAAGGGCTGGTGTATAACCGTAAAGATCAGAACCTGAAAACAGACTGGCAGCGGCCAGTGAAGAAGAAATAGCACCCTATCCGGGCCAGCGTTGCCCACTTTTTTTGCCGGGCGGAAAATACCGCCCGCAGTCAGGCAGTAATAAAAATAATCCCCACTCTCTACAAGGCTCGGGGAACCGGAAATTCCGGACTTATCAGGTCAGAAGACAAAGTTAATGGCCAGAACGGCCATAACGACAGGAATAACATTATGTGTGGAATTGTAGGTGCAGTTGCCCAGCGTGATATCGCTGAAATCCTGCTTGAAGGGCTGCGTCGCCTTGAGTATCGGGGCTATGACTCTGCGGGTGTTGCCGTGGTTACCGCAGAAGGTCAGGTCACGCGTCTGCGTCGGCTGGGTAAGGTGCAGAAGCTGGTGGAAGCCGCGGAAACCACCCCTCTGGTCGGCGGGACCGGGATTGCCCATACCCGTTGGGCAACGCATGGCGAGCCATCTGAAGCCAATGCGCATCCCCATATTTCTGAGCATATCATCATCGTCCACAACGGCATTATCGAAAATCATGAGCCGCTGCGTGAGCTGCTGATCGAAAGAGGCTACCGCTTTGCCTCAGAAACCGATACCGAAGTGGTGGCGCATCTGATTCACTGGGAGCAGAAGCAGCAGGGCGGTTCGCTGCGCGATGTGGTGCTGCGGGTGATCCCTCAGCTGCGCGGCGCATACGGCATGGTCATTATGGACAGCCGCGATCCTTTCGTACTGGTCGCCGCCCGCTCCGGTAGCCCGCTGGTTATTGGCCGCGGCGTGGGTGAGAATTTTATCGCCTCCGACCAGCTGGCGCTGCTGCCGGTGACCCGCCGCTTTGTCTACCTGGAAGAGGGGGATATCGCCGAAATCACCCGCCGTAACTTCACCATCGTTAACCGCGAAGGGGAAGAGGTTCAGCGCGCTGAAATTGAATCGAATGTCCAGTACGATGCGGGCGATAAGGGCCTGTATCGCCACTATATGCAGAAAGAGATTTACGAACAGCCGATGGCGATTAAAAACACCCTGAGCGGGCGTTTCAGCCAGGGTGAAGTGGATCTCGCCGAACTGGGGCCGAAGGCGAACGACCTGCTGAGTCAGGTTGAGCATATCCAGATTGTCGCCTGCGGGACCTCCTATAACTCGGGAATGGTTGCCCGCTACTGGTTTGAAGCGCTGGCTAATCTGCCCTGTGACGTCGAGATCGCGTCGGAGTTCCGCTACCGCAAATCTGCCGTGCGTAAAAACAGCCTGATGATCACCCTTTCCCAGTCGGGCGAAACGGCGGATACGCTGGCCGCGCTGCGCCTGTCAAAGGAGCTGGGCTACCTGGGTTCGCTGGCCATCTGCAACGTGGCGGGTTCTTCGCTGGTGCGTGAATCCGATCTGGCGCTGATGACCAAAGCGGGAACGGAAATTGGCGTGGCCTCCACCAAGGCTTTTACCACCCAGCTGACCGTACTCCTGATGCTGGTGGCGAAAACAGGCCGCCTGAAAGGCGTGGATGCGCAGATTGAGCACGATATTGTGCACGCTTTGCAGGCGCTGCCGAGCCGCATTGAGCAGATGCTGTCGCAGGATAAGCTGATTGAGGCGCTGGCCGAGGAGTTCTCCGATAAGCATCATGCCCTCTTCCTGGGGCGTGGCGATCAGTACCCGATTGCGATGGAGGGGGCGCTCAAGCTAAAAGAGATCTCCTATATTCACGCCGAAGCCTATGCAGCCGGGGAATTGAAGCATGGCCCGCTGGCCCTGATCGATGCCGATATCCCGGTCATTGTGGTTGCGCCTAATAATGAGCTGCTGGAAAAGCTGAAGTCAAATATCGAGGAAGTGCGCGCGCGCGGCGGCCTGCTGTACGTCTTTGCCGACCGCGATGCGGGCTTCAGCAACAGCGAAGGAATGCGAATTATCCCTCTGCCGCATGTGGAAGAGATTATTGCACCGATCTTCTACACCGTGCCGCTACAGCTGCTCGCCTATCACGTGGCGCTGATCAAAGGCACCGATGTCGATCAGCCGCGTAATCTGGCGAAGTCCGTTACGGTGGAGTAAGCCCTAAACGCTGTGTCATTTCCGGCTATCGTGCTCAGGCAGCGCGTCAGCCGGGGTTAAAGGGTATAAAACCGGCCATGCAGCAAAAGCATGGCCGGTTTTTTTGGGTATCAGACGCGGTGTTTCAGGCCGCCAGGATGATCGGCCTGGGCCATATGCCAGTGCCCCATGCCGGGCGAAAATATTCTCAGCTCTGCGCCCAAACCCGTGGGGAGTTAAGGTCAGAGGCATCGCCCGACCCATTCTGCCCGTCATGCAAGGCGTTTTTAACGCCCTCCTTAGCCGCATCCTTAGCGCCCTCTTTTACCCCCGCTTTCACGCCTTCTTTGATGGCTGCCGTAGCGGCAGCGCGTCCCGCCGTTGCGGCCAGGCCCGCAGCACCTACGCCGGGGATCAACATCGTCAGACCGCTCACGACATAGCTCAGCGCTTCGAGCAGTTTCTTAAAGCCGCCCCCTTTCTTTTTCTTCTCATCGGGCTGGGTCTCCTGCCCTTCGGCCATCTCCTGCTGCGCAGAGAGATCGGCCGGGTTCAGTGAGGGCCGTGAGAGCTTATCCGGTGTGGCAATGGCGCTGTTCCCTTTACGAATAAAGGCATCCACATCGCCCTTGCTGATATTTTTATCGTTCGCTTCATTAAAGAAATTACCGCCCGCGCCGTGCTTGCCGTTATCCAGCATGGAAAACAGCATGGAGTTAGGCTGGCTGAGCAGATTTGCCGCATCGCGCACCTCCTGGCTGTTGCTGGAGTCGTTGGCAATATCCACCAGCTTGTCTTTCTTAATTCCGCCGCCCTTAAAGAAAATGTCTTCGTTATTTTTAACCGTTTCCAGTGCGTTATGCTCCTGAGGAGAGAGCGCGACATTGTAAGACGCAAGGTCACATAAACGGTCCCGTGAGACGCTGGCGGACGGGTCATCCTTTTTGGTTAGCTGCTGCCATTGATCGGGATGATCGGTAAAGAACTTCGCGGCGGCGGCGACCTGAGGCGGACATTTGCCCATATCCTGCGAGCCATCGGCGATTTTTTGCAGCGTTTCCTGATTGATTCTCTTCGGCAGGCTTTCTGAATAGAGATAGAGCTCACGCATCGCATCATTTGCGCTCATCTCCCGCGAGGCGGAACCCGGCTCGGCATCAGAGGGAACATAGTTGTGTGTGTAGTCTTCAGCTTTGGCATCGGCATAGCATCTTATCTGCGGATTTTGCTGCACCGTTTGAATATCTTTCGCGCTAATTTTACCGTCGGATTTTCCATTTTTAGCCTGATCGAGCGCCGCATACATCTCCGGATTATCCAGTATCGTACTCAGCGCCTGTTTCGCATCGGAGGGGGTTTGCGGGTCGTCGCGAAGTTTTTCCAGCCCCTCACGGTCAAGCGGTTTTTTGAGCAAATCTTCGTGGCGGCCAAGCGTGGTGGTCGCCTGCGCAAAGGACATCTGCCCATCCTGGCTGCTAAACAGCGGATTTTCTTCAGCACTGCTGTCGGATGTGGATGAAGCTGACGCGCCATCGCCAGACAGGCTGCCCGTGATTAACGCCAGTATCTGTTGTAGCAGGGAATCGATGGACGGATTGCTCTGCGACGGAAGCGCCGTTCCTGCTTCGCTGTCCGTTTTCTCGCCCGTCGCGAGTGAGGAACCATCGCCGCTTAACGGCAGACGCGACACAACGGAAAAGCCGTTTCCAGCCAGACGGGGTGATGCGCCTTGTAACGGGGTGCTCACTCCCTCATTACCAGGATTCCTGTTGTGCGGCGTCGTCAGATTTTGTGATGAAAAACCAGAAAGGCGCATAACTCATTCCTTAGTTGGACAAAGTATGAGCACTAAGTGGGCGACAAAAGGCAAAGGTTCCATCGGGCGGCATTTATCCCCTCCCTTTATCGCTTCACAGACAGCGCTCCCCCTTATGTCCCGCGTCCGCCTGTTGCCGCATTTCCCGAAGGGATTTTGTTTCATGCCAAAACCCTAAAGGTCACTCCGTTTTTGTGATTCAAATCACATTTATATCATTAACAACACTTATAACAAATTTGTCTCATTAATACTATTGAATGATAATGATTATTATTTATAATACTATTCTCAATAACAAATAGCAGGATTGCGCGCTAAAGCCACACAAAATGTCGTTTCTTTATCTTTTACAGATAGAAAAACTGGCGTGGTGGATCGTGGCGCTTCAGCTTTCCTGTCAGATACGGATAAATCAACACTCGCGACTCGTCGCCAGGCGTTTAACGCTGCCATTTTCAGATGGCGGCAGGGCCTTTTATGTCTTCAATAAAGGAACAGAATATGGTCTTACGTTCGCAAACTCAGGCAGTGCCTCGCCTGCACCTGCCTCATAGCGCTACCGATCCTCAGAATTATATTTTTAATGATCAGCAGCTGTCGGCCTGGGCGCAGCAGACGCAGGAGGTGCTGGCGCTGATGACCCGTACGCTGAAAGGTATCGAAAAACCGTTCAGCGGTATTCTGCCCCACGAGCTTGCTGCGGAATTCAGCGATGTCGATCTCGACCGGCCGCTGGGCAGCAACGATGCAGCGCTGGAGGAGCTAAAGCACCTCTACCTGCGCGATGCCGTCTGGTTCCACCATCCCAAATACGTGGCGCACCTCAACTGCCCGGTTGTGCTTCCTTCACTGCTGGCCGAGCAGATTATGGCGGCGGTAAACAGCTCGGTGGATACCTGGGATCAGAGCGCAGGCGGTACGCTGATTGAGCAGAAGGTCATTGACTGGACGCTGGGCCGGATTGGCCTGCCGTCCACCGCGGATGGGATCTTCACCAGCGGCGGCACCCAGTCCAATCTGATGGCGATGCTGCTGGCGCGAGACAGCTGGTGTGCGGCACATCATCCCGGCCACCTGATTAAGCATCAGGGATTGCCGCCGGATGCGGTTAAGTGGCGCGTTTTCACCTCAAAACTGAGCCATTTCAGCATTCAGAAATCGATGGCGATTCTGGGGCTGGGCTACGATGCCGTTATTGCGGTGGATCATGATGAACATTACCGCATGGATGCCGTACAGCTGGAGCAGGAAATTCAGCGCTGCCAGCAGGCGGGACTGATCCCTGTCGCCATCGTCGCCACCAGCGGCACCACCGACTTTGGCAGCATCGACCCGCTTGAGGATATCGCCAGACTTTCTGAGCACTACGGTTTGTGGATGCACGTTGATGCCGCATACGGCTGCGGCCTGCTGGCGTCGGAAAACCACCGCCAGCGGCTTTCCGGCATCGAAAAAGCCCATTCCGTGACCGTGGACTACCACAAGTCGTTCTTCCAGACCGTCAGCTGCGGCGCGTTCTTTGTGCGCGATAAGCAGCACCTGAGTCACGTTACGCACCATGCCGATTACCTCAACCCGCTTAGCGCGCAGCAGGAAGGCACACCAAACCTGGTCAATAAAAGTATTCAGACCACCCGACGTTTTGACGCTCTGAAAATGTGGCTGACGCTGCGCATTATGGGGCCATCCGCGCTGGGTGAGGCTTTTGATCGCATTCTGACCCTGACGCAAAAAGCGCACCAGCTACTGAGCGCCCATCCCTGCGTAGAGGTTCTTCATGCGCCGGAACTGACAACGCAGGTGTTTCGCTACGTGCCCCGTCCCGGCATGGCCGACGCTCAGCTTGATGAGATCAATGCCAGCATCCGTAAGGCGCTGTTCCGCTCCGGCAATGCGGTGATCGCCGGCACCCGGGTTGCGGGTCGTCAGTATCTGAAAATTACGCTTTTAAATCCCACCACCACGGCGGCTGACATCGAAGATGTCATTGCGCTGATTGTGCATTATGGCCGTGAGCGGGCGCGGGACGCTGCGCTGAATGCGGCTAACCAGTGAGAACTCCGTTATGAATAACACTCTCTATGATTTTATCGGCATTGGTATTGGTCCCTTTAACCTTGGTCTGGCCTGTCTGAGCGAGCCGGTTGAGGGGCTGAGCGGCGTCTTCCTCGATCAAAACCCCGGCTTTGACTGGCACACCGGTATGATGCTGGAGAGTGCGCATTTGCAAACGCCATTTATGGCCGATCTGGTGACGCTCGCCGATCCTACCAGTCCTTACAGCCTGCTTAACTATATGAAGCAGAAGGGCAAACTGTACTCTTTTTACATTCGTGAAGACTTTTTCCTGATGCGTAAAGAGTACAATCAGTACTGCCAGTGGGCCTGCTCTCAGCTGAGTAACCTGCGCTGGAATACGCGGGTGGATTACGTTAGCTACGATGATGCGCGGCAATGCTATTGCGTACGAGCCGTTGATACGGTCAGCGGCAAACAGCAGGAATGGCTGGCGCGCCACCTGATACTGGGCACCGGCCCCAGCGCGTGGATGCCGGAGTGTAGTCGTCCGCATCGTGACCGTTTCACCCACTCAAGCGACTACCTCAAAAATAAAGAGCAGCTCCAGAAAAAGCGTTCGATCACCGTATTGGGCAGCGGACAGAGCGCGGCTGAAATCTATTACGACCTGCTGACGGAGATCGACCGCTTTGGCTATCAGCTGAACTGGATCACCCGTGCACCACGCTTCTATCCGCTGGAGTACACCAAGCTGACGCTGGAAATGACCTCGCCGGAGTGGATTGACTACTTCCACAGCCTGTCGCCAGCAAAACGGGACGAGCTCAACGCGCGCCATAAAAACCTTTATAAAGGCATTAACAGCAGCCTGATCAACGACATCTATGACCTGATGTACGTTAAGCAGCTTGATGGCAGGCTGGACGTTAATCTCTTTACCCATTCCGGGCTAACCGATATGCGCTGGCTGCCGGAAGGCGAATTCGAGCTTTCGCTGCATCAGCAGGAGCAGGATCGCGCCTTTACCCGCCGTAGCGAAGGGGTCGTCATGGCCACGGGCTACCAGTATCGCCCGCCGATGTTTATTGAGGGGATAGCGCAGCGACTGCGCTGGGATGAGAAAGGCCGCTACGACGTCCAGCGTAATTACAGCATCGATAACCATAATCAGGTCTTCGTGCAGAACGCCGAGCTGCATACGCACGGCTTTGTCACGCCAGATTTGGGGATGGCCTGCTACCGCAATTCCGTCTTACTGCGCGAGCTGACCGGTCGGGAAATCTATCCCATTGAACGGCAGATTGCTTTCCAGACCTTCCCGGCACAATCGGAACGTTGATATGTCTCAGAACCCACTTTTCAGTACCGCCCGTCCGGCGGGTCATTTCACGCTCCGGCCGCTGCGCGCCGAAGATGCTTCACGCATTCACGACTGGGTCACCCGCGACTATGCCCGCTTTTGGGGGATGCAACACGACAGCCTTGAACAGGTTGCGGCCTTTTACAAACAGCTGACGGCCACCCATCCGCAGGCCGCGCTCATTGGCTGCTGCGATGAGGATCCGGTGTTCCTGATGGAATTTTACCGTGCCAGCGAGGACGAGGTCGGTAAGTTCTACTCCGCACAGCCCGATGATTACGGGATGCATATCCTGATTGCGCCCGCCAGCAGGCCGGTTAAGCAGTTCAGCTGGCAGGTTTTCACCGTGGTGATGGACTACATGTTCAGCCAGCCCGGGGTGGGCCGCGTGGTGGTCGAGCCGGATGTTCGCAATAACAAAATTCATCCACTCAACAAGCGCGCGGGCTTTCGCTACCAGCACACCATTGATATGGGCCATAAAACGGCCTGGCTGGCCTTCTGCCAGCGCGAAGATTATCAACAAGCCTTAACGAGGGAGTCGCTGAATATGAATAATATCACGCCGTTACTGACCGGAACCCATCTGTCAGGTAACAACTGGGCGCAGGCTAACCGTCTGCTTATCCGCAAAGCGATTGCCGAATTTGCCCATGAAAAAATCGTAACGCCAGTCGAAACCAGCGAGGGGCGTTACGTACTTGCCGTGCCGGGTGGCGAAGCGCAATACCTGTTTGAGGCACAGCGCCTGGCGCTGGATCACTGGGAAATTGCGGCTGATTCGCTGATCAAACAGGAGAACGGCCATCCTCTTACGCTGGATGCCCTGCAGTTCATTGTTGAATTCAATCAGCAGATAAACATTCCGCAGGCGCTACTGGCGACCTATATGGAAGAGATCAGCAGCACGCTGTGCAGCAGCGTCTACAAGTTGCAGAAGAACAACCCGGACAGCCAGGCGCTGGTCAACGCGGATTTCCAGACCGTAGAGGCCGCCATGACCGAAGGCCATCCCTGCTTTGTTGCTAACAATGGCCGCATCGGCTTTGACGCTCGCGACTATCTGGCGTTCGCGCCGGAAGCCGCCACGCCAGTCAACCTCGTCTGGGTGGCCGTGCATTTGCGCAACGCGCACTTTTCCAGCATCAGCAGCCTGGAATACGAGCAGCTGATGCGTGACGAGCTGGGTCAGTCAACTCTGGACCACTTCAACGCGCTTCTGACAGAGAAAGCGCTGCCGATCGATGACTATATTTTTATGCCGGTTCACCCCTGGCAGTGGCAGAACAAACTGCTGACCGTCTTTGCAGCGGATATCGCCAGTTACGATATAGTTTACCTCGGCACCGGCGATGACCAGTATCAGGCCCAGCAATCCATTCGCACCTTCTTTAACCGCAGTCAGCCCACTAAGCGCTATGTGAAAACCGCCTTATCGGTGCTCAATATGGGCTTTATGCGCGGCCTGTCGCCTTACTATATGGCTACCACGCCGGCGATTAATGAATGGCTGGAAGAGCTGGTGGCGAAGGATGCCTGGCTACAGCGCTGTGACTTCCGCATTCTGCGCGAGGTAGCAGCCGTGGGTTACCACAATCGCTACTATGAAAACGCCATTAAGGGTGACTCGGCCTATAAGAAAATGTTCGCAGCCCTGTGGCGGGACAACCCGGTCGCCAGTCTGCAACCGGGTCAGCGGCTGATGACCATGGCCTCCTTCCTGCACGTTGACCAACACCAGCAGCCGCTGCTGCCCGCGCTGATCGCTGATTCCGGCCTGTCAGCAGAACGCTGGGTAGCGCGCTATCTGACCTGCTACCTCAGCCCACTGCTGCACTGCTTCTATCAGTATGACCTGGTCTTTATGCCTCACGGTGAAAACCTGATCCTGCTGCTGGAGAATAACATCCCCGTTAGCGCCTATATGAAGGACATTGGTGAAGAGATCGCCGTCATGAACCCGGATGCGGTACTGCCGGAGAAGGTCCAGCGCCTGGCGGTGGACGTGCCGGAAAACCTCAAGCTGCTGTCGATATTCACTGACGTATTTGACTGCATTTTCCGCTTTATCAGCGCCATCCTGCACCAGTCCGGTACGCTGCCGGAAGATAAATTCTGGCAGGCCGTCGCCGACTGCGTAAAAGAGTATCAGCAGGCGCATCCGCAGTTTGCCAGTAAGTTTGCCCGTTACGACCTGTTCGCCCCCGCGTTCACCCGCTCCTGCCTGAACCGCCTGCAGCTGGCCAACAATCAGCAGATGATTAACCTGACTGACCCGGCGGAGAACCTGAAATTTGCCGGGACGCTGGATAATCCGATTGCCCGCTGGCGCTAAACAGCGGTTCAAACAGTGCATGGCGTAGTCGGGTACGCCACAACGTGGGCGGTATTACGCCCCGCTGTGCAGATATTTTACTCTGCCTGCTAAAAAAGTGGTGTATGTTGGCGCGGTCGCTTCGGTGGCCGCGTTTTTTATCGTTCTGTTTCGGGGAAGGAACCGCAATGTCTCTTTTTACACCCGTGTCGCGCCTCACCCGCCGACATTTGATTTTTCCACTGTCGCTGGTGCTGTTCGAGTTTGCCACCTATATCGCGCACGACATGATCCAGCCTGGCATGCTGCTGGTTACCAGCGAGTTTCACGTCGGGCCGGAATGGGTCTCCGCCTCGCTGACGGCTTACCTGATCGGCGGCATCGTCCTGCAGTGGCTGCTCGGGCCGCTTTCTGACAGGTTGGGCCGTCGTCCGGTGCTGCTCTCCGGCGTTGCCTTTTTCATGCTCACCTGCATGGCGACCCACTGGGTGCAAAGCATCGAGCAGTTTGTTCTGCTGCGCTTTCTGCAGGGAATAAGCCTGTGCTTTATCGGAGCGGTGGGTTACGCGACCATTCAGGAAGCATTCGATGAATCACTCAGCGTGAAGATCATGGCGCTGATGGCTAACGTGGCGCTGCTGGCGCCCCTGGCCGGCCCGCTGGCCGGGGCGGCATTTCTCTCCTTCAGCGACTGGCGCACAATGTTCTGGCTATTTGGCGGCGTGACCGCCGTGGCGCTGGTAGGGCTGTGGCGAACCATGCCTGAAACCTCGGGCGACAGAGATGCCTCGCTGTCAGTCAAATCGCTCGCGGCAGGCTATTACGCGCTGCTGAAGAACCGCCAGGTGATGGGCGGTTCGCTGGCGATTGGTCTGGTGACCATTCCCTGCCTCGCCTGGGTCGCGTTGTCGCCGGTTATCCTGATCCATGACGAAGGGCTAAGCCGGATGGATTATGCGCTGCTCCAGCTGCCGGTCTTCGTGGCGATGATCGCCGGTAACCTGACGCTGGGTCGCCTCGCCAGCCGCCTTCCCATTGAGCAGCCTTTGCGGCTGGGGGCCTGGCCGATCCTTGCTGGCCTGGCAATTGCGGCCATCAGCACGGCGATCAATACTCACAGCTATCTGTGGCTGACCGCCGGACTGAGCCTTTACGGCTTTGGCACCGGGCTGGTTAATGCCGGGCTTTACCGGCTGACGCTGTTTTCCAGCAGTGCCGGGAAAGGTAGCGTGGCAGCGATGTTAGGGATGGCGAGCATCGTGGTCTTTGCGCTGGGGATTGAGGCTGCTAAAGCGGCTTACTTCAGCGGAGGCAGCGCGTGGTTCAGCCTGTTTAATCTGGTCTGCGGCCTGCTCTGGCTGTGGCTGGTTCGGGCATTTCTGCGCGAGCGTCAGCGCCGCAGCCTGGCTATGCCGGTGACGTAACGGCAGGGAAGAGGGAGCCACGGGCGCAAAAAGCACAGCCGATTGATATCCCTGTCCGATGCGCGAACGCGACCCTGAAGGAGACGAACATGTCAGACATCACTGCCCAACTCAATGCAACACCGGTGGTTAACGACCTTAAATCCCTGCGTGAGGTCACCTGGTTTAATCATGGCGTAAAACCGGTCAGTGAAGGGCTCCAACAGGTCGGCCTCACGCGGGAAGAGGCTGAAGATGCAGAACGCAGGCTACAGCGCTTCGCGCCGTTTATTGCTCAGGCTTTCCCGGAAACGGCACCGGCTGGCGGAATGATTGAGTCCGACATGATCGCCATCCCGCGGATGCAGGAAAAACTGCAAGAGCGCGCAGCCATAAGCGGGGCGCTATGGCTCAAAAAAGACAGTCACCTGCCCATTTCCGGGTTAATCAAGGCGCGCGCATGGGGTAGAGGTCATTGAATACGCCGAGGTCTACGGCATGGCCGTTGCGCAGGGGCGACGCGCAGCGGAAGCCGATCCTGCCTGCTTCTTTATTGATGATGAGAATTCCCGAACGCTGTTTTTGGGTTATGCCGTGGCCGGGCTGAGATTACACCGTCAGATGCAGCAGAAGGGGATAACCGTTGATACGCAGCATCCCCTTTTTGTTTATCTTCCCTGCGGCGTAGGCGGCGGGCCGGGTGGAGTCGCCTTTGGTCTGAAGCTGGTATTTGGCGATAATGTTCACTGCTTTTTTGCTGAGCCTAACCATTCTCCCTGCATGACGCTCGGCATGAGCACAGGCCTGCATGATGCTGTCTCCGTACAGGATATCGGGATCGATAACAAAACCGCGGCGGACGGGCTTGCCGTTGGCCGCGCGTCGGGATTTGTTGGCAGAGCCATGCTGCCGTTAACAGACGGCTGCTATACGCTGAGCGATCGGACGATGTATGACCTGCTGGCGACGCTGGATCGCACTGAAAACATTCAGTTTGAACCCTCTGCGCTGGCGGGTATGGCGGGTCCGTGGCGCGTCTCGGCCAGCCCCGACTACCAGCATCTACACGGGCTAACGCCTGCGATGATGCGCCGGGCGACGCATCTTGTCTGGGCAACAGGCGGTGGAATGGTGCCTGACGCCGAGATGAGGTTATATCTGGATAAAGGAAAGCATTAAGATGACGTTATCTGAAACCCGGCTGCAAACGTTGCTTAACCGGATAACCGCAGAGGATTTCCCCGGGATCGCCGTGGCCGTCGGTAAAGGCAATAATATTATCTGGCAGGGTACTGCGGGCTATGCTGATATGACCCGTGAGGTGAACATCACGCCGGAGACCCGTTTTGGTATTGGAAGCATAACCAAAGTGTTCATTGCGGTGATCATACTTCAGTTAACGGAGGAGGGTTTACTGACGCTCGATGCCCCGCTGTCTCGCTGGCTGGAAAAAGCCTGCCTTGCAGGCATTGCCAATGCAGATAAGGTTACTCTCAGGCAACTGCTGTCACATCGCGCCGGTATACCCAGCTGGGAAAATGAACCTTCCTGGATTCACGCGGCGCGTGGAAAAAGTCTGGATCCGACCAAAATATGGCAACCTGATGAAAATCTGGCATACATACGGGGGATAGCCCCCTTATGTCGGCCTGGGGAGGCATTTCATTATTCAAATACCCATTTCACCCTGCTGGGGCTGTTAATCGAGCGCATCACTTTGCAAGGATTGCGGGAGGTCCTGGCAACCCGGATTTTCAACAGGCTTGCGCTGGCGAATACTTTTATGGTCTTTGATCCTCAGACCGATTCTCAGGGTATGTCCGGCAAATTCCACCGGGCGGACGATTCTTTTATAAAAAAAGCAGGCTTTGCAGATTGTTTTAAGCGAGAAAATAAAAACCTCCTCAATGTGTCTGCGACTAACCTTACCGTCGAATGGGCCGCCGGAGGGATCATTTCCACGTCACAGGATGTGCTAACGTTTATTCTGGCGCTCAAAAATGGACAGTTACTTAACGCAGCGAGTTTGAATGAAATGCAGAACTGGATCCCGGCTGACGGTGCGCAAATGGGGCTGAGCCTGTTCAGAATGAATACGACTCTCGGCATGGCTTCAGGCCATGGCGGCAATGTGCTGGGTTTTAGTGCAAGCGTATGGTGGTATGAAAAAACAGATTGTGCGGTGGCGATCCTGACAAACGTGGGTACGATGCATGCTCATCCGTCTGCCAGCTGTGCAAGCACGCTCTTCAGAGAAGGTAAAATAACTAAACTGGCGCAGGAGATGTGTGCACTTCATTAATGCGTGGCCCGGGCAGGGGGTCGCGCAGCCGAATCAGAGCCACCCACCAATATCCCCACACTATTAATCAGAAACTATTAGAGAAATCAACGCTTGAAATGTTGAATCGGAAAGATAATAATTCTCATTGAGATTACACATATTCTTACATCTCTTTAACGCGCGTCTTTCCGATGCACTCCTGCGAGGCGGGAGCGATAAGCCTACTTTTTTAAGGGATTGATAATGAGAATGCCTTTTATCCTGAAGCGTTCCGTTCTGCTCTGTTCTGTCGCACTTTGCACACCAGCTCTCACCTGGGCCGCCGATACCCTGGTCGTTACCGCGCAGCCTGTCGAAACAGCCACTTCGCCGACCGAAGGCTATACGGCGAAAACCAGCAGTGGCGCCACCAAAACCGATCGCCCACTGCTAACCACCGGCCAGTCGGTTTCCGTGGTGACCCGCCAGCAGATGGAAGATCAGGGCGCGATGGACGTCAATCAGGCGCTGAACTATACCGCCGGGGCCTTTACCAACTTCGCGGGGGCGGCCACGCGCTACGATACGGTTTCGCTGCGCGGCTTCCACGGCGGCGACGTGGACAACATCTTCCTTGATGGTCTGCGCCTGATGAGCGATCCGGGCAGCTACAACGTGCTGCAGGTCGATCCCTGGTTCCTTGAGCGTATCGACGTTATTAAGGGACCGTCTTCCGCACTTTACGGTCAGACCGTACCGGGCGGGCTGGTGATGGAAACCTCTAAGCGCCCGCAGTTTGCCCCGCAGGGCCATTTTCGCCTGTTCACCGGCACCAACAGCACCAACGGCGCGGCCTTTGATTACACCGACGCGATTAACGATCAGTGGGCGTTTCGCCTGACGGGTATTACCCGCAACAGCGATACCCAGTATGATCATACCCGCGAAGAGAAATATGCTATTTCCCCGTCCCTGCTGTGGCAGCCGGATGAAGATACCTCACTGCTGCTGCGCGCCTATCTGCAAAAAGATCCCTCCGGTGGCTACCACAGCGCGGTGCCGGGTGACGGCAGCATCACCGAACATAATGGCCGTAAGCTGAGCACCGGCTTCTATGACGGCGACAGTTCGCTGGATCAGTTCAAGCGCAATGAGCAAATCTACAGCGCCGAATTCTCGCATCGCTTTAACGATACCTGGGCATTCCGCTCGAATGCCAGCTACTCGCACTCAAATGTCGATCTCGATCAGGTGTATCAGATTGGCTGGGACACCGCCAATCCTGACCTGCTGAATCGCTACTACTCCGGCTCCCGTTCCTCGCTGGATGCCTTTGCCATCGACAACCAGCTGGAAGCAGACTTCGCCACCGGCGAGGTTGACCACAAGGTAGTGCTGGGCGCGGAGTATCATCAGTATAAAAATGATCTGAGCGACGCCAGCGGCTACGCCAGCCAGCTAAATGCCGTTACCGGTCGGGCTGTGGGGCTTAACCCGGACTACACCTTCAGCAAGTCGCAGCGCCGTTACTACCAGACTGGGGTCTATCTGCAGGATGAAATGGAGTGGAATAAGTGGCATCTGGACCTGTCCGGTCGCTACGATCGCATCGTCTCGCAGACGGAAAACTATGCTTACGACAGCAAATACCGTCGTCAGGATGACCATATTGGCGGTCGCGCGGCCCTGCTCTATGCCTTCGATAACGGCATTTCGCCTTACGCCAGCTACAGCCAGGCCATTACGCCGCAGTCCCTCTCCGGTCGGGACGGCAACCTGCTCAAGCCAACGACCTCTGAGCAGTATGAGGCCGGCGTGAAGTATCAGCCGGTGGGTACCTCCGATCTCTACTCCATCGCCGTTTATGATTTAACGCAGAAGGATGTCGGCAACCGCGTGGTGGTGGGCTCCTACTACGATCCGGCCGGAAAAGTGCATTCGCAGGGGCTGGAGCTGGAAGCACACAACCAGCTCACGCCACGCCTGAGCACCCTTGCCAGCTATACGCTGAACCACGTGCGCTATAAGGACTCCGTGGACGGCAACGACGGACATACCCCTTACGTCACGCCAAATTCCATGGCGTCGGCCTGGGCTAAATACCAGTTTGACTATGGACTGAGCGTCGGCGCGGGCGTGCGCTATATTGGCAAGCAGTGGGCAGATAATGAAAATACCACGCGCCTGCCCTCCGTCACGCTGTTTGACGCGTCAGTGCGTGCCGATCTGGGCGCCTGGAATAGCAGTCTGAAAGGCGCTTTCGTGCAGGTTAACGCCAATAACCTGACCGACCGTGACTACGTCTCCGCCTGTTATGGTACCGGTTACTGCTACTGGGGCGCTGAGCGTACCATTATGGCGACCGTCGGCTACGACTTCTGATGCGGCGTCGCTTTTTCCAAATAGAGCGCCAGGGTACGTGCAGCGGTAATCCGCGCAACAATTCAGCGTAACGCCTCTGCCGGTCCGATAACTCAGCGTGGAATAACCCCGCGCTGAGTTTTTTTATGCCCGGCTGCCTGGGATCCGGTTATTTCCCATGTCATAAAAATGTCATATTGCGTACATGTTACTGTCATCAAAATGTCCTATTTTCCCTCCAGCAGCAAAAAATACTGAGATTAAGACCGCGTGTAGTCTGACTTTTAATCCCCCGGAGGGAATATGACACTGGTACGCAAAACCCTGACGCAATGCGTCGCAGTAACCCTTTCACTCAGCACCCTTTCCGTCATGGCGGCCACCAATCTGACCGGCGCGGGCGGCACCTTCCCGGCGCCGGTGTATAACAAATGGGCCGCAGAGTACAACACGGCGACGGGCGCGCAGGTTAACTATCAGGGCATCGGATCCTCCGGCGGCGTAAAGCAAATCATCGCGAAAACCGTCGACTTTGGCGCGTCTGACGCACCCATGAAAGACGACGATCTGCAAAAAAATGGCCTGTTCCAGTTTCCTGCCGTGATTGGCGGCGTGGTACTGGCCGTTAATCTGCCCGGGGTGAAATCCGGCCAGCTGACGCTGGACGGTAAAACCGTTGGCGATATCTATCTGGGCACCGTCAAAAAGTGGAATGACCCGGCTATTAGCCGCCTGAACCCTGGCGTTAAACTGCCCGACAGCAATATCAACGTGGTGCGCCGCGCCGACGGCTCCGGCACCTCATTCGTCTTTACCAGCTACCTGGCAAAGGTAAACAGCGACTGGAACAGCAAAGTGGGCAAGGGTAATACCGTAAACTGGCCGGTTGGCCTGGGCGGTAAGGGTAACGACGGCGTTGCCGCCTTTGTTCAGCGGCTGCCAGGCTCAATTGGCTACGTCGAGTATGCCTATGCGAAACAAAATGGCCTGGCCTGGACCAAACTGCAGGATGCCGATGGCAAAGCGGTTGAACCCGGCGAGCAGAGCTTCAGCAATGCGGCGAAAGGCGCAGACTGGCAGCGCTCTTTTGCTCAGGATCTGACGTTTCAGAAGGGCGAAAATGCCTGGCCGATCACCTCCACCACCTTCATTTTGCTGCATAAAACGCAGGATAGCGCCGACAAGGGCGCAGCCGTACTGAAATTCTTCGACTGGGCTTACAAAAACGGCAGCAAAACCACCACCAGCCTGGACTATGCGCCGCTGCCGGATGCGGTCGTTGAACAGGTCCGTGCCGCATGGAAAACCAATGTTAAAGACAGCTCAGGAAAGGCCCTCTTTTAGTTAAGGGGCACGCTGACTGATCCCGTATGGGGCGATCCCAGGGCCGCGCCAACACTAACTTACTGAGAACGCTATGGCTGCAACCACGCCGACATTCAGGCCTCCCGGCAGGCGGGGCGATATTATCTTCAGCGCGCTGGTCAGGCTGGCGGCGCTGATTGTGCTGTTGCTGCTGGGCGGCATTATCGTCTCGCTTATTTTCTCCTCCTGGCCGAGTATCCAGAAGTTTGGCTTTGCATTTTTATGGACCAAAACCTGGGATGCGCCCAACGAACAGTTTGGTGCGCTGGTGCCGATTTATGGCACCGTCGTCACTTCACTTATTGCGCTGATCATTGCCGTACCGGTCAGCTTCGGTATCGCCCTGTTCCTGACCGAGCTGGCGCCCAACTGGATGCGTCGTCCGCTTGGCGTGGCCATTGAATTGCTTGCCGCGATACCGAGCATCGTCTATGGAATGTGGGGGCTATTTATCTTTGCCCCGCTGTTTGCCACCTGGTTCCAGACGCCGCTCGGCGAACTGATGGCGAATATTCCCATCGTCGGCGCGCTCTTCTCCGGCCCGGCCTTCGGCATCGGCATTCTGGCCGCCGGGATTATTCTCGCCATTATGATCATTCCCTATATCGCGTCGGTCATGCGCGACGTCTTCGAACAGACGCCGGTGATGATGAAGGAATCCGCCTACGGCATTGGCTGCACCACCTGGGAAGTTATCTGGCGCGTGGTGCTGCCGTTTACTAAAAATGGCGTGATCGGCGGGGTGATGCTTGGCCTCGGGCGGGCGCTCGGTGAAACCATGGCGGTGACCTTTATCATCGGCAATACCTACCAGCTCGACAGCCCGTCGCTGTTTATGCCGGGCAACAGCATTACCTCGGCGCTGGCGAACGAGTTTGCCGAAGCAGAATCGGGCGTGCATACCGCCGCGTTGATGGAGCTGGGGCTGATTCTCTTTGTGATTACCTTTATCGTGCTGGCCTGCTCGAAGCTGATGATCCTGCGGCTGGCGAAAAGTGAAGGAGGGCGCTCATGACCGCGCTGGATATGCATACGCCTGCCGCGATAGCGGCCTCACGTCGCAAAATGCAGGCCTGGCGACGGCTGAAAAACCGCATCGCGCTGACGCTTTCGCTGATGACGATGGCGTTTGGCCTCTTCTGGCTGGTGTGGATCCTGTTTGCCACCGTTACGCGCGGTATGGATGGCCTGACGCTGTCGCTGTTTACCGAAAATACCCCGCCGCCAAACACGGCCGGGGGGGGCCTGGCGAACGCCATCGCTGGCAGCGGACTGCTGATCCTCTGGTCGACGGTAGTGGGTACGCCGCTGGGGATCATGGCCGGGATCTACCTGGCGGAATATGGCCGTAAATCCTGGCTGGCGGAGGTTATCCGCTTTATTAACGATATTCTGCTCTCCGCGCCCTCCATCGTGGTCGGCCTGTTTGTCTACACGCTGGTGGTGGCGCGGATGCAGCACTTTTCCGGCCTGGCGGGCGTGGTAGCGCTGGCGCTGCTGCAGATCCCGATTGTCATTCGCACGACGGAAAACATGCTCCGGCTGGTGCCGGACAGCCTGCGCGAAGCGGCCTATGCGCTGGGCACGCCCAAATGGAAGATGATCTCGGCGATTACCCTCAAAGCCTCGGTTTCCGGCATTCTTACCGGCGTGCTGCTGGCGATTGCCCGTATTGCCGGGGAGACCGCGCCGCTGCTGTTTACCTCGCTCTCCAACCAGTTCTGGAGCACCGATATGATGCAGCCGCTGGCAAACCTGCCGGTGACGATCTTTAAATTCGCCATGAGTCCGTTCGCGGAGTGGCAGAGCCTGGCCTGGGCGGGCGTACTGTTAATTACGCTTTGCGTCCTTCTGCTGAATATTCTGGCGCGCGTGGTTTTCGCCAGGGGCAAACATTAATTAAGCGTGCGGCTGCGGCGGCATGAACCATGCGAGACGAACAATGGCTGACAACTCCTCCAGTAATATGATTCAGGTGCGAAATATGAACTTCTGGTATGGAAAATTCCATGCACTGAAGAATATCAACCTGGATATTGCCAGAAATCAGGTAACCGCTTTTATCGGTCCGTCGGGCTGTGGGAAATCCACGCTGCTGCGCACCTTCAACAAGATGTTTGCGCTCTACCCGGAGCAGCGCGCGGAGGGTGAAATCCTGCTCGACGGCGAGAATATCCTGACCGCCAGCCAGGATATCGCCCTGCTGCGCGCACGGGTGGGGATGGTCTTTCAGAAGCCGACGCCGTTCCCGATGTCGATTTACGAAAACATCGCGTTTGGTGTACGCCTGTTTGAAAAACTCTCGCGTGCCGATATGGACGAGCGGGTACAATGGGCGCTGACCAAAGCTGCACTGTGGATGGAAACCAAAGATAAGCTACATCAGAGCGGCTACAGCCTGTCCGGCGGGCAGCAGCAGCGGCTCTGTATTGCGCGCGGCATTGCCATTCGCCCGGAGGTGCTGCTGCTGGATGAACCCTGCTCGGCGCTGGACCCGATTTCCACAGGCCGTATCGAAGAGCTGATCACCGAGCTGAAGCAGGATTACACCCTGGTGATTGTCACGCACAATATGCAGCAGGCGGCGCGCTGCTCCGATCACACCGCCTTTATGTACCTGGGCGAGCTTATTGAGTTCAGCGATACCGACACGCTGTTCACCAAACCGCACCAGAAGCAGACTGAAGACTACATTACCGGCCGCTACGGTTGATCGACGGGAGAACACGATGGACAGCCTTAACCTCAATAAACATATCTCCGGGCAGTTCAACGCCGAGCTGGAGCATATCCGTACCCAGGTGATGACCATGGGCGGGCTGGTAGAGCAGCAGCTTACCGATGCTATCACCGCAATGCATAACCAGGATGGCGAGCTGGCGAAGCAGGTCATTGCGGGCGATCAGCAGGTCAACATGATGGAAGTGTCGATTGACGAAGCCTGTGTGCGGATCATTGCCCGGCGTCAGCCCACCGCCAGTGATTTACGGCTGGTGATGGCGATCATCAAAACCATTTCCGAGCTGGAACGCATCGGCGACGTGGCGGATAAAATCTGCCGTACCGCCCTGGAAAAGTTTGGTCAGCAGCATCAGTCGCTGCTGGTGAGCCTGGAGTCACTGGGCCACCACACTATTCAGATGCTACACGATGTACTGGATGCCTTCGCGCGTATGGATCTTAATGCCGCCGTCGAAATTTATCGCGAAGACAAAAAGGTTGACCAGGAATATGAAGGTATCGTGCGACAGCTAATGACCTATATGATGGAGGATCCGCGCACCATTCCTAGCGTACTCACCGCGCTGTTCTGCGCGCGTGCCATCGAGCGCATCGGCGACCGCTGCCAGAATATCTGCGAAATCATCTTTTACTTTGTGAAGGGGCAGGATTTCCGCCATATCGGCGGCGACCAGCTGGATAAGCTGTTAACGGATGACAGCGAAGGCAGCAATACGCCAGACTGAGACGGGTGACGACGAAGACCGTCACCCGTAGCGATAAATCAGGCGCAGGCCCCGTTTGTGCGCGGTTACTTCGTCAGATCCCAGTCGCGCGCCTTCCACAGTCCCGGGAGCTGTGCCATATCATCAAACGCGGTCACCAGCGGATGGTCAATCGGCTTATTATGGGCATCCGCACAGTAATAGAATACCGGGATACCCGCGGCAACGCCGGCGTTAGCGCCCGCTTCGGAGTCATCCACCAGAATGCAGTTCTCCAGGGGGACACCCATCTGTTTCGCCGCGTAGACCATCAGGTCCGGATCCGGTTTCCAGCTGTTGATATCGTAGCCGCTATACAACCGGTCATCAAAAAAGGGGCGCATCTTCGTCAGGCCCAGCGAATGCTGCATTTTCGGCACGGTGCCGTTTGACACCACGCAGACGGGCACGGTTATCTGCTCCAGCAGGGCATAAGCGCCTGATATCGGCTTAAGTTCAAGGTCAAAAAGGCGTGTAACCTCTGCCCGCCAGGCAGATTCAAACTCCTCCACCGGCACGGTCAGGTTAAACCGGTTAGCCACGGTGGGGATAATCTCGTACAGTTTAACGCCCTTATATTTCTCAAACATCTCCTGCAATGGCAGCTCCGCGCCAAAGCGGGCAAAGATGTTGACGTAGGCCTGGGCACAAAGTAATTCGCTGTCAACCAGCGTCCCGTCGCAATCAAAAAACACACAGCTAACAGACATGGTGGGTTCCTGTATTCATTATCCTTATGCCACTTTACCTGTCTGACACCGAAATGCGACCCGCAATTGTCATTTCCGGTTAGCGGCGGCAATCTGAAGGCAAATGAGGCGCAATCGGTTGCGAAAAAACCGCCTGGCCGTCTACCATTAATAAATTTTTAGGTTAGGATAGCCGACGATAACTTCTCTTCGTTCTGGAATCACACAATGAATAATCCTGGCCTGTTACAGCGGATCTTTAAACTGCAGGAGCACGGCACGACTGCGCGCACGGAAGTGATTGCGGGATTCACCACGTTTCTGACGATGGTCTACATCGTTTTTGTGAATCCCCAGATCCTGGGTGCAGCGGGCATGAATACCCAGGCGGTGTTTGTCACCACCTGCCTGATTGCCGCTTTCGGCAGTATTCTGATGGGCCTGGTGGCCAACCTGCCGGTTGCGCTGGCACCGGCAATGGGACTGAATGCCTTTTTTGCCTTTGTGGTGGTGGGGGCCATGGGCATTTCATGGCAGGTCGGCATGGGCGCGATATTTTGGGGGGCGACGGGGCTGCTGCTGCTGACTCTTTTCCGCGTCCGCTACTGGATGATCGCCAATATTCCTCTCAGCCTGCGGGTGGGCATTACCGCCGGTATCGGCCTGTTTATTGCGATGATCGGTCTGAAGAACGCCGGCATTGTGGTGGCTAATCCGGAGACGCTGGTTGCCGTCGGCCACTTAACCTCCCACAGCGTACTGCTGGGGGCGCTGGGCTTCTTTATTATCGCCATTCTGGCGTCACGTAATATCCACATCGCAGTGCTGGTATCCATTGTGGTGACCACGCTGATTGGCCTGGCCCTTGGTGATGTGAAGTACGGCGGCGTATTCTCCGCGCCAACGGGCGTCACCTCGATTATCGGCCAGGTCGATCTGGCCGGTTCGCTGAACGTTGGCATGGCGGGGATCATCTTCTCCTTTATGCTGGTCAATCTGTTCGACTCCTCCGGTACGCTGGTCGGCGTCACGGATAAAGCCGGTCTGACCGATGAGAAAGGCACCTTCCCGCGTATGAAGCAGGCGCTCTATGTCGACAGCATCAGCTCGGTGGTTGGCTCATATATCGGCACCTCTTCGGTAACCGCCTACATTGAAAGCTCATCGGGCGTCGCGATCGGCGGTCGCACCGGTCTGATGGCGGTGGTCACCGGGATCCTGTTCCTGCTGGTGATGTTTCTTTCCCCGCTGGCGGGTATGGTGCCGCCCTATGCGGCAGCCGGTGCGCTGATTTACGTTGGTGTGCTGATGACCTCAAGCCTGACGCGGATAAAGTGGGAAGATCTGACCGAAGCCGTTCCGGCTTTCGTTACCGCCATCATGATGCCGTTCAGCTTCTCCATCACCGAGGGGATCGCCCTCGGTTTTATCTCCTACTGCGTAATGAAGCTCGGCAGCGGTCGCTGGCGTGAAATTACGCCTTGTGTGGTCATTGTGGCGCTGCTGTTTATACTGAAAATCGTGTTTATAGACGCATCCTGAGTGATAGCCGGGAAGTTTTTTTCTCAATATTTCCTGGCTAATACTTAATTCATTCAACATAAGGTGATGATTTAACAGCGTGCTTATCTAAGCGTTACTGGTGAGCGGGTGCGATATTGAATTATCAGGATATGATTTTTTGAGATCTCAATAATCTCTTTGAATGGAATTATGAGAATAAAGCACCCTGACGCCGTTATCTCAATTTGACGATGAAAGAGGAGAGTGAAAATGCCAGGGGAAACTAATGATGCGGAATAAGATAAATTGAGATTACTGTTTTTTTTAGACTAGTCTAAAAAAACAGAGCAGACTGACAAAGGTCGTCTACTCTGTGGCTAAATATCTCAGTTGAGATTTTTTGAGTTATATATTTGTTACGTTGCTACTCTCGGAAAAATTCCGATCAGAGAGGCATTACTCGGCTGAAGAAGTTTGCTTAAAACGAAAATCCATTGAACTTATCGTCCCATTATCAAAGGATGGGGGCAGTACTTCAAAATTATTTGAGTTATTCAGGAAAAACTCGTTTAAAAAAGTGAACAGAAAACCTGCACCGGATACGGCTGAAATTTCATTGGCATTAAGTTCTTTCATTTTTCATTCCTTATTTAGTTGTTGCTATTTCATAAGCATGGGAAAGCATTATATCGAGGAGCAACTTTAACATTAGCGCGTTCCCCGATTTGAATGCTAATATACAGGCCAGCAAAAAAGAATAGTATTATGTCGAATAATCAGACAGGCTAAACCATATATGATTACTGAGTCATGGATCTTAAAGGTATGCATCCCGACGGAAACAACATAATAAATATTCTCCCTGGGAAAGGATATTTATTTTTATTAAACGTTGGCTTTTATTATAGCGTTCATGCGGGTGTTACCAGGTGGCATCAAAAGCTTCTGCTGGTCAGACGCAGAACATGCTGGCCTATATTGACTTTATTGACCAGAATATTCTGTAACTGAACCCAGTTCTCATCTTCATCATATTCCCATAGATGTAGCCGCTCGCTGCCGGATGAAAAGGCGCAGGACCAGAGCAGCAGCGGTTCAACGTTTGAAACCGCCTGAATATCCGGGAAGCCGTTCGCTCTGAACCGACCGGAGGCGGGATGCAGGTGCAACAGGTCACCCGGATCTGGCGCCCGGCCCGTGAGTTTCAGCAGGCTTTTACGCATAGCCCAAAGCTGAATTGCCGCCTCAGACGGGTCGAGCTGTGCGTTAATCCAGGCTTTTTCGCCAGAAGAGAGGTCGCGCAGATACCGATCCATGACCTGTCGGCTATGAGCCCGGACAATCTCCATTCCCAGCCCGGCCCTGCCGCCTTCCTCCGCCAGCAGTACGCCAACCACGGTGCCAGCATAAGCGATACTGAAATCGGGCAGATGGCGATCGACAAAATGCGGACGACCGTAGGAAGAGATCGTTAATTCAGGAAGTTCAGCTATACCATAAATCCGCAGCATCAGCTCGGCCAGCAGTGAACGCGCGGTAAGAAATCGCGAACGCCGCTTTTCAGGCAGCGTAGCGGCGAAATCGATCAGTTTGTGGGGAAGCCGCAGCGCCTGGAGAGTGTTATGGACAAGCGTTCGACGTGCAAAATGTGCTGCCATCTGTCGCTCCATGATAATGGTCGGAAATCCTTAGTTTAATTGTAAGAATGTTCTTAGCAAATAGCATCCCACATTATCAGGATTTAGTGAATTTCAGATAAGGCTCAGGCCAGCCGTTTATTTGCCAATACAGAAACTGGAGAAGATACGGCCCAGCAAATCATCGGAGGTGAATTCACCGGTGATTTCGCTCAGCGCCTGCTGTGCGACACGTAGCTCTTCTGCAAGCAATTCACCCGCGCGTGCGCCCAGCAACTGCTCGCGTCCCTGTAATAAGTGAGTGGCTGCTAACTCCAACGCCTGAAGATGACGGCGGCGCGCCAGGAAACCCCCCTCTGTATTGCCGGAAAAGCCCATGCTGGCTTTGAGATGATTGCGCAGCACATCGATCCCATCGCCGGTGCGGGCAGAAAGGCGAATAAGTGAGTGACCATTAACTTCCGTCAGACCCTGCGCCTCGCCCGTTACATCAGCTTTATTACGCACTACGGTAATGGGTAAACCAGGCGGAAGACGCGCCACAAAATCGGGCCAGATATCTGCTGGCCCGGTGGCGTTGGTGGTGGTGGCGTCGACCATAAACAGTACGCGGTCGGCATGCTGAATCTCTTTCCACGCGCGCTCAATACCGATACGCTCCACTTCGTCGCTAGCCTCACGCAGCCCTGCCGTATCAATCACATGCAGCGGCATGCCGTCGATCTGAATATGTTCACGCAGCACGTCACGCGTGGTACCGGCGATATCGGTTACGATAGCTGCCTCACGCCCCGCCAGCGCGTTAAGCAGGCTGGATTTGCCGGCATTAGGACGACCAGCAATAACAACTTTCATGCCTTCCCGTAGCAGGCTTCCCTGTCGGGCTTCGTTACGTACCGCGTCAAGATCGTTAATGACCTGGTATAACTGCGCTTCAATTTTGCCGTCGGAAAGAAAATCGATCTCCTCATCCGGGAAGTCGATAGCCGCTTCCACGTAGATCCGCAGGTGAGTAAGTGCTTCCACCAAATTATTGACGCGCAGCGAAAAAGCGCCCTGTAGGGAGTTCAACGCAGAGCGTGCCGCCTGTTCAGAACTGGCATCGATCAGATCGGCAATGGCTTCCGCCTGCGCCAGGTCAAGTTTGTCATTGAGAAATGCACGCTCGGAGAACTCTCCCGGCCGGGCAATGCGCACGCCGGGCAGGGCAACAATGCGCTTTAACAGCAGATCGAGGATTACCGGCCCGCCATGTCCCTGCAATTCCAGCACATCCTCTCCGGTAAAAGAGTGGGGGCCGGGGAACCACAGCGCGATGCCCTGATCCAGCGCCTGCCCCTCACCATCACGAAAAGGCAGATAATCGGCATAGCGCGGCCTGGGAAGTTTGCCCAGCAGCGCCTGAGCGACTTCAGATGCCCTGCTGCCGGAAACCCGAAGGATACCTACGCCGCCGCGGCCTGGCGGCGTAGCCTGAGCAACAATTGTTTCGCTGTGGTTCATAGTTAACTCTCTTTTCTGGGCAAAAAAATAAGGCGGTCAGATGACCGCCTTATTTTACTGGGTTATTTGCGGTTATTCGCGCAAATTACGCTTTCTTCTTGTCGCGGCTGTGAAGACCGCGTTTTTCCAGGCCGCGATAAATCAGCTGCTGCTGGAGGATGGTCACCAGGTTACTGACGATGTAATACAGTACCAGACCTGCCGGGAACCACAGGAAGAACACGGTGAAGATGACCGGCATAAAGGTCATGATCTTCTGCTGCATCGGGTCGGTCACGGTGGTCGGCGACATCTTCTGGATGAAGAACATCGTGATGCCCATCAGGATCGGCAGGATGTAGTACGGGTCCTGTGCAGAGAGGTCATGGATCCACAGGGCAAACGGCGCATGGCGCAGCTCAATGGAGCCCATCAGCATGTAATACAGTGCCAGGAAGATAGGCATCTGAATAACCAGCGGCAGACAGCCACCCAGCGGGTTCACTTTCTCGGTTTTATACAGCGCCATCATCTCCTGACTCATACGCTGTTTGTCGTCACCGAGACGCTCACGCATCGCCTGGATTTTCGGCTGAAGCATACGCATCTTCGCCATCGAGGTGTACTGCGCCCGGGTCAGTGGGTACATGATGCCACGTACGATAAAGGTGATAACGATGATGGAGAAGCCCCAGTTACCGATAAAGCTGTGGATGAACTTCAGCAGCTTAAACAGCGGCTGAGAGATAAACCACAGCCAGCCGTAATCGACAGTCAGGTCCAGATGCGGCGCAATCGCGGCCATCTTGTCCTGAATTTCCGGGCCAACCCACAGAGTGGCAGACAGATTCTGCTGCGAGCCTGGCGCGACGGTCACCGGCGCTGACTTGTAGCCGATAGCGGCAATACCGTTACCGAGGTTGCTGGTATAGAGCGTATTGGTTCCGGCGGTGCGCGGTACCCATGCGGTGGCGAAATACTGCTGCAGCATTGCCACCCAGCCGTTGCTGGTGGTGGTGCTCAGGTTTTCGTTATCGCTGATTTTGTCGAATTTGTACTTCTCGTAGTTGGTCTCACTGCTGGAGTAAGCCGCGCCACGGAAAGTGTGCAACGCAAAGTTGTTGCTGCCGGTATCACGATGCTTAGGCAGGTCAATGGTCTGCTTCAGCTGGCCGAACATCGCCACTTCCAGCGGCTGCTGGGTAGTGTTGTTAACCTGATAGTCAACGCCGACCGCATAGTCGCCACGTTTAAACACGAAGGTTTTGGTGTAGGTCGCGCCGTTTTCAGCAGTGAACGTCAGCGGGATACGCAGTTCGCTCTGACCGTCAGCCATCTCATAGTTATCCTGAGAGGCAGTAAACAGTGGACGTGCGCCATTAGCCGGATTGTCCGGGCCGTTACGACCGGTCAGACCGCTTTGCGCCTGATACAGAAAGCCTGGGGTCGTTTCCAGCAGCTCAAATGGCTGTGAAGAACCCAGTTTATCAGGGTAAGCCAGCAGCAGTGCCTGCTCGATATCACCACCGCGGGTGTTGATATGTAAAGACAGGACATCAGTCTTAACGGTGATCGTTTTGCCCTGGCCGCTGGCAGGTACACCCTGATTAGCAGCATCACCGACTGCGCTGGTCGTGTTCTGTGTGGTCTGGGTCTGCACAGGCTGCGGAGCATGGTCCGTTTGCCAGGCTTGCCAGATCATAAAGGACACGAACAGAAAAGCGATGAGAAAGAGATTGCGTTGCGAATCCATCGTTAATGTTCTCTGGTATCAATGGTTATTTGGCGGCACCGGATCGTCACCACCCGGATTTAAAGGATGGCATTTTAATACGCGTTTCATCGTCAACCAACTGCCTTTTATTACGCCGAACCTGCGCAATGCCTCAATGCCGTATTGAGAGCACGTTGGATGAAAACGACAGTGGGGTCCTAAGAGGGGGCTGATTACGCGCTGATAGACGCGAATCAGCCCAATCAGGAGCCGCGAGCCAGGCGACAGTGTCGACGCCATATCTTCTCCAACGCTTCCGCCAGCGCCTGGTTATCCAGGTCGGCAACCCCTTTTTTCGCCACCACTACAAAATCCATAGCGGGCAGGTCATGCTGACGCAGACGAAAGCTTTCGCGGGTCAATCGCTTGATCCGGTTGCGTTCATGCGCGCGCTTAACGTGTTTTTTGGCGACGGTAAGACCGATGCGGGGATGCCCCAGCGAGTTCTGGCGGCCGAGAATGGTAATTTGCGGCGTGCCAGCTCTTTGTGGCTGCTGGAAGACGAAGGTGAAATGAGTGGGAGTTAACAAACGTAACTCCCTGGGAAATGCGAGCTTAACCACTCAGCGGTTAGCTTTTATTACTTAGAAACGGTCAGACGTGAACGGCCTTTAGCACGACGACGTGCCAGAACCTGACGACCATTTTTTGTTGCCATACGAGCACGGAAACCGTGTGAACGGTTACGCTTCAGTACGGACGGTTGAAAAGTGCGTTTCATGGCGATTTCTACCTAAACTTGGAAAATTTCACTTGGTGACGCGTTTTCATGGTCAGAAAATCGACCGACGCCTCAGTGTGTCTTTAATAAAGAGGCGGGATTGTAATAATTGTACAGTCCGGAGTCAATTTACTTCGCGTTAAAGTCGCGTCTGGATGTCCCGTTCGACCGCAAAACCAGCCGGTTCGGGCCAGAGCGCTACACGCCGGGGCGGGAATTATACGGCGTTGGGGATAAATCGCAAGGATCGACCAGGATCTTCTGGCGATCTCATTGCAGAAAGCATGCAATAATAACGTGATGGAAGCGTAAAACTCCTGTGAATGCTGAGGATCCTGGCTGCCTTTTGGCCATGAAGAGGTACACTTATCACCGCGCGTCAGTGCCTGTGGATAAAATGGATCAAAACTGTGTAGAAAGTGAAGATCTCTGCGGCGCTTTACGCTATGATCCGCCCTTCCGTTAGCGATCCTCGTGGTCTGCCTGCAACGGAGTAACCGTGGATAGCGGTTCGTATGTGCGTCATCTGCATGCGTCAACAATGATGAATTTATCGCTTCAGCGCCTTTTTTCTTATCGAATTTTTTCGAGTGGAGTCCGCCGTGTCACTTACGCTTTGGCAACAGTGTCTTGCCCGTTTGCAGGATGAACTACCTGCCACAGAATTCAGCATGTGGATACGTCCATTGCAGGCCGAATTAAACGACAACACGCTGGCCCTGTATGCACCAAATCGCTTTGTGCTCGACTGGGTTAGGGATAAATACCTCAATAATATCAACGGTCTGCTTAACGATTTCTGCGGCAGTGACGTTCCCCTGCTGCGTTTTGAAGTCGGTAGCAAGCCCGTGACGCGCCAGATTAGCCAGCCGGTGATGGCCAGCGCCCATGCCAGTGCGCCCGTGAACCATGGCGCCCGCCCGGCTCCTGCACGGCCAAGCTGGGACAGCATGCCCGCCCCGGCAGAACTGTCATACCGCTCAAACGTGAATACCAAACATAATTTCGATAACTTCGTTGAGGGTAAGTCGAACCAGCTGGCACGCGCGGCGGCGCGTCAGGTGGCGGACAACCCCGGCGGCGCGTATAACCCTCTCTTCCTTTACGGCGGTACGGGCCTGGGTAAAACCCACCTTCTGCACGCCGTGGGGAACGGCATTATGGCGCGTAAGCCGAATGCTAAAGTGGTCTATATGCACTCCGAGCGCTTCGTGCAGGATATGGTTAAGGCGCTGCAAAACAATGCTATCGAAGAGTTCAAGCGCTACTATCGATCGGTTGATGCGCTGCTTATTGATGACATTCAGTTCTTTGCTAACAAAGAGCGTTCGCAGGAGGAGTTTTTCCACACCTTCAATGCGCTGCTGGAAGGTAATCAGCAGATCATCCTGACCTCGGATCGCTATCCAAAAGAGATCAACGGCGTGGAAGATCGCCTGAAATCGCGTTTTGGCTGGGGTCTGACGGTGGCCATTGAGCCGCCCGAGCTGGAAACCCGTGTGGCGATCCTGATGAAAAAGGCGGACGAAAATGACATTCGCCTGCCGGGCGAAGTGGCCTTCTTTATTGCCAAGCGTTTGCGTTCCAACGTGCGCGAGCTGGAAGGGGCGCTGAACCGGGTGATTGCTAACGCCAACTTCACCGGGCGCGCCATCACCATTGATTTTGTCCGTGAAGCGCTGCGCGATCTTCTGGCGTTGCAGGAAAAGCTGGTTACCATTGATAATATTCAGAAGACGGTAGCCGAGTACTACAAAATCAAAGTGGCTGATTTGCTGTCCAAACGGCGTTCCCGCTCGGTGGCGCGGCCGCGTCAGATGGCGATGGCGATGGCTAAAGAGTTGACCAACCACAGTTTGCCGGAGATCGGCGATGCTTTCGGGGGTCGTGACCATACCACGGTACTGCATGCCTGCCGCAAAATCGAGCAGCTGCGTGAAGAGAGTCACGATATTAAAGAAGATTTCTCAAATCTAATCAGAACATTATCTTCCTGACGCTATGAAATTTATTGTAGAACGCGAGCACTTACTTAAGCCCTTACAGCAGGTCAGCAGCCCACTGGGCGGTCGTCCGACGTTACCGATCCTCGGCAACCTGCTATTACAGGTTACCGAAGGCAGCCTGTTGCTGACCGGGACCGATTTAGAGATGGAAATGGTGGCCCGCGTCGCCCTGATGCAGGATCACGAGCCGGGCGCCACTACCGTACCGGCGCGCAAATTTTTTGATATCTGCCGCGGCCTGCCCGAAGGCGCGGAGATCACGGTTATTCTGGATGGGGAGAGAATGCTGGTCCGCTCAGGACGCAGCCGCTTCTCACTCTCCACCCTGCCCGCCAGCGACTTTCCGAACCTGGATGACTGGCAGAGCGAGGTTGAGTTCACGCTGCCGCAGGCCACTATGAAGCGCCTGATCGAGGCCACGCAGTTCTCCATGGCGCATCAGGACGTACGTTATTACCTCAACGGCATGCTGTTTGAAACCGAGGGGGAAGAGCTGCGCACCGTGGCAACTGACGGCCACCGTCTGGCGGTGTGTTCCATGCCGGTGGGCCAGGCGCTGCCCAGCCATTCGGTGATCGTACCGCGCAAAGGCGTGATTGAGCTGGTGCGGCTGCTGGACGGCGGCGAAACGCCGCTGCGCGTGCAGATTGGCAGCAACAACATCCGTGCGCACGTGGGCGATTTCATTTTTACCTCGAAGCTGGTCGATGGGCGTTTCCCTGACTATCGTCGGGTACTGCCGAAAAACCCGGATAAAACGCTTGATGCGGGATGTGACCTGTTAAAGCAGGCTTTCTCACGCGCGGCGATCCTCTCTAACGAGAAGTTTCGCGGCGTTCGCCTCTATATCAGCGAAAATCAGCTTAAAATCACGGCGAATAACCCTGAACAGGAAGAAGCCGAAGAGATGCTGGATGTCACCTACGGCGGTACCGATTTAGAAATCGGTTTTAACGTCAGCTACGTGCTGGATGTACTGAATGCGCTGAAGTGCGAAAACGTCCGCCTGCTGCTGACGGACTCCGTGTCCAGCGTGCAGATTGAGGATGCGGCCAGTCAGAGCGCGGCCTACGTCGTGATGCCAATGCGGTTGTAGTAAATTATCGGGTTAACTTACTTGCCATCTCAGGGTTGGACAGTGCTCAAAATCCTCACGTACTTTGTGTACGCTCCGTTTTTTGCGCGCTGGCTGCCCCCAGACTGGCTACGCCGTTGACGCCCTGGCCTGTCGTAAAGAAAGGGCAGGATGCTGCTCTATCATCGCCTGTTTTGGAATTCCGTCTGTATGGCTTTAACCCGCCTTCTTATTAAAGACTTTCGCAATATCGAAAACGCAGACCTTTCGCTGGCACCCGGATTTAATTTTTTGGTGGGGCCAAACGGCAGCGGTAAAACCAGCGTTTTGGAAGCGATTTACACCCTGGGTCACGGCCGCGCTTTTCGCAGCTTACAGGCGGGGCGGGTGATCCGTCACGACCAGGACGCTTTTGTGCTGCACGGGCGGATCGCGGGGGCTGAGCGGGAAACCTCCGTTGGCCTGACCAAAAACCGCGCCGGAGACAGCAAGGTGCGCATTGACGGCAGTGACGGCCATAAGGTCGCCGAACTGGCGCATATGCTGCCTATGCAGCTGATCACGCCCGAGGGCTTTACCCTGCTTAACGGCGGCCCTAAATATCGCCGGGCCTATATCGACTGGGGCTGTTTTCATAACGAGCCGGGCTTCTTTACCGCCTGGAGCAACCTCCGACGCCTGATGAAGCAGCGTAATGCCGCGCTTCGGCAGGTGTCCCGCTATCAGCAAATTCGCGCCTGGGATCAGGAGCTGGCCCCGCTTGCCGGGCAGATCAGCGCCTGGCGCGCGGCCTACAGCGAGGCGATAGCAGAGGATATTAACGCCACCTGTGCGCAGTTTTTACCCGAATTCCAGCTGAGCTTCTCTTTCCAGCGCGGCTGGGACAAAGAAAGTGATTACGCTGAGCTGCTTGAACGCCAGTTTGAGCGCGACAGAGCGCTTACCTACACCGCCAGCGGGCCACATAAAGCCGATTTTCGCATTCGCGCCGATGGCACGCCGGTGGAAGATTTACTGTCACGCGGCCAGTTAAAGCTGCTGATGTGCGCCCTGAGACTGGCGCAGGGTGAGTTTCTCACCCGACAGAACGGGCAACGCTGCCTGTATCTGATAGACGATTTTGCCTCCGAGCTGGATGAAACGCGTCGGCTGCTGCTGGCTTCGCGTTTAAAAGCCACGCATGCCCAGGTTTTTGTCAGCGCTATTGGTGCCGAACACGTGTTCGACATGGCTGACGAAAAGGGCAAGATGTTCCGCGTGGAACAGGGTAAAATAGCGGTTCAACCTGAAGATTAAACGAGCGAGAAACGTTGATGTCGAATTCTTATGACTCCTCAAGTATCAAAGTTCTTAAAGGGCTTGATGCAGTACGCAAACGCCCGGGTATGTATATCGGCGATACGGATGACGGCACCGGTCTGCATCACATGGTATTCGAGGTCGTGGATAACGCCATCGACGAAGCCCTCGCGGGCCACTGTAAAGATATTGTTGTCACCATCCACGCCGATAACTCCGTTTCCGTGCAGGATGATGGCCGTGGGATCCCTACCGGCATTCACGAAGAAGAGGGCGTCTCGGCGGCTGAAGTGATCATGACCGTGCTGCACGCAGGCGGCAAGTTCGATGACAACTCGTATAAAGTATCGGGCGGTTTGCATGGCGTGGGCGTCTCGGTGGTGAATGCCCTGTCTGAAAAGCTGGAGCTGACCATCCGTCGTGAAGGCAAAGTCCACCAGCAGGTTTACGTTCACGGTGTGCCGCAGGCGCCACTGAACGTAACGGGTGAGACGGACCTGACCGGAACGCGCGTGCGCTTCTGGCCAAGCCACGAAACCTTTACCAACGTTACCCGCTTTGAATTTGAGATCCTGGCAAAGCGCCTGCGCGAACTTTCCTTCCTGAACTCAGGCGTGTCTATCAGGCTGGAAGACAAGCGTGACGACAAGCAGGATCATTACCACTATGAAGGCGGTATCAAAGCCTTCGTGGAATATCTGAACAAAAACAAAACCCCTATCCATCCGAACGTATTCTATTTCTCAACGGAAAAAGACGGCATCGGCGTGGAAGTCGCGCTGCAATGGAACGACGGTTTTCAGGAAAATATCTACTGCTTTACCAACAACATTCCGCAGCGCGACGGTGGTACGCACCTGGTGGGCTTCCGTACCGCCATGACCCGTACGCTGAATGCCTATATGGATAAAGAGGGCTACAGCAAAAAAGCCAAGGTCAGCGCCACCGGTGATGATGCACGTGAAGGGCTGATTGCCGTGGTATCGGTTAAGGTGCCGGATCCGAAGTTCTCCTCACAGACTAAAGACAAGCTGGTCTCCTCTGAGGTGAAAACGGCGGTCGAGCAGCAGATGAATGAACTGCTGGCGGAATACCTGCTGGAAAACCCCACCGATGCGAAAATCGTCGTGGGTAAAATCATTGATGCCGCCCGCGCCCGCGAGGCCGCGCGCCGTGCTCGTGAGATGACCCGCCGTAAGGGCGCGCTGGACCTGGCCGGTTTACCGGGCAAGCTGGCTGACTGTCAGGAACGTGACCCCGCGCTGTCTGAAATCTACCTGGTGGAGGGTGACTCCGCAGGCGGTTCTGCCAAACAGGGCCGTAACCGTAAAAATCAGGCCATCCTGCCGCTGAAGGGCAAAATCCTGAACGTCGAAAAAGCGCGCTTCGACAAGATGCTGGCTTCGCAGGAAGTGGCGACGCTGATCACCGCGCTGGGCTGTGGTATTGGCCGCGACGAATACAACCCGGATAAACTGCGCTATCACAGCATCATTATCATGACCGATGCGGATGTCGACGGCTCACATATCCGTACGCTGCTGCTGACTTTCTTCTACCGTCAGATGCCGGAAATCATTGAGCGCGGTCACGTCTATATTGCTCAGCCGCCGCTGTATAAGGTGAAAAAGGGTAAGCAGGAGCAGTATATTAAAGATGACGACGCGATGGATCAGTATCAGATAGCGATCGCGCTTGACGGTGCCACGCTGCACACCAACGCCAGTGCGCCTGCGCTGGGCGGTGAGCAGCTGGAAAATCTGGTCTTCGAGTTTAAGAGTACGCGTAAGATGATCAAGCGCATGGAGCGCCGTTATCCGGTGGCGCTGCTGAACGCACTGATCTACCATCCAACCCTGAGCGACGTCAGCGTTGAAGCGCCGGTGAAGCACTGGCTGGATGGGCTGGTGACTTACCTGAACGAGAACGATCAGCACGGTAGCTCTTATCTCGGCCTGGTACGCGAAAACCTTGAGCAGCATACGTTTGAACCGATTCTTCGCGTGCGTACCCACGGCGTGGATACCGATTACCCGCTGGATAATGATTTCGTGGTGGGCGGTGAGTATCGCAAACTCTGCACGCTGGGTGAGAAGCTGCGCGGCCTGATTGAGGAAGATGCCTTTATCGAGCGCGGCGAGCGCCGTCTGCCGATCGAAAGCTTCGAGCAGGCGGTAGAGTGGCTGGAAAAAGAGTCGCGTCGTGGCCTCTCCGTTCAGCGTTACAAAGGTCTGGGCGAAATGAACCCGGAGCAGCTGTGGGAAACGACCATGGATCCCGAAAGCCGCCGCATGCTGCGGGTAACGGTGCGGGATGCGATCGCCGCCGATCAGCTGTTTACCACGCTGATGGGGGATGCGGTTGAACCTCGTCGTGCCTTTATTGAAGAGAATGCCCTGAAAGCCGCCAATATCGACATCTAATCGTCGTATGGTGTCCCGGCTGCTGACGCCAGGCCTTTTGGTCTGGCGTCAGCGACCCGATTTAATTATTCAAATACCCCGCCAGCGCATACTGATAAAACTCACTGTTATTCTTTATGCCCAACTTACGCATCACCGCCCGTTTATGGGTGCTGATGGTTTTTACGCTCAGCTGAGTCAGCCGCGAAATATCCGTCAGTGACATCCCCTCGCTGGTATACCGCACCACCATCTCCTGCTGTTTGCTTAACGGCGAACGCAGCTGGCTACGATGCGACGGATTAGCCTTCATAATCGCCGGATCCCGCCGGGTAAACAGCAGCTGCAAACCCTTAGCCGACTCGCGCTTATGCAGATAAATATGGTGCAGCGGGCAGTAGTCGCCACGTTCCTTATGACACTGTCGGGCGAAAAAAATTGTCACATGCCGCAGGATGGTCCTGCCGGCCAGGGGGAATGCGTGGGGAAAACAGGTTTCCAGCACGGGTGATGTGTGATTCACATCGGTGATGATAAGGTCGGGAGCGAGGAACGAATCTTCGGTCTCTGAAATGATGAAAACCGGACTGGTTATCAGACTGTTGGGCCAGGCCTGCGAAACCAGCGCCACGGCTCCGGATATAAAAAAGTGGTCAGTACTGACAATGAGTACATTCATGCATCTTTCCTCCATGAAAGGGTATTTCCTTTGTGCCGCTCAACGTGTATGCCCGTCTGGGCAATAACGGCAACGGTGTGCTAAATAGAGAATAACATCAGGGAGCAACCTTGTTCCCTGATGTTATTTTCCAGACCCGCAGCAGATGCAAAGTTGCCAGATATGGTAAATATCACCTTCTGCTTAATCTTTATGCAGATTACTTTACGCGTAAAACAGGTATCTGCGCTACATTTTCCGTTAAGTATTCTCACTGCCGCGACGTTGTGACACATCCAGCCTGTCCAGCCGCAGCCCCACATTCCGCATCGGCAAAACCTGACGGCGCAGCCTCACAACGCATTATCATGCTGGTCATGGTGCGCGTAATCGCGTTAGCATGAGGAAAATCTTTAGCTGACGAGGATGTAATGGCGATAAAACTGATTGCAATTGATATGGATGGCACCCTGCTTACCCCTCAGCATGAGGTCAGTCCGCGCGTCCGGCAGGCGATTGCAGCGGCGCGTGATAAAGGCGTGGCTATCGTGCTGGCTACCGGACGCCCGTTTATCGGCGTACAGCAGTATCTGCAAACGCTCGACCTGCAGCAGGAAGGGCAGTTCTGTATCACCAATAATGGCGCGCTGGTACAGCAGGCTGAAGATGGCCGGTGCGTGGCGGAGGTGGTGCTGACGTTCAGTGATTATCTCTATTTCGAAAAAATGGCCCGTGAGCTGGGCGTCCATTTCCAGGCGCTGACAAAAACCCTGCTGTTCACGCCAAATAAAGACATCAGTCAGTACACCGTCCATGAGTCTTCAGTAACCGGCATCCCGCTGCGCTATCGCGCGGTTGATGAGATGGATACGAACAGCACCTTTCCAAAAGTGATGATGATCGACGACCCGGATAAGCTGGACGAAGCAATATCGCGTATTCCTCAGGAAGCCCGCGATCGCTATACCATCATGAAAAGCTCGGCTTACTATCTGGAGATTCTGGATAAGCGCGTCAATAAAGGCGCGGGCGTTAAAGCGCTTGCAGACCGCTTAGGCCTGTCGTCTGAGCAGGTGATGGCGATTGGCGATCAGGAAAATGACATTGCCATGCTGGAATTCGCCGGCACCGGCGTAGCGATGGGTAACGCCATTGAGAGCGTTAAGAATGTCGCTCAGTTTGTGACGAAAACCAATATCGAAGATGGTGTGGCTCACGCCATCGAGAAATATGTACTGTAGCGCCAGTCGATAATACGGGCAGGTCGGTTCTCCCAGCCTGTCTTTATCGCGCGCAGCCGGGCACAGGGTAAAGCGGGATCCGCCACGCTGACCCTCTGCCCATAGCAAAAGGGCAAAGGGCAGGCATTATGACGGAACATCAGCTGACGTTTGATCAACGAAATCATCATCTCACCAATATCAATAGCTGGACGGCTGACGGCCAGTGGCTGGCTTATGACGTGCGTCCTGACGGGGCCACTTTTGCCAGCCTGACCATTGAGCGTGTCAATCTTAGCGGGCAGACCGAGGTGCTGTATCAGGCTAAAGAGGGTGCACACGTTGGCGTGGTCACGGTCAGCCCCGATCTGCCTCCCCGCTACGTCTGTATACACGGACCGGAGCACCCGGACAGCCAGTGGAAATATGATTTTCATCATCGCCGTGGCGTTATCGTTCAGCATGGTCGGGCGGAAAATCTCGACGCCTGTGATATTACCGCACCTTTTACTCCCGGCGCCCTGCGCGGCGGGTCGCACGTCCACGTTTTCAGTCCTGACGGTACGCGGCTCAGTTTTACCTACAATGACCATGTTATGCATGAGCTGGACCCTAAAGAGGATTTGCGCAGCATCGGCGTGGCGGTGCCTCTGCATGCGGTCTGTCCGCACAAGCAGCATCCCCGGGAGTATGACGGCAGCCATTTTTGCGTACTGGTCAGCCAGACCACCTCGTCGCCCCAGCCGGGTAGCGACGAAATAGGTCGCGCCTTTGAAGAGGGCTGGATAGGCACTGAAGGGTATCTGCGGCATAACGGCCATCGTCAACGCTGGGCGCTGGCGTTTATTGGCGAGACGCGCTCGCAGCAGGGTGAGAAAGTTTGCGAGGTGTTTATCGTCGATTTGCCGGAGACGCTGTCAGACTATGCGCAGCCAGGCGATCGTCCTCTGGAGGGAACCGCGACCCATCTCCCAGCGCCCCCACGCGGCGTACAGCAGCGCAGGCTGACCTTTACCCACTCGCGCGCGTACCCCGGCGTGGTGACGATGCCGCGTCACTGGCTGCGTTGCTCACCGGATGGTCGGCACATTGCCTTCCTGATGAAAGACGAGGGGGGCATTGTTCAGCTGTGGACTATCTCACCCGCTGGGGGTGAACCGCATCAAATCACCCACGTCACCAGCAATATTCAGTCGGCATTTACCTGGCACCCGGACGGACGGTCGATAGCGCTTGTTCAGGACAACAGCGTGATGCTGTGTGAAATACCCACTGGCAAAATGAAGCGCCTGACCGGTCGAACGGCGCAGGCCCCGCTTGCCGACGCCGTTGTCTGTTCGCCAGATGGGCAGCACGTCGCGTTTCTGCGCAATATTGATGGCTGGCAGCAGATATTTATTACTGAAACAGCCCAGGATTAAGGCGCTGTACTGACGGGCTTCCCGTTGATAATCAGCGGTGCAGCTCCCGCCAGGCTTTCATCGGTATGGTTCTGCTGTTCGCTGCGCATTACGCGCTCACGCGGGGAGTCGCCGGTTCTGTCACTTCCTGAGCGGAAGTAATCCCACGGCAGCAGCAGCGTGTCCAGCACGGCGGTAAAAGGCAGATCGAGAGCTGCCAGCGGGCGCATGACCCAACCGTTGCTGCTGTCGGCGACCACCTTTGCACCGGCGCGGGTACCGGGATAGTAACCCTGATCGGGCCCGCTATGGGACATTATGCTGGCACAGCCGGACGTTCCCGCCAGCGAAAGGCAGGCCAGCAGGCCAGCGAAACGACATTTATTTATTGCTATCATAGTCATCATCCCTTCATCCACGGCAATTGCCGATCTGGTTTTGCTCCTCGACGTGCCGGGAAACCCACGGTTACTCTGCGGTAACTCATGCAACGTCTCTAAAAATTCCTTCCTGAGTGTAAGATATTCACCGATTTTAAGGTTAAAAAATCGCATATTTGCCCCTTGAAAGCCGCCAGGCCGTCACCATTTTATTAGCAGGGTCACAAAAGCGAACGCCGACAGGGTTCCGCAATTGCGACCGGCGGCCTGTCCAGTATGGAAGGTCAGAAACAGTATCTCGCTGACTATCAGGAGTTATCACCATGCGTAATTTCGACCTTGCCCCACTCTATCGTTCATCCATTGGTTTTGATCGTCTGATTAACCTGCTGGAATCCAATCAGGGCCAGAGCAACGGGGGTTACCCGCCCTATAACGTTGAGCTGGTGGCAGAGAATCAGTACCGTATCACCATCGCCGTCGCGGGCTTCGCCCAGAGCGAACTGGATATAACCGCCCACGATAATTTACTGACCGTGCGCGGGGCGCATCCCGAAGAGCAGCAGGAGCGTACCTACCTTTACCAGGGTATTGCAGAGCGCAACTTTGAGCGCAAATTTCAGCTGGCCGAACACGTAAACGTGCGCGATGCCCGACTGGAAAACGGCCTGCTCTATATTGACCTGGAGCGTATCGTTCCTGAAGCGAATAAACCGCGCCGTATAGAGATCGTTAAATAACGCGCAGCCTGCAAGGCAGGCCGCTGGAGCAAAGTGATATCCACCCCGGACGCTTTCTTTAGCGAACAGAGCCGGAGCCCGTCATCCCGACGGGCTCCGGCAATTTGACTCAGCCCTGATGCGCCCGTTCAACTTCCTCCGCCAGTATCACAATGCCCTTCTCAATGGTTTCGCTATCCGGCACATAATTCATACGCATACACTGATGCGTGTGCGGCCATGCCTGCTCCAGGCCGGGAAAGAAGAAATGCCCCGGCACCATCAGTACGCCCCGCTTTTTCAGGCGCTGATAGAGGATTTCCGTGGAAATGGGCAAATCTTTAAACCACAGCCAGAGAAAAATCGCCCCTTCGGGTTTATGGATCAGACAGCGATCTTCCGACAGGTAGCGGCGAATAATCGCAATAGTTTGATTAACGCGCTCAAGGTAGAACGGCTTGATGACCGTTTCCGACAGGCGAAGCAGATCGCCACGTACGATCATCTCATGGGCAATGGCCGGGCCGATACTGCCGGGGGCCAGGCTAATAATGCCATTCATATTACCGATGGCGGAAATCGCCTTCTCGTCGGCAATAATAACGCCGCATCGCGCGCCCGGCAGGCCCAGCTTGGAGAGGCTCATGCACAGGATGATATTGGGATTCCACAAAGGACGCGCTTCGCTAAAAATAATGCCGGGGAATGGAACGCCGTAGGCGTTATCGATCAGCAGAGGGATATCATGCTGCTGCGCCAGCGTATCAAGCTTTATCAGCTCTTCATCGGTGATAACGTTCCCGGTCGGATTGGTCGGACGGGAAACACAGATAAGGCCGGTATCGTCGGTGATATGCAGGTTTTCAAAATCAACGTGATACTTGAACTGCCCGTGCGGGAGCATTTCAATATCAGGGCGGGTTGAAACAAATAGTTCCTCATCCAGCCCGGCATCGGCATAGCCCAGATATTCTGGTGCCAGCGGAAACAAAACGCGCTTTTTACTGCCGTCGGCGCAGCGTCCGGCAAAAAGGTTAAACAGATAAAAAAAGGCGCTCTGACTGCCGTTGGTCAGGGCGATATTCTCCGGACCAATCTGCCAGCCCAGCTCGTCACGCAGCAGCGTGGAAAGCGACGCCAGCAGGGTACTTTTACCACGCGGTCCGTCATAGTTACACAGCGCCCCGGACAGGGTTCCCTCGTCATGCATCTGCTGTAACAGCTGCTGGAAGTATTCATCCATCGCCGGAATATGTGCCGGATTTCCCCCGCCCAGCATGACGGCACCTGGCGTACGCAGGCCTTCACCCATATCTTCCATCAGGCGGGCAATGCCCGAATGGCGCGTAAATTTGTCCCCGAAAGCGGAAAAGCGCATAGCCTGTTAATCACTTGTTATATTCAAACAGACAACCACCTTAACGCCCCCGTCGGAGTGATGCAATCTTCAACGTCAGCCCTTATTTCTGACCGTGCTGATGATTAAACCGTTTCTTCAGCGTCGTGAGATAGCACCACCACATCGGCAAATATGCTATTGAGAAGCCCGTTTGCCACGCTGCCCGGCAACTCAGGAAAGATGAGGGCGAATTGTTTATCCGCCCCGGAGAAGCGATTATTTCAGCACCTGCGGATTGACGCAATTTTTCCCGACCTTGCCGGTCAGCGCGGTAATCAGGTTATCGACCGCATCCTTCGCCATGCCGTAGCGGGTTTCATGCGTGGCAGAGCCGATGTGGGGCAGGGCCACCACGTTTGGCAGCGTAAGCAGCGGTGAGTCAGCGGAAAGGGGCTCTTTCTCGAATACGTCCAGACCGGCGGCGTGCAGAGTGCCGTCGCGCAGCGCGGCGATCAGCGCCTCTTCGTCAACAACCGGCCCGCGTCCGGCATTAATCAGTACCGCGCCCGGTTTCATCTTCGCCAGCTGTTCGCGGCCGATCAAATGATGCGTTTCTTCGGTCAGCGGCAGGCTGATGCAGAGGAAATCAGACTCACGGAGCAGCCTGTCAAGATCGCACCAGGTGGCGTCAAAGCGCTGTTCGGCCTCTTCATGATGCCTGCGGGCGTTATACAGAATGGGCATACTGAAGCCAAGGTGAGCGCGCTGTGCCAGCGCCATGCCGATACGGCCCATCCCGAGGATGCCCAGCTTTTTATGGTGGACGTCAACCCCAAACCAGTCTGCGCCGATGCTGCCCTGCCACTCACCGGCTTTCACCCGATCGGCAACCTCAACAATGCGTCGTGCGGAAGTCAGCACCAGCGCCATCATGGTATCGGCGACGGTTTCCGTCAGCACGGTTGGCGTGTGCATCAGTACCACCCCGCGCGCATTCAGGGCATCAACGTCGAAATTATCGTAGCCTACCGAGACGGTAGAGGCCGCGCGCAGCTTTGGCGTTTTTTGCAGGAATTCGGCGTCAACTTTGCCACCGGAGCCCAGGATACCCTCCGTCTGCGCGAACGCGTCGGCATGCCTGCTCAGCGTTTCCGGACTCAGGTCGCTGAGCTCGGTTACCGTAAAATGGTCGTCGAGCTTTGCGCGTAAATCATCGGGTAAGGTCTTATACAACACCACTGAAGGTTTCATTCTTTGCTCCCTGTTTGCAAAAGATTGGGGATCGGGCTCAGGCATGTTTAGCGCCATTAGCCAGCGGCGGCTGTGTATTCGCGGCGGGCTTTACGATAAGCGTCAGCCACACGGAGATCAGCAGTGACGCCCCCATAAATATATACGATGCAGAAGGGCTGCCGGTGGAGCCATTCAGATAGCCCACCACCCAGGAGCCGAGGAACGACCCCAGTGCGCCCATGGCGTTAATCAGCGCCATCGCCCCACCGGCAACGTTGCGCGGCAGCATCTCCGGGATAATGGCGAAGAATGGCCCATAAGGGGCATACATTGCCGCGCCCGCTACCACCAGCAGCGAGAAGGAGAGCCAGAAGTGGCTGGCACCGATAAACCAGGAGCCTAAAAACGCCAGCGCACCAATCAGCAGCAGGGGCCAGACGAACAGTTTGCGATTTTGTAATTTGTCAGATGCCCATGAAACCACCAGCATGGCGATTGTGGCGGCCAGATAAGGCACGGCGGAAAGCCAGCCAGCCTCAACCATCCCCATCTGGGTACCGTTGCGCAGAATCGACGGCAGCCACAGCACAAAACCGTACACCCCGATACTCCAGGTAAAATACTGCATGCACAGAATAATGACGTTACGGGATTTAAAGGCTTCGCTGTAGTTGCGCACCGCCTTGATATTCTCCTGCTCCTTTTGCAGCTGCGCCTGCAAAGCGGCCTTTTCGTCGGCGCTCAGCCATGCTGCCTGTGCCGGTTTATCCTGCACCATAAACCACCAGGCTACCGCCCAGATCACCGCCGGAATACCCTCGAAGATAAACATCTCCCGCCAGCCGAAGGCGTTAATCAGATAGCCAGACACCACCGACATCCACAGGACGGTGACCGGATTACCCAGAATAAGAAAGGTATTGGCGCGGGAACGCTCGGATTTCGTAAACCAGTTGCTGATATAGATTAGCATGGCGGGCATGACGGCAGCCTCCACCACGCCGAGGACAAAACGGATCACCGCCAGCATCGGGATATTACTGACCATACCGGTCAGCGAGGCGCAGACGCCCCACAGAAGCAGGCAGACAAACACCAGTTTCTTGACGCTGCGGCGCTCTGCATATACCGCGCCGGGGATCTGAAAGAAGAAATAACCCAGAAAAAACAGCGCGCCCAGCAGGGATGACATGCCTTTGGTAATGCCGAGATCATCGTTGATCCCCGCTGCCGACGCAAAGCTGAAGTTCGCTCTGTCGAGATAGGCCAGGCTGTAGGTAATAAACACGATGGGCATGATATACCACCAGCGTTTAGGCGCGATTTTACTCTTTTCCATCGTAATACCTCTTGAGTGAGGGGCTAACGTCGGCTGTGTCACTGAGTGAGTTAAGCGTTATTTTCCGGGTATCAATAGCTGTCACCCAGCGCGTCGCGGGTCGGTAAGCCTTCACTGTCACCGATGGCCTGAATCGCCAGCGAGCCGATTTTGTTGCCGCGTCGGATAGCCTGCGGCAGCGTTTTGCCTTCCAGCAGGGCGCTAATCACGCCAACCGCGAAGCCGTCACCGGCCCCCACGGTATCCACCACGTTGTCGGTTTTGATCGCGTCAACGGCGCCTTTTTCGCCCTGCGAGGTCTTGTACCAGGCCCCGTCGCAGCCGGTTTTCACAATCACCGCTTTCACCCCCTTATCGAGGTAGAAATCAGCGATGGCTTCCGGCTGGTCGTGACCGGTCAGTATTTTACCTTCGCTGATGCCGGGCAGCACCCAGTCAGCATAGGCCGCCAGCCTGTTAAGCTGTTTGACCATCTCGCGCTCGCTCGGCCACAGCACCGGACGCAGATTAGGATCGAACGATATCGTTTTGCCTGACTGCTTCATCTGCTGCGCAGCGTGCTCAGACAACGCCAGGGATGAAGCCGACAGGGCTGCCGACACGCCGCTAAGGTGCAAATGGCGGGCAGCACCAAAGTAGTCACGGTCAAAATCCGCTACGGAGAGATGGCTCGCGGCCGATCCTTTACGAAAATACTCAACCAGCGGGTCGGAACCGTCATCAACCTTCGATTTCAGCTGGAAGCCGGTAGGAAAGCGATCGTCCGTTGTAACCCGGCGGTGATCCACGCCCTCTTTTTCCAGCTGCTGGCGGGTGAATCGGCCAAATGAGTCATTGCCCACGCGGCTGACCCAGCCAACCTTCAGCCCCAGTCTGGCCAGGCCGATGGCGACGTTAAGCTCGGCACCGGCAATACGCTTAACGAAGCGTTCAGCCGCTGCGAGATCACCGGTATCGCTGGCGACAAACATCGCCATCGCTTCGCCAATCGTAACCGCGTCGAGCGTACCGTTTTTATGGGGGGTCATCGGTTATACCTCTCGCAGCAGATCAACGTAATGTCGGGTGACGGCAACCAAATCGTTGCCCTCCAGGGGGAATTCTATCGCGCGTGGCACATCGTCAGGCAGCCGCGCAAGGGTTTCACGCCAGAGGTTATCAGCCTCATCCAGCGCAATGGCGCGCCAGCCTGATTTATCTGCTACCGCCGCCTTAACGTGGATATAGCGGACAAAGCGGCTGAGGCGCGCCGCCGCTGCCAGGGGATCGTCTCCGACCCACAGCCAGTTGCCCATATCGAAGGTCATGCCCGTTTCATTCTGCGCGCCACCGCCGTCGTTAAACCAGCCCTCCAGCGCAGCAAGTTTGCCATCGTCGGTCTGATCGTTTTCCACTAACAGCTCCACCGGCTGCCCGGAAAGAGGCTGCTGTAGCGGCTGACGACATACATCACGCGGGTAGTGTCCTAAGGCATATTTTAGCCGCTGCGCACCTAACTGCTGCGCCTCCGCAAGATGGCGGTCGATATGCGGATTCAGCTCACCCTGCGCGGTAAACAGCGCTTCCGGCACCGAATAAACGGCCTTAAGTCGCGCCCGGGCAATGGCTTCACCTGTTTCAGAAAGATGATTCAGGGCCTCTGCTGTAAAAAGCTCACGGCGGATCTCCACGCCATCTGCACCTGCCTCCGCAACGATCGGCAGTAAAGCCTGCTGGCCACCCCGTTGAGCAACACACTCGCGGCCATAGGCAGCGGTTACCACTATTATGTCTCTTTTCATTGCATTCTCCTGGCTCACACGGCAATGGCGTTACAAAAACGTTAAATGGAACCGGTTCCAAAGCAAAGGAGAAGAGTGTGGTTTTATGATCGCGCTCACGATGTAAACAATTTATTTTAAGGAAGTTCTGAAAAGCGAAGAAGGGTGACGTTCGGATGATTATGGGGTTCTACGCCGGAACCGCCGAAATTTCCGTTACCCCAGTTTCAGTCCTGCAACCAGTGCATCCAGGTCCATGATTTCATTGATACTATGAAAGGTGTAATGCCCGTTCAACAAAATGTGCTGCCAGGCTACCGGTGATATCCGGGTCAGCGCTTCAATACCTTTAGCGTTGCCTTCCGCTTCCAGTCGCTCCAGTAATCGCGACAGGATCGCGGAGTTGTAGTAAACGATCGCGTTGGAGATCAACCGCCCGCACTGGTTACTGATTTCCGTTTCAAGGTCATTTTTCCCGCTCAACTCTTTCTTTCCGCCGACTTTGGATACTGCGGCGCGTAGCTGGTGATAAGATTCTATCCGGTTCTGGGAACGGCGGATATTGCGTTCCAGTTGCGGATCGCGCAGATACTTCAGCGTGTAAATGCTACGAACCAGCCGGTCATATTCAAATATCGCCTGTCTTGTCGGGTTGGTTGTTGTGTACGTACATAGCTTGCGCATCAGCGTTCCCTGCGTCATCTCCTTCAGTCCCAGCGTAGCGACAATACGATCGAGATTGCTTTTTTCGCGGATGATAATGTCCTGATTAATCTGCCCAACTGGCTGAATCAGACATTTTTTATAGGCCGATAGCTCCCTGGTACAATACAGCTCCTTCAACTGTTTATTCAGGTCGGTGAAATGAGGTTCAAAGCGAAGCCCAAACCAGTGTAGGATCGCGAAGTTGGCTTTGTTGATGCTGTGCATGTCACCAGTAATGGCCGTGGGTTTCACTGCTGAAGTGTTGCGGTACCAGATATCGAAGACATGGTGGCCTTCGTAGTCGTTTGTGCCAATCAGGTATCCATTGATTGGGATGTGGTTGCACAGCAGCGTGTAAGCCACCATGCCTTTACCACGACCAAAATATTTACGTGAATACCGTGCTTTCACTGTCGGTCGCTCAACACCAAATTTTTGCCCGTCAACAGCCCCATAAAGCGTCTCCGGATCAAACGAATAGAGCGGAAAAACCGGCAGTGCTTCTATAGCATCGGTTATACAGTCATTGGCCATAAGCAGCGACGCCAGACGAAGGTACTGTTCGTAGGTGGTCTCCAGCTCATGGAGGGGTATATCGCTGGTTCGCGCCATCACATGGTTGCCATGGTTCATAGCCTGGGCAACGATGACCGCCATCAGACTGTCTGCATCAGCTTCTTTTTTGGCGTAACGGGGTTGCAGCGGCTTCATGGCGGGGAGGAACCGGCATTGCCCGTTAACAAAGCGGAAGACATCCGTCACATCGCAGAATGGCAGCTGCTCATAAAAACGCTTATTCTGCGCCTTATGACGGCTGGCCACCGATTTATGCCAGGTCAGCTTCTGCGTTTCTTTATCGTATTCCAGATGTTTCAGTTTCCCCTGCTTCAGCTCGCGGTTAAACGCTTTCCACTGTCGGTGCAGCTCGGATGCCAGTTCTTTTAGCTGTGTTTTAATGGGCTTCTGCAGGAACGGGATGTTCATTTCAGCCAGCACCACGGCCTGTTCCCCTTCCGGTACCAGTTCATCAGAAAGATGGCGGTGTCGGAGGCTGTTGTTGAGGTGGAATTCTCCCGCCTGAAAACGCTTTCTTATTTGACGATAGAGCCAAAACTCATAGCGCCCGGCATTCAGGCCTGTGGGCTCACCATCCTCACCGAATTCCAGCAGGTACGGGCGCAGCCGCACTGGTAACGTTTCTGGCGGGCACTCCTCAAGTGGCCGCTGCAAAAGCGTCTGCTTTTTGCTGAACACCATTCTGAGCCAGTTAAGCGCTTCAGCCCACGGGCTGTCCCGGACCACGCTGGTGAGATCGAGTGAAAGATATAATGGTCGCAGGTGACGCCGTATTAATGCCGTCATGCCATCCACGGCCTGCCACTGCAATGCCAGTCTGCTGACGGGCTTCACACTCATGCGTTGTGCTGTGGTTTTCAGCGTCTCCCTGGGCATTATTTTCCAGGCCCGACGGCGGACCTCACCAAAAGTAGTGAGGTCAGGAACGCTGTCATCAACATAAAGCGACAGCAGACGCCCAACTTTAGACGTTTCGCACCGGTGTTTTTCCTGCATATCAGCCATGAGTTGTCTGGCCACACTGCGGCTCTCATCCTCAAGCTGTTTCATATGGAAAAACATCGCATCCACCAGGTTGTCACTGAACTGGCGATAGCGAACCCAGGCATAACACAGCAGGTAAAGGCGGGTCTGCTCCGGCTTCAGGTTGCGAAGATCGTAAACGGTATAGAAATTAGCCAGGCTGGCGTAATACAGCAGATTTTGCTGCGAAATATTCAGTGCTGGCAAGATATCGCAGGCTTTATGGTGCAGCGGCTCCAGGATAGCCCGCTTTTCCCGTTCGTGAACCATCTGGCGCCAGCCAAAGTCACGCGCATCCTGTCTGAGGGCTGCGAGCCGGGAAAGGGTATCATCACGTTCAGTAAGTTTGTCCAAGTCAGCAATAGTTGCATCATCAAGCTGTTCCGCCAGTATACGCCCCAGTCGCTGCCTTTCTTCAGAAAGAACCCGGCTCACAAGCTCCTGAAGCGTGGTATAACCGGGTCGGATAATTTTATGTTCGTTGAGCCAGATAATCAGCTCCGTGGCAACAAAACCGGGGGTTACATCCCAGTGAACAATGTGAGCGGCCTGCTGTTCAAGCTGTGAAGACAGCGAAGATGACCACGGGCGGTAACCAAACAGTGCACATATTCTTTCGCGTTGAGCATAGCGTTCATGCTTAGTGAGAGGCAGACCCTGAAGTGACTCCCCCTGGAAATAACGGCTCAGGATAAAGTTGGTGTCGTCTTTAATATCACTCCATCCGAAGCGGAAAAACAGGTGTTTAGCTTTAAAGTAAGCGATCTGAAGGATGCAATAAATCTGAGCGTGAAGACCCTGACGACTACTTGCAAGCGCCAGTTCAGATTCATCCAGAGCCAGAAATTCCAGCTGCTGTGCATCATTGAAATCAGGAAGTCCATACAGCGCTTCCTGTTCGGCATTGCTTAAAACCGCCAGCCGTTCACTTTTGCCTGTCGCTTTGACACGCGCTGTCATCCTGACCCCGATTAATCGTGTCCGTAAGAGGATCGTTCAACGGACAGTAAAAATAATTTTGGTGGTTCAGAGAAAATCACTGCTGACGTTGTCTCATATAACTGGTACGGTATCAATCTCTTTCATGGCCCCTTAAACGTACACTCTATGACTGAAATACGGATTGGTTATGCCCGTTGCTCCACCGACAGACAGGATTTGACCGCACAGCAGGAAGCATTGGTGAAACTCGGAGTCACCCCGGACAGAATTTACATCGATAAAGGGCTGACCGGTTCAAATCGCCAGCGCCCCGGTCTGGATCAAGCTCTGGCGGCTGTTCGCCAGGGAGACACGCTGGTCGTACCGAAACTGGACAGGCTGGCCCGCTCAGTTCCGGATGCAAGAGAAATTGCTGATGCCCTTCAGGCCCGAGGCGTGAAGCTGGCTCTGGGCAGCAGCCTCTACGATCCTGCGGACCCTATGGGTAAGATGTTCTTTAACGTGCTGGCGACGTTTGCCGAGTTTGAAGGTGACCTGATACGGCTGCGTACCCGGGAAGGAATGGCCATTGCCCGGGCGAAAGGGAAATTACGGGGGAAACAACCAAAGTTGTCAGAGAAACAACAGAGGGAGCTGTGCCGGATGCATGAAACCGGGCAATACTCGATTAGCGACCTGGCTGAATTGTTTTCAGTGTCACGGCCAACAGTATACCGGACGTTAATACGGAGTCGGACACTTCCGGAAGGGAGTAAATAAGCGAAAGAATCGTTAATTGAAAGTAATACAGGTACAGATATGCAATTAAGTCATTTTTAACATGGACCAGGACTTAATCATGCCAGTATCAGCATCGCAGCACAGAGTTACAGCCGGAACTTATCAGAATAAACTTCACGATAATATCAGGGGAAGCTCCACAACACAGGCTCAAAGCCTAAACTCAGACCGCTCTGGCTTCCCGGATGAAATACTTCGTGCAGGAAGCAGAATAGAAAGAGTAGTCAATTCTCACGAAGAACTGATCAGGCAATCGTACCAGACGACATCTCCGCGACAGGGCATAGCCGCACCGCTGTTGATGCTGTTGAGCCAGGTAAGACTTGATGGTATCCCGATTTCATCAACAGCTAATATCTCCGCATTCACCTCAGAGAGAAGCGTGTCCCCTCCTGTTTCCCGAGATACAGCGCATTCAGATAACAGCGGTAATGGCTTCAGTACCATGCTAAGTCCGGTTGCCAATGCTCTGTATGAAACAGGTCAGTTTATAGCCCGGAATGACCCACTGAAGTTCCCGGTTGCGGATGCATCGCCAGTGCCACTGGCTGAAACAGAATCAACGACGGTCGCAAGTGTTGTCCGGGATTCAAAAGGCGACAGCTATATCATTACGGGTGAGCAGAAGAAAAAAGAACTGATTTCCAGCGTGGTGCAGTATCTGGTATCTGACGGGCAAATGACTGCAGATGAAGGTAAAGATGTTGAACTGCGGCTGCTGTCGGAAGCAGCCGGCATGCCGATGGTTGCTGCCCGTCTGGACAATGAAGAAGTGAGTTCCGGCCGATCGAAACGAGCACTGGCCGCGGAGAATGACCCACGGACAGCAGAGCATATAAAAGAACACTGTGCATTTGAAGAGGAGGTGCTGGATGCGCAGGGTGAAAACCGGGGAAAAGTGCTTATATTTCAGGCTCAGAGAGCAGAAAACCCGTTCCGTATGATTTATGACAACAATCCACATGGCAGGCCCTCTCCGGAGGAGCGGGGGGTTGCTGATGGCCTCAACATATCTGCTGACATTCTGACGCTGGGAGTTAAGTACTTAATCGGGAAGCTTATAGCAAATGCCAAACGACGCGAATATTATCAGAATCAGGGGGATGAAATCTGTGCGGAACGATTCAAAAGGCTTTTTATTGCGGAGATGGCAACGTCCCTGGACGTGGGTGGACTGGCGTTTACGCGCCGGGGAAGTGCCGGAAAAGTGAGACCTTCAGAACTTCGCCATGCTTTGCCGGAGCAGGAGAGAGCAGCCTTTTTCACCCGTAACCCGCACACCGGTATCAGAAAGGAAATTCTGCTGGAGCTGAAACAGGGGAATAGTGCAATAAATGATAATGGACGCAAAGTTTATCTGAAACCAACTAAAAGAAAGAATGAATTTATTACGTATCACCCTGATGCGGTAAAGCCGGAATTGCTGGAGAGAAGAGTCATTGTTGATGAAAATAATCTTTCATGGCGATATGCAGATAGTTTTGATACATCGGGACTCAACGTTGAAATCAGTGAGGGAAAACGACAGATAAGGCTGCATGGTGAAAACTATGAGCTTCATCAGAATGGTGAGGGCAAATATGAAATCGTTGTAAACAAAGCATCAGGGATAAAAGAATATGTTCCGGTTTATATGGAACCATTATCACGAACATGGCATCTCAACACACATAATGAACACCCTGTTTTCAGTAATAAGCAGGCTGACATTGTAAAGGATATAAAAGTAAATAAAGAAGATGGATTTTATTATATCTCTAGAGTAAATGTTAACCAGAACTACTACGGAAACGGTAATATATATGTACAGGAAAAAATGGGTGATTCCGGTCACTATCCCTATGGCAGTTACGTTGAAATGAACGGCGAGCTGGTTCCTGTTAAAGAAATCGGAACACCGGGGCATGGAGTCCGTTACGAAGTTTACGCCCTGAAGTTCCCTGAGAAGGCAGGCCATCCGATTGAGTGGGATGGTAACCGCTGGTTGTTTGAGCGAAAAACCTCGGTTCATGTATCTAAAGATTTAAAAAATCTTATTTCACCAAAAATGGTTGATGAAAAAGTGGATGCAGGCAAGCTTTCAGCCCCTGACCATCAGGGATTAAGATATGATGCAGATGGGAACAACTATCTGAAAATTAATGGGAAGTATGTAGGAATAAGAGAAATATCAGATGGTATATTTAAATTACAATTAGCTAATGACAATAATATTATTCTGCGTTTTAAAAAAAATAAATTCCATATTGACACAACGGCTGAGCGATTATGGCGAATTAAGACATCAGGTCTATCTGGCAGGGGGAGTGTACGAAATACTCTTGATTATGATAAAAATTGTGTTGCCATGGCACTTTCAAAAACTTTAAAAAAAGGGACTTCTGATGTTTATGCATTTTTGGTTGGTAAGGGGCTTATAAAGAACCCAAAACAACTGGAAAATTTAAATACAATACAGTCAATAATGTCTGGTTTAAAAATGGATAAATTTTCTTCTGATGCTTCGTGGTCTTCAACTAAGGAAATTATGAAATCAAAACCAGACGGTAGGTACTTTGCAATTAATAGCGGAAAACACAGTTTACTCGATGATAAAGCAGCACATGCATTCTCTATCATTATGAATAAAAAAAGCTTGGGTGTTGCAGGGAATAATGCTGAAAGTACTGGACATCCATATAATCAAGTAATTAATGATGAAGATTTAATTACGGTATGGGGGCCATTTAAAGAATGAAATGACGCTGTTGAGGTGTAATAGCGGCACTGAACAGGAGTGCAGGAAAAACCTTGGGGCGAGCCACCGAATGGCTCGCCAGCTGGAGCTAAAATAACCAGCATCCTTTGGTCACCATGCCAGTGCGGGCGATTAATTTGTAACGCGATCGTTATTACAACTCGGCGATCCTGCCACGATTACTGGAGCGACTGGAAGCAGAAGGCAACGACAAGGGCTTTGAGGCGCAGTCCCGGATATCCCCGGTGGTCTGACAGCACATTCTGCTGAACGGACATTATACCTTCCAGAGCAGCAGTGAAATTATTGACCTGGATGCACTGGTTGCCGCGCTGAAACTGGGGTAACGGAAATTTCGGCGGTTCCGGCGTAGAACCCCAGATAAGACTAAAACTAAAGTAAGTGCATATAAAAATAAATATACTGAACAGGGAGGGGCGCCTTTTCTTGGATCGGGTGGAAAAACAAAGATGTTTGAACCAAGTCGAAGTAAGACTCAACAAAAAATTAATAATGTGGGAAATAAAGTGTTAGGTGCACCCATGAGCGCTGTGCATAGGGTAGTATCACAATTTAAAAATGACAGGTCATCAAAATAATTCGGGACTCACTTGATCCTGCCCGCATAATGTGGATATGGCCCTAAGCGAGGGTTCGGTTTTCAAACTGTTCCGGGCTGATACCGCCATATGCACTGTGACAACGCCAGCGATTGTAATCACACTCGATATAATTTGTATTAGCTCAGACC
>NZ_JBLREF010000001.1:239097-245325 GCF_047918655.1 Erwinia sp. PPS120 | reverse complement strand
GATGGAGGCGCATTATAGGGATGCGTCCGGGGAAGGCAAGTATAAAAATGAACTTTTTTACCGTTCGCTGAAAGTTCGCGCAGAACGCTGCTTTTTACCCCTGTTTAATGCGTGAAGGCAGGTCTGCGAGGCTGTTTATGACCCAGTCTGCTGCATTTTCACCCTCTTCGGTTACGGGTTTACCGCTACGCACTAAAACCTTTTTACCTACGCCTGCCGCTTTTCCTGCCAGCATGTCCTCAGGTTTGTCACCTACCATATAAGAAGCGGCCATATCGATGTTCAGTTCCTGCTGAGCTGACAGCAGCATACCGGGCTGTGGCTTACGACAGTCACACTGCTGGCGATACTCTTCTACTACTGCATCTGGAAGATGCGGACAGAAGTAGATGCCATCCAAATCGACTTCGCGATCGGCCAGCGACCAGTCCATCCATTCGGTGAGCTGCATAAAGGTATCTTCATTGAAGATACCCCGCGCAATACCGGACTGATTAGTTACCATCACCAGCGCAAAACCCATTTTCTTAAGTTCACGCATTGCGTCGATCGCGCCATCAATAAACTGAAAGTTGTCGATTTCATGCACGTAACCATGATCGACATTCATTGTGCCGTCACGATCGAGAAATATTGCGGGTACGGTATTAGCCACCGGAAGCTCCTGTCATTACCTGTTTCGTTAGGGCATATCATATCTCTGCGCCCGTAACAGAACCAGTAGAGTAATAGCGATCGCACTTTCATCGGGTAGCCTGACCACGATGCTCCCTGTTGATGCGTACAGCATTGCGGTGTGACCGAGGTATAACTTCTGCATGCTAATACACCCACTCTGCCCGTGATCTCATGCGACATATCCCCCTGCGATCAAGAGCGCCATACTGGCCGTGAGCAAATGCGCTATAAAGGACAACCCGGAGCTTTTTCAACAATGCCGCTGCGCGACGACTGGTTCATTGTGCGAGAATTCACGGGCAGCGCAGCGAATCATACTTTGATTGATTCAGCCGTCTGGATGCCTTACCATCCACTCGCGCCCGGCGTTGCTCGGGAAGCACTTTACTTAACGCCACGGATAAACAGCAGCGCACTTAAAATGATAAAACTTTCGCACATAACTAAGGTGTTCCAGCAGGGCACACGCACCATCACGGCGCTGTCAGACGTCAGCCTGCATGTGCCTGCGGGGCAAATTTACGGCGTCATCGGCGCGTCAGGGGCTGGGAAAAGCACCCTGATCCGCTGCGTTAATCTGCTTGAACGCCCCACTTCCGGTTCTGTTCGGGTAGATAATCAGGAGCTCACCACGCTTTCTGAAAGTCAGCTAACCCGGGCGCGCCGGCAAATCGGCATGATTTTCCAGCATTTTAACCTAATGAACTCCCGAACCGTCGCAGGCAATGTCGCCCTGCCGCTGGAGCTGGGCAAGCTGACCAGCAGCGAGATCAAAACGCGCGTCACTGAATTACTGGCTCTTGTTGGCCTGGCTGACAAGCATGATGTCTGGCCAGCCAATCTTTCCGGCGGTCAGAAGCAGCGTGTTGCTATTGCCCGCGCGCTGGCCACCAATCCCAAAGTGCTGCTGTGCGATGAAGCCACCAGCGCTCTCGACCCGGCAACCACGCGCGCCATTCTCGAATTACTTAAGGACATCAACCGCCGCCTGGGCATCACCATACTGCTGATCACCCATGAAATGGATGTCGTTAAACGCATCTGTGACGGGGTGGCGGTCATCAGCAACGGCGAGTTAATAGAGAACGATACGGTCAGCGAAGTGTTTTCGCACCCTAAGACGCCGCTGGCTCAGCAGTTTATTCACTCTACGCTCCATCTGGACATTCCCGACGATTATTCGACGCGCCTGACGGTGGAGCCGCGGCCTGACGCCGTACCTTTATTGCGCCTGGAGTTCACCGGCAAGTCGGTAGATGCCCCTTTACTCTCTGAGTCGGTGCGTCGTTTTAATGTGAACAACAATATTATCAGCGCGCAGATGGATTACGCCGGCGGCGTGAAGTTCGGCATTATGCTTACCGAAATGCACGGTACGGATGCCGACACGCAGGCTGCAATCAATTTTCTTAAAGAGCACCATGTAAAGGTAGAGGTACTGGGTTATGTCTGAGGCAATGGTATGGCTTCTTGGCCGGGGCGTTTGGGAAACGCTGATGATGACCTTCGTTTCCGGTTTTTTTGGGTTTGTACTGGGCCTTCCGGTCGGCGTGCTGCTTTACGTAACGCGCCCGGGGCAGATTATGTCCAACCAAAAACTCTACCGTATCCTCTCTGCGCTGGTTAACATCTTCCGCTCCATACCCTTTATTATTCTGCTGGTATGGATGATCCCGTTCACCCGTATCATCGTCGGCACCTCAATTGGTTTACAGGCGGCAATTGTCCCCCTGACGATAGGCGCAGCACCCTTTATTGCCCGCATGGTGGAAAATGCCCTGCTGGAGTTACCGTCCGGGCTGATTGAGGCGTCGCGCGCTATGGGCGCCACCCCCATGCAGATCGTACGCAAAGTGCTGCTGCCGGAAGCGATGCCGGGGCTGGTAAATGCAGCAACGATTACGCTGATTACGCTGGTGGGCTATTCTGCTATGGGGGGCGCGGTCGGTGCCGGTGGTCTGGGTCAGATAGGCTATCAGTATGGCTACATTGGCTATGACGCGACGGTAATGAATACGGTACTGGTATTACTGGTGGTACTCGTTTATCTGATCCAATTCAGTGGTGACCGCATCGTTCGCGCGGTCACGCATAAATAACAGCACATTCAGATTAAGGAAGGGATATGTCTTTTAATTTTAAAACACTGGCCGCTGTGGGCGCGCTAATTGGTACGCTGGCACTGGTTGGTTGCGATCGCAAAGAAAAAGATCCTAACCATATTAAAGTCGGCGTGATCGTCGGCGCGGAGCAGCAGGTCGCTGAAGTCGCTAAGCAGGTGGCAAAGGATAAGTATGGTCTGGACGTTGAGCTGGTCACCTTCAACGATTACGTGCTGCCTAATGAAGCACTGAGTAAAGGCGATATTGACGTCAATGCCTTCCAGCATAAGCCTTATCTTGATCAACAAATCAAGGATCGTGGCTACAAGCTGGTTTCCGTCGGCAATACCTTTGTTTACCCGATTGCGGGCTACTCCAGGAAAATCAAATCGCTGGATGAGCTGCAGAATGGCGCGCAGATCGCAATTCCTAACGATCCGACGAATCTCGGGCGTTCACTGCTGCTGTTGCAGAAGGTGGGCCTGATTAAGCTGAAAGAGGGTACCGGGCTGCTTCCAACGACTCTGGACGTGGTAGAGAACCCGAAAAATATTAAGCTGGTTGAGCTGGAAGCGCCGCAGCTGCCTCGCTCGCTGGACGATCAGCAGATCGCTCTGGCGGTTATCAATACCACCTATGCCAGCCAGATTAACCTTACCCCAGAGAAAGACGGCATTTTTGTGGAAGACAAGAATTCACCTTATGTGAATATGATTGTTGCCCGTGAAGATAACAAAGATGCTGAAAACGTGAAGAAATTCGTCGAGGCCTATCACTCTGACGAAGTCAGTAATGCCGCGAGCAAAATCTTCAACGGCGGCGCCGTGAAAGGCTGGTAAAATACCAGGGTTCGCGGTTTCACTCCGGTGATAACCGACACGCCATTGACAAAGCGGGCGATTGCCCGCTTTATTATTTCCAGAACGCTTGTTATTACCCACCAGGGTTGCTTCAATAACACCACTTACCGACTATAAGGAACTTCACATGCGTGTTTTACCGCTCTGTTTGTTAGCCCTTTCGCTGACAGGGTGTTCGCTGCTGCATAAACCATATAAACCCGTCGAGCCCTTCAAGCAAACTACGCAAACTGAGCCAGCACGCACCAAACCTGCGCCGCGCCCTGTCCCGGTAAAACTCTACACCGATGCAGGCGATCTGGTGAGCAAGCCGTTCCGTGATTTGGGGGAAGTTTATGGTGAAGATTGCCAGAACAGCGCACAGAGTTCACCGCCAAATATTAACACCGCTCGCAGAAGGATGCAGACGCGCGCGTCCTCGATGAAAGCCAATGCCGTCCTGCTCCATCAGTGTGAAATCGTCAGTAATGCGCAGGGCTGCTACCGTCAGGCCGTTTGTCAGGGTTCCGCCCTGAAAGTGTCCAACCAGTGAGTACGTTTTCCTTCCAGCAAATAGGCACCCTTCGTTCTCCCTGGAAGGAAAAGTTTGCCGTTCCCCGCCAGCCGGGCCTTATCCAGGATGGCGGCGGAGAACTTCACCTGCTTCCCCCCTATAATCAGCCCGAAGCCGTACGCGGATTAGCGGAATTTAGTCATTTATGGCTGCTGTTTGTCTTCCACCAGACGATGGAAGGGGGATGGCGCCCCACGGTGCGCCCTCCACGGCTGGGCGGCAATGCGCGGGTTGGCGTTTTCAGTACCCGCTCCACGTTTCGTCCTAACCCGATAGGTATGTCGCTGGTCGAGCTGACCGGAATGAGAGTAGATAAAGGCAGCGTTGTGCTGGAGCTGGGAAGCCTTGACCTGGTTGATGGCACTCCCATTGTAGATATTAAACCCTATCTGCCGTTCGCAGAGTCCATTCCTGATGCCCGCGCCGGCTTTGCCCAGCAGGCACCGGATGCGTCAATGCCGGTGAGTTTCTCACCGCTGGCGGAACAGCAGATAGCCAGCCAGAGCCAGCGCTATCCGCACCTGGCGCGTTTTATCCGTCAGGTGCTGGCCCAGGATCCTCGTCCGGCCTACCGCAAAGGCGAAGAGCCGGAACGGGAATATGCCGCCTGGCTGCTCGATTTTAACGTTCGCTGGAGCGTGACGGGCGCCGGAACCGTCGTAATCGCTGTCGATCCCCGTTAATTTATTTCCCTGCATCTTTTGAGAGTTAACACTCGCTGGTACACTACCGCCAGCATTTTAACTGCCTGGCTTAATTCGTAAGCTTTCCGCTTAACTGGAATCGTAACTCATGCGTACTACTCAATATCTGCTCTCCACCCAGAAGGAGACGCCTGCCGACGCTGAAGTGATCAGCCATCAGCTGATGCTGCGCGCCGGGATGATCCGCAAGCTGGCATCCGGGCTTTATACCTGGTTGCCGACCGGCCTGCGCGTACTTAAAAAAGTCGAAAACATCGTGCGTGAAGAGATGAATAGCGCCGGTGCCATTGAGATTTCCATGCCGGTCGTGCAGCCCGCCGATCTGTGGCAGGAAAGTGGACGCTGGGAGGAGTATGGCCCGGAACTGCTGCGCTTTGTCGATCGTGGCGATCGCCCTTTCGTGCTCGGCCCGACGCATGAGGAAGTGGTTACCGACCTGATCCGCAACGAACTGAGTTCATACAAACAGCTGCCGCTGAACGTATTCCAGATCCAGACCAAATTTCGTGATGAAGTGCGCCCACGCTTTGGCGTTATGCGCTCACGTGAATTCATCATGAAAGATGCCTACTCCTTCCATATTTCCCAGGCCTCTTTGCAGGAAACTTACGATGCGATGTATCGCGCTTACGGACAGAGCTTCAGCCGGATGGGGCTGGATTTCCGCGCCGTGCAGGCAGATACCGGCTCCATCGGCGGCAGTGCATCCCATGAGTTTCAGGTGCTGGCGAAAAGCGGTGAGGACGATATCGTTTTCTCTACCGAATCGGACTATGCGGCCAACATTGAGCTGGCAGAAGCCGTCGCTCCTGCCGGTGGTCGCCCGGACGCCACTCAGGAGCTGAATGAGATTGATACGCCAGACGCGAAAACCATCGCTGCGCTGGTGGAACAGTTCGGCCTGCCGATTAAAAAAACCGTGAAAACGCTGCTGGTGAAGGCAACGCCGGAAAGCGGCCACTCGCTGGTTGCCCTGCTGGTGCGCGGCGATCATGAGCTGAACGAAATCAAAGCGGAGAAAATTGATGTCGTTGCCGCACCGCTGACGTTTGCCAGTGAAGAAGAGATCCGCGCGGCTATCGGTGCAGGGCCGGGTTCACTTGGGCCAGTAGGTCTGTCACTGCCGGTCGTGGTTGACCGCACCGTGGCGACCATGAGCGACTTCTGCGCGGGCGCCAATATTGATGGCAAACACTTTACCGGCATCAACTGGCAGCGCGATCTGCCGCTGCCGCGCGTGGCGGATATCCGCAATGTCGTCGAAGGCGATGCCAGCCCGGATGGCAAGGGAACGCTGCTAATCAAGCGCGGTATTGAAGTAGGGCATATTT
>NZ_JBLREF010000001.1:0-238995 GCF_047918655.1 Erwinia sp. PPS120 | reverse complement strand
CCCCCCCCCCCTCCCCGCCTCCTCCCCCCCCCCCCCCCCACGCTGATACCCGACTCACCGTAACGTCTTCCTCACCCCCGGTCTGCCCTGCGCGCAATGCGTCCGTTACTGCAGCCTGCCGCGCTTTTCCTACGCAACGCCTCCGTTATTCTGGCGCGCCACGCATTTTTCCGCGCATTGATTTTGTTGTCGCCTTCCGCGCCTTGCTTTCCAGACGGCGTTTCTTTGACGCCAGCGTCGGCCGGGTTGCGCGTCGCTTTTTCTCCACCACGGTCAGTTCCTGGATCAAATTTCCCAGACGCTTGAGCGCCGCTTCGCGGTTCATCTCCTGACTGCGATACTCCTGGGCCTTGATGACCACCACGCCTTCCGGCGTGATGAGATGGTGACTGGTGGCCGTCAGCCGATCTTTGTAAAATTCAGGCAGGCTGGATGCGCGGATATCAAAGCGCAGATGGATCGCCGTAGAACTTTTGTTCACATGTTGTCCACCCGCGCCCTGCGCCCGAATCGCCGTTATCTCCAGCTCACTGTCCGGAATGGTGACGCTATTAGAGATAACTATCATGTCAGCCTGCCGTTGATTAACCAGTCGGTGAAGTGCAGTTCCAGATGATGTCGATCGTCAGAGAGCCAGATGGCGCCATCCTGCATCGTTGCCTGTAGCGTCATTGAACGCGAAGCAAGCTGGGTAAGCGCCTTCAGCTGCTCGTCATCCAGGAAACGGATGGTGAGGTTATCCTGCTGCGTCAGTTTATTCTGGTTCTGCTGCCACCAGATTTGCGCCGCGCGGCCAGTGTAGGTGTACAAAAATACGCGGGCAGAACGGTTACAGGCCTTTTTAATGCGGCGCTCGTCCGGCAGGCCCAGCTCGACCCATACCTCAATCCCGTTATGGTCGTTCATCAGCCAGATTTCAGGCTCATCCTCTGCACTCAGCCCGCGGGTAAACGTGAGCCGCTCATCGGCATTGACCAGCCACGCCAGCAGGCGCAGCATCAGGCGCTCTTCCGTTTCAGACGGATGACGGGCCAGGGTGAGACTGGCGTCGAGATATACGTTTCTGTCCATATCCGCAACGTTCACCGTCGCCTTGTAGATGGTCGCTTTGAGTGCCATAAAGATCCTTATCTTGATTGACCGCCATTGTAACCCGATGACACAGCAAATGACCTGTTGCCAGGCTGATTTCATGTAAAAGCCTGTGTTATAGTCGCTAAATCGCCAGAGAAAACTCTGTCAGGAGGTGCATGTGCAAAAGTATTGTGAATTAGTCCGCCGAAAATACGCTGAAATAGGCAGTGGCGAACTGGGATACGTGCCGGACGCAGTAGCGTGCGTGTTGAAAGCACTCAACGAGGTAGCGGCCAATACTGAGCTACACTCTTCCATCAGGGAACAGGCAGCATTTGCTGCTGCTAACTTATTGGTGAGCGATTATGTTGACGAATGAAGCCTACAGACCCATTAACTGTGATGATTACGACAACCTGGAACTCGCCTGCCAGAAAAGCTGGACGCTGTCGCTTGAACTGAAAAATGGCGAGCAGCTGAAGGCACGCGCCACCGACATGGTGTCACGTAAGAATGTGGAGTTTCTGGCCATTGATCTCTCCGGCGAAGTCCGCGAACTGCGCCTGGACCACATTGCCAGTTTCACCCATCCTGAGCTGGGTACCGTCGTGGTCAGCGAGTCTGATTAAACCACGCGCGGGCGGACGCTGTTCCGCCCGCATGAGGGGGGTTTACGGCTTCATGCTGGCATACCATGCAGCCAAATCGTCAATATCTTTATCGTTTAAACCTGCCACAAACGCCTTCATCACTTCTGCCTGACCGCCATTACGTTCCCCTTTTTTATAGGCCTGCAACGCATTAACCAGATAGTCAGCATTCTGCCCGGCGAGGTTAGGATAGAGCGCCACCTGCGCCTTACCCTGCGCGCCATGGCATCCCTGACAGCCTGCTGCCTTCTGCGCGCCCGCCTGAGCATCGCCCTGTGCCAGCGCCGGTAGCGTGCAGCCCGCCAAAAATAGCATCAGTGCCGTTTTTTTTATCATGTTGTCTGCTCTTATTTTTTCCAGTGTATTTTCAATACATTGTCCGCTAGAGGTTCACCCTCGCACGTAACCCTGACCCCGGCGGCCGCGATAAAGTGCTCGCCGTAAAAAATCAGCGGCGTACGGCCTCGCTGCCAGGGGGGGATATCCCACTCCTGCCAGAGCTTCTTCAGCGAGCGACTTCCTGCCCGGCCGGGAATATGAAATGTACCCCGCGCCTGAAAACGAACGGTGACCTTTTCTCCCTCTTGCGGCGCGCGCACGGCCAGGCCCGCATTACCCGTGATGAGCTGCCCCAGCCCGTAGGGTAGCGCTAGCGGCTCCCAGAGGGAGGGCCAGTCAATAATGTCATCGCGCACGGCGTTACTTACCGGAAGCCAGTAAAGCCTGTCGCGGAAGCGTCGTACTTCGCACCGGCCCAGCACCAGTCGCGGCGCGGCGTCTTCGCGGCTACAGGCAACCTCCTGCCAGATACGCTGCAAAGCATCACGAGACGGCATCAGCCCCCCCTGCCCCGCGACCCAGCGACGCAGCAGCGCGCTGCGTCGCGCGTCGCTCATTTCCACCAGCGGCGGAAAGGTTAGCGCCCCGTCCGCTGTGACTAAATTCGATAATGACTCTGCCAGCAGCTCGTCCAGCAGCTGCTCCTGCTCGCCACAGAGGGCAGCACTGCGGGAGACGGCCTGTGAAAAGTGCGGCCAGCGCGCCGTTAGCAAGGGGAGCACGGCCTGCCGCAGAAAATTACGGTCATAGCGCTGGTCCTGATTGCTCTCATCCTCGATCCAGCTCAGTTGATGATCAGCCGCCCAGGCCTCAAGCTGTTCGCGCGTGTGTGAGAGCAGCGGGCGCAAATGTGCATGGCCTGCCAGCGAGGCATGCTGCGGCATAGCGGCCAGTCCCGCCGGCCCGCTTCCGCGCTTTAGCGCCAGCAGCAGCGTTTCACACTGGTCGTTTTGATGCTGGGCGGTTACCAGACACTCGCCCGGCCGGATATGCTGTTTAAACGCGTCATATCGCGCAGCACGGGCCGCCGCTTCCACTCCCATTTGCCGGGCATTCACCTGCACCTTTACCACCTCAAGCGGCACCTGCCACTGTAGGCACTGCTGGCGGCAGCTATCCGCCCACTTGTCCGCAAACGGACTGAGCCCGTGATGGATGTGTATCGCTCTGAGCTGGAGATCGGGATGCTGCCTGCGCCATACAACCAGCTGATGGAGCAGCACGCTGGAATCAAGGCCGCCGCTGTAGGCCACCAGCAGACGCTGATGTCCGGCAAGATGCAGTTGAGGAAGAAGCGAGACTGGCATGAGGATCCCACGATTCACGTTAAAACCCGGCCCTCTCAGACCGGGTGAGTCGGAGGCTATTTTACGCATGGTCAGGGGTTCACAGCAAACCCTCAGCGAGCCTGCGGGTTTATTTAATACCGCGCCAGCGCCTGTCACCGCCCTTCAGTCATTACGCCAAAGACAACAACAGCGGCAGACACTGCCAGGCATTTATTACGCCTGATGCAGCTACGGCACCAGACATCGCCCGACAGTTTTTACGCCTGATACAGCTCCAGCGGCAGGCCGTCCGGATCGGCGAAAAAGGTGTAACGCTTATCGGTAAGCGGATCCACGCGAATCGCCTCGCAGTTCACTCCTTTCTCTTCAAGCTCTCGCTTTGCGGCGTCGATATCCACGACGCTGAAAGCCAGATGGCGAAGACCGCAGGATTCAGGCTGCGTGGGCCGCGCAGGCGGTTGAGGAAAGGAGAACAGCTCGATAACGTAGTTACCGTTAAGCGCCAGGTCGCCTTTCCACGAATCGCGGGCCTCACGGTAAACTTCGTCCATCAGCGTAAAGCCCAGCACGTCGCAATAAAATGCCTTACTGGTTTCATAATGGCTGGCGATGATGGCGATATGGTGGATCTGCCTGATACCTAACATAGTGCTCTCTTAATGGTGAATTTGACCTTTTACGCTACGCGGAAATGCCCGGAATGAGAATGGCAAAATTCCGCGAAGACGTGGCTAGCCGATTATGACTTGAGCACCCGCACCAGATACTGGCCTTCAGCGGTCAATGTTGCACCGTGAATATCCGTTTCGAAGCCCGGATAGTGTCGGCCAATGGTGCAAAGCATCAGCAGAAAATCGAGCACCGCGCGGCTCTCTTCGGTAATCATCTCACCTGGCATCACCACCGGGACGCCCGGCGGATAGGGCAGGATCATATTGGCAGAAACGCGTCCCACCAGTTCGCTGATATCAACCGTTTCGACATTTCCACGGACCTGCTGCTGGAACATCTGGTGGGGCGTCATTTTCATTTCCGGCAGCGTCGCGAAGGCCTGTAGCATCAGGCGCGGCAAATCGTGCTCGCTGATGAGCCGGTGGATCCCCTGAGCCAGCGTCTGGATGCGCATGGTACGGTAGAAGTCAGGATCTTCGGCATAGAGATCCGGCAGCATATTCTTCACCCGCAGGTTGAGATCGTAGGCGCGCTTAAATTCAGCCAGCCCGCGCAACACGCTCATCGCCTTGGTTTTATCAATGCCAATACTGAACAGGAAGAGCAGGTTATAGGGTCCGGTCTTTTCAACCACCACCCCACGTTCGTCGAGATATTTCGCCACCAGCGCTGCCGGGATCCCCTCCTCCGCCATTTCGCCCTGCTCGCTCATCCCGGGGGTGAGAATGGTCACTTTGATCGGATCGAGGTACATATGATCCGCATCGGCATCCATAAAACCGTGCCACTCCTCTTCGCCCGGCTGAATGGGCCAGCATTCAGGTTGGTCAACGCCATCTGGCTGCCAGATATCAAAGAACCAGCCGTCGCACTCTTCGCGCAGCCGCTGTATCTCGCGGCGAAAGTGTAGCGCACGCTCAACCGACCGATTAATCAACCGCTTACCGGGGTTACCCCGCAGCATGGCCGCCGCCGTCTCTATCGAGGCCACGATGGAGTAATTCGGCGAGGTCGTGGTATGCATCATGTAGGCTTCGTTAAAGGTTTGTTCGTCGTACTCCCCTTTAATGTGGATCAGTGAGGCCTGGGAAAACGCCGCCAGCAGCTTATGCGTCGACTGCGTTTCGTATATCACCTTGCCCGGCGTACGTTCACCGCTCATGCCGCTCAGGCCGTTGTAGATGGGGTGGAAATTAGTATAGGGCACCCAGGCAGAATCAAAGTGGATGGAGGGGACGTCCAGCGTCTCTTTAATAAACTGGGTGTTATAGAGCAGACCATCGTAGGTCGAATTGGTGATCACCGCATGCACTGGCCAGCTTGCGCGCTCGGTCTGTGCCACCTTCAGCGCGATGCTCTCTTTAGTGAACTCCCGTTTTGGGATCCCGCCGAGGATCCCCAGCGCGTTACGCGTGGGTTTCAGCCAGACTGGAATAATATCGCTCATCATCAGCAGATGGGTCAGTGATTTATGGCAGTTGCGATCCACCAGCACCGTACTCCCGGCCGGGGCCGCGTACATGCCGACGATTTTATTCGACGTCGAGGTGCCATTGGTGACCATATAGCTCTGCTCAGCACCAAAGGTACGCGCAATATACTCTTCCGCTTCCAGATGCGGACCGGTGTGATCCAGCAGCGAGCCCAGCTCAGTCACCGAGATAGAGATATCCGCCTTCAGGGTATTCGCCCCATAAAAATCATAGAACAGCGTGCCCACCGGGCTTTTTTGAAACGCAGTTCCGGCCATATGCCCCGGCGTACAGAAGGTGTATTTCCCCTCTTTCGCATAGTTAAACAGCGCCTTTGTCAGCGGCGGGGTAATGGTATCAATATATTCATCCGTATACTGGCGGATGCGTTGGGCGATCTCTTCTGCGCCGCCCAGGCCATATTCAAAAAACCAGATGGCCATGCGCATCTCATTAATGCTTACGTCCAGGGTGGAATGAGTGTTGATAAAGGCATAGAGCGGCAGGTATTCATTTAGCTGATTGATCTCACTACAGAGATTGAGGCTGTGTTCATCCCAGTCAAAAATCACGCCGCAGATGCGGGGATTGTGTTCAATCAGCTTGAGCAGGTCGTTACCGTCTTTCGGATAAATTGTCTTAAATCCCTGCGCATTCAATACGTTATCAAGTTCACGGATAGGTTCATCTTTATAGAAGACGTTCTGCGGTCCTACGATCGCAATGATATTCAATATTCACCTCTGATTCTGTCATTAATGCTTTACTGCCGTTATTCGCGCACGTCCAGAGGATGCCAAATCTCCGTCACCGCCCCTTCACCGCCGGTGAGCGGATCCTGCTGCGGCAGCGAGACACGACCGATATCCACAACGGACTGCGGCATTAAAGCCGGATCATTCCGTCGCGTTTCAGGCTGCATACCCCGTGGGTATGCCCCCACGGCGAAAAAGTCTTCGGTAGCGGAAAGCTGCTGATGTCCCACGCCCGCCGGGATCAGTACCGCATCGCCCGCCTGAACGGTGACCACCCTGCCCGTTTCTCCGCCAAACAGGACCTGCGCCCGACCCGCTGCGATGCCCAGCAGTTCGTGGGTGTCAGGGTGATAATGTGTCCAGGGATAAATCGGATAGCGCCAGCGCGGCAGCCAGTGGTGAGCGGCAAACAGGTCTTCAAAATAGCAGGCAATATCCTCAACGTCTTCCGGCACCACCTGCGGATAAATGATCAGGGGTAAAAGGTTGTTCGGCACGTCAGCCGTCGGTTGAAAGGTCAGATATTGCGGATTATTCGACGCCCCGGCAGAAAAGGTGCCAGCGGCAAAGGACATCATAGCGAGCAAATTTCCAGCGTGCGGCAGCATGGGGCATCTCCTGAGATCGGGTTCGGAAGTATAGTAAGAGATCCCACGCACTGCTCCAGGAATTATGACAACTGTTATACCTGAATTATCGCAAACTGTGTCTGTCATGACTTTACCCACTGTGGTCTACTGGAACAATAACGAGTGAGGTATAACGTGAACGATATTAAACAAATCCTGCTGCGTGAAATTGATACCCTGAACCGGGAGGAGCAGCGCGATAACCGGCCGCGCTTCAGCTTTAATTTTCTGAAAAGTCACCCGGGGCTGTGGGCCTCTATGTACGTCTGCTATGCCCTGACGGTGGCGCTAATTTTCACCACGGAATTTCTGGGCTGGCCCGCTTTCTGGGGCGCTACGCTGTTTGTTTTAGTGATGAGCGGCCTGATGATGCTGGATATTAATCCCCGCTACCGCTTTGAAGATATTGATACCCTCGATCTGCGCGTTTGCTATAACGGCGAGTGGTACTATGTCCGAACGCTCTCCGACACCGCCATTGCGGAAATTATGCAAAGCCCGCAGGTGCCTGAACGGGTGAAAGAGGGGATCCAGAAGCTGCTGACCCTGAAAGGCGAAGTGGATTTCTATGACGTCTACCATCTGACCTGGGGCCAGCAGCGCGCCTCGGCGGTCTGACCTCTCACCGGCCAGCTTGCCTGCTGGCCCAAAAAGCACTTATAGCATTGCGGCGATGAGCTTACCCAGCGTCGCGACGGCGGCCTCCTGCGCGTCTCCCCATGCCCAGGCGGTATTAAAGCGGAAATAGTTAGCGTACTGCTCGCCGGAAGAGAACATTTTACCTGGCGCGATGCTGACGTTATGCTCAAGGGCGCGGGTATAAAGCAGGGTGGTATTCACCTGCTTAGGCAGTTCAATCCACAAGAAATAGCCGCCCTGGCTGTCATTGATTCTGGCGGCGGCGGGCAGATGCCGTCTGAGCGACTGCCTGGCCAGATTCTTGCGCTGCTCCAGCGACTGGCGCAAACGCCGGAGATGGCTGTCATAGCTGCGGGTGCCCAGATAGTTAGCCAGCGCCAGCTGCATTGGCGCACTGGTAGCCAGCGTACTCATCAGCTGTAGCTGCTGGATCTTTTTGGCATGTTTACCCGCCGCGACCCACCCCACGCGGAACCCCGCAACCAGGTTTTTTGAAAACGACGAGCAGTGCAGCACCCTGTGCTGGCTATCAAACGCCTTTGCGGGCAGCGGCTTGTCACTGCCAAAGTACAGTTCGCTATACACATCATCTTCAATCAGGGTGACCTGATGCTCCGCCAGCAGCGCCACCAGCTGCTGCTTTTTTTCGCGACTCAGCGTACAGCCGACCGGGTTCTGCTGGTTGGTCATCATCCAGCAGGCTTTTATCGGCCAGCGCGCCAGCGCCCGTGCCAGCTCCTCAAGATCCATCCCGTGCCGAGGATCGGTCGCAATGGCGACGGCCTTCAGCTTCAGGCGCTCAATAACCTGTAGCGCGCCATAAAAGCAGGGATTTTCAATTACCACCCAGTCACCCGGTTCGGTCACCGCCTGCATACTGAGGTTCAGCGCCTCCATGGCGCCATTGGTGATCACAATCTCATCAGGAGAAACGGCAATCCCCTGAAGGGCATAGCGCTGCGCCAGCGTTTTACGCAGCGTTTCATTGCCGGGCGGCAGATTATTTATCGCATCTGCCGGAGTCAGAGAGTGCGACACGGCGCTGAGTGAACGCATCAGCTGCCGCTGAGGGAAAAGTTCAGGGTCAGGAAAAGCGGAACCGAAAGGGACGATCTGCGGATCGCGTCCGGCCTGAAGCACGTCAAAAATAAAGGCATTAATATCGACCGATTCCGCCAGCTGCACTTTTTGGTGGCCGACCGGCTGGCTGAGGAATTCTGCGCGCGGCGCGACAAAGTAGCCCGACTGTGGCCGGGAGCGGATCCATCCCTGACTCTCAAGGACCTGATAGGCGTGCATCACCGTCATCAGACTCATGCCGCTGAGCGCAACCTGTTCGCGCAGCGAGGGCAGTTTCTCCCCCGGCAGCCAGATGTCTGCCGCGATTTGCTGGGTAATACGATCGATAAGCCGCTGATATTTTGCCAAAACCGTTACCGACTCCTTGAGGATTTCTGGCGGCTATTATAGGCACGGCGTGCGCATTTAGACAGTGTCCGGCAGGGCTGGACGGCTCTTTTCCACCGGCTCAGAAGGCCGCTCCTCCTCCTGCCCGGTGACCACACTACGTCTGAGTTGTGCCACCTGCCCGGCAGGCACCGGGCGGCCCAGAAGATAGCCCTGAAGCGAATCACAACCCAGCCGGGTCAAAAATGCCTGCTGCTCCTGCGTTTCAACGCCCTCGGCTACCACTTTCAGATTCAGCGTCTGCGCCAGAGCAACGATGGCGGTGATAATCGTGGCGTCACCACTTTGTGGTCGCAGTTCGCTCACGAACGCGCGATCAATTTTCAGTTCGCTGGCCGGTAGCCGCTTCAGATAAAGCAGGCTGGAGTAGCCGGTACCAAAATCATCGATCGACGTTTTGATGCCCAGTGCCGCCAGCTCGGTCAGGATACGGATGCTCTCCTCTGGCTCACGCATTGCGGTTGTTTCGGTCACCTCCAGCGTCAATAACTCTGCCGGAATTTGATGCTCCGCCAGCGCCCGGGTGATAGTTTCTACCAGACCGGCCTGTTCAAACTGCACGGTGGAGAGATTAACCGCCACGGACCAGCGCGGATCCTCCTCAAGATGCCAGACGCGTAGCTGACGACAGGCCTCGTTAATCACCCAGTTACCCAGGCTTACGATAAGGCCGGTTTTTTCCGCTACCGGCAGGAAGACATCCGGCATCAGCAGCCCGCGCTGCGGATGCTGCCAGCGGATCAGCGCCTCAAAACCGAGGATCTGCCCATCCATGGCGCCGTATTTGGGCTGATAAAACAGGCGCAGCTCATTTTTTGCGATAGCCAGCCACAGATCGTTTATCAGCTGCAGCTGATTCTGCGCCAGCGTATTCATTGATGGCTGGAAAAAGCTGTAGCCATTGCGCCCATTCTTTTTGGTGTGGTACATCGCCGCATCGGCATTGAACATCAGTTCGCGCTCGTCCCGACCGTCTCCGGGGAAAACGGCAATACCGATACTCAGGGAAACCAGCAGTTCGTAAAGAGAGAGGGTGAAAGGCACACCAATAGCTTTGACCAGCCTGTCAGCGACAACGGCTGCATCGTTGGGTTCGCTAATTTCCAACAGTAAAACAAATTCATCCCCCCCCATTCTTGCCAGCGTATGAAGATCTTTGAGCTGGGTGTTCATCCTCTCAGTCACGGCGATCAGCAGATTATCGCCAATATGGTGGCCAAACGCATCGTTTATCCCCTTAAAGCCGTCGAGATCTATAAACATCACCGCGAAGGCGCTCTCTTCACGGATAGCTTTAGTCAGGGCCTGTTTCAGACGGTCTTCCAGCAGAATGCGATTTGGCAGCCGCGTAAGATTGTCGTGCAGTGCCAGCTGCGCCAGCTCCCGATTGGCTTCCGCCAGGGAAGAGGCCAGCACCGAGGTTCGCGACTGGAGACGGGCATCCAGCGTGGAGATTACCAGCGCAATACCGAGGATGGATAACGTCACCACGGTGACCACCACTGCCAGCCACTGACTGTTTACGCCCTGCCCGGTCGCCTGGCTGATCATAGGGAAATTCGCTGCGGCCATACCGGTGTAGTGCATCCCGGCGATGGCTGCGCCCATCACCATCGCCGCGCCAGCCCGCAGCAGCCCGAGTCGCCCATTCCCCTGACGCAGCCTGAATGCCAACCACAAAGCTACCACCGAGGCCAGCAACGCGATCACTACTGACACCACCACCCAGCACCAGTTCCAGTCGATGCCCGGTGCCAGCATCAGTGCTGCCATGCCAATGTAATGCATGGAGGCGACGCCGCTGCCGAGCACCAGTGCGCCAAAAATCAGCCGCCCTGCCGTAAGCTTCCCATAGCAGACAATCCACAGCGCAAAAATCGAGGCGACAACGGCAACGGCCATTGAAATAACCGTCAGGCTGGGGTCATAGCTCATCGCCACCGACAAACTCATCGACAGCATGCCGATAAAATGCATAGACCAGATGCCGATTCCCATTGCAAAACCGCCGCCAATAAGCCAAAACGTTTCGGCTTTTCCCGTAGTGTTGACTACCCTTCCCGCCATATCCAGCGCGGTATAAGAGGCAAGAAATGCAACGACCACAGAGGCAATGACCATCAGTGGATCGTAAGAGCTCATAAGCATAGGTGGATCTCGGTTTTTGCAGCCAGCAGAGTGGTGCTGCTTTATTAAACAAAACTTTCTCAAGTCTTATCAGTACCCATTTACCTCGCGTAGAAACAGAGCCATTATTAACCGGAATATAAATATATAGCTCTGGCCTGAATGAATGACTTTCTCTGCCTGGGTCAGCACGCGTGGTTTTAAAATTCAGTGGTACGGATTTATCGCTCACAGAACATACCACGCTCTTCAATCATTTACTTTACGATAATAAGATTATTCTTAAAGATAGCGTTTTACTCCCTGAATCCGTGACCTCGCATGTAAAAAACTTTTATCCCTGTTGCTGAAAATATTATTTTTTCTTGCGGCTCTGCATGTATCCCATCGTTGTTCTATAGTAAAGAAAACTATATATATAACGCTGCTACTGATGCGATGAAACGCGATTCACGGCCAGTTATTAATACCAATATATTATTTTCTCTTTAATTTTTTAGGTGAGCTGTTCACTTTTACACCGGGCGAAAAAGCACTTTCATCGATATAATCAGTAAGGAATGTTTATGAAAATGAAGCTTTTTCTGCTGGGCTGCGCGCTGGGCGTTGGCACGGTCACGCCCGGCTTTGCCGCCACTACGACGGGCACCATTAACGCCACGCTGGTGCTCACCACCGGCTGCCTTGTCAATGGCCAGTCAGCTACCACAGGCGTGAACTTCGGTACTCTTGACTTTGGTAGCAGCGCAGGGACTTTTGATACGCTCAATGCCACACTTGTCGGCTCGCTGGGTAACGGTATCTTCGTTCGCTGCACAACGGGTCAGACCTACAATGTTCAGCTCACCAGCAGCAACGAGGCACCCGCTACCGTTTATGGCGCCGTCACCGCGCAGCCGCGCTATCTGGTTCTGGGTAGCGATGCGACTCAGGGGATAGCCTATACGCTCTATGGCAGCACGGCCTACACCACTCCCATCGCGAACAATGCCAATCTGGTCAATACGGGCACGACCGATCCGGTCAATGGCGATAATTATCCTGTTTATGGCCGGGTGAGCGGCGGTGGCTTCAACGCCGCTATCCCCGCAGGAACCTACACGGATACGATTAACGTTGCCGTGAATTACTGATTGTTGCTGAAGGAGAACGCCTTGTGTTGGCGTGGCTGAAAACCGGTGGCTGCCTGGCGGGTGCGTTCTGCATTTTACTGCGTGTTATCACCCACCCTGCGTGGTCGCTTCCGACACAGACCTTTGAGGTCAGCGCATCGATTGTGAATGGCTGTGTGATTTCCGGTACCAACACCGGCGTTTTTGGCTCACTGAATTTTGGCACACTGCCAGGCGTGGGCAGCAGGTCGGCCAGTACCAGCCTCGCGCAAAATGCTGCGCTAACGCTGGCCTGTACGCCCGGGACCACGCTGAATTTAAGCATTGACGGCGGCGCGCATTATTCCACGACCCGGAATATGCAGGTGGCGAATAATACCAATCTGGTGGGCTATACGCTTTACACCAGTGCCAACCACACCGCCGCCAGCGCAATCCCGGTGAGTCAGAATGTGGCACTGGCCTTCAGTAATGCCAATAACATCACCCTGCCGGTTTACGGTCTGGTGCAGTTAAGCGGGGTCAACCGTGCCGGCACCTACAGCGATACCCTGACGGTAACGCTGAGCTGGTGAGAAAGGGAAAATGAGAAGCAAATGATGAAAAGGTTACCTCTTATTGCCCTGCTTTTTTGTCTGCTGAGCAGCGCATTTTTATCTCCCGCCCGGGCGGGAAATTCGGTACTGATTTGGCCTATCGATCCCAAAATCTCCAGCGGGGATAAGGCGACAGAGCTTTGGATTGAGAACCGGGGCGGAGCGACCACGCTTATGCAGGTCAGGATTTTTAACTGGCAGCAGATTGATGGCAAAGAGCAGTATCAGACACAGCAGAGCGTGGTAGCCAGCCCGCCGCTGGTCAGAATTGAGCCTGGGCAAAAGCAGCTGGTACGTCTGATTAATCAGGTCCCACCGCCGCCGGGAAGGGAAATGGCCTGGCGTGTGGTGCTGGATGAAATTCCCACCCCCCAGTCCCAGGCGCCTAATCAGGCCGGACTGAACTTCCAGATGCGCTACTCCGTGCCGCTGTTTACCTACGGTCAGGGCCTCTCTGCGGATGCTGCCCAGCCTGCATTGAGCTGGCGGGTGATCACTCAGGACGGCCATAGCGCGTTGAGAATAACCAACAGTGGAAAGGGTCACGCTCGTCTGAGCAGAGTTAGTCTGGGCGGTCATATGCTATCCAACAGCCTGTTCGGCTACGTGCTGGCCAATGCCAGCAACACTTTCCCACTGAACTTTGCGGCCTCAAATAGCGCGGAGCTGCGCGCGGATCTGGGTAACAATAAAAGCTGGCACAGTACCGGCTCGCCACGCTAGCCGATGAGCAGGCAAAGCTTAGCGTCAGTACGCCGCTCTCTGCTCGTTATCGCCAGTCTGCTGGGGAGTCTGCTGCCCGATCCCGGACAGGCAGAAACCTGGTCCTCACTGCCGCCGCCGGTAAACAACCAGGCTGGCCCGCAGAAGCAGCAATATATGCTGGGGCTGGTGGTTAACGATCGCGACAGCCAGCAGGTGGTACCCGTGACGTTTAACGGCGACCACTATCTTCTCAGGGCGGGCGATCTTCTGCGGGCCGGTATTCCGGCGGCGCAAATCAGCTCATCAATGGTAGATGTCTCTACCCTGTCAGGCGTAAAGGCACATTATGACGCCGCCCGTCAGCGCATTCTGCTAACCGTGCCGCCCGGCTGGCTTCCGGCTCAGCAGCTGGGCGGCCGCAATGAGGAACAGCCACGCTACCCCGGACTCAGCACGCCAGGCGCACTTTTTAACTACGATCTCTACACCAGCCGGACCAGCCAGAGTGGTACACGTCTTTCCGCGTGGAGTGAATTTCGCCTGTTTGGCAGCGGTGGGCAGCTCTCGACCAACGGCGTTTATCAGCAGCAGATCGCCGGCTCGGCGGGATATCAAAATGATGGCTATCTCCGCTACGACAGCTGGTGGAGCAATCAGGATGAGGAGCGCTCCCTGAGCTGGCGCGTAGGGGATTTGATTACGGATTCGCTGACGTGGAGCAACAGCGTCAGGCTGGGCGGCATCCAGATTGCGCGAGATTTTTCGGTGCGCCCGGATATTATCACCTATCCCCTGCCCGCTTTTTCCGGCCAGGCGGCGGTGCCCTCAACCATCGATCTCTTCGTCAACGGCTACAGAAACAGTTCTGACAACATACAGCCCGGCCCGTGGTCGATGACCAATATGCCCTTCGTCAACGGGGCGGGAAACGCGGTGGTGGTGACCACCGATGCGACGGGCCGTCGCATCACCACAACGATGCCTTTTTACGTCTCCAGTAATCTGCTGAAGCCAGGCCTGTCGGACTTCTCCTTCTCTGCCGGGGCGCTGCGCGAAAACTACGGGGTCAAAAACGCCGACTATGGTGCGGGCGCCGCCAGCGGCTCGTGGCGCTATGGCCTGAACGACTGGCTGACGCTGGAGAGCCATGCCGAGGCGGCAGAGTCCCTGGCGCTGGCGGGTGCGGGCGGGCAGTTGCGCATCGGCTCACTCGGCGTAGTGAATAGCGCGGTGACCCGCAGCCAGATGGACGGTGAGAGCGGTGACCAGTACAGCTGGGGTTATCAGTATAATAACAGCCGCTTTAGCCTCGGTACTCAGCATATTATTCGCACCCCTGACTTCAGCAATCTGGCGCTGTATGGCGATCGCAGCAGCGGAACGGCCAGGACGGAATATACGCTCAGCCGCCGCAGCGCACAGTATAACGTCAGCCTGTCGCTGGACCAGTACGGCAGCCTGGGCGCGGCTTTTATTGATATTACCAGCGGCAGCGGTAACAAAACCCAGCTGTTGAACCTCTCCTGGAGTAAGAATATCTGGGGTAACAGTAGCCTCTATCTTTCGGCGACTCATGACCAGCAGCAGGACGTATGGTCAGGCGCCATTTCACTGGTGATCCCCTTCAGCGAACGGGGAAATGCCAGCATCGGCCTGGAGCGCGACCGTTTCGGCGGCACGGCACAGCGTCTGGGCGTTTCACGCGCCATGCCCACTGAAGGAGGCTTTTCCTATGATGCCTCCTGGGCACGCGAGAGCAGCGGCAGCGACTTCACTCAGGGCAGCGTGAGCTGGCGTAATGACCTGATTCAAACCTCAGCCGGGTTCTATGGCGACAGCGATTACAGTACCCAGTTTGGTGATATTACCGGTTCACTGGTGTTTATGGATGGCAGCCTGTTTGCCGCCAATGAGGTGAATGATGCCTTTGTTCTGGTAAAAACCGACTACCCCGAGGTCGAAGTGGACTATGAGAATCAGTTAATGGGTAAGACGAATCGCAAGGGTTACCTGCTGGTGCCAAGAGTCAGCTCGTGGTATCCGGCGAAATACGCGATCAATACGCTCGACCTGCCGGTGGATATGACAACCTCAGCGGTAGAGCAGCGCTTCGCGGTTAAGCGTCAGAGCGGTTATCTGCTGCATTTCCCCATCGTCCCGCTACGCGCCGCCAGCGTTATCCTGCTCGATCAGGATGGGCAACCTCTTCCCGTGTCAACCCAGCTGATCCGCCAGGGGCAGGCCACGGAATACGTAGGCTGGGATGGCATTGCCTGGATGGAAGATCTCAAGTCCGAAAATCCGTTCAGGGCCGAAACGCCGGACGGGCGACACTGCGAGTCGGTATTGAAGGTTTCCGGCGGACGGCCTGAATCCCTCAGAACTTATGGACCGCTAACCTGCACTCTCTCCGCCGATGCGCCAGGAGCACCGTGATGAAAAAAATCTCCGCCGTCCTGTTTTTTCTGCTGATGGCCTGGTCGCTGTCTGGATGGGCGGCCTGTACCCTGCCCTCCTCGACCGCCTCATTCGGCACCGTCAGTTCGTTTGCGGTGAATACTACCGCCAGTGCCACCTCGGCCAGCGTAAACGTGAACTGCGGCTCGGGCAGCATACTTTCTTTACTTTCAACAGATTACGTCAAAATGCAGCTGGCAAGCGCGACCTTTACCAGCGGTACCCGTGGCGCACTTAAGACCAGTAGTAGCGGCAGCGACCTCATACCCGTCCAGCTGTGTAGCGATTCCGCCTGCGGCAATGAGATGACCATTGGCGGAACCACCGTTAGCTTCAGCTCTTCTCAGTTAGTGAATCTGGTAGGACTGTTGGGCGGGCAAAATTTTACCCTGCCGGTGTATATGCGCACCGTTCCGGGTCAGGTCGTGGCGGCCGGGAGCTATACGGGGGTCATGAATATGCTGGTCAGCTACAACGTCTGCACCGGGCTCGGCGCGCTGGGGCTCTGTCTGGCGGGCAGTCAGATAACCAGCTCGGGTACGGTGCCCATTACCGTCACTATGACGATCACTAACGACTGCACCACTATCACCGCACCTGACATTAGCTTTGGCAGTGCGCCGCTGGTCAGCAGCTTCAGTAAAGTTGCCCAGTCTGTAAATGTCATCTGTACTAAAGGTAGCACCTATACGGTGGGACTGAGCAACGGCAGCCATGCAGTGGGGAGCCAGCGCTATATGACCAGCGGCAGCAACCAGCTCGCCTATGAGATTTATCAAAATACCAGCACCCTGCGCTGGGGGCCTCTTGGCAGCGAGCGCGTCGCCAGCACGGCGGCGAACAGCATCAGTGTTGACGGGTTGACCCGCACCTTTAATTACACCGCACAAATTTTAACTAACCAGGCCACCCCGGTAGCCGGCAGCTATAGCGACAGCGTGGTGGTGGATCTCTCATTTTAACGCGCGCCTGGTGAAACCTGCTGGTGGACTCTTGTTTGAAAGAACGGCTAATGTCACGGGGTGGTGGATCTCTCACTGGAAAGTACGGCCGATGTGGCGAATTAGCCCTCGTAACTATCAGGCCCTTATGAATCCTGGTTCAGAGAGAATCCGCAGAAGTGAGTCAGGGGACTTCGCACAGGCGGCTATCAAACCGCATTGTGTTAATCATTTGTTACCGATGTAATGCGAGAGTTAACCTTTAACGGTGATATCGATCACATTAAAATCTTTACTGACAGGCTAAAAGGGGGAAAAAACTAAAGGATGCTGTATGACTGTTTTATCCCCACCCACGAAAAAAACGCGAAGCCATGCCAGAACTATTTTCACCGTCACCAGCGGTAATTTTCTGGAGATGTATGATTTTATGGTGTTCGGCTACTACGCGACCGCCATTGCCAAAACGTTCTTTCCCGGAGATAACCCCTTTGCTTCCCTGATGCTGACGCTAATGACCTTTGGCGCTGGCTTCCTGATGCGTCCGCTCGGCGCAATTATTCTTGGCTCATTTATCGACCATCACGGCCGCCGTAAAGGGCTGCTGGTCACGCTGGGCCTGATGGCGCTGGGAACGCTGACCATCGCCGTCGTGCCGGGATACAGTACGCTGGGCGTCGCCGCGCCTATCCTGATTCTGCTGGGGCGTTTGCTACAGGGCTTTTCGGCTGGCGTGGAGCTGGGCGGCGTTTCGGTGTATCTGGCTGAGATGGCTCCTCCTAAGCGCAAGGGTTTCTTTGTCAGCTGGCAGTCGGGCAGTCAGCAGGTGGCCGTTATCTTTGCCGCACTGCTTGGGCTGGGGCTAAACCACTTACTGGAAAAGGATCAGGTCACCGACTGGGGCTGGCGTATTCCGTTTGTGATTGGCTGTATGATCGTACCTTTTTTATTTTGGATCCGCCGCATGCTGGAGGAAACCGAGGAGTTCAGCCAGCGTAAGGTACACCCTTCGATGCAGCAGATTGTCAGGTCGGTAGCCAGTAACTGGCCGCTGGTGTTGGCGGGAATGCTGATGGTAGTCACCACCACCGTGATGTTTTATATGATCACCGCCTTTACGCCAACCTTTGGCAAAACGGTGTTGATGATGAGCGATAAAGAGAGCTTTTTGGTGACGCTGTGCGTGGGGCTGTCTAATCTGATATGGCTGCCCATTATGGGGTCAGTTTCCGATCGTTATGGCCGCCGTCCGCTGCTGATTCTGTTTAGCGTGCTGATGATTGCGACGGCCTGGCCGGTTTTGCACTGGCTGGTAGGATCAGCAACCTTTGCGCATCTGCTGGAAGCCGAGCTGTGGCTCTCCTTTCTATACGCCAGCTATAACGGCGCAATGGTGGTCTATCTGGCGGAGATCATGCCCGCCGAGGTGCGTGCCACGGGCTTCTCACTGGCCTACAGTCTCGCTACCGCGCTGTTCGGCGGCTTCACTCCGGCAATCTGCAGTTATCTGATCCATTCGACCGGCGATAAGGCGATGCCCGGCGTCTGGCTCACCATTGCCGCCGTTTGTGGCCTGCTGGGCACAATGATTATTAAGCGTCTGGTCCGTCAGTATCAGATTAAGAATACGGCGGCTCCGCTGGCTCAGGTTTAAGTTCGGACAGTGGATGGGGCATGATGCCCGGTGGTGTCTGCATATGGTGCGCGGCGCTGTAAGGTTCTGGAATGTCGTTTTCGGGGGCCCGGCGCTACAAAAGCTGGAGGTGTCGCCTGGGGGTGGGGCCCGTCTGCTCCCTTTGCATTGTGCTTGCTGCGGGTAAGGGCGGTTCCGGGGGTTCTGGAGACAGTCCACAGTATCGTCATTCGTCATGGAAGATGCGTTGAAAACAACCGCTACTCGCTCAAACCAGACCGTCAGATTTGAAAATTTTCCACCTACAAAATCTGTCAGATTAAGGCTTAGCTAACACACTTAAAGCAACTTCAAAGCCAGAGAGGTGGATAATCCCTGCGGGTGACGGGCAATCCGCAGCGCTGCGGCGCAGACGGAGGGCCAGGCGAGGGCAGCAGGGATGCTGCCCTCAGGGAGCGGCGGGCAGGGACGCCCGCTCGCGACCAGTCCAGTCCGCTACTTCGCGGTGGTTTCCATACCCATCAGGCCAATCTTCAAATAACCCGCCTGACGCAGCTTATCCATAACCCCCATCAGCGTGGCATAATCCACCGACTTATCGGCCTGGAAGAAAATGGTAGTTTCCTTATTCCCCGCCGTCTGATCGTTCAGGGCATTAACCAGTGTCTCGTCTGTCACCGCATTATTGCCAATAAACAGCTGCTTATCGGCCTTAATCGAAAGATAAACGGGCTTCTCGGGACGGGGCTGCGGCGTACTGGTAGAAGCTGGCAGGTTAACGCGAACGTCAACTGTCGCCAGCGGCGCGGCGACCATAAAGATGATCAGCAGCACCAGCATCACATCGATAAACGGCGTGACGTTAATCTCATGCATTTCACCGTTGCTTTCGTGATCCTCATTCAATCGCATCGCCATCGTACTTAGCCCACCCGCAGTTTCTGAGCGGAGGCGCGGCGCGGTGAATCATTGCTGGCCGCCAGGTCGAGATCGCGGCTTTGCAGCAGCAGGATCTGCGCCGCAACGTCGCCCATTGATGCCTTGTAACTGGCAATCATACGGGCAAAGACATTATAGATGACCACCGCTGGGATTGCCGCAATCAGCCCCACGGCGGTAGCCAGCAGCGCTTCCGCAATACCCGGCGCGACAACCGCCAGATTGGTGGTCTGCGTCTGCGCAATGCCGATAAAGCTGTTCATAATTCCCCACACGGTGCCGAACAGGCCGACAAAGGGGGCGATTGAACCTACCGTCGCCAGGAAGCCGTTACCCCGGCCTGCATGGCGACTAAAGAATGCGACGCGGCGCTCCAGTCGGAAGGCGGTGCGCTCTTTAATGCCGTCGTTGTCTTCAGAGCCCTGCGAGAGCTGTAGCTCATCTTCCGCTTCTTTCAGCAGCTGAGCCGTCAGGCTGGCCGCTTTAAAGGTTGCGCAGGTCTCCGAGGCCTCTGATAGCGAGCGCGCCCCAGCCAGAGCCTGCTGTTCACGCTTCAGGCGACGCTTTGCGGAGCTCAGTTCTGCGCTTTTGCTGAAAAACATTGCCCAGGTGACGACCGATGCCAGCAGCAGCCCGATCATTACCACTTTAACCACGATGTCTGCATGATGGTACATGCCCCAGACGGTAAGGTCCGTCTGCATCAAATCATTCGTCACGCTGTTTCTCCAACGGAAATCAACTAAAAGCAAAAACCCAGTCAGGATCATACCAAATCAATTGTGAATTGATAGTGGTTATCATTAGTATTTACATCCACTCGTTTTTTTCCGCTAATTATCAGCACGTTTCTGGCTTCAGCCTGAAACTTTGTCATACAGCGCAATGCTCAATGTCGCCGTCAGGCATGCCGTGTTAACGTTAGAAATCAACCTTTAGCAGACAGAGCAATTGATGAGCAGAAAAAAAATCGAAACCACGCTGATCGCCGCTGGCCGCAGTAAGCGTTATACCCAGGGCTCCGTTAACAGCGTGATTCAACGGGCATCGTCGCTGGTTTTCGACAGCGTGGCAGAGAAAAAACGTGCTACGGCAGGTCGCGCCGAGCGTGAACTCTTTTATGGCCGTCGCGGCACCCTCACCCACTTCTCTCTTCAGGATGCCATGACCGAACTGGAAGGCGGCGCAGGCTGTGCGCTTTATCCCTGCGGAGCGGCGGCCGTCGCAAATGCCATCCTCGCTTTCGTCGCCGCAGGTGATAGCGTACTGATGGCGGGGTCGGTATATGAGCCTACTCAGGATTTTTGCAGCAAAATTCTCAGTAAAATGAATGTCTCAACCCACTGGTTCGATCACAATATCGGCGATGAGATTGCAGAGCGGGTACAGCCCAACACCAAAGTTGTCTTTCTTGAATCTCCGGCTTCCATCACCATGGAAGTTCAGGACATTCCGGCTATTGTCGCAGCGGTGCGGCGCGTGGCACCGGACGCCGTCATTATGATCGACAACACCTGGGCAGCAGGGATCCTCTTCCCGGCGCTGGCGCTGGGCATTGATATCTCCATCCAGGCCGGCACCAAATATTTGATCGGCCATTCCGATGCCATGATCGGCACCGCGGTAGCGAACGAACGCTGCTGGCCTCAGCTACGTGAGAACTCCTATCTGATGGGGCAGATGGTCGATGCCGATACCGCCTATATGGCAAGTCGCGGCCTGCGAACGCTCGCCGTGCGTCTGCGCCAGCATCAGGAGAGTGCTCTACACATCGCCCAGTGGCTGGCGGCGCGTCCTGAAGTGGCGGTGGTGAATCACCCGGCGCTGCCGGCGTGCCGGGGACACGCATTCTGGAAGCGTGACTTTACGGGTAGCAGCGGCCTGTTCTCCTTTGTGCTGAAAGAACGTCTGAGCGATGCGCAGCTTGCCCACTATCTGGATCACTTTGAGCATTTCAGCATGGCCTACTCATGGGGAGGCTATGAATCGTTGATCCTCGCCAATCAGCCTGAAGAACTGGCGGCAATACGTCCGGCAAATGGCGTGGATTTTAGCGGAACGCTGGTAAGAGTACATATCGGTCTGGAAAACGTGGACGATTTGATCGCCGATCTGGCCTCTGGCTTTTCCCGCCTTGAAGCGTAAGCAGGATGAATGAGTAAATAAAAACCAAACGAGAGACAGCAAAGGGCATCGATCAAGGTTAACAAGCCGAATAGCGAGTACAATTGACCAACTAACGTATTCACTGGGATATGAAATGGGTGTACTACACGAGATTGTGCGGGCATTGTGGCATCAGGATTTTGCTGCGCTCGCCAATCCGGATGTGATTTGGATTGTCTATGGGATTATGTTTATCACGCTGCTGCTTGAAAACGGCCTGTTGCCCGCCTCTTTTCTGCCCGGGGACAGCCTGTTGCTGCTGGCAGGCGCAATGATTGCGAAAGGTGTCATGGCATTTGTGCCGACGCTGCTCATCCTCACCCTGGCCGCCAGCCTCGGCTGCTGGCTGAGCTATCTTCAGGGCCGATGGCTGGGGAATACCCGACTGGTCAAAAGCTGGCTGATGCATCTGCCCGCGCAGTATCATCAGCGGGCATGGAGTTTGTTTCATCGCCACGGCCTGATGGCGCTGCTGGTTGGGCGCTTTCTGGCGTTTGTCCGTACTATTTTGCCGACGATGGCGGGGATTTCCGGCCTGAAGAACAGCCGTTTCCAGCTGTTTAACTGGCTAAGCGGCCTGCTGTGGGTCACTATTCTGGTGTCGTCAGGCTACGCTATCAGCCAGGTTCCCTTTATCAAGCGTCATGAAGATCAGGTCATGGCTATCCTGATGATTCTGCCACTGGTTTTGCTGTGCGCAGGTCTGGTGGGTAGCATCACGCTGGTGATCAGGCGCAAAAAATCCTCTCTTTAGGGCCGGTCTCCGGCCCCCTTCTCACACCGTCTGCCGCATGCGCATCACTTCCTCACCCGGCGTGACGCCAAAATAGCGTTTAAACTCGCGAGAAAATTGCGATGCACTTTCATACCCCACCTGCATCGCCGCCGCACTTGCCTTTAGCCCATCCTGCAACATCATCATCCGCGCCTGATGCAGTCGGTAGCTTTTCAGATACTGTAACGGCGAAGTGCTGGTGACTGCTTTGAAGTTATGATGAAACGCCGAGACGCTCATATTTACCTCGGCGGCCAGCTGATCCACGCTCATGTTATCCCGGTAGTTGTGCTCAATCCGACGTAGCGCACGGGCTATCTGGCTAAACTGAGTCTGACGACTTACCTGCGCCAGCAGGGCACCCCCGCAGGGACCCAGCAGAACATAATAGAGGATTTCACGTACAATCTGTGGCCCCAGCACGCGGGCGTCGCGCGGATTAGCCATTACGTCCAGCAGCCTCTCTGCGGCGCACAGCATCTCCTCCGTTAGCGATGCCGTGTGTATTCCGCGCGTCTGCGGCGTAGGGTGAAAGCTGTCGTCATCGCCGATATCAATCAGCAGGTCCTGTAGCCGGATGGAATCCACATTCAGCAGCATGCCTACCAGCGGCTCTTCCGCGGTCGCAAAGGTTTCACACTCAAAGGGCAGGGTCACCGTCAGCATCAGGTATTTGGTGGCGTCGTAGTGGAAAACGTGGTTACCCAGATACCCCGTTTTATGCCCCTGAAAAAGGATCACAATCCCCGACGAGTACATCACCGGCGTGCGTCCGCTCGGCCGGTCAACGTACAGCAGCTTGATGTCAGGCACCATTGATAACGAGGGGGCCTCGTTCAGGGCAATGACCTGCTGGGCAAGTCGGGAGCACAGTGCATTACGATCCATAAACATTCTCACCGTCTGAAATTCCTTTTGACATCATGAACGCATAACCGGCATTTCTCCACAATTATGGAGAATTGGGCAATCCTTTGGCAGGAATAAGCAGGAAACAGGCTTAACGCCACGTACAACAGGTTGAAAGACCCTGTGCGACAAGATTTCTCAAAACGCGCGATAAACTCAGCTAAGCTTAGTGACACTAACCGGCGAAGCGTACCGGATAAAATGCGATAAAGGAGAGAACATGGCTGAACAACCTGTAATTAAACTCCACGACGGCAACATGATGCCGCAAATAGGTCTGGGCGTCTGGCAGGCCAGCATTGACGATGCGCGTCAGGCAGCCGTTAAGGCGCTTGAGGTGGGCTATCGCGCTATTGACACCGCTGCTATCTATAAAAATGAAGAAGGTATTGGTCAGGCGCTACAGGAAACTGACGTTGCACGTGACGATATCTTTGTTACCACCAAGCTGTGGAATGACGACCAGCTGAACGCGGAACAGGCCATTGAAACCAGCCTGAAAAAGCTCCAGCTTCAGAGCGTCGATCTCTACCTGATGCACTGGCCCTGCCCGGCGAAAGATAACTACGTTGAGGCGTGGAAGGCGATGATAGAGCTTCAGAAACAGGGCCTGACCAAAAGCATTGGCGTCTGTAACTTCCAGCAGGCCCACCTGAAACGCCTGCTGGACGAAACCGGCGTCAGCCCGGTCATCAATCAGATTGAGCTGCACCCGATGATGCAGCAGCGCACGCTGCATGCCTGGAATGCGATGCATCAGATCCAGACCGAATCATGGAGTCCGCTGGCGCAGGGCGGGAAAGGCGTATTCGATCAGGAGATTATCAAGAACTTGGCGAAAAAGTATGGCAAAACGCCCGCGCAGATCGTGATCCGCTGGCATCTGGACAGCGGTCTGGTCGTGATTCCGAAATCGGTTACGCCATCGCGTATTGAAGAGAACTTTAAGGTTTTCGACTTCCGTCTGGAAAAACCAGAAATCAGTGAGATCGCCACGCTGGACAGGGGCAATCGACTGGGTCCGGATCCTGACGAGCTGAACTGAGTGACCCGCCTGCAGGCTCGCGGGCCTGATTAACGTCAGGCCCGTCGCCGCGGGCGTTACCCCGCCGGCTGCACCAGAAGCTGACCCGCACTGCCCCGATCGGCCATTTCCAGCGTCTGGCTGTAGTAGACAAAAGGGAAGTGATCGGAAGAGTACTGAACAAACGAAACGAACAGTTCAACGCTGCCATCCACCCAGACGGTATCCTTCCAGCCGCGATCTTCGGCCATCGGCTGCGCGCCGTTAACGTTTTTAATCAGAAACATCACGCCCTGAATATGGAACGACTGCGGCAGATCGGCATGAATGATCCAGCGTTCAAAGGTTCCCTGCTGCGCGGTGTTGTCGATTCGGGTCATATCCCAAAGCGCCCCATTGATACCGGCGATGCTGTCGCCCAGCGTAAACTCCCGCGTGCGGCTGACGCTGCCCTCAATCACCTGATCGGCCAGCAGGCGCATCGGCAGGTTGTCGGTCATCAGCGGCAACAGCCCGGTAGGTCGGAGCGTTAGGATTAGCGTAGAGGTGAGAATGCTTGAAGGCTCAAACAGGCCGCGCAGACGGTCCACCAGGCCAGCAGGCATTCCAGCCGTCACGGACACCTCATCCCCCTTACTCATATCTACCAGCACCTCCCGACGCTCGCCCGGTGCCAGCGAAAGCTGCTGTACCGCCACCGGCGCGGCAAGAAAACCCTGATCGCTGGCAATGACGTTCAGCGGACGGCCATCGCTCAGCTGGAGCTGGTAGCGTCGTGAGTTTGAGGCGTTCAGCAGCCGCAGGCGAACCCAGCCCCGGGAGACTTCAACCCAGGGATTCTGTACGCCGTTAACCAGCAGCGTATCCCCCACAAAGCCGCCGCTGGCGGGCGGGTCATACTGCGGTGAACCGAAGTTATCCAGACGTTTATCCTGAATAACCAGCGGGAAATCATCGACGCCGTAGTGGTTTGGCAGCGGGAGTGACTTGCTCAGCTCATCTTCGATAAGCCACATGCCCGCCAGCCCGTTATAAACATGAGGAGCCATACGATTGGGCGTATTTGCATGATACCAACAGGTTGCCGCCGCCTGACGCACCGGGAGCACCGGTGCCCAGTCCACGCCGGGAGACATCAGTCGGGGCGCGCCGCCCGCCAGCGCGCCGGGCAGATGCAGCCCGCTGATGGCCATCGAAACCGGTTCAGCCAGACGGTTACTGTAAACCAGTTTGACGTCGTCACCGTTCCATACCCGTACCGTTGGGCCAAGGTAGAGACCGTTGATCCCCCACACCTGCGCCTTGCTGCCCTCGGTGAATGACCAGTGGCTGCGCTGCAGGGTCAGAAAGACAGGCTGTCCACGTCGCGACTCGATAAGCGGCGGCACCGGTAAGGCCACTCCGGGTCCGGCCGCATAAGCCCGTACGGGCAGCGCACTGGCGCACAGGGCGACGCCCGATGCCTGAATAAACTGACGTCGACTTAAGGACATACCCACTCCGTAACCTAAAAAAACAGCCTGATGGCCCGCTGTACGCCGTATTGATCATGCTGATTGCTGTGTGCCGATGCGCGGAAACGTGGCGATTACTTTCCGTCGCGCTTATCTGCGGCCTCACGCGCCGCCACTTCCGCATTCAGCTCATCCAGTTTTGCTGACATAAGTTCGCGGCAGTGGGTCGCCAGCTTACGTGCGGAGAGTGTGGCAAAGGCCGTGGTATCCACCGGCGGCAGCATTTCAATGATGACATGTCCGTTATGCAGTCGATTCAGTTTGATCTTATCGTGCGTATTGGAGACGACAATGGGAATTATCGGCACGCCCGCCGTAATCGCCGCATGAAAAGCGCCGGTTTTAAAGGGCAGCAGTCCACGTCCACGGCTGCGGGTCCCCTCCGGGAACATCCAGAAAGAGATACGCTTCTTTTTAAACTGGGCGATCATCTTACTGATGGTGCCATGTGCCGATGCGCGGTTTTCCCGATCAATCAGCAAGTTACCCGTCAGCCAGTAGAGCTGCCCGAAAAAGGGGATCCACAGCAGGCTTTTCTTACCCACGGTGACCGTTGTCGGCTGCACCATCTTTGCTGCGGTAATCATGTCGTAATTATTCTGATGGTTAGCGATGTAAATCGCGTTCGGATACTTATCCGCCCCTTCGGGCCTGCGAAGTTCAACCTTCAGCCCAAACACCGGCGACAGTCGGCCAAAAAGATGCCCAAAGGTGGCAACATGACGCGGATTTCGCGGGCTAAAAAGGCAGAAAAGACAACCAAAAACACTGATCAGGATTGAATAGATAATCACGATCGCGAAACGTAAAATTGAGAGCATCACATCCTCGTTATTGCTTCCAGATCCCCCCGGTCAATCCGCTGCCGCAGGTGCGCCAGCAGGTCAACATGCAGGGGGTCTCAACGCTTTACCCGGCGGGTAAAGTATATCCTGAATTACTGAAATACGCCGCCTTTCACTGGGTTAGCAGTATAAGAAAGGCTTACCATTGCGTATCATGCCTCGCTGTCGGCTGCTTCTGCACCCGGTCTTTCCGGCGCGTCTACCTCGATACGCTCAACGTTCTGCAATCCTCGCGGCAGCAGCGTCCCACGACGGCCCCGCTCTGCGCGGAACTTCTCCAGCTCTTCGGGGCGTACCCTGAGCTTACGTTTTCCGGCATGCAGTGTGATAGCCGCCTGCGTGGGGAGCAGCAGCAGCCATTTCAGCGTATCTTCGCCAGCGGCGGCCTGTGCAGAGGGTATAGAGATGATTTTATTGCCCTTGCCTTTCACCAGCTGTGGCAGCTCGGCCACCGGGAACAGCAGCATTCTTCCCGCGGCGGTGATAGCCAGCAGCATATCGTCGTCGTGCCGGACGGCCATCGGCGTCATCACCCTGGCGTTTTTCGGCAGGCTGAGGAGCGCTTTACCGGCGCGATTGCGCGAGAGCAGATCGCTAAAGGTACAGACGAAACCGTATCCGGCATCCGACGCCATGAGCAGCTTCTGCTCATCCGTCTCCATCAGCACCTGCTCCATCACGGCTCCGGGCGGTGGCGTCAGCTTGCCGGTAAGGGGCTCGCCCTGTCCGCGCGCAGAAGGTAACGTCGTCGGCTCCAGCGCATAGCTGCGTCCGGTCGAGTCAATAAACACCACCGGCTGATTGCTTTTGCCCCGGGCAGCGGCGCGGTAGCTGTCTCCCGCTTTATAGCTCAGCCCGGTCGGATCGATATCGTGTCCTTTGGCACTGCGTACCCAGCCCATCTGTGACAGCACAATGGTGACCGGCTCGGAGGGAACCAGTTCGTTTTCGCTGATCGCCTTTGCTTCGCCCCGCTCACACAGCGGTGAACGACGATCGTCACCGTAGGCATCGCTGTCGGCCTGAAGCTCTTTTTTCAGCAGCGAATTCATTTTGCGTTCCGAGGCGAGAGTCGCCTGGAGACGGTCACGCTCTTTCGCCAGCTCATCCTGCTCACCGCGAATTTTCATCTCTTCCAGTTTGGCAAGATGGCGTAACTTCAGCTCAAGGATCGCTTCTGCCTGAGTTTCACTGATCCCGAAGCGCGACATCAGCACCTGTTTCGGCTCGTCTTCGCTGCGAATGATGTGGATCACTTCATCAATATTAAGGAAGGCAACCAGCAGCCCCTCAAGAATATGCAGGCGCCTGAGCACTTTTTCCAGGCGATGGCTGAGGCGGCGACGCACGGTTTCACGACGATAAACCAGCCATTCGCTGATGATTTCCAGCAGGTTTTTCACCGACGGGCGGTTATCCAGCCCGATCATATTCATATTAATGCGGTAGCTTTTTTCCAGGTCGGTGGTGGCAAACAGGTGGTTCATCACCTGATCCATATCCACGCGATTTGAACGCGGCACAATCACCAGCCGCGTTGGGTTCTCATGGTTGGACTCATCGCGCAGATCTTCCACCATCGGCAGCTTTTTATTACGCATCTGGGCAGCGATCTGCTCCAGTACGCGCGCGCCGGAAACCTGATGCGGCAGCGCGGTGATCACCACGTCGCCCTCTTCTCTCCTCCAGACCGCGCGCATACGCACCGAACCGCGCCCGGTCTGATAAATTTTACGGATTTCGTTACGCGGCGTGATGATCTCTGCCTCGGTCGGGTAGTCCGGCCCCTGCACGATCTCCAACAGATCTTCGATTGTCGCTTTGGGCGAGTCGATGAGCGTGATGGCCGCCTGAGCCACTTCACGCAGGTTGTGCGGCGGTATATCGGTCGCCATGCCTACCGCAATGCCGGTGGTGCCGTTGAGCAAAATGTTCGGCAGCCGCGCGGGCAGGATTGAAGGTTCCTGTAGCGTACCGTCGAAGTTGGGCACGTAGTCCACCGTGCCCTGTCCCAGCTCACTCAGCAGCAGCTCGGCATATTTAGACAGGCGGGACTCGGTATAACGCATGGCGGCAAAGGATTTAGGGTCGTCCGGCGCCCCCCAGTTACCCTGACCGTCTACCAGCGGGTAGCGGTAGGAGAACGGCTGCGCCATCAGCACCATCGCTTCGTAGCAGGCGCTGTCGCCGTGCGGGTGGTATTTACCCAACACGTCACCCACGGTACGGGCCGATTTCTTAAATTTGGCGCTGTTATTCAGCCCCAGCTCGGACATGGCATAGATGATGCGCCGCTGAACGGGTTTAAGACCATCGCCAATATAGGGAAGCGCCCTGTCCATGATGACGTACATGGAGTAGTTCAGGTACGCATTTTCCGTAAATTTATGCAGGGCAAGACGCTCTGCACCATCCTGCGTCAGGTCACTCATTGCTGTTTATTCCTCACATCGCGGCACGCGCGGCGCGTCACATTGGGGTCGTTTGGCGAGGATAGTACCTTATCCGGGCTGTTGCTGTCACAGGTAACCGTGCGCAGGCTGCGATTCACGCGGGCCACTGAGCTCTGCCCGCGCTGCCGGTTTATTTTGCCGCCGCCAGCCACTGACCGACCACCTGCTGATACTCGCCGGAGGCCTTACTCAGGTGCAGCCACTGGTCGATATAGAGCTTCCAGCTCATGTCGTCACGAGGGATCATCCAGGCCTTTTCGCCATACTCCAGCGGCTTGTGCGGATTAACGGCACAGAGCTGTGGGTAATGCTTCTGCTGATAGAGCGCCTCCGAGGCGTCGGTTACCATCACGTCAGCCTTTTTATCCACCAGCTGCTGGAAAATGGTCACGTTGTCATGATACAGGGTGAGGCTGGCCTGCGGCAGGTAGCGATGCGCAAAGGCTTCATTGGTGCCGCCTGCCGGCTCAATCAGACGAACCCCCGGCTTATTGAGCTGCGCAATTGACCGGTAGCGCGTCTTATCAGCGCAGCGTACCAGTGGGATTTTGCCGTCCGTATCCAGCGGCGCGGCGAACCAGGCGGTCTGCTGGCGCTTAAGTGTGACGGAGACGCCGCCCACGGCGATATCACACTGCTTGCCCAGGAAGTCCTGCGTCAGCATTTTCCAGCTGGTCGGCACCCATTTGACCTGGGCACCCAGGCTCTGCGCCAGCGATGTCACCAGGCTGACATCAATCCCCTCGTACTGACCGTCAGCGCGCAGGTAGCTGTAGGGCTTATAGTCCCCGGTGGTGCAAACCGTTAGCGTTTTACTCTGGCTTACGCGGTCAAGATGTGACTGCGCGCAGACGCTGCCTGATATCAGCAGTAGCGCGACGATGCCTGTTTTTATCATTGTGGTCTTCTCGTTATCGAAAGGGAGAACGCGCCCCTATTATTGCCTGAGGCGCAATAGTGTTGTGATTGAATGCACATTTCTCTGCGAAATCTTTCTGCGTAGACTGGCCGCAATATCAAGAACCGGAGAAAAACAATGAGCAAGATTCTGATCGTCGATGCGGGCAAAGCTTTCGCCCACTCCAAAGGCGAGCTTAACCATACGCTAACCGACTGCGCCGCCGCTTTCCTGCGCGACGCAGGCCACGAGGTCAGCGTGACCGTCGTTGACGACGGCTATGTGCTGGCCGATGAAGTCCAAAAGTATGTGCAGAACGACGTGGTAATATACCAGATGCCGGGCTGGTGGATGGGCGAACCCTGGATCCTGAAAAAATATATTGATGAAGTCTTTACCGAAGGCCATGGCGCCCTTTATGCCAGCGATGGCCGCTCCCGCGCCGATGGGGCAAAAAAGTATGGCTCAGGGGGTCTGCTTCAGGGTAAAAAATATATGCTGTCACTGACGTGGAATGCCCCACTGGACGCCTTTACCGATCCGCAGCAGTTTTTTGAAGGCGTGGGCGTGGATGGCGTTTATCTGCATTTCCACAAGGCCAATCAGTTTCTGGGCATGGAGGGATTGCCGACGTTTATCTGTAATGACGTGATTAAACAGCCGAGGATTACCGAAGACCTCGCACGCTATCGGGCGCACCTGAGCGAAATTTTCGCTTAGCCGCTCCACCACTTATGCCGTTAAGGAACCACTATGCTGACCGTTATTGCTGAAATTTGCGTAAAGCCCGGACGCCGGGCCGCCGTCTTACAGGCCATTGAGACACTTACGCCCACAGTTTTGCAGGAAGCGGGATGCGGCGGCTATCAGGCGCTGACCGACCATAGCGCACAGGTTCCGTGGAAGCAGCACTCACCGGACTCGATCTTTATGCTCGAGCAGTGGGATTCCCTGCGCCATCTGGAGGGGCATCAGCAGGCGGAGCATATGGAGCAGCACCGTACCCGCATCAGGGATGACGTACTCAACGTTAAAATTTACGTGCTGGAGCCGGCGAAACAGACGCCGTAATCGTCAGGGAACGCGCGTGCTTCCGTTTTATAACAATCCCCGCTGCGTGATGCACTCGCTGAGAAAGTCGAGAAAGCAGCGTATACGCAGCGACAGGGTGACGTTGCGATAGTAGACCGCGTGGATCGGATGATGCATATCCCGGGTGACATCTGCCAGCACCGGCACCAGTCGCCCGGTCACGCAATCCTCGCGGCTCATAAAATCGGAGAGGCGCACAATTCCCTGCCCGTACACCGCCATCTGGCGTAGCGTTTCGCCGCTTGAGGCGGAAACGGAAGGCGCGATCGGCAGAAACTCTCCTTCGCGCTGCCAGACCGGCCACAGATTATGCTGCTCAAGCTGGCTAAACCCCAGCAGGCGATGATTTGCTAAATCTGCCACGCTGGCAGGCGTACCGTACTTCGCCAGGTATTCCGGGCTGGCCATCAGCCGCAGCTTGCTGTAGCCCAGCGCTCGGGCGTGAATGGTGGAGTCACGCAGTTCACCGATACGAATGGCAATATCCGTCTGCTGTTCCAGCAGATCAATCACCACGTCGTCGGTGTTCAGCTCCAGCTGGATCAGGGGATAGCGCGCGGTAAATTCATTCAGCAGCGGCACGATAACATGCAGCATAAACGGCGTGGCAGCATTGATCCGCAGGCGGCCAGAAGGAATTTCCCGCCGCTGCGCGATCTGTTCCTCCGCGCTTTCCACCGTACGCAGTATTTCCCGCGCGTGCTCAAGAAAAAGCTGGCCCTCTTCGGTCAGCGCAATGCGACGCGTGGTGCGGTGCATCAGGGTGGTTTGCAGTTTTTTTTCCAGCCTGCTCAGCGCGCGGCTGATGCCGGAGGTGGTCTGGGTGAGTTGCTCAGCTGCGGCGGTAATTGAGCCGGTGTCGACCACCACTACCCAGGCACGTAGCTCATCAAGGGTGATTTTCACGCAATGCGCATCCTGAAAGGTCAGGGCGACCGACTGGCCGCCCGGGTAAGGCCTTATACCTCGATTTCAGCGGTATCGCCTTTTTCCTGCAGCCAGTTACGCCGATCTTCCGAACGTTTTTTCGCCAGCAGCATATCCATCACCGCCAGCGTCTGATCGACATCTTCATCGCTCACCGTCAGCTGCACCAAACGGCGGGTATTCGGATCGAGCGTGGTTTCACGCAGCTGCAGCGGGTTCATCTCACCCAGGCCTTTAAAGCGCTGCACGTTGGGTTTGCCCTTTTTACGCTTGAGTTGATCGAGGATACCGGCTTTCTCTTCCTCATCCAGCGCGTAATACACCTCTTTACCCAGGTCGATGCGGTACAGCGGCGGCATGGCTACGTAAACGTGACCATTTTTCACCAGCGCACGGAAGTGGCGCATAAACAGCGCACAGAGCAGCGTGGCGATATGCAGGCCATCTGAGTCCGCATCCGCGAGGATGCAGATCTTGCCGTAGCGCAGCTGGCCCATATCTTCACTGTCGGGATCGATACCGATCGCCACCGAGATATCATGCACTTCCTGCGAGGCCAGCACTTCGTCAGAAGAGACTTCCCAGGTATTGAGGATCTTCCCCTTCAGCGGCATGATCGCCTGATATTCGCGATCGCGCGCCTGCTTCGCCGAGCCGCCTGCTGAATCCCCTTCGACCAGAAACAGCTCGGTGCGGTTGAGATCCTGGGCGCTACAGTCAGCCAGCTTGCCGGGCAGAGCCGGGCCGCTGGTGAGCTTTTTGCGCACCACTTTTTTTGCCGCGCGCATACGCCGCTGGGCGCTGGAGATGGCCAGCTCGGCCAGCTGCTCTGCCGCCTGCACGTTCTGGTTAAGCCACAGGCTGAAAGCATCCTTCACCACGCCGGAAACAAAGGCGGCGCACTGCCGCGAAGAGAGGCGCTCTTTGGTCTGCCCGGCAAACTGCGGATCCTGCATCTTGACCGACAGCACATAGGCGCAGCGATCCCAGATATCCTCCGCCGACAGCTTAACGCCGCGCGGCAGAATGTTGCGGAATTCGCAGAATTCGCGCATCGCATCCAGCAGGCCCTGGCGCAGGCCGTTGACGTGCGTCCCGCCCTGCATGGTCGGGATCAGGTTAACGTAGCTCTCCGTCAGCAGTTCACCGCCTTCCGGCAGCCACAGGAGCGCCCAGTCAACCGCCTCGACGTCGCCAGAAAAACTGCCGACAAAAGGCCTTTCCGGCAGGGTCGGCAGACCGTTGACCGCTTCACACAGGTAGTCCGTCAGACCGTCGGCGTAGCACCAGCTCTGCTCGGTATTATTGACCTTGTCCTTAAAAACAATTTCAACGCCAGGGCAAAGCACCGCTTTCGCCTTCAGCAGATGGCTCATCCGCGAGACGGAGAAACGCGGGCTGTCAAAGAAGGAGCCGTCCGGCCAGAAGCGGACGCGGGTGCCGGTGTTACGTTTACCTACCGTGCCCGTTACGCGCAGATCCTCAACCTTATCGCCGTTCTCAAACGCCATTTCGTATACTTCCGCATTGCGGCGGACGGTAACTTCAACGCGGGTTGAAAGGGCATTCACCACCGAGATCCCCACGCCGTGCAGGCCACCGGAAAACTGATAGTTTTTGTTTGAGAATTTGCCGCCCGCATGCAGGCGGCAGAAGATCAGCTCAACGGCGGGCACCCCCTCTTCCGGGTGGATATCGACGGGCATACCGCGCCCGTCGTCCGTCACTTCAAGCGACTGATCGGCATGAAGAATAACCTCGATGCGTTTGGCATGGCCCGCCAGCGCCTCATCGACGCTGTTATCGATCACTTCCTGACCTAAATGGTTTGGACGTGACGTATCGGTGTACATTCCCGGACGGCGACGAACGGGTTCAAGGCCGCTGAGTACCTCAATGGAGTCAGCGTTGTAGCTGGATTGAGTCATCGTATAAATCTGATTGGTGGCTAAAAAAGAGTGGCCTGCCTCCGCGCTTCGCTTCAGGCAGAAGATAAGCCCAGGAAGTCGAAAATCGGGGAGAAATGGCGTTCGAATCCGATAAAAGCGTGATTTCCGCCCTCTTCCACCGTCTGGCGGCAGGGGCTGTAATAGTCCAGAGCCTGGCGGTAATCGAGCACTTCATCACCCGTTTGCTGGATCAGCCAGAGCAGATCCGGCGACGTTAACGGGTCAATCTGCATCGCTTTCAGATCGTAAATATGGCGAGACTCTAACACATATTGCTGGCCGGTGTATGGGTTCTCGTTGTCGCCGAGATAATCCGTCAGCAGCTCAAAGGGCCGCACGGCGGGGTTGACCACAGCGGCCGGTAAACCAAAGCGCTGGGAAAGCCAGGTGGCGTAATATCCGCCCAGCGACGAGCCGACAATGCCCAGCGGCTCACCGGCGAGAGCAAGCACCTGCTCCTCCAGCAGTGCGCCTGCATCAGCCGGGAAAGCAGGCAGCTGCGGAACCAGAAAGCGAATGGCGGGATGCTGCACGCGCAGCCACTGGCCGAACTGCGTAGCCTTGGCCGAGGCCGGTGAGCTGTTAAAACCGTGAAGATAGAGCAGCGTGGCCATCAGTCAGTACCCTTCAGCATCAAGATTCGGGGTGAATATCCGGGTTTGTAACCGCTCAGTCACGGTTTCTACCCGCCCGTCCGCAAAGAGATCCAGCCAGCGCCAGCCTGGCGCCTCGGAATCAATGGTAAAGCTGGTGCAGTGCGGTTTGAACTGTACGCAGGTTGAGGGCGTGGCCAGCAGTCGTCGCCCCTTCCAGTCGAGATCGAGTTCCTGATGGATATGGCCACAGATCAGCGTCTTCGCCAGCGGGTAGCGCTGCAGGATGGCGTCAAGCATGTGCGCATTGCGCAGGCTGTGCTGATCGAGCCAGCTACAACCTGAGGGTTGCGGATGATGGTGCAGCAGGATCAGGTGATGGCGGTCAGGGTACGTTGCCAGCGCATTTTCCAGCCACTCCAGCTGATACTCACTGAGTTCACCGTGCGGCACCCCGTAAACCTGACTGTCCAACAGTAACAGCTGCCAGCTCTCGCCGATCAGCACCTGCTTTTCATCGGCGATTTGCGCACTGGCAAAGGTACTGAACATGGCCGGTTGAAAATCGTGGTTGCCCGGCAACCAGACGCAGGGCGCTGGCAGACGAGCGATGCCCTCAGCAAAATGCTGATAGGCTTCAACCGTATGATCCTGAGCCAGATCGCCCGTTGCGACGATCAAATCGTATTGACGCGTACCTGCCAGAATGGCTTCAAGTACGGCGTCAAAGCTGGCCCAGGTATTCACACCCAGCAGCGTTTCGTTTTTACCGGCAAACAGGTGGGTGTCCGTTATCTGCAATATCCTTGCCTCAGCCCCACTCGTTACAGGAAGTTTTAACAGGCTATCCAATCAAAGTCCTTAGGGTTAACGCCATCTCCGCTTGCGTTGTCAGCGACTCAACAAACTGGTACGGCCATCGCGCCATGCGCTAAACAGTAGCGCAACCAGTCCGCCAGGAACTGGTTTATTTGATGCTTTTCATCACGCTGATGGAGCTTTTTATTAGGATAATCATAGCGCGCTTTAAAGCGAAAGATCTGCTGGGTTGAACACACTTCCGCCACCATGGCGTCGTGGTACAGGCGAACGGACAGCGCGGGCAGGCTCCAGTAACTCACCGCCGGGAAAGTTTGTTTAATTTCCACCAGCGTGGTGTAGCGCGTCGACTCCTGAATCGTTACCGAGTAACGGGCGTCGTTAACCTGATAGGTCACTGATTCACCCGCCTGGTCAATTTTTGGCAGCAGGCGACGCAGCTGGGCGAAATTTGTTTCGCAAATCCGCATCATTTCAGGGAAATCAGGTGTGTAGCGCTTAATCATTCGGGTTTCCACTCTTCTCTTAACGTTTTGTGGTGCAGTTCCAGCCATTGCAGGGCGATGACCGAAGCCGCGTTATCTATTTTACCCTCCTCTACCCAGCGGTACGCCTGACTGCGGCTGACCACATGGACAAGAATATCCTCATTCTCTTCCTCCAGACCGTGGTTTCCCTGAGCCACGCTGGCATCCACTTCACCCACCAGAATCGCCAGCCTTTCGCTGGTGCCGCCCGGGCTGGCCAGATAACTGAGTACCGGTCTGACCCGCCGCGGCGTTAAGCCAGCCTCTTCCTGCGCCTCACGGCGCACAACGTCTTCCGGCGTCTCGCCGGGTTCTATGATACCGGCGACTAATTCTAACAGCCAGGGCGTAGAGCTGCTGTCCCAGGCGGGGATGCGTATCTGTTCTATCAGGACCACTTCATCCCTTACCGGGTCATAGGGTAGCAGCACTGCCGCATGTCCGCGTTCAAAGACCTCTCTGTTTACCTCGCCACTCATCTCCCCGTTGAACATACGGTGGCGGAAACGGTAGCGGGTCAGCGAAAAAAAACCACTGTAAAGCCTGTCACGTGCAATAATTTCTACATCGTTTTTGGTGAAAGTCACTGGGTATTTTTTGTCATTTTCCATCGTTCTTCTCCCGTCGGAGTGAAGGGCAAAATCGAGAAAAAATTCCCGAATTCGCTGAGAGTGTGGTTCTTAATGAATTATTTGAGTAAATTAAGGCAACATGGCACTTTCAGCCAACTTATCTCTTCCGTGTACTCGTTAAAATCGGCGATTATTTTTTGACTTACGTCAGCGCTACCATAGCAATTTTGCTGCACTACAAGGAATGCAAATGAAGAAACTGCTCCCGTTACTTATCGGCCTGAGTCTGGGCGGCTTCAGCGTCGGCAGCCAGGCGGAGAACCTGCTGCAGGTTTATCAGCAGGCCCGGTTATCTAACCCCGATCTGCGCAGTTCTGCAGCCGACCGCGATGCGGCCTTTGAGAAAATCAACGAAGCGCGTAGCCCACTGCTTCCTCAGCTCGGTCTGGGTGCTGATTATACTTATAATAATGGATACCGCGACAGCAGTGGCCTGAACTCTAAAACGGCCAGCGGATCGCTTCAGCTGACGCAAACCATTTTTGATATGTCAAAATGGCGCGCCCTGACCCTGCAGGAGAAGCAGGCGGGCATTCAGGATGTCACCTATCAGAATGCACAACAAACGCTAATTCTGAACACGGCAACCGCCTATTTTAACGTGCTGAACGCCATTGATACGCTCTCCTATATTGAAGCGCAGAAACAGTCAATCTATCGCCAGCTCGATCAGACTACCCAGCGCTTCAACGTTGGTCTGGTCGCGATTACCGACGTGCAGAATGCCCGCTCACAGTATGACACCGTGCTGGCCAACGAAGTGACCGCGCGTAATGCGCTGGATAACAACGTGGAAACCTTGCGTCAGGTGACAGGTAACTACTATCCAAGCCTGGCTTCACTGAACGTTGACAGTTTCAGAACCGAAAAACCTCAGCCGGTTAACGCGCTGCTGAAGGAAGCGGAAAGCCGCAACCTGAGCCTGCTCTCCGCGCGTCTGACACAGGACCTGTCTCGTGAAGAAATTCGCCAGGCAGAAACCGGTCATATGCCCACGGTAGGCCTGACGGCCTCTACCGGCCTGACCAACAGCAAATACGGCGGCCGCTACGCAGAACGCTCCACCTCAACCACGGACAATATCAGCGGGTCTAACCAGGTGGGTCTGAGCTTCTCCCTGCCGCTGTATAGCGGCGGCTCGGTCACATCTAAGGTGAAGCAGGCGCAGTATGCCTTCGTCTCCTCCAGTGAACAGCTTGAAAGCGCGCACCGTTCAGCGGTTCAGACCGTTCGTTCTTCGTTTAACAACGTGAACGCCTCTATCAGCAGCATTGAAGCCTATAAGCAGGCGGTAGTTTCCGCTCAAAGCTCTCTTGATGCGATGGAAGCCGGTTATCAGGTTGGCACCCGCACTATCGTTGACGTGCTGGATGCCACCTCAACCCTGTATAACGCGAAGCAGCAGCTTGCCAATGCCCGTTACAGCTACATGATTAACCAGCTGAATATTAAGTCAGCGCTGGGTACGCTAAACGAGCAGGATTTGCAGACGCTTAACAGCCGTCTGGGTAAAGATGTTCCCACGTCGCCCGAGACCGTCGCGCCTGAAACACCGCAGCAAAATGCCTCCGCTGACAGTGGCAATACCTCATCTGCGGTGCAAAAAACCGCGGCTGATACGGGCAGCAGCACGGCAGCGCCTGCTGCCGTTCACCGTAGCGCACCGGTTAGCACCCGCCGTAATCCATTCAGTCACTGATTATTATCCTCAGGGCAGTATTAACTGCCCTTTTTTTCACTACTCACACCTCATCCCCCAATAATAGTACGCGCCTCTTTATATAAATTTTTTTCTATTTCACGATTGTACACCCTGTGTTGAAATGCGTCTAAAATTTATCCGCCGATTAATTATCATGTCTTTTTTTCAAGCACTCTATAAATAACCACAGGCATAATTAAAATTGGAAAATATCACTTATTCGTCTGAATAATTTTCATAAAAGCAGGTGGTGATTATCGGCTCGCTTTTTAAAAGTTCCCAACGTTTCTTTGTTAACACTATAAATACTCTGTCGTGTTTTACGAAAATTAACATGGCACTTAAAAAAACACACATACACGCCCCACAGGTTAAATGATGATGAGAGAATTAAAAATTATTGACAATAAGTGGGGAAATTAAAGGATACTCAGATCGGTGAAGATTGGTGTAGATATTGTCGCCATAGATCGTCTTGCTGCCGCTCTTACAAATAGCGGTGAGGCATTTATTTCTCGCGTACTCACGACACAGGAAAAAATATATCTGGAACCGGTTCGGAATAATACTGAGCGATTTGCTGGTTTTTGGGCTGCGAAAGAAGCGGCCGTTAAAGCACTGGGGCTGGGATTTCGCTATGGCATTTCCTTTCACGATATAGAGATCGTTCATGATGAATACGGATGTCCCCACTATTACTTCAGCGGGGAATTTTTGAGGCTGGCGAGTGAAAAAAATATTCAGTCGGCAACCTTAAGTATTTCGCACTGTTCCACCTATGCGGTAGCTGTAGCCGCACTATGCTAAGCACCGGAGAATATTAATGGTCATTTATCCCGATCTTGCTGATAAAAATGTTGTGGTTACCGGGGCCAGTGGCGATATCGGCATCGCTATTTGCCGACATTTTCTGCAACAGCAGTGTAATGTCTTCGCCGTTTATAAAAATAACCCACAGCAGCTGCAGGATCTCAAAAATGCGCATCCGGAGGCCGCGCGTCTGGAACTCTGCCGCTGTGATATTACCAGGCGTGACGAAGTCGGGCAGCTTGCTAATGCTATCGGCGAAAAGATCGAAGAACTGCATATTCTGGTGAATAACGCAGGCCTGTGCAGGGATACGCTGTTTTCAGAAATGAACTGGCAAATCTTCGACGACGTTGTGCAGACTAATCTCTACGGCACTTTCAATATCTGTAAAGCGATGGTTCGGTTACTGAGTCTGGCTGACGCGGCCACCATTGTGAATATCGCTTCCGTAGCCGGAGTTACCGCAAGCTTTGGACAGACTAACTACAGCGCGGCAAAAGCGGGCGTGATTGGCTTTACGCGCACGTTGGCTGCTGAATTTGCCACCCGGGGGATCCGGGTGAACGCCATTGCCCCCGGCGTGATTGATTCCCGTATGGTGAAAAAAATCCCTCGTCAAATCATGCGCTCGATCATGACGGCTATCCCCCTTCGCCGTCAGGGTAGCGTTGATGAGGTCGCCAGCGTTGCGACGTTTTTAGGCTCCTCCGAGGCCAGCTACATTGTCGGTCAAACGCTGATCGTCGATGGCGGTCTGATTATGCGATAGCGAACAAAGGATTACACGAGTGAAAAACAGTAAAAGCCTTGTCTCACCGCAGCTACTGCTGAAGATGGGCGCGTGGCGCTCACCGATATTTATGGTGGATCGCATCACTGATTTCAGGCCCGGAGAAAATGGCACGATTACCGTAATGAAGCATGTCTCTTTTAACGATCCCTATATCAATGGGCATTTCCCGGATAACCCGATAATGCCTGGCGTAATGATTGCAGAGATATTTGGTCAGGCAAGTGAGTATCTCAGCCTGCTAAATGATTACTGTCTGGCGCATTATAAGGCCTGCGACAGTGAACTAAAAAAATTCGACGATATTTCCCAGTCGCTACATACGCAGGAAGGGAAAGAACGGGTACTGGCTGAGAGACACCGTATTGTCGGATTTCTGGCCGCACAGGATCTTAAATTTAAACATGTCGTTGTTCCTGGTGACACCATTGAGGTGACCAGCCAGCTCAGTATGTCAGACAGCCACGGATTTTATCATTATAACGTTAATGCAAGGGTAGGCAGGCATATCGCCAGCCAGGGGAAAATTATCAATTTTCGGGTCGAGCGCGCCAGGGCTGAAAACCGTGGTGCAGTGATTAATTAATAAAAATGGAGAGGTCGACCTTATGGACAGAGCAGAACTGGAAGCAGCTATCGCGGAACGCAAAGAAACACTGCTTAACGTAAAGCGCGGACTTATTGAACGCCTGAATCTTTATCATACGCCAGAACAAATTGATGATGATACGCCGCTATTCGGCAGCGGATTAAAGCTGGACTCGGTTGACGCAACTGAACTCCTGGTGCTGCTGGATAAGAAATTTGGCATCCGCGTTGGAGAGGGGGACGATCCGTCTTATATGCGCAGTGTGAATACGCTTACGTCCTTTATTATTGAGAAAAAACGCAGCGATGCTTCAGTAAACAGCAGCGATCCTGTCCCGAGCCTGGAGCAATAAAAATGAGTAATCTTTTATTTGAACTGCATCAGCATAATCATGTCGTTATGACGCAACGCAACGGGATTAAAATACCGGCTCACTATCACACACCGGAAAAAGAGCATCGTGCCGTCCGCCAGAATATCTTACTGTGTGACTATTCCCATTTTGGTAAGGCAAAAATCAGCGGTGAGAGTGCCTGGGAGCTCCTTAATATCCTGGTAAGCGGTGACGTTTCCTCTATTCGCGATGAGCAGGCCATGTATACGCTAATGCTGGATGACGAAGGTCAGATTATTACCGACCTCTATATCCTCTGCGACGAAGAGTCTTATCTGCTTTTTTCAGAGTGGATGACCAGTGAGGCGCTGTGTGAAAGGATCACGGCGCTGATGGCTAAGCGCAGCGGCGAATTTGACGACATTGAACAGATTATACCGCTGAATGAACAGGGGCTACTGCATATCGAAGGTCCCTACAGCTGGGAACTGCTGGTTGAACTTTACGGTATGGATATCGCGGGCCTGCCCTTTCAGGAGCATATGCATGTTTTTGATGAGCTGATCCTGCTGAGAGCCGGTAAGCACGGTGAATTTTCATATAAACTTTTTGGTGACTATGCTTCGCTGGCCAATGCCTGGCAGCAGCTGGTTGAGGCGGGTGAAAAATTCGATCTCTGCCTGGGCGGCCTGGACTATCAGCAGCAGGTGCGGCTCGAAAACCCGTGTTTTACCCCCACCCCACTGCTCTCCCTTAGCCGCTGCCCGATAGAGCTACAGCTACAGTGGATGGTGCGCTATGACAAAGATGAATTCATCGGCATGGAGGCCCTGAAAGGGCGACTCGACGCCGGACCGGACCGCCGCGCGATCGGGATGAGCATCGATGGTCAAATAGACGTGACGCTCGCCTTTGGCGATAAGGTATTACTTGATGATGAAGTGGTCGGCGTGGTCATTGAATGCGGCTACTCTGCGGATATTGATAAAACCATCGGTCGCCTTTTTATCGACAGCGAATTCGCCTGGGCCGCTCTTGATCATCTTAAAGCCTGCAGCAGCAGCGGCGACGTGATTGCGCTGCGTACGGCTGCCGTGCCTTTCGCCCGCAACTATAGCTTCCTTATTAACCCCGCCGAACACAGCTATATCGACAAACGCCGCCCTCGCGATCTCATGCAGCAGTTTGAATGGCAGAAAGAACGTGAAGAAGCGGAAAAGGCTGCTACGCCTGCCGCTCCGGGGGAAATGAGTAGTCAGGGAATGAAATAATGCTAACACAGCGCAAACGGGTCGTGATTACCGGCATGGGGCAGCTGTCATCTATTGCCAGCAACGTTACGGAGTTCAAACAGGCACTGCTTAATAAGACCTGTGGCATTCGACCCAGTGAGAAATATCATCGCTGGTTCAACGATGCCAATGCATCAGAGGTCCTGCAACCGATCGAACTGCCCAACCTGAGCCAGGAGCAAATTGCCTCGCTGGATAATGCGGCTCTGTGGGCTTACAAAGTGGGCCTTGAAGCGCTGGAGGCGGCGCATTTGCATGAGGCAGAACAGCGTGCGAAAACCGCGCTAATTATCGGCGTCTCATCCGCCGGGACGGAAGCCTTTATCCCGCTCTTTGAAAATCAGCCCGATGAGTTTTCACTGAAGAAGGCAATTGTATGTGGCTGTTTCTCATCCTGTAGCGCGATTGTTTCCTCCCTGCTGGGCCTGAAGGGCGGCTTTGAGCTACTGGCAACAGCCTGTACGGCCAGCACCAACGCGATGGGCATTGCGTTTGATCTCATCCAGAATAATAAAAACAGTACTGCGCTGGTGATTGGCACCGAGCCTATCTATTTGCCTACTTTCGCCGGTTTTTATGCGCTTCAGGCCATGAAAACCACGCCCACCAGCCCTTTTTCTGGTACGCCAGGCATGTCGATAGGAGAAGGGGCCGGGGCGCTGCTGCTGGAGGAGTATGAGCATGCCCTTGCGCGCGGCGCGACCATCTATGGCGAAATGGTGTCGTATGCCACGTCCGGGGATGCCTACCATGATACGGCTCCCGACCCGCGCGCAGAGGGCGCTGTGCAGGTGATGAACGATGCGCTGGCGAACGGCCAGCTGGTACCGGAGGATATTGACTATATCAATGCCCATGGAACCGGCACCGAAGCCAACGATCGCTGTGAAACGGTGGCGATGAAGAAAGTTTTCCCGCAGATTGCCTCCCTGCCGATCAGTTCAACAAAATCCTATATTGGCCACAATATCGGTGCCGCAGGCATCATTGAGATGATTGCCTGCTTCGTTACGCTGCCAGACAGGCTGATTTTACCGACGCTGAACTTCGGCATACCGCGTATCAACTGCGATCTCAACTACGTGCCTAACGACTTTCAGCAGGGCCAGGTTGGCCTGTTTATGAAAAACAACTACGCCTTTGGCGGCAACAACTGCTGCATTATCGCCACGCCACACGCGGGAAGCGTACCAGAGACAGCATACAGGCCGCGCCGGGTGGCGATCACCGGGCGAGGTATGGTGACGTCACAAGGGCACGACGTGCGCGCGGTGCTGGATCGGATCTGGCAGGAGACCTCACCGCAAAACCTCACCGAGCTAATGCTGGACGATGAAACGTGCCAGCTGTTTGACGCCATGATCGCGAATGTTCGGGGACAGAGTGAGGTTGAGGCCTTTCTTTTCGAGCGCTACGGCGATGGTGATGCATGGCGTAAAAAGCTGAAGGGAAAAACATGGCAACATCAGGTGACGGGCCTGGAACCGCGTAAGTACCTGCGCCGCTTTGATGCCCGCAAAGCCGACGATGTCAGCACCTTTGCCTTGCTGGCGCTGACCCAGTCGATGAAGGAAGCGGGCCGAAAAATCAGACGTGACGGCCATCGGATTGGCTTAATTTTAGGTATGTCGCGGGGGCCGCAAAGGCGGGTCGAGCGCTACCTCAACAGCCTCTATCCTGACCCGAACAACGTGCGTACCTCTGAATTTCCAGGCTCGCTGATGAATGCGATCTCGACCTTCTGCTCAATTTCGGAAGGGATCAAAGGCTATAACACGACGCTTGCCACCGGGATCAACGCCGGTCTGGGTGCCCTTACCTATGGCTATGAACTGGTTCGTCAGGGTTTGCAGCCGGAAACCATCGTTGGCGGTGCTGATGAGTTGATGAATCCTTTTTCCGTTTATCTTCAGTCTCTGCATCGCAACCTGCTAATTACCGATACGCCGCAGGCGTATCAAATTTATAGCGACCGCTTTAACGGTTTTTTGACCGGCGAAGGATCGGGGATGCTGTTTCTGGAAGATCTGGAGCGGGCGGCGGAACGGGGCGCACCCATACTTGCAGAAATCATCGGCTATGGCAAAGCCAACGACACCGGCTATTTCAACGTTGAAAATATCGCGGGTAATGCCATGGCCATGGCCACGGCCATCCGTCAGGCGCTGGAAGAGGCCCAGTTGAGTACTGATGAGGTTTCCCTGATTTGTGGCTCAAGTATCGGCACCACCAGCAGCGATCGCGCAGAAGTTGATGCCGTGCGCCAGGTCTTCGCCGATCGGACCGCCACGATCCCTTTCGTGAACTACAACGCCTGGTTCGGTGCGGTTGAGGCCTGTATGGGCATTTTGAACCTGATTGTGGTGACGGAAATTATGCAGCGCGGGGAGATCCCCCCCCTGCCTTACACCCAATCCTTCTGCACGGATAATATTGACTTCGTTACCGAACGCCGTCAGCAGCAGGTGGATACTGCCTTGATACTGGGTTCAACCGAAGGGGGCAATCATTATGCGATCGTGCTGAGGAGATGCTCATGACGGCTTCCCAGCCGGTAGCGGTGATCGGCAGTGGTACCTATAGTGCCTTTGCCAGCGACGTCCCCTCGCTGATAGCGGCCCTTGCCGCGGGTCACTATACGCCTTCGCGTCCCTGGTTTGGCTCGGCGCGAGCGCAGACGGCGATGAAGATGGCGATCAATCCCCGCCACTCACCGTTTCCGGCGCAGAAGCATTACTGCGCCCTGACCTTTCGTCAGGTGTTGCAGGTGCTGAAAAACGTCATCGATCAGGCATTACGGGAGGCTGGACAGACGAAAGCGCTGCTGGCGGGGGAGCGCGTGCGGGTTTATCTGGTCGGTAACGGCTTACGCACCGACATTTCTGAGGTCGTCGCCTATCAGGATCGCAACGATCCGGAAGACCTGCTCTATTACCCTGCGATCAAAAAGCTGCATGCGGGCTGCTATGCCCAGGACAAGCTAAGTGAAGCGCTGGCAGATGATTATCACCTGACCCGGCCTCCTGCCACCCTTTACAGCGCCAGCGCTTCATCAATGTCTGCGGTGCATCTTGCCCGCGCCGCTGTGCGCAGCGGGCTGGCAGACGTGACGCTGGTGGTGGGATGGGTCGATATTCTCACCCAGGATATGCTCTTTCTGGCGGCACAAAATATGCTCGGTGAGAGTGCGGCAAGTCCCTTTAATGGCCATGCCAGCAGCGTCCTGATGTGTAACGGTGCCGCTGCCCTGCTGATGTGTAGCGAAAGCATCGCTCGTCACGTCGGGCTCGAACCTGAATGCTACCTGGACAGCTGCGTCAGCTATCAGCACAGCGGTATGCGTGATAACGCCGCGATAAGTGATTTTCGCACTATTGTCCATTCTATAGAGCAGGCGCTGGCACAGGCCGGTATCAACGCCGCGGACGTCGGCTGCCTGTTCCCCCACGGTAACGGCATCCCCATCAGCGACAATACCGAAACCATGGCTATCCGGAAAATCTGGGGCGAGGAAGGTGTGCCCGTTGTCAGCTATAAGGCGCAAATCGGCTATCTTTCAACCTGTAGTGCATTGGTGGACTTGATTGTGGCCTGTGATGCGCTTAAACAGCGGCGCCTGCTGCCTTTTCATTCACAGCTCCCGTCAACTGCGCCCCCCCGGCTCCGGTTACACACCAATAAGGGTTCCTGTCAGCTTTCTGCCCGCCATATCGTCAAAACCGCCATGGGGATGGAAGGTTCAATTGTCAGCGCCGTACTCTCAGGCCAGGACAGAAGGGTATGATTGCCACCTCAGCGAGGCCTATGGGCCTGGTATCAATGCAGATGCAGGAACCCACCAGCCAGGCCGTGCTTTTCAGGCCAGGCTGGCACAATGTCTGGGAAGCCTCGCTCTGTAAAAAAGCCAGCAGGCATCTCCGTGCCCATAACTGGATGTTCCAGCGTTTCGGCGGTGACGCACCGCTTACGCCACGTAAAACGCATCTGCGCGACGCGCTGCAAGCCTTCAACGATACCTGCCATCTGGCTTTAAACACCTCAGAGGCGCAGCGACATCTGCGGCGACGCAACGCGCAAAACGCGATGATCTTCTTTGATTCCTGGGGTGAAAGCAGCCTGTTTGATGCAATTGATAACTGGCGGGACTCACTCTTCTGCGATATTTTGCCGAAAAAAATCGCCTGGACGTACAAAATCCAGGCTTTCAGCAGTAAATTACGCGGCGAACGTAACGGCTTTCTGCTGGCGCTGGAGATGGCACAGGACTGTCTGCACAGCGGCGTGGCGGATAACGTAGTGATCTGCGGTCAGCACCGGCATTACCCGGTAATGACTCTGTCGGAAACCCTTGGCTGGCCATCGGGGAGAGCCCGTCATCATGGCGGAGGCAATACCCTGTTCGCGGTGGAACGCAATGTCTGCCTGCTGGTAAGCCGGCTGACGGACAGCCTGCCGACGCTTTCAGTCAGCCCACGACGGATCCTGGCGCAACGGGCCAGCGCTGCCGTGGCCCAGCTGACCGCATGCTGGCAGGAAGCCGACTGCGCACAAATCTACAGTACCGCACCGCCCACGCCTGCGCTGCTAAGCATCAACCAGCGTGCTGCCGCGCCTTTTTCCTCACATCTTCCCCTCTATGCGCACTACGGAGACAGCGGATGCCTGAATCCAGCACTCGGCCTTCACCTCTGGCATAACGCGGGTGCGCCCGCAGGGCCAGGCCTGATAAGTAGCCTGCACGCGGGTCACTGCCTGTGGCTGGTGCGCTGTCAGCCTGCTGCGACATCCCGTGCGGAGAGCGATATGGCGCAGATCGGCCATGAAGATAAACGTAACAGGGAGAAAACGTTATGAGTGACGCTCACCCCATCCAGGCTGTGCCGCTGGCGATACTGCAAAACGCCAGTAAAAGCTATGGCAGTGCGGCTTATCCTGTTCATGCCCTACAGGCCGTCACTACTGAGATCCATGACGGTGAGTTCATCGCGCTCTGTGGCCCTTCAGGCAGCGGTAAAAGCACCCTGCTCAATCTGGTCGCGGGCATTGATGAGCCAACGGAAGGAAAGGTGTTTTTGCTGGGCCAGGACCTTGCCATGCTGAATGACAGGCAGATGGCTGCCCTGCGGGCCGACGCCATAGGCTTTGTCTTTCAGTTTTTTAATCTGCTGCCGGTACTCAGCGTTTTTGACAACGTCTATTACCCGCTAATGCTCAATGGATTCCGGCGCAGTGAAGCCCGCGAACACGTTATGCATATCATTGAAAAAGTGGGCCTTATCGATCACTACCGACGTCCGCCAGGCGAACTGTCCGGCGGACAGCAACAGCGCGTTGCCATTGCCCGCGCACTGGTAAAAAAACCGCGTTTAGTGGTGGCCGACGAACCGACGGGCAATCTGGATACCCGTACGGGTGAAGAGATTATCGATCTGCTCCTGACAATGAATCATGAACTAAAAACGACGTTCATTATTTCTACCCACTCGCCTCTGCTGCGCGATCGGGCCAGGCGCGTGGTGCACATTGAGGATGGCAGAATTAAGGATGATTTCGTTAATGCTAAATAAAACACCCCTGTTGCTCGTACTGTGGCTGGCCCTGACGGGTACCGCCCGTGCTGAGCAGGAGAGTCTGGACAACTGGCTGGCGCCACTTGCCGAGAAAAACGCCACGGCCAGGGCGCTGCTGATGATGAAGGATAAACGGGACACCGGCCAGCTTACCCACGCCGTCTCCCTGTTACAGCAGCGTCTGATCGCCTCGCCTGAGGATCGCACGGCAAAAATGTTTTATGGCTACGGACAGCTATTTCTCGCAGGTGATTATATGTTGAAAAAGAATTATATGCGGGCAGCTGAACTGTCGAAGCAGGGCTATTACGCCATCGACGAAGCCGCAGAACAGGAGCCGGAAAACACACTGCTGCTCTACCTGCGGGCACGAATGAATGCGTTTGTTCCCGCTGAGAGTGGTCGATGTGTGGTAGCCAATAAGGATTTAAACGCTCTGCAAAGTCCGACCCTGCCGATCTCGCTCACCCCGATGCTTACGCTAATGCGGGCACGCGCGGCGATGAGCTGTAATCAGCCTGAAAAAGCAGCGCAGGCATGGAATGCGCTACGCACCATGGGTGCCGCAGGGGCACCGCTCTACCGCATTCAGTCCGGTACGTCCCCCGGCTGGACGTCCGGGGAGATACTTGATGTGCTAATGCCGCTTCTGGAGGCGCAGCCATGAGTAATACTCTTTTTTGGGTTGCCAATATTTTGATTGCCTGGTCACTCTGTATCGTATTAATCACGCTGGTGCGGAAGCCAACGGATATTCGCTATACATTTTTAAACCTATTCCGCCATCGCCGCCGCTCCGCCGTTACGCTATTAGCGATCACCTTAGGAGGCGTAGCCGTATTTATTTTCGGCGGTTTTGTTGATTACTCTTTTTACGCGCTTCGCGAACAGACTATTCGTACCAACCTGGGCCATATACAGATTTATCAACAGGGCTATATGGCTAACGGCAACAGCCGTTCGCTTCAGTTCACCATCAAAGATTATGACTCTGTTAAGGCAACATTACTGGCAGACCCTTTTATTACTGAGCAGACGAAAACTATCACGGGACAGCTGGAATTCTCAGGCATTATTTCTCAGTACGACAAAGGCGTTTCGACTTTCTTTGCTGGCGTGGGTATTGAACCGCAAACATCTCTGCTGCTTGGTGCGCTGGACAGTATTATTTCCGGTAGCGATCTTTCGGCGGTTAAGCCGCTCAATATCACGCTGGGCAGCGGCGTTTCCAGCATGCTTTCGGCGGGGTACGACGAGTGGACCGATCTCCTGGTCGTCAATCCTGAAGGGGGACAGAATGCTATGTCAGCGCAGGTGCGCGGCGTCTTCCGCTCAGGCATTAAGGATTATGACGACACGGCGGTGAAAATTCCCCTTGTGACCGCGCAGCACCTGCTGCAAACGCAGGATGTCAGTAAGATAATTTTGCTCCTGCAGGATACCCGTCAGACCCAGGCCGTTCTGGAACGGGTCAGGGCGCTGATTAAAGAAAATAATCTGCCGCTGGAGGCCCACTCATGGGATGAGCTGGCCATTTTCTATCATCAGGTGGTTAATCTGTTTGAAGGGATATTCCTGTTTATTAAAACTATCGTCAGCATCATCGTCGTCTTTATGATCGGTAATACCCTGATGATGAACGTGATTGAACGTACGCGAGAAATAGCCACCCTGCGCGCGCTGGGTTTGAGTAAGGCCTATATCGGCCGTCTGTTTATTCTTGAGGGGATTATTATCGGCATTATCGGTGCCATTCTCAGCGTAGGGTCAGGCCTGATCGTTGCCATGATTATCAATATTAACGGCGTACCTATGCCGCCCTCCCCGGGCTATACCAGGGGGTACCTGGCTTTTGTCATGTGGGATCGGGATATGCATCTGTTCTGGTTCTCCTGTGCCCTGCCGCTGGTTACTGCGTTAATTGCCTCAATTATTCCTTCGCGACGTGCGGCCAATCTCGTTATCGCCGAAGCATTTCGTTTTGTTTGAATCAGGGTTATCCGTTGTTAATGGAGTTGGATATGTCTAAAAAAGGAAAAACGGTATTTATTACCGGTGCTGGCCGCGGGATCGGTATGGCAATAGCACAGTGTTTAGCCACGCAGGGTTACGACCTGATTTTGAATTACCGTAAGGACCAGGGAAAAAGCGCTGCGGGATTGCAGCAACTCCTTACTTCATCTGCCGCAAGTCGTGTATCGGTCAGACTGGCCAGGGCCGATATCAGTGAGCCTCGTGAAATCACGGAAATGATTAAGCGACTCAGACAGGATGGCGTAGAGCATATCGACCACCTCATCCTCAATGCGGCCAGCGCGCCGTTCAAGCCTTTCAGCGAAATGACCCGCAGCGACTGGAAGCTGCTGCTGAACAGCAACATTATTGGTAACAACAGCTGCGTCAACGACATTACCCCCATGATGCCCGCCGGTGGCTCAATATGTGTGTTATCCAGCATGGGCAGCCGTCGCGTATTGCCGAACTATCCGCTGGGCATTATCAAATCCGCCCTTGAGTCTCTGGTGGGGTATCTCGAGGTGGAGCTTCATAGTAAAGATATCCGCGTCAACGGTTTGTGCGCGGGCATGGTGAATACCGACATGTCGCCCTATCTGCAAAAACTCTGGCCGGATCTGTACGCACGCTATCAGGCCTCTCCGCGTCGCTGGCTGATAGAGCCGCAGGAGATTGCCCATATTGTCGCTTTTCTGATCTCTGACCAGTCTGCCGCTATCCGTGGCTCGACCCTGGTCGCCGATCTCGGCGTATCGCTGACGGCCTGAGGAGCAGACATGTTCAGATCTATTATTCCGCTGGTCATGCTGCACGTCAGTGCCTGCGCATTGGCGCAGACGCCGCCTCAGGTTCTGTCGCTGGACCGTGAGCAGCTCTCTCAGCTAACCCAGGAAGACAGCAAAGCCCGGGAGATTATTCGTCGTGCAGACAGGGTGCGCGCGCCCGAACAGCCATTCCGCTATACGCTGACGCTCACCGAACACAAAAACGGTCGCGACCTGTTGGATAAGCGGCAGGTCCTGGATATTTCAATGCGTTTTTACAAGCCCGACGAGCAGCGGGAAAGGGGTGAGGCACGCGCGCTGATACGCTTTGTCGCCCCCGCCAGAGATAAAGGCAAAGTCCTGCTCTCCGATCTCGACAAAATGTGGTACTACGCGCCGGAGCTGCGTCGGCCTATCCCCATCTCTCGTCAGCAGCGTCTGCTGGGCCAGGTTTCCAACGGAGATGTGGTGGCGGCAGATTTCGACTACTCCTACATTTCAACGCTGCTCGGGACTGAAGCGTGCGGTGACAGCCAGTGCTATAAGCTGTCGCTAACCCGCCGCTGGGCATCGGTTCCCTACCCTGCCATTCTCTACTGGGTGGAAGTCGGCAGCTGGCATCCTCAGCGCATTGATTTCCTCTCGACCGAAGGGCGGCTGATTAAGCGCTCGCGCTACCGTGATTATCAGCAGGTTCAGGGGATAATGCGTCCGGCCACGATCGTTATTGAAGATGCCTTACGCAAAGATAGCTGGACCACCATGGCCTACAGCGAGATGGTTCTGGAGTCACTGCCGGAGAGCTATTTCCAGAAAGATTATTTGATCAGAGGTAGCCAATGAAACGCCTCTGCTTTCTGATTACCGGCCTGCTTGTCCTGCCGCCAGGCACTGAGGCAGACACGGGCTGCACATTCCCCCGAGGCTTTGCCGGAGGCGAAGGCGTATTGCTGAATACCGGCAACACACAGTGGAACAGCCTGGACAGTGCCTTCCGTCAAAATCAGCTGGCCAACGTTTATGGGTCAGTATCCCTGAACTGCTGGATGGGCCAGGCCATAACGTTCAAAAGTGAAATCAACGGTGAATACCTCCTGCACCGTCGTCAGCCGGGTTCGCTACAGGACGGCCGTCGCGAAGGTAAAATATTTTTTAACCAGGCCACGCTCAGCTGGGCCGCGCGGGACGATCTCTTTATTGATACCGGGAAAATTCGTCGACGCTATGGCTATCTCTATGTCGTTTCGCCGCTGGATTTACTGCGTAACCCTCATGGGGCGTTTCGCAGCGTTCACGTCAATGCTGCAGGCGAGAGCTGGCCCGCTTTTTACGACGAGGGTTCCTGGGGATTTTCCGCCAGCGCTTTTACCCCATCCGGAAGTTGGGACGCGGTGGTGCTACCACGCCTGACCCGTGAAAATAACACCCTGAAAACGACGGGCCGTGATGCCTCACTGGAGCGAACCAACTCGCAGGCGCGCTACCTGCTTAGCTATTCGACTACCGGCCTGAACGATATGACGACGACGATATCCCTGCTGGCCGGGACGCAAAAACGCCTTGCAGCAGGCGGTAACTATGTTCTCAACGATAGCTGGTCCTTCAATCTCGAAGTCGGGCTGATGAAAGGCCAGAGCTGGCGTCATCTCACTCCCCAGGCCAGCAAAGGGTTGTACAACTGGGATGCCAATGCTTCATCAGCCCCCTTCGTCCGCCGTTCTCAAGGCATAAACGGCGAAATCAGCGCTGGCGTTCACTACTCCAGCAGCCAGCAGATTGAATCTGGACTGGAATACACTGGCCAGAGTCAGGGCTATTCCCGCAGCGCCTGGCAGCAGTTATCCCGTGATGTAGCCTATGCCACCGACGGTTTTAGTCATACGGGACACTGGATCACCTCGATCCCTCAGGTACGCGATGCTTTTCGTTACTATTCCCATATTATGGCGGCTGAGATCGACAGGACAGGGCGACTGGGGATGCTACAGGGCAAGCACTACCTGACGCTTTTCAGCAGCCGCAACCGCAGTGAAACGGGGGTGATGAACTGGCGTACCGCCCTGACGGTCAACCTCATTGATTTTAGCAGCCTGGCCAGCATTCAGCTCAGCAGCCCGGTCAGAGAAAATCTTGAAATGTACGCCGGTGCGAATTATGCCCTGGGTAAGGCAGCCGGTGAATTTAGCTTATTTGGTGAGAAAGATGTTCACTATGCAGGAATACGATACTACTGGTAATGAGGGGGGCGGCTGGATGATGCTGTTTGCTGGCCAGGGCACCGCGCAGGTGGGCATGGGGGCAAATATTATCGATCGCTCCGTAGCCACCAAAGCGGTGTACGAATGTGCCAGCGACATTTCCAGTCTTGATGTGCGTAAACTCTGCCTTAAAGGCCCGATGGCCCGGCTGACACAAACCTATTATCAGCAAATTGCCGTGACGACCATAAACGTTGCCTCTGTTGTGGCGATCCGCGAGCAGCATACGCTTAATGTAACGGCATGTGCGGGTCATAGCGCAGGAGAATATTCAGCCCTATGGCTGGCCGGGGTTTTTACGCTTGAGATGCTGTTTAAGGCGATAGTTACTCGCGCGTCGATAATGCAACGACTCGCAAAAATCACCCAGGGAGCCATGTATAGCGTACAGGGGATCGGCAGGGCTGAACTTGAACAGTTGATTAAGGCTCACAACTTCACTGACAGGCTTAGCATCGCCTGTGATAATGCCCCGAACCGGCAGGTCATTTCCGGTGAAACCTCAGCGTTAAAACACCTTGTGCACCTACTGTCAGCAGGTGGGAATATTCCAGCAAAATTAGGCGTGAATGGCGCATGGCACTCTCCGCTCATGGCTGAAGGTCTTGCGGAGATGCACGAGTTATTCTCGCTGTTAAGCCTGCAACCGCCTGAAATTCCCATTTATATGAATCGAAGCGCCCGGGCAGAAACCTCTACGGCGACCATTGTTGATAACCTTGTCAGACATCTTGTAGAACCCGTTCGCTGGCGGGAAAGCATGCTGAACTGTCAGCTGCAGGGTCAGCGGCGTTTTCTCGAGATCAGCTCCAAAATATATTTACTTTCTTTTATTGAAGAAAATAAAACGCCTATGAGAAAAATGCACTGTTGCACATTATTGTCCCAGACAAAAGAGCCCTGCTGAAGATGATCCCCTCCTATAATGAATTTATCCAACGCCATCTCCTGTTTTTTTTTATTGGATGCTTTATTACCACCTTATTCTTAACCGCCTCACTGGCACGAAACGCCCCCGACGCAAGTGTAGCAGACATGTTTTTTGGTCTGTCTGCCATTGGCGGCTCTTTTGCCTGGATGATGGCCAGTGAGGGGCGTCCTTACTGGATCTATACGCTTTGTTCCCTGCGTATGCACGAAGACAGTGAGACGCTAAAGTCGTTATTTGACCAGCCAGAAATAAAAATCGACTACTACCTGACAAAGCCCTGGTGCAGCATGCTGGCAACGCTTGCCGTTGTCGCAACAGCGTGTCTTATTGGCATATTACTGCCGCCTGCTGTTATTAACGGCTGGCTGGCATTGTGTGGAATAATAGTTTTACCGTCCTGGCTGTGCCTCTGCCACACTCATGCATTACGAAATAATATTCGCCAGTCGCTGTATCATCTCAGCAGGCTAAAACCTTTCCCCGTCAAAAAGCATGGGATAAGGCGTTATCTTTTTGAAGATACCATCATAATGCTGGTGGTGAATCTTGCACTGGTATTGCCTGTTGCCAGAAAACCTGCCTTTACACTCGATAATGGCAGCCAGACACCAGCGTTTATAATTGCAATGATAATTTTAATGGAAGTCGTTCTGATTTTAATGCTTATGGTGGGAAGGAAGAGTAAGCGATATCTTTTCTGCGGGGAGTTAATACTTGATGAGCTGGAAGCGCCAACCTGTAAGTCTCCTTTTATCACTAAAGGTAACCGGTTCAGCCGGGCGATTTTCTGGTGTTTACTGGTCGGTGTCTGGACAATTTCAGTCTGTCTTATTTCATCAGTCATCGCAGCGTTTTCTTTTACTCTGATCTACCTTTGTGCTCTCACGTTCCCTGTGGCAATATTTCTTCTGGAGCGTTTCCATACCCTACAACTTGATTATCACCATGCAGTGAGTATTATCAACGAATACAAAAAGATAGCTCCGACACGGATGAAAAATGGGATTAGCCCGGCTTAACGACTATAAAATAAAAAACCACGTCGGAAGACGTGGTTTGAAAGGGGTAATCTGTTAACCTGTCGCTTCCGGTCGTTATGCCCAAAAGGTCAGAAGGCCCACTACTTTAAAGAAGGTGCTGGTCATCAAGGTCAGAGTCTGCGCGCTGAGCTTCACAGCGCTGCTAATCGTATTGGGAATAATATTTAGAGCTGAATGGACGGGACCATCTATAAAACCGCTCACCAGACCGGAAGTGATATTCATAATATCACTCATATACCCACCGCTAACATACTTAATTTCACTTTCCAATAATTCGCGCATTACTACTCCTTGTTCTCGGCTAAACTACAGCAGGGTAAATCCACCCTGCTTCATAATGACATTTATAGCATGTAAAATAAACATCGGGAGGGACTATTTTGAAATAATTCCCGCACCCACCATATTGCACCCAGGTGCTTCCCTCGTCATTTATTGTTCACAGCGTTATATGAATCAGCCTTAAATAACATTTTTACTATATTAACTAAAAAACTAACTGGCATGATAGTGAGTAACTCACTGAGGTTCGACTGGCCGTTTCGTTACGCCTGAAAGGCGTGACCCAGGAATACCCAAAACCAAAGGAATGATTATGTTTAAGATAAAAAAAAGCACACGCCTTTTTTTGAATTATAGTGCGCCGTTGTTAGTCTTCTTCCCCCCCTTTTATATGCCTTTAAGCTATGCGGCTGTAACTTCTGATCCTATGCAGGCCAGTCAACCGCAAATCACTACCCTGCAAAACGGCCAGCAGGTCATTAATATAAACCCACCCTCTTCAAGTGGCTTGTCCCATAATATTTACAATAATTTCAATATCGATAAAAAGGGCGTCGTCCTTAATAATGGATTGCAAGCCAGCCAGAGTCAGCTGGCGGGCTTAATCGCAGCAAATGGCAACCTGTCTGGCAACGCAGCAACGATCATTCTCAATGAGGTAAATTCTGTTAAGAAGAGTGAACTTAAAGGCATGATCGAAGTGGCGGGAGAGCGGGCACAGGTGATTGTCGCCAACCCGGCTGGGATTACCTGCAACGGCTGTGGATTCATCAATACTGAACGAGCGACGCTAACTACCGGTAAACCACAGGTTAATAACGGCGTGCTCAGTCACTTTGCGGTGAATGGCGGAGAAGTGAAAATTAGCGGCAACGGTCTCAGGCATGATACATCCTCTTATACCGATCTTATCGCCAATATGGTCGATATCAGTGCCAGCCTTAAAGCCAAAAAGCTGCGAGTCATAACCGGAAAAAATAGCGTTGACAATAGTACGCTGACCATCACTAAAACGGGCCAGAATAATAGCTGGTTAAGTTCAAAAGTAGCAGTCGATATCACTTCGCTGGGCGGGATTCAGGCGGAAAGTATTATGATAATGACGACGGAAGAGGGATTTGGCGTTAAAAATGCGGGGTCCATTGCCACTACGCTCAACGATTTAAAGCTTACGACCGGGGGATACCTCACCAATACCGGTATTATCTCTACCGCCGGAGACCTTTCAATTGATACCAAAGGCGGCCTGGACAATCGTGGTATACTTAAGAGTGGTGCAGCTCTGTCGATTGCAACCCAGGGGAAAGCGATAGAAAATACAGGCGAGATTTATTCAGTGGCTCAGATGACGATTAACAGTGGCCGGCTGGATAATCGGGCATCTATTAAAAGTTCGGGTGATATGTCCTTTAATACCGGAAACGAAACCCTTTCAAATGGCGTAAATCTTTTTCCTGCTCAAATTAGCAGTAAAGGAAAAATCACCATTACTGCCGGCAATCTGGATAATATCAATAATGCGCTTATCTCTTCTGAAAAAGGGTTAACAATCACCAGTGGTAAAATAAACAACCAAAGAGGAAGAATTCTTACTGATGCAGACATGCAGGTTGAGGCTAAAATCCTGTATAATTTTATGGGTGGGCTGTTTGCAAAAAATAATATGTCGCTGAATTTTGATGAAATGACGCTTAACTCCAGCGGGATAACCGTCGGGAATGACTTGTTTCTACATGCCCGTAAGGTAGACAGCAGAATGGGTGCAATTCAGACAGGGGGTAAGGCAACCATAGTGGCTACACACTCCTATATAAATAGCTCAGGTGTAATGTCAGTAGGTGCACTAGATATTACTACTGATAAACTAGCTAACTATGCGGGCCTTATTGTTTCCAGTGGTGATATAACTATCACGGCAAAGGAAATTGATAATCGCTATATGTCTCTCTACAGCCCTACTTTAGGTATATGGATAGATAACGTAGGGGTTAACGGTGGCATGATTAGTGAGGGTTTGATAACGCTGAATACGCAAAAGCTGAATAATCAGCAGAGTCGAATCCTCAGCACAGGCGGAATAGCCATAAACGCATATTATCTTAACAACACTCAGGGGGCAGTATCTGCCCAGAAAGATATTGTGATGAATATAAGCGATCTGGATAACGAAAAAGGTAGCGTAACGTCTGATAGTGGAATATTCATTAATGCTGATAAAATTACCGGCACGGCTGGCTCATTTCAGGCGTATGACGATCTGGAGCTTACCATGAATAAACCCTTCACTAATTACCATACTTTGACTGCTGGCAACAACATGTCGCTGGATATTAATGGCGCATTTAATAACCGGAATAAAATTACAGCCGGTCAAAACATAAACCTCTATGCCGCTCAGATGGGCAATTATCTAAGTTCCATCTACGCAGGTCATGATATCAATCTCAATATTGAAGGTATTGATCTCAATCTGGGCTGGATCAGGGCCGGGAATAAAAAATATAAGAACGGCTACGAGATGGGTTACTTCTAACCCCATGACACATTTATACGCCCCCGGGGGCGTATTTCAGCAATATCAAACGTATAGCTATGTAAATCAGGCCCTGTACCCTCCCCGCATCGCTTCATTTTTCGCCGCTATTCCCCTATTCTATGGGTTTACCTTTGGGCTCAGGACAGAACATGATGAAACGGACTAAAAAAATTAATTATGCCTCCTTCCGCAAAAGCTGGAGCGCACGACATTTAACGCCGGTGGCCTTCGCGGTCACGGCAGTATTTATGCTGGCCGGTTGTGAAAAGACCGATGAAACGGTTTCGCTGTATCAGAACGCGGATGACTGCTCCAGCGCAAACCCCGGCAAAAGCGAACAGTGCAAAACGGCCTATAACGACGCGAAGAAAGAAGCGGAAAAAACAGCGCCAAAATATGCCAGCCGTGAAGCCTGCGTGGCTGAATTTGGTGAAGGCCAGTGTCAGCAGGCACCTGCTCAGGCGGGGGTCGGCACAACCAACGCCGAATCTCAGCAGAGCGGCAGCTTCTGGATGCCGCTGATGGCAGGGTATATGATGGGCAGGATGATGGGCGGTGGCGCAGGCTTTGCGAAACAGCCGCTGTTTACCTCACGCGCGCCAAACAGCCCGGCAAACGGCAAGTTTGTAGATGCCAGCGGCAAAAGCTTCGGCGCGGCGACGCCAGGCCGTACCATGACCGTGCCGAAAAGCGCGCTGGCACCTAAACCTGCGACCACCAGCACGGTGACCCGCGGCGGTTTTGGTGAGAGCGTGGCTAAACAGTCCTCTATGCAGCGCAGCAGCGCGGCTTCCGGCTCCAGCCGGTCTTTTGGAGGCTGATAACGTGAAGCGTCTTTCTATTCCTGAACGTTCCGGCTGGCGTGAGAAAGCGAACGAATACGGTTTCCGTTTTCACACCATGCACGGTGAACCCTACTGGTGCGAGGACGCGTACTACCAGTTTAGCCTGCAGCAAATTGAAACGCTGGAGGATGTTACCAGCGAGCTGCATCAGATGTGTCTGCAGGTCGTGGATAAGGTGGTAAACAGCGAACAGCTGCTGACCAAATTCCGTATTCCTGAACATACCTGGGACTTTGTCCGTTCATCATGGAAAACGAGCCAGCCATCACTCTATTCACGACTGGATCTGGCCTGGGACGGCACAACCGGTGCGAAGCTGCTGGAAAATAATGCGGATACGCCGACCTCGCTTTATGAAGCCGCATTTTTCCAGTGGATCTGGCTGGAAGAACAGCTTGCCAGCGGCGTACTGCCTGCCGGCAGCGATCAGTTCAATAGCCTTCAGGAACAGCTGATTGAACGCTTTGCTACCCTGCATCAGCAGCACGGATTCAGCTGGATACATTTTGCCTGCTGTCGTGATAGCGATGAAGATCGCGGAACCGTTCAGTATCTCCAGGACTGCGCCACGGAAGCGGGACTGCCGAGCGAGTTTCTGTTTATGGATGAAATCGGACTGGGCGAAAAAGGCCAGTTTACCGATCTCAACGATCAGGTTATCGGCAACCTGTTTAAGCTTTATCCCTGGGAGTTTATGCTGCGCGAGGTGTTTTCTACCAAGCTGAATGATGCAGGCGTGCGCTGGCTGGAGCCGGCATGGAAAAGCATCCTGTCTAATAAAGCGCTGCTGCCGATGCTGTGGAAAATGTTCCCCAATCACCCTAATCTCCTGCCCGCTTATTTTTCCGAAGACAACGTTCCGTCCATGGATAAATACGTAGTCAAACCGCTGTTCTCGCGCGAAGGGGCCAATATCCGCATCATTGAAAACGGTCAGGAGATAGCCAACGTGGACGGGCCATACGGTGAAGAGGGCACCATTGTTCAGCAGTTCCATCCGCTGCCGAAGTTTGGCGACAGCTATACCCTGATCGGCAGCTGGCTGGTGAACGATCGTCCGGCTGGTATTGGTCTGCGAGAGGATCGGGCGCTGATCACTCAGGATCTTTCCCGCTTTTATCCCCATGCGTTTATTGACTAACCGCAGAGGATCAACTCGCCAGAAGCAGGTGCCCTAGCCACCCACCTGCACTGAAAGCATGCTGAGCGATCCCATTACTACCCCTTCAACCGGGATCGATACGGTTTCATTTGGGGCACGCGATCCCAGCACATACAGCAGCGGCAGATAGTGCTCCGGCGTGGGATTCGACAACGCGGCCCCTTCATGCTGCATAAAGTTAACCAGCGGATGCGCAGCTGCTGCCCCTTCCCACACTAAATTTTCGCGCACATACTTATCAAATGAGGTCGCCCAGGGATAAGCCCCGGCCTCACCCTGCCAGCGCGCCATCCGCAGGTTATGCACCACGTTACCGCTGGCGACAATCATCACCCCCTGGTCGCGCAGGGCAGCAAGCTTGCGGCCCAGCTCGAAATGCCAGGCCGGTGGCTGGGTGCCATCAACACTTAGCTGTACGACCGGTATATCGGCATGAGGGTACATCTTGATCAGTACTCCCCAGGCACCATGATCTAACCCCCACTCCTGGTCCATCTGCACGCTAACCGGTGAGAGCGCCTCTGCAATTTGCTGTGCCAGCTGCGGCGAACCGGGTGCCGGATAGCGTGTATCAAACAGCGCCTGCGGGAAGCCGCCAAAATCATGAATGGTACGTGGTGTTTCCATCGCCGTGACGGCCGTACCGCGTGTATACCAGTGCGCAGAGACAGCAATGATCGCCTGCGGTCGCGGCAGCGTTTCGCCCAGCCTGCGCCAGGTTTCGGTATAGATATTCTCTTCCAGCACATTCATCGGACTACCGTGGCCAAGAAAAAGTGCGGGCATACGTGACTGACTCATATAAATTCCCTAAACGTGTCGGCTTAATGACGCTAACATTACGCCCATTTTCGTGAGGAATAACGCGGATAAGGATGATGAAGTTAGTCAGGAAATTTGAAGATAGCGCGTCGGAAGAAGAAAGCTTATTGAAGGGCCAATGCCCTCATGAGCAAAAGGGATGCTGAGATGCCCCCTCAGCGGGCAGAATACCCAATGGATTTGAAATACTCGCCGGACAGGAGTTTAGGCCCCCATCCGGCAATAGGTGTCAGCTTGCCTGCAACGTCTCATGGCTGCGGCGCCAGGCCACCAGATCTTCGATGGTGACAACAGGCATATCATGCTGCCTGGCGAATACCACCACTTCCGGTGCATGGGCCATAGTACCGTCATCATTAGTGAGCTCACACAGCACACCCGCAGATTTAAAACCGGCCAGCGTAACCAAATCCAGCGTGGCCTCGGTATGACCGCCTCGGGTTAGCACCCCGCCATCGCGGGCGCGAAGCGGGAAGACGTGACCAGGACGATTTAGATCGCCCGGCCGGGCATCGTCGGCAATCGCTGCGCGAATGGTGGTGATACGGTCTTTGGCAGAAACGCCTGTGGTAACCCCTTCAGCGGCTTCAATCGTCACGGTGAAACCCGTGCCGTAAGCGCTGGTATTGTTGTCCACCATCATCGGCAATTCAAGCTGGCGAAGGCGTTCTTCGTTCAGACAGAGGCAAACAATGCCGCTTCCGTGACGAATAGTCAGTGCCATTTGCTCAACGGTCATCGTTTCGGCAGCGAAAACCATATCGCCCTCGTTTTCACGATCTTCGTCGTCCAGCACCATTACACCACGGCCGTCCTTAAGAGCGGCGATGGCGCGTTGTACACGCTCTTCAGGCGTGCCAAATTCAGAAAGTAGCGTCTGATTCATGGTAATAAAACCTTATAAAATGTATCGGTTACCAGAACCAGGGCATGCTTAGGAGTGTCATGCAGTGACAAAAAATAACGGCAGAACGGGCGCAGGCCCGACAGCATACGTTACTCTCTCCCATCCGGACTTTAACCGTCGGCTCCGGGATTACACCGGATCTGCTGACCTTCAAACCGATGGGTCTGAAGCGCTCGCGGGCTTTCGGCCTCAGCCGATTTACCGCCGGTGGGGAATTTCGCCCCGCCCTGAGAATAAGCATATAGTTTTTACATCGCAGATTAATATAACGCCGAAGAAACCACAGGGCAATGAACAAAAGTGGCAATAAGTTATCCATTTTGTGGCTTTACCGTTTTCAGGTTTATCCTTTCAGGTTATAGCATTACACTTATAGAAACTTTGCCGCTATCAGGAAGCCGCCATGATTGACCCAAAAAAAATTGAACAACTTGCCCGCCAGGTCCATGAATCCATGCCGAAAGGGATCCGCGAGTTTGGCGACGACGTGGAAAAGCGCATCCGTCAGACCTTACAGTCACAGCTGACGCGGCTGGACTTAGTGAATCGTGAAGAGTTTGACGTTCAGACGCAGGTGCTGTTGCGCACCCGCGAAAAGCTGAGTGCGCTTGAACAGCGCATCGCCGAGCTGGAAAGCCGGGGTACCGCAACCACTCCGGCTTCGGCTTCAGTTTCTGCTCCAGTAACCGCCCCAGCAGCAGCGCCGGTCACCGCCCCGGCAGAGAGTGCTAAGAAAGAAGATCTGTAGCCTCTCCTGCAGCTTCGACAGCAGGGCCGCTATTAACAAAAAGGCCGATCGCAGGATCGGCCTTTTTGTATTCTGGATCGACCCAGTCCCAGTCCCAGTCCCAGTCCCAGTCCCAGTCCCAGCCCAGTCCCGGCTTAATACCCTTCGGCGCATGATCGGTTACGCGTCTGGTTTAGTCAGCAGGTTACTGGTCTGATCTGGTCTGCTGGCAGTTACCAACGCCCGCTGGGGCTTAGTTTTTCGCCTTAATGGCCCTGATGATATTGCTGGTTGAAATACCATCTTCAAAGTTCAGCACCCGTACGTCGCCGCCGTTTGCCCAGACTTCTTTACTGCCTGCGATCTCTTCAGGCTTATAGTCACCGCCCTTGACTAAAAGATCCGGCAGGATGCTGGCAATCAGCCGCTGCGGCGTATCCTCTTCAAAAGCCACTACCCAGTCGACGGCCTCCAGCGCACCCAGCACGATCATGCGGTTAACCAGTGGATTCACCGGGCGGCTTTCGCCCTTAAGCCGCTTCGTTGACGCATCGCTGTTTACCGCCACAATCAGCCTGTCGCCAAGCTTGCGCGCATTGGCCAGATAGGAGACGTGCCCGGCATGGAGAATATCAAAGCAGCCATTGGTCATAACGACTTTTTCGCCGCGACGTCGCGCCAGCGCAACGGCTTCCTTAAGTTGCGCTTCACTCATCACGCCGAAACCGGATTCCGGCCTGGCGCGAATGGCATTCTCCAGTTCAACCGGTGAAACGGTCGAGGTGCCAAGTTTACCTACCACTACGCCCGCAGCGGCATTCGCCAGGAAGCAGCTCTCTTCCAGGGTGTTTCCTGCCGCCAGTGCCGCTGCCAGCACGCCGATCACCGTGTCGCCCGCCCCCGTTACATCATAAACCTCCTGCGCCTGCGTCGGCAGGTGGAATGGCGTTTTACCCGGTTGCAGCAGCGTCATACCATTTTCGGAACGTGTGACCAGCAGCGCGGAGAGTTCAAATGTCTCCATTAGCGCCATACCGCGCGAGACGATCTCTGCCTCGTCTTTACATTTGCCAACCACGGCCTCGAACTCGGAGAGATTAGGCGTCAGGATGGTTGCGCCGCGATAGCGCTCAAAATCCGTGCCTTTTGGATCCACCAGCACGGGAACATTTGCCTCACGGGCCAGGCTGATGATGGTCTCGACAGTAGCGAGCGCCCCTTTTGCATAGTCCGATAACACCAGTGCGCCGGTGTCTGGCAGCGCCTGCTTAATGCGCTGATGCAGCGGCTCGGGATCGATGCCGTCAAAGCCCTCTTCAAAATCCAGACGGATCAGCTGCTGGTTACGCGAAAGCACACGCAGCTTGGTAATGGTTGGGTGGGTTGAGACGGGAACAAAATCACACTGCACATTTACGCCGCTCAGGGCGGCGTTAAGCGCCCGCGCGGCATCGTCAACGCCGGTTAATCCCACCAGCCGCGACGCAGCCCCCAGCGAAGCAATATTCATTGCGACGTTGGCCGCGCCGCCGGGACGCTCTTCAATATTATCGACCTTAACCACCGGAACCGGAGCTTCAGGGGAGATGCGGCTGGTAGGGCCATACCAGTAGCGATCAAGCATGACGTCGCCCACCACCAGAACGCCCGCACGGTTAAACTCGGGCAGTGTAATTTTCATTCCAGACACTCCTGGCATAAGTCAAAAATAGTGCGCGCGATGATAGCACAAGCTGGTTATCCCGCACATTGACCCTTTATCTTTCAGGGGCTGCCTCTGTTGCTATGCTCACTTACCTAACCAGCGTTGCCAGCTGGCTTGCACGACCGCTTTCTCATGGCTGAAGGTTTCGGGAAGCACATGGCCAGGCATTGCCTCCAGCGCCAGGTGATGAAGTGCATCGCGCAGGGTGATATAGGCGCTGGTCAGTGCCAGGGCCTCGCCCTCCTCCATCAGCCCATTGCTGGCCATTAGCTCGAGTATCCGCACGTTATCAGACCAGCGCGTCAGGGCGGGCACCGCGGCCGCATGGCGTAAAACCAGGTACTGCGTAATAAACTCAATATCGGTAATACCGCCCCGATCGGCTTTGATATCCCAGCGATCCTTGTTCTTACCGGCGAGGTGCGAATACATTTTTTCTCGCATGTCGCCCACCTCTTTTTGCAGCCCTGCAGGCTCCCGTGGCAGGCACAAAATACCGCGACGGATAGCATCAAAGCGCCGGCTCAGGGCCGGATCGCCGAAAACGATGCGGGCGCGCACCAGCGCCTGATGCTCCCAGGTCCAGGCCTCCTGCCGCTGATAGTCGTCAAAGGCATCCAGGGTACTGACCAGCATGCCCGCCGCGCCGGAGGGTCGCAGTCGGGCATCGACCTCGTAAAGAATACCGGAAGAGGTGCGGGTGCTGAACAGGTGCATTATGCGCTGAGCCAGGCGAAGATAAAATTGCCGGCCATCTATGCTACGCTCACCCAGCGTCACCGCCTCGGCCGGGCAGTCATGCAGAAAAACCAGATCCAGATCGGAGCTGTAGCCCAGCTCCCATCCGCCCAGTTTGCCATAGCCTGTGACGGCAAATCCGCGCGCCTCATCGTCCCGGAGATGTGAGGGCCGCCCATAGCGCTGCGTCATCATCTGCCATGCCTGCATCACGACCTGCTCAATGATCGCCTCCGCCAGCCACGTCAGGTGGTCACTGACCTTCATTACCGGCAGCGTTCCGGCGATATCCGCCGCCGCAATGCGCAAATGCTGAGCCTGCTTAAACTGCCGCAGCGCCTCCAGCTGCTGCTCCTCATCCTCTTCCGGAATACGCAGCAGATACTGCCGCAGCTCATCACGGTAAGCATCCGTGGCCGTTGGCTGGTAGAGCGTCGCCGGATCCAACAACTCATCCAACAGCAGCGGATAGCGGGCAAGCTGGCTGGCTACCATAGGCGAGGCGGCGCACAGCCGAATCAGATGCTTCAGTGCGCCAGGGTATTCCGTCAGCAGCTCAAGATAGGTCGAGCGGGTGACCACGCCCAGCAGCAGCGGTGTCAGGCGTTCAAGGGTCATCGCCGCATCTGCCCGCGGACAGACCTCCGCCAGCAGGCGCGGCATCAGCTGATCGAGAGCCTGGCGACCGCGCGGGCCAATCGTACGTTTATCCGTGTCCTGCCGAAACGCGTTGATGGCCTTGAGTAGCGCCGCTGTCGCACCCGAAGGCAGATGCGGAACCAGTGGGGCCAGTTCGGTCTCCTCCAGCCGATCCTGCCAGAGCGCGCCGTACTCTCCGACCTCTTTGCTGCTGTCTGCCTCTGGCGCATCGTCGCCAATCAGCTCGTCAAAAATCGCCCGTACCGCAGACATGTGCTGTTCCAGCTGCTGCTGGAGAACGGACCAGTCAGGTACCCCCATCGCCCATGCCAGCCGCGCCTGGTTAAGCGGGTCCACAGGCAGGGTCTGGGTCTGTTCATCGTTGAGGCTTTGAAGCAGATTTTCCAGCCGACGCAGAAACTGCCATGCCTCTTGAAGCTGCGCTACCTGTCCTGCAGGAAGCAGCCCCAGTTCGCCCAGCGTTTGCAGGGTAGGCAATAGCGCACGGCGCTGGAGCGCCCGTTCGCGGCCACCGCGGATCAGCTGGAACACCTGAACGATAAATTCAATTTCCCTGATGCCGCCCGCGCCCAGCTTGATATTGTCTTTCAGACCGCGACGCCGCACCTCACGGGCAATCATACTTTTCATATTACGCAGGGACTGAATGACGCTGAAATCGATATAGCGGCGGTAAACGAATGGACGCAGCGTCTGCTGTAGCTCCTGGCTCCAGCGGTCATTCCGATCGCCCATCACCCGTACTTTGACCATCGCATAGCGTTCCCAGTCGCGCCCCTGCTCCTGGTAGTAGTCCTCCAGCGCGGCAAAGCTCAGCACCAGAGGCCCGCTGTCGCCAAAGGGGCGCAGGCGCATATCGACGCGGTAAACAAAGCCTTCTACCGTGGGCTGGTCCAGCACCTTAATCAGCCGCTGTCCCAGTCGGGTAAAGAACTGGGCGTTGTCCAGCTCGCGTCGGCCGCCCTGCGTCGTCCCGTTTTCGGGCCAGGTAAAGATCAGATCGATATCAGAGGAGAAGTTCAGCTCGCCGCCGCCCAGCTTGCCCATGCCGAGGATCAGCAGCGGCTGCGGTTCACCCTGCGCATTCACCGGCGTGCCGAATTCGCGGCAGCAGGCCTGCCACAGCCAGTCCCGCGCCGCCACAATCAGCAGCTCAGCCAGCACGCTCAGCTGTTTCAGAGAGTCTTCCGTACTGCAGGTCGCCAGCGCCTGCATCCAGGCAATACGGGTCAGCATATGGCGACGAAAAAGCCGCAGCTCGCGCATCAGGGCCGGTTCATCCGGGACTTCTGCCAGCTTAACTGCCAGCCACGCCTGGTAATGCTGCCATTCATCCGCCTGTGGAGGCTGCTCCCTAAGCCTTTGCCACCACGCAGGATGGCGGCTCAGGTTCTCGCAGATAAAATCACTGAAAGCCAGCACGCTCTGCTCAGCAAGCGTCAGCGCCCCCAGGGAAGCGGGTAAACGTTCGGTCTGCGCGACCATTAAGGGGGGCAGAGATCCGTGGGGCAATGGCAGCATAAACACTCCCTGAAATGAAAAATTATCGGTGCACGAACGCCAGGCCGCGCAGAGCCGGGCAGTCAGGCGCTCCCGTTTTTCCAGAATGCCAGATGTTTAAGGGCCTGACGGCAGTAAGCATCCAGCTTTGCGGTCTGACTGGATTCAATGCCCTGCGCCAACTGCTGCCAGTCTTCTAACCACGCGGCGACAGCTTCAGGGGAGTAAGCCCCGGCCAGCAGGCGAGCGGCCAGTAGCTGACGGTGCAGGCGCGTCAGTTTGTCCTGATACTCATTGAACTGGCGGATGCGATGAAAGGTCTCTTTGAGATCGGCAGAGATGCGGCCCAGCATAATATCGCAGAAGCGCTTAAAGGATCCCTGGAGCCGGGTCTCTGCCTTAGAATCAATAAAGCCGCGCCAGCGTTCGGTAGCTATCCAGTTAGTGAGTGCTAACTGGGTTTGTAAAGAAAGGGGGCTAAAGCAGATGAGTTCCGGCTGGAGATTTTCTTCCATCAGCGACTCCTCAAGGCCAGTAAGCGACTGACGCAGCGCACTGCTCGCCTTACGCGGCACCAGCGCGCCGAACAGGGAGAAGACCTGACGCAGGCTTTCCAGCGCCTGACGAATTTCATGCAGCGCCTTCGTTTCGCCCCGCAGCCAAAGCTCTTCGTGATACTGCCACTGGGTGAGCGCCAGCGTAAAGGCCGCACGCATACCTTCTTCTACTGTTGCTTTCGGTTTAACCTTCAGCACCGGCATAGGGCGCAGTTCAGACGGCATTTTACCCTGCGCCAGCGCATAGCCGCGTGCGGCTTTACTTTTGCTACCGAGGCGCAGCCCGCCAATCGTTGACAGCTCTTCAGCGAACGCCAGCAGATCCTCGCGCAGGCCAGATTTGAGCTCAAGCTCAATTTCACTGAGCGCTTCGCTCTCATCATCCGCACTCACTTCTCCGAGGTCGAGCGCAACCTCAATCTCGCTTTGCAGATAAGTGACCACCCACTTTTCCCGTACGAAATGGGTGCTGAACAGCGGCTTAAGCTGCTGTTGCAGCGTGACCAGATCGGTCCCTGCGGGCCAGATCTCCGCCGGTAACAGCACGATATCCAGTTCTGGCTTCTCCAGCGCGACATTGTATTCCGGACGCTGATGGAGGCCGCCAACGGTCTGACCCGCTGTTTTCAGCGTCATTTCATAGCTGTCGCCGAAGCCGCGAATACGGAGTCCCATATCCCAGCGGCGCAGCTGACTGCTTTCGGTTTCAAAATAGATATTGGTCAGCTTTTGTGGCGCACTGTGTTGAAGTGGCCAGGCAGCAAGTCGGCCAGGTAGATTTTCAGCAGCAGCAGGCGTAGCGATGAACTTTAACTCGATTTCGATGGTCATATTTTCTTAATCAAATAATTACCGGCATGGTAAATGGATGTGCGCCTGATGATGCCTCGCCGATGTTATGGACTCTGCGCGTAAAGATACGGCAGTCAGCGAGGTCTTTCTCAGTCAGTTATAGCGTGAAGAGTAATGCAGAATTGCCGTGGCTGTCTCGGCTTTCTTATGCTTTACGACCCTGATTGCCATGCCCTGAGACCAGGAAAGTTCTCATTCAGCTTTATGCGAGGCGCCTCCAGACTGTGCCATTACTTTTTTCCCGGATTCACGTAAAAAAGATATCGAATGAAAAAAATTAAATTAATTGGCCTTACTTTACTGACACTTAGCGTTGCTGCTACCGTTCACGCCGAAGAAAAACGCTATATTTCTGATGAACTCTCTACCTGGGTTCGCAGTGGCCCCAGCAATGATTATCGCCTGGTCGGTACGCTGAATGCGGGCGAAGAAGTGGAGCTGCTGCAAACCAATGATGCCACCAAATACGCGCAAATTCGCGACTCAACGGGCCGTACCACCTGGATACCTCTTGCGCAGCTCAGCGAACAGCCCAGCCTGCGTACGCGCGTCCCGCAGCTGGAACAGCAGGTTAAAGAGCTGACTGACAAACTGGCCAATATTGATGGAAGCTGGAATCAGCGGACCGCCGAAATGCAGAAAAAAGTTGCGGGTAGCGACGGTGCCATTAATAACCTGAAAAATGAGAATCAGAAGTTAAAAAATGAGCTGGTGGTGGCACAGAAGAAGGTGAGCGCGGCCAACGTTCAGCTCGATGACAAGCAGCGCACTATTATCATGCAGTGGTTTATGTATGGCGGCGGCGTGGCCGGCGTCGGCCTGCTGCTTGGCCTGCTGCTGCCGCATATGGTCCCCAGCCGTAAGAAAAAAGACCGCTGGATGAACTAGGCTTAGCGTACGCCGGGACGAAAAGGACATCCATTGATGTCCTTTTCGTCGTGGGTAAATACCGCTCAGGCCCGCCGATGGTGGGAGAATGCCGGACGTTCACGTATGATGCCTGAAACGACACAACGAGGAGCGCAGTAGTGGAGACTTACCTTGTCGGCGGCGCGGTGCGCGATGCCCTGCTTGAATTACCGGTCACTGATAAAGACTGGGTAGTGGTGGGCAGTTCACCGGAAGAGATGATAAATAACGGCTATCAGCAGGTGGGTCGCGACTTCCCCGTTTTTTTACATCCTGAGTCGCATGAAGAGTATGCGCTGGCCAGAACTGAGCGAAAAAGCGGTGCGGGCTATACCGGATTTAGCTGCTATTTCGCCCCCGATGTGACGCTGGAGCAGGATTTACAGCGGCGCGATCTGACCATCAACGCCATTGCCCGCGATCATAACGGGTTGCTGTACGATCCCTGGGGCGGACAGCAGGATATTGCACACCGTCAGCTTCGTCATGTCTCTGCCGCCTTTAATGAGGATCCGCTGCGCGTGCTGCGGGTCGCGCGCTTTGCTGCGCGCTTTGCCCATCTGGATTTTACCGTCGCGCCAGAAACGCTTGGACTGATGCGCAGCATGGCCGCCAGCGGTGAGCTGAACACACTGACGCCAGAGCGCATCTGGAAGGAGACGGAGAAGGCTCTCGAAACGCACTTCCCCCAGGTCTATTTTCAGGTGCTGCGTGACTGTGGCGCGCTGGCGGTGCTCTTCCCCGAGCTGGATAACCTTTATGGCGTCCCGGCACCTAAAAAATGGCATCCCGAAATTGATACCGGCGTGCATACGCTAATGACGCTGGCCATTGCCGCACAGCTCAGCAACGAGGTCGATGTCCGCTTTGCCACGCTGTTCCACGACGTGGGTAAGGCGCTGACGCCCCGCGAATTGTGGCCCAGCCACCATGGACACGGTGCCGCTGGCGTCCCTCTGGTCAGCGCGCTCTGTCAGCGGCTGCGGGTGCCAAACCCTCTGCGCGACCTGGCGCTGCTGGTTACAGAGTTTCATGATGTGGTACATACCATTGAGCGGCAGCCCGCAGAGGCGTTAGTCGCGCTGTTTGACCGGGTTGATGCCTGGCGCAAGCCTCAGCGTATCGGCCAGATAGCCTTGACCAGCGAAGCTGACGCCCGTGGGCGAACCGGCTTTGAACATAATGCATATCCGCAGGGGCGCTATCTGCGTGAGGCGTTTAACGTCGCGCTGGCGGTATCGACAAAAGAGGTTGTTGCGGCGGGATTTAAAGGAAGTGAAATTCGGGAAGCGCTGACGCAGCGCAGGATTGCCGCGCTTGAGCGCTGGAAAGCTGAAAAGGACGCTTAGGAAAACCGGGCCATTCGGCCCGGCTTCATCGCCGCTTCGGGCAATCAGACAAAGATCATATAAACCGCAGCCGCAATAATAAAACGGTAGATTGCGAACGGTACAAAGGAGATATTCTGAATCAGCTTCAGGAAGACCTTGATCGCAATCAGCGCCACCACAAACGCGGTTAGAAAACCGACGGCAAACATCGGCATGTCACCTATCGTCAGGAAGCCCACGCTTTTGTAGAGATCCAGCACGGTGGCGCCCATCATCATCGGCACGGCCAGAATGAACGAGAACTCGGAAGCAGCATAGCGGCTTACCCCCATTAACATCCCGCCGGAGATGGTCGCACCTGAACGTGAGAAACCCGGCCAGAGCGCCAGGCACTGAAAGCAGCCAATCACGAAAGCCTGACGATAGGTGACGTCATCAAGGCCCACTGCCTTTGGCTGTTTGGGCTTAAGGTATTCAGCCGCGAGCAATAGCACGCCGCCAACCACCAGGGCATACATCACATTGACCGGGTTAAACAACGTCTTAATGGCGTCGTGTAAGAGCAGGCCTACAACGACAGCTGGTGCCATTCCCAGAAGAATATGAATCAGCGTCAGATGCCCCTTTCCTGTACCCTCATGCGGCACTTTGCCGAAGTGGATGCCAATAAGGCCAAACAGGCGACGCCAGAACATGACGACCACCGCTAAAATTGAGCCGAGCTGGATGACGACCTCGAAGGTGTCCGCTTTATCCCCTTCAAAACCCAACAGATGACCGACAATGATCATGTGCCCGGTGGAAGAGACGGGAAGAAATTCCGTCAGGCCTTCAACAATGCCAAGTATTGCTGCCACCCATAGCTGATGAATATCTGCCATCAATTACTACCCCTGTCCGTATCAAAATCATTAAAAAGGCGGCTGCCGGAGACTACCGCCAAATTGTGCCCGTGCAAACTCGGGCCAACGTCAAAACAGACCATAATGTGGGGGGGTTTCACCATGATGGCAATCATATTGCGCTTATTTAGGATTAGTCCCGCGCTCAATCACCACGCCCACCTGTGCGGCCTGCGCAACCGCGCCGGGTTTGCTCAGTTTTATCCGTACCCAGGGAGAACTGAAACGCGTCAGCAGCAGTGAGGCGACCTCTTCTGCCACGCGTTCAACCAGCGCAAATTTACCCGCAGAAACATGGTCAATAATGGCAGCAGAGATATCCGCATAGCTCAGGCAGTCATTCACATCATCGCTGGCCGCCGCGCGGCGGTTGTCCCAGGCCATTTCCACGTCAAAAACCAGCTTTTGCTGGATAGTTTGTTCCCAGTCATAGACGCCAATGGTGGTGATAACCGACAGTTGCTCTATAAATACAATATCCATGATGACCCTCTCTGTTTTTGTGGATGCCGGATACCACTTCCGGCGGTTTATGCGTATTATTCCCGGATGATGAGAACAAAACGACCCCTGTAGGACGGAACGTTATGATGAGTACATTCGCACTGGGTATGATCCTTTTTGCCTATCTGTGTGGCTCCGTTTCCAGTGCGATTCTGGTGTGCCGACTGTTCAGATTGCCCGATCCCCGCCAGAATGGTTCCGGTAACCCCGGAGCAACTAATGTGCTGCGGCTTGGCGGTAAAGTCCCGGCTGCGGCCGTGCTGGTTTTTGATATTCTTAAAGGTATGCTGCCCGTCTGGCTTGCCTGGCATTATGGCGTGACGCCTTTATATCTGGGCCTTACCGCGATCGCCGCCTGCCTTGGGCACATTTACCCCGTTTTTTTTCGCTTCAAGGGCGGAAAAGGCGTTGCGACCGCTTTCGGGGCCATTGCCCCTATCGGCTGGGATTTAACGGGGCTGATGACCGGCACCTGGCTGCTTACCGTACTGCTTAGCGGTTATTCATCGCTCGGCGCTATCGTCAGCGCGCTGATAGCCCCCTTCTACGTCTGGTGGTTTAAACCTCAGTTTACCTTTCCCGTCGCGATGCTGTCGTGCCTGGTGCTGCTGCGGCATCATGACAATATTCAGCGACTCTGGCGCGGGCAGGAAACCAAAATCTGGCGGAAAAAACGCAAATAAATTTAGCGACGGGGTTTATTCGGATCCCCTGTAAATCATTTTATTACTATTTTCTCCTTTAACGTCTCACGATAACGTATCGCGTCAGTAACATTCCGTTACTTTCTTCTGGGAGTGAAGATAATGAGAGAGTTAGAACTGGTTGACCTCAACGCAGTGAGCGGCGCAGGCATTATTAAAAATATCGGTACGTCAGTGGGTGGCCGGCTGGGCGATGGGATTTTTCAGCTGGCTGGCAGCATCACCGTTTCATTACCGCTGATGGGTGAGACGAGCATTAAAAAGTTCTTCCCCGAACTGGGTACCACCATTGGTGCCAATATTGGCGGTAATATTGGCGGCACCGTTGAGTCGTTACTGGGTAGGATCCCCTTTGTAGGTGGGATTTTCAATGCTCTTTTGGGTAATTGATTTGCCCTCAATCTGCAGCGCATACCGGCACCCGATTCAGGTAAATCAATAACATCGCCTCATCTATTCCACAGCTCCCCGCATAGCGGCAGAGCTGTGTTCATCCTGATGCTCACTCCGGCTCAGCAACAACACCCAGCTCTGACAGCGGCCAGCGTGGCCGAACAGTGACGCCCAGCTCCGCTTCCGTACCACTGCGCAGCCTGACCATACCGGCGTAGGCAATCATTGCCCCATTGTCGGTACAGAATTCAGGGCGGGCATAGAAGACCTCTCCGCCCCGGGCGTTCATCACTTCAGCCATTTTCGTCCGCAGCGTGCGGTTTGCACTGACCCCCCCGGCGATAACCAGCCGTTTGAAGCCGGTCTGCTCCAGCGCGCGCTTGCATTTGATCGCCAGCGTATCGACCACTGCATCTTCAAAGGCGCGGGCAATATCAGCGCGCGTCTGGTCGTCGTCGCTGTTACCGCGAATGGTGTTCGCCGCGAACGTTTTCAGGCCAGAAAAGCTGAAATCCAGGCCCGGCCGATCGGTCATCGGACGCGGGAAAACAAAGCGCTTCTCGACACCCTGCTGTGCCATTTTTGACAGCATCGGGCCACCGGGATAATCCAGACCTAACAGCTTGGCGGTTTTATCAAATGCCTCACCGGCTGCATCATCCACCGATTCCCCAAGCAGCCTATACTCACCAATGGCGGTAACGCTGATAAGCTGGGTATGGCCGCCCGAGACCAGCAGGGCAACAAAAGGAAAGGCGGGAGGATTATCTTCCAGCATCGGGGCCAGCAGGTGTCCTTCCATATGGTGAACGGGAATAGCCGGCACCCCCCAGGCAAACGCCAGCGCACGGCCTACGGTGGCGCCTACCAGCAGCGCACCCACCAGGCCAGGTCCGGCCGTCCAGGCCACCGCATCAATATCTGACGCCTGTAATCCGGCTTCCTTAAGCGCCGCCTGGATAAGAGGCACGGTTTTTCGCACATGATCGCGCGAGGCCAGCTCAGGTACGACGCCGCCGTAATCGGCATGCAGTTTTACCTGACTGTAAAGCTGATTGGCGAGAAGTCCGGCCCGATCGTCGTAAATCGCGATACCGGTTTCATCGCAGGATGTTTCAATTCCAAGTACACGCATGACTTTTTTACCTCATTCTTGCGGCGCGCAGTGTAGCATGAAGGATCAGGCGTTCGCGGTAATTTTCCGCCGGGCTTCGCCTTGTCTCTGATGCATAAGGCGAAAATTTTTTCGCGGCGCCACGCGGAATCCTGTATACTCATTCGCCTGAAAATACCGGCAGTGGCACAGGCGCATCTGTTGGTGAGTTAATGCTATGGTGCTTTACAATGCTGCCTGTGTTGGAGTAAAATTCCGCACCATTTTGAAATGAGCTGGCTTACAGCCCAGCAGCAAACCGAATTTATCGAGGTGAGAGTTACATGCCGGTAATTAAAGTACGTGAAAACGAGCCCTTCGACGTAGCACTGCGTCGTTTCAAGCGTTCATGCGAGAAAGCAGGCGTTCTGGCTGAAGTTCGTCGTCGTGAGTTTTATGAAAAACCAACGACCGAACGTAAGCGCGCTAAAGCGTCTGCCGTTAAACGCCACGCGAAGAAACTGGCTCGCGAAAACGCACGCCGCACTCGTCTGTACTAATTTTTGAGGGTTAACGCCCTCAGGCTCCGCAGACAGGTAAGTAGTTATGAAGGCCGTGCTTTCCGAAAGGAATGCGCGGCTTGTTCTCGTTTATGGGCCAGAAGCAATGGAAGCTGAAAGGTGAAGAGGGTTTATGGCTGGACGCATTCCACGTGTATTCATTAATGACCTGCTGGCGCGCACGGACATCGTGGATCTTATTGATGCCCGCGTAAAGCTGAAAAAGCAGGGTAAGAACTATCACGCGTGCTGTCCCTTCCATAATGAGAAAACCCCTTCTTTTACCGTAAACGGCGAGAAACAGTTTTACCACTGCTTCGGCTGTGGCGCGCACGGCAATGCCATCGACTTTCTGATGAACTATGACCGCCTTGAGTTCGTGGAGAGTATCGAGGAGCTGGCGACGCTTTACGGACTTGAAATTCCGTATGAAAGCGGAAGCGGCCCGAACCAGCTGGAGCGCCATCAGCGTCAGAGCCTGTATCAGCTGATGACCGGACTGAATGAGTTCTATCGGCAGTCGCTGACCCAGAGTCACGCCGCGGGTGCGCGCGAATACCTGGCAGGCCGCGGCCTGAGCGATGATGTGATCGGCCACTTCTCTATTGGCTTTGCGCCCGCAGGCTGGGACAACGCGCTGAAGCGATTTGGTCGCAATGAGGACGACCGGCAATCGCTTACCGACGCCGGGATGCTGGTCACCAACGATCAGGGCCGTAGCTACGATCGTTTCCGCGAACGGATCATGTTTCCCATCCATGATAAGCGAGGCCGGGTTATCGGCTTTGGCGGCCGGGTAGTGGGCGATGCGTTGCCAAAATATCTGAACTCCCCGGAGACCGATATTTTTCATAAGGGCCGACAGCTGTATGGCCTGTATGAAGCCCACAAGCATCATCCGGAACCGGCGAAGCTATTAGTTGTCGAAGGCTATATGGATGTGGTGGCGCTGGCGCAGTTTGGCATTGATTATGCCGTGGCGTCACTGGGAACGTCGACGACACCTGAGCATATTCAGCTGCTGTTCCGCTCGACCGATAATGTCATTTGCTGCTATGACGGCGACAGAGCAGGACGTGAAGCGGCCTGGCGCGCGCTGGAAACCGCCCTTCCCTACATGAATGATGGCCGTCAGCTACGCTTTATGTTTCTGCCGGACGGTGAAGATCCGGATACGCTGGTCCGTAAAGAGGGAAAAGAGGCATTTGAAGCGCGAATGGAGCAGGCAACGCCGCTCTCCGCTTTCTTATTTGACACTCTGCTCCCTCAGGTAGATTTACGATCGCCGGATGGTCGCGCCCAGCTGAGCACCCTTGCCCTGCCGCTAATTAGCCAGGTGCCGGGGGAAACCCTGCGCATTTACCTGCGTCAGGAACTGGGTAACAAACTGGGCATTCTGGATGACAGTCAGCTGGAAAAGTTGATGCCCAGAGTGGGCGAGAAGTCGAAACTCCCGCCGCAGCCTCAGCTAAAACGCACAACCATGCGTATACTGATTGGATTGCTGATTCAGAATCCGCAGCTGGCAGCAGCCGTGCCCTCCCTGCAAGGACTGGAATCTTCTGAACTGCCGGGATTTTCCCTTTTTGTTGAGTTAGTGAGCACTTGCGTCGCGCATCCTGGCCTGACGACGGGACAGCTACTAGAGTTATACCGTGGCACAAAATTTAGCCAGAGCCTTGAAACTCTGGCCACATGGAACCACATGATCGTGGACGATGAAGTGGAAACCATGTTTAACGATTCGCTGGCCAGCATGTATGACGCAGCGCTGGAGCGACGCTTAGAGTATTTAATTGCTCGCGAGCGCACTCACGGGCTGGATGCCAACGAGCGCCGTGAATACTGGCTGCTCAATCAGGAATTTGCTAAAAAAACGAATTCCTGAGCGTGACGATCCTGTCACCCCAAAAACTATTGAGAGGCAATATCGCCAGCGTCAGTTTTCGTGCGCACAGCGCCTGAACCACATCGTACCCCGGTACGGCCAGGTTTTGTCGCTGCCCGAACCAAAAATGGCAGGTGATAGCGCATCGAACCGAATATCCAGCGGCTTAAGTGCCGATTATCCGCCAGGTCGACCCTGGCAGCCGCCGAGATGGGCAGCGGCAATAAACCAACGCCCTCACTGTTATTGTTGGCTGCTTAGCCGACCGACACCAATCTAATTTAACAGAAGTGTGGATACCGTCTTATGGAGCAAAACCCGCAGTCACAGCTTAAGCTACTTGTCACCCGTGGTAAGGAGCAGGGCTATCTGACCTATGCCGAGGTCAATGACCATCTGCCGGAAGATATCGTCGACTCCGATCAGATCGAAGACATCATTCAGATGATCAACGACATGGGCATACAGGTTGTTGAAGAAGCACCTGATGCCGACGATCTGATGCTGAACGAAAACAGCTCCGATACCGATGAAGATGCTGCCGAGGCGGCCGCACAGGTCCTGTCCAGCGTTGAGTCAGAAATCGGCCGGACGACAGACCCGGTGCGCATGTATATGCGCGAAATGGGTACCGTTGAGTTGCTGACCCGCGAAGGCGAAATCGACATCGCGAAGCGCATCGAAGACGGTATCAACCAGGTCCAGTGTTCCGTTGCTGAATACCCGGAAGCCATTACCTACCTGCTGGAGCAGTATGACCGCGTTGAGGCGGGCGAAGCGCGCCTGTCGGATATGATTACCGGCTTTGTCGATCCCAACGCTGAAGCCGATATCGCGCCCACCGCCACGCACGTTGGCTCGGAACTCTCTGAAGAAGAGCGTGACGATGATGAAGACGAAGATGAAGAGTCCGATGACGACAGCGCCGACGACGACAACAGCATCGATCCGGAACTGGCGCGCGAGAAGTTTAACGATCTACGCGTTCAGTATGAAAAAGCCCGCACGGTAATCAAGGCTAAAGGCCGCAGTCACGCCGATGCCGTTGCTGAAATTCAGAACCTGTCAGATGTTTTCAAACAGTTCCGCCTGGTGCCGAAGCAGTTTGATTTCCTGGTGAACAGCATGCGCACCATGATGGACCGCGTTCGTACGCAGGAACGTCTGATCATGAAGCTTTGTGTTGAAATCTGTAAGATGCCGAAGAAAAACTTCATCACCCTGTTTACCGGCAATGAAACCAGCGAAACCTGGTTTAAAGCGGCCCTGGCGATGAACAAACCCTGGTCAGAGAAGTTAAAAGACGTCTCTGAAGACGTGCATCGCGGCCTGCAAAAACTGTCGCAGATTGAAGAAGAGACCGGCCTGACCATTGAGCAGGTGAAGGACATCAACCGTCGCATGTCTATCGGCGAAGCGAAAGCGCGTCGTGCGAAGAAAGAGATGGTTGAGGCTAACCTGCGTCTGGTTATCTCTATCGCCAAGAAGTACACCAACCGTGGTCTGCAGTTCCTGGATCTGATCCAGGAGGGGAACATCGGTCTGATGAAAGCCGTGGATAAGTTTGAATATCGCCGTGGTTATAAATTCTCGACCTATGCAACCTGGTGGATCCGCCAGGCTATCACCCGCTCCATCGCAGACCAGGCGCGCACCATCCGTATTCCGGTGCATATGATTGAGACGATTAACAAACTCAACCGTATTTCTCGCCAGATGCTGCAGGAGATGGGCCGTGAGCCGACGCCGGAAGAGCTGGCCGAGCGGATGCTGATGCCGGAAGATAAAATCCGTAAGGTGCTGAAAATCGCCAAAGAGCCAATCTCTATGGAGACGCCGATTGGTGATGATGAAGATTCACATCTGGGTGACTTTATCGAGGATACCACGCTGGAGCTGCCGCTGGACTCCGCGACGTCCGAGAGCCTGCGTTCTGCCACGCATGACGTGCTGGCAGGGCTGACGGCGCGCGAGGCGAAAGTGCTGCGTATGCGTTTTGGTATTGATATGAATACCGACCACACGCTGGAAGAGGTAGGCAAACAGTTTGACGTTACGCGCGAACGTATTCGTCAGATCGAAGCCAAAGCGCTGCGCAAGCTGCGCCATCCAAGCCGCTCCGAAGTGCTGCGCAGCTTCCTCGACGATTAATGCGTCGTTAAGCCCGCTAAAAAAGCCTCTGCCTCCCGGCAGGGGCTTTTTTTATGGCTGCATTTCTCACAGGCCCCGTTCAGCCAGTGAACGTTCTAATTCACGGTAGGCGGCCGCCAGCTCATCCTGTGAGGCGCGATTCAACCCGCTGGGGTTAGGCAGCACCCAGACCTCCGTCACGCCCATAAGGTGCGGCTGTCGGCCCCACGCGACCTTACTGACGCCAGACGCCTGTTGCCAGGCCTGCTTGCCCAGCACGGCCAGCGCGTAGGGCTGGAAGTGAGCGATTTTCTCCTGCAGCGCCCGGCCCCCGTTGCGCAGCTCCCTTCGTGATAGCTCAGTGGCTTCCCGGGTGGGCCGTTCAACCAGCATGGTAATGCCGCAGCGGCTATCCAGCAGCTTATGCTCCTCCTCCGGCTTGAGCTGCACCGGAGTAAACCCGGCCTGCCAGATCGTTTTCCAGAAGCGATTTCCGCCATGGGCAAAGTGAAAGCCTTTATGCGCAGATGACTTGCCGGGATTGATACCGCAGAAAACCACCCTTAAGCCGGGAGCCAAAATATCGGTTATGTCGTGCTCCGTGATGTCGCTCATTCTCTCTCTCAGTCAGGTAAACGAAAATAGCTGAGCACTTCACACCCCTTCCCTACTGACGGCGTGGCGATCACTTTCAGGCTGGCGATATCAATCACGCTCAGCGTACCGTCATCCTCGTTAGCAATCAGCAGCGTGCGGTTATCCGGGCTAAAGCAGCCATCCATCGGCTTATGCCCCACAGCGACCTGCCCCAGCGGATTAAATTTGCCATCAAACAGGCTTATTACCGGCTCCTGATCGCCAATGACCACCAGCAGCGAACCATCCTCGCTAAAGCGCACCAGCTGGCTGACCTTCTGATGGCCGGTCAGGGTCAGCGTCTGCAACAGACGGTGGGTTTGTGCGTCCAGTACGTGCAGCAGCGGGCGATCGCCATCCGTTGCCACGATATACGGCAGTACCGGCGAAGCGGCAATACCGTTGACGGAGCCGGGCATAGTGATATTTTCAATCACCTTTCCCTGTCCCTCTGCCAGCTCAACCACGGTGATGGTTCCATCCTCTTCGTTGTCGGTAAACAGCTTATGGCCGGAAGGGAGGATCGTTAAGCGATGAGCATTGTGCGACGGCACCGCGATCCTGTTGATGATGGTATCGCTCTCAGGATCGATGACCAGAATCGCGGCGCTGTTTTCACAGCACTGATAGACGTAGCCATCCTGTCCCAGGCGCGCCGTGTGCGGGGATTCCTGTGGACTGACGTCGATAAAACCCGTCAGCTCGCGTTGACGCAGATCGATAACCGCAATCTTGTGGCCCGGATGGGGATTATCGCCATGAATACCGTCACCGAAGATTGGTACATAGGCCTTATGCTGTTTCGGCAGGATTAATAGCTCGTGTGGACGGGGCGGGAAGGCGTTAAGCTCACGCTCGACGGCAAAAGTTTCAGGGTTGAGAAACAGGACATTGCTGCCCTGCTTATCAACGGCAATCAGACCATAACGGGTGTCAGACTTCACTAATGGCTCCTAAAATGTCGGTTATGCATCATCAAAAGGTAGCGCATCAGCCGGGTCTGTCGCCCTTAAACAGGTAACAAAATTTGCTCAATACCCCACAGCGCCAGGGCGTGATCCTCATGCGCGGGCAGTCCGCTGACGGTAACGGCCCCGATGACGCCGCCGCCAACCAGGAGTAAAGGCACGCTGCCGCCGTGATCGGTGTAGCGCTGCTGATCGATATACGTCATCTCATCCATCCGCTGACCAGCGGCCTCATTAAGCAGACCGGTATAGAGTGAGGCGCGGCCATTGCGCAGGGTGGTATTGCGCTTACGGGCGACCCATTCCATATTTTCTATGCTCGACCCGGATAACGCGGCGCTGAACAGCACCTGGCCAAAGGCATACACCTCAATGGCTACCGGCATATTTTCGCTGGCTGCCCGGTTGCGGATGGCCTGTCCAAGTGTCCAGGCACTACCAAAACCAAAATGATTCAGACGTACACGTTTTTCCTGCCCCTGCAGGATCTCCAGACTGGGAACGGCAGACATAATTTCTCCAGGTATGAACAGATGATGGTCGCGATCATAATGGATATTTATTTTTCATAAAACAGTAAAACGAAACCAGCGTTTTGTTTTGCGAATACGATCGCTTTTGGTTTCTGCAAAGGCCGCCCACAGCCAGTGGGTAAAACTTCTCGCAGGGTATGTTTTACTTTAAAGCCGGTAGAGGTGGCGGTAAAGGAATGCCTCTTTCGTCCCGTTGGACTAGTGCGTTTCTCACCTCGGCAGCCTTAGCAGCCTCAGCGGCCTTTTGTTGCGATTCAATCCTGCTTTTTTCCTCTTCCTCCTCAATATTCCTGGCCACTCTTGCCTCTTCTTTAGCTTCTGCAGCTTTACGTCGATCCGCGTCACGCGCATATAACATTTTTTGTTCAGCAAGTTCTCTTTTCCATTCAGGAAGTGGCCCATCGGTTGTGGTCATCAGTAGCGGATCAGTCGTGTTTGTATCCGTAATGTTGCCCTGGTCAGCTCGCCTTAGCAGTAGTTTGTTTTTGAGTTCATCAACCAGTTGCTTCTGAAAGAAATTATCTGCTGGCCCAGTTGGGTTACTTTTACCGGGCACACGGGCAGTCTTATTAGTCACTGCGTTGATTGGAGTGGGTAATTTCTGCGGAAAATTACCCACAGGAGGTGGAGGTGGCGGAGGCAGTGGAATGCCCTTCGCGTCAAGTTTCAGGGGAACTGGTGCTCTGCTCGCCGCCGCGGCAGCCTCGACTTCAGCCGCCTTTTGTTTCGCTTCAGCCTCCAGCGCAGCAGCTACTCTTGCCTCTTCTTTGTCCTCAGCGATTTTCCTTTCACTCTCTAATTGTTTATATTTCATTTTTGATTCATAAATCTCTAATTGCACTTTCGTCATTTGCCGATCATTCTGATGCTTCAACTCTGGACCGCCGTTTTTCTTCATTCTTTCCAGGGTGGAAGTAAGCTCAGCGTTTAAGGCAGCTTTAACGTCATTAGCCTGTTCTCCGGGATTCTTTGGGGTTCTTGGTGTTTTTGGTGTTTTTAACAGCTTATAAACAGTATTTTTTACCTGCGTCGGATCCAGCAATTTTTCACTGGTTTCTCTCATTGTCTTTTTCCCGGAGTTTTCCAGGCTCTTTTTTCCTATAATAGCATTTCTTCCCAGATAACCTATAATATTCATTATTACCCTCATGTAAGCATCAGATTTTTAGTGTTATATGATATATCACCCTTATTCGGATGATCGCCATAAAAATATACCTTTGATATTACCTGCTATCTTCGTGAGATTTTATTATAAAAAGACCATTTACTTCAAAATGTAGCATCCTTGCAAATTTCATATGGCCAGCCAGGGAAAAATTTCATATCTTATTTACAGCATTACCATTTCACCGTAACCATTTACAGCCTGATTTTCCAACCAGAGCCTTCTGGCCACCTTCAAATTTATATTATAAATATATTTAAATATGTGAGCCATCCATATCAAACCCATTACTTATAATATTAACTTTGTTTCACAACCCTCTGATAACCTCCCTTAAGATTACCCACGCAATATTTAATGACATCGTATCACTTCAGAAAAAACTCATCACAGGATTTCGTTTAAAAGAATTTGGCTTAGCGCTTTTTATTTTCTATTTTTCATGTAAGACATTAAGGGTAAAATTGCTGTGACATTAGTAATAAATACAAACTATTATCTGTGTTTCGTGAAGGCCATATTTAGGTATAAATGCCCCTGTGTTTACCGGTAGTCACGTGAACGTAATATCAGCGGTAGGATGTAGCGTGTTTTAAACAAGGTACTCACTGTGCGATACCTACGCTAAAGCCCGGCGTGCCACTCCTGCTGTCATGCCGGAGGCTGGCTTATGACTACGCCCCTTTCAAACAACAGTTTTATTCCTGAATGACATTCTAAATTAGCGCTGTTATTGCTATTGTTCATCAGGGAAAATAATCAGTTCAACAATCGCGTTTTTTACCTGGCGGAATGCCCCTAAACAGGGGCTTCGTGACTAACCGACAATCCTGCTTTTTAACGCTGCTAAGGAGAATTTATGCCGTTACTTCAATTTGATGTGATTCAGGGTCGCTCCGAATCTGAGATGAAAACGCTGCTGGATGCGGCCCACCGCGCCGTATTGTCGGCCTTTCAGGTGCCCGAGCGCGATCGCTACCAGATTGTTCACGAAAACAAAGCTTACCAGATGGTCTTTGAGGATACGGGCCTTGGCCTGACGCGCACCGATAATCTGGTGATGGTCAGAGTCTTTACCAGCCCACGCAGCGATGAACAGAAGCAGTTTTTTATGAAGGAACTGTGCCGCGAACTGCAGGAGAGCTGCGGTATCGCCGGGAGCGACGTGATGATCAGCTTTATCACCAATGCCAAAGGGGACTGGAGCTTCGGCAACGGCAACGCGCAGTACGTCACCGGCGAACTGTGATCCTGCCAGCAGCGAGGTAGTCTGAGATTTTTTTATTGGTGAAGGCAGATATAAATGTCCCCCGGCGCCAGCCGGAGGACATGAAAAGCGCTTAGAAGTCGTAGCGCAGACGCACCAGGTTCATATCACCCAGGTTGTCGGTGCTGGAGGTGAAGACGTGTTCGTAGTCAACACGGAAGCCGTAATCCAGCTGGAAGGTGATGCCAACGCCGTTGTCGATGCGCAGATAGTCGCGATCGTTAACGTACTCCAGACGGTCGCCCATCACGTAAGGCATAAAGGTCTTCAGACCGTACTGGCCAACCGGAATGGTATAACCCGCCATGTATTCAATACCCCACGCGTCACCGGCGAAGTAGTTGTTCACATCCTTTTTATGGGTGGTCAGGAAATTCTGGTAGTAACCGCCGCCAAACGAGAAGGTCCAGCTATCCGGCTTCCAGCTGATGGAGGTGCCGTAAATATTCTGGTTGTAGGATTTTGACCCGTTGTTCGCTGGGTTACGCATTTCGGCATCGGTATAGTTCCACGCCGCGCCCCAGGTCACATCTTTCGTCAGGTGATAATCTACGCCCAGCGAGCCGCCGCCCTGACGCTTATAGCGCAGGCCATTGCCCGGCAGATACTCGTTATCGGCGAACAGATAAGAGGCATAGACGTCCGCTGCGCCATAGGTGTTTTTATATTTCAGCATCTTACGTGAGCGGTACGAACCATCGTAGTCGCCGTTAATACCGTTGCCCGGCGCCTGAGCGAGCATATCGTAATCCCAGACGTCGGTTTTAGACCCCACCACGTCGTAGTAGACGCTGTTCTGCTGTCCGAAAGTCAGTTTACCCCAGGTTTTGCTCTGGAAGCCGGTATAAAGCATACGGCGGCTGGTATCGTGTGCGCCGTCGGCATGATGGTTATCCCAGTCGAATACCGCCGGAATATTCACTCCCAGCTCGTAATAGCCTACCCAGCTGATGTCATCAAACAGGTAGTAATCGGCAAGGAAGCGAAAACGTGTACCGCCGTCAAAGCCGTTACGCTTGTACGCGTTTTTACCGTCATCGCCGGTCAGGTTGTTGAACTGCGGACGGATACTGCCGCCAACGGTGAAGTTCAGGCGGCTGAGCGGGTCACCGGCCTGCGGATCCTGCTTAATAAGGGTTATTTCTGCGTGTGCCGCAAAAGATGCACTGCCAACTGCCAGCCCCAGCGCAATGGCCCGGGTTAAAACGCGCATTTTTATTAACATTATGTAGCCCTGTGAAATATTACCAAACCAATCCGCTGAAGATAGTAGCGTGAGAAGTGTTACAGCTAATGGACTTAAACGACCTGTTGGGCGAATTCATTAACATAAAATGTTAAGCAGATATGTCTGCGGAATCATTCACACACATCTATGAACATTTCGTGTCAAAAACGCAAGGTTTTGTCATGGCGATTTCAGGCTGTGAAGTAAATCTGATTTTTGGCATCTTCTTTGCTTTTATGACCGGGAAATATTTCATGATATTTCTTTAACTTAATCAGGCTACCCTGATTTCGCTGAGGCAATAGTTTATTGATTTTAATATACTTTTATAGGTGTTCGCCTCATTTACCTGTAGGTTAATGTTAAGCCGCCCCGCCCGATAACCCCCTTAAGTTAAACGAAGACTAAACAGTAGATCATCAGCCGGGGATCCCACGCTTTTTCCCCCAAGGAGGGCGTATTGCCAGGGATATTTCGCTGCGTTAAATTACGCCAATACCTGCCACTTACCCCCTACTCTCAACAGCATCAGGCGTCGATCGCGCCAGTTAAGGATACTAATCGCCCATGGGTTCAGAAATGGTTTCACTGATACTCTTTAGTGCTTCTGTTGCGCTTTATGCGTGGAAAGGTGGCAGAAACAGAATCTGGCTGTCGGTGATCGCCTTTTTGCTGGGCATCTATATCATTCTTAATGCCTCACTGGTGGCTAGTAACTACTTTACGGGTGAAGGCATTAATGATGCGGTGATCTACACCATTACCAGCAGCCTGAGCGGGGCGGGCATCAGCAAATACGTTATGCCCGCCGTCGGGCTGATTGCGGGCCTGGTAGGCCTGTTTCTCGTTTTATGCTGGGTGCTACGCCTGCGAAAGGGGCATCGCCACAGCCTGCTGTACAGCCTGCTGGCCGTTATCCTGGCGCTGGCTTCAATTCAAACCACCCCGGCGTATCAGCAGGTTTCCAGCCTGATCAAGTCACAGGCGGGCAAAAGCAGCGCCGATTTTTACGCCTGGTACAAAGTTCCGCATACGCATATCAGCGGCAGCAAACCCAATCTGGTCTACATCTATGCCGAAAGCCTGGAGCGCACCTACTTTGATGAAAAGGCGTTTCCCGGGCTGGCCCCGGAGCTGGGGCGCATAAAAAACCGCGCCGTGGATTTCAGTAACACCGCACAGCTTCCCGGCACCGAATACACCATTGCCGGTATGGTGGCCTCGCAGTGTGGCATTCCCCTGTTCGCCCCCTTTGATGGCAACGCCTCCAGCGCGCTCTCAACCTTTTATCCGCAAAACGTCTGCCTGGGCGATATTCTTAAAGCCTCCGGCTACCAGAACTATTTCTACCAGGGTGCCAGCCTGAGCTTTGCCGGTAAGGATCTGTTCCTCTCCTCCCACGGCTTCGATCATCTTTATGGCTTTGACGAACTGAAAAGCGTGGTTAGCGATGCCAGCTACCGCAATGACTGGGGCTGGTATGACGATACGCTGATGGATATGGTGTTCGACAAGTACCTGGCGCTGGCGAAGCAGAATCAGCCCTTTTCGCTGTTTGCCCTGACGGTGGACACGCACCATCCTGACGGCTTTATTTCCCGTAGCTGCCAGCGTAAGAGCTACCCATGGGAGGGGAAAGCCAATAAGTCCTTCGCCGCCGTGGCCTGTAGTCAGGAACATATTGCCCGGTTAATCGCCCGCATCCAGGCTACCCCCTATTTCAAAAATACAATTATTGTGGTCAGCTCGGATCACCTGGCAATGAACAATACCGCCTTTAAATACCTCAACCAGCATCCCCGTAGCGATCTGTTCTTTATGCTGCGTGGCAGCGAGGCCACCAGCAAAACCATGAGCGTGAAGCGCAGCACGCTGGATAACGGCGCCACCGTGCTGGATGCGATGGGCGGTGATAACTATATAGGCCTGGGGCGCAGCAGCCTCTCCTCAACGTCCCTCTCAGCCGTTTATCTGAACGTGAAGGAGAAAATTAATCAGTGGAAACCGGACGTCATTAAGCTGTGGAATTTCCCGCGGGCTATCTCGGATTACAGAATTGATACCGATAAAAATACCTTTAGCTTCTCCGGCGTACACTTCAAGCTGCCGCTGCTGCTCTCGGTAAAAGCCGATAAAATTGAGCCAAAATTTGACGTCTACCTGGCCACGCCGCTTAAACAACAGCTTGCCGCATTCGCCCCGGATGAGAAATTTGTCTGGGTAGACCGCTGCTACAAAATGGGAGACGTCTGGGATGAAAAGCTGGCGCTGAATACCAGTCTGTGCGTGGCGGATGGCACCCTGAGTTCACCCCCTGAGATAGTCCAAATCGCCGCCGGCTCGACGCTGGGTAAAGTCGCTTTCCGCAGCGTGGGTAACAGCAGTGACGCGCGCTATCAGCAGGCGGTGACCCGCCTGCACACTGCTGATGATGCGCTGAAATATACCTCAGACCGCATCCTGTTTGCTCTGTCGGGGCTGCCAAAGCAGGTGCTGAAGGTCACGGGGCTCTCCTATATCGAACCCTGGGGCGGACGCTGGTCCGATGCTAACCTGATGCCCGCAGTCAGCATTGAGTATCTGGCCCCTTTGCCTGCTGAATTCACGCTAACGCTGACCGCGCGGGCTTTTGGTGCCAATGCCCGCCAGCCGTTTACCCTCCGGATCGGCGGGGTGTCGCAGCAGGTGACGCTGGGCACCCGCGACACCCGCGTACAGCTGCATTTCAGTAACCCCTCCCAGGCCCGTATCATTGAAATCCTGCCTCCAGCGCCCGAAGAGACCACGGAAGGCGCGGTGGATGGCTTCGCTGCCCGCAAGCTGGGCATCGGCCTGATCAGCCTGCAGATTGAACCCGGCCCCCAGACCTGACGCCTCTCGCCCAGGCAAGATTATGGTGAAGTTTTCTGATGTTATGCCGATGTAGAAAGCCTGGGCGTGAGAAGAATGATAATCCCTGCATCGCTTGCTGATGATCGCGCCCTGCCGCACCCAACCTTTTGGTATTGATAACCTTTTAGTTTCGATAGGGAACAACGTCATGGCACTATTCAGCAATTTGAAAGTCGGAGCTCGCCTCGGCGGTGCTTTCAGCCTTATTGTGATGCTCTTAATAATTGTGAGCGTTACTGCCACGGTAAAAATTGGCAATATTAATAAAGCGATCGAAAGCATCGTCAACGATCGCTATATCAAAGTCCGACTGGCGTTTGACGTGCGCGATGGCGTCAACGAACAGATTAAATATCTGCGCGGTATAGTGATTGATACCACCCGGCCACAGTTCAACGTAAAACGCTTTACCCAGCTTGATAATGCCACCCGGAAAACCAACGAAGCAATTAACGGCCTGGTTAAGATTCAGGTCACGCCGGGTGGGAAGAAGAAAATCCAGGCGGTACAGGAAGCCGCCGCCACGTTTGAACAGTCTAAAGCCGCGCTGATTACACTGATAAAGAGTGGCAATCAGGATGCAGCGGCAGAGTATGTGCTGTTAAAAATCACCCCGGTACAGAATACCTATCTGGAGCTGGCGCAAAAATTTGCCCAGTCGCAGTCGCAGCAGCTACAGGGTGAAGGCGCCATTGCCCTCTCCGAAGGCTCAATGGCAATTACCATTACCCTGATTTTCTCCTGCATCGCGGTCATTGCGGCGATGATCCTCGGTTATTTCCTGACCCGCTCTATTGTGTTGCCGCTGCGTGATGCGGTGAAGGTGGCGGAAAATGTTGCCGCTGGCGATCTGCGTACGGTCTTCAAGGCCGCCTCACGCGATGAAACCGGTCAGCTGATGATCGCCCTGAAAAACATGAACGATAATCTGCTGCGCATCGTGACAGAAGTGCGTAACGGCACGGACCTGATTGCGACCGCCTCCAGCGAAATCTCCAACGGTAATATGGATCTCTCCTCCCGTACCGAGCAGCAGGCCAGCTCGCTGGAAGAGACGGCCTCGGCGATGGAGCAGATGACCTCGACTGTTAAACAGAACGCGGACAACGCCCGTCAGGCGAATGAGCTGGCGGCACAGGCCTCACGCGTGGCGGTACAAAGCGGAGCAGCGGTTAGCCAGGTGGTCACCACCATGGATATGATTAACGGTTCATCGCGGAAAATCGTCGATATCATCAGCGTCATTGATGGCATTGCTTTCCAGACCAATATCCTGGCGCTCAATGCAGCGGTGGAAGCGGCCCGCGCGGGCGAACAGGGTCGCGGTTTTGCCGTGGTGGCGGCAGAGGTGCGCAGCCTGGCCCAGCGGTCGGCGTCGGCGGCAAAAGAGATCGCCCAGCTGATTGAGGACTCGGTTTCAAAAGTGGATGAAGGCGGCAAGCAGGTGGCTAAAGCGGGCTCAACCATGCAGGAAGTGCTGGCCAGCGTGAAAAGCGTGACGGAAATCATGGGTGAAATCTCGATTGCCAGCAATGAGCAGAGTAGCGGCATTGATGAGATCAATATGGCCATTACCCAAATGGACCAGGTGACTCAGCAGAACGCCTCGCTGGTGCAGGAGTCAGCCTCGGCGGCCCATTCACTACAGGAACAGGCGGTACAGCTCTCACAGGCTATCAGTATTTTCAAACTGACCGATACGCATTACACCGCCAGGGCATAAGCCGCAGGTGATTCAATCGTCATAGCGGGCGGAAGCACTAGCTCTTCCCCCGCGTTTAACATCCATTAACCCTTGTACTCATTTTGCGAAAAAGAGGCTATATCCCTTTTGATGCCGAGGTAAAACAGATTAAACTGTGAGCCCTCACAGGCTGATTCTGACGGATGTACGCACGTTGAAATATCTGATTCACCGACTGCTGGCGCTTGCCGCTGCCGCACTCCCTCTTTACAGCCTGGCGGCAGGCCCCGCGCCCGATCCGCTGCTGGCCTCCCGCATTGTAGACCGCTACGCTGATAACATTTTCTATAATACCAAAGCCACCGGCATGGCAATGGTGGCGATTGATGCCAATCAGCGGGTGTTTGCCAGCAAGGGGGCCATTCGGCCCGGCAGCAGCGTTCGTCCGCAAAAAGATTCGGTTATTCGCATCGCCTCGCTGACCAAGCTGATGACCAGTGAACTGCTGGTCAAGCTTTCCGAACAGGGGGTGGTAAGGCTTGACGATCCGCTCAGTAAATACGCGCCCGCCGGCAGCCGTGTGCCCGTCGGTGCCGGGCAAACTATCCGTCTGATCAATCTTGCCACCCATACCAGCGGTCTGCCGCGCGAACAGCCCGGCGGTAAGGCCAATCGTCCGGTTTTCGTCTGGCCCACCTACAGCCAGCGCTGGCACTGGCTTAACAGCGCACAGCTAAAAGCGGCTCCCGGCACTCAGGCATCCTACTCCAACCTGGGATTTGATCTGCTGGGCGATGCCCTCTCCCGGGCTGCGGGCGTTCCCTACCCGACCCTGCTTCAGCGCGAGATCACCCGTCCGCTGGGGATGAAAGACACGACCTTTACGCCGTCCCCGGAACAGTGCCGCAGGCTGATGGTGGCAGAAAAAGGCGCCAGCCCCTGTATCAATACCCTGGCGGCCATCGGCAGCGGCGGTATTTACTCTACCCCGGACGATATGGGCCGCTGGATGCAGCAGTTCCTCTCCTCCGATCTCAGCCCGCGCACCGCGCAGGCCGATCGCATCCAGACCATGATTTATCAGCGCAGCCAGCTGACGAAAGTCGAGGGTATGGACGTACCGGGTAAAGCCACTGCCCTCGGCATGGGCTGGGTCTATATGGCTCCCGAAGACGGCAGGCCGGGCATTATCCAGAAAACCGGCGGCGGCGGCGGCTTTATTACCTATATGGCCATGGTGCCGCAGTACAGCGTCGGGGTATTTATTGTGATCACGCGCTCGCCGCATACGCATTTCACCGCCATGAGCGACGGGGTGAATAATCTGCTGACCGAGCTGATTGGCAATACCCCCAGCAGCGCCAGGCTGGCCGCCAGCATTATGGCAGAATAATACCTGTGCATTCGACTGGCCGCACTTAAACAGGATCGGCATCATCCCGCCGCCAGCTGAACTGATAGCGGTAACCGCTCTCCTTAAGCAGAAACGCCGGGGCTACGCTGGGGCTCCAGGAGTCATCTCCGCCGATGCCCATATGAAAACCGTCGATATTCAGCCAGCACCCCTCCTCGGGCGTAAGCAGGTGCCGGTGCGTGGTGATATCCAGCTGCCGGGGGCTGTAGCGGCCAATATTGAAGTGGAAATGGCCGCTCAGCCGATGCGCCCCGTAGCGCAGCATCCGCGTGTCGCAGCGCAGGCCGTTTTCACAGGGGCGAACATATGGCGTATGCATGTTATCCAGCGGCTGCCGCCAGTGGCCCCAGTCGGCAGCGAGCTGGCGATCGGGGTAGTTTTCATGCGGGCCTCTGCCCAGCCACTCCACCTGCTCAATCTGTTCTGTCTGTTCTGTCTGTTCTGTCTGTTCTGTCTGTTCTGTCTGCCCCTTCTGCTGCGCTAACTCTTCCTGCCCTCGCGGCTCTATCCGATCTTCCTGCTTTTCCTGCTTTTCCTGCTGCGCAAGCTGGCAGCTTAGGCCAATGCGTGGTGGATAAGGCACGCCAAAGGTTACCTCTACCTCTACCGTGATATGCAGCTCGCCGAGGCGGTCGATACGCCAGCATTTACGGCTGACAAACAGCGTTTTTTCCTGGTGTTTCCACGCATGCCCGGTGCGGATCATCACTTCGTCCTGTAGCCTGTCGGCGCTACAGCTCAGCAGCTCAGGCTGCATCTGCCAGTATCCGGCGGCTTTCCAGCGTTCAGACCACGCCCCAGGATCGATACGATCGACCTCGCTGATGCCAATATCATTATCGATCGCGGCCCGGATAAAGTTATCGCGCAGCGGGTTAATGAAGGCCGGGCGACCCGCTTTCCACCACTGGGTGAGCTCACCACGCAGGCGATCGAAATCCCAGCGCTGATCCTGATAAGTCACCACAATGTGCCCATCGGTGAGCGACAGCACCGGACCTTCAACGCCCGGGCTATCCGGCAGAGGAGCGACAGAGTGGGCCGCGGGCAGCCGCCACTGTTCACCGGCTACGCTGTGCCCTGCCTCTGACCAGGGCGTCGCCCGGGGCTGTAGCACAACAACGTTAAGCCAGACCTGCCCCTGCGCGTTAAGTGACACAGGGTGGCGAAGCGTCTCCAGAGTCAGCGTTAACTGACATTTTCCCCGTGGCGGAAGCGCCAGCGCCTGCTCTCCCTGCTCCAGCACCCTACCCTCAGCGCAAACCTGCCAGCGCAGCCGTTCATTATCACTGTGGCGAAACAGATATTCGCTTTCTATCTCAATCACCAGCGGTGCGTGGGTAATGAGTCTGAACTGATAAAACTGCTGCGCGCGCTTTGCTTCATACAGCGAAGGGTGCGGCGTGCGATCGGCAAACAGCAGCCCGTTCATGCAGAACTGGCGATCGTTTGGCTTGTCACCAAAGTCCCCACCGTAGGCAAACCATTGCTGGCCGTCAGCCTCCCGTTTTAGCAGGGACTGATCGACCCAGTCCCAGACAAAGCCGCCCTGCAAGCGCGGATACTGGCGGAATGCCTGCCAGTAGGTATGAAAACCGCCGAGGCTGTTCCCCATCGCATGGGCGTATTCGCAGAGGATCAGCGGCCGGGTCTCGCCCGGCAGGCTGAGCCATTTTTTAATTGACCACTTCGGCACCTGGGGAAAAGGCTGATCCTCATCAACCCTGGCATACATGGGGCAGAGGATATCCGTGGCAGCGGTGTTGGCCCCGCCCCCTTCATACTGTACCGGACGGGTAGGGTCAGCTGCTTTGACCCAGCGGTAGAGTGCGTCCTGCGTGGCACCGTGCCCGGACTCGTTGCCGAGCGACCAGATAATAATGCAGGGGTGATTGCGATCGCGCTGCACCATTCGCGTCACCCGTTCGCTCATGGCCGGGAACCAGGCCACATTATCCGACAGACGGCTCATCGGCTGCATGCCATGGGTTTCAATATTCGCCTCATCCACTACGTACAGCCCGTAGCGATCGCACAGGCGATACCAGAGCGGATGGTTAGGGTAGTGCGAGCAGCGTACTGCGTTGAAATTATTCTGCTTCATCAGGCGGATATCCTGGAGCATGGTCTCAGGATCCATCACCTGGCCGCGCTCAGGATGATGCTCGTGACGGTTAGTGCCGCGAATCAACAGTGGCTGGCCGTTAAGCGTTAAGAGACCCTGTTCAATACGCACCTGGCGAAAGCCGACGTCGCAGGCCTCCGCCTCCAGCAGATTACCCCCGGCATCGGTCAGCAGGATCACCGCCCGATAGAGGTGCGGCATTTCGGCACTCCATAAGCGCGGCTGCGCGACAGGCAGCTTGAGTTCAACCCGCTCGGCGTAGTGACCGCGCTCATCAATCACTGCGCTGCCAGGCCGGGCGTTACATTCGCCCACCAGCATCTGCTGCTGCCACAGCTGCAGGGTAATGCGACTTGTCGCCACCTTCTCCCCGGCAAGCTGGATATTTGCCACCAGAGTGGCGGCAGAGAAGTCAGCGTTGAGATCGGTGTGCAGATGAAAATCAGCCAGCCAGGTCGCCGGTTTATGCAGCAGCCAGACGTCGCGAAATATGCCGCTCATTCGCCACATATCCTGATCCTCCAGCCAGGTGCCGTCGCTCCAGCGCAGCACCATCACTGCCAGCCGGTTCTCTCCGGCTTTCAACAGCCTGCTGAGGTCGAATTCTGCCGGTAGCCGGCTGTCCTGTGAATAGCCCACCCAGACGCCGTTGCACCACAGATGAAAAGCCGAACTGACGCCATCAAAGATTACGCGCGTGCTGCCTTCCGCCAGCCAGCCAGCGGAGACCTGGAAGCTGAGCGAGTAACAGCCGGTTGGATTCTCGTCCGGCACCGCTGGCGGGGATCCCGCAATAGGGTAATTTATATTGGTGTAGATCGGCGCATCATAGCCGTGCAGCTGCCAGTTAGCGGGCACCGGGATCGTCGCAGCGCCCGCAAGATCGCCTGTGATCCAGGCGTCCGGCACCTGATAAGGGCGGTGAAAATAGCTGAACGTCCAGTCACCGCTGAGCCTGCACAGGCTGGGGCTTTCCTCTTCATCGCGGGCGGCCGCGGACTCTCGCCAGCTGGCAAAAGGCGGGTGCGCGGGCAGGCGATGAAGCTGGGTAACACCCGGGTTTTCCCAATCTTTACGGGCCAGCAGCGCAGACAAACTGACGCTGTGGGAGGGTCTTGACGCATCGTGCATATGTCGCTCCAGAAGGGTTACCAGCCAGCGCCGGAATGACACTATGTTGACCCGCCGTCTGGCTGTAAAGCTGACAGCGCGGATTCGGTGAGACGTCTCACGAAACAAAACGGCGCGACACCGGTAAGAGCGGATAATTGGCTACAGACGCGCACGTCTTCTTTTTGTGTTAATTAGCAGTAACTTATATGAATAAAAACTAAGGGCATTTATGCCTTGCCCTGCTCTCTGCCCCGGCGGCATGATGATCCCGACCGTTCAGCCAGAAGAGATCGCTATGAAGATATCCCCACAGCATCAGCCGCTCGCCGATTCACTCCAGGCCCTGCGCCAGGAGCTTCACCGCTACCCCGAGCTGTCTCGCCAGGAGTTTGAAACCACGGCCCGCCTGCGCGCTGCGCTGACGGAGCGGCAGATCCGCGTCCTCAATCTGCCGCTCGAAACGGGCCTGGTGGCAGAAGTGGGCAATGTGGATGGCCCGCTGGTGGTGCTGCGTTCCGATATTGATGCATTACCGATTGAGGAGCAGGCCGATGTGCCCTGGCGTTCCCTGAATCAGGGTGTCATGCACGCCTGCGGACATGACTTTCACGCCACGGCGGCGCTGGGAGCGGCTATTTTGCTGAAGGAAAAGGAGTCCTTGCTCCCCGGTCGGGTGCGGATCCTGTTCCAGCCCGCCGAAGAGACAGGCTACGGCGCCCCGGCCCTGCTGGCTACCGGCGCGCTGGATAAGGCTGGGGTGATTTTCGGTATCCATAATGACCCGACGCTGCCGGTTGGCGTGGCGGGCAGCCGGGAAGGTGCGCTGACCGCCGCCGTCGATCGCTTTGCCATTACCATCAGCGCAAAAGGCAGCCACGCCGCACGACCGCACGATGGCAACGACCCGATCGTGATTGCCGGTCAGCTGATTAGCACGCTGCAAACGCTGATCAGCCGCAACCTGCCCCCGGAAGAGACCGCCGTGCTGTCGATTACGCAGGTGCACAGCGGCAGTACCTGGAATGTGATCCCGGATGGCGCCTGGCTGGAGGGCACGGTTCGCACCTTTAGCGCCACGGCACGTACGCTGATTGAGCGGCGTCTGCGCCAGGTTCTGGACGGCGTCGCCGCCACCTTTGATGCCAGCATCGTACTGGACTGGCAGCCTGGCCCGCCATCGGTGGTGAACGATCGCGAGTGGGTCGATTTTGCACTTGAGCTGGCCCCCGCAGCCGGGTTTGAACCCCGCGAGGTGCCCGCCAGCCCGATAGGCGAAGATTTTGCTTTCTACCTGCAACGGCTGCCGGGTGCCTTTTTGATGATTGGCTCGGGTGGCCCCTTTGCACTGCATCATCCACAGTTTCGCGTGGACGATCGCGCACTCTACCCGACAGCGGACTATCTGGCCCGTATTGCGGTAGCCGCGCTGGATAAGCTACACCGCAGCCAGCATGCCGCCATCAACAAACAGCAGGTGGCCGTTGACGAAGTTCGAGGCATTTGAGGCGAGAAACACTGCGGCCCCAACCAGCTCCTCCGGATCACCCCAGCGCGCCGCCGGGGTGCGTTTGCACAGCCAGTCACTAAATTCCGTATTCTCCACCAGCGCTTTGGTCATCGGGGTATCGAAGTAGCCGGGTGCAATACCGTTGACCTGAATATTGTAGCGGGCAAGCTCGGTACACATGCCGCGCGTCAGCATTTTGACCGCGCCCTTAGCCGCCGCGTAGGGGGTGATGGTGTCGCGCCCCAGCTCGCTCTGCATTGAGCAGATATTGATAATCTTCCCGGCCCTGCGTTCAATCATCCGTTTCGCAACGGTCTGTGAAACCACAAATACCCCGGTCTGATTGGTGGCGATGATCTGGTTCCACTCCTCCAGCGGGAATTCAGTAAAGGGATGCCGCCGCTGGATACCCGCATTATTGAACAGAACGTCTATCGGGCCGATATCCCCTTCGATCATCTGTATGGCCTTCTCCACCGCGGGCGCATCTGAGACGTCAAATACCGCAGAGTACGCACGGTATCCCTCCTCGCGCAGCTGTATAACCGCGTTCTCCGCCCGCACCGCCGAGGTGCCATTGATAATGATCTCTGCGCCGTGCTCGGCCAGGCCCCGCGCCATAATAAAGCCAATTCCCTGGGCTGCGCCGGTGACCAAAATGCGTTTATTGTCCAGACTGAATAACTGACTCATGATTTTCCGCTCCGTCCCGTGCTGGCGGGTTGTGAGAAGTTGAGAATAAAACGCCTGTAACTCGTACCGATAATGCCACCGTTTTCAGGCAAAAGGTATCCCTGCCGCGGGAGACAGGCGATGCCGCTTTATCTAACCTCAATACTCCACCATTGTAACGGCGGCGAAATCAGCAATAGTCCTTACTTCGATAATCAGAATAAGAAGGATAAACAATAAATATAATGCAGGCACCTACAATAGATCACGCTATATTAAACCGTATCTACTTAACTGGCAGCGACAACTTCCGTACCCGCGCCAATACTCTGCTTGCGAGATCATCCGATATATTACGCCCCTGACAATAAACTGATCAGGTCTGGTATTTATTATCTGAACTGAACGTTCATTTTCTCTGAGAGATATAAATATGCATAAGATACCAAAAAAACTGCTTTTGCTGGCACCTGCCCTTCTTATCAGTTTGATGAGTGAAAATACTTTCGCTGAAGATGCCGGCATCACGATTTCTAATGCATTAGCGGGTCCGGATAAATGTATGGATCTTGCGAGTGATAAAAAAAATATTGTATTTAACCAATGTAGCAATGCAGAGTCACAGAAGTGGCTTATACAGCGCGTCTCCGACGAGTACCATACAATCAAAAACAGCACGCTTCCAGCGACAACCTGTCTTTTCTCCTCATTGGATGGAAATAGTATTGATATGCGTGCCTGTGATAGCGGGAAATACAGCTCGCAAACATACTGGTTATTAAATGCTCGCCCACCCATTAATTATAATATGATCAGTAAGGTGCAAAGAGATTATGGACGTAATGGCGAACTTTCCCTTGATGCCAATAATAAACTCGTCTTAAATAAAGAATCTGACGCCAATGGGCTATGGGAATTAAAAAACTTCTCAGCACCTAAGAGAAACATAAAGGGAACATTGAGCGTACTGTTATTAAACACTCATTTTTCAGGTAAAAAAGAAAGCTCAACCGATGCAATCAGAAGGGCACTTTTCGGCGGCAATGGCCCCTATAGTTCGTTAAGCGAATATATCACACTGGCCTCCCGGGGCACCCTGAGCATTAAAGAGGGTAAAACGCTTGATAACCTTGATATTGGTGAGCCTGGAGAAGCATGCGATACCGATCAATACCGCAATAAAGCTCTTGAGCTTGCAAAAAAAGAGGGTGTGGACGCGGCCAGTTACGACATGGTTATTTTAGAGCATACGTCAAACAGCAAGTGTTCATATACTGCCATAGCCCGTTTACCCACCTCACTTGACGCACCAGGAAGATTTATGACCTCTAATGCCAGCGGCCATAAATACTGGGTGTGGTCGCATGAATTTGGACATACGCTGGGGTTTGAGCACTCAAATATTCTGGTTGATTGCCCTGCAACTGAATCCGGAGTTAAAATTGATGACAGCTGTAAGATCGGTGGCAAGAGTGGAGGAGGTAATGATATTTCGGACACCATGGGCGGCGGTGGCGTCCGGATGTACCCGGTTAATTATATGTATGACGTAGGCTGGTTAACTGACGAACAATTCCCGATGGTGGGCGACGGCACCTATAAAATTGCTCCTCTGCTTGATGACAAAGGAGGTAAACAGGGCTTACGTATCGTGCGTAAAAATAAAAACTTCCCTTATCTGATGCTGGAATATCGTCAGCCTGGGGGTTTTGACAGTAACTGGCCTGCCAGTTCACCGTTCATTAATGGGGTAATTGTCAGAGAAATTAGTCCCCAACCGCTTAGAAGCTATAACGTCATTATTAATACCACCCCAGGCAGCACCGGTCGTGAAGACGCGCCGCTAATGCCGGGGAAAACTTTATATGACACTTATTCGGGCAAGCTGATCACCGTTAAATCAGTAGATAAAACCGGTGCCGTGGTGACGATTTCTGAAGGTGAAGCGGTAAAGATCCCCGCATGGTCTGCATCTGTTAATTATAAAGATGCCTGCCAGAAAGTGACCTATCAGGGTGATACCTGGGAAAACGGCTGGCAAACTCTGGGTGTCACACCGGGTTCTGATGGAGAATGGGGCGTGTGGCGTAAAATCCACAGCGATAACTTTTTCGACTACTGTAAAGCCGGGATTAATGTCGCCGCAGATACGTTACCAGCGAAAGAGAATGATATTCATCAGTAGGCTATAGCATTATTTATACGGTCAATAGCCAGATGAACAGATTAACGTTCATTTGGCTACTGGTCGGTTATGGAGATTACTGGGCCGCTTTCACTTCCGTCACCAGAGTAGGTAAATCCCAGGTTCCTCCGCCGCGAATATAGCGGCACATTCCGGTGGTGGCGATATGGCTTTGACGGAATGCTTTTCCATCCCATACCCAGCTTGCCGAACTCCAGCAGTCACCGATACCCCGGCCTTTCTGAGCCAAAGTAATCACTCCTTTATCGTATCCGGAGCCGGAATCAGTCACCAGCACGGGGGGTTCAGACAGTTTTGTATCCGTCACCCAGTAGCCATAACCTTCGTTATAGGCGGCCCGCCAGCAGAGCGCGGAGACCAAAACATGACTGTCATCCAGCGGCGTCACCGAAAGCCTGTCATCCTCCGCATCGTCCTTGCGCTCATCTGAGGGCTGCTGACGGTCGCAATAATCATTGCCCTTTAGCGTAACCCGCATTTTCGGTTTAAAGAGGGCGATTTCCGCTGCCGTGAGTGGGCGAGTGGGGCTTTTACTGACGCTCGCAGCCTGAATAACCGGTGCCGGAACGGCGGGTAACACGCTGCTTTCGGGCTTATCACCCTTTTTGGTCAGCGCACCCGGCGTACCGATACGCCCCTGCACCTCATCCATTTTCAGCATGACGGCTGAAGCCCCCTCGCCGGAGAGGATAAAAGGCGCAGCACCGCCCCTAAACTCGACTTTTGCACTGCCCTTAACGGCGCGGATAACGGCCTGGGTTTGGGACGCCGACAGCTGCCACGCTTCATCTTTAACCGAAGCCAGGTCGCCGACCGCCCGGCCATTGATCCACAAGGTTAGCTTCGTCACGGGTGCCGCTTTATCCGCATCGGTATCGGCCAGTATCACCTCACCCGTTGGCGCGATATCAGGCCCGGCGTCGCGGCTCAGTAACACCGATCCCCCCTCGCCCTCTTCTTTCGCATAGCCTGCTGCGCGGCAGGTCAGCGTATTGTCGCAGGCAAGCTCCCAGTCTTTATGCTCGAAGCTCACGCCGGTTTTATCCGCCATCGCCGGGGCGCTGAGTAGGATCATCGCGACCAGGGCTGTTTTGTAGAGGTTTTTCATGCCATCTCTCCGTAATGGTTCAGGTCATGAGGGTAGCATAAAGCCTCAGCGTCCGGTCAGTACCGCTCTGATTAACTGATATCGGGTCTGTAATTGGGTGTAGTGGGATACTGAATTTGACTGCTACCTAAGGTGTTAAGGCCATCAGCTTCCTGCTATTTATACTCGTAGTACAGCTCAATAAAGCGCTGGTGGCAGCGTCCGATATATATGCCCAAAACGATAATAACCATCACAAATAATATGATAAAGCCAGCCCGCCTATAAACCACCAGGCAGAGAGCAAAAGGATTTAATGGCCTTATAGCCACTAAACCCTCTTGCTAATTTTAGTCGAAATAATTCGCAGCAGGCGAGAAGAGAGACACACCTCATTTTCGAGCGTTAAATGCAGCAAAGGTTGTCCATCAACCAGTGCTATTCCCTCCACCTGATGAGAAAAATCCCCCGCCTGAGCGGTAATGCCTGATGTGGTGATAAATACGCCACAACGACTTCCTTATCCCTCTCTTGCTTACAACTGGCGCTGCTTGAGACTGGTATAAATCGTTTTGATTTCACCTGTTAAGCTTTCACCACGATATACCATTGACGTATCGTACCGTTGATATTTCTCTTCTCGCGTGGCGCTAAACCAGTTAAATGACCCTACACACAGCAGCCCCTCGTCCCCAATCACAATTTTACTGTGAACGCGTTTGACCAGCTTCGTTGCAATACCCATCTCGTTCAGCTTTTCCAGTGCGGCGTGAAGATGCTGCTTTTTCTCTATGTGCTTTTGATAATCAGCGTGTTCAGTGTTGTAATTTCTGTCCGTAACCACGGTGATATCAATACCACGCGATCGCGCCTGCATCATCGACGTCAGAAAGCCGGTTTGCTCCAGCTTTTGCCAGCTCAACCAGGGGGAAACGATGGTAATGTTCTTTCCGATAGTGCCGAAGGTCTGGTTAAGAAACGCATCATGCTCCTCCACCCCGTGCAGCGTAGAGATTTGCGTCTGGGCTGTGCTTAAATCTTTGCGTTCCAGAAACTCAAACAGTAATGCATTGCTGTCTGAAGCAAACAGGTATTTTGCCAGCAATCCTCGTGGCGAAGAGCCTGGCTGGATCTCAAACAGATCCATATCACCGAAGACCAGGAAGCTATCTTTGGCACGAGAGACGGCGACGTTGAGCATGCTGCTGTCGCTGTCGATAAAACCGCCGTCCTCATGTTTGGAATAGACCGGGGAGAAAAGCACGATCGCTCTTTCCGCCCCCTGCAGGGAGTGCACAGTGCCCACCGTCAGAGAATCGTCACCGCCGCTACAGTTAATGTCGAACTTACGCAATGCCGCTTTGATGGCGTTAACCTGCGCCGAGAAGGGCGTAATGACCCCCACCACGTTATGCAGCGGCTCACCGTAATGGCGCTCTATTTCCTCTTTTTGCGCCACCAGCCAGGCCGCTATCGTTCCGGCCTCAAAGGCGTTATAACGACTCCCACCGTTTGTCTGCATGCCTTTACCGTCGATATGCAGATATCCCATTGCCGGAAAAGGCTTATCTTTTACAATACCCCGTTTAGGCTGTAATTTACCGTGATAACACAGCGCATTACAGTAGCCGATAATATTATCGAAGCAGCGACGATGCTCGTACAGGTACATCCCACGAGCCAGATCCGGGTCATACTGATAGAGCGAGGTAAACTGGGCCACCTTCATAACGCTGCCAGATGCCGCACTTTTACCTGAATCACATACCAGTGCATAGGCTTCCGTCAGTTCTTCCTGAGTGCCACCGGGGAGAATGTTCTCCTCTACCATATTGCCCATATCGATACCGGGCAAACTGTTCCAGATCGGCGCGATCTGTTCCGTATCGCCAATCACTAATGCTTTTTTCGCCAGCGCGAAGGAAGCCCCGGCCACCTCAGGAAGCACCTGCCCCGCTTCATCGACAATCAGCAGATCGGCAAAATTATATAAATAACTATCGTCAAATTTCTTCGCCCCACCAACATGTTCCCTAATGACCAGATGGTGAGGCAGCATATAGCATGTCATCACCACACAAGGCGTGAGCTTCATTCTCCGCTGCCAGCGGGCCTTAACCGCTTTCGCTCCTTTAAGGCCTTTTTCTTTCTGTAAGTTGTCAATGGCAGCCATATCCATCAACCACCGGCCTTCCCAGTAGTGCGTTGCCAAAAGGAACGCCGGGAAGCGAATCCGCGTATCAGCCAGCTCATCGGCAGCAGCCAGGCTCAGTTCCTCTTCGCCTGTATATCCCAGCGTCCGGGCCAGGCTATCCCAGTATTTGATAGCCTCACGTTCCCGTCGGGAAACGTCCTGAGCATGATTGATTTGCTGTTGATAGTCGCTCTGCTCTTTTTGTGATCGCGTAATCAGGTTGTCGATATACGCATCGATCCCTTCCGGCGCAGCCCCCTGGAACGCGGCCATTCTTGTGCCAAAAGTAGCGTCGAGTAAGAGGTTAATCTGGTAGTGGCGCTTAGTGCGAACGGCGGGGATCCAGGAGAATAACGCATATACTATCGACTCATCGGCACGATATTGCTGCCACTGCTTTTTGCCCCGGATTAACAGCGCGATTTCATCCGTGCTGTCGTGCAGTAACCTGCTTTTGTCCTGAATATACTGCCCGAGATCTTCGCTGATGGCGTTTCGCTCCTGACGAATACGGTTCAGGCTGTCCCAGGCGGGTTCAATTAGCTTAAGCCGATCGGACTGCTGAGTTAAACGCTCATGCAGGCGATCCACGACGCGTTCGACGGAACTGCATTCCACCGCTGGGAATGCTTCTTTAGCCCTTTCAAGATAGAAAGTCTGCGCCTCATCAACATACTCGCCAGACTCAACGCGATTGAAAAAATCTTCCGTCTGGTATTTTTTTGCGGCCTCGGCCTTACGGCCCGAAGACGGAAAGTAAGCGCCATAACTTTTCAACTCAGGCAGCCAACGCCCGGCCATTGCGCCAGTGCCGGTGGCAAAATCTTTACCGAAGGCTTCAATAATGTTGGTCACAGCCTGATTGTTGGTTGATGTGGCCATCACCACTGGTGGCTCAGTTTTATTAAGGGCAGCTCTTGCCCATTCAGTGGCAATAATAGAGAGAACGAGGGTTGTTTTGCCGGTTCCCGGCGGGCCGTTGACGGCAAGGATTTCACCCGGCTGCTGGGTCAGATAATGGCTCAGGGCGTCGCGCTGTGCCGCAGCCAGCGGAAACTCATCCCCGGAATACCCCAGCCGGTCAGTGAACTTTGCATTAGCCGCAAGGAGGGGTTTTAAGGAAGGCATAGCCGTTGAAGCAAAACGCGCCAATAACGGAACGTCTTTTTTACACATCAGCAGATGATCGTACAGGGGAAGAATATGGATGCTGGCTCCGCCGGGCTGATTCGCTTTGATAACATAACCATACCCAGCCGGTTCGTATTGCTCATGGGTTGTGCACCACAGTCCGGCGACGTTGTTTAAGAGATCGTCAGCCTCTTTCAGATATGTTTGCCACTGATGATGATACCTGACATGCCGCTCTTCCCGCTGCTCATCCGTTTCTTCACGATGCTCCTGTTCGTCATCAACACTACAGGTGGCTGAGTTATGCGTCGTTTTGTATTTATCGTACTGAGTCATCTCGCCAATCGAGAAAGTGCCTTTAGGAAGGGGTTCAAGCAGGTCACGGGGAATGGTGGTGGGAGCCTTAGGAAACAAAAAGCCTTCGCGACTCAGTCGCGCAGAGGTCACCAGCGGTGTGACGATGCCAGGTGCCCCTGCCGTCCGTTCTTTGCCATGCTGAAGCTGGCGGATCCAGACTTTCGGCCGTAGAAGCACTTCGACCGTTTTAACCGCATCGCCTTCACCCTCAAAGAACGCAAGGACGATCTCCTCATCCAAACGTCCCGTGGTGATATCCACCCAGCGGGTGAATTTATCCGCATCTTTACGCTCAAATGCCCCTTTGCCAGACTCGGCATCTGCTAAGGAATTACGCCAGTATGATGCGAACCCCTGAGTGTTCCTGTCCATTGCCCGTCCCGTGACTTAAATGAAATTATTGATTACGTTGATATAAACGCAGCACATTGTTAAGCATTGTCCACGTTGCGAACGCGAGCGCAATAATTTATTTGAAAACGTCCGCAGGAATTGGCTGATACCTTATCCAAAGAAAAAGTAGATAAGTCAGCGTATTCGGCAGGACTGGGACTTGAGCAAATTAATAACATGACGTAAAAATATCCATAGGTAATTATCAATGATTATTACATAACAAGTGTCAGTCTGATTTTATTTGTGATGAAGATTAGCCGCTTGTTTTTTATCAGCATAACCTTTCGCGCCGTGATTTTATGCATGGCTGCTATCTTAGTTACCCACTTCTGTGGCAGAAATAGTGATAACTCACTCAGAACCGGATAAATAGACTTAATCCGATGACCTTAACTTAGGATACGCGGCCTGGATGAAGTCTGAATAATCCCCGTTTAACCCCATCGATCCAGATATGATCGTCAATAATCCAGTCGTCCCTGAATAAAGCAAACGATTTATCACGACCAAACTCAGCGGCGTTGTCTCACTAATAGCTGAGCTGGCTAACGCCAACCTATCAGTGCCTGCCCCCTGAACAGACCCTTACGTCAGCCCTGACTGTCGGTAATATAATAGGTCAACGGATAGCTGTGACTTTCCCTGATACCTTTGGTCACCAGCCCGTGTTTCGCCGCTTCGTCAGCCGGATATATCACCCTGCCGGTTTCAGAATCAGTTATTTTTTCTAATTCCTCACGCGAAAGCGATGTGCATGAGGCATAGACTTTACGAAATATGGCGTTGTAATTTTCGTCTTCCTCCAGAATTCGGCGTGCCTGGTCCGGCCTGATGTAGTCCGTCTTTTCATCAGGTGCCGCCGCCGGATGCAGCATAAACTGCGCCATTGGCATCGAATAGCGCTCAGGCGAGGCACAGTAAATAAGGGTGGCGGATGAAGCCGTCACGGACGCATTAATCATATTAAGTGTAATCGGGCTTTTACGCAGCGTTTCATAGGCAACATATCCGGCATCCATGTCGCCGCCACGGCTGTTAAGATAAACGTCTATATTATGCACGTTACGGTAGTTTTCCCGTATTTCTGCCAGGGCGGATATCAGCCAGGTTACCGTCTGATTGTTCACCTGACCGTTAAAATAGACGCCTGCTGCGTTTACCTGGCCGTTGCCCACGGTATCGCTCTTGATGAACGTTACGTTTGCCTGTGCGCAGGCTGACGCCAGCAGCAACGCGATGGTGGTAGCGGGGATCTTTTTCATTTTACCGTTTTCCCTTTTTGATCTGGACATCCGGTTATCCCGGTGAGGTTAATTTTCCTGGCCGCGCAATGATTCATTGCCCAGTACAAGGGTACGTCCGGCCGAGGAGATAGTGGACGGTCGGTGCGCGATAATGACGCGGGTTATGTTGAGGGTTCGTATCGCCGCATTGATCAGCGCTTCATTCTGTTCATCAAGATGGCTGGTGGCCTCGTCCATAAACAAAATGCCCGGCCGACGATACAGCGCGCGGGCAATAAAAATACGCTGCCGCTGTCCGCCCGACAGGCCCTCACCGAGCTCGCCAGTCAGGGTTTCATACCTCATCGGCAGTGCCATGATGTCATCGTGAATGTGGCTCAGTCGGGCGCACTCCTCCATCCATTCAACATCGACATCGGGGGAGAATCCGGTGATATTGTCGCGCAGTGAACCCGCCAGTAGCCGGTCTTCCTGCAGGATACAGGCCACTGCCCTGCGGTAAGCTCCCTGAATAGCTCCCTCTACCGCGCCATCTTGTCCCCCACGGTATGCACCGTTACGTACGGCCGAACGACATCCGCCTTCATAATTGGAGTTAGCATTACCACCAGACACAAACTTCAACTCATTAAGCGTCAGTTCTCTTATTTGAACTCCCTATTATTCAGGATAAGTTATGATTTTCTTCGGTAAAATTTATTTTCCACTAAAAAAGCAAGAGCAATCGGTACTACGACGATAAAGAAGTTAGACAGAGCTTCGTTATTATTACCAACATTTGTGGCAAAGTTGGTAATAAAGAAAGAAATCGCCGAGAAAATAACTCCAAATATTATGATTGTTAAAACTCGTCGGATATTCATGAGAGTCTCCTCCGTTAAAGCTTGAATTTTTATACCTTCCCACATTCGTAAAGTTAAGGAAAGAAATGTTACAATATATTTCTTAAATTCCATATGCTTATGTAAAAATTCAGCCTTAAATTGCCAAAATAACGTTATTGGGTACCGGTTTTACGTTCGTCAGAAACAGACTCACAAGCCCTGATATCCCATGCCATGAGAGTCTAAATATGATTTTTCTGGCTGGCTCCTGGAACCTGTAAAAAAAGATGGCAGCGGCTTTATGCCATTTACACTCCGGCCTTTCACCGCGTATGATTCCTCGTGCAGATCTTAACGGACGATTACACAAGGAATGTATCACGATGATCGCACCAGAGTTTCCCTGCATCATATTCAAAACCCAGAAGTGGATGGATGACTACAGCGCCAGTGATATGCGTTGCGGGGATCTGGGGAAAGAATTACCCGCCAGCAGTGCGCCATTATGCTTTTTGACGAGTTCCGATCATTATCCCGCAAATTTTCCCTTAACGGGCCGTACAGACACCTGATTGAAAAAATGATCACCCATATGCAGAATGGTAATGGTACGCCTTTCAGGGATATGCCGCTGAACAGGGCTTTAAAGGAGCAGATTATCAGGGACCTTAATGAAAGCTAACCTCAAAAAAACACTATTCGCGCTGTCGTTCTTCGCTTGTCCGCTACTCGCCTGCGTGCTCTGGCTGTCTCTGCGTCCGGTAGAAATTGTCGCAGTTCATGAAGACGGTAACTACAGCTCTGTGTTAATGAAAATTTTTCAATTACTGACAGGGGAAAAATAGACTGGTGGTTAGAGAATAAAGCCACACTAAAAAGACGATATGATATTCCTAAACCAGCATCCAACGGAAACTTCACTATTATAGTTTGGTTGTTTGGAGAGGGGTATATGGAGGAAGGTAAATATGACAGACTGTGCTTTGCTGATATGCAAGCGCCTATAAATTGCATAGAAAAGGATCGGGTATTTTCAATCAGTCACAGCAAGAACAGAGGCACTATATTTACAGTCGATGATGGTGAATATCGCATGGAAAAAGGTGAGAGAATAATAAAACTGAAAGACGAATAATTCCCGCCATTACGTTGATGCAGCAATAAAATCACTTGTTCTGCCCGGCTTGCACCAGCCATGCAGAAGTAGAAAAATATCAGAGAGGCTATTTCGACGGGGGGAGAAAAGCAGCAACGCCTTGTCGCCTGCCTTACCTCTTTTCGGTAAGGTGCGTTTAAAGCGAACGTGACAGATGAGTAAATCTTTGTCCCTCCTGCCGGGGTGTTTTCTGCACAGAATATCGCAGATGTTGTGGGGGTCACTCCAACAGGTGGCACGCAATATTCGCAAGCTAAACGCAAATCTTTTCCAGCAGCTGGGGAGCGCGCTCGGTTGCCGGCATGGCGACCTGGAATGGCAGAATAATTGAGGGGTAACCGACAACTTAGGCGCATGCGTGACGACTCCAATGTGAGTGGTGTGCGCCATAGTATTGTTCTCACCGGTCAGCAGCCGGGCAATCCAGGCCATAAAGCTTTATCGCGGCAGCTGGAGGTCCATGTCAGGGAACAGTCGGCAGTCATAGCAGTTCGCCAGCCTCACGTAAATCCGCATCTGCCTGATTTCATTGCGTCTAACTGCTCTCTTCAGCCACCGCTGGGAGTGGTACGGATTTGCCTAGAAGGTGCCAGATAATGGATGCCACCCTATACTTTGATTTTAATGTATTTATGTACTTCTTCGAACGATGATGGACAAGATAGCGGTGCGAAGTACGGACTCAAACCATCACCCAACCAACTGTTTTACATAAATAAAAAACATAACATCCTGACATGCGCCCCCTTTTATGCCCCCTATGAAATTTATCAATTGTCATAAAATTCATTAACTTATATTCATTGCATGAATTTCAAATAGTACAACGATCTTTAAATATTTTACTCGGTCAGGTTTCCTACCATGTAACCGAACCAAGCCCCCACAAAAAAAGATTTTATGGAAAATCCTTAACACCCTATAGCTTTCATTTTTTATCTTTATATTCATTCAATTAGTTGATGAGGCATGAGTGTAGAATCGCTTTAACTCTACACTCATGGTGTACCTTAGGTGTAAAAAACCGGCTTTCGCCGGTTTCGTGTGGTTCAGATTGCTGCCGGGTCATCACATTTTAGCAGCCAGTCGGTGTTGCTTTCTTCTGTCAGATCAAAATTGGTCTTATGTACGACGGTTCATATAATTCTGGCCATATTTCCGCACAATGCTCTCCAGCGCATGGCTGGATATTTTCATGCCCAGCGAGTTGCGGTAGCCGTTGGCCATAAAGTTAACGTAGGGGTAGATATTATAATTAAATGTATAAGCTTAAAATCCCTCTCAAGAAAATTTACCCCTCGAAATTGAAATAAATAAATTTAATTATATTTCAAACGTTCTTGTACTTTTTTTGCTAACTCATCTGGATTGTTCTTATAAACCATGAAAAGTTTATCCTGAAGTAAAGGTAAAGATGATTGTATTAATTCCTCATCCTCTTCTTTTACCAAGGTCAAAAGCTTAACCTTTCCATCATTGATTTCACGAGCCAAAACCGCATGAAGTTCTTTAAGTGGCCACTTTTTTTCTACAGAGTTTGCAGAAAGAATAGCGATTACAAACTTTGCTTTAGATAATGCGGAGTTTATTTTTTCAATGAGGGAATCCCCCCACTTAATCTCAACATGGTCAATGAATGTATGGATTTTCAAAGCCGTCAAAGATTCATAAATGGGCTTAGCCATTGATTCTTTATCTTCGCTTGCATGGCAAATGAAGATTTCAAATGTTTCAGTTTCTTTCATAGCTCTTATACCTTCTTTAGTTTTATACACATCACCGTGACTCATTCTGGTTATTAATTTCAAGTATACAGGGAAGTCGCCGCCGCGAATCATTTTTATAAAACTTAAGCGCCCATAAATGTGATTTCTGAATATACTTACAGCTTTATTATTGGTTGTTGCTTGAATGTTTTTAATTGAGCAAAAATTTATTGATGCTTGAACTTTGTCGTTACACCACTTATCTATCATGGCCCTAGTCAAACGTATATAATTCCTGTCAACATTTACTTTATCATTTACTACAAGCCCTGTAACCACCTGTTTTTCATGCCTTTCTTGAACCCTGAATTTTTCTTCATTTATTTTAAATCCATTGCTCTCAATTATATTCCTAACGGCATCTCCAATCTCAATATTTTCACCGTCAGTTTTAAAAAATATTTCTGGGATAGATTTCTGCCTAAAAGAAAATGTTATGTCATCAGCATAACGTGTATAAGTGATACTTTTTCTTTTGGCTAATTGTGTGAACTGCTTATCCAATGAGGCCGAAATTATATTTGCTATTACCGGTGAAGTACATGAACCCTGAGGCAGTATTCCTTCTCTTGTACAAAGTTGAGCGAGAACAGTCGCAGCAGGGTGAGCAAAATTGAAAGGTTTACTTTTTAATAATCCGTAAACCCTTGCAAAGGTTATTGTGCTGAAGTAATCTTCGATATCCAAATTAACAACATGCGTTTTTTTTATATGTTTTTCTGCGTTTGATTTGATGCTCTTGCCTGAAATAAAACCATGCGCTGCTCTTTTAGGACGATAGAAATAATCTAATACAACTTTAAATTTCTCTTGTAAAATGACCAATCCACCCTGAGGTGCGTTAATTTGACGATCTTCGCCATTGTTTTTCTTGATTGAGAAGCTTTTATAATTATTCTTTTTATGATACAAGATATAAAGAAACTGGCCCACAGGAACTTCTAATAAGTTTGCTACATCCGAAGCCGAATTTATACTTAGTTTTTTCTCTTGAATTAAGTGGCATAATTTTATCGTAGCGTTATCATCGCTTGCTATTTCATTTGAAAGTTTTTTATTATCCCACTTTATAATATTTTTATTTATATGCGGTTGTGGCTCTACGTTTATAAGATCGATTGAGTCGTCGTCGTTTAAGTTAACAAAAATCAGTTTATCATGAAGTGACATTTCCGACCTCGCATAATCTTTAAGGGTGGCTCCGCCCAATCACTTTACGCAACGTCAAGCCGACAATCTGCTTGGACGATTAATCGCCACCCTCTGACGCGGGCGTGATGTGCTTACATTAGATAAATCGAGGCGAAACAACCTCAAACATTTAAGGCGGAGCCAGTAACGAATCTATCACAATGACAGACGATATAAAGAGATTTACTTAAAATTTCTTCACAATCCATCTCTTTTAACGTCTTTAGTTAAAGGGTTCAGCCTGAAGGAAAGATAGGGAACCCTAACATAACATTGAGAGAACTTTTGGCGTAAAAAAACCGGCTTACGCCGGTTCAGATAGTCATGTTGCGCTCGATTCGTCGCACTCCGAAAGCCAGTCGGTGTTACTCTTCTCCGAGAGATCCAGAATGGTCTGGATACCGAGCTTTGTTCGCCGCTTCATGTAATGCTGTCCATATTCCCGCAAAATCCCCTCAAGCGACAGACCGAACATCTTAATGCTGAGCAGATTCTTTTAACCGTTGGCCTCCATATAGGCCAGACAGGCGTGATAGAGGTAACGCCTAGGCTGAAGCGGCCTGATACTGGCGTTCCCCTTATAGAGCGCGTTTGACTCCGGCGTGGTGGACAGGTAGCCGCAGAAATCCACCATCGGATCTGCGTCACGCTTGATGCGCATCGCCTCTTCGGAGTTCTGCTGCGACTGAAGCAGCGACCGGGCCTGCTGCGGCTGGCTGAACTGCCGCATCAGCTGGCGCACAATGACAGCCAGCTCTCCGCTGATTTATCCTTCAGCTGCGGGTTGCGCTCGTCTGCCGGGATGATTTCCGGAAAGTGCAGAATAACCCGGCGGCACGGTACTCCCCCGCTGCGGTCGGTGAAGCGCATCGGGTTGTTGTTCACCGCCGGAATGTGCGTTGAATAGGCGTCGCGGTACTTCGGGTCCACGGAGGCCGCATCGCCGCCGGTGATGGTCTTGATGCCCGTGCCGTCGCCGATCCACTTTTCCTGGTCGGGCAGGATAATCAGCGAGTAGCTAATCACCGCCACGCGTTCGCGCGACGACTCCAGCCTTTCGAAGGTTGCAGAGGTGGTATTGTCCGTTCCGGCCAGCATGGTGGCGATTTCCGCCATGATGCTTTTACCACTGCCGCCGGATCCGGTGACCTCCAGAAACAGCGTGGCCAGAATGATGTCACGCTTGGCCGGGTCCCATCCGGCGGCGCGGTCGAGCCACTGCCAGAAGTGCGGCGCGTGGTCTGCCAGCGTTCGACCCTGAACGGGCTTTGTGTAGTCCACCTCGCTGACCGTGCGTAGCCAGAAGTCTTTAATGTGCGGGTGTCCAGCACGCCGTTACGAAAGCCAATCAGGCGGCGCGCCGGGTCGGCCTGCTGCGGCAGCATCAGCTTGAGGGTGTCCACCACGCCCGAAATCTTGCCCGCCGAGAACGGCGCTCGCAGGCGCTGGAACAACTTCGCCACGTCGCGCTCAAATTGCTTCCCGGAAATCACCTTCCACGCGCCGGAGCGGTAGCGGGACAGAATTTCCCCGCTGGCGTCCACGGCCAGTGCGCTGCGGTTATGCTCTGCCTTTTCGCTGGCGCTCATGGCCGAAAATTCCGCCTCGCTCATCACGTCAAACGGGCTGGCGGCGGGCTGCGTGGCGGCTTCCGTCAGCTTCCGTCAGCGCCCGCCTGGTGCTCTCCTCTCCGTACTGCATAAAAGCGTCATTCCAGTCGCCGAACACCGGCGGCAGGGTAACGGTGGTGTTACATGCTTCAACTGCCCGACGCGCTTTCGTGTGCCCGCCGCCATTCAGGTCACGGTCTGCGGCAATCAGTAGCAGTAGCGTGGCGTGTTTTTCCCGGACAAGGCCAGCCAGAGAAAGGTGGTTAATGGACGACAGCGCTACCAAGACCTCATCGCCAGTGAGGTTATGCACCGTCAGGCCGGTGGCAGTAGCCCTCCGCCAGCCAAATACGCTTTGCCGGTTTACCACTGCTGAGAACGTGGCAGGCACCTTTCACCTGTCCGCCCCTGAGCGTACGCTTTTCACTGGCGGCGTTAATAAGCTGGACGTTTACCAGCTCCCTTGCTGAACGGACGCGGCGGACTGGATGTCGCGGCAAGGGTGTTACAGACGGCGCTCGCCCGTCACGCAGAGGAAAGCACACCGGAACCGGCAGAATCCTACCGGGATATTATTGCTGGGTCGGGACTGTTCCAGGACGCCACCATGTCTGAAGACTGCCAGCAGGGCTACACAACAGCACAGCATTTTCGTTTCCAGCGCCGCCTTGCAAAGCTGGTTGCCTCTCAGGGAGGCGCATGACATGGCGCTGAAATGCCCGGAGTGTGGCGAGGTGGCCCATACGCGTACCAGCGCCTATGAGTCAGCCACGGTAAAACGGACCTGGTATCAGTGCCAGAATATTGAGTGCTCATGCACCTTCACCGCACTGGAGAGCGTGGAGAAGATAATCATGAAGCCCGGACGGACAAACGACACCGGCGAGCTACCTGAACCACCGGAAAGAAAGCCACAGGTTCTGGGGCGCTATGGTTCAGGGAGTCGCCTTTCAAAGCGCCAGCAGATCCCCGTCTGAAAATTCAAAACTCACACTCCCCCCCGGCCACCGCGCCGGGATTTTTATGCCCTTTCTCTGGCTGGCCAGCCTTTAACTGGCAGTGCATGACTATGCCGCATGAAAACGCATGAATTTATGCGACTGTTATTTCCCGCTTCAGCCCAGTAGCAGTCTGCGATGACACTGTTAATGCAGGCGCATGAAAACCACTCCCTAAAGCGGGCAGGCGTGGCGGGGGTACGAGAGCGCGCAAGAGGTTTTGCTAATGTCCAAACTCCTAAAATTCAAGTTAGTGCTTTATGCATTCGAAAAGAAATATAAAGTTAAAATTAAAGTGCATCTATTAAACTTGACACATCACGCAAGCTTTGAGAATGCTCTAAAGCCCGGGTGAAATCCCATCCATCCCAAATGAAATTAGTTAACAGAGAGTTATATGAAATACCCACCTTTGCAGCAGCACCTGCTTTTGGAGGAATTCCTTTTTTTATAAGCGGATTTTTCGAAGCCTTTGCAAGATTTATTATCTTCTCCTTCGGGTCCGGCAATACATCAGGGTCTCGTTCTATTTTATCCCTAGATATATTAAAATATGCACTTAACCCAATGCGATCTGCTAAAACCCAACTCTCAACCTCTCTGACAGATATTAAAATATGTAAAGAGCCATTTTTATTTGCCACTTTTCCCTCCAAGGAACTCTTATACGCATTGGGATTAGGCTTTAAATCCAAATCGAAAAACACAAGTACATTATGAGTTTTAGCTAACTCATTAAAGTTGGAAAGCTTGTTTGTCAGAAAGCCACAGCCTTTCCTCCCCAACTTGTGTACAATTTCAAATCGTCCTTTAAATGAGAGGATTTTAGTAATTACCTCCTCCGTTAAAACATCCTCAGTAGCAATTGAAATCTTCATATTTAAATCTCAGTTATTCTTTTTATATTGCTAGGTGAAGTCAATGGAAGCATTATTTCAGCTGGAGAGAAGCCCGCTCTCATTGCATCTAATTCATCCTCTGTAGGCGACCTTGCTGTAGTGCCATTTTCCGAAGCCAAAAACAATATTATGTCATTGCCATCTATATTATTACTTAACAACGGGGTGCTATGCGTAGTTATTATTATCTGTTTCTGATTACGCGCCCCCCTCAGAGTATTTTCAATCACCTCTGGAATATATCTGACAATTTCACTATTTAAAGAAAGTTCTGGTTCTTCTAATAAGAGTAGTTGTCTTTTTTCTAATAAAGACCACATCAAACCAATTAAACGTAAAGTACCATCCGAAAATTGGTCTTCTTTTTGCCAACCTGCATTTGGTCGCCAGTGCTCGTAACGGGCTTCTAAGTGAGGCTGGCCAGATTCATCACGTTCAAAACGCAGCTCTTTAAACTGTGGAACAGCTATTGAGAGTCCCGCCTGTATTTTTTTTAACCAAGCCTCACGCGTGCGATTTTGTGTGTTTGCTAAACGGTCTAAAAAGCCCTGACCAAAGGGATCATCCTCAATTTTATTTATTCCTATCTCTTTTGCAAACTTTAATAACTGAGGAACAATATGTAAATAAGTTATTGAGGAAAAGAAAATTGCTATAGGCCGAAATATTTGGTTTGCTAAAATTTGCTCCAAATAAGTTTGCGTCAGCTGAATTGAATCCGCCTGATCTCTATCATTGGGTCTCGCTAAAACTTCAATCCCATTTTTAATGGCTCTTTCCCTAACAACATTAATCAGTTGTTTTCCTCGGCCAGATGCTTTAAATACTAGTTCATAAATCCATTCATCAGCATCATCTGACAAATTTAAAGTAATTGAAACCTCAGTATCATTTCGCGCTTGCAAACAACGAAGCTTAGTTATTCCACCACGATCATTTACAGCCTTTTGAAGGCCCCCACCATCCTTACATAAGTCACTCATAAATCTGAAAACATCAAGGAAATTTGACTTACCAACAGCATTCGGGCCTATAACATAAGCTCTGTCACCTAAAGGAACATCTATGTTTCTAAAATTCTTCCAGTTTTTAGCTTAACTTGCGTAATATTCATAGGGTATTTTATTCCTAAACCATTTTATTTAAGTTAAAAAATGTTAAATTAAAACCGTCACACTAGGTACAATAAAGCGTTTTTATTAGTCAATATTTGCATATACTTTAGCAAGATCATATGGGCTGATAAAAAATTTTCTGTTGGAATCAAGGAAATCAGCCCACCATTGCACCATCAATCTACGTTCATCCAGATGCTCAGAAGTATGAATGTAAGCAGCACGGACGTTGTTACGCTCGGAGTGGCTCAACTGCCGCTCTATCGCATCATCACTCCATAACCCCGACTCACCCAGCGCACCTCGTGCCATTGTCCTGAAGCCATGCCCGCAAACTTCGGTCTTCGTGTCATATCCCATAGCACGCAGGGCATTGTTAACCGTGTTTTCACTCATGACTTTTTTAGGATCGTGATCGCCAGGAAAGAGTCTCTCGTTATCACCGCTTAATTGCTTCAACTTTTCCAGCAGGGCTAAAACCTGACGGCTTAGCGGTACAAGATGCTCCTCTTTCATCTTCATGCCACGATGGGAGTAACGAACTCCTTCTATCTCTTTACGTTGTGCAGGAACCCGCCACAAGGCTCTTTCAAAATCGAACTCATCCCATCGAGCAAAGCGCAACTCACTGGAACGGACAAAGGTCAGCAATGAAAGCTCGACAGCTATACGTGTCATGATACGCCCACGGTATGCAGCAAGGCGCTCAAGAAACTCAGGAAAACGGTTGAAAGGTAATGCGGGGTAATGACGAGCCTTAACCGTAGAAAGTGCCCCAGCCATATCAACAGCGGGATTAGATTCAATGTAATCGTTTTGCACGGCATAGCGCATTATCGCAGTTACACGCTGCTGAAGACGCTGAGCGACATCATGCCTGCCACTGGCATCAACGGCCTTAATAGGTGCTAAGAGCTGGCTGGTTTTCAGTTTACGAATATCTGCCAAACCGATATGAGGGAAAATATACAGTTCAAGATAGCGCAGGATCCGTGAACGATGGTCATCACCCCAGCGCTTGTTACTGGCATGCCATTCACGGGCGATTGTTTCAAAATTATAAGCCCCGGCGTTCTCAGCCTGGGCTTCTTTCTGCTCAGCTTTGGGGTCAATCCCCTGCCCTAATATCTTTTTAGCTTCGTCACGCTTAGCACGTGCCTCGGCAAGCGTCACTGTCGGCCAAACGCCGAAGGCAAGTCGGTCTTCTTTTTTGTCAGCTGGACGCCGGTACTTCATGCGCCAGTACTTTGATCCTTTAGTCGTGACCTCAAGATACAAACCGCCGCCATCGGCCATTTTATAGTTTTTTCTTTGGGCTTTGCAGTGTCGACCTGACGGGCATTCAGCTTCATTTTGGGGGCACATTTCTTATCGAAGTGGAAATGCCCCCAATTATGCCCCCAGCGGGGTCTGGATTGCAACGGATGCGCTCGGACGACGCAGGATGATAAAATCAGGCCTAACGTTGATTTTAAAGGTTTTTTTGGACTTCCCCGGACGGGGATGGAATGGATACTGGTGCCGAAGGCCGGAATCGAACCGGCACGCCTTGCGGCGGTTGATTTTGAATCAACTGCGTCTACCGATTTCGCCACTTCGGCACTGAAGGGTATGCGGAAAACGAGGTGGATTATACCGTTACGGCTACCCTGCGCAACCTAAATCCTTCAGGCTGTTCGTTGAGTGGTGAAAAATAGAGCGCTTTAGCCCAGGGTCTTTGCCCCGACCTTCTTACCTTATTGAGATTACTCTTAAACCCTTACCCCTCGGGCTGGGTTGCATGCGCACGCGGGAACCTGGCGGCTATTGTGCTGTCCCAATGGAATGAAAATGGGTGGCTGTGCTGGCGGTTAGCGAAAGCGCATCTGGCAGCGGCACCGGATAACAAATACAAGGGTATAGCATGAAAGCAACGTCTAAAATGGTACTGGCAATGGCACTCTCTTCCACCCTGCTGGCGGGTGCAGCCTCGGCGGCAAGCTGGCAGGACCAGCTGAGCAGCGCGGCCAGTTCGCTCAGCCAGAATTCTGAATCTGGCACGTCTGGCTCCACTTCGCAGACCGGCACCTCCATGGGCGCGCTGACGGGTCTGCTGAACGGCGGGAATCAGTCGCTGAGCGCCAACAGCATGACCAATGCCGCTGGCGTGTTGCAGTACTGCGTGAAGAATAACGTGGTGGATAACAACGTCAGCTCGGTGAAAGACCAGCTGATGAGCAAGCTTGGCCTGACGGACACCACTAAGCAGCAGGAGACCACCGATTATAAGCAGGGCCTGATGGGTCTGCTGAATACCGGCAACAATCAGCAGGTAAATCTGAGCAGCCTGGGGAATACCGCGCTGGGCAAGAAGGTGAAAACCAAAGCCTGCGATCTGGTGCTGAAGCAGGGCAAGCAGTTTATCTCCTAGTCTCTTCGGAGCTGTCCCTCCGTTCTCTTTCCCCGGAGCCACAACCGGTGGCTCCTGTTATCTCTGCAGAAAATCCTTCCGTGCTCCTCTCGCACCTGTGCCCCGCCGGGTTCTCACACGCTGAACGTGACCGAAAAGGACAATACCTTGCCAGGCTGTTAACCTGTGGGTTGCTTATGCCCGTGATACCAACAAGGAGCCTCCGACGTGAAGGATAAAGAAGCTGAGTTACTTAAGGCCAAACGTCTGCCCCTGATGCTGCTGTGCGGCGCGGCAGTGCTTTTTATTGCTACCGTGCTTTATCCCCTGTGGTTCCCGGCCAGCCGCTGGGTGGGGGCGCTGAAGTCCGTCGCAGAGGCGTCGATGGTGGGCGCGCTGGCAGACTGGTTTGCGGTCAGCGCGCTGTTTCGCAGGGTGCCTGTCCCGCTGGTAGGTCGCCATACCGCCATTATCCCGCGCAATAAGGAGCGTATCGCCGATAATCTGGCGCTGTTCGTGCAGGATAAGTTCCTTAATACCGATGCCCTGCTGACGCTGATTCGTCGCCACGATCCGGCGCAGATGATGGCCAGCTGGCTGCGTACCCCGGAGAATGCTGAACGGCTGGGTGGGTATCTGCTGAAGATGATCCGAGGCTTCCTCGACCTGGCGGATGACCAGCGTATCCAGGCGTTTATGCGTCGTGCCATTCACAAGGCGATCGATAAGGTCGATCTGTCGCAGTCGGCGGCGATGGTGCTGGAGAGCCTGACCAAAAACAACCGCCACCAGGCGCTGCTGGACGATGCCATTAGCCAGCTGCTGCAGCTGGTGAATAAGCCCGCCACCCATGACTTTATCGCCGCACAGGTGATGCGCTGGCTTAAGCGCGAACATCCGCTTAAGGAGAAGATGCTGCCCACCGAGTGGGTGGGCGAAAAGAGTGCCGAGATGGCCGCCAACGCGGTGAGGTCCATCCTTAACGACATCGAGCAGGATGGCACTCATGAGATCCGCCAGGGCTTCAACCGCGCCGTGGAGCGGCTGATTAGCCGCCTGAAAAGCGACCCGGAAATGCAGCTTAAGGCGGAAGAGATTAAGGATTACCTCAAACAGGATGAAGCGCTGAATACCTATATCAGCCAGCTGTGGGGCGATCTGCGCGGCTGGCTGAAGGCCGATCTGGATAAGTCAGATTCGGTGCTGCATGCAAAGGTGAGCGCGGCCGGACAGTGGCTGGGCGAAACGCTGGTGCAGGATACGCATCTGCGCGCCTCGCTGAATCAGCATCTGGAGGAGGCCGCCATGGGCGTCGCACCAGAGTTCTCGGCGTTCCTCAGCCGCCATATCAGCGATACGGTGAAAAGCTGGGACGCGAAGGATATGTCGCATCAGGTTGAGCTGAATATCGGTAAAGACCTTCAGCGCATCCGCATTAATGGCACGGTAGTGGGCGGCGTCATTGGCCTGATCCTGTGGCTGCTGTCGATGGTGCCGGCGGCGATTGAAACGCTGCGTTCGGGGTACTGATTACCGCGGCCAGCTCAGGAATTAACAGATAAAAAAAGGGGCGAAAATCTAAGATTTCCGCCCCTTTTCTCTCATCTGCCGCCCCGCTATAAACGGAGCGCAGTCTGCACTTTTGCTACCTGCCCGCCCTCCGCAACACCTATCGGCGCTTAAGCAGCATCGTCATACTTATTGCGAGGAAAACGGCGCTCGGCAGCAGCGCTCCCAGAACCGGTGGGATATTGTAGACCAGGCTCAGCGGGCCAAATATCTGGTCCAGCACGTAGAACAGGAAGCCGAAGCTGATGCCGGTTACCACCCGCATCCCCATGGATACGCTACGCAGCGGGCCGAAAATAAACGACAGCGCCATCAGCATCATCACCGCCACCGACAGCGGCTGGAAGATTTTGCTCCACATATTCAGCTGGTAGCGTCCGGCAACCTGGCCGCTCTGCTTAAGGTACTTCGAGTAGTTATACAGCCCGCTGATCGACAGCGCATCCGGGTCCAGCGCCACCACGCCCAGCTTGTCCGGCGTCAGGGAGGTTTTCCACTGGCCGCTCAGCGTCTGGCTGCCGGTTACCTGTTTTGGGTCGGTCAGATCGGACTGTTCCACTTCCGACAGGTCCCACAGCTTTTCACTGGCGTTGTATTTCGCCGAGGCCGCATAGCGTACCGATTGCAGGCGGCGATCTTTATCAAAGTTATAGATGCTGATGCCCCCCAGCTCGCTGTTGTCCTTCAGCCGCTCAATAAAGATAAAGCTATGCCCGTCCTTCGCCCACAGGCCGTTCTGCGTGGAGAGCAGCGAGCCGCCAATCATCTGCTGCGCACGGTAGTTACGCGCCATCTGCTCGCCCTGCGGCGCAACGAACTCACCAACCGCCATGGTCAGCAGCACCAGCGGAATGGCGGTTTTCATCACCGAAGCGGCAATCTGCATGCGGGTAAAGCCGGACGCCTGCATCACCACCAGCTCGCTGCGCTGGGCCAGCGTACCCAGCCCGAGCAGCGCGCCAAGCAGTGCCGCCATGGGGAAGAAGATCTCAATGTCCTTCGGCACGCTGAGCAGGGTGTAAAGCCCGGCACCGACGGCGGTGTAGTCACCCTGGCCGGTTTTACGCAGCTGATCGACAAACTTGATGATGCCGGAGAGCGACACCAGCATAAACAGCGTCGCCATGATGGTGTTGAAAATCGTTTTACCGATATATCTGTCGAGTACGCCAAACATCAGACGGAGCCTCCCTTGCTGAAGCGCGCGCGAATACGTCGCATCGGCACCGTATCCCACAGGTTAAGCAGCACCGCCAGCGCCAGATACCCAAAATTGACTACCCACATCCACAGCGCCGGTTCCAGCCGCCCTTTCGCGCCGCTGGAGCGGAACGAGCTTTGCAGCAGGAAGAAAATCAGGTAGAGCAGCATCGCGGGCAGCATGGAGAGCACCCGGCCCTGACGTGGGTTAACCACGCTAAGCGGCACCACCATCAGCGCCATTACCAGCACGGAGAAGACCAGCGTCAGTCGCCAGTGTAGCTCGCTGATAAAGTCCGGCTTGGTGGAGTGCCGCAGGGCGCTGAACGACATCTGCTCGGCGTCGTTCGGGTCAAGCAGCACTTCCTGATGCCCGATAATCGCCTGATAGTTTTTGAAATCGGTAATGCGGAAGTCACGCAGCATCGCCGTGCCCTCGAAGCGCGTACCGTTATCCAGGGTCACCACCTGCGATCCGTCATGCCGCTGCGACATATGGCCTTTATCCGCCACCACCACAGAGGGGCGGGCATTGTCTTTTGGCCGCAGCTGCGCGAGGAAGACGTTGCCGAAGTTGTTACCCTTCACGTTTTCGATAAAGAGTACCGCCTGTCCGTCGCCCGACTGCTGGAACTGACCGGCTGCCAGCGCTGCCGCACCGGGGTTAGCCTTGGCATTTTTGGTCACTTCGTTCTGATCGCGCGCAGACCAGGGTCCAAGCCAGGCGACGTTGGCGGCGGCTACGGCGGCGGTGATCAGCATCAGCACCATCGCGGCTTTCACCAGCACCGCCTTGCTCAATCCGCAGGCGTGCATAACGGTGATTTCACTTTCGGTGTAAAGCCGCCCGAAGGTCATTAAAATGGCTAAAAACAGGCTTAGCGGCAGAATTAGCTGAGCCATTTCCGAAATACCAAGCCCCAGTAAGGTCAGGACTAAATTTGTGGGAACTTCGCCGTCCGCCGCTGCGCCTAAAATCCTGACTAACTTCTGACAAAAGAAGATTAGCAGCAGGATAAAAAGAATAGCCAGCTGGCTCTTGAGCGTTTCCCGGACCAGATATCTAATGATGATCACGCTGAGTACGCCTGTGAAAACTTGTCTTTTTGCAGGAAAATCGCTAGTTTCATCGCTTATACGCCATTTATTCTCATTGATGGCCATGGTCATAGCTAAAATAGTATGACAATAATCGTGTTCTGGTGGTGCTAAAACCATTCTACCCAGTGACGGGTGATCACCAAAACTAAAAGTTGCCCGTTAGCCTAACGGCGCGGCGCCACGGCGTTACGCGTGACGAAAGCGCACCATTCTAGCCGCAGCAGGCGCCGTTGTCTTTAAGATTCAGGAGAGTGCATGGAGTTCAGTGTAAAAAGCGGTAGCCCGGAAAAACAGCGCAGTGCCTGTATTGTGGTCGGCGTGTTTGAGCCTCGCAGGCTGTCACCGATTGCTGAACAGCTGGATAAAATCAGCGATGGCTACATCAGCGCCCTGCTGCGCCGCGGTGAGCTGGAAGGGAAGGTCGGGCAGACGTTGCTGCTTCATCACGTGCCGAATATCCTGTCTGAACGTATTTTGCTGATTGGCTGTGGCAAAGAGCGTGAGCTTGATGAGCGGCAGTACAAGCAGGTGATTCAGAAAACCATCAACACGCTTAACGACACCGGATCGATGGAAGCCGTCTGCTTCCTGACCGAGCTGCACGTTAAGGGTCGCAACACCTACTGGAAAGTGCGTCAGGCGGTTGAAACCTCCAAAGAGACGCTTTACAGCTTCGATCAGCTGAAAAGTAATAAGGTCGAGCCGCGCCGTCCGCTGCGCAAAATGGTGTTTAACGTCCCAACCCGTCGCGAACTGACCTGCGGCGAGCGGGCGATTCAGCACGGCCTGGCCGTGGCGGCGGGCGTCAAAGCCGCCAAAGACCTCGGCAATATGCCACCGAACATTTGTAATGCTGCCTATCTGGCATCCCAGGCGCGCCAGCTGGCCGATGCCTGGAGCAATATCACCACGCGGGTGATCGGCGAGCAGCAGATGAAAGAGCTGGGCATGAATGCCTACCTCGCCGTCGGTCAGGGTTCGCAGAATGAATCGCTGATGTCGGTGATTGAATACAAGGGCAGCCCGGATGCGGACAGCAAGCCTGTTGTGCTGGTCGGTAAAGGCGTGACCTTTGACTCCGGCGGCCTGTCGATCAAGCCTGCGGAAGCCATGGACGAGATGAAGTACGACATGTGCGGCGCCGCGTCGGTCTATGGCGTAATGCGTATGGTGGCCGAGCTTAATCTGCCGCTGAACGTGGTGGGCGTGCTGGCCGGCTGTGAGAACATGCCGGGTGGCCGCGCCTATCGTCCGGGCGACGTGCTGACCACCATGTCCGGTCAGACCGTCGAAGTGCTGAATACCGATGCGGAAGGCCGTCTGGTGCTGTGCGATGCCCTGACCTACGTTGAGCGTTTTGACCCCGACGTGGTGATTGACGTCGCGACCCTGACCGGCGCCTGCGTGATCGCGCTGGGCCACCATATCAGCGGGCTGCTCTCTAACCATAATCCGCTGGCGCACGAGCTGATTGGCGCGTCAGAACAGGCTGGCGACCGCGCGTGGCGTCTGCCGATGTCGGATGAGTATCAGGATCAGCTGGACTCCAACTTCGCCGATATGGCCAATATCGGCGGTCGTCCCGGCGGGGCTATCACTGCCGCCTGCTTCCTGGCGCGCTTTACCCGCAAATATAACTGGGCGCACCTGGACATCGCCGGTACCGCATGGCGCTCCGGGAAAGCGAAAGGCGCCACCGGCCGTCCGGTTGCCCTGCTGTCGCAGTTCCTGCTGAACCGCGCCGGCCTTAACGGCGACGATTGACGGTAATGAAAAACGCCACCTTCTACCTGCTGGAAACCGATACGCCGGTTGACGGACTCAGCGCCCTTGAGGCGCTGGTCTGCGACCTGGCGGGACGTCACTGGCGTGAGGGGAAGCGCGTACTGGTGGCCTGTGAAGATGAAGCCCAGGCTGTCAGGCTGGACGAGGCGCTGTGGAAGCGTCCGGCCAGCGCCTTTGTCCCGCATAATCTGGCGGGAGAAGGGCCAAAATACGGCGCCCCGGTCGAACTGGCCTGGCCGCAGCGTCGCGGTAATGCGCCGCGCGATCTGCTGATCAGCCTGCTGCCGCAGTTTGCAGATTTTGCTACTGCTTTCCATGAAGTGATAGACTTCGTGCCTTATGAAGAAAATTTGAAACAGCTGGCGCGCGATCGTTATAAAACGTATCGCAGCGTTGGATTCCACTTGAATACGGCCACGCCGCCCGGGCCGCCAACGATATAGCAGACATGGAAAAGACATATAACCCGCAAGAGATCGAACAGCCGCTTTACGAGCACTGGGAAAAGCAGGGCTACTTTAAACCGAATGGCGATACCAGCCAGGAAAGCTTCTGCATCATGATCCCGCCGCCAAACGTCACCGGCAGCTTGCATATGGGTCACGCATTCCAGCAAACCATTATGGATACCCTGATCCGCTACCAGCGTATGCAGGGTAAAAATACCCTGTGGCAGGCCGGGACCGACCATGCCGGTATCGCGACCCAGATGGTGGTGGAGCGTAAAATCGCGGCTGAAGAGGGTAAAACGCGTAAGGATTACGGACGCGACGCCTTTATCGACAAAATCTGGCAGTGGAAGGCGGAATCCGGCGGCACCATTACCCGTCAGATGCGCCGTCTGGGCAACTCCGTGGACTGGGAGCGCGAGCGCTTCACCATGGACGAAGGTCTGTCCAACGCGGTGAGGGAAGTCTTTGTGCGCCTGTACAAAGAGAACCTGATCTATCGCGGCAAGCGCCTGGTGAACTGGGATCCTAAGCTGCGCACGGCGATTTCCGACCTGGAAGTGGAGAACCGCGAGTCAAAAGGCTCGATGTGGCATATCCGCTATCCGCTGGCCGACGGCGTTAAAACCGCCGATGGCAAAGATTATCTGGTGGTGGCGACGACCCGCCCCGAAACCGTGCTGGGCGATACCGGCGTCGCGGTTAACCCCGAGGATCCGCGCTACAAGGATCTGATCGGCAAGTTTGTTGAGCTGCCGCTGGTTAACCGCCGTATTCCCATCGTCGGTGACGAACATGCGGATATGGAGAAAGGCACCGGCTGCGTGAAAATCACCCCGGCGCACGACTTCAACGACTACGAAGTGGGCCGCCGTCACAAGCTGCCGATGATCAATATCCTGACCTTTGACGGTGATATCCGTGAATCTGCGCAGGTTTATGACACCAACGGGGAAGAGTCCACCCAGTGCGACCCGACAATCCCGGCTGAATTCCAGAAGCTTGAGCGCTTTGCCGCGCGTAAGGCCGTGGTTGCCGCCATTGATGCGCTGGGCCTGCTGGACGAGATCAAGCCGCACGACCTGACCGTGCCTTATGGCGATCGCGGCGGCGTGGTGATTGAGCCGATGCTGACCGATCAGTGGTACGTACGTACCGCGCCGCTGGCAAAAGTGGCGGTGGAAGCCGTTGAGCAGGGCGATATCAGGTTTGTGCCTAAGCAGTACGAGAACATGTACTTCTCCTGGATGCGCGATATTCAGGACTGGTGTATTTCCCGCCAGCTGTGGTGGGGCCACCGCATTCCGGCCTGGTACGATGCCGAGGGCAACGTTTACGTTGGCCGCACCGAAGCTGAGGCGCGCGCCGATAATAACCTGGCTGACGATCTGGTGCTGAACCAGGACGAAGACGTGCTGGACACCTGGTTCTCCTCCGGCCTGTGGACCTTCTCAACGCTGGGCTGGCCTGAGAATACCGAAGCGCTGCGTACCTTCCACCCTACCAGCGTGCTGGTGAGCGGCTTCGACATCATCTTCTTCTGGATTGCCCGCATGATCATGCTGACCATGCACTTTATCAAAGATGATGATGGCAAGCCGCAGGTGCCGTTTAACACCGTCTATATGACCGGTCTGATCCGCGATGACGAAGGGCAGAAGATGTCGAAGTCGAAAGGCAACGTCATCGATCCGCTGGATATGGTGGACGGGATATCGCTGCCGGATCTGGTGGCTAAACGCACCGGCAACATGATGCAGCCGCAGCTGGCAGAAAAAATCCGCAAGCGCACCGAGAAGCAGTTCCCAAATGGCATCGAGCCGCACGGCACCGATGCGCTGCGCTTCACCCTGGCGGCACTGGCCTCTACCGGACGCGATATCAACTGGGATATGAAGCGCCTGGAGGGCTACCGCAACTTCTGTAACAAGCTGTGGAACGCCAGCCGCTTTGTGCTGATGAATACAGAAGGCAAAGATTGCGGCTTCAATGGCGGCGAGATGACGCTCTCCCTGGCCGACCGCTGGATCCTTGCCGAATTCAACCAGACGGTGAAAGCTTACCGCGAAGCGCTGGATAGCTACCGCTTCGATATCGCGGCCAACATCCTGTATGAGTTCACCTGGAACCAGTTCTGCGACTGGTATCTGGAGCTGGCTAAGCCGGTAATGACCGGTGGAAATGAACCAGAGCTGCGCGGCACCCGCAATACGCTGGTTACCGTGCTGGAAGCCCTGCTGCGTCTGGCGCATCCGATTATTCCGTTTATTACCGAAACCATCTGGCAGCGCGTGAAGGTGCTGAAGAACATCAGCGATGACACCATCATGCTGCAACCGATGCCGGCCTTTGAGGCCAGCAAGGTTGACGATGTTGCCCTCAGCGATACCGAGTGGCTGAAGCAGGCTATCGTCGCGGTGCGTAATATTCGCGCCGAGATGAACATCGCCCCTTCCCGTCCGCTGGACGTGCTGCTGCGCGCCAGCAGCGCCGAGGTGGTGCGTCGGGTTAACGATAACCACAGCTTCCTGAAATCGCTGGCGCGACTGGCCAGCATCAGCCTGCTGTCTGCCGACGATAAAAGCCCGGTCTCCGTCACCAAGATTATCGACGGTGCCGAGCTGCTGATCCCGATGGCGGATCTGGTGGATAAGGCTGCCGAGCTGGAGCGTCTGGCGAAAGAAGTGACTAAGCTGGAAGTGGAAATCGGTAAGATTGAAAGCAAGCTCTCAAACGAAGGCTTTGTCTCCCGCGCCCCTGCTGCCGTTGTTGCAAAAGAGCGTGAGCGCATAGCTGAGTTTGAGCAGGCGAAGGTCAAACTGATTGAGCAGCAGGCGGTCATTAACGCCCTGTAATCACTGATGTTGCCCTCAAGGCCCGGCAGAGCAGCGCTCGCCGGGCCTTTTTATTGGCCGGGATTGCATCACAGCCGCTGCGATGTTATTACACTGCCATCAAACCAGAAAACTGACGGCACTGAGTTATGACGACGCTACCCACCGGCCTGCTGGTTCGCCCCATTCAGGCAGAAGATAATCCGCATATCGCCCGCGTGATCCGCGAGGTCTCCGCTGAGTTTGGTCTGACCGCCGACAAAGGCTTCACCGTGGCCGACCCTAATCTCGACCATCTGTATGAGCTGTACAGCCAGTCTGACAGCGCCTACTGGGTGATTGAACTTGAGGGCAGGATTGTGGGCGGCGGCGGCGTGGCACCTCTGCAATGCAGCGAGCCGGGCATCTGTGAGCTACAGAAGATGTACTTTATGCCCGCCGTACGCGGCATGGGGCAGGCGCGCGAGCTGGCAATGCAGGCGATGGACTTTGCCCGCGAACGGGGTTTTACCCGCTGCTACCTGGAGACGACGGCCTCGCTGAGCCGCGCGGTACGGCTGTATGAACACCTCGGCTTTACGCATATCGATGGCCCGCTGGGCTGCACCGGGCACGTTGACTGCGAAGTACGGATGCTGAAAAGCCTCTGAGCGGCGCGGACGATCGCCACACCGCCGAGGCTCAGGTCGTTGCAAATGCCGGTACGCCGCTGTGAAAGCGCAGTTCGCTGTCCGGTGACTGGATCAGCTTTGCTTCGGTTACGCCAATTTGTCTTACCCGCGCACTGACGTCCGTCGCAGAAATTTCAGCGGCCAGCGCCAGATAGTCCTGATAGTGCCGCGCTTCGGATCGCAGGAGCGAAACATAAAATGCCGCCAGCTCGTTATCCAGATGAGGCGCCAGGCTGGCAAATCGTTCGCAGGAGCGCGCTTCAATATAGGCTCCGCAGATCAGCTTATCGACCAGCGTCTGGGGTTCATGGGTGGTGACCTCACGCAGCAGCCCTTTGGCATAGCGGCTGGCAGTGATTTTGATATAGGGAATGCCGCGCGCCTGCATAATCTCCAGCACCTGATAGAAATGATGCAGCTCCTCCTTGATCAGCAGCACCATTTTGTCCACCAGCGCATCGCCCCAGGGCGCTTCGACGCGGCTGATAACCGCTTTCGACAGCGCCCGATGCTGTTCCAGGAAGGCCAGATCCGCATTTTCGCTGTGTACGAACTGCTCCCAGGGTTTTAGCCATGCCAGCAGCGCATCGCCGCTCTCTTTATCCGCCACGTATTTACGGATCAGCCACATGGCGGTCTGTGCCGCTTTCAGCTCACACACCAGGTGGTCGGTCAGCAGCAGCGGCAGATTCTCTGGCCGACAGGCCTGGTCAATCCAGGCCTGGGGCGTGCGGCATTGCAGAAAGGCGTGAACGGGGGCAAGCAGGGGATCAGTGACGAATGCCATTGTCTTCGTCGTCAATCTCTTCGCCATCGTCCTCTTCGTCTTCGGCATCGGGATCTTCGAAGTAGGTTCCCCATCCGTCGTAGTCGACGTTGAACCTGGCAGCCAGATCGACCAGTTGCTCAACCTGGGCATCGATCAGTTCAGCGTTCAGCGCCGCCTCGCTCAGAATATCGCAGCACATCACTTTGGTGCCGTCTTCCAGCTCCAGCTCTTCCGGCTCCGTCACTTCATAGCCGATTTTAAAGGCTTCAACCGCCGCCTTTTCCAGCGCGTCAAAGCTGTCGCAGGAGAGGTGGTGCTCAATGGTGTAGAGCGCATCCGGATCGCTGCCGTCATCCAGCAGTTCTTCAATTATCAGCCGCGTCTCTTCGCGCTGCTCTTCCAATAAAGCTTCGTTCGCCATGATCTGTTCCTCAGTATGTGGCTTCTCTTATCAGTATTTTCCCACACTGCCCTTCGCGCCACTACCTTTATACAAAAGTTTCTGCGCGTCGGGGTTGAAAATGAATATTCATACGGTTAAATTGAATTTTAATTCAATAAAGACCACGCGGAGTGCTTTATGAGTCATTTATACCAGCGTCACTTTCTCAGGCTGCTCGATTTTACGCCTGCTGAAATAAACGCCCTGCTGGCGCTGGCCGCCACCCTGAAGGCCGATAAGAAAAACGGTGAGGAGGTTCAGCACCTGCAAGGTAAAAACATTGCGCTCATCTTCGAAAAAGACTCGACCCGTACGCGATGCTCTTTCGAAGTTGCCGCCTACGATCAGGGTGCCAGGGTGACCTGGCTCGGGGCCAGCGGCAGCCAGATTGGCCATAAGGAGTCGATCAAGGATACCGCCCGGGTACTGGGCAGGATGTACCACGGCATTCAATACCGTGGCTACGGGCAGGCGCTGGTTGAATCGCTGGCCGAACACGCGGGCGTACCGGTGTGGAACGGCCTGACCGATGAGTTCCACCCTACCCAGCTGCTGGCCGATCTGCTGACCATGCAGGAGCATCTGCCGGAAAAATCCCTCAGCGAAATGGTGTTTGTCTACGTCGGCGATGCGCATAACAATATGGGCAATACGATGATGGAGGCCGCCGCGCTGGTCGGACTGGATCTGCGCCTGGTGGCGCCAAAAGGCTGCTGGCCGGACGAGGCGCTGGTAGCCGAGTGCCGGGCGGCGGCGGCTAAAACAGGCGGTAAAATTACCCTGACCGAGAATGTTGCTGAAGGCGTCAGGGGCGCTGATTTTATCTATACCGACGTCTGGGTCTCCATGGGCGAACCGAAAGAGGTCTGGCAGGAGCGGATTTCGCTGCTGCGCCCCTATCAGGTTAATAGCGCCATGCTGGCGCTGACCGGCAATCCGCAGGTGAAGTTCCTGCACTGCCTGCCCGCTTTCCACGACAACCAGACCACTCTTGGCCAGCAGATGGCGCAGCAGTACGATCTGCATGGCGGCATGGAAGTCACGGACGAGGTGTTTGAATCCCCCCACAGCGTGGTGTTCGATCAGGCAGAGAACCGTCTTCATACCATCAAAGCGGTAATGGTTGCAACGCTGTCTGCTACGCATTAATTTCCCCAGCCGGCGGGTCATTTGCTGTTGACTCGCCGGTTTTCCTCGCTGGTCCCCCCTCGTTTCTACGCCTGGAATATAATTATTTCTGATTAGAGCGTATTTACGAAGATGCCTGAAAATAATGATGCACCTCCCTGATGGTAATAAGCCGAACGCGAATGAACGGATATATTCATTCGGTTCTGCTATTCCCCGAACAAACGGAACTGAATATGAAAAAACACCAAGTTGGATCGGAGGCAGGACGGCTTCGATCCGTGATGCTTCACCGCCCTCATTTAAGCCTCAAGCGCCTTACCCCTTCTGACTGTCAGGAACTCCTGTTCGACGACGTGCTGGTGCCGGGAAACGGCACGGTCATGATCGGCATGTCCGGGCGCCCCCTGCGGTATTGAGTTCCTCGCCCGCTCGCTGTTTCAACACCATCAGGCCAGCAAGGTTATTGTCGTCGAACTGCCCAAACATCGCGCCTGTATGCATCCTGATACCCTAATAACCCAGCCTGATCTGAATACCTTCTCCATTTACCCGGACGTTATCACCCGGCAAACCCGCAGCTGGGCCCTGACCAGCGATGGTCACGGCGGACTGTCCCGCAGGGAGGAGATAAACCGTTATGCATGCCATTGAACAGGCGCTGAGTATTGACCAGGTTCGTTTGCTCACCCCGGCGGCGACCGCTTCTAAGCCGGGGGTGAACAGTGGAACGATGCCAACGCGCTCTGGCCGCTGGATGTGCTGGTGGTCAGCGTCGATTACAAGAGAAAATTTATTGTCGTTCACGTTGCGGCTGGCTTCGCGCGCGCCGTGGCACGCGTGATTGAACACTGGAAGCTGGAGGGGATCCTGGGCGGGGCCGTCACGAATAACTGTATCTGGATAGCACCGCGCGTACCACATACTCCATTCGGCGTCTCCACCTGCATATCCGGGAAGTGCTGCAGCCCCATCACGCTTACTGTACAAATCCGGTGAAAGAAAGCGCTGATGATATCTTGAACACCGCCAGCATCTGCGTATAATGCCCCTCGTTTGCCTGGAGGATGTATGAAACTGCGTACCGTTAATACAGCTGCACTGTCGCGTCTGACCACGGGCGGGCAGCACCGTTTTTCCCACTCCGGCATCACTATTCATAAAAAAAAGCCCCTCCATGAGGGGCTTTTTTTTGCCCGTTTTTCAGCTAACCGGCAGGTATAAGGGGTGTGAAGATGGCCAATCCGCTGTATCACAGACATATTATTTCTATCAACGATCTCAACCGTGAAGAGCTTGAGCTGGTGCTGCATACCGCCGCCAGCCTGAAGGCGAATCCACAGCCGGAGCTGCTGAAGCACAGCGTGGTGGCCAGCTGCTTCTTTGAAGCCTCTACCCGCACGCGGCTCTCATTTGAAACCGCCATTCACCGTTTGGGCGCTTCCGTGGTGGGATTTGCCGACGGTGGCAATACCTCGCTCGGCAAAAAGGGTGAGACCCTGGCCGATACTATCTCAGTGATTAGCACCTATGTTGATGCCATTGTCATGCGCCATCCTCAGGAGGGCGCCGCGCGCCTGGCGACCGGGTTTTCCGGCGGCATTCCCGTTCTGAACGCCGGAGACGGGGCTAATCAGCATCCCACCCAGACACTGCTGGATCTGTTTACCATTCAGGAAACGCAGGGCCGCCTCAGCAATCTTGACGTCGCCATGGTGGGTGACCTCAAGTATGGCCGCACGGTGCACTCTCTGGCGCAGGCGCTGGCTAAGTTTGAGGGTAACCGCTTCTGGTTTATCGCCCCGGATGCGCTGGGGATGCCTGCCTATATCACCGATATGCTTGACGAAAAAGGCATTGCCTGGAGCCGTCACGACAGCATTGAAGAAGTGGTGCCTCAGGTGGATATTCTCTATATGACCCGCGTGCAGAAAGAGCGCCTGGATCCGTCGGAATACGCCAACGTTAAGGCGCAGTTTGTTCTGCGCGCCGCCGACCTGGCTGGCGCTCGCGACAATATGAAGGTGCTGCACCCGCTGCCGCGTATTGACGAGATCAGCACAGATGTCGATAAAACGCCGTACGCCTGGTATTTCCAGCAGGCCGGAAACGGCATTTATGCGCGCCAGGCTCTGCTGGCGCGGGTACTGAATCGCGAACTGGATCTGTAAGAGGTATTGATGATGACACACGATAATAAATTGCAGGTCGAAGCGATCAAACGCGGCACGGTAATCGACCACATTCCGGCGCAAATTGGCTTTAAGCTGCTTTCGCTGTTCCGCCTGACGGAAACCGATCAGCGCATTACCATCGGCCTTAACCTGCCCTCCGGTGAGCTGGGACGTAAGGATCTGATCAAAATCGAGAACACGTTTTTGACCGACGATCAGATCAACCAGCTGGCGGTCTATGCGCCCCACGCCACGGTTAACCGCATTGATGAATATGAGGTGGTGGGGAAAATCGCGCCGACGCTGCCGGATACCATTGATCGCGTGCTCACCTGCCCTAACAGCAACTGCATCAGCCGCAGCGAGCCGGTGAACTCCAGCTTTGCCGTAAAAAAACGTAACGGTAACGTGCAGTTAACCTGTAAATACTGTGAAAAAGCCTTCGCTCATCACGTAGTGCTGGCGAACTGGTAATCAATCGTCAGCCGCCTATAATGAGCCGACACCGGACAAAATCACGTCCTTATTTATCAGGGAGAACGTATGTCTCGCGAAATCAGTACTGAAAACGCACCCGCCGCGATCGGCCCCTATGTGCAGGGCGTCGATCTTGGCAGCATGATCATCACCTCCGGTCAGATCCCGGTCGATCCCGAAACCGGCACCGTGGCCGATGACGTTGCCGCACAGGCACATCAGTCGCTGGAGAACGTGCGCGCTATCGTAGAAGCCGCCGGACTGACCGTCGGCGACATTGTCAAAACGACGGTGTTCGTGAAGGATCTGAATGACTTCGCTACCGTTAACGCCGCCTATGAAGCCTTTTTCACCGCACACAATGCCCGCTTCCCGGCCCGCTCCTGCGTGGAAGTGGCGCGGCTGCCAAAAGATGTGAAAATCGAAATCGAAGCGATCGCCGTTCGTCGCTAATGCTATCGCCTCGCCTTTTAACGGGCGGGGCGCTTTCGCCTGTTTCCCACCCGCTATTTTACCGCCCTCAGCAGTGTCTCAACCGGCTGGATCAGCGCAATCACCACCTCATCCTGCGTTACCGCTGCACTGTCCAGCAGCAGCGACATTTTTGCCAGGTCGTTAGAAAAGTCCAGAATCGCCGACGCAGTTTTTGAAACCGGGCCTTGTCAGGAATATAAACCTTAATTTATGCTTAAATGTGAAGGTTATTTAACTTTATTAAAAATCCAGTGAATGCCGCCTAACGTGCTTATATCATAGTAGTTATGATTCCATTGCTGAAAATCGTCACTACTTTTAAATGATTCCGGTAAAGATTCGAGATATGAACCGTGAGAATAGGGAATGCCCATTCTTTTTCCTGTTATCATACATTCGTGGTAAGAGTGCATGCCGCCGCCTACCAAATAACCGACAATTGCCAACATATATTGTTTTTTATGTTCTATATTGTCAAGGGGTCCGAATGCCTCAGCAGCCTGAAGAAGGGTTCCGCTCGTACCAGAAATGCCTCCACCAAATAACAAGTTCCTTGTATCGAGATCGCCATAAAAATCATCTGCTTCTGGGTGACTTTTGCGATTTTCATTCCGTTCAAAAATATCCACACCTCTGATCCTTGCTTGCGTGACGGTGCCTGTCAGGCTTACATCACTTTCTTTAGCAATCCCTGCCGTCATTGTCGCGCGTGCTTTTGAGGTTCGCTTCACACGGCCTCGTACCTCCTTTTTATCAAACCATTCCTGTCTGACTTCTTTTCCTGACGTTACATAAGCAGCTAATGGTGCCCCTTTTAGGACAGGGAGAACTTTACGACCTACCGCATCGTGTATGGCCATTTTTTGCTCTAAAGTACCGGTCTCTAACGCCAGTATAATTTTATCCCAAATATATTTACTGGTGTAAATTGATGCATTTTCTTCAGAGATACGACCAAAATTTTGTCGCCCGCCGCTAAAAAAGTAATGGCCTATATTTTTTACGACTATGCTTAACGTTTTTTCAGGGTTTTTTCTATAATTTTCATAAAGATAATCTTTTACCCCTTGTGAGATAATTCCGACCGCTTCAGCAGTGTACTTCATGTTACCCAGGACTAAGGCCCCCAGCGCGGACTGACATAAACGACGCCTTTCCTGGCTAACTTCGGTAGCGTACCGTTTTAAAACTTCCTGACTGCCAGATTTGTTAAACCCTCTATGCTCCCCATATTTTGCATAAACAACTTCTGAATCGGAAGTGATAGCCCATGGAATGTAGGATTCGGCGGTGCTTCGGGGAAGCTTTCCATCCGGATATTCACAGGGGGTCCTCCCCCTGGGGTTATGGAAGTCACGAATAATAAAGATTCTCTTACCTGTCATTACTTCAGAATTATTCATGGCAGCATCTTTATTAACAGCAAGGTTCATAATGGAGTTTGAAACCATGTTAATATTCGAAGCAAACTTTTTTTCATGAAGAGTTGCGGACGATAATAACCCGGTGGGTGAGATCGTTTCTTTTAACATGGCCGCTTTGTCTTTCTCACCCCACGCCCCATTAGTTGCGGAAGTTAATTCCTTTCTTATTCCATTAAAAGGCATAATGAATCATCCCTGTAGAAATCTCGAGAATAAAATACAACTTAAACTGCCATTTTAATCTAATAATAATTCTGTATCAATGCAAGCGTAACGTTAGAGATTCGCCGACTTAATAATAAGGTGGCACATTTACAGTCGCTGTTTCTCTATCGGCATATTCCATTTACGTTGTCCGCAGGATTGCCGGATATATAATCTCTTGCACTGACTCATACCTGGGAAACTACTTGATTAGTTGACAATACTACGCCTCAGACTGGACATAGTTGAGCCCCTGTTATAGGTTCTTTCTACTCTTGCGCTCATCAAAAAATTAACTAACATATCAGGTTACAACTTGATCCCTTAGCATCAATTGTGGCCTTTTCTACCGCGCTTATCGCCAGATAATTCTCACTTTTTTGTCATCGTATTGGCCATGCGAGCGCCGACTGATGCGGATTTAACGGGCCTCGCGGCCGCTCATGGAAAATTATTTGCTTTTCACGGCGTCCGGACGGTCTCACCATGGCAGTTAATGGCTAACCTTATTGAAGAACAAAAAGTGAGAATGTCTTTATACATACGGGTGGACCTTTTCACCCAGAATATGGGATTGAGCGATGAATAAAAATCCACCATGGTGGCAGAACGGCGTTATCTATCAAATTTATCCCAAAAGCTTTCAGGACACAACGGGCAGCGGTACGGGCGATATCGCGGGGATCATCCAGCGGCTGGACTATCTCAAGACGCTGGGCGTTGACGCTATCTGGCTGACGCCCTTTTATATCTCGCCGCAGGTCGACAACGGCTACGATGTGGCGAATTACACCGCCATCGATCCGATTTTTGGCACCATGACTGACTTCGATAACCTGGTGGAAGAGACTCACCGGCGCGGGATGCGGCTGATCCTTGATATGGTGTTCAACCACAGTTCGACACAGCATCACTGGTTCCATGACGCGCTGGACCCGGACAGCCCCTACCGTTCCTACTATATCTGGCGGGATGGCACCCCCACCGAGCCGCCCAATAACTGGCAGTCGAAGTTTGGCGGCAGCGCGTGGCGCTGGCATCCGGAGAGCGGGCAGTACTATATGCACCTGTGGGCGCCGGAACAGGCGGAACTTAACTGGGAAAACGATAATCTGCGCGCCGAGCTAAAGCAGATCGTTAACTTCTGGGCCGACCGGGGGATTGACGGGCTGCGGCTGGACGTAGTAAATCTGGTCTCCAAGCATCAGGACTTTCCTGACGACCCAAACGGCGATGGCCTGCGCCTCTACACCGACGGGCCGCGCATCCATGAATATATGCAGGAGATGAGCCGCGACGTTTTTCGTCCGCGCGAGTTGATGACCGTCGGGGAGATGTCTTCCGCCACTCTGGAGCACTGCCAGCGCTATGGTTCGCTGGATGGTGAAGAGCTGTCGATGGTTTTCAGCTTCGACCATGTGGAAGTCGACTTTTATAACGGCCAGAAATGGACGCTGACGCCGCTGGACCTGGTGGCGCAAAAGGCCATTTTCACCCACTGGCAACAGGGGATGCATAACAAAGCCTGGAATGCGCTTTTCTGGTGTAATCACGATCAGCCCCGGGTGGTATCACGCTGGGGCGATGAAGGGCAATACCGCGTTCAGTCGGCGTGGATGCTGGCGCTGGTGTTACACGGAATGCAGGGTACCCCCTACATTTTCCAGGGGGAAGAGCTGGGTATGACTAATCCACACTTTACCCGCATCCTCGATTATCGCGATATAGAAAGCCACAATATGTATGCCGAGCTGCGCTCGCAGGGCCGCGACAGCGATAATTTACTGGCGATCCTCGCCAGTAAATCCCGTGATAATGGGCGCACCCCCATTCCCTGGAACGCTGGGGAGAACGGCGGTTTTACCAGCGGTACGCCGTGGATCGGCATGTGCGACAACAGGGAGACCATCAATGCGGAGGCCGCGCTGGCCGACGAAAACTCGGTCTTCTACGCTTACCAGAAGCTGATCAGGCTGCGTAAGGAGTACGCCATTCTGACATGGGGTGACTACCTGGATTTACTGCCCGAGCATCCGCACCTGTGGTGCTACTGCCGTCGTTACGGCAGGGAGACGCTGGTGGTGGCCGCCAACTTCAGCGGCGATACTCAGGTCTGGCATCCCCCGGCCTATAGCGGCCAGTGGGACGTGCTGATCAGTAACTATCCGGATACGCACGTTACGCCCGGCGAGGTGATGCTGCGGCCCTGGGAAGCGGTATGGTGGTATCAGAAGCGCGGAAGCAGCGCATCGCTTCGCCAGCAAAGCGCCGCATCCGGTACGAATTAAGCTCTCAGGCTGACAGCGCCGCGCATGATGCCGTCAGCGAGCGAGAGACCGCCCCGCGGATTAGCGCAAAACCCGACAGGCGTTAATCCAGGGATATAAGCACTCACCGGCTGGCAAACCTTCCCCTCTTTTTAAGAGGGGTCGGACAGCGCGGCCAGAGCGTCACAAGCATACCCCGGCTGGCAAACCTTTCTTCCCTTTCAGAGGGGGTCGAACAGCGCGGCCAAATCGTCGCTGGTCCACAGGCCCGGCTCGTTAAGCCCCTCTTCAAGAATACCGCCGGCCAGCTCGGCCTTTTGCTGCTGAAGCGCGACGATTTTTTCCTCGATGCTGCCCGCCACGATCAGCTTATACACAAAGACCGTCTTATCCTGGCCCAGCCGGTAGGCGCGATCCGTAGCCTGATTTTCTGCGGCCGGGTTCCACCAGGGATCGTAGTGGATCACCGTATCCGCCGCCGTCAGGTTAAGCCCGACGCCGCCCGCTTTCAGACTGATCAAAAAGACCGGCACCTCGCCCTGCTGGAAACGCCGTACCGGCTCGGTGCGATCGCGGGTGCTGCCCGTCAGCATCACATAGGGGATGCGCGCCTTTTGCAGCTCATCGGCGATAAGCGTAAGCATGGTGGTGAACTGAGAGAAGATCAGGATCCGACGATCTTCCGCCAGCAGTTCGCTGAGCATCTCCCGCAGCAGCGCCAGCTTGGCCGACTGTTTCACGCCCGCCTCACCCGCCTTGCCGAGCAGGCGCGGATCGCAGCAGATTTGCCGCAGTTTAAGCAGCGCATCCAGCACCAGCAGATGGCTCCTTCCCGCCCCCTGCTGCTCAACCGCCTGCCTGACGCGATCCTGCATCGCGCTGCGCACCGATTCGTACAGGTCGCGCTGTGCGCCCACCAGCTCCACCGAGCGCACGATGGTGTTTTTCGGCGGCAGCTCCTTCGCCACCTCCTGCTTACGCCGCCGCAGCATAAAAGGCCGGATGCGCCGGGCCAGCAGTTCCCGTCGTACCCTGTCGCCATTGCGCTCAACGGGAATGCGCCACTCCTGGGTAAACTGCTTTTCGCTGCCCAGAAAGCCGGGCAGCAGAAAATCAAACTGCGACCACAGCTCGCCGAGGTGATTTTCCAGCGGCGTCCCGGTCAGGCAGAGACGATGACGGGATTTAAGCGATCGGATCACCGAGGCGGCGCGCGAGGCGCTGTTCTTTACGTACTGTGCTTCATCGAGGATCAGCAGATGATAGCTGAAGCCCAGCAGCTGAGGCTGGTCGCGCCAGAGTAGCGAATAGGTGGTCAGCACCACATCATACTGTTCGATACGGTCATAGAACTCTTTGCGCTGCGGGCCGGTCAGCGCCAGCACCCTCAGGTCAGGAGTAAAACGGCTGGCCTCCTGGGTCCAGTTATACACCAGCGTCGTGGGCACCACGATAAGCGCGGGTCTGTCCAGCCGCCCGGCCTCTTTCTCCAGCAGCAGATGCGCCAGCGTCTGAATGGTTTTGCCCAGCCCCATATCATCGGCCAGCACGCCGCTAAGATCCTGCTGCCGCAGGAACTGCATCCAGTTCAGCCCCTGCTGCTGATAGTCACGCAGCTGGGCTTCAAGGCCCACAGGCGGGGCGACGGGCTGAATGCCCTCTCCGCTGCGCAGACGCTCAGCAAGCTGCCGGACGCCGCTATCGCCATGATACTGCCAGCGCCCCGTATCGCTCAGTGCGGCTAATCTGCCCGCTTCATAGGGCGGCAGCCGCAGCGGGGTATCTGCCCCCTGAGTGAAGAGGTCGATCAGGTTACCCACTACCGGTTTAAGCTGGCCGGCCGTGAGCTGCCAGCGCGCATTCCGGTCACCACGCAGTTCAATGGCTTCATCGTCGGGGATTAAGGCGAGATTGCCGGCAAACCAGCGGCGATCCTGTTGAAAGAGTGAGGCGAGCAGTGGCTGTAAGTTTTGCTTTCTGCGTCCTGCCTGGGCCTCCAGGTGCAGAGTAAACCAGCCATCGCTACCCTGCTCTGCCCGACCATTGATCGCGCTGATGGCGGTGAAGTTCCAGGTGAAGTCGTCATCAACCGTCACCTTCCAGCCTCGTCGGCGCAGTGCTGGCAGCGTCACGTCGATTAACGTGCGCCATCCGGCCGGGGAGGCTGGCGCAAAAAGGGTCGGCGGCAGCGGCGCGCCGATTGGCGTATAGATATGCGCGCCGGGGATAGCCTCCAGCCCTGCTTCGCTAATCTGTTGCAGCCACGCCTGTTCGGACTCAGCCCGACGCTGAACGTTAAAGAGTTTACCCCTGGCATCAGCAAAGCGCCTTTCGGGGCTGCCCGCTGTGACCTGAACCCCGGCGTAATCAAAGGAGACAGCGGCAAAATCCAGACGTTTTTGACGATGACCGTAGCGGCCAAATCCACTGATGAATTTTGAACGTGATTCCAGCCGGAGCACGGGCACCGGTTCAGCAGAGAGGAGATCGGAGGGAAGATCGCCCGCCGCCGCTCGCCGCTGACGCAGGTTCGCCAGCATCACCGCCGCCACATGGCGGCAGTTATTTTTAACCGGGCAGGTACATTCCCCGCTGGCATGCAGCTTTCCCTGCGGCAGGCTGAAGTGCACCATCACCTGGAAGGGTTCGACGGTGCGTCCGGGCACCTCGCCAGTCAACAGATCGCTTTGCCACTGGATATTCTGCGCTTTTTCCACCAGGCCTTTCGCTCTGGCAACGGTGCGCGCACCGATCCATCGGCTAACCTGGTTTTCGTTATATGTTACAGACGGCATCAGACAGTATCCCGGAATGACCCGAGCAGGGGCATAGCTGCTCAGCATAACAGGCAATAATATGGATCCCGGCCCCTGTAATGCAACCGTGTTACGCGATTTGCCAGCGAAAAAATGCGCGGAACAGCGGCAAAGGCCCTGGCAGCATCGCCGTGACGGCGGGAGATATCCTCCCGTCGGGCACGAAGGGTTAGCGAAAATACCGCGATCAATTATCTTTGTTTCAGGTCAATAAAACCGCAGTTATATTAAGCAAAACCCTACATGTTGCGTTTAATATGCCACTCTCATTCTATATATAGATATCAGGGTTGGGAGCACGGCATGTTATCCAGGGTAATAAAACGGGATGGCTGTAAGGTGGCGTTTGATGAAACACGCATTCGCGATGCCATTCTCTGCGCGGCTCAGGCGGCAGATATTGATGATAAGCGTTACTGCATTACAGTCGCCAGCCAGATAAGCCAGCAGCTGCAGCGACAGCACAGCGTAGATATTCACGATATCCAGCAGACGGTAGAAAATCAGCTTATGACCGGGCCTTACCCGGAACTGGCCCGCGCCTATATTGAGTATCGCCACGACCGTGATATCGCTCGCGAACTGCGCGGCAAACTGAATAGCGCCATCCGCGGCCTGATCGAACAGTCCAATCCCGCCCTGCTGAACGAGAATGCCAATAAAGACAGTAAAGTCATACCTACCCAGCGCGATCTGCTGGCGGGAATTGTCGCCAGACACTACGCCACCGATCATATCTTGCCACGCGACGTCGTGCTGGCCCATGAGCGCGGTGAGATCCACTATCACGATCTCGATTATTCGCCCTTTTTCCCGATGTTTAACTGTATGTTAATCGATCTGAAAGGCATGCTGACGCAGGGATTTAAGATGGGCAATGCCGAGATAGAACCGCCTAAATCCATATCGACCGCGACCGCTGTCACCGCGCAAATTATCGCTCAGGTCGCCAGCCATATATATGGCGGCACCACTATTAACCGCATTGACGAGGTGCTGGCGCCCTTTGTCGAAGCCAGCCTGGAGAAACACCGCGCCACGGCGCGGGAATGGCAGATTGCCGATGTCGAAGGCTACGCGCAAAACCGCACCGAAAAAGAGTGCTTCGATGCTTTTCAGTCGCTGGAGTACGAGGTGAACACCCTGCACACGGCCAATGGCCAGACGCCTTTTGTCACCTTTGGTTTTGGCCTGGGAACCTGCCGGGCGGCCAGGCTGGTACAGCAGTGCATCCTGCGCAACCGGCTCGCCGGGCTCGGGAAAAATCACAAAACGGCAGTATTTCCCAAGCTGGTGTTTGCCATCAGAGAAGGTGTGAACCGCTCGCCGCAGGATCCGAATTACGACATTAAACAGCTGGCGCTGGAGTGCGCCAGCAAGCGTATGTACCCGGATATTCTCAATTACGATCGGGTGGTGGAAGTCACCGGATCGTTCAAAACGCCGATGGGCTGTCGGAGCTTTTTAGGGGTATGGGAAGAGGATGGCCGCCAGGTTCATGAAGGCCGGAACAATATCGGGGTGATCAGTCTGAATCTGCCGCGTATAGCCCTGGAAGCGAAAGGGAATGAGACGGCATTCTGGACGCTGCTGGATAAGCGGCTGCTATTGGCGAAAAAAGCGCTGCTTACCCGTATTGCCCGGCTGGAGAACGTTAAAGCGCGCGTTGCCCCTATTTTGTATATGGAGGGCGCCTGCGGCGTGCGGCTACAGGCAGATGATAACGTCGCCGATATCTTCAAACATGGCAGAGCCTCTATTTCTCTCGGCTACATTGGCATTCACGAGGCCATCAACGCCCTTAGCGGCGGTAAAACCCACCTCTTTGACGATCCGCTGCTGCGCGAAAAAGCCGTGGCGATCGTCAGCCATATGCGTAACGCCGTGGATGCATGGAAAGCAGAAACCGGCTATGGCTTTAGCCTGTACAGTACGCCAAGCGAAAATCTGTGCGATCGCTTCTGCCGCCTGGATGCCGCCGAGTTCGGCATTATTGCCGGGGTAACCGATAAAGGCTACTACACCAATAGCTTCCATCTGGATGTGGAGAAGAAGGTTAACCCCTACGATAAAATTGATTTTGAAGCGGCCTACCCGCCGTTAGCGAACGGGGGTTTTATTTGCTACGGCGAATATCCCAATATTCAGCACAACCTGAAGGCGCTGGAGGACGTATGGGATTACAGCTACAGCCGCATTCCCTACTACGGCACCAATACGCCTATCGACGAATGCTATGACTGTGGCTTCACCGGCGAATTTTCCTGTACCAGTAAAGGCTTTACCTGCCCGAAGTGCGGTAATCACGATGCCTCCCGCGTTTCGGTTACCCGGCGGGTCTGTGGCTATCTCGGCAGCCCGGATGCGCGTCCGTTTAACGCGGGCAAGCAGGAAGAGGTCAGGCGTCGCGTTAAGCATATGGACACCGGCCAGCTGGGATGAATATTCATCAGTATTTTCCGGTAGATATCGTTAACGGGCCGGGAACGCGCTGTACGCTGTTTGTAGCAGGCTGCGAACACCGCTGCGCCGGGTGCTACAACAAATGCACCTGGCGGGTGAACTCCGGCGTTCCCTTCACGCTTTTGCATGAAGAACGCCTGATCGCCGATCTTAATGACAGCCGCATTCCGCGTCAGGGTCTGTCGCTTTCCGGCGGCGATCCGCTGCATCCCGCCAACGTTGCCGACATACTCAGGCTGGTGAAACGCATACGTCGCGAGTGTAGCGGGAAAGATATCTGGCTGTGGACCGGCTACCGTCTCGCCGACCTGAGCGACGCCCAGCGGGAGGTGGTGCGGCTGATTGACGTGCTGATTGACGGCAAATTTGTCGAGGCGCTGAAGGATCCGGCGCTGCTGTGGCGAGGTAGCAGCAATCAGGTGATTCACTACTTAACCCGGACCGCAGATTATCAGGATGAAATCAGCAAATTGCAGAGCAAACCTACCCCTCCGACTTGATTTTTCAGAATGACCAACCACACTTAAGGGCATTGTCAGCGTTAAAACACCGGAGGAAACGATGAGTAAGAAGATCGCGGTATTAATTACAGATGAGTTCGAAGATTCAGAATTCACGTCCCCTGCTGAAGCCTATACCAAAGCGGGACACCAGGTTGTCACCATTGAAAAGCAGGCCGGAAAAACTGTTACCGGTAAACAGGGCCAGGCTAAGGTAAAAATCGATAAGAGCATTGATGAGGTTCATGCCGCTGAGTTTGATGCACTGCTGCTACCGGGTGGTCACTCCCCTGACAGCCTGCGCGGCGACGATCGCTTTGTGAACTTCACTAAAGATTTTGTCGCGCTGGGCAAGCCGGTATTCGCTATCTGCCACGGGCCACAGCTGTTAATCAGTGCCAACGCGGTGCGCGGCCGCAAAATGACCTCGGTAAAAGCCATCGCCATTGATTTGAAAAATGCCGGTGCAGACTTCCACGATAAAGAGGTTATCGTCGACAACGACAGGCTGGTGACCAGCCGTACGCCGGACGATTTACCCGCGTTTAATCAGGAAGCTCTGCGTATTCTTGAAATCTCCTGAGCCGCACTGAATTTTCCCGATCGGCTCTGAAATTCCTGCTCCATTCACACCGGAATTTCCGAGCGGCCTTAATACCGGAATTCCCAGTCCGTATTAAAACCGGGTACGCCCGGTTTTTTACTCCGTTTCCTGCCGTATCCAGCTGAGTTTTTTGCCGAACCCCAGCGCGTTATCGGTCATTTTCACTTCATCAAGCCTGATTTCCCACAGCGGAGCTGACGCTTTTATCGCCACCGGAAAACGCTTCACATAGGCGCTGCGTGCTGCCTTTTCCTTATCGCCTTCCAGCAGCGTGATACGTCCGGCGTACTGTACGCCTTTGATTAGCAATACCGATTTAGGCTGCCCGTTAATCGTGCCGGCCACCCGGGGGTCACGTAGCATTTGCGCCCCGTGCCGCGTGTGCTTTTCGGTCATCAGCCAGAACACACCGCTCTCGGAGTCGAAGACGTAAAAACAGTTAGCGCACCAGACGGGCGCCCCTGAACATAAGGACAGTACATGCTGTTTTTTTAGAAAACGGCTGATGGCGGCGGGCATTGCGGTATCGGACATAGTAGTCTCCCTGAAAAAGCCCACTTTGCCACACGCGCCCCCTGCATAGCCAGCCACAGCGCCGGGTAAGACTTCTCCTCGGGCAGGAAGCTGCTAGAATCCCCCTTATCACCCCTCAGATACGGGGATAAACAGAACAGAAGGACGTGATGAACAGCAGCGAAGCCGCGCCATGGCGACTCTACATTTTACGGACCCGCAGCGGAGCGCTGTACACCGGGATCACCACTGACGTCGTGCGGCGTTTTTTGCAGCATCAGTCGGGTAAAGGTGCAAGGGCATTACGGGGTAAAGGCCCTCTGGAACTGCTGTTCCACTGCGAAGCGGGCGATCGCTCAAGTGCGTCAAAACTGGAGTACCAGGTTAAGCAGCTCAGGAAAAGCGACAAAGTCAGGCTGGTGGTGCACCAGCCTGACTCTCTCACCGCCTGGCTGGAGGATCTCCGGGGCGGCTGAACCTGTGCTCACAGGGCAGGATGCCGCCGAACGCGCTCGTTCCAGGCGGCAGCGTCTCAGGCCTCAGCGAAGGGAGCGGCGTACTCAATAAGACCCTCTGCCTGAACAAGCGCCTCGTCGGCCAGTTTGTAGACCTGGAGCGCTTCCGCGCCGCGCAGGCGGCAGTGGAGCTGATGGCGGGCTGCCGGTTCAAAGCCCAGGTGACCATAAAAACCCGGGTTGCCCATCACGACGACGGCGGCATAGCCAAATTCATTAAGCGTATCCAGCCCTTCATAAATAAGCTGTTTAGCCAGCCCGTCACCGCGGCTGCTCTCTTCCACCGCCAGCGGCGCAAGGGCGACCCATTGATGATCCTCGCCATTAAGGGTGACCGGGCTGAATGCCGCGTAGCCCAGCACCTGGCCTTCATCATCGGTCGCCACCACGCCAAGCGTCAGCAGCCCATCCTCACGCAGCTGCTGAACCAGCTCCGCCTCTCTGGCTGTCGCAAAACAGCGCCGTAGCAGCGCGTCGATCCGGGCGGCGTCTATCCCGATTTCAGTACGAATCAACATGGCGCACCTGCGCGATCCGCAGGGGAAGTCGCGTCCTCAGTGAGTCCCGCCTCAATCAGCCTGGCCAGCTGCATCAGTCCGAAACGCAGCGGCGCGGGCATATGTTCAGGTTCCATCGCATCCATCAGATTCTTCACTTCGAGTCCCAGGTCAGTGTCGCCCTCAATCACCAGACGACGTTGGAAGAACAGCGTATCGGGGTCCTGCCGGCGGGCAGTCACCAGCAGCAGATCGTTAGCCTCACCGCGGAACCAGACGTCGGCCTCTTCCCGTTCGACAACCTGCAATTTCCCCTGCTCAAGAGTGGTGACCCAGCTCAGGCCCAGATCGCGGATCTCAATGCCTAACCCACGCCCCTCAAGAAAGTCTAGATCACCTTCGGCCAGAGCATGTTGAAACTGCCAGCTCAACAGCTGTTGCAGGCACTGTTTTTTGAGTGCTGAAGGGGCCAGCTGCAGCGGAATGCGCAAAAATTGTGGCCCCTTGCGGACAATTTTTGCACATAATGGGTTCAACACCATTATTACTCCTTACGTATGAGTTTTGACTATTTTGCCACACTGGCAAAACGAATCTGACGAATGGATCAGTAAAGTGTGCGAACTCTACAGAATTTTGGCATTAAATCCATTGCCCATCATTACGCCATTAGCTGCCTTAAATCAAAAGTTCTCATCGTTTCCCTGTTTACACTCACGGATTCTATCGTTTGTACGGAAGCGTAATATGGAACTGCTTTGCCCTGCGGGAAATTTGCCCGCACTAAAGGCTGCGGTCGAAAACGGAGCAGACGCCGTTTATGTTGGCCTGAAGGATGACACCAACGCCCGTCACTTCGCGGGCCTGAATTTCACCGGGAAGCGGCTGAAGGAGGCGGCCGGGTACATTCATCAGCACCGACGCAAGCTACATGTCGCAATCAACACCTTTGCGCATCCCAGCGGCTATGAGCGCTGGCAGTATGCGGTGGATATGGCCGCGAGCGTCGGCGTGGATGCGCTGATCCTGGCAGATATCGCCATGCTGGAGTACGCCGCTGAACGCTATCCGCATATTGAGCGGCACGTTTCGGTTCAGGCCTCGGCGACCAACGTCGAGGCAATCAAATTCTATCAGCGCAATTTCGATGTCGCCCGGGTCGTCCTGCCCCGGGTGCTCTCTATGCATCAGGTGCGCCAGCTGGCGCGCGTCACCCCCGTTCCGCTGGAGGTCTTCGCCTTTGGCAGCCTGTGCATCATGGCAGAAGGACGCTGTTTCCTCTCTTCATGGCTGACCGGTGAATCCCCCAATACCGTCGGCGCCTGCTCGCCCGCCCGCTATGTTCGCTGGCAGCAGACGCCCGGCGGGCTGGAGTCGCGGCTGAATGAGGTGCTAATCGATCGCTATGACGCCACGGAAAATGCAGGTTACCCAACGCTGTGTAAGGGCCGCTATCGTTTAGACGGGGCACGCTATCACGCGCTGGAAGAGCCAACCAGCCTGAATACTCTTGCGCTACTCCCGGAACTGCTGGCCGCTAATATCGCCTCGGTAAAAATTGAGGGCCGCCAGCGTAGCCCGGCCTACGTGGAACAGGTTACGCGCGTCTGGCGTCAGGCTATCGATCGATGCAGGGCCGATCCCGCCGGTTTTACCGCTCAGCAGAACTGGATGAATACGCTCAGCGCACTCAGCGAAGGAACACAGACCACGCTGGGCGCCTACCATCGTCAATGGCAGTAGGATACCCCATGAAATACGCATTAGGCCCGGTACTCTGGTACTGGCCAACTGAGACGCTACAGGATTTTTATCAGGCCGCTGCCAGCAGCAGTGCAGAGATCGTCTATCTGGGTGAAGCCGTATGCAGCAAACGTCGGGCAACCAAAATGGCAGACTGGATGGCGATGGCGAAAGCGCTGGCTGCGGCGGGCAAGCAGGTGGTACTGACCAGCCTGGCGCTGGTTCAGTCCCCTTCAGAACTGGTTGAGCTGAAACGCTATGTGGATAACGGCGAATTCCTTCTCGAAGCTAACGATATGGGAACGGTCAATATGGTCGCGGAAGCGGGTCTGCCCTTCGTCGCCGGCCATGCGCTGAACTGCTACAACGCCGTTACGCTGCGTCTGCTGTTAAAAATGGGTATGGTGCGCTGGTGTATGCCGGTTGAGCTGTCCCGCGACTGGCTGGACAACTTGCTGACGCAGTGCGAGACGCTGGGCATACGCAACCGGTTTGAGGTGGAAGTTTTGGGTTATGGCCATCTACCGCTGGCTTATTCTGCCCGCTGCTTTACCGCCAGGGCGGAGAACCGCGGCAAAGACGACTGTCAGACCTGCTGTAGTGAGCACCCGCTTGGGCGAAAACTTTATTCGCAGGAAGATCAGCTGGTATTTGTGCTTAATGGTATTCAGACGATGAGTGGTTATTGCTATAACCTGGGCAATGAGCTGATTTCGATGCAGGGGCGGGTGGATATTGTCCGCTTATCTCCCCAGGGGACAGAGACGCTGACGATGGTGGATGCATTTCGCGCCAACGAAACGGGTAAGCATCCCTTATCGCTGCAATCTCACAGGCAGTGTAATGGCTACTGGCGCCAGGTCGCCGGACTGGAGCTTGTCAGCTAAAACCGGGCGGGTTGTCGTCTGCTCATCCCCGCTAACAATAAATGCGGTTTTACCCGGGCGAATGATAAGTCATACTCACGCATAGCCCGGGTCACGCCTTATCAGGGCAGATTGTGCGCCAGGACTGGCTGGTAAAAGGTAAAGTGCTGCAAACTGCCAATCCTTTTATCAAAAAATCGTCCAGGCTATCTGCTTGCACCTGTACGTAACCTTCGGTTATCGAATTGCATGGGGCGGACGCCAAAGTACCGCCCCTTACTGAAAAGCGTGGCGACCGGCAAGATAACAGCCAGCATACCTGCAATTTGAAGGATGAGGGTTATTTCCGGCCCTTCAAAAAAAGTGAGCGACTATGTCCGATATAAAAAACGTCCCCCTGTCGATCCTCGATCTGGCGCCTATTCCGCAGGGTGCAGCCGCCTCTGATGCGTTCAGGACCTCTCTTACACTGGCACAGCAGGCCGAAAAGCTGGGTTACAATCGCTACTGGCTGGCCGAACATCACAATATGTCCGGTATCGCCAGTGCCGCCACCTCGGTGCTGATTGGCTTTCTTGCGGCGAATACGCAGACGCTACGGCTTGGCTCAGGCGGTGTGATGCTGCCTAATCATGCCCCTCTGGTCATTGCTGAGCAGTTCGGCACGCTGGAGTCTCTCTATCCGGGCCGTATTGATTTAGGGCTGGGCCGCGCGCCGGGTTCCGATCAGCGCACCATGATGGCGCTGCGTCGGCATATGGGCGGTCATGTTGATAATTTCCCCGCTGACGTGCAGGAGATGATTAGCTGGTTTGATGCCGCCGGGGATGAGCGTCCGGCCGTACAGCCGGTGCCGGGTCTGGGACTGAAGATCCCGGTCTGGCTTCTTGGTTCCAGCCTCTACAGCGCTCAGCTTGCGGCTAAGCTGGGACTGCCGTTTGCTTTTGCTTCACACTTTGCGCCAGACCTGCTTTTCCAGGCGCTTCACCTCTATCGGGAAGACTTTACGCCATCCGCACGGCTGCAAAAGCCTCATGCGATGATTTGCGTTAACGTTATCGCCGCCGACAGTGAGCGAGACGCCCGATTCCTGTTTACCTCCATGCAGCAGCAGTTTATCAATCTGCGCCGTGGTCGGCCTGGCCCACTGCCGGCGCCGGTGGAAAATATGGATAATCTGTGGTCGCCATCAGAACAGTATGGTGTGCAGCAGGCGCTGAGTATGTCGGTGGTGGGTGACAGGGATAAAGTGCGCCAGGGTCTGGTATCACTGCTGCGTGAGACGGAGGCCGATGAAATCATGATTAATGGGCAGATTTTTGACCAGCAGGCGCGACTGCACTCCTTTGCGCTGGCGATGGAAGCCTGGCAGTCGATCTGACAGCAGCAATCCTTCCGCATTACTGGATGAGAGGAGAGGATGGCAAAGCGCGACGTTATCGGAGCAAAAAAAAACCGGCCACACAGTGTGACCGGTTTTTAGCATTAAGGGTTGTTAAACCCTGATGCGATTATGCGTCGCGACGACGGGTTGGCGCTGCGCCACCCTCTTCACGGCGTGGACCACGGCCTGCACCGCCGCCACGACGCTCACCGCCGCCATTACGGTCGCTGAAGCGACGTGCGCCTTCAGGACGATCGCCACGAGGGGCACCGTCACGGGCACCGAAGCCGCCGCGTGATGGAGCACCGGAACCGCGACGCTCACCGCCACGTTCGTTGCTGCGTGGCTGTGCATCACCAATCAGCTGCATATTCATCGGCTTGTTCAGAATACGCGTGCGGGTGAAATGCGTCAGAATGTCACCGGGCATACCCTTCGGCAGCTCGATGGTTGAGTGAGTACCAAACAGCTTGATGTTACCGATGTAACGGCTGCTGATGTCACCTTCATTCGCAATCGCACCGACGATGTGGCGAACTTCCACGCCGTCATCGCGACCCACTTCAATACGGTAAACTTCCATATCGCCAACGTCACGACGTTCACGACGTGGACGATCGCCACCTTCACGGTTTTCACGTGGACCACGATCGGGACGGTCGCCACGGCGGTCGTCACGCTCTTTGAACTCACGACGCGGACGCGGTGCCGGATCGGCAGGCACGATCAGCGGACGTTCACCCTGAGCCATTTTCAGCAGAGCGGCGGCCAGCGTTTCCATATCCAGGTCTTCTTCCGGCTGCATTTTAGCCAGCAGAGCACGGTACAGGTCCAGGTCGCTGCTTTCCAGCTGTAGCTGAACTTTAGCGGCAAATTTAGCCAGACGGCGCTCGCCCAGCAGGTCTGCATTCGGCAGTTCAACTTCTGGGATCGTCAGCTTCATGGTGCGTTCGATATTACGCAGCAGACGACGCTCACGGTTCTCAACGAACAGCAGCGCACGGCCAGCACGACCTGCACGACCGGTACGGCCGATACGGTGAACGTATGACTCCGCATCCATTGGGATATCAAAGTTAACCACCAGGCTGATACGCTCAACGTCCAGACCACGGGCTGCAACGTCAGTCGCGATCAGAATATCCAGACGACCATCCTTCAGGCGCTCCAGCGTCTGCTCGCGCAGAGCCTGGTTCATATCGCCGTTCAGTGCTGCACTGTTATAGCCGCTACGTTCCAGGGCTTCAGCCACTTCCAGGGTCGCGTTTTTGGTACGCACAAAGATGATGGCCGCATCAAAGTCTTCGGCTTCAAGGAAGCGCACCAGGGCGTCAGTTTTACGACCGTAAGCCGTCCAGTAGCTCTGGCTGATATCAGGACGCGTAGTCAGACTTGACTGAATGCGCACTTCCTGAGGATCTTTCATAAAGCGTTTAGTGATACGACGAATCGCTTCTGGCATGGTGGCCGAGAACAGCGCGGTCTGATGATTCGCTGGCATCTGGGACATGATGGTTTCAACGTCTTCGATGAAGCCCATACGCAGCATTTCATCAGCTTCGTCCAGCACCAGGCCGCGCAGGTTAGACAGATCTAACGTGCCGCGTTTCAGGTGGTCAAGCAGGCGTCCAGGCGTACCCACCACAACCTGTGGTCCCTGGCGCAGGGCGCGCAGCTGTACGTCGTAACGCTGGCCGCCGTAAAGGGCCACCACGTTAAGACCGCGCATATGCTTGGAGAAATCAGTTACGGCTTCTGCAACCTGAACCGCCAACTCACGCGTTGGTGCCAGCACCAGGATCTGCGGTGCTTTCAGGTTGCTATCAATATTGTGAAGCAGTGGCAGCGAGAACGCTGCGGTTTTACCGCTCCCGGTCTGCGCCATACCCAACACATCACGGCCAGCCAGCAGGTGAGGAATACACTCAGCCTGGATTGGAGAAGGCTTTACGTAGCCCATACCGTTCAGTGATTCAAGGAGTTCAGCGTTCAGGCCAAGGTCAGCAAAAGTGGTTTCAATATCAGTCATGTAGTACACGTGCCTCTTAGATTGCGGCGGCCAGTCTACATAACTCGTCGTGAAAACATTTAGTCATTTTCATCAAAAAGTGTGAACCGGCTCAAATTAGTGGTCTCGACGAACAAAAAGGCCCTCATCCGCTAAGATGATGACTTTTCGAAAAAAAGGCAATATTAGTTCGTCAGCTATTGCTGGTCAGATTCTGATAAATCGTCTTGTGTCTGGCCGAGTAAGGCCAGCTCCAACAATGCATATCGGTGCTCAACGAAGTTATGTACGTTGTTAGCGACCGTCAGCTTGAACAACGCTTCTGCGTTGTCCTTCTCCCCCAGACTTAGGTAGTGTTTACCTAAATAGAAGTTGGTTTCACTGAGATGTTCAGCGAGCGAGGTGTTATCCGTTGCATCTGCCTTGAGACGTTCCATCAGCGTACTTTCGCTGATGTTGCCCAGGTAGAACTCGACAATATTCCATCCCCATTGATCTCTGACCGCTTTGTCGTAACGCTGTTGTAGCGCAACTTTGGCCTTGTCGGCATTTATCTCTTTTTCGTCGAGATAGAGCCACAGGCTACGGAAAGGATCGTTAGGATCGTCTTGATAAAACGCCAGCAGATCATCTTGCGACAATTTAAACCTTCCGCCGTAGTACAGGGCGATACCGCGGTTTAAATGTGCGTAATTGTAAGTTGGATCAAGCTCAAGTACAGAATCAAACGCTTCATAGGCAGCATCGTAGTTGCCTGCCTGCGTTAAATATATGCCTAAGTAATTGAATACTTCAGGCATATCCGGTCTGACAGATAGCGCTTGTGAAAAATCATTTCGCGCCAGTGCCCTCAAACCTAAACTATCATACAACACTCCGCGCTCATATAACAGCTGTGCGCGTTCATCATCGGTAAGGGCACGACTGGCAAGTATCTGTTCCATGCGCGCCAGAATGACTTCCTGCTGCAGCGTGGGCTGCAAAGGTACGGCCAGGACCTCGTTCTTACGCCAATCAGAGTTGCTGCATCCTGCCAGCGTTAAAGCTGTCGCAACGAAACACCAGCGCAAAAAAGGCTTCATTTCCCACTCCCGAATACAAACAATAGGATGGTAGTCCGTTCATCCGCTTGCCATGCACAAGGTGACGCGTCCTGCCCTCGCGATGAAACAGCTCTCCGTGACGCACACGGAGAGCTTAATAGTATGACTTTATTCCGCTTCTGGTGCCGGGGCAACAGCAGGGGTTACCGCTTCTGGTTCAGACTGCTCGGTCGCTTCTTTGATGCTCAGGCGTACGCGGCCCTGGCGATCAACTTCCAGCACTTTCACCGGCACTTCCTGACCCATCTGCAGATAGTCGGTTACTTTCTCTACGCGCTTGTCAGCGATTTGAGAAATGTGCACCAGACCTTCTTTACCACCACCGATGGCGACGAAGGCACCAAAGTCAACGATGCGGGTCACTTTACCGTTGTAGATACGGCCCACTTCGATTTCTGCCGTGATCTCTTCGATACGACGGATAGCGAATTTCGCTTTATCGCCGTCGGTTGCAGCAATTTTCACCGTACCGTCATCTTCGATCTCGATGGTGGTGCCGGTTTCTTCGGTCAGCGCACGAATAACCGAGCCGCCTTTACCGATGACGTCTTTGATTTTGTCCGGGCTGATCTTGATGGTATGGATACGCGGAGCAAACTGAGAGATGTCGCCGCGCGGGGTACTGATCGCCTGCTCCATCACGCCCAGGATGTGCAGACGCGCACCTTTAGCCTGGTTCAACGCCACCTGCATGATTTCGCGGGTGATGCCCTCAATTTTGATGTCCATCTGCAGCGCGGTGATACCTTCACGGCTACCGGCCACTTTAAAGTCCATGTCACCCAGGTGATCTTCGTCGCCCAGGATATCGGAGAGAACGACGAAGTTTTCACCCTCTTTCACCAGGCCCATGGCGATACCTGCAACTGCGGCCTTAATTGGCACGCCGGCATCCATCAGCGCCAGAGAAGCACCACACACGGACGCCATTGACGATGAGCCGTTTGATTCAGTGATTTCAGACACCACACGTACTGTGTAAGGGAACGCATCACCCTTCGGCATCACGGCCAGTACGCCGCGCTTGGCAAGACGGCCGTGGCCGATCTCGCGACGCTTAGGTGAACCTACCATACCGGTCTCACCGACGGAGTACGGAGGGAAGTTGTAGTGGAACAGGAAGTTGTCGGTACGCTCGCCCATCAGCTCATCGAGGTTCTGTGCGTCACGTGCGGTACCCAGGGTAGCGGTAACCAGCGCCTGCGTCTCACCACGGGTGAAGAGCGCAGAACCGTGAGTGCGCGGCAGTACGCCAGTGCGCACGTCCAGACCACGGATCATATCTTTTTCACGGCCGTCAATGCGCGGTTCGCCACGAAGAATGCGGCTACGTACGACGTCTTTTTCCAGACCGTGCAGAATATCGCTGATTTCACCTTCGTTCAGGCTTTCGTCTTCAGCCAGCAGCGCAGCGGTCACTTCGCTCTTGATAACGCCAACGCGATCGTAACGCTCCTGCTTCTCGGTGATGCGATAAGCATCGCTCAGGCGAGATTCAGCCAGCGCGGCAATACGGCTGGTCAGAGATTCGTTTACGGCCTCTGGCTGCCAGTCCCAGCGTGGTTTACCGGCTTCGGCAACCAGAGAGTTGATCTGGTCGATAACTATCTGCTGCTGCTCGTGACCGTAAACCACCGCACCCAGCATCTGATCTTCGCTCAGCACTTCGGCTTCAGACTCAACCATCAGCACGGCACCCTGAGTACCAGCAACAACCAGGTCCAGTTTGCTCTCTTTCAGCTCGTCGGTGGTTGGGTTTAGCACATACTGATTGTTAATGTAACCTACGCGCGCAGCACCGATAGGACCATTAAAGGGCAGACCGGACAGGCTCAGCGCCGCAGAAGCACCGATCATCGCCACGATGTCAGGATTGACCTGTGGGTTTACGGAAACCACGGTCGCGATTACCTGAACTTCGTTAACGAAACCTTCCGGGAACAGGGGGCGCACCGGGCGGTCAATGAGGCGTGAGGTCAGGGTTTCACCTTCGCTCGGGCGGCCTTCACGACGGAAGAAGCTGCCGGGAATGCGGCCAGCAGCGTAGGTACGCTCCTGATAGTTTACGGTCAGCGGGAAAAAGCCCTGGCCCGGCTTGGCTTTTTTCTGGCCAACAACGGTAACGAATACCGCAGTGTCATCCATGCTTACCATTACAGCTGCCGTGGCCTGGCGAGCCATCATACCGGTCTCCAGAGTGACGGTATGCTGACCATATTGGAATTTTCTTACGATCGGGTTCAGCAAAATTAAATCCTTAACGTTCTGACAGGGCGCTGACCCTGCCGAAAAATTTTAATCTTCATTTGCATCCTCGCGACTAATGACAACCCTTAATCCCACCCCGGGGACAAAGCCTCTCATTAGCCGCGCGAAACGCTGCAACTGAAGATCGCACGTGTCAACAATACAATAGTTTGGCGAAAAATGCTGCCGCTTAGCGGAAAAAAGGGGCCATAGAGGCCCCTTTTTAGCAAAACTCGCACAAATCTGCCTTTAAGCCATTTCTCGTATCAGATTGCGCTGAAACGCACCGGGCAAGGCAGATTCTAAGATTTAGCGACGCAGACCCAGACGCTCGATCAGGCTGGTATAACGTGCAACATCTTTACGCTTCAGGTAATCCAGCAGCTTACGACGCTGGGAAACCATACGCAGCAGACCGCGACGGCTGTGGTGATCTTTTTTGTGCTCAGAGAAGTGACCCTGCAGATGGTTAATCTGAGCAGTCAGCAGAGCAACCTGAACTTCGGTAGAACCACTGTCGTTAGCATCGCGACCGTAATCGGCAACGATCTGTGCTTTAGTTTCAACACTTAGAGACATGATACAACTCCAAATTTAAGATAAATGTACAGGTGCCGATCTCTAATTCAGCGACCCAATGTAAAGCCGCGCTATTCTACTCTGCGCCTGATACTTTCGCAAATGGCGCGTCGGAATATTCCACGACCAGCCGTCGGGGCGCAACACGGCCATCCGCAGCGATTTCTGCCATGCCAATAAATTTGCGCGTTTCGCCTTCGGTTACGCGGACCAGCCCCGTAGCAGGAACATGACCCGCCTGCACCGGTTGCCCCTGCCTGAAGTAAGCGGCAACCGAACTCAGGAGGTTTACCTCCGGGTACGCGGCGGCCGGGCTGTCCATCGGCATCAGCAGCGGGTCCAGCAGATCAGCAGGCGTTTTACCACTGACGTACGCTTCTTCACTCAGCGCCGACAGCTGCTCAAGCGTAACCATGCTGGCAACCGGGTAGGTCGCAACCTGTAGCCGACGTAAATAGGCTACATGGGCGCCACAGCCGAGCAGTTCTCCCAGGTCATCCGTAATCGTACGAATGTAGGTTCCCTTAGAGCAGTGGATTTCCAGCTCCAGCTCATCGCCTTCCCAGCGGATAAGCTGCAGATCATAGACGGTGATACTGCGCGCCTCGCGCGGCACTTCAATACCTTCGCGGGCGTACTCATAGAGCTTTCGCCCCTGATACTTCAGCGCGGAGTACATCGACGGGACCTGTTGGGTTTCCCCACGGAAGCCGTCGAGCGCCTCAAGCAGCTGTTGCTCGGTAAACGTCACCGGACGTTCGCTGATGACGGTACCCTCTGCGTCAGAGGTATCGGTACGCTGTCCCAGTTTTGCAATAACGCGATAGCGCTTATCCGAGTCAAGCAGGTACTGTGAAAATTTCGTGGCTTCGCCCAGGCAAACTGGCAGCATGCCGGTAGCCAGAGGATCCAGTGCACCGGTATGACCCGCGCGGTTTGCCGAGAAGAGGCGCTTTACTTTTTGCAGTGCATCATTACTGGACAGACCGCCAGGCTTATCCAGCAGCAGCACACCATGGACGTCGCGACCGCGACGACGTGGACGACTCATCAGTCCTCCTTGTCTTCTTCCGCAGGGCCACGACGCTCGGCGTCGTTTCTCACTACGTTAGTGACAAGGTTAGACATGCGCATGCCTTCAACCAGTGAATTGTCATAGAACCAGGTTAGCTCAGGCACGATACGCAGGCGCATGGCTTTACCCAGCAGCGAACGGATATAGCCGGATGCGTCGCCAAGCGCCCGCAGGCCACCTTTGATAGCGTCTTCGTCTTTATCGTTCAGAAAGGTGACAAACACTTTGGCATAGGCCAGGTCGCGTGAAACTTCGACGCCTGACACGGTTACCATCATGCCCAGACGGGGATCTTTAATCTCACGCTGTAAAATCATCGCGATCTCTTTCTGCAATTCCTGAGAAACGCGCTGTGGGCGACCAAATTCTTTCGCCATATTAGAACTCTCCAGATTAAGGCTGTGTCCGACCCTGGATCCTGAGACCGTCGGAATACCAATAGTTCATGATCAAGGTGGAAGATGAAGGGCATAGCAGACTATGTTCAAACCTGACAACGCAGGACGCGAGCTAGTGGTGGGACACAGCCTACGGGAGGCCCACTGGGCCTCCCGGATACGTCACTTTTTCAAGAGACCATTAATCGATTGTACGCTGGATCTCGATAATTTCGAATACTTCGATCATATCGCCAACGCGCACATCGTTGTAATTCTTCACGCCGATACCACACTCCATGCCGTTGCGAACTTCGTTGACGTCATCTTTGAAGCGGCGCAGGGATTCCAGCTCGCCTTCATAGATAACCACGTTGTCGCGCAGTACGCGGATAGGATTGTGACGCTTGATGTTACCTTCGGTCACCATACAACCGGCGATAGCACCAAATTTCGGTGATTTGAACACGTCCCGTACCGCAGCCAGACCGATGATCTGCTGTTTGTACTCAGGTGCAAGCATACCGCTCATCGCTGCTTTAACTTCGTCAATCAGATTATAGATGACGGAGTAGTAGCGCAGATCCAGGCTTTCAGTATCAATGACGCGGCGCGCAGAGGCATCAGCACGGACATTAAAGCCAACCAGGATAGCGTTAGACGCTGCAGCCAGTGTGGCGTCGGTCTCAGTGATACCGCCCACACCAGAACCCACGATTTTAACTTTCACTTCATCAGTCGAAAGTTTCATCAGGGAGTCGGAGATAGCTTCGACAGAACCCTGTACGTCGGCTTTCAGCACGATGTTCAGTTCAGATACTTCGCCTTCGGTCATGTTAGCAAACATGTTTTCCAGCTTAGATTTCTGCTGACGCGCCAGCTTCACTTCACGGAATTTGCCCTGACGATACAGTGCCACTTCACGCGCTTTTTTCTCGTCGCGTACGACTGTCGCTTCATCACCTGCCGCCGGAACGCCCGACAGCCCCAGGATTTCAACCGGGATAGAAGGACCTGCGGTCAGGACTTCACGCCCTAACTCATCACGCATCGCACGCACGCGGCCATATTCAAAACCACAAAGGACGATATCGCCTTTGTTCAATGTACCTTCACGCACCAGTACGGTAGCAACCGGGCCACGACCTTTATCCAGGAAGGATTCAACGACTACGCCGCTCGCCATACCCTGACGGACTGCGGTCAGCTCCAGAACTTCAGCCTGCAGCAGGATGATGTTCAGCAGGTCGTCGATACCGGTACCCGCTTTCGCAGAAACGTTGACGAACATGTTCTCACCGCCCCACACTTCCGGAATGATCCCGTACTGAGTGAGTTCGTTTTTAACACGATCAGGGTCAGCTTCAGGTTTGTCGCACTTGTTCACCGCGACAACAACCGGCACGTTCGCCGCTTTCGCATGCTGGATAGCTTCAACCGTCTGTGGCATAACGCCATCGTCCGCTGCAACAACCAGGATGACGATATCTGTCGCCTGGGCACCACGAGCACGCATTGCGGTAAACGCGGCGTGTCCCGGCGTGTCCAGGAAGGTGATCATACCGCTGTCAGTTTCAACGTGGTAAGCACCGATATGCTGGGTAATGCCGCCCGCTTCGCCAGAGGCGACTTTGGTCGAACGGATATAGTCGAGCAGAGACGTTTTACCGTGGTCAACGTGGCCCATGATGGTCACGACTGGCGCACGAGACTCACGTTCAGCCTGAGTGTCACGATCGCTCATCACCGCTTCTTCCAGCTCATTCTCGCGGCGCAGCGTCACTTTGTGACCCATTTCTTCCGCAACCAGCTGGGCAGTTTCCTGATCGATAACCTGATTAATGGTCGCCATGGCACCCAGCTTCATCATCGCTTTGATGACCTGAGAACCCTTCACCGCCATTTTGTTAGCCAGCTCGGCCACGGTGATAGTCTCACCGATGACAACGTCGCGGTTAACAGCCTGAGCAGGCTTGTTAAAGCCCTGCTGCAGCGTGCTTGGCTTGCGCTTGCCGCCTTTACCACCGCGGAACTGCGCGCGCGCTTCTTCACGGTCGGTTTTCGCTTCAGAATGCTTGTTGCCCTTCTTCTGGCGAGGCGCTTTCGCTGGACGCGTACGACGATCGCCTTCTACCTTGGCATCGTTTTCGTCTTCCGCGGCACGCGCGTGGGTGGACGTGGTGACATGATAGTCAGAAGTGTCTTCGACTTCTTTTTCCGCTTCAGCCCACTCTGAGCCTTTTTCTTCCGCCATTTTACGGGCCTCTTCCGCTACGCGCTTCGCGTCTTCTTCGATTTTGCGACGCGCTTCTTCTTCAGCTTTACGCTTCAGCTCTGCGGCTTCAGCTTCGCGGCGGGCTTTGTCTGACTGGGCCGCCCGGGTTGTTTCGTCGGTATGTTGATTGCTCACTTTTTCTTTTTCCGCTGCTTCACGTTTGGCTTTATCAGCTGCCTCACGCTTAGCCTGCTCCTCGGCTTCACGCTTCGCTTTCTCTTGAGCTTCGTGCGCGGCTTTCTCTTCAGCCTCACGACGAGCCAGTTCTTCCGCTTCACGCTGTGCCTGCTCTTCTGCTTCTGCCTGAGCAGCTTCTGCAGGATCGCCTTTTACATAGGTGCGCTTTTTGCGGACTTCAATCTGCACCGCTTTGCTTTTACCGCCGGTGCCCGGCACGTTCAGGGTGCTGCGCGTTTTGCGCTGCAGAGTAAGTTTACCAGAACCGCCGTTATGGTCGCGGTTCAGATGGCTAAGGAGCGTCTCTTTTTCCTGCTGGGTCACAGAATCTGTCTCAGACTTGCGGATCCCTGCATCAGCAAATTGCTGTACCAGGCGTTCTACCGGGGTCTGAATCTCTGCGGCCAGCGATTTTACGGTTACATCTGTCATGCTGTTCCTTCCTGCTTACAGTTTATTACGCGTCGTCGCCGAACCAGCAGATATTACGTGCAGCCATAATCAGCTCACCGGCCCGTTCATCGCTCAGGCCCTCAATATCTGACAGATCGTCAACACCCTGCTCGGCAAGATCTTCCAGCGTGCATACGCCAATCGCCGCCAGCTTAAATGCCAGTTCACGATCCAGACCTTCCAGATTCAGCAAATCTTCTGCCGGCTGGTTTTCACCCAGGCTCTCTTCTTTTGCCAGCGCCAGGGTCGTTAACGCATTTTTTGCCCGATCGCGCAGCGCTTCTACCGTATCTTCATCCATCCCGTCGATTTCCAACAGTTCATTGATGGGAACATACGCGAGCTCTTCAAGTGAGGAGAAGCCCTCTTCAACCAGCATGGTGGCGAAATCTTCATCAATATCAAGATATTTGGTAAAGACATCGATAGCAGCGTGGGCTTCAGCCTGATGCTTAGCCTGAAGATCGTCGACCGTCATCACGTTCAGCTCCCAGCCACTCAGCTGTGAAGCCAGACGCACGTTTTGGCCATTACGGCCTATCGCCTGAGCCAGATTTCCGGCTTCTACGGCGATGTCCATGGTGTGATTATCTTCATCCACCACGATAGAGGCAACATCCGCAGGCGCCATGGCGTTGATCACGAACTGCGCGGGATTATCATCCCACAGCACGATATCAATACGCTCACCGGCCAGCTCGCTGGACACTGCCTGAACACGCGCACCACGCATACCGACGCAGGCACCGATAGGATCGATACGCTTGTCGTTGGTTTTCACGGCAATCTTGGCACGAGAGCCGGGATCGCGCGCGGCGGCTTTAATTTCAATCACTTCCTCGCCGATTTCCGGCACTTCGATACGGAAGAGTTCGATCAGCATTTCAGGTTTTGAACGGCTGACGAAAAGCTGGGCACCACGGGCTTCGGGGCGAACTGCGTACAGAACACCACGAATACGGTCGCCCGGACGGAAGTTTTCGCGCGGCAGCATATCCTCACGGATAATGACCGCTTCCGCATTGTTGCCCAGATCCAGAGAGATATTGTCGCGATTGACCTTTTTTACCACGCCGGTGATGATTTCACCTTCCTGCTCGCGGAACTGGTCCACAACCATCGCACGCTCGGCTTCGCGCACTTTTTGCACGATAACCTGTTTGGCGGTCTGGGTAGTGATACGGTCAAAGGTGACAGATTCAATCTGATCCTCAACAAATCCGCCGACGTCCAGGGACTCGTCTTCAAAACGTGCGGCATCGAGCGTGATTTCACGCGTCGGCTGGGTCACTTCATTAACAATAACCCAGCGGCGGAAGGTGTCAAAATCGCCGCTTTTGCGATCGATGCTGACGCGAACGTCAATTTCTTGCTCGTATTTTTTCTTTGTTGCCGTTGCCAGTGCGCTCTCCAGCGCTTCGAAAATCTTCTCGCGAGGAAGGGATTTCTCGTTAGATACGGCCTCAACAACAGCTAAGATTTCTTTATTCATCCTGGTATGCCTCAATCCGGACTTTTAAAAGTGGGGAACCAGGTTCGCTTTCTGAATGTTACTCAGCGCGAACACTTCATCGTTACCCTCAACGGCAACAGTCACCATTTCACCTTCTACAGCTTTAATGATTCCCTGCCACTTGCGGCGGTTCTGTACGGCCATACGCAGTACCAGGCTCACTTCGTCACCGATGAATTGCGTATAATGCTTAGCGGTGAAGAGAGGACGCTCCAGGCCTGGTGAAGAGACTTCAAGGGTATAAGCGACGGTAATCGGATCTTCAACGTCAAACACGGCGCTTACCTGGTGGCTTACATCGGCACAATCGTCAACAGTGATGCCATCTTCACTATCAATATAGATGCGCAACGTGGATGTGCGACCGCGTACAAACTCAATACCAACCAGTTCGTAGCCTAGCGCTTCTACCGGTGCTGAAATCAGCGCTGTTAATTTTTGCTCTAATGTGGACAAGCCCACCCCCAAGACATAAAAAAAGGGCTTAATAGCCCAGTATGCTGTTTCCTGATAACAAAAAACCCCGAAAATTCGGGGCTTTTTGCGACTGGACCCTGTACGCCATCACTGGCGGTTCGGCACAATCCAAAAGAATTTTTTTCAAAAAACTGCTATTGATGCGCCAGTAATCAGTGCAAACAGTATATTTGAAAAAGAACTCTAAGAGAAAGTGGTTGCGGGAGCCGGATTTGAACCGACGACCTTCGGGTTATGAGCCCGACGAGCTACCAGGCTGCTCCATCCCGCGTCCGAAAACGTGGCAAATACTACGCCAAACTTGCACGAAATGCAAGCAATACTGAGATTTGGTACCGAGGACGGGACTTGAACCCGTAAGCCCATGCGGGCACTACCACCTCAAGGTAGCGTGTCTACCAATTCCACCACCACGGCACTAAAGAGGCGACTTTTTTATTTCTGTCGCGTCGAAATGGTTACTGCTTTTACTGCTTACTGTGGGATGTCGCTACCCGGCGCTGCCGGCTTAGCTGGCTGGCTCTGCTGCGACTGTGCGGGCTGAGTCAGATTTTCCCACTCGCTTCCTTTCTGAGTTTTGTTGCTATTGAGGTTACCCAGAATCAAGCTGATGATGAAGAACAATGCCGCCAGCACTGCGGTCATACGGGTCATAAAGTTGCCTGAGCCGTTAGAACCAAAGAGCGTTGCGGAAGATCCTGCACCAAACGACGCGCCCATATCAGCGCCTTTACCTTGCTGCAGCATAATCAAACCTACAAGGCCGATCGCCACAATAAGGAAAACTACCAAAAGAGCTTCGTACATATTCAACCTGTTCCTTGCGCGGTTACCGCACATCAAAAGCTTCAAACCATTTAGAGAGATAGCGTTGCCACTACCCATCAGAAGCGGGTGTGAATACTAACCAAAGCGCGCACCCTACGCAAGGGCAATTTACAGTCGTGCGATCGTTTGCAGAAAAAAACGACAAAAGGCTGTTGAGTGCGCAATAAGTAAACGGAAAAGGCCGGCCACCAGGTAGAAGAAATATCGGCTTATCAGCCCATTCCGGTTTATTACGCGTCGCGTACTCTGCCTTTAAACGGCTTTAACCGCATCGGCGATCCGGTGTGCAAGCGCGTTAACCTGTGCTTCATCCTCACCTTCCACCATGACGCGGATAAGCGGTTCGGTCCCGGACTTGCGCAGCAACACGCGACCGCGTCCGTTCAGCTCGGCTTCTGCGGCGGCGGTTGCCGCAGTGACCCGTTCGTCGGCCAGTGGATCGTTGCTGCCACTGAAGCGGACATTGACCAGTATCTGCGGTAGCAGCTTCATACCGCTACACAAATCATGCAGGCTCATATGATTACGTACCATCGCAGTGAGCACCTGTAGACCCGCCACAATGCCATCTCCGGTGGTGGTTTTGTCGAGCAGGATAACGTGGCCGGAGTTCTCTGCCCCCAGGCGCCAGCCCTTTTCCTGTAGCTTCTCCAATACGTAGCGATCGCCAACTTTTGCCCGCGCGAAGGGAATGCCCAGCTGTTTCAATGCCAGCTCCAGCCCCATGTTGCTCATCAGGGTACCCACTACCCCCCCGCGCAGCTGGCCCTGGCGTAATCCTTCGCGCGCGATGATATAGAGTATCTGATCGCCATCGACCTTATGGCCAAGGTGGTCCACCATCATGATGCGATCGCCATCCCCGTCGTAGGCCAGGCCAATATCCGCTTTTTCAGCCAGGACGCGTTCCTGCAGCTTGCGCACGTCCGTCGCGCCACACTCTTTGTTGATATTCATGCCATCCGGCTGAACGCCGATTGATATCACCGTGGCGCCCAGCTCGCGCAGCACGTTAGGCGCTATGTGATAGGTAGCGCCGTTGGCGCAGTCCACCACGACTTTCAAGCCGTTCAGATTCAGCTCGCTGGGAAAGGTGCCCTTGCAAAACTCAATATAGCGCCCGGCGGCATCAACGATGCGGCTTGCGCGGCCCAGTTCGGCAGATTCGACGCAGGTGATTGGTTTTTCCATTTCCGCCTCTATGGCCTCTTCAACATCATCGGGAAGCTTCGTTCCTTCGATGGAAAAGAACTTAATACCATTATCATCAAATGGATTATGCGACGCGGAAATTACAATGCCCGCTTCGGCCCGGAATGTTCGGGTCAGGTAGGCGATGGCAGGCGTCGGCATCGGGCCGGTAAAGGCCGCAGACAGACCGGCCGCCGCCAGCCCGGCTTCAAGGGCAGATTCCAGCATATAACCGGAAATACGCGTATCTTTACCGATGATGATTTTTTTTGAACCGTTTCTTGCCAGCACCTTCCCGGCTGCCCAACCCAGTTTCAGCACGAAGTCCGGAGTGATAGGCGGCTCACCTACTTTGCCGCGGATGCCGTCGGTACCAAAATACTTACGCTTGCTCATAACTTAGTCTTCCTTCGCTGACAGTGTTGCTTCGACGACCCGCATCGCTTCAACGGTTTCTTTGACATCATGGACGCGCAGGATCTGCGCCCCCTGCATGGCGGCGATGACCGCACAGGCCAGGCTGCCGGTCAGGCGCTGCGATGGCCCAACGTTTAGCAGCTGCCCTATCATGCTTTTCCGCGACATACCGACCAGCAGCGGAAGCCCGAAGTGGTGGAAATCAGCCAGGTGCGCCAAAAGCTGATAATTATGGGAGAGATTCTTACCGAAACCGAATCCCGGGTCGAGCAGCAGCTGTTCTTTTTTAATCCCTGCCGCTTCACAGCGTGCAATCTGCTGAACAAAGAATGCGTCAACGTCCTGAAGCAGATCGCTATATTTTGGCGCCTGCTGCATGGTACGCGGCTCACCCTGCATATGCATCAGGCATACCGGTAACCCTGTCTCAGAGGCGGCTTCCAGCGCACCCGGCTCCCTGAGCGAACGGATATCATTGATAATATGCGCTCCGGCGCGCGCTGACGCTCTGATCACCTCAGGCTTTGAGGTATCGACCGAGATCCAGACTTCAAAGCGCTGCGAGATGGCTTCAACCACCGGAATAACGCGCGCCAGCTCCTCTTCTACGCTGACCTCATCGGCCCCCGGGCGCGTTGACTCTCCGCCGATATCAATAATCGTCGCGCCGGCATTAATCATTTCATTGGCATGAATCAGCGCCTGGATAAGCTCATTATGCTTGCCGCCGTCTGAGAATGAATCAGGCGTCACATTTAAAATACCCATAACGTGGGGATGCGACAGGTCAAGCACGGAATCCTGGGCGTAAAGCTTCATAGCGGGGGAATTCTCCAAACGGGGTATGATATCGGTTGGCCAATAGCTTAGTGACTGCGAGGACATAAAAAAACCCCGGACTGTGCCGGGGTTTCGCTTTTTTCGAGACTGGACAGAATTTCTTTGTCGCTCGCCTCTGCTTACATGGTGTTGCCTGGATTCGGCGTACGCGGTTCGTCTACCGGACGTGGCGCCTTAGGCGTACCGTTGCTGTCAGAATTGTTGGTGCCCGGATCTTCCCAACCCGCTGGCGGACGCACTTCACGTCGGGCCATCAGGTCGTCAATCTGCGGAGCATCAATGGTTTCATACTTCATCAACGCGTCTTTCATTGAGTGAAGAATGTCCATGTTTTCATTCAGAATACGGCGTGCGCGCTGGTAATTGCCTTCAACCAGCAGCTTCACTTCCTGATCGATAATACGCGCGGTTTCATCAGACATATGCTTCGCTTTTGCTACTGAACGACCCAGGAAGACTTCACCTTCTTCCTCTGCGTACAGCAGTGGGCCAAGCTTCTCTGAGAAGCCCCATTGCGTAACCATGTTACGTGCAATTGAGGTCGCTACCTTGATGTCATTAGAGGCACCGGTAGAAACATGCTCAACGCCGTAGATGATCTCTTCGGCCAGACGGCCGCCGTACAGGGTCGAAATCTGGCTTTCCAGCTTCTGACGGCTGGCGCTGATGGCGTCTCCCTCAGGCAGGAAGAACGTCACGCCGAGTGCACGACCGCGAGGAATAATCGTCACTTTATGTACCGGGTCATGCTCAGGCACCAGCCGACCAATGATGGCGTGGCCTGCTTCGTGATATGCCGTTGACTCTTTTTGCGATTCGGTCATCACCATAGAGCGACGTTCCGCACCCATCATGATTTTGTCTTTCGCTTTTTCGAACTCAACCATCGAAACAACACGCTTGTTACCACGGGCTGCAAACAGCGCCGCCTCGTTAACAAGGTTCGCCAGATCCGCACCAGAGAAGCCTGGAGTACCGCGTGCAATCACTGAAGCATCAATATCCGGCGATAGAGGAACACGGCGCATATGCACTTTCAGAATTTGCTCACGTCCACGCACGTCCGGCAATCCGACCACGACCTGACGGTCAAAGCGGCCTGGACGCAGCAGCGCAGGGTCAAGTACGTCCGGGCGGTTAGTTGCCGCAATGACGATAATACCTTCATTGCCTTCAAACCCGTCCATCTCTACCAGCATCTGGTTCAGCGTTTGCTCACGCTCATCGTGACCACCGCCCAGACCTGCGCCACGCTGCCGCCCTACCGCATCGATCTCATCGATAAAAATAATGCAGGGTGCCGCTTTCTTAGCCTGTTCGAACATGTCGCGGACGCGGGACGCACCCACACCAACGAACATTTCAACAAAGTCAGAACCGGAAATGGTAAAAAACGGCACTTTCGCTTCGCCCGCAATGGCTTTCGCCAGCAGCGTTTTACCGGTACCCGGCGGGCCAACCATCAGCACGCCTTTCGGGATTTTACCGCCGAGTTTCTGGAAGCGGCTGGGCTCGCGCAGGTATTCAACCAGCTCGCTCACTTCTTCTTTCGCTTCGTCACAACCCGCGACATCGGCAAAGGTGGTTTTGATCTGATCTTCCGTCAGCATGCGAGCTTTGCTCTTGCCAAAGGACATCGCGCCCTTTCCGCCGCCGCCCTGCATCTGACGCATGAAGAAGATCCAGACGCCAATAAGTAACAGCATGGGGAACCAGGAGATAAAGATCGATGCCAGCAGGCTCGGTTCTTCTGGCGGTTCGCCAACCACTTTTACATTTTTAGTCAACAGGTTATCGAGTAACTTAGGATCGTTGACGGGAATGTAGGTCGTGTATCGGTTACTGTCTTTTTTGGTAACGTTGATTTCACGCCCGTTAATACGAGCCTCGCGAACCTGATCCTGATTAACTTCGGACAGGAAGGTTGAGTAATCAACCCTGCGGCTATTCGACTCGCTGGGCCCAAAGCTCTGGAAAACAGACATCAGCACGACTGCGATGACTAACCAAAGAATCAGGTTTTTCGCCATGTCACTCAAGGGATTAACCTCTTATTACAACTGTGTTAACAGACAGCGTAGGGTACTATATATTCATCATATCTGGAATCACCGCGGTGATGAGCGGTATCGCTAACTTCAACAACTTACTAATGTAAGCCTGGAGTCGCTCCCCTCTCACCCTGCTGCGCATCCAGCTATTTTGGCTATAGTTTGCGCCCTGTCGCTACAATGTACACCTCACGCGAACGAGAGCGCGAGGCGTCCGGCTTACGAATTTTCACTTTCGTAAACAGGGAGCGAATTTCCCGGAGGTAATCTTCAAAGCCATCTCCCTGAAACACTTTCACTAAAAAACTGCCGTTGGGTGCCAGTACATCTCGACACATTTCCAGTGCAAGCTCAACTAAATACATCGACCGGGGAATATCGACTTCTGGCGTACCGGTCATGTTGGGTGCCATATCCGACATTACAACCTGAACCTTTTTGTCGCCAACGCGTTCCAGCAGGGCTTTCAGCACCAGTTCATCACGAAAATCGCCCTGAAGGAAATCGACGCCAACGATAGGATCCATCGGTAGGATATCACAGGCGATGACGCTGCCTTTTGACCCAATCTGCGTTACCACATATTGGGACCATCCCCCAGGCGCCGCGCCTAAATCAACCACGGTCATACCCGGTTTGAACAGCTTGTCACCCTGCTGTATTTCATCAAGTTTAAACCAGGCGCGCGAACGCAACCCTTTTTTCTGCGCCTGAAGCACATATTTATCGCTAAAGTGTTCCTGTAGCCAGCGGCTGGAACTGGCCGAACGCTTTTTACCAGTCATACAATTTCCAACTATGATTCAACGTATGCGATAAATAAACCGCGCAAATCAGCACGCCGATTTGGTGATACACCCGAGATGGCGGTAGAATGACCCGTTTTCAATCCCAATGTAAGTAAAAAATACGATGAATCTGAGTACCAAACAAAAACAGCACCTGAAAGGACTGGCCCATCCACTGAAGCCCGTTGTCATGTTAGGCAACAATGGTCTGACCGAAGGAGTGCTGGCCGAAATCGAACAGGCACTGGAGCACCACGAGCTCATCAAGGTGAAAATCGCCACGGAAGACCGTGAGACCAAGACCCTTATGGTTGAAGCGATCGTGCGTGAAACCCGTGCAGCTAACGTACAGGTTATCGGCAAGACGCTGGTGCTGTACCGTCCAACGAAAGAGCGTAAAATCACCATTCCACGCTGAGGCCATTCGTTAAGCCTTATCGCGGAGGTGCAGAAAGTGCCACGCTCGTCATGTTGATAAAAGGCCGCGACGCGGCCTTTTACCTGTTTTTACATTCCGCCGGGTTTATCCAGCGTAGCAGAAATCACAGATAGCTTATCTTAAGGATTTCATACTCAACGTCGCCGCCTGGCGTTTTGATAACAGCAACATCATCCACTTCTTTGCCGATCAGACCGCGAGCCATTGGCGAATTGACAGAAATCAGATTCTCCTTAAAGTTCGCTTCGTCGTCGCCAACAATGCGATACGTTGACTCTTCATCGTTATCCAGGTTGAGCACGCTCACGGTAGAACCGAAGATAACCCGGCCATTGGCGTTCATTTTAGTGACATCAATGACCTGTGCGTTAGACAGCTTTGCTTCAATTTCCTGGATTCGGCCTTCACAAAAACCCTGCTCTTCGCGCGCAGCATGGTATTCCGCGTTCTCTTTCAAATCGCCATGCTCGCGGGCGTCAGCAATTGAGGCAATAATTCTGGGGCGTTTAATGGTTTTCAGCTCTTCAAGCTCTTCACGCAGTTTTTCTGCGCCCCTTAACGTCATCGGAATCTGATTCATCTCAATACCTCGTAAACTCTGTCCTGTGCAAAATTTCGTCATCCTGACAGGTTGATGCAGAAAAAGCGTTCTGCGGCGCGGGCCACTGAATTACAAACGAAAGAAACCTGACCCGGAGTATGCTCTGGGCCCGGCAGGTTTTGCATTTTGATACGTATTTTACCCCAGAGTTCCTTATGGGTCATCGTTTACTTTCCACCTTGATGCACCGTAGTATGATGCGCATCACCTGCCAGTTAACGCGAGATTATGCGATTTTCACGAATTGTAACCGGCCTGGCCTGCGCATTTATGCTGAATGCCCACGCAGCCCCGGTCGAGAGCTATACCCAGTATTTACCCGACGGCGCGAACCTGGCGCTGATTGTACAGAAGATCGGCGCATCCTCGCCCTCAATTGACTATCACAGTAAGCAGATGGCCCTGCCCGCCAGTACGATGAAGGTGATAACCGCGCTGGCTGCGCTATTGCAGCTGGGACCGGATTTCCGTTTTCATACTCAGCTGGAGAGTAAAGGCACCCTCAGCGGCGGCACGCTGCGCGGCGATCTGGTCGCGCGATTCGGCGGCGATCCCACCCTGACGCGACAGGACCTGCGAAACATGGTTACGGCGCTTAAAAAGCAGGGTGTCCAGCATATTCAGGGCAACCTGGTAATTGATACGTCCGTGTTTGCCAGCCATGATAAAGCTCCAGGCTGGCCGTGGAACGATTTGACCCAGTGCTTCAGTGCGCCCCCCGCAGCGGCTATTGTCGATCGCAACTGCTTTTCGGTCTCGCTTTACAGCGCTCCCCGGGCGGGCGATAACGCCTTTATTCGCGTTGCGTCCTATTATCCGGTGAACATGTTCAGCCAGGTCCGTACGCTCGCCAAAGGCTCATCGGAGGCGCAGTACTGCGAGCTGGACGTCGTGCCTGGCGAGCTTAACCGTTTTACCCTCACCGGCTGCATGATGCAGCGGGCGGAACCGCTTCCCCTCGCATTCGCCATTCAGGACGGTGCCAGCTATGCCGGCGCGTTGCTTAAGGCCGAGCTACAGCAGGCGGGAATTGACTATTCCGGCCATTTACTCCGTCAGACCCAGGCCACGCCTCCGGCTAGCGTTCTGGTTGAAAAGCAGTCAGCCCCGCTGCACGACCTGCTAAGGATTATGCTTAAGAAGTCCGACAACATGATTGCTGATACGGTGTTTCGCACCATCGGTCATGAGCGTTTCGGCGTACCTGGCACCTGGCGAGCGGGTTCGGATGCGGTACGTCAGATCCTGCGCCAGAAGGCCAATGTCGATCTGGGCAACAGTATACAGGTTGATGGCTCAGGTCTGTCCCGTCACGACCTGATATCCCCTGCGACGATGATGCAGGTATTACAGTACATCGCACAAAACGATCAACAGCTGAATTTCATCTCTATGCTGCCGCTCGCAGGTTATGACGGAACCTTGCGCTATCGCGGTGGTCTTCATGAAGCTGGCGTTGACGGCAAGGTTTCAGCCAAAACCGGATCGCTTCAGGGCGTTTATAACCTTGCAGGGTTTATGACCACCGCCAGCGGGCAACGCGTGGCATTTGTCCAGTATCTCTCGGGCTATGCCGTTCCGCCGGAGGACCAGCGCCAGCGTCGCATTCCGCTGGTTCGCTTTGAAAGCCGGCTTTATAAGGATGTTTATCAGAATAACTGACGACAATGAAGCTACTGATAGTTGAAGATGATGCGTTACTCCTGGCGGGACTGGTTCAGGCATTAACCTCTGAGGGTTATGCCGTCGATTCAGCCGTCACCGGCTCCCAGGCCTGCTCCCTGCTACAAAGCGGTCAGTACAGCCTGATCGTTCTGGATCTGGGCCTGCCGGATCGCGACGGAGGCGATCTGCTGCGTAAGTGGCGTAAAGAGCATATCGACCTGCCGGTGCTAATCCTCACCGCCCGGGATGCACTTGAAGATCGCGTGGGCGGTCTGGACGCCGGCGCGGATGATTATCTGGTTAAGCCTTTCGCTCTGGTTGAGCTTAAGGCGCGCGTTCGGGCGCTGATTCGACGCTATCAGGGTCGCAGCGATAATCTTTTGCAGCACGGCGATATCTCACTCAATCTCTCTTCACAGCAGGTATTTATTGAGACCCAGCCGGTAGAAATTACCCCGAAAGAGTTCGCACTGCTGACCAGGATGCTGATGCGCATTGGTCAGACGGTACATCGGGAAACCCTCCAGCAGGATCTCTACAGCTGGCAGGATGATACCGGTTCAAATACGCTTGAGGTGCATATTCATAACCTGCGACGCAAGCTGGGTAAGGATCGGATTAAAACGGTACGCGGCGTAGGTTACCGGCTGGAAGAACGCGCATGAACAGTATGCGTCGGCGCTTGCTGATCATGCTGGCCCTTATTCTGCTGAGCTGCCAGCTTATGAGCGCGGCCTGGCTGTGGCACGAAAGCCGTGAGCAGATAGGCTTTCTGGTAAATGAGACGTTGTCCGCGCACTCTCGTAATGAGCACGTCGAGCGGGAAATTCGTGAAGCGATCGCCTCGCTGCTGCTGCCCTCGGTGGTCATGGTGGGCTTCACCCTGCTGCTCTCATTCTGGGCAATAAGCTGGATTATTCGCCCCCTGCGTTCGCTGCAAACCAGCCTCAGCGAGCGGTCGGCTGACAATCTCACGCCGCTGCCGCTGTTTTCCGACATGGATGAAATCGTTGCCGTCACCACGGCCCTGAACCAGCTGCTGGGCAGGCTGGACCATACGCTCCAGCAGGAGCGCCTGTTTACTGCTGATGCCGCACATGAGCTGCGTACGCCGCTCGCTGGTCTGCGGCTGCATCTGGAGCTGCTGGAGCAGCAGGGTGTCAGGCAGGGGCCTATGCTGGTTGAGCGCATCGATCAGCTGATGCACGTTATTGAGCAGCTGCTGATGCTGTCGCGCGCCGGACAGGCGCTGGCAAGCGGCCATTACCACGTGGTGAGCTGGGGAGCCATTTTTGACCCCCTGGAGCAGGAGATGACAGAAATGCTGGCTCAGCGCCAGCAGAGGCTGGCGCGCTCAGGGGATACCCACCTCGAAGTCCAGGGCGACGCCGTGCTGCTACGGCTGATGCTGCGGAACCTGCTGGAGAATGCCTCCCGCTACAGCCCGCCGGGCAGCCTTATATCTCTGATCGTACAGCCCGAAAATAGCGGTACACGCGTTACCGTACGTGACGAGGGGCCAGGGATTGAGGCTGAGTCAGCGCAGGATTTGACCCAGGCGTTTCGGCGCATGGATCAGCGCTACGGCGGCAGTGGGCTTGGGCTGAATATTGTCCAGCGCATCACTCAGATTCATCACGGTGAGCTACGGCTGATCAACCGTAATGACCGCAGCGGGCTGGATGCCGTTTGCTGGCTGCCGCACACGCTCAATTAGCACGTAAAATTGCTAAATGAAAAAGGGACACGCTCTGTGTCCCTTAAGGTGGCTAGTGCTGGTAGATGATTTCGACCCCTTCGTCATCCTCATCGTCCCAGTCATCATCGTCTTCTTCTGCTTCCGCTTCTTCAAGCTGCTGACGGTGATAATCATCCCACATAAACTCGACTTTCTCAGGCTGTTTAGCCTCAAGCTCCGCTTCTTTCGGGTTAGCTATAATAAATGACATCACATCCCAGCAGAGCTCTTTCACCCCCGTGCGGTTGGCGGCGGAGATCAGATAGTATTTGTCGGTCCAGCCCAACGCGTCTGCAATCGATTTAGCGCGCGCTTCTGCCTCTGCCTCATCCAGCAGGTCAACTTTGTTGAAAACCAGCCAGCGCGGCTTGTTAAACAGCTTATCACTATATTTTTCCAGCTCAGCCAGAATAATGCGTGCATTTTCTACCGGATCGGATTCGTCAATCGGTGCCAGATCGATAGTGTGTAGCAGCACACGACAGCGCTCCAGATGCTTGAGGAAGCGGATGCCCAGGCCGGCGCCGTCGGAGGCACCTTCAATCAGGCCAGGAATATCTGCCAGCACGAAGCTTTTTTCATGGTCCATACGTACCACGCCCAGGCTCGGCACCAGGGTAGTGAAAGGATAATCCGCCACTTTTGGCTTCGCGGCTGAAACGGCACGGATAAAGGTGGATTTACCGGCGTTAGGCAGCCCCAGCATACCGACGTCAGCCAGCAGCATCAGTTCCAGCTGGATATCGCGGTTTTCACCCGGGGTACCCATCGTTTTCTGCCGGGGAGAACGGTTAACGGAGGATTTGAAACGGGCGTTGCCCAGGCCGTGCCAGCCGCCTTTAGCAACCATCTGCACCTGACCATGGTGAGTCATATCACCCAGGGTTTCGCCGGTGCCCTGGTCGATAATACGCGTCCCAACCGGGACTTTAATGATGATGTCCTTGCCGCGTTTACCGGTACAGTCACGGCTCTGGCCATTCTGACCCCGTTCGGCGCGGAAGGATTTCTCAAAGCGATAATCGATCAGGGTATTGAGGTTTTCGTCGGCCTGCATATAGACGTCGCCGCCGTCACCGCCGTCACCGCCGTCCGGGCCGCCTTTAGGGATATACTTTTCACGGCGGAAGCTGACGCAGCCGTTGCCACCATCGCCCGCAGCAACGAGAATCGTCGCTTCATCAACAAACTTCATTTTACTTCTCCGTAAATCATTCGCCCGGACCGGGGAATAGAGGTGCCGGGGGTGATCCGTCGCGGCCAACAGCGATGTCGCGTGACAGAACAGGGTAACTCCGCCGCAGAATGCGTCTTTGCGTGGTTACCTGTTCAGGGATCCGCCATAAGACATTGTGCAGCTGAATATAAAGTGTACAGCAAAATAAGGTACTGTGGATCCACAGGCGCAACGCGCTGGGCTGTGGATTAAAATACAGAATGTAAAAAGCCCCGCAATCATAGCGGGGCTTTTAAATTCGCTGCTGAAAAAGGTATCAGATACCCCTTTCGGACTCGAAGAACCTTACTCAGCAACGATGCTGATGTACTTACGGTTGTTCGGGCCTTTAACTTCGAATTTGACCTTGCCGTCTGCAGTTGCAAACAGAGTATGGTCACGGCCGCAGCCTACGTTAACGCCCGCGTGGAACTTAGTGCCACGCTGACGAACGATGATGCTACCTGCCAGAACCGCTTCGCCGCCGAAGCGCTTAACGCCCAGACGTTTTGCGTTGGAATCGCGGCCATTTCGAGTGGAGCCGCCAGCCTTTTTGTGTGCCATTTGTCAGATCTCCTCTTAGGCGCTGATGCCAGTGATCTTCACATCAGTAAACCACTGACGGTGACCCTGCTGCTTACGGTAGTGCTTACGACGGCGAAATTTAACAATCTTAATTTTCTCGCCACGACCGTGAGCAACGATTTCTGCTTTGATCACGCCACCTGAAACTAACGGCGCACCGATAGTCACGTCTTCGCCATTAGCGATCATCAGAACCTGGTCGAACTCAATTGTTTCGCCGGTTGCGATGTCCAGCTTTTCCAGGCGAACGGTCTGACCTTCGCTTACTCGGTGTTGTTTACCACCACTTTGGAAAACCGCGTACATATAAAACTCCGCTCATGCGCTCGCCGTCTTAGTTTCAGGCTGCGCTATAAATATTCACAATAGGGCGCGAATTCTACGCAACTTCGGCAGCGAAGACAAGTGCCTGTTGCAGGGTATTGCAGAAAAAAAACGCAAAGCGAATGCAAACGTTTCACCCCGGTCATTTTCAAGTACAATCTGTTATACATTACATGCCGCAGACACCGGTAAAGACGCCTATCATAGCAGCATACTGAGCAATAGCCGAACACACTGATGAACTTAGAACAGATAAACGAACTCACCGCGCAGGACATGGCGGACGTCAATGCAATCATACTTGAGCAGTTGAACTCTGAGGTCTCCCTCATTAATCAGCTGGGTTATTACATCATTAGCGGTGGCGGTAAGCGCATCAGGCCGATGATCGCCGTTCTGTCCGCCCGTGCGCTGAATTACACGGATAAACAGCATATTACAGTCGCTGCCCTGATTGAATTCATTCATACGGCCACGCTGTTACATGATGATGTGGTCGATGAATCAGATATGCGCCGGGGCAAAGCCACGGCCAATGCCGCCTTTGGCAATGCGGCCAGCGTTCTGGTAGGGGACTTTATCTACACCCGCGCCTTCCAGATGATGACCAGCCTCGGCTCTCTGCGGGTTCTGGCGCTCATGTCAGAAGCCGTAAACGTGATTGCCGAGGGCGAAGTGTTACAGTTGATGAACTGTAATGACCCCGATATCACCGAAGAGAGCTATATGCGGGTGATTTACAGCAAAACCGCCCGTCTTTTTGAAGCGGCATCCCAATCCTCTGCAATTCTGGCCGATGCGACCCCTGCTCAGGAAAAGGCGCTACAGGATTATGGACGGTTTATCGGAACCGCTTTTCAGCTGATAGACGATCTGCTTGATTACAGTGCTGACGGGCAGACGCTGGGCAAAAACGTGGGAGATGACCTTAGCGAAGGGAAACCTACACTGCCTCTGCTGCACGCCATGCGTAATGGCACACCTGAGCAGGCCACGATGATTCGTGAGGCTATTGAGCAGGGTAACGGTCGGCATTTACTGGAACCAGTATTGGAAACTATGCGTCAGTGTGGTTCGCTGGAGTGGACCCGGCAGGCGGCCGAGCAGGAAGCCGATAAGGCCATTGCGTCGCTTGAAGCGTTGCCTGAATCTCCGTGGCGTAGTGCGCTTGAGGCGCTGGCCCATATGTCAGTTCAGCGCGAGTTTTAATCTAATAAGCGCGGTACGCCGCGTTTTTCATACGATCTTCCCTTAAATATCCCCCCCTTTTGCTTTTTCCCCGGTTCCTTTTCAGGGGTTAACTGCGTGTAAATCATCTCTTTTGTTTGCATGAACGTGCGTCATGATTCACAGTACTAAAAAATCCGGAAGAAACTGGAAATAAGAGACTTAAAATTACTGTAAAATACCTCTGCTTTTTCATCCTTTGTCCTGTCGGATTCAGTAGGAAAGCGTCGACAATGAGGAGCAAAGTGGTGACTTTGAGCACAAATAATACTGGAGAACTTTGCGTACACGGAGGATAGCAATGCTTAAAGATAAGAAAGACTGGCACAATGCAGACATCATTGCGGGCTTACGTAAAAGGGGAACTACGCTGGCAAAGCTTTCGCGTGAGGCAGGATTGAGCTCATCAACGCTTGCGAATGCACTGTTTCGCCCCTGGCCAAAGGGGGAATGGCTGATAGCGGATGCGCTGGAAGTCCACCCCTGCGAAATCTGGCCAAGTCGATACTATGACCCCGCCAGCCAAAATCTCATCGATCGTAAAAAACGTCTTAGAAATTAAACAGAGGGGGCCGATGTTGGCCCCCTATTAACGTTACAGCGTTGGGCAATTATTCACTACTGCCGCTAATGCGCTCGATGTTAGCGCCAAGGCATGAGAGCTTGTCTTCAATATGCTCATACCCGCGATCGATATGATAAATACGATCCACTATTGTCGTTCCGTTCGCGATACAGCCCGCCAGCACCAGACTCGCAGAAGCCCGAAGATCGGTTGCCATGACCTGTGCGCCGGAAAGGGTTTCCACGCCGTGGCAGATCAACGTATTGCTTTCGATTTCAGCGTGCGCGCCCATGCGAATAAGCTCAGGGATATGCATGAAACGGTTTTCAAAGATGGTTTCAGTAATCACCCCTGTGCCTTCAGCAACCAGGTTGAGTAAGCTGAACTGGGCCTGCATATCGGTCGGAAAGCCCGGATGCGGCGCGGTACGGAAGGTCACGGCTTTTGGCCGCTGACCGTGCATATCCAGGCTAATCCAGTCTGAACCCACCTCAATATCAGCCCCTGCCTCACGTAGCTTAAACGTCACAGCATCCAGCGTATCAGGCTGGGCATTGCGACACACCACCTTGCCGCCGGAGATGGCCGCAGCGACCAGAAAGGTCCCGGTTTCAATACGGTCAGGCAGAACGCGATAGACGCCGCCGCCGAGGCGCTCAACGCCCTCGATGGTAATGCGATCGCTACCCGCACCGCTGATTTTAGCACCCAGCGTATTGAGGAAGTTGGCCGTATCGACGATTTCCGGCTCACGAGCCGCATTCTCAATAATCGTGGTGCCCGTTGCCAGCGTTGCCGCGCTCATAATGGTGACGGTCGCGCCTACGCTGACCTTATCCATTACGATGTGCGCGCCTTTCAACCGTCCCTCTACCGAAGCTTTAACGTAGCCTTCTTCAAGTTTGATTTCAGCGCCCAGCTGTTCCAGACCCGTAATGTGCAGATCGACCGGACGGGCACCAATAGCACAGCCGCCGGGCAGGGAAACCTGTCCCTGACCAAAGCGGGCCACCAGCGGGCCAAGCGCCCAGATGGACGCACGCATGGTTTTCACGAGATCATAGGGTGCACAGTAAATATTGACTTCACTGGCATCCAGATGCACCGACCCGTTGCGTTCAACCCTCACCCCAAGCTGGCTGAGGAGCTGCATGGTAGTATCAATGTCCTTCAGTTTCGGGACATTCTGAATCTCTACCGGCTCTTCAGCCAGCAGAGCGGCGAACAGGATCGGCAGCGCCGCATTTTTAGCGCCGGAGATTGTGACTTCCCCGCTTAAACGGGTGGGACCCTGTACACGAAATTTATCCATTACACCTGCTCTCTTTGTCAGACATTCAGTACTACCCGCCTCATCGCGACCCTGCGCGATTACAACAGGGAGTCAGCTTAAAAACCGTTTAACTTACGGTCACGCGCCCACTCTTCAGGGGTATAGGTTTTTATCGATACCGCATGGATACGGTTGTCGGCAATAAACTCCATCAGCGGCGCATAAACCGTCTGCTGTTTTTTTACCCGGCTGAGTTCGCCGAACAGATCACCGACGGCGATAACCTGAAAGTGGCTGCCCTCACCGGTAACGTGGACTTCCTGAAGCGGCAGCGCGCTCATCAGCACGGCCTGGATTTCGCTATTTTCCATAAGACTTCTTATATTCGATATTTGAGAAACAGGGCACTATCTTAGTGGAAAGCGACGCTATCTTAAACAAGCAAAAAAGCCCCTCAGGAGCAAGGGGCTTTGGATGGCAGACCTGAAGGGGCTTTTCAGGCAGATGAAACAATGATCTGCTGCAAATTGTAGAGGGCAATCAGCGAAAGAAGTTTATCGGTGATACCAGCAAAGTGCAGGGCATTGCCCTGCCCCAGGGCAATCTGCCGCAGGTGAACCAGCAGCGCCAGCCCGGCAGAATCCACGCGGTCCAGTGCTGAGACATCAATGATATCAACCTGTTTCATTACCGTCTCTCGCTCTGCCCAGAGCGCCAACAGCGTTTCTCGCTCCAGCTCCCCGGACAGATGCAGCTGCCGCTCGGTAATTTGCCAGCTTAATGGCTCACGCATTACTGCTGCTTATCCAGAGTGATAGGCTGTTTTGCCGCGGAATTAAGCAGTGCGGTCAGACCATCAACCCCTTTCTGACGCAGCGTATCGCTCCACTCGTTCTGTTTGGTGGTTATCATGCTTACCCCTTCAGCAATCATGTCGTACGCCTGCCAGTCGCCGGTGCGGCTGTTTTTACGCCACTGGAAATCAAGGCGAACCGGTGGGCGGCCATTGGGATCGATGATCGTCACGCGAATAGCGATGATATTGGCGTCGGCATAAGACTGAGGAGGAGCGATCTGGTAGGTCTGTCCATGATAAAGCGCGAGCGCCTGACCGTATGCCTGCGCCAGATAATCACCAAAAGCTTTGAAGTAGGCTTCACGCTGGGCTGGCGTGGCTTCTTTGTAATAACGGCCCAGGACTAATGCACCTGCATATTTAATCTGTACGTAAGGCAGAAGCTCTTCACGCACGATTTGACGCAGGTAGTTAGGATCCTGCTTAATTTTCGGCTGCTCGGTTTTGAGACGCGTAAAGGTTTTTGCCGCCGCCTCATTCATTTGCTCGTAGGGATTGGTCTGGTCAGCAGTAGCCGCGCTGGCGATACCGGGGGCAATAACCAGCATGGCTACCATCAGGAAACGTTTAAACATTACTTATCCTCTTGAGGTTGAGTCGTGGCGGCAGGCGCAGGTTGCGCAGCAGCACCCGCACCCGCAGCCGCCGGTGATGCATCTTTCTTGTCGTTACCGTTGCCGCTCTTATACAAGAACTGACCAATGAGATCTTCCAGTACCATAGCTGACTTCGTATCCTGAATGGTACTGCCATCCTTAAGTATAGTCGTTCCCATATCCGGGTCGTCAAAGCCGACGTTCAGCGCCAGGAACTGTTCACCCAGCAGGCCAGAGGTTCTGATGGCCAGCGAGCTGGTATCCGGCAGCTGATTATATTTATCTTCAATGTCCATGGTCACGCGGGGCGACAGCGTTTTATCGTCGAGTGAGATATCCGACACGCGGCCAATGACCACCCCACCAATTTTAACCGGGGAGCCGGTTTTCAGGCCGCCGATATTATCGAAGGTGGCATAGAGGCGCCAGGTTGGTTCGTTGCCGAGAGATTTCAAATCGGCCACACGCAGGTACAGAAACAGCGCCGCACAGAGCGCCAGCAGCAGGAACGCCCCTACCCAAATTTCGCTTTTTTTCGTTTGCATCGAATCAGTTCCCAAACATCAGTGCCGTAAGCACAAAATCCAAACCGAGTACTGCCAGTGAGGCATGTACCACAGTACGCGTCGTTGCCCGACTGATCCCTTCTGAGGTCGGGATCGCGTCGTAACCGTTGAACAGCGCAATCCACGTCACCGTAAAGGCAAACACGGCGCTTTTAATGACGCAATTGACAATATCAGTGCGCACATCAACGGCGTTATGCATCGCTGACCAGAAAAACCCGCTATCAATCCCCTTCCAGCTCACGCCGACGATGGCGCCGCCCATGATACCGACCGCCACAAATATCAGCGTTAACAGCGGCATACTGATAAAGCCTGCCCAGAAACGAGGAGAGATGATTCTGCGTAGCGGATCGACGGCCATCATTTCCATACTGGAGAGCTGCTCCGTTGCTTTCATCAGGCCAATCTCAGCCGTCAGCGCGGACCCTGCCCGCCCCGCGAACAGCAGCGCGGTGACTACCGGCCCCAGTTCACGCAGTAGCGAAAGCGACACCAGCATACCCAGACTGCTTTCGGCACCATAAGTGTTCAATACCAGATAGCCCTGGAGACCCAGAACCATGCCGATAAACAGTCCCGACACCACAATAATCAGCAGCGAAAGTACACCGATGCTGTAAAGTTGTTTGACTAACAGCGGAGCATGTTTGCGAAAGCGGGGGATCCCCACCAGCGCATGGAAGAGCATCAGCCCGGCGCGTCCAAACGAGGCGCAGGTGTTGATCCCCTTACGTCCTGTTGACGCCAGTGCACGTAATAACATTAATGTATTAACTCCCTGAGCCGGTTAAATCTTGCAGGTAATCCCCTGCCGGGAAGCGAAACGGCACCGGACCATCTGCGATGCCATCAATAAACTGGCGCACGCGAGGATCCTGATTCTCATGCAGCGCGCTGGCCGTTCCCTGTGCAATCACTTTTTGACCGGCGATGATATAAGCATAGTCGGCGATGCTCAGGACTTCAGGCACGTCGTGCGAAACGACAATGCAGGTCATACCCAGCGAGTGGTTAAGCTCATCGATCAGCTTTACCAACACGCCCATGGTAATGGGGTCCTGACCGACAAAAGGCTCATCAAACATAATCAGCTCAGGCTCAAGCGCAATTGCCCGCGCCAGCGCCGCACGCCTGGCCATTCCGCCTGACAGCTCGGAAGGCTTGAGCCATGCCGCACCGCGTAGCCCTACGGCTTCCAGCTTCATCATCACCGTACTGTGCAATAGCTGGGGGGGGAGCTGAGTATGCTCACGTAGCGGCCAGGCCACATTATCAAATACCGTCAAATCGGTGAACAGTGCGCCCGACTGAAACAGCATACTCATTTTCTTGCGCGCCTCATAAAGGCGTGAGCGGGAGAGGCTGGGTATGTTCTCACCGTTGAACCAGATTTCACCGCTATCGGGCCGCAGTTGCCCGCCAATTAAACGCAGCAGCGTTGTTTTACCAATGCCTGAGGGACCCATAATGGCAGTAACTTTCCCTTTGGGCACAGTAAGCGAGATGTTATCGAACACCGGCCTGTCTCCGCGGGCGAAGCTCACGCCCCGGACATCCACCAAATTCGTCTCCGTCTGGCTCATAGTTACCTCTTATCCTCTCAATCCAGGCACATGTTAACCTCCGATGGTAGCGTATAACCTACCAGGCAGGACACTTTTACAGAAACTTACGGCGAAGACGTGGCTAAAACTGGCATACGTTTTACTTTTTGCCTTCAGACCGTCAAAATCACCGCATTGACTGACAACGCCTTCATTTTCCTCTGTCACGCAAGGCAGCCGACGATTATACCCGATCAAAGGACATTTCATGCTCGTAGCTACCGCACTATTGTTTATCGGTTTAGTCCTGCTGGTATATGGTGCAGATCGTCTGGTTTTTAGCGCCGCGATTCTCTGTCGTGCATTGGGCGTTCCCCCTCTGATTATCGGGATGACCGTAGTGGGGATAGGCACTTCCCTTCCCGAACTGATTGTGGCCTTCTCCGCCTCTACGCACGGACAGATGGATATTGCCGTCGGCACGGCGCTCGGCTCGAACATTACCAATATTCTGCTGATCCTGGGCGGCGCTGCCCTGATCCACCCGCTTACCGTTCACTCTAAGCTGGTGCGCCGCGAGCTTCCCCTGATGCTGTTAGTCACGCTTTTATGCGGCGTGCTGCTGTGCGATAACGCGCTGAGCCGGGGCGACGGCGTGCTTCTGCTGGCGCTGGCCGCCGCCTGGCTGCTGTTTATTATCAAAATTGCCCGCCGCGCCGAACGGGATAACAGTGACTCCCTCACGCGCGAGCAAATCGCCGAACTGCCACGCGACGATGCGGGCAACACGGTCGCATTTCTCTGGCTGGCAGTAGCGTTAATTATCCTGCCTATGTCAACCAGCATGGTGATTGATAATGCGACCGTAATCGCGAACTACTTCGGCATCAGCGAACTGGTTATCGGCCTGACGATAATTTCTGTCGGCACCAGCCTCCCTGAGCTGGCGACGGTGCTTGCCGGTGCGCTCAAAGGCGAAGATGACATTGCGATAGGCAATCTGATTGGGTCGAATATCTACAATATTGCCATCGTTCTGGGCGTGCCCGCGCTGATCCACCCTGGAGCAGTTGATACCCAGGCTTTTGCGCGGGATTATTGGGTTATGCTGGGCGTCAGCGCCCTTTTTACACTTTTGTGTCTACAGCGTAGCCGCTGCATTGGAAGAGTCGCAGGTTCGCTGCTGCTCTGCGGCTTTGTTGCCTGGGTCGCCGTGCTTTACTGGCAGCCTGGCGCTACCTTCTGGTAAAAGGATTGTAAACTATGGCACCTCGAATGCTCGATCCGGGCTTTGATTTTCAACAGGCTGGCAGGGACGTTCTGAACATTGAACGTCAGGGGCTGGAACAGCTTGATCTGTACATTAACGAAGACTTTACCGAAGCCTGCAAGCGGATCTTCAGCTGCCGGGGTAAAGTGGTGATAATGGGCATGGGTAAGTCGGGTCACATTGGTAAAAAGATGGCCGCGACCTTCGCCAGTACCGGAACGCCGGCCTTTTTTGTTCATCCGGCCGAAGCCAGCCACGGCGATCTCGGCATGGTCAGCGCAGGTGACGCCGTCATTGCCATCTCCAATTCAGGCGAATCCTCCGAGATCCTTGCGCTGATCCCGGTACTGAAACGTCTGCACGTTTCACTTATCTGCATCACCAGCAGACCAGAGAGCGCAATGGGCCGTGCTGCCGATATCCATCTCTGTGTTAAAGTACCTAAAGAAGCCTGTCCGCTGGGCCTGGCGCCGACCACCAGCACCACGGCGACGCTGGTGATGGGAGACGCCCTGGCCGTCGCCCTGCTAAAAGCACGTGGCTTCACCGCAGAAGATTTTGCGCTCTCCCACCCCGGCGGCACCCTGGGGCGTAAGCTGCTGTTAACCGTTAATGATATTATGCACGCGGGCGATGAGATCCCTCACGTCAGCCGCGATGCCTCCCTGCGCGATGCGCTGCTGGAGATAACGCGCAAAAATATGGGTATGACGGTCATCTGTAACGATCTGATGAAGATTGAGGGCATCTTTACCGATGGTGACCTGCGGCGGGTCTTTGATATGGGCATTGATATTCAACACGCCAGCATTGCCAGCGTAATGACCTCAGGCGGCATTCGGGTCCGCCCCAATACGCTGGCCGTGGAGGCGCTCAACCTGATGCAGAGCCGTAATATTACCGTAGTGATGGTGGCCGATGGCGACCATTTGCTCGGGGTTGTCCATATGCATGACATGCTGCGTGCCGGCGTAGTCTGACAAGGAATCTGAACATAATGAGTACATCCGCAGGCTGGGTTGAGACCTGTTACGGCACGGTAAGCGCAGACGTTATGTCGCGCGCCCGGGCGATTGCGCTACTGATTTGCGACGTGGACGGCGTTATGTCCGATGGCGTCATTTATCAGGGCAATAATGGCGAGGAGCTGAAAGCGTTTAACGTGCGCGACGGCTACGGTATTCGCTGCCTGCTGACCTCTGACGTGGAAGTGGCTATTATTACCGGCCGCAAAGCAAAGCTGCTGGAAGACCGCTGTGCCACGCTCGGCATTACACATCTTTACCAGGGTCAGTCTGATAAGCTTCTGGCCTTCCGGGAACTTCTGGATAAACTGTCGTTAACGCCGGATAGGGTAGCTTATATTGGCGACGACCTGATCGACTGGCCGGTAATGGCAGAAGTGGGCCTTAGCGTAACCGTCGCAGATGCTCATCCGGTACTGCTTCCGCGTGCAGATTATGTCACTCGCCTTGCGGGTGGGCGCGGGGCGGTACGAGAAATTTGCGATCTGATTTTAATCGCCCAGGACAGATTTGATGAGGCCAAAGGACAGTCTGTATGAGTAAAACAAGGCGTTGGATTACGCTGCTGCTGGCCCTGGTGGCTATCGTGCTGATCGGCTGGAATATGGCCGATAACGACAAGGGCAATGCCCCGGCGGCGGCAAACGGGCTGGAGCCAACCTATACCAGTGAGACCTCAAATACGGTGGTTTATAACCCCCTGGGGGCGCTGAGCTATAAGCTGGTTTCCGATAAGGTGACTTACTTTTCGCAGGATGGCGTGAGCTGGTTTGATAATCCGCTTATGACCACCTATGACGAAAATAAGGTTCCTACCTGGTCCGTCAGAGCGGATAAAGCCAAACTGACAAATGACCGGATGCTGTATCTGTATGGTCACGTTGAGGTTAACAGCCTGACGAAAGATGCTCAGCTCCAGCGCATCAAGACCGATAATGCCGTGGTCAACCTCGTAACGCAGGATGTTACGTCAGAGGATCAGGTAACGCTTTATGGCAGTAGCTTTAACTCATCAGGCATGAAGATGCGTGGGAATTTACGGAATAAAACTGCCGAGTTGATTGAAAAGGTCAAAACCTCCTATGAAATTCAAAATGAAAAACAACCTTAAGTTCATCACGCTCAGCTTGCTGCTGGCTGCAAGCCTGCCGGCGTTTGCCCTGACGGGTGACTCCAGTCAGCCGGTTAACGTCTCTTCCGAAAACCAGTCGCTGGATATGCAAAGCAACGTCACGACCTTTACCGGTAATGTGGTTGTCACTCAGGGAACCATTAAAATTACTGCGGACAAGGTTGTGGTGACCCGTCCCGGCGGCGACAGTAAAAAAACCATCGTTGATGCCTGGGGCAATCCGGCGACCTTCTACCAGATGCAGGATAGCGGCAAGCCGGTGAAGGGCCACGCTCAGAAAATGCATTATGAGCTGGCGAAAGACTTCGTTGAGCTGACCGACAATGCCTATCTTGAGCAGCTTGACAGCAATATCAAAGGCGATCGCATTACTTATCTGGTTAAAGAACAGAAAATGCAGGCCTACGGCAGCACCGGTAAACGCGTAACTACCGTACTGGTACCGTCACAGCTTCAGGATAAAGGCACTCCGTCAACCGGACAGAAAAAGAGTAATTAATGGCTACTTTAATTGCGGAAAACCTGGCGAAGGCCTACAAAGGCCGTCGCGTGGTGGAAGATGTCAGCCTGCAGGTTAAGTCAGGCGAAATTGTGGGCCTGCTGGGTCCGAACGGCGCGGGTAAGACCACCACCTTCTATATGGTGGTCGGCATTGTCCCTCGCGATGCGGGCCGCATCGTCATTGATGATGAGGATATCAGTATCCTGCCCCTGCACGCGCGCGCGCGGCGCGGGATAGGCTACCTGCCTCAGGAAGCCTCCATCTTTCGCCGTCTGAGCGTGTATGACAACCTGATGGCGGTGCTGCAAATTCGTGACGATCTGACCACGGAACAGCGTGAAGATCGCGCCAACGAGCTGATGAATGAATTCCACATTGAACACCTGCGCAACAACATCGGCCAGGCGCTGTCCGGTGGTGAACGCCGCCGTGTGGAAATCGCCCGCGCACTGGCAGCCAATCCAAAGTTCATTCTGCTGGATGAGCCCTTTGCCGGCGTCGATCCCATTTCCGTTATTGATATTAAAAAGATCATCGAACATCTGCGCGACAGCGGTCTGGGCGTGCTGATCACTGACCACAACGTTCGTGAAACGCTGGCCGTTTGTGAACGCGCGTATATTGTCAGTCAGGGCCATCTGATTGCTCACGGTTCCCCGGAAGAAATCCTGGCAGATGAACAGGTTAAACGCGTCTATTTGGGAGAAGAGTTCAGACTCTGATAAGGTGTCCAGACCGGGTAAAATTTTTGAGGAATTACTATCCTGAATATGAAGCAAGGTTTGCAACTCAGGCTTAGCCAACAGCTTGCCATGACGCCACAGCTGCAACAGGCCATTCGTCTGCTGCAGCTCTCTACGCTTGAACTACAGCAGGAAATACAGCTGGCGCTGGAAAGTAATCCGTTGCTTGAGCAAACCGACATTCATGAGGAAGTTGACGCTCGGGAGTATCAGGAGAAAGAAGCGCTGGACACACGGGAGGCACTTGAGCAGAAGGATATGCCAGAGGAGCTTCCGCTCGATGCCACCTGGGATGAGATCTACACTGCAGGCACCCCCTCTGGCACCGGGTCCGATTATCATGATGATGAACTGCCGGTCTATCAGGGGGAAACGACCCAGTCGCTTCAGGATTACCTGATGTGGCAGGTTGAACTGACGCCCTTTAGCGAAACCGATCGCGCCATTGCCACTTCGATTATTGATGCGGTAGATCCCACCGGATATCTGACGGTCACGCTGGATGACATTCAGGAAAGCATGGGCAACGACGATGTCGCCATGGAAGAGGTCGAAGCCGTATTGAAACGGGTACAGCGCTTCGATCCCGTTGGCGTCTGCGCACGCGATCTTCGCGACTGCCTGCTGGTTCAGCTTTCCCAGTTTCCCGATACGCCCTTCCTGAAGGAAGCCCGCCTGATCGTCAGTGAACATCTCGACCTGCTCGCTAATCACGATTTTCGCAGCCTGATGCGCATCACCCGGCTCAAGGAAGAGGTGCTGAAAAATGCGATGCAGCTGATTCAGTCTCTCGATCCGCGTCCGGGGCAGTCGATTAATACCGGCGAATCCGAGTACGTGATTCCTGACGTGCTGGTGCGTAAAGTCGGTCAGCGCTGGAGGGTGGAGCTCAACGCAGATAGCGTTCCGCGCCTTAAAATCAATCAACACTATGCCTCGCTGGGCAGCGCTACTCGCAGCGACAGCGACAGCCAGTTTATTCGCAGCAATCTTCAGGAAGCGAAATGGCTGATCAAAAGTCTTGAGAGCCGTAATGATACGCTGCTGAAGGTCACCCGCTGTATTGTCGAGCAGCAGCAGGCTTTTTTTGAACAGGGCGAAGAGTTTATGCGTCCGATGGTGCTGGCAGATATCGCCACCGCCGTCGATATGCATGAATCAACCATTTCACGCGTGACCACGCAGAAGTATCTGCACAGCCCACGTGGCATCTTTGAACTGAAATATTTTTTCTCCAGCCATGTGAATACCGAAGGCGGAGGCGAGGCCTCTTCTACGGCAATCCGCGCACTGGTGAAGAAATTAATCTCGACGGAGAATCCCGTCAAGCCGCTTAGCGACAGTAAGCTGACCACCCTGCTCTCCGATCAGGGCATCATGGTGGCCCGCCGCACCGTCGCGAAGTACCGAGAGTCTTTATCCATCCCGCCTTCGAATCAGCGTAAGCAGCTGGTCTGAACGAACAGATAAGGAAGAAAGTATGCAACTCAATATCACTGGGCAAAATGTTGAAATTACCGATCCTCTGCGCGAATTTGTCACCACTAAATTTGCTAAGCTGGAGCAGTTTTTCGACCGAATCAATCAGGTTTATATTGTTCTCAAAGTCGAAAAAGTCACGCAGATAGCCGATGCGACCCTGCATGTGAACGGCGGCGAGTTGCATGCCACCTCGGAAGAAAAAGATATGTACGCGGCGATTGATGGCTTAGTAGATAAGCTCACTCGCCAACTCAATAAACATAAAGATAAGTTAAAACAACACTAAACTCACTCAGGCATTGATTCTTTTTTCGCCACCCTTATGTAGAGTAAGAACGTGACGTGAGATTGACCGGCCCGTACTCTGATTATGGCGTACGGGCTGTTTGATCATTAAGGCATGCTGCAGTCGGTCGGGCGTTTTCGATACATCGCTAACCTGTGCTCAGTGATGCAAAAGATGACACCTTTTGCCAGGCGGAAGTGAACAAGTAAGTGAACCCATTATGAACAATGACTTAACACTGGAACTGAGCACGGTACTAAGCCTCTCCTGCACCCGAAGCGGCGTACACTGTCAGAGTAAAAAGCGGGCGCTGGAGATTATCAGCGAGCTGGCTGCTAAGCAGCTTAACCTCCCGCACCAGACCATCTTTGAAGCTATCCTTACGCGTGAACGTATGGGCAGTACCGGGATTGGCAACGGCCTCGCCATTCCGCACGGCAAGCTGGTGGAAGACACCCTGCGCGCGGTCGGCGTCTTTATCCGGCTCGACCAGCCCATCGCCTTTGATGCCATTGATAATCAGCCAGTGGACCTGCTTTTTGCCCTGCTTGTCCCAGCCGACCAGTGTAAAACACATCTGCACACGCTTTCTCTGGTGGCCCGGCGTCTGGCGGATAAAACGATATGCCGCCGACTTCGTGCGGCTCAGACTGACGAAGAGCTGTATGAGATCATGGCAGAGGGCCATGAAGAGACCTAGCGTGCATGCAGCTGATTTCCGTCGGCTGGTTAGATGAATGTTGTGAGGGCTGAAAGGAGCCGGATGTCCTGCGCGATTCCTCTCTTTCAGTCAGCGGCAAATCAGGAGAAAACGTCATGGTGCTGATGATTGTCAGCGGTCGATCCGGTTCCGGTAAGTCTGTCGCGCTGCGCGCGCTGGAAGATATGGGTTTTTACTGCGTGGATAATCTCCCCGTTGTCCTGCTACCGGAGCTGGCAAGGTCTCTTGCTGACCGCAATATGTCAGCGGCGGTCAGTATCGATGTCCGCAATATGCCTGAATCGCCGGAGGTGTTCGAAAAGGCGTTAACCAGCCTGCCCGAGTGCTTTTCGCCTCAGCTGCTGTTTCTGGATGCCGATCGCAATACGTTAATTCGCCGCTACAGCGATACACGACGGCTGCACCCCCTCTCCAGTAAGAACCTCTCCCTGGAGAGCGCCATAGACGAAGAGAGCGACCTGCTTGAACCGCTGCGCTCACGCGCAGACCTGATTGTGGACACCTCGGAGATGTCGGTGCATGAGCTGGCAGAGATGCTGCGTACGCGCCTGCTGGGCAAGCGTGAACGTGAGCTGACCATGGTATTTGAATCTTTCGGCTTCAAGCATGGCATTCCGATTGATGCCGACTATGTTTTTGACGTGCGCTTTCTGCCCAATCCGCACTGGGATCCCAAACTGCGCCCAATGACCGGCCTGGATCGCCCGGTTGCGGCGTTTCTTGACCGCCATACCGAAGTGCATAACTTTATCTACCAAACGCGCAGCTATCTTGAGCTGTGGCTACCAATGCTGGAAACCAATAACCGCAGCTATCTGACCGTGGCGATTGGCTGTACCGGCGGTAAGCATCGCTCGGTCTATATTGCCGAACAGCTGGCGGATTATTTCCGCTCGCGCGGCAAAAACGTTCAGTCACGCCATCGCACGCTGGAAAAACGTAAATCATGACCGTCAGACAAACCGTTGAAATTAAAAATAAGCTGGGGATGCATGCCCGCCCGGCGATGAAGCTCTTTGAACTGGTACAAAGCTTTGATGCGGAGGTGCTTCTGCGTAACGAAACGGGCACCGAAGCCGAAGCAAGCAGCGTTATCGCCCTGCTGATGCTGGACTCCGCCAAGGGACGGCAGATTGAAATCGAAGCTACCGGCCCGCAGGAGGTACAGGCACTGGCGGCGGTTATTGAGCTTTTTAACGCCGGTTTTGACGAAGATTGATGCTTTTAACAGAGTCATCATTATGGGCGTCAACGTCCCGTCACGCCCATAAAGATCTGAGGCCGTTACAGCTTATGCTGTCGGATAAAACCTTCTCCCCCTAACTGACGCATCTGTCGCAGGATCCACTGCTGCCGCTGAAGGATATACCCCGACGGCCGATCGGCCCGAAAGCGGACAGGATTAGGCAAAACGGCGGCAAGCAGCGCCGCTTCTGACATGGTCAGACGGCTTGCCGGTTTGTGAAAGTAACGCTGGGACGCCGCTTCGACACCAAAAATGCCCTCGCCAAACTCAGCTACGTTAAGATAGACCGTAATAATTCTTTTTTTCGACCAGACCGTTTCAATGCCAACGGTGAGCATCGCCTCTAATCCCTTACGCACCCAGCTGCGCCCCGCCCACAGGAAGACATTCTTTGCCGTTTGCTGAGACAGAGTGGATGCGCCTCTCATTTGACCACTTTCACTGTCCAACACGGACTGAATGGCCTGTACATCGAAGCCCCAGTGGGTGGGAAAGGTTTGATCCTCAGAGGCAATCACCGCCAGCGGCATCCAGGACGAGATTTCATTTCTGGAAACCCAATCGGAATGGGCAACATAGCTAAAGTCACCACTCAGCCACGCGCCAACCTGCCGCTCTGTCATAACGGCAGAAAAGGGGACGGGTAAAAAAGAAAACAACAAAATTCCCGCTATCCAGATGCCAAAAACAGTTAATACAATGCTGGTAAGCCAAAACCTGATGCGCTGAGCGAGCGATTTTTTCCTCTGGCTCATAAAAATAACTCCATTTCTCTCTTATCTATTTTAGTTAAAAAACGTTGATCAGGGCGTAACGCGATAGCGTAAGGCACATAAAATTACCGCCGAATTTCTGCATCTTAATTTACCTCTTTTTAGAACTTTATCCGAAAATGCCCTAACGGCTTCAACCACTTCCGAATAAAAGGAATCGGTTCCATGCGTCAGAATTGTGCATCCTGTGCTGCTCAAAATCGAAATTAGCATGCCTTATGCCAGAAAATAAAACATTAGCTTTTATTATCATTTCTTGCGTTGAGCTTAGCCAAATCGTGCTAATCCTTACCCGCATCGGGCATAAGCGTTAACAATTGCCCCGTTGTCGCGGTGGCAGCGCCCGGCCCATTTTGTTAAGATAATCCGACTGCTGGCCGGTATTTAATCGATAAAATATTACTCTTAAGTTTTGAAAAGTTTCCTGCTCTTCGGCTAAGAGCCCGAGACCTGAATCTCATAAAAAATAAGTTTTACAGCCAGTTAAATATTTATCAGGCGATGAATTTTTTTTTAGCTATAGTGCTAGCGTCTGGACAGAGTCTGGAAGACAGAATGTAAATTAATTCCACACAAAAAATGCCACAAACGTTCACTTTTCCACCAATAAGGCGTTAAATTTCATTCCAGGCTTGACTGTATCATCAAATTAATGTTTCCTGTCTGCAAACGCCGTTCCACTTCACAGATTTTAATGAATCTGGTAACATGTGATGTAGGATTTGCTACAGTAGTTACTAAGTATGATGCGAGATTTAGTTATACCAGTAACGAACCGTTGTAACGTAGCGTTTTTACCAATACCGCGCCTGTGCTTAATACTCTTACTTTTAGAATTGCGCAGGTAACCCTTTTCCCTGGTGTTGGCGCAGTATTCGCGCACCCCGGCTTCGGTCGGGGTCATTTTTTTTCAAGACTGGTCACCCACTCCCGTAATACTTCAACGTCGTGACGCCACTCAAGTTTCAGTTCGTCCACCCACTCCTGTACGTTGTCCCACCAGGCGGGCAGTTCCGGGCTTTGGATCTGTTTGGCGATATGCTGTAAATGAATCAGCCCTACCGATCCCGCAGCGCCTTTGATTTTATGTCCTTCTTCCGCAATGCCTTTTTGATCCCGCGCCATCATGTTTGAGTCCAGTACCGCCAGATAGCCCGGCATCATTTGCTCGAACATCTCAAGGCTTTGAACAATAAGCTGCGGACCTACCAGTTCAATGTATTGTTGCAGCATATCGATATCCAGCAAAGCCAGCTTTTTCTCGTCCACGGCACTCTCCTGTCGGTCTTCGTCAGCCGTCTGCTGCTGAGAATCCCAGTATTTTTGAATGATGGCCGTCAGGGCAGGCACGGCCAGCGGTTTACTCAATACGTCATCCATACCCGCATCCAGGTAATCTTTTTTGTCCTTGAGCACATTGGCGGTCAGGGCCACCAGCGGAGGCAGACGCTGACCGGCAAAACGCTGTTGGATATGACGTGCAACATCCAGCCCGGTCATATCAGGGAGCTGGATATCCAGCAGTACCAGGTCAAATTCATCGGGATCGAACATCGCCAGCGCGGCTTCACCGGTCATTGCCACCTCAACGCTGTTACCGAGCTTTTCCAGCACCGACCGTGCCACGACCACATTCAGTTCAATATCCTCAACCAGCAGCACATGCAGCGCCGGTAGCGGCATATCATCAGACGCCTGCTGTTGGGAAACCTGTTCAGCTATGCGCGGCGCGTTAACGGTCAGGGTAAAGCAGGAGCCCGCTCCGGGGGCGCTGCGAACGGTAATGTCTCCCCCCATGCTTTGCGCCAGACGCCGCGAGACCGCCAGACCAATGCCGGTGCCCGTTGCCGGTTTGCCGCCGTGCTGATCCTTTACCTGGTAGTACATGGCGAAGATTTTATCCTGCTCGTCCTGCGGGATCCCCATCCCCGAATCTTCCACCTCAAACCGCAGGCAGGTTTCACCTGGGCAGGAAACCCGCACAACAATACTGCCCTGCTGAGTGAATTTCACCGCGTTGCCAATCAGGTTCCATAAAATCTGCCGTAGTCGGGTGCCGTCGGTCACGATTTTTTGCGGCAGCGGCAGCTCAGGCTCCAGTAAGAACTGGAGGCCTTTAGGCTGTACCAGCAGGCCTGAGAGGTTTTCGAGATCGGCGAGGAAACCGGTGAAATCCACCGGCTGGTTGTCCAGCTGCACTTTACGCCGCTCAATTTTATCCATCTCAATCACGTCATTGAAAATGTTGCCCAGGGTGATGGCCGAGACGTGGATAGTTTTGAGGTAGTTAAGCTGTTCAGGGTTAAGCCCGGTATCCAGAAGAATTCGGCTCAGACCGACGATGCCATTAAGCGGCGTACGAAGCTCGTGGCTGATCGTAGAGATAAAAGTGGTCTTTTCCCTGCTGGCGTTCTCTAACGCGTCCTGATAGCGCTTACGCTCGGTTATATCGCGTCCAAAGCCCATTAGCCCGCTGCGTTTGCCCACGCGATCATAATAGGGGACCTTGCGAATTTCAAAGCAGGCCTTGCGCCCATCGGGATATTGCAGCCACTGCTCATAGGTCAGTGAAACGTTATGGCGGAAGACTTTCTCGTCCGTTTCCAGCACCTTACTGGCCGCATCATCGTCATACACGTCGCGTGGCGAAAGGCCGATTAGCAGCTTCTCACTCATGCCGGTTAGCAGTTCCATTGCACGGTTACAGCCAGAAAATTGCTGATCGATATTGCGATAGAAGACCAAATCAGGAGAAGCATCAAGGAATGAGCGCAGGAAGGAGGATTGTTGCTCAAGTTCAATTTGCGCCTGTTCACGCCGGGCCATCTCTTCTTTTAGCCGATCAACCACCAGCAGACGAGCCTCTTCGGCCTTAATGCGATCCGCTATTTCATGATTAAGCTGGCTGATGTTCTCTTTCATCTGCTGATTGAGTTCCAAATCGCGGTGGCGCATCTCCTCCAGCTTATCCACCAGGCGGGAAAGACGCTGCCGCGACTCCTCCAGCTGTTCCACCACAACGGAAAGAAAATAGACCGCCCAGGGGGTGATCAGCAGGCCAAAAAAGACTGAGCGGACAATATCTATGCTTTCCACATGCCCGCGCAGCACCATCGTGACCGCCATCTGCACGATCATTGCCAGCACCACCAGCGCAGATGCCAACAGCAGCGAGAAGCGCACCAGTCCCAGTTTCACCATCAGGTCAACGTAGTACTGGGCCAATAAACGAATTTGTTTCATAAAAGATCCCTTCCAGATCGAAGGCGATAATCATACCGTAAAAGTGTCAGATACGTAGGGCCGGGCAGCAGAAGGTCTGCGCACTCTGTTGGTGCAGCCCGATGGCTGTCGAGGAGGCAGCGACCCTTCCTGAAGCACCCGCCGGGCTTCACCTGGCAATACCTGATTCGGCCACCGATATAAAGAATTTAAGCTTAACGATATCCCTGATGGCGAAGATCCTGCTGCAGGGTCAGGAATCAGTGAAATGCATAATTGAGACGGAAAAAGCATGGACATTTTTTTCCTGAGAGGCGAAATCATAGCGCCACGGCGTGAAAGGAGCAAAAAGAGATGAGCTGCCGCAGGAATAAAAATGCAAGAAAATTATTTAAATATTCAATCCAGGCCAATTAATTTTGTTAATCCAAATCGCCTGTTTTCTTCAAATATGCGTCAGCGTTAAAAACAGTGTGTTCCAAGGCTTAAGTGTGCTTTACCAGCATTTTCTGCTAACAATAGTCATGGCCCCAGCATGGGGCAGAGATTTCCCCCCTGCACTACAGTGATACAGTTCACATTTCATCCCCTGTGCCCACGAGTAAGAGTGGGAGAAAAACATGAATAAAAAACTTAATTATCATAATCTTACTTGAGACAAGCGGGGTAAAGCCGCCTGTAAGCCGCCTTGTTGACCTGAGTTCGCTTTCCCGATAAGTTGGAAATCCGCTGGAAGCTTACTGGATGGGTATTCAACCCGTCATACTTATGCAGTTATAGAGACTCCCTCTGAAGCAAGTTCTCAACGCTTGCAACACCGATGCTAACGGAAAGATATAGAGGGGCGACAAAAAGGGTGAGCGTAGCTCGTAAAACCTGTCGCCATGCCCTTTCTACGTCTGCCCATCGTCGGCGCAGGGAATCCCGCAGAGCCTGGGGAGGTTCACTATTATGTTGTACGATAAAACCCTTGAAAAGGATAACTGTGGTTTCGGCCTGATCGCCCACATAGAAGGCGAACCTAGCCATAAGGTAGTGCGTACCGCTATCCACGCACTGGCCCGTATGCAACACCGTGGCGCGATACTTGCTGACGGCAAGACCGGCGATGGCTGTGGCCTGTTACTACAGAAACCCGATCGTTTCTTTCGCGTTGTGGCCGAAGAACGTGGCTGGCGCCTGGCGAAAAACTATGCGGTTGGCATGCTGTTTCTGAATCGTGATGATGAGCTGGCTCGTGAAAGCCGCCGCATTGTTGAAGAAGAAGTTCTGCGCGAAACGCTGTCGATTGTTGGCTGGCGTGAGGTCCCCGTGAATGAGGGAGTGCTGGGCGAAATTGCCCTCTCCTCCAAGCCGCGTATCGAGCAGCTGTTTATCAATGCGCCCGCCGGTTGGCGCCCGCGTGATATGGAGCGCCGCCTCTTTATGGCGCGCCGCCGTATTGAAAAGCGCATCGAAGACAAAGAGTTTTACGTTTGCAGCTTCTCTAACCAGGTCAATATTTATAAAGGCCTGTGCATGCCGACGGATCTCCCTCGCTTCTATCTGGATCTTGCCGATCTGCGACTGGAGTCGGCCATCTGCCTGTTTCACCAGCGCTTCTCGACCAATACCGTGCCGCGCTGGCCGCTGGCTCAGCCGTTCCGCTATATGGCGCACAACGGTGAAATCAATACCATTGCCGGTAACCGGCAGTGGGCAAAAGCACGCGCCTATAAATTTAAAACCCCGCTGATCCCCGATCTGCAGGATGCCGCCCCCTTTGTCAATGAAACCGGCTCGGATTCCAGCTCCATGGATAACATGCTGGAGCTGTTCCTGAGTGGAGGGATGGATCTTATTCGCGCAATGCGGCTGCTGGTGCCACCGGCCTGGCAGAACAACCCGGATATGGATCCTGAGCTGCGGGACTTCTTCGATTTCAACTCCATGCATATGGAACCCTGGGACGGCCCGGCAGGTATCGTTATGTCCGACGGGCGCTATGCGGCTTGTAATCTTGACCGCAACGGCCTGCGCCCGGCGCGCTACGTTATTACCAAAGATAAACTGATCACCTGCGCTTCAGAAGTAGGGATCTGGGACTATCAGCCGGATGAGGTGATTGAAAAAGGACGCGTCGGCCCGGGCGAACTGATGGTCATTGACACCCGTGCGGGGCGTATCCTGCACTCTGCCGAAACTGATAACGATCTGAAAAGCCGCCACCCTTACAAAGAGTGGATGGAGAAAAACGTTCGTCGCCTGGTGCCCTTTGAAAACCTGCCTGACGATCAGGTGGGCAAGCGTCTGCTGGATGACGATCTGCTGGCCACCTTTCAGAAGCAGTTTGGTTACAGCGGTGAAGAGCTGGATGCCATTGTCCGCGTACTGGGCGAAAATGGGCAGGAAGCCGTCGGCTCCATGGGTGATGATACGCCTTTCGCCGTTCTGTCCAGCCGCCCCCGCGTGATTTACGATTACTTCCGCCAGCAGTTTGCTCAGGTTACCAATCCGCCTATCGATCCGCTGCGTGAAGCGCACGTGATGTCACTGGCCACCAGTATCGGTCGTGAGATGAACGTGTTTTGTGAAGCGGAAGGCCAGGCACACCGCCTGAGCTTTAAATCACCGATCCTGCTCTATTCCGACTTTACCCAGTTAATCAGTCAGGAGGAGGAGCATTATCGCGCCGACAAGCTTGACTGCACCTTCGTTCCGGCCGAGGCGTCGCTGAAGGAGACGATCCTGGCGCTGTGCGACCGGGCGGAAGCGTTAGTCAAAAATGGCACAGTGCTGCTGATCCTCTCCGATCGCGGCATCAGTGAAACACGCCTGCCGGTGCCGGTGCCTATGATAGTCGGAGCGATTCAGACCCGGCTGGTCGATAAAAGCCTGCGTTGCGATGCCAACATCATTGTTGAAACCGCCAGCGCGCGCGACCCGCACCACTTCGCTGTCCTGCTCGGCTTTGGCGCGACCGCGATTTACCCTTATCTCGCCTATGAATCTCTGGCGAAGATGGCGGACAGCGGCGTCATTAATAAAGACTACCGCACCCTGATGCTGAACTACCGTAACGGCATCAACAAAGGGCTGTATAAAATCATGTCCAAAATGGGCATCTCAACCATCGCCTCCTACCGCTGTTCTAAGCTGTTTGAGGCCGTGGGTCTGCACGGTGATATTTGCGACCTCTGCTTCCAGGGCGTGGTCAGCCGAATCAGCGGCGCGACCTTTGCCGATTTCCAGCAGGATTTACTTAATCTATCCAAACGTGCATGGCTTAAGCGCAAACCGCTGGATCAGGGCGGGCTGCTGAAATATGTCCACGGTGGTGAATATCACGCTTACAACCCTGACGTGGTGGCCACGCTGCAAAAAGCCGTGCAGAGCGGTGAATACGGCGATTATCAGCAGTATGCGAAGCTGGTAAATGAGCGTCCTGTGGCCGCCCTGCGCGACCTGCTGGCGGTAAATGCCGGCAACAGCACCGCTATCAGCGTTGATGAGGTGGAACCCGCCAGCGAGCTGTACAAGCGCTTTGACACCGCGGCGATGTCTATCGGCGCACTTAGCCCGGAAGCCCACGAATCGCTGGCCGAGGCCATGAACAGCCTGGGTGGCTACTCTAACTCCGGTGAGGGCGGTGAAGATCCGGCGCGCTACGGCACCAATAAAGTCTCGCGTATTAAACAGGTAGCCTCAGGACGCTTTGGCGTGACGCCAGCCTATCTGGTCAATGCAGACGTGATTCAAATCAAAGTGGCACAGGGCGCGAAGCCAGGCGAAGGCGGCCAGCTGCCTGGTGATAAGGTGACGCCATACATCGCCAGACTGCGCTATTCGGTGCCCGGCGTGACGCTGATTTCACCGCCGCCTCACCACGATATCTACTCGATTGAGGATCTGGCCCAGCTGATTTTCGATCTCAAGCAGGTCAATCCGAAAGCGATGATTTCGGTCAAGCTGGTCTCTGAACCGGGCGTTGGCACCATTGCGACCGGCGTGGCCAAAGCCTATGCCGATCTGATCACCATCGCGGGCTACGACGGCGGCACCGGTGCCAGCCCGCTCAGCTCGGTGAAATATGCCGGCTGCCCCTGGGAGCTGGGCCTGGTGGAAACCCAGCAGGCGCTGGTGGCAAACGGCCTGCGCCACAAGATCCGCCTGCAGGTCGATGGTGGTCTGAAGACGGGGCGCGACATCATCAAAGCGGCTATTCTGGGCGCTGAGAGTTTCGGTTTCGGTACTGGCCCGATGGTGGCGCTGGGATGTAAATACCTGCGTATCTGCCACCTGAACAACTGCGCAACGGGCGTGGCAACCCAGGACGAAAAGCTACGCCAGAATCATTATCATGGCCTGCCTTTCCGCGTGACCAACTACTTTGAGTTTATCGCGCGTGAAACCCGCGAGCTGATGGCGGAGCTTGGCGTGAAGCGTCTGGTGGATTTGATTGGCCGGACCGATTTGCTGACCGAGCTGGAAGGCTTTACCGCCAGGCAGCAGAATCTGGATCTCTCCGCTCTGCTGGCCACCGCTAAGCCGATGCCCGGCAAAGATGTGTTTTGTACCGGCAGCAATCCGCCGTTCGACAACGGCGCGCTTAACAAGGCGCTACTCGACTGCGCCATGCCGTTTGTGGAAGCGAAACAGTCCAAAACCTTCTGGTTCGATATTCGCAATACCGATCGTTCCGTCGGTGCGACGCTGTCAGGTGCGATTGCGCTTCTTCACGGCGATCAGGGGCTGGCTTCCGATCCGATTCGGGCGCACTTCAGCGGTACGGCAGGTCAGAGTTTTGGCGTATGGAATGCCGGTGGCGTCGAGCTGACCCTGACCGGGGACGCTAATGACTACGTGGGCAAAGGCATGGCAGGGGGAATGCTGGCCGTGCGTCCGCCGATGGGCTCAGCCTTCCGCAGCTTTGAAGCGACCATCATTGGTAATACCTGCCTGTACGGTGCAACCGGCGGCAAGCTGTTTGCGGCTGGTCGCGCCGGTGAGCGTTTCGCCGTACGTAACTCTGGCGCCATTACCGTGGTAGAAGGTATCGGTGACAACGGATGTGAATATATGACCGGCGGTATTGTCTGCGTGTTGGGCCGCACCGGGGTGAACTTCGGCGCGGGGATGACCGGCGGCTTCGCTTACGTTCTGGATGAGGACGGCGAGTTCCGCAAACGCGTCAACCCGGAACTGGTTGAAGTGTTAAGCGTGGACGATCTGGCGATTCACGAGGAGCACCTGCGTGGCCTGATCACCGAGCATGTTCAGCATACCGGCTCGTCCCGCGGCGAAGAAATTCTGGCTAACTGGCCAGCCTGGTCGTCTAAGTTCTCACTGGTTAAACCAAAATCCAGTGACGTGAAGGCATTGTTAGGTCACCGCAGTCGTTCCGCAGCGGAGCTGCGCGTGCAGGCGCAGTAAGAGGTCACCATGAGTCAAAACGTCTATCAATTTATCGACCTACAGCGCGTCGATCCGCCGAAGAAACCGCTTAAAATCCGCAAAATTGAATTTGTGGAGATTTACGAGCCGTTTTCTGAAAGCCAGGCGCAGGCGCAGGCCGATCGCTGCCTGTCCTGCGGCAACCCCTACTGCGAGTGGAAGTGCCCGGTGCATAACTACATTCCTGACTGGCTTAAGCTGGCTAATGAGGGACGCATTATCGAGGCAGCCGAGCTTTCGCATCAGACCAATAGTCTGCCAGAAGTGTGTGGCCGCGTGTGTCCGCAGGATCGGCTGTGCGAAGGGGCCTGCACGTTAAACGATGAGTTTGGTGCGGTTACCATCGGCAACATTGAGCGCTATATCAATGACAAAGCGCTGGAGATGGGCTGGAAGCCCAATATGGACGGCATTAAGCCTACCGGTAAGCGCGTAGCCATTATTGGCGCCGGTCCCGCTGGACTGGCCTGCGCCGACGTGCTGGCGCGCAATGGCGTGAAGGCCGTGGTCTTCGATCGTCATCCCGAAATCGGCGGCCTGCTGACCTTCGGTATCCCGGCCTTTAAGCTGGAAAAGGAGGTCATGACCCGACGCCGTGAAATTTTCAGCGGCATGGGCATTGAGTTCAGTCTGAATACCGAAGTTGGCCGGGACGTACAGATGAGCGATCTGCTGGCCGATTACGACGCCGTGTTCCTGGGCGTCGGCACCTATCAGTCGATGAAGGGCGGGCTGGAAAATGAGGAAGCGGAAGGTGTCTATGATGCCCTGCCGTATCTGATCGCCAATACCAAAAATACCATGGGCTTCAGCCATACGGAGGAAGCGCCCTGGGTCAACATGAATGCGAAACGCGTCGTGGTACTGGGCGGCGGCGACACCGCCATGGACTGCGTACGTACTTCGATTCGCCAGGGTGCCACTCACGTGGTATGCGCCTACCGGCGCGACGAGGAAAATATGCCGGGTTCAAGGCGCGAGGTGAAAAACGCCCGTGAAGAGGGCGTCGAGTTCCAGTTTAACATCCAGCCGCTGGGCATCGAGATCAACAGTAATGGCCGCGTCTGCGGTGTCAGGATGGCCCGCACCGAGATGGGCCAGCCGGATGCCCATGGCCGTCGCCGTGCTGAGATTGTGCCGGGTTCCGAGCACGTTCTGCCTGCTGACGCGGTGGTGATCGCCTTCGGCTTTCGCCCTCACGCCATGTCATGGCTGGAGCAGCACAGCGTGGAGCTGGACTCACAGGGCCGCATCATTGCGCCAGAAGGCAGTGATAATGCATTCCAGACCAGCAATCCTAAAATCTTCGCCGGGGGCGATGCCGTGCGCGGTTCGGATCTGGTAGTGACCGCCATTGCCGAGGGCCGTAAAGCGGCCGAGGGCATCATGGACTGGCTTGAAGTGTAGGCTGTGGCATCATAAAAAAGGGCTCATCATTCGATGAGCCCTTTTCACAGGTAACGCTGACGGCTACTTAACGACGCGAAGCGCCGGGCGTCCACCGCGCGGCGGCGGATCGTCCTCAGGGTTTTCATCATCGTTTTGCAGGCTGTTATCCGGACGATCGCCGTCGATAACGGACATCACCGTTTCCGGGGTTTCATCCTGAGCAGACGACGGATTATATTCGCCCGCTTCCTCGTAGACCGGTTCAGGCTCAAACATGGTGCCTGCCCCGTTTTCACGCGCGTAAACCGCCAGCACGGCAGCCATTGGCACCGTAACCTGACGAGGGACACCGCCGAATCGGGCATTGAACGTCACTTCATCATTACCCAGCTCAAGGTTGCCTACGGCGCGCGGCGCAATATTCAGTACGATCTGACCGTCCCGCGCATATTCCAGCGGCACCATAACCCCCGGCAGATTGATATCCACCACCAGGTGTGGCGTCAGCTGGTTATCCAGCAGCCAGTCATAAAATGCGCGCAGCAGATACGGACGGCGTGCGGTTAGTTGCGTCATTTCCATCGTACTTATCCCCGCGTATGCAGGCGCATTTCACGTTCTGGTTCCGTCAGGGAAGCCAGGAATGAGTCACGCTCAAATACGCGTGTCATGTAGCCTTTAAGCTCCTTAGAACCCGCACCGATCAGTTCGATACCCAACTGCGGTAATCGCCACAGCAGCGGTGCCAGATAGCAGTCGACCAGGCTGAATTCTTCGCTCATAAAGAACGGCGTGCGGGCAAACAGGGGGGCAATCGCCAGCAGCTCTTCACGCAGCTGCTTACGCGCGGCTTCCGCTTCCTGTGCCGTACCGTTTTCCACCTTACGCATCAGGCTGTACCAGTCCTGCTCCACGCGGTGCATCATCAGACGGCTTTCACCGCGCGCTACCGGATATACCGGCATCAGCGGAGGATGCGGGAAGCGCTCATCAAGGTATTCCATGATAATGCGGGACTCATACAGCGTCAGTTCGCGATCGACCAGCGTAGGGACGGTGCGGTAAGGATTGAGGTCAATCAGATCCTGGGGCAGGCTATCCATTTCTACCTGCTCGATCTCTACGCTGACACCCTTTTCCGCCAGGACAATACGTACCTGATGGCTAAAAATGTCAGTCGGACCAGAAAACAGCGTCATTACCGAACGTTTGTTGGCAGCGACAGCCATGTAAACCTCCAAGTTTATCCAGAAAATTACTACGCAAGGCCACCACATGGCGACTAACCTGCTTAATTAATGACCCTTAGCACCATCTGAAGCCGAACCGGCATCCACTGAGGACTTCATACATCAATGCCCTGCTATGGGCGCAAAGTGACACCTAGTTTACCAGATTTTAGACAGCTTGTGGTGGCAGGAATGAGGATTTGACGGGAAAAGGGCTAGCCTTATCGCGTTTTAACACTTTTTGCGGATGCGGGAAAAGAAAAAACCCGGTGCGTGCACCGGGTTTTTCGATAACTGATTCTGCCGAAGCAGAAAAAATTAACGTTTGGAGAACTGAGGACGACGACGTGCTTTACGCAGACCGACTTTCTTACGTTCAACCTCACGAGCATCACGGGTAACGAAGCCTGCTTTACGCAGTTCGCCACGCAGTGACTCGTCATACTCCATCAGAGCGCGGGTGATACCGTGACGGATCGCACCAGCCTGACCGGAGATACCACCACCTTTAACGGTGATGTACAAATCGAATTTACCTGTCATTTCGACCAGTTCCAGCGGTTGACGAACTACCATGCGGGCAGTTTCGCGACCGAAGTACTGTTCCAGTGAACGCTGGTTAATTACGATGTTACCGCTACCCGGCTTGATAAAGACGCGAGCGGAAGAGCTTTTGCGGCGACCAGTGCCGTAGTTTTGATTCTCAGCCATTGCCTGTAATCCCGATTAAATGTCAAGAACTTGCGGTTGCTGTGCCGCATGGTTGTGCTCGTTGCCCGCGTAAACTTTTAGTTTACGGTGCATAGCACGGCCCAGCGGGCCTTTAGGCAGCATACCTTTAACCGCGATTTCAATCACACGCTCAGGACGGCGAGCAATCATCTCTTCGAAGGTCGCTTGCTTGATACCACCGATGTGGCCGGTGTGATGGTAATAAATCTTATCGTTACGCTTGTTACCGGTTACGGCAACTTTCTCAGCGTTCAGAACGATAATATAATCACCGGTATCGACGTGCGGAGTATATTCCGCTTTATGCTTACCGCGCAGACGACGAGCCAGTTCAGTCGCTAAACGACCTAAAGTTTTGCCTGTTGCGTCGACAACATACCAGTCACGTTGGACGGTTTCTGGCTTAGCTGTAAAAGTTTTCATCTAAAAGCTTACCCAAATTAAGTTACACGTTGGTGAAATCCCAAACGCTTGAATAAACGGTTGAGGCTCACACGACCATCTCGACCAGCAAGCCCACCCCTTCGGATAGAGTTACTGGAACACAAAGAGTTTTGGGAAAAAAACCTTTGCTGTAACGTGGGGTCGCAAGATTATAGAGAAGTCCCCTCAAAAGTGCGAACCTTTTTTACAACAAATGTACGGTGATCTCGCCTTAGGGAAGATGGGTCAGGCGCAGATACTCTTCGCTCTGCATCTCCTGCAGGCGCGACATACAGCGCTGATATTCAAACTTCAGTCGACTGCCCTGATAGATCTCAAAAAGCGATGTCTCAGCCGACACGACCAGCTTAACATGCCGTTCATAAAACTCATCCACCAGCGCCAGAAAACGTCGCGCCTGATCTTCGGTTTTATAGATCATTACCGGAACGTTAAACAACAGTACGCTGTGGAAGCGGCGTGAAAGCTCAATGTAATCGTGCTGGCTGCGCCCTTCCCCACACAGCGTATGGAAATCCATTGCCACGACGCCTCCCGCCACGCCCTGCGTCGGCAAGGCACGGTGGTTAATCTCCAGCACCGGGCATTCCCTCCTGTCGCTTCCGGCCAGCGCAACAAACATCCGATCCATGGCCTGCGTGGTGGCTTCGTTGAGCGGTGCCATCCAGAGATGCGCCGCGGTGAGCGTGCGCAGGCGGTAATCAATCCCGGCGTCGACGTTCATCACCTCACAGTGCTGTTTAATCATCTCGATGGCGGGCAGAAAACGGCTGCGCTGTAATCCATTACGGTAGAGGTCATCCGGCGGAATATTGGAGGTGGCGACCAGAGTTATACCCCGGGCAAACAGTGCCTCCATCAGCGTCCCCAGCAGCATCGCGTCGGTAATGTCGGACACGAAAAACTCGTCGAAGCAGAGTAAATCCGTTTCGCTCTTAAAACGGTCAGCCACGATTTCCAGCGGGTCGCTTGTACCCTGAAGATCGGTAAGCTCCTCATGGACCCGCAGCATAAAGCGATGAAAGTGAAGACGCTGCTTACGCTCACCAGGAATTGCCTGAAAAAACATATCCATCAGCCAGGTCTTTCCACGCCCCACGCCCCCCCACATATACAAGCCCTGAACCGGGGGCTGAGGGGGCTTTTTCCCCTTTCCCATCAGTTTATTAAGCTTGCCGAACAGCCCGCCAGCCGGGGCTGGAGAAGGGAAACTCGCCCCTAAAGCCTGACAGATAGCGTCCAGACGGGTAACGGCTTTACGCTGCACGTCATCAGGCTGATATTCGCCGTTTTCCAGCGCCTGCTGGTACAACGCCAGAGGAGACATCGTTTGCATAATTTGTTCATATCCCGGAATAATTTACTGCGTCAGGCCATCGGTCAGCGAAAAAAAACCCGTCCTACACTAAGCGATGCAGCCTCAGGATTCCACTTCCATTACATTAGCGGTTATAGTGGCAGGTAACGAGCTGGTAACAGCCAGACGATTCTACGGAACAACGAAGACAATATGGGAGTGATTATGACCTGGGAATACGCGCTTATCGGATTGGTGGTTGGACTGATTATCGGCGCGGTAGCAATGCGTTTTGGTAATAGAAAACTGCGTGAACAACGGAGTACGCAGTACGAGCTGGAGAAAACTAAGGCCGAGCTGTCTGACTACCGCGAAGAGTTAACCAGCCATTTTGCCCAAAGTGCCGAGCTGCTGGATAACATGGCACGCGATTACCGTCAGCTTTATCAGCATATGGCAAAAGGCTCTAACGATCTGCTGCCGAATCTGCCGGGTGAAAAAAATCCTTTCGCTTATCAGCTGACGGAATCCGAAGCCGATAACGATCAGGCTCCGGTGCAGATGCCACGTGACTATCCTGACAGCGCTACCGGATTACTGCGCGGCGAGCGCCCGGCACAGAACAAGTAAGCTTCAGCAGGGGCGCCCTTCAGCGCCCTGTTTTAACCGTCGGCAATACTGACGAACGCATTCACCGCCCTGTTTACATCTATCTTCCCACTTTACTTCCAGCGAGAGCGTCGTAGCGATGAAGAAGAAATCCTTACTGTTAAGCGCACTGGCATTAACTGTCATGAGCCTGACCGTTGCCGCACCGGCATCGGCGACGCTGCCTGCACAGATAGCGGGACAGCCGCTGCCAAGCCTGGCGCCAATGCTTGAGAAGGTCTTGCCCGCAGTGGTTAGCGTACATGTGGAGGGGACACAAACGCAGGCTCAGGCGGTTCCTGAGCCGCTCAGGCGCTTTTTCGGCCAGGGCGAGCAAAATGGACAGGGCAATGACAACCCGGCTCAGCCCTTTGAGGGGCTGGCTTCCGGCGTGGTGATCAATGCTGATAAAGGCTACATACTTACTAACAATCATGTGGTCAGCGGCGCGGATAAAATCAGCGTTCAGCTCAGCGACGGTCGGGAATTTGATGCAAAGCTGATTGGGCGCGATGAGCAAACCGATATCGCGCTTATCCAGATTGCGGGCGCAAAAGGCTTAACCCAGATAAAAGTGGCCGATTCGGATCAGCTGAAAGTGGGTGATTTTGCGGTGGCCATCGGAAATCCCTTTGGGCTGGGACAGACCGCGACTTCAGGGATTGTATCTGCGCTAGGCCGTAGCGGTCTTAACCTTGAAGGACTGGAGAACTTTATCCAGACCGATGCCGCCATTAACCGGGGTAACTCCGGAGGCGCACTGGTCAACCTGAACGGCGAGCTGATTGGTTTAAATACCGCCATTCTCTCCTCTGCCGGCGGCAACATCGGTATTGGCTTTGCCATTCCCGGCAATATGGCGATGGGCCTGGCTCAGCAGCTGATCGAGTTTGGTGAAGTGAAGCGCGGGCAGCTCGGAATTAAAGGCACTGAAATGACCGCCGACATGGCGCAGGCCTTCAAGGTTGATATTCAGCGTGGCGCCTTCGTGAATGAAGTGCTGCCCAATTCTGCCGCCGCCAAAGCGGGCATCAAGGCTGGCGATATCATCGTTAACCTCGATGATAAGGCGGTAGAGAGCTTTGCCGCTCTGCGGGTTAAAATTGGCACGACCCCGCCGGGCAAAGAGGTTAAGGTCGGCCTTGTGCGCGAAGGTAAGCCACTTACCCTCACCGTGAAGCTGGAAACCAGCAGCCAGCCGGTGACGCATGCAGAACAGATGACGCCCGCCCTGGAAGGTGCGACGCTGATCGATGGCGCCGCCAAAGATGGCACCAAAGGGGTAAGCGTCAGCGCCGTCACTAAGGCCAGCCCGGCGGAACAGTCAGGCCTGCAAAAAGATGACGTTATCGTGGGCGTAAACCGCGCCAGGGTACAGAATCTTGCCGAACTGCGTAAGCAGCTTGAAGCCAAACCCCCTCTGCTGGCACTGAACGTCATCAGAGGCGGTGAAAATATCTATCTGCTGCTGCGTTAAATCATGATGCGGACACCTGCGTGTCCGCTCAAGTCGTGCTATTCTGCCGCACGTTCAATCACTCAACTGTTAAATCCATGTTTCCTAAACTCTTACGTTCGGTGCTTCTCGGTCTGGTGGTGGCTGGCCTTCTACTGGCAGCCGTACCGGCGTTGAGAATTGGCAGCAACCTTATCTCGCAAAAAGACGACAGCGCCGATCAGGCCCCGGTCAGCTACAATATGGCCGTCCGCCGCGCAGCCCCTGCGGTGGTGAATGTCTATAATCGCAGCGCAAATACGACCAGCGGAAATATGGGCGTCCGAACGCTCGGCTCGGGGGTCATCATGGACCCGCGTGGCTACATTATGACCAACAAGCACGTGATTAATGATGCTGAGCAAATCATCGTCGCCCTGCAGGATGGACACTTTTACGAAGCCCAGCTGGTAGGTTCAGACAGCCCTACCGATCTTGCCGTACTAAAAATTACCGCGCCAGGCTTACCCGTCATCCCCATCAATCCTAAACGCACTGCCTACGTGGGCGATCTGGTGATGGCAATTGGCAATCCCTATAACATTGGCCAGACGGTGACGCAGGGGATTATCAGCGCAACCGGTCGCGTGGGCCTGAGCCCTTCTCGCTATCAAAATTTCCTCCAAACCGACGCCTCTATTAACCGGGGTAATTCGGGTGGCGCACTGATCAACTCGCTGGGTGAGCTGATGGGAATTAACACGCTCTCCTTCGATAAAAGTAACGACGGTGAAACGCCCGAAGGGATAGGATTTGCCATTCCCACGGCCCTGGCCGTAAAGATCATGGGTAAGCTGATCCGCGATGGCAGGGTGATACGGGGCTTTATTGGCATTACCGTGCGGGACAGGCCACAGCCTCGCGGATCCGATAACAGCCTGGCTCATATTCAGGGGATCTGGGTGACCGAAGTTGCAGCAGGTGGACCGGCTGCGAAAGCGGGAATGACGGGAGGTGACGTCATTATCAGCGTTAATCACCAGCCAGCACTGTCACCGCTGGAGACAATGGATCAGGTCGCTGAAATTCGTCCGGGCACGGTGATTAACATCGAAATTCTGCGCGACGGCAAAAAAATAAATCTGCCGGTCACCGTGATGGAATATCCGGGAAGTTAACGAAAACGAGCTGAATCAGGTCAGGGGCCAGCCTCGGCTGGCCCGCTCAGCTTATGACTTAACGAACGCTTCGCCCTGCGCGATATCGCTTTTCAGCGTATCCAGCATGCCGCTAAGCGCCTGCTGCTCAAAGGCGCTTAGCGTACCAATGGGCTTACGCTCCGCAATGCCGTTTTTGCCCAGCAGCAGAGGCTGAGAGAAGAAACGGGCATGTTCTCCGTCGCCTTCTACGTAGGCACATTCAACCACGTTGCTTTCACCGTTCAGCGCACGGACCAGCGACAGGCCGAAACGCGCGGCCGCCTGCCCCATAGAAAGCGTCGCCGATCCGCCACCCGCTTTAGCCTCAACCACTTCCGTACCGGCATTCTGAATGCGTTTGGTCAGATCGATAACCTCCTGCTCAGAGAACGTCACGCCCGGAATTTGCGACAGCAGAGGTAAAATCGTGACGCCTGAATGGCCGCCTACCACCGGCACGTTAATGTCAGCAGGATTTTTACCTTTCAGTTCGGCAACAAAAGTATTGGCGCGGATAACATCCAGGGTGGTGACCCCAAAGAGTTTATTTTTATCGTATACGCCCGCTTTTTTAAGCACGCTGGCCGCAATGGCAACGGTAGTGTTTACCGGGTTAGTGATAATGCCGATTAATGCCTGTGGGCAGGTGCTGGCAACCTGTTCAATCAGATTACGCACGATACCTGCGTTAACGTTAAACAGATCCGAACGATCCATACCGGGCTTGCGGGCCACGCCTGCGGAAATGAGCACGACGTTTGCTCCCTGCAGCGCAGGCGTGGCGTCTTCACCACTGAAGCCTTTGATACTGACGGCAGTAGGGATGTGACTGAGGTCGACTGCCACACCGGGGGTAACAGGAGCAATATCGTACAGAGAGAGTTCTGAACCTGCTGGTAGCTGGGTTTTAAGCAGAAGTGCGAGAGCCTGGCCAATACCGCCAGCTGCGCCGAGAACTGCAACTTTCATCTTAAACTCCTTATTATTGTGAACGTAAAGTGCTGTTATTCCATCCGGTAATGAACATAAACGACATGCGAGAGGATAACGATCTTTTTCAGTCTAATTTGGGCTCAGGCGCTCATACCAGGTTGAATGGATAATTTGACTTGTATACTTCCGACGTCGGTCAATTGCTAACAGCAGTATGTAAGACCTTATTCGGCGTTACATTACACCCATAAAGCCCATCAGAACAACATCAATCTGATAACAAATCGTTTACTTTTTAGGCGGGCTGCCGTCACGGATGAGCGATTGTTTTCTGCTAAAAAGTTTGCCAGACTCCCGATCCCGGGGCATTGCCAACACTAGCCGCCCTGCCTTAGCTTGCATAAATATTCATATATATGCATAGTAATGCTATATAGCGGCGGGAATGGCCCTGACCTCTGAATTTTTTGCGGAATCTTATGCGTAATCCATCAAAACAAGAAGATCTTATCAAGGCATTCAAAGCCTTGCTTAAAGAAGAGAAATTTAGCTCACAGAGCGAAATTGTTGCCGCCCTTCAGGAAGAAGGTTTCGACAATATTAACCAGTCTAAAGTTTCCCGCATGCTGACCAAATTCGGTGCGGTGCGTACCCGCAATGCGAAGATGGAGATGGTCTACTGCCTGCCTGCCGAACTGGGCGTTCCTACGACTACCAGCCCACTGAAGAATCTGGTGCTGGACATCGACTATAACGATGCGCTGGTGGTCATTCACACCAGCCCTGGCGCAGCTCAGCTAATTGCACGCCTGCTGGATTCACTGGGTAAGGCCGAGGGCATCCTCGGCACTATCGCCGGCGATGACACCATATTCGTTACGCCTGCCCGCGCATTCACCGTCAAACAGCTCTACCAGGCAATCCTCATGCTCTTTGAGCAGGAGTTATAAGCAGGTTTGGCAGGGTTACCTCAACATGCTTAAGTTCCCTGTGCCCCTTACCAGATAAGTCAGCCTCCGCTGGCTTATCTTCTTTAAAACGACCATCGTCCCATCATGCTTTATTCTTACCCTCATCGCTATGATCAACTGCCTTATTGCCCGTTATGCCACGCGATATACTCTGCAACGGCTGTCTCATAGTGTGATCCACCCCAAATAAACGCACAAAAAGATAAATTCACATATCACCATGTTTTTACATGAATTTAACAGGAACCGGCGGAATTATACGCACTGGTTATAACCTTAAGTTATTAAAACCTGCCTCCACCCCCGGTTTAAACGCGATTTTATTATTAGCGTGCTATTAATTTTTTACGTTATTAGTTCTATACTTGTCTTCGTGATGCAAATCACAGCAAACGAAAAATAAAAACAGTAACGAGGAATAAACCATGAAAATCACCAAAGCAATTGTTGCCCTGACCCTGTTATCCGCTTTCTCTTACGGTGCCAGCGCCGCTGAGCTAATCAACTCCGAGCAGGCACAAAACTTACAGGCGGTGGGGACAATTACCGTAAGCGGTGTTGCAGGCACACCAATGGATATTCGCCAGCAGCTTAATCAGAAAGCAAATGATCAGGGCGCCTCTGCCTATCGCGTCATTGAAGCAAATATAAACAATACCTATCACGCCACGGCGGAAATTTATAAATAAGCCAGCGTGGCTGAATCACTTCACGTCATAGTGGGTAAGCGGTCGCACCATTTGGAACAGCTATTCCGCTGCAGGATAGCGCCATAAATTTTCGCCAGATGAAACACCGCTGATACCCATATCGTAAAAGACGGTAACCCAGCATATCATCGCTTATTATCCTGCCCGGTTACCAATGAGTCGCGTATGGAGCATGATCATGAAAAATAAATTAACTCTCAGCATGATAAGTCTGGCAGCTGTTCTCTCATTCGGTGCGAACGCCGCCAGCCTGGTTACTCAGGAGCAGGCAGACAGTCAAAATATGCAATCTATGGGCACCGTAAGCATAAGCGGCATTGATGGTGTACCGACCGATATCCGTCAGCAGCTATCTCAGAAGGCCGAGGAGCAGGGAGCCTCGTCATATCGTGTTATTGAAGCCCGTAATGAGGATAATTACCACATTACCGCCGAGCTTTATAAATAACCCAACGGGTTCCGGGTGCGATAATTTTCCAGCCCGAGTTCTGCTTTAATTACCCGACCATTTATATCGTACCGCCGGAATATAAGAGCAATTTTCTTTCTTTGCGGCGTGGATGAGTGTTAAGTTAGCCGGCCTCAGCGGCTCGCCGCGGCTTCACGCGGCATGATATTCCTCGTCATCATGACGAATCTTTTAGCCCCGGTTGCCCGGGGCCTTTTTTTAGCTACAATCCACCGATATGCACGGCCTTTACTTCCAGATACTCTTCCAGCCCCAGTACCGATCCTTCACGACCCAGCCCGGACTCTTTTATTCCACCGAACGGAGCCACCTCCGTTGATACCGCGCACTCATTAACTCCAACCATGCCGCTTTCCAGCGCCTGTGATACCCGAAATACCCGTTGTAAATTCTGCGTGTAGAAATAGGCCGCCAGACCAAACTCAGTGTCGTTTGCCCGGCGTATCACTTCATCTTCGTTATCAAAACGAAAGCAGGCAGCCACCGGCCCAAAGGTCTCTTCCTTTGCCAGCTGCATATTTTCACTGGCTTCGGCGATTACCGTGGGCTGCCAGAAATTTCCGCCCAGCGCATGGCGTGCGCCGCCAGTGAGGATCTGCCCACCCTTCGCAATCGCATCATTAACGTGTTCTTCAACCTTTGCTATCGCTGCGGATTCAATCAGCGGCCCCACGATCACGCCATCATCCATGCCGTTGCCTACCTTAAGCTTACTGACCTCATCGGCAAGCTGGTGCACAAATTTGTCGTAAACGGCACTCTGGATGTAAAAGCGGTTAACGCTGACGCACACCTGTCCGGCGTTGCGGAACTTATTCGCGATCGCCCCTTTCACCGCGGCAGCAATATCCGCATCCTCGAAAACAATGTAGGGCGCATTACCGCCGAGTTCCATCGACACTTTTTTCATCGTTTCGGCGGCATTACGCATCAGCAGCTTGCCAACCTGCGTTGAACCGGTAAAGGAGATTTTCCTGACGGCTGTACTGGCCATTATTGCATCGCTGATGGCATGCGTATCACCCGCAACGGCGTTGACAACCCCATCCGGCACACCGGCTTTTTTTGCCAGCGCCAGCAGCGCAAAGGCCGAGAGCGGCGTATTGTTGGCCGGTTTAATCACCCCGGTGCAGCCTGCGGCCAGGGCGGGACCAAGCTTGCGGGTTAGCATCGCCATCGGGAAGTTCCAGGGCGTTATCGCTGCGACCACGCCGATCGGCTCGCGGGTGGCCAGAATCCGTGAGCCGGATTTAGCAGGAGGGATGATCTCCCCATTGGCTCGTTTTGCCTGCTCGGCAAACCACTGGATAAAGCTGGCGGCATACTCGACTTCGCCCTCCGCTTCTTTTACCGGCTTGCCCTGCTCCGCCGTCATCAGCTTACCGAGCCAGGTTTTATTGTCGATAATCAGCTGATACCAGCGATTCAGGATCTCGCTGCGCGCTTTTGCCGCTTTCTGCCGCCAGGCAGGAAAGGCTTTTTCGGCTGCGGCAATGGCCTGTTCTGTTTCACTTTTACCCGCACGTGCCACCTGGGCTATAACCTCGCCCGTGGCCGGATTCAACACATCAAAGGTAGCCGCGCAGCGCTGCCACCGTCCGTCCGCGAGATAGCCTGTCTGAAAGAGATCGTTATCCTGAAGGAATGATAGGTTCATAATCTGCTCCTGTAAGGGTTTACCATCCTGATGGATCAGTATAGATGGCGTGCTTTACCCCCGCAGGAAACGGACAGCACTACGCCCAGGGTAGTTGCGGAGCCGGATGCGGTACGGGTACGGGTACGGGTACGGGTAAGGGTGCGAATGCGGGTAAGGGTAAGGGTGCGGGTGCGGGTAAGGGTAAGGGTGCGGGTGCGGGTGCGGGTGCAGATACAGGTGCGGATGCGGATGCGGATGCAGGTCAATAATTTGCCTGCACCCTGCTCTGAGGTTAAATTTGGATCAGCGTGCTTTGGTACTTTTTCAGCATCTCCCGCAGGCGCTGCACCGGTTCCGTTGCGCTGAGTGGCGCGTCATACTGCCGGAGTTTATCCTGGTAAATACCCAGCTCCGCCAGCAGCTGCTCGAAATTACGCCGACGCTTCGTATCGCTGCCGGAGGCCACCACCCGGTCAGCAGTGTGGCGCAGCTGTTTATGGTAGGCCGACAGATCGGCATTGACCGGTATCTCTGCCTCACGCAGCCGCTGATGGCTGATTATCAGCGTCAGGGCGATGCGATATTTGTTAATGTCCCCCGGGAACATATTGAGCAGCATAAACAGCTGCTGATAGAGCGCGGGGAGGTGGTTTTCGCGCCGCCTGAGTTGATTAGTGGTCAGAGCCGAAACCGCGGAATACATAAAGCGGTTAAGCAGCGTGCGGCCAATGCGGTCTTTTGACGTATCGCGGATAAGCAGGATCACCAGCAGCGCAAGAAAACAGCCAATGGCCTGTCCCAGAGCGTTATCCAGGAAGGCACTCACGTTGAAGGTCATCGGGTTATCCAACGTCAGAACGTTAACCGTGCCAACCAGCGCGCCCAGCGTGCCAATCTGCCGACGCTGGATAAGAATGCCTGCGACAAAGGCCATTACCCCCATCGCGATGCACAACAACAGCATACTCTGTTGTGTTGAGGGCATAATGAACATGTAGTACAGCGAACCAAGCGGAATGGCAACGATCATCCCGTAGAGGAAGTCTTTCGCCATCATCAGCGGATTGGGCATGCGCATAGCCAGCGCGGTAACGACTGCCAGCATAACCATGGCACCACTCCCCGACGACCAGCCTGACCAGAGCCAGAACAGCGAGCCGACAGCGGTGGCAACAAAGGTACGGATACCGTTGACCAGCGCGTGTCGGGTTTCCGCGGAACGCATTTTCACTACCGGCTCGCCGTTCAGAACTTCTTCTTCCATACGGCTGATTCGGGCGTTGGTATGAATGCCCTTAATAAGAAGCAGATAGCGGGTTGCGGCACCCACCCAGTTTGCGATAGTGACGGGAGTATTTTTACTGCCGCTGGCGCTGATAACCCTACGCAGCACCTTCATCTGCTTATGGACGTCGGCCACCGTAGTGGCCGGTTTTTCAAACAATATATGAAACTGCGGCGGCAGATACGCCTCACGTGTGTCCTGGATAACAAAGGCCTCAGCCGCCTGGGTAATCAGCGTCAACGAAAGCGTGTTTAAAGCGCGCAGGCGTCGATCGATGTTATGCCACCTTCCCGACTCCATCATCAGATGGCTACGCATGCCGTTTACGGCGGTGGTGCGACGTACCAGCCCGGTCAGGGCATTATCGACCTCCTCTTTCGGTGCAGGCGCGACGCAGAGCTGCATCAGATGATAGTGATCTACCAGCAGCGCATCCACTTCACGATCGACATCCTGCTTAATGGAACGGGGAGAGAACAACATATCGGCGAGGATAGCGCAGACGATCCCAATGATGATTTCGCTACAGCGTTCAACGGCAAACTGCGGTGCCACCAGCACCGAACCATTGGCGTTCAAACTTACCACGATAATCAGCGCGGTATAGCCGGCCAGACCCAACGCATAGGAGTTCTCAACCTTAATCAGGGAGGAGAGCCAGACGCAGAATCCTGCCCACAGGCAGCACAATAGCAGCATAACGACCGGCGCACGGATAGTGGCGATCATGATCACCAACGAGGCGATGCAGCCGATAAAGGTGCCGATAATACGCAACATGCCACGGTGACGTAGCGCGCCGGAGAAGGGATCGCCGCCGGCCGCAAATGCCGTGCCGCCCGCAACGATACAGGCCGTCATGACGGCCCAGCGCGGCGTTTGCAGATTAAAATGAAAGCCAATCACCAGAGCCAGCACGATGGCAAAGGTGAGTTTGATCGGAAATCGCAGACGATACCACTGCATAACTGCTCCCTGCTTAGCCAAACTCACGCAGGCGATGCATCAGTTTCATCATGGGTGACATATCGCTGGTTTGGCGATCGCGCGCCCCGGTTATTACCACCGTTGCAGTCGTGCCGGAAGGATAGATATTACCCTGCTGCTGATCCAGACGGATACGGACGGGCACACGCTGTGCAAGACGCACCCACTCAAGGTTTGAGTCGATGGTGGCCATGCCTTTACTGTCTATCGTACTGCTGCTGTTGGTCACACCAGCCGCAATACTGTCAACGGTGCCGTGCAGCACACGATTACTGCCCAGCGGCGTAATCTCTACGCGATAACCCGGCCGGACGCCCTCCAGCTTGGTCTCTTCCATATAGGCGAGGATGTAGAAGGTATGCGCCTGTACCAGCGCCACCGCCGTCGATCCCCGGGTAATAAATTCACCACGGTAGACGTTAAGGTTAGTTACCCAGCCATCGGCAGGGGCTTTCACTAGGGTACGGGCCAAATCGAGCTGCGCGGTATCACGGGTTGCCGTGGCCTTTGCCAGCTGATGCTCGGTAGTCTGGTATTCATTGTTCGCCTGGTCGATCGCTTCACGCGACATCGCAGAGACGCCCAGCTGATTACGGCGGGCAGCCTCACGTCGTTTTTCACTGACCAGCGTCTGATAATAGGCAACGTCGGCCTCGGCCTGATCCAGCGCCTGCTGATAACGCGGCTGATCGACAACAAACAGCACCTGATCTTTTTTCACCAGCTGGTTGTCGTGTACGCGAACGTCGGTGATCAGACCGCTGACGTCCGGGGCTATCGCCACAATATCAGCAGTAAATTTGGCATCACGCGTCCAGGGCGACTCGGTGTAGAACACCCAGGCGCGGAAGATGACAATGACGGCTACGATGACCAGAATAAGGGTAATGGCAAACCGGGAAATTTTTCTTGTTAGCGCTTTCACTCAGACCTCAGACAAACAATCGGGAAACCAGATAGAACAGGCAGCAGTAGAGTGCTGTATTAAACAGTGCGGGATGCCAGACCAAATCGTAGATCCCGGTTGGCGTAAGCAGACGACGCACCAGCCAGAACAGCATCAGTGACACTATGATTTCAAAGAATATGGGCGGAAAGGAGAGCCCAAATATTACAATAACCGGAAGCATACTCATCTCTTATCCTTGTCAGTACTTAACCGGGCTCGCATTTGCCATACAAAAACCACCTCCCTTGCTCAGGGCGGCTGCTGTTTTACAGGTTGATGATGACAGTCCTGCTTGCATACTGTCAGATAATCATAACCGGCGCTCAATGAATAATAGCGTATCCAGGAGCCAGCATTTCGGCGAGTTGAGTTACAGAGGAGTAACCCGGCAGTGCTATAGTAACGCGGCTGACTATGTGTTTTCTACCTAATGTGATCTAAATCACTTTTAAGCCAGAGTTAATAATGGAAAGACTGAAAGGCATGACCGTGTTTGCACGGGTCGTGGAACTGGGCTCCTTCACCGCTGCCGCCCATCAAATGCAGATGAGCGTGTCTGCCGTCAGCCAAATCGTCGCGAAGCTTGAGGACGAATTGCAGATCAAGCTGCTCAACCGCAGTACGCGCAGCCTCGGCCTGACCGAAGCGGGAAAAATTTATTTTCAGGGCTGTCGGCGAATGATGGCTGAGGCACAGCAGGTGCACGAGCAGCTTTATGCCTTCAACAACACCCCGGTCGGTGCGCTGCGCATTGGTAGCTCTTCGACCATGGCGCAGAATGTACTGGCAACGATGAGCGCAGAGATGCTGAAAAAGTATCCGGGCCTGACCGTGAATCTGGTCACCGGCAGCCCGGCACCCGACCTGATTGCTGATGGCCTGGACCTGGTGATCCGGGTGGGTGCGCTCCAGGACTCAAACCTGTTTTCTAAACGACTCGGCTCAATGCCGATGGTGGTCTGCGCTGCCAGAAGTTATCTGGCCACGCATGGCGTGCCCGAAAAACCGACGGACATCAGCAATTTTTCCTGGTTGCAATACAGTGTCCGGCCCGATAACGATCTTGAACTGACCTCGCCGGAGGGCGTTTCGATCCGCCTCTCGCCGCAGGGCCGCTTCGCCACCAATGATTCACAGACGCTGATTAAGTGGCTGGGTGCAGGTTCCGGGATTGCCTGGGTACCGTTGATGTGGGTCATTGATGAGATCAACGCCGGTAAAGTGGACATTCTGTTTCCGCACTACCAGTCGGTACCACGCCCGGTTTATGCGGTCTATACCCAGAAAGATAAGCTGCCGCTGAAGGTTCAGCTCTGTATTGATTCTCTGACGGCGTATTTTGACCGGGTAGCGGATGTTTATCAGGAGTTCCGCGGGGAGTAAGGAATAAAAAAACGCCGCCCGGGCAGGCGGCATTATTCAGTCAGGCGGTTCCGCCTACGGTCAGTTTATCCAGCTTCAGGGTCGGCTGACCAACGCCTACCGGAAGACTCTGCCCCTCTTTGCCGCAGACGCCGACGCCTTTATCCAGCGCCAGATCGTTGCCTACCATCGAAATTTGCTGCATGGCCTCAATGCCGGAGCCGATGAGCGTCGCCCCTTTCACGGCTTTTGTGACCTTGCCCCGCTCAATCAGATAGGCCTCTGAGGTTGAGAACACAAACTTGCCGGAGGTGATATCCACCTGCCCGCCGCCAAAGTTTGGCGCATACAGGCCGTAATCCACGCTTTCGATAATTTCCTGTGGCGTGGATTTACCGTCCAGCATGTAGGTATTGGTCATGCGCGGCATCGGCAGATGTGCATAGGATTCACGTCGCCCGTTACCGGTTGGCTTGACTCCCATCAGGCGCGCGTTGAGCTTATCCTGCATATAGCCCTTGAGGATGCCGTTTTCGATCAATACATTGTACTGACCTGGCACGCCTTCATCATCCACGGCCAGCGAGCCGCGCAGCCCGTCAATGGTGCCATCATCCACGACGGTGCACAGCTCTGATGCCACCATCTGGCCCATCTGGCCGCTAAATACCGAGGTTCCCCGCCGGTTGAAGTCACCTTCCAGTCCGTGCCCCACCGCTTCATGCAGCAGAACACCCGGCCAGCCCGCGCCCAGCACCACCGGGATGGTCCCGGCAGGGGCCGCCACGGCGTTAAGATTCACTAACGCCATCCGCACCGCTTCGCGCGCCCAGGCATCAGCGCGAACTTCACCCGCTTCGTCAGCCAGGAAGAACTCGTAGCCGAAACGGCCGCCGCCGCCGCTTGAACCACGTTCGCGCTTACCGTTTTCTTCCACCTGAACGCTGACGGAGAGGCGAACCAGCGGTCGGACGTCTGTCGCGAGTGTGCCGTCGGTTGCCGCCACCAGAATCAGTTCATAGACGCCGCTCAGGCTGGCGCTGACTTCCTGTACCCGCTTATCCGCCGCACGCGCGGTACTGTCAACCCGATGCAGCAGGGCGATTTTTTCTTCACGGCTGAGGCTTTGCAGAGGATCAACTGCCGGATAAAGGGGACGGTTCATTACCGCGCCCAGCGTGCGGGAGATACCGTTGCCCTGCTCACGCACAATGCTGCGTGCAGCCATGGCGCTTTGCGTCAGGGCGTTTAGCGTAATCTGATCGGCATAGGCAAAGCCGGTTTTTTCGCCGCTGACCGCACGGACGCCGACGCCCTGGTCAATGTTCCAGGAGCCATCCTTAATGATGCGGTCTTCCAGCACCCAGGACTCGTGAAAGCTGGACTGAAAATAGAGATCCGCATAGTCGAGCTTGCGTTCAGAAAGCTGACCAAGCAGAGTAAAGAGATCCTGTTGATTTATATTATTCGCAGTTAGTAACTGCTCACTTACCAGATTCAGACTCATGTATTCTCGCTCTGTGTGGATGAGCCAGTAACCGCTGGCATCGCATTTCTATAGCCTGAGGCAATTCCCCGGTCACGTCAAATTCACTTCGCGCTGTTATCGCGCGGCTTTCGCAACACTTCGTCAATCTGGGGTTTATCAATCGGCCCGGAAATATGGTAGCGCAGCACCGATATCTTGTTCCAGAGCGGGCCCAGCACTTTGCTGGCCGCAAATACCGCCGCCCCAATCACCGGGTTTACTGCAAAGGCAGTAGCTACGCCCACCGTAGCGGAGATTTCCGGCGTGACTACCGCTTCCATATCAATCTGTCGTTTCACCAGGTCCATTTTACCCTTCATGGCAATATCCGCCTCCAGCCCGTCAACCAGCAGGTTATCGGTATGCAGCGTGCCTTTATCAATCCAGGCAGTGCCGTTAATGGAGTCGTAGAAAAAACCGCGATCGAAGGTATCGCTGAAATCAAGGCGCAGCTTGCGCAGTAGCGCATCGAAGCTCACCAGACGCAGCAGCTGTCCGGCGCGGCCCGTATTGACGTCGGCTATCTGACCCGCGCCAAAGTGGCTTTTCAGCACGCCGCTTAGCGTGGCCTCCGACGGCTGCCAGGGTGCCGACTGCCAGTGAAGATCGTAGTTAATCGTAAAGGGCGAGTCGCGCAGCGGCGAGTTCACGCCAAACCAGTTGGTGGCATCATTGACCTTCCGGCCACTCAGCACGCCTTTCAGCGCGGTACGCTGGGCGCCAGGACGGTTGACCCACTCGCCGTTCACCGTAAGCCGGGCGCTACCCGTATCAATCAACCCGTTACGCAGCGTCAGCGTATCACTGGTATGAGAGAGGTTAGCCTGCATCCGGCCAAACTTCTGCCCCCTTAGCCAGCACTGGTCACAGACGATATTTAGCGCTGGCCAGCGGCTGAAATTGATCCCCCGGGTATCCTCCGGCAGCGGCGATGCGCTTTTCTGCGTCTCCCACTCCGGGTTGTAATAAAGGTAGTTCAGATGACCCACCCAGGGCGAATGCTGATTCATATCCAGCGCGCCTGTAATTTCACGCCCCTTAACCTCTACGCGGGGATCGCCCGATACGCTCTGGCTGAGCGTTACGTTCAGATCGTGCCACTGCTGGCCCGCAAGAGTGAGCTGAGGCGTATGCAGGGTAATATTGCCGGGAATGCTACTCTTATTACGGGCTTCCAACCCACGGCCTGCCGTGCTGTCTGCGCTGAACAGGCCCAGCCAGGCGGCACCGTCCAGCGGCGGCAGATTAAGCACCATCCCGCTCTTGTCTGGCAGCGGCGGCGTCGCAGTGGCATTGTTTTCCCATATGCCACGCTCGACCCTGAGCTGTTTGCCCAGCAGCCATCTGCTGTTAAAACGGTTACGTTCTCCCAGCGCCCCGTTCAGGGTGAAAGCGGCCAGATTTCCTTTAGCATTAACTCTGACCGGCATCGCTACACCTGATGCTTTATCAAGCGGGTCAGGTAAGTGACTACTCACATTTTTCAGATCTCCGTCAAGGGCGATCTGATACTCAGCCCCCCCCTTGTGGGGTAAATTAATCAGAATATTGCTCTGCCAGCTGGCGCTGCCGCTGAGTTTTTTTCGCAGGCCGTCGGGAATGAGGTCTATTTTTGCCGGCTGCCAGTCGCCTTTCATATCAATACCAATATCGAAGCCTTTCGCTTCGTCGCGGGTAGAAAAGCTGACGTCTACTGGCTGACCAAACCAGCTGGCGGTAAGCGGCCCGCTTTGAAGATTGCCGTTATCATAGGTAAAGCGACCGTTAAGCGTATGCAGCGTGCTGTCCAGCGGTTTAATAAAAAGCGTATTATTTCTGAGGTTCACATTGCCGGTGGCATGCACCTCCTCGCCGTCCAGCGGAATATCCAGGTGTAAGTGACCACTTACATCACCACCTATTTGTAGCTGGTTCAGCGCCGCGCCCAGGGATGATTTCAGCGGGGAGAGATTAAAATAATTACCCACCTCTTTCCCTGACCCACTGATATCGCCGTCGATAATCAGCTTTTCCTTAACATAATCAGGGATGACGGCCGAAATGTTCCTGCCCTGCACGTCGCCAAGCTTCGTCTCCTGAGCCTTCATCCACAGCCCGTCGTTGATAAAGTCGAGATTTATATCGAGATTTTCAAGCGCGGGCCAGCCTGGCTGGAACTGATAGGTCGCCTGCCTCAGCGGAACCCACACCTCAAACATGCCGTCATTGTGTTTAAAGGGGAACAGGTGGGGATTACCGTGGAAGATCAGCGAGGCGTTATGCGCCTGACCGCCTTTGATCGCCCCGCTAAGATAATTAACCAGCGAGGTACCCATCAGCGGCTCCGGGAAATAACGCCAGGCATCCCCGGCCTGGGTGACATTGATTCCCGCCAGGATATCCAGCTGTGGCGCCTGTCCTTCAGACTGTGTATAGCTAAAATCACCCCTGGCCCACAGAGATCGGGCCTTGATATCCAGCTGGTCGCCAGCCAGCATCAACCGATCGTGACTGTACTGCCAGCGGATCCCGCCCGTGGCCTGCTCAATCTCCAGCGGCGCGCGGAACATCGAGCCATACGGCAGGCTGGCATCACGTACGTTAAATTTCAGCTGCCCGTTGGCGACGGCGCCCGACACGCTGCCGCTAAAGTGTTTCATCCCGGGAAGGAGCTGCCAGTGCTGCCAGCTCAGATCCTGCCAGCTGGCCTGAAAGCGGCTCCGATCGGGCTGCGCGAGCGGCACATCCACCGCCAGCACGTTAAAACGTCCGCGTGGCTGCAGTGCACGCCAGTTATTGAGCAGCCGCGGCGACAGTTTGGCAAACAGGGGGATCAGCGGATCAATACGTTCGATATCCAGGTTGTTCGCGCGCACGCGAATTTCGTCCTGACGATCGGGGCCCGGCAGCTTACTGTCTTCTGGCAGCCAGAGCAGGGATAACTGCCCTTTCGGCCAGGGCTTGCCGTCAGTGACCAGATTGGTTTGCGGCAGATGTATGCGCCAGCCATTGTTATAACGGGCAATATGGGCGGTAACGTTATCGACGGTGAGCCGGTGAGCCTGCCTCTCGCCCTGCCAGCCTGCGCCGCCCTTTTTAAGCAGTACGTCTCCGTCATAAATTTGCCCGTCCTTCAGGCTCATCCACGCCGCCAGGCTGAAACGCGCGCTTTCCAGGCTGGTATTATCGTGCATCCACTGTCCGAGCCAGGGCCTGACGTCCACGTCATCGGCCTGCATCCAGACCCGACCGGTGTCGAGATAGCCGTTACTGTCGCTCAGATCCAGTCGTACCTGAACCTCGCCGTGCTGACCGGTGAAGCTTGAGAGGTTTACCAGTCCTTCTGCCCGATGGCGGTTTTTTTCATTCAGCCAGGTGAGCTGTGGAATATCCAGGCGGGCGCGCTGGCCGGAGGGCGTGAGAAAGCTAATCTGGCTATCGCGCAGGTCGAAATGGTCAAACTGGCGCAGGAAGAGATCGCTGAACTGCCCCGGCTCCAGCTGCATTTTATCGCTGTTTCCGCTGGTCAGCGGCGTGTTGGTGGTGAGTCTGAGATGATAAAAGGTGAGGTTGCGAAACTGCCAGCGCAGATGCAGCAACGACTGCCAGACGTCCAGCGCCAGTGAAATGCGATCGACCCTCAGTTCGCCGCCATCCTTCAGGCCAATCTGAATCTGCTTTACTTCCAGCACCGGGCCAAAGTTCTGCCACTGACCGCTAAGCGCACTTGCCTGTACCGGCATCCCGATGACGGACGAGACCTTTTCCAGCAGGGGCTCACGCCAGCTATTCATGTGGGGCATAACCAGTCGTAGCCCGCTGGTAAGCAGCGCAACAATGACTACAACTATTGCGCCGGTTAGCAGCAGAATCTTCGGCAATTGCCTCACACACCTCTCCTTGTCTTCCGCGAGAGCGGAAAGTCATCACGCACCCTCGTCATATCCTTCCAGCGAACGAAATGGATTAGGGTGCACAGGCTGTAGTTTACCCAAACGAAGTCGATTTATCAGCAGGCGAAGCAGGAGGGTGGAAACCCTCCCGCAACGTTACATCATTACCACGTCAAATTGCTCCTGAGTATAGAGCGGTTCTATCTGCACTTTCACCTGCTTGCCGACGAATATTTCGACTTCCGCCAGGGCATGTGACTCGTCGGTTTTCAGCGCTTCACCCACCGAAGGGGAAACATAGACCAGAAAGCGATCGGAATCATAGGCATGATGTACACGAACAATTTCGCGCATAATTTCATAGCAGACGGTTTCGACGGTTTTTAGCGTACCGCGCCCTTTACACACCGGACAGTCCTGGCACAGGACGTGCTCAATGCTTTCACGAGTGCGCTTGCGGGTCATTTCCACCAGCCCAAGCTGAGAAAAGCCATTGATCCCGGTTTTAACCCGGTCTTTGCTTAACGCCTGTTCCAGCGAATGCAGCACGCGACGCCGATGGTCGTCGTTACTCATATCAATAAAATCAATAATGATAATGCCGCCCAGATTGCGCAGGCGGAGCTGGCGGGCGATCGCCTGAGTGGCTTCAATGTTGGTATTGAAAATGGTTTCATCAAGATTGCGGTGACCCACAAAGGCGCCAGTATTGATATCAATAGTGGTCATCGCTTCGGTCTGATCGATAATCAGATAGCCGCCTGACTTTAGCTCTACCTTACGATCGAGCGAGCGTTGGATCTCATTTTCCACATCAAAGAGATCGAAAATGGGCTGGTTACCGGTATACAGCTCAAGCTTAGCGGTCATTTCCGGGATATATTCCCCGGTAAACTCCACCAGCTGTTCATAGCTCAGCCGCGAATCAATCCGTACACGATCGAGCGCCGCACCGGCAAAATCGCGCAGAATGCGCTGCGAGAGCGCAACCTCACCATACAGGCGATAGCGGGTCTGATTGCGCTTTTTACGCTCAATCACCTTGGTCCACAGACGCTTAAGAAACGCCGCATCGGACGCCAGCTCAACTTCGCCCACCCCTTCTGCCGCCGTACGGATAATATAGCCGCCCAGATCGTCACAGTAGGAGGAGACGACGGCCTTGAGCCGGTTGCGTTCCGCTTCGCTTTCAATACGCTGTGAAACGCCAACGTGCGATGCGCCAGGCATAAACACCAGATAGCGTGAGGGCAGCGTGATATCGGTAGTCAGACGCGCCCCTTTTGTGCCCAGCGGATCTTTCACCACCTGAACCATCAGATCCTGCCCCTGACGGACCAGCTCGGAGATATCGCGCACCGAGAAGTTTTTCTGCTCCTCCCCGGCTACGCACTCCGTGTGCGGCATAATGTCAGACGCATGCAGAAAAGCGGCCTTTTCCAGACCGATATCGACAAAGGCTGCCTGCATCCCCGGTAATACCCGGCTGACGCGGCCCTTATAAATATTGCCGACGATGCCCCGACGCGCCTCACGCTCAATGTGGATCTCCTGCAGGATCCCGCCGTCAATATAGGCAACGCGCGTTTCCGATGGGGTAATATTTACCAGCAGTTCAGCCGTCATTGTTTGCTTTTGCCTCACGCATCGCGGTGAAATTGCTGAACAGCTCCGCAGTTTCTACCAGCGGTAATCCCACGACGGCATGATAGCTGCCGTTGATTTTCCGCACAAAATTTCCACCCAACCCCTGAATGCCGTAGGCACCCGCTTTATCCATCGGTTCACCGCTGGCAATGTAAGCCGCGATATCTTCAGGGGTAAGAATGCGGAACGTTACCTCGGTCTCTACCAGACAGTCCAGCTGCTGGCGGCGATCGGCCAGGGCAATAGCGGTGATCACCCGGTGGGTTTGCCCTGAAAGCTTCGTCAGCATCGCGGCGGCGGCGGCCTCGTCAGCCGGCTTTTCCAACACCTCATTATGCAGAACGACGATAGTATCCGCGCCCAGCACGGGCAGATCGCTTTCCGCAACGGCGACACCTGCCCGTGCTTTTTCACCCGCAAGACGGCGGGCATAGGCTTCGGCGGTTTCGGCAGGGTATTTTTGCTCTTCAACCTGCGTGGAGAGACGCTCAAACCGCAGGCCAAGCTGCGTCAGCAGCTCACGACGGCGCGGGGAACCAGAGGCCAGATAAAGGGATACCATAATCTTCCTTATTGTACGGCGAACTGGCGGCGTATTTTTCTCATCAGTAAAAACAGCCAGGGCCAGAGGATACCGTCTATTACGCTGTTCCAGAAAATCTCTGGTCGGAACGAGACGTTTATCACTAAAAATTCAGCCCAGAATACAATGACGTCCATTGCCAGCGACAGCACCATTACCATCAGTGCCTGCTGCCAAAGCGCAAGGTTGCGGAACAGCTGGAATTTGAACGCCACCAGGTACGCAATGATACTCAACGCCAGCGCACGAACGCCCAGCGTCGAGCCAGAGATAAGATCCATTATAGATCCCATCACAAAGCCCGTACCGACATTCACCCGGTGTGGCAGTGCCAGCACCCAGTAGATTAAAATCAGAAGCAGCCAGGATGGCCGGAACATATAGAGCTGTTCCGGCCAGGGCATAATTTGCAGAACCAGCGCGAGCAGAAATGACAGCCAGATTACCCACCTTCCATGGCCACGATAGCTACTCAAGGCTGACTCCGTCGCGGGGCTGAGGGCGATACCCCGGCCGGTTGGGCTGCAGACGCACCGGACTGACTGGCGGCAGGAGTGCCAGACTGAGTGGCGGTGCCAGGCTGAGTGGCCGAAGACGTCCCGCTGCCGTCATGGGAGGCACCCGGTGCTGGTGGCCCAGTGATCTCACCGGCGGCGGGTAGCACCTGCGGCATCATCTGCATCAGACGCTCGTTAGCAACCCGGTGAACCTCGTCCGGTGCCATCGGCATAGTGCCGTTACGATCGGCTCCCCACAGTAAAAGCAGGTAGCGCAGGCGTTGCAGCCCCGCAGTAGGCCGGGCCTGAATAACGGTATAGGCGCGCTGCGTATCGAGCTTAACACTGGATACCACACCGACCGGATAGCCTTCCGGGAAACGTCCACCCAGACCGGAAGTAACCAGTACGTCGCCGGGACGGATGTCGGTGTTGCCCGGCAGGTGTTCCAGTTGCAAATCCTCGGTACAGCCGTTACCCGCAGCAATCACGCGGATATCGTTGCGGAGCACCTGAATGGGCAGCGCGTGCGACGAGTCGCAGATCAGCATCACGCGGCTGGTAATTTTGCCGACGGCAACCACCTGGCCGACCACACCTTTGTCGCTGATAACCGGCTGGCCTTCGTAAACGCCATTGACGCTGCCCTTATCGATCACGACCTGGTCGGTATAGGGATCGGTGCCGGTGGAAATCACCTGAGTGACCATCTTCTGCTCGTCCTGACGCAGCGGTGAGCCAAGCAGTTCACGCAGACGTGCGTTTTCCTGCTTGTACTGTCCCAGCATCAGCAGTTCGCTGTTTTTGATCATCAACTCACGTTGCAGCGCTTTGTTTTCCAGCTCAAGCTGCTGGCGGGAGGCCAACGTTTCAGAAACGTTGTCCAGAATTTGACGTGGCCCATTGGCCAGAAAATAGAAGGGGCTGACCGCAGTATCCATATAGGTACGTATCTGGGTAAAAGCGCCCATGCGGCTGTCGGCGATAATCACACCTATCGCTACCAGTACCGCTAAAAATAAGCGTAACTGCAGGGATGGTCCCCTGCTGAAGATCGGCTTCATAAACTCGGCGTTTTCCTCGACAACATGAAAAAGGAGTGTAGGAAATCCCACACCCCTTCAGGCAAATTATTCTTCGCTGAACAAATCGCCGCCGTGCATGTCGATCATTTCCAGTGCTTTACCGCCTCCACGAGCAACGCAGGTCAGCGGATCTTCAGCAACCACAACCGGAATGCCGGTCTCTTCCATCAGCAGGCGATCAAGATTACGCAGCAGTGCGCCCCCGCCGGTCAATACCATACCGCGTTCTGATATATCAGACGCCAGCTCTGGCGGGCACTGTTCCAGGGCAACCATCACGGCGCTAACGATACCGGTCAGAGGCTCCTGCAGTGCTTCCAGGATTTCATTGGAGTTAAGCGTAAAGCCGCGCGGTACGCCTTCAGCAAGGTTACGTCCACGCACTTCAATTTCGAGAACGCCATCGCCAGGATAGGCCGAGCCAATTTCGTGCTTGATACGTTCAGCGGTCGCTTCACCAATCAGCGAGCCATAGTTACGGCGCACATAATTAATAATGGCTTCATCAAAACGGTCGCCGCCGATGCGTACGGAGGAGGAGTAGACCACGCCGTTGAGGGAAATCACCGCTACTTCTGTCGTACCGCCACCGATGTCAACCACCATGGAGCCGGTCGCTTCTGACACCGGCAGGCCGGCACCGATTGCGGCTGCCATAGGCTCCTCTATCAGGAACACCTCACGTGCGCCAGCGCCCTGCGCCGACTCGCGAATAGCGCGACGTTCAACCTGAGTTGCACCCACGGGTACGCATACCAGTACGCGCGGGCTTGGGCGCATAAAGCTGTTGCTGTGAACCTGTTTGATAAAGTGCTGCAACATCTTCTCGGTCACAAAGAAATCGGCGATAACGCCATCTTTCATTGGCCGGATAGCGGCGATATTACCGGGGGTACGCCCCAGCATCTGTTTAGCGCCATGACCCACTGCCGCAACGCTCTTAGGAGAACCGGCACGATCCTGACGTATAGCAACAACAGAGGGCTCATTCAGAACGATACCCTGTCCTTTCACGTAAATCAGGGTATTGGCGGTACCCAGGTCGATGGACAAGTCGTTGGAAAACATGCCACGGAATTTTTTAAACATACTAAAGGATAATCCTGCAAGCTGGGGGCGGAAAAAATCCGCTTACTTTACCAACCACGCGAAGCAGCGACAAGGCGCAAAAACAGTCTGCTCCGGTGAAAAAAACGCTATCTCACACCTGCGTCACAACCCGAAAAACCAGGGGCAAACAGAGCGCCTGTCTGCGAGCTTCTCGCCCTATTTCAACGTTGGTAAGCGGACATAACGTACATGAAACTTTACATTTAACGGTGCCCGGACTGTCAGGGGCACCCTTTGCCGGCACCACAGCCGCGCGGCTATTCTACGTGAAATCCTGCTTAACGGCAGGCTAAACTCGATATCTTTTCGAATATTTTTTCACATTGCTGCTAAGAGGTTCAGAAGGGGCAAACAGATCGCCCTGTCCGCCTTCAACACCCAGTTCAGTAAGGGTTTGCCACTCTTCACGCGTACGTACGCCAGCGGCGAAAACACGCGTCGCCGTCCCTTTACAGCCCTCAAGCAGACTTTGCACCAAAAGTTGATTCTCGGTGCGGCGATCAATGCTACGTACCAGACCCGGATGCAGTTTTATCAGCTCAACAGCAAACTGCTGAATGTAGAACGTACTGACCACTGTTAAGCCGGCCTGGTTGATGGCAAGTCGACAGCCAAACCCCTTAAGTAAGCGAAGCGCAGGCCGCAGACGATTGATGTGTTGACACACATCTGCTTCTGCAAGTTCAAATAAAATCTGATTTCTTTGCGATTTAATGCATTGCAGCAGCATATCGCGCAGCCAGTGCTGAAAAGATTGTTGTAATAACGCATCCACCGTCAGGGGGATCGTCAGCGTCTCATCCGGCCAGAGCGGCAGCAGCGCGAGAATGCGGGTGACCAGCTGGTGGTCGTATATCTCTGCCATCCCCATTTGCTGCACCAGCGGCAAATACTCTGCGGCGAGCAGCTCTTTGTCACCGTCGAAAATTCTTGGCATCAACTCCCGGTGGTGCACAGTGCCATCGCTCAGCACGGCGGGCTTTTGATACAGGCGCGGCCCGCCCCGTGCAATCGTATTCTCCAGCAGCGTCCGCCATTTCACGCTGCCGCGCGCCAGCTCTTGCGTGGGCGCCTCCCCCACTGACCAGCCATTCCCCCCTAGCAGCACCGCGTTACGTGTCGCCATCTCAACACTTTCCATTACCTGCTGGGTAGTCTGGCCGCTGTGCCAGCCGCTGATACCAATATGAATCATATCTTCGCGATTCAGCATGGGGGTGGGAGGAAGAGCGTCGACGGCGGTGATCAGCTGTGAGGCCATGCTGTCTGCATCTTTCAGGCTGCGGTGAGGCAGAAGCACGGCAAAATCGCTGCGGAAATAGCGCGCCAGCAGGGCTCCCGGATAGCGAAGCACAAAGGTGGACAACAAATTAATCATTGCATAAAGATAATCCTGAGTCTGCGTATGTCCCCAGCTTTCGCGCAGGGCGTCAAAGTCAGGCAGCCGGATCATCATGACCATGCCGTGCGCACTTGCCGTTTCAGAATCGTCCAGCATGGTCGCCAGCTGATTGTCAAAAAAAAGCCGGTTATTGAGCCCCGTTTTCGCATCTTTCGCGGCAAAAGCGCGGATCAGCGTGTCTATACGGTTACGCTGCTCGCTCGCAACATAAAGATCGGCCAGCAGCATATCAATAGCCGAACTCGCCTTAGGGGGCCATTCATGTATCGACCCCCGACTGACCCGATTACGTTCGCCCTTCAGCACGTCACCTGCGCGTAGCTCAAGCCGCTCCATCCCTTTCAACTGCCGGTAAAGCCAGCGGTGAAAAAGCAGCAGCGCTATCGTCATGACCACGACGATAGTGGCAATAACCGTCAGGATAAAACTGCCTATAAATGAATTTAGCCAGGTTTTTGTCGAGTCCACCCACCAAAGATTCAGCGAACTGTGGGGGTGAAGAGGCAGCGGGAATACGCTATGACGAATTTTGTTGGGCTCATCGTGGAGTACTGCATTTTGATGACGCTGTAGATTAAAACGAGATCCACTCGCCTCCGTTAACTCAATCCGGGTGATTTGCAGGGGCCCCATCATTGGCTGCATCCAGGCCGCAATGTGGTCGGGTGACTGAGTGAGTAGCGCACTGTCCACCTCACCTGCCAGCTCCTGTAGCCGGTGCTCTGCCCGGAGATTGCTAAGATAGAAAAAGCTCAGTACGCACCCCACCAGCATAAGAAGCATTGCCAGTATGCTTAGAAGGGTGAAAATTGCAGAAAGTCTGGTCGTTAATCGCATCCCTGTGCCCATATTTACCGCAGTTAAAGATATGCCATATCCGTTCTGTCAGCGTATAGAATGGCTGTGGGGCCAACAATACGTCAGATTACGGGTTTTCGCATGGAAGTACCTGCTCCGTCAGATAGTTGTTTGCCTGATATCAGAATAGTGGTTATTACGTAAAGTAGGCTGGCAGCGTGCTTTTTTTATCCTTACCTAACGTTAATTCAGGAGATTCCTATGCAGGCTCTGGTTCTTGAACAGTCAGAAGGCCGTACCACTGCTATCGTGAGGCCCCTTTCGCCGGACGCGCTTCCCGCAGGAGAGGTCACCGTAGATATCGACTGGTCATCGCTGAATTATAAAGACGCGTTGGCGATAACGGGCAAAGGGAAAATTGTGCGTAAGTTTCCGATGGTGCCCGGCATAGATTTCGCCGGTAGGGTTCATCACAGCGAAGATCCCCGCTTTCACACGGGACAAGACGTTCTCCTGACCGGCTGGGGCGTCGGCGAGAATCACTGGGGCGGACTTGCAGAGCAGGCCCGGGTGAAGGGTGACTGGCTGGTGCCCATGCCTGAAGGGTTGGATGGCAGAAAAGCGATGATAGTCGGTACGGCGGGTCTGACCGCAATGCTTTGCGTGATGGCCATTGAGGAGGGTGGCGTGCTGCCCGGTCAGGGAGATATCCTGGTGACCGGTGCCAGCGGCGGCGTGGGAAGCACAGCAGTGGCGCTGCTGAGCGCGCTGGGCTATCGGGTAACGGCAGTCAGTGGACGGGCATCGACGCATGATTACCTGCGCCAGCTGGGCGCAACAGAGATCCTCTCACGCGCTGATGTTGATAAAGAGACGCGGCCGCTTGAAAAACAGCGCTGGGCGGGGGCCGTCGATACGGCAGGAGACCGTACGCTGGCCAGCATACTGGCGCAGACAAATTATGGCGGTGTGGTGGCAGCCTGTGGGCTTGCGGGCGGCTTCGGACTGAACACCACGGTGATGCCTTTCATTCTGCGGAATATTCGCCTTCAGGGCATCGACTCCGTTAATACCCCTTTCGCCCGTCGCACCGACGCCTGGCGAAGAGTAGTGAAAACCCTTCCTGCAGCCTTTTACCAGCAGGCGGCGCGCGAAATCACCCTGCATGAAGCGGCAGAAAGCGCAGCAAAACTGCTCAATAACGGCCTTACCGGGCGCACGCTGGTAAAAATTCGCTAAGCGGGGACGGAGGCGACAGATCGCAATGACACATTTTTGCGGCCAGACTCGCAGTTTCCGAAATCTTTGCGCATGATAGGTATTGTAGAACTATTCGCCAGTGGAGCGCGCCCGATGAAACATGTTGATAAACTTACTGAAAATGACGTCACACCAGAAAGCGTGTTCAACGCTCAGCGCCGCCAGCTGCTGAAAACGCTGGGAATTAGTGCCGCAGCTCTCTCTATCCCCCCTGCTGCGCAGGCTGACGTTCTTTCGTGGTTCAAAGGCAACGATCGCCCTAAAGCGCCCCCAGGCAAAGCGCTGGACTTTAGCAAACCTGAGCGTTACCAGACGGCCCTGCCCCTCACGCCTGAAGACAAAGTGACCGGTTACAATAATTTCTACGAGTTTGGCCTGGACAAAGCCGATCCTGCCGCCAATGCGGGTACGCTTAAAACCACCGACTGGAAAATTGAAATTGGCGGCGAGGTGGCAAAACCCCTGACGCTGAACATGGACGACATCTTCAAACGCTTCCCTCTTGAGCAGCGCATTTATCGCATGCGCTGCGTGGAAGCCTGGTCGATGGTTGTGCCGTGGGTTGGTTTTGAACTGGGTAAGCTACTGCGGGCGGCAGAGCCGACCAGTAACGCCCGCTATGTGGCGTTCCAGACCCTCTATGCACCCGATGAAATGCCCGGCCAGAAGGATCGCTTTATCGGCGGGGGCATCGACTACCCCTACGTGGAGGGGCTCAGACTTGATGAGGCAATGCATCCCCTGACCCTGTTAACGACCGGCGTGTATGGTAAAGCCCTTCCACCGCAAAATGGCGCGCCGATCCGCCTGACGGTACCCTGGAAATATGGTTTTAAAGGCATTAAGTCGATTGTTAAAATCACTCTGGTAAGAGATATGCCCCCCACCACCTGGAATCAGCTGGCATCTAATGAATACGGTTTCTATGGCAATGTGAATCCGCATGTCGATCATCCTCGCTGGTCGCAGGCCACCGAGCGCTTTATTGGGTCGGGCGGTATTCTGGACGTGAAACGCCAGCCGACACTGCTGTTCAACGGCTATGCCAGTCAGGTGGCCTCGCTCTACCATGGCCTTGATCTGCGGGAGAATTTTTAGTGAAGCGTCTGACGCTCAGGCAGATAACGGCGTTTAAAGTGCTGCTGCACCTGGCAGGATTTCTTCCGCTGCTGTGGTTGTTTTTATCGATCGATCAGGGCTGGCTCAGTGCCGATCCGGCCAAAGACATTCAGCACTTTACCGGCCGGATGGCACTAAAATTCCTGCTGGCCTCGCTGCTGGTAACGCCGCTGGCCCGCTATGCCAGGCAGCCGTTGCTTATTCGCGTACGTCGCCTGCTGGGCCTGTGGTGTTTTGCATGGGCGACGCTGCATCTGGTGAGCTATTCGGTGCTGGAGCTGGGTATCAGTAATCTGGGCATGTTAGGTTCGGAGCTGATTTCCCGTCCTTACCTGACGCTGGGGATTATCAGCTGGATAATACTGACGGCGCTGGCTGCAACCTCGTGGCAGAAAGCGCAGCGAAAATTGGGTAAGCGCTGGCAAACTCTGCATAATTTCATCTACCTTGTGGCCGTGCTGGCACCCGTGCACTATCTGTGGTCGGTCAAAACCTTTTCTCCGCAGCCATGGATTTATGCGTTTATTGCCGCGATCCTGCTGGCACTACGCTATAAAAAGTTCCGCCAGTGGCTGCGCTAGCGCCCGTCAGGAGTGTGTCCGATCCCGCATAATGTAAAATTAACTGCCCCTGATTTCAGAAGGGCAGTTGATAATCTTCGCTGATACGACCAGTATTTAGCTGCTAATTGCCCCGAAATCGTTATAATGCCCGGCTTTAAACCTGCGTGCGTGCCAATTTTCATCCTTATAGGTGACAAATGGCTTTTGCCGATGTATTTTGTCCGATGCCCTATTTATCGCAGGAGATAGCAGCAAGATGGCCGATAAGTTTCACATACTGCTTTTGAACGGTCCCAACCTTAACCTTCTCGGTACGCGTGAACCTGAGAAGTACGGTACAACCACTCTGGCAGAGATCGTCAGCGAATTAACTTCGCAGGCTGACGCGCTTCAGGTGAAGCTAAGCCATCTTCAGTCGAATGCAGAATACGCTCTGATTGACCGTATTCATGAGGCCAGAGGCAATACTGATTATATCGTCATTAATCCGGCCGCCTTCACGCACACCAGCGTTGCACTTCGTGATGCCCTGCTTGCAGTCAGCATCCCGTTTATTGAAGTGCATCTCTCTAACGTGCATGCTCGCGAACCGTTTCGCCACCATTCTTATCTTTCTGATATTGCTGCCGGCGTAATTTGTGGACTTGGTGTCGACGGTTATACCTGGGCTTTACAGACGGCGGTCAAACGCCTGTCACAATCTCATTAAACAGAGTACGGAACCACACTCATGGATATTCGTAAGATTAAAAAACTGATCGAACTGGTTGAAGAATCAGGCATTGCTGAATTGGAAATTTCTGAAGGGGAAGAGTCCGTTCGCATCAGTCGTGCGCCTGTGAATACGGGCTACCCAATGATGCAGCAGGCTTATGCAGCGCCAATGATGCAGCAGCCCGCCCTGGCAACAGCCGTTGCACCTGCAACCTCTCCGGCGATGGAAGCGCCTGCTGCTGCTGAGATCAGTGGTCATATCGTACGTTCACCAATGGTCGGTACCTTCTACCGTACACCAAGCCCGGATGCCAAAGCATTTGTGGAAGTGGGTCAAAAAGTTAACGCTGGCGACACGCTGTGCATCGTTGAAGCGATGAAAATGATGAACCAGATCGAAGCCGATAAATCCGGCGTAGTGAAAGCGATCCTGGTCGAAAGCGGCCAACCCGTTGAATTTGACGAGCCGCTGGTAGTCATCGAATAACGAGGCGAACCATGCTGGAAAAAATTGTAATTGCTAACCGCGGTGAAATTGCACTGCGCATCCTGCGCGCCTGTAAAGAGCTGGGCATCAAAACCGTTGCCGTACACTCAAGCGCTGACCGCGATTTAAAACATGTACTGCTGGCGGACGAAACCGTATGTATCGGCCCGGCACCGTCCGTTAAAAGTTACCTGAATATCCCTGCACTGATCTCCGCAGCGGAGATCACCGGCGCCGTGGCGATTCACCCCGGCTATGGCTTCCTGTCCGAAAATGCGGACTTTGCCGAACAGGTTGAGCGTTCAGGCTTTATCTTTATCGGTCCTAAAGCTGAAACTATCCGTCTGATGGGTGACAAAGTCTCCGCCATCAACGCGATGAAAAAAGCTGGTGTTCCGTGCGTACCCGGTTCAGACGGTTCGCTGAACGATGATATGGATAAAAACCGTGCCTTTGCGAAGCGTATCGGTTATCCGGTGATCATTAAGGCCTCCGGCGGCGGCGGCGGTCGCGGTATGCGTGTCGTTCGTCACGATAAAGACCTTGAACAGTCCATTAATATGACCCGTGCGGAAGCGAAAGCGGCTTTCAACAACGACATGGTCTATATGGAGAAGTACCTGGAAAACCCTCGCCATATCGAGATTCAGGTACTGGCAGACGGTCAGGGCAACGCTATCTATCTCGCCGAGCGCGACTGCTCAATGCAGCGTCGCCATCAGAAAGTGGTTGAGGAGGCGCCAGCGCCAGGCATCACCGAAGAGATGCGCCGCTTTATCGGTGAGCGCTGTTCAAAAGCCTGTATCGACATCGGCTATCGCGGTGCGGGTACCTTTGAGTTCCTGTTTGAAAACGGTGAGTTCTACTTTATTGAGATGAACACCCGTATTCAGGTTGAACACCCGGTAACGGAGATGATCACCGGTGTGGATCTGATCAAAGAGCAGCTGCGGATTGCTGCCGGTCAGCCACTGTCGATCAAACAGGAAGACGTGATTATTCGCGGTCATGCGGTTGAATGCCGTATCAACGCAGAAGATCCGAATACCTTCCTGCCCAGCCCGGGTAAAATCACCCGCTTCCATGCGCCAGGTGGTTTTGGCGTTCGCTGGGAGTCGCATATCTATGCTGGATATACCGTGCCGCCGTATTACGACTCCATGATCGGCAAGCTTATCACCTACGGTGAAACCCGTGAGGTGGCTATTGCTCGCATGAAGAATGCGCTGGCCGAGCTTATCATCGACGGCATCAAAGTTAACGTTGAGCTACAGATGAAGATTATGAGCGACGAAAACTTCCAGCAGGGTGGAACCAACATCCACTACCTGGAGAAGAAGCTTGGTCTTCAGGAAACCTGATTAGCCTGATGTTTCGCCAAAAAGGCCGGTCTGACCGGCCTTTTTCTTTACGTATAAAAGTACCAGGTGAGGTATCGACATGGACAAACGCTTTGTTCAGGCTCATCGCGAGGCCCGCTGGTCCCTCTGGCTGGCCGTCGGCTATATAATAGCCTGGTCACTGATGGCCTGGCTTCCCGACAGTAAATCCGGCTTCACCGGGTTGCCACACTGGTTTGAAATGGCCTGCATGCTGGTTCCCGGCGTATTTATACTCCTGTGCTGGCTGATGGTCAGGCTGGTCTTTCGTGACATTCCTCTGGAGGACAAGAGTGAGACTTGAGATCATTCTGCCGCTTATCGCCTATCTGCTGCTGGTAGCCGGGCTTTCTGTCTATGCCATGCGTAAGCGCCAGAACGGTAATTTTCTGACGGAATATTTCCTGGGAAGCCGGTCAATGGGCGGTTTCGTGCTGGCAATGACGCTGACCACCACCTACATTAGCGCCAGCTCGTTTATCGGTGGACCAGGGGCGGCCTATAAATATGGCCTGGGCTGGGTATTGCTGTCGATGGTACAGGTACCCGCCGTCTGGCTGTCGCTGGGCATTCTCGGCAAGAAATTTGCCATTCTTGCGCGACGCTATAATGCGGTAACCCTGAACGATATGCTGTATGGACGCTATCGCAGTCCGCTGCTGGTCTGGTTTGCCAGCCTGAGCCTGCTGATTGCGTTTATAGGCGCGATGACCGTCCAGTTCATTGGCGGCGCACGCCTGCTGGAGACGGCGGCTGGTATTCCCTACGATACGGGGCTGCTTATCTTTGGCGGCGCGATCGCGCTCTATACCGCGTTTGGCGGCTTTCGCGCCAGCGTACTGAATGATGCCATGCAGGGTGTAGTGATGCTGGCTGGCACTTTCCTGCTGCTTTTTGCGGTGATTCATGCCGCTGGCGGCCTCCATAGCGCCGTTAATAAGCTTCAGCAGATTGATCCTCAGCTACTCTCCCCGGGCGGCGTGGATAATATCCTTAGCCCAACGTTTCTCGCCTCGTTTTCCGTGCTGGTCTGTTTCGGCGTCGTGGGGCTACCGCACACGGCGGTGCGCTGCATCTCCTATAAAGACAGTAAGGCCGTGCATCGGGGAATGATCCTCGGCACTCTCGTGGTAGCCGTGTTGATGTTCGGCATGCACCTTGCTGGCGCGCTGGGCCGGGCCGTGATGCCTGACCTGACGATCCCCGATAGTGTGATCCCCACGCTAATGATCCATGTGCTGCCGCCGCTGGCGGCGGGGATCTTTCTCGCCGCGCCGATGGCCGCCATTATGTCGACCATCAATGCCCAGCTTCTGCAATCTTCTGCAACGATCGTAAAAGATCTTTATTTGCGGGTTCGCCCGCAGCAGATGGATAATGAGCGGCTAATGAAGCGGATGTCCAGCATCATTACCCTTGTGCTGGGCCTGCTGCTGCTGGGTGCAGCGTGGAAGCCACCTGAGATGATTATCTGGCTTAACCTGCTGGCGTTTGGCGGCCTGGAAGCCGTCTTCCTGTGGCCACTGGTGCTCGGTCTTTACTGGGAGAAAGCCAATGCAGCAGGCGCCCTGAGCAGTATGATCTCCGGCGCAGGCTGCTACACGCTGCTTGCCAGCCTGTCGCTTCAGCCCTGGGGCTTTCATCCTATCGTGCCGTCACTGCTGATAAGCCTGACCGCATTCGTCATTGGAAACCGCTTTGGTCATACCGACACGTCATCCGCGGTGGCGTCAACCCCGTTTAAATAAAGAGAAATGCAATGCCCTGGATACAAATGAAAATCAACACCACCGGCGCTCAGGCTGAAGAGATGGGCGATGCGCTGCTCGAGAATGGCGCCGTATCAGTAACCTTTCAGGATACTCATGATAACCCGGTATTTGAACCCCTTCCCGGGGAAACCCGTCTGTGGGGTGATACAGACGTCATTGGTCTGTTTGATGCCGAAACCGAGATGCAGAACGTGATTACGGGCTTATCACAGCTTCCGCTATTGGGCGCAAACTTTTTGCATAGAATTGAACAGATTGAAGATAAAGACTGGGAACGTGAATGGATGGCAAATTTCCATCCTATGCGCTTTGGCCAACGCCTGTGGATCTGCCCAAGCTGGCGAGATGTTCCCGATCCCAGCGCGGTGAATGTGATGCTGGACCCAGGCCTGGCATTCGGTACGGGTACCCATCCTACCACGGCGCTTTGTCTCTCCTGGCTTGATGGTCTGGATCTGGCGGGCAAAACGGTGATCGACTTTGGCTGCGGCTCCGGGATCCTGGCAATCGCAGCATTAAAGCTGGGGGCCGCGAAGGCGATTGGGATTGATATCGATCCCCAGGCGATTCAGGCCAGTCGGGATAATGCGCAACGTAACGGCGTTTCAGATAACCTGACGCTTTATCTGCCGCATGAACAGCCTGATAACCTCAGTGCCGATGTGGTGGTCGCAAATATTCTTGCTGGTCCACTCCGTGAACTTGCGCCCCTGATTAGCGTGCTGCCAAAAGCAGGGGGTCATCTGGGTCTTTCAGGGATACTGGCGAGTCAGGCAGAAAGCGTATGTAAAGCTTATGAACAGGCGTTTATCCTGGATCCTGTGGCAGAAAAAGAGGAATGGTGCAGAATAACGGGCACCACAGTGTCTAAAAATTGATCAAAATCAAACATGGTTACGCTTTAGTAATATACATATTGAAATAGTAACAATGAGTTATTAGCATCCCAATCCCGCCGTGAACGTCGTTGTTCGCGGCTTTTTTTGGATAGTTACTATGAAATTTAAAATCAACTCCTGCACGTTAGTTTTAGCACTTCTTACTGCCCCGTTCGTTCATGCTGACGCTCACGGCAAATGGTCATACTCCGGGGAAAGTGCACCAGACAAATGGGGTACGCTTAACCATGCCTTTGCCACCTGTGAGAAGGGGTTTAATCAGTCACCGATTGATATACAGAAAACCATTAAAGGTGAGCTCCCCCCCCTGTCTATGTCCTTCAACGCTAAGGATAAATCCATTATTAATAATGGGCATACTATCCAGATCGACGTCAATGATGGCGATCATTTAGTGGTAGATGGCACTACTTTTACCCTGAAACAGTTTCATTTCCACACGCCGTCTGAAAATCTTATTGATGGGCGGACCTACCCGCTTGAAGTTCACTTTGTGAACAGCAGTCCCCAGGGGGAGCTGGCGGTGATCGGCGTAATGATTGATGAAGGGCAGGAGAACCCCGTCATCGCTGATATTTTGAATAATATTCCTGCGCGGATTAATCAGGCGCAGAAGCTGAGTAAACCGCTTGCACTCGCGAACTTAATGCCGGGCGACAAACACTATTACCGCTTTAGCGGATCTCTCACCACCCCGCCCTGCACTGAAGGCGTTCGCTGGCTGGTGATGAAAGACCCGGTATATGCTTCTAAAGCACAAATCGCTGCGTTTGAGGCGGCGCTGGCACAGAAAAACAGTCGTCCAGTACAACCGCTCAACGGCCGGGTCGTTATTCATTAACAGTTTCGCCCATTCCTGGTGGGATCCACTGCTTTTCACGCTTTCTATCATCACATCTGCCGGTAAAAGGCAGATGTGATGCTTTTTATGCGGATCGGCATACATACAAAAAGAAATAATATGATGATATTTTAACCATATATTTTTAATGTATTGATATATATGGCTAAAATGTCAATTTTCCGGTCACTCTGTTCTGACCACGCTTGGTTAAAGACAATTGTTCAAAGTTTGGCCTTTCATCTTACTGAAAAAATGCGTAATATACGCCGCCTTGCGGACACACAATGGTCACTTTTTTTTCATGCGCATAGGAAATCACCAGCTTCGCAATCGTCTGATTGCAGCACCAATGGCCGGGATTACCGACAGGCCTTTCCGGACTCTTTGTTATGCAATGGGTGCTGGTATGACCGTATCCGAGATGCTGTCGTCAAACCCTGAAGTTTGGGCAAGCGATAAATCACGGCTGCGCATGGTACACAGTGACGAGCCCGGTATTCGTACCGTGCAAATTGCCGGTTGTGACCCGGTAGATATGGCTGAAGCCGCACGCGTTAATGCTGCATCTGGCGCGCAGGTTATCGACATTAATATGGGTTGTCCGGCCAAAAAAGTGAATCGTAAGATGGCGGGATCCGCCCTGTTACAGCATCCGGAACTGGTGAAGTCTATCCTCTCTGCGGTGGTGAACGCGGTAGATATTCCTGTTACGCTGAAAATTCGCACCGGCTGGGACACAGACAACCGCAACTGTGTAGAGATTGCCCAATTGGCTGAGCGCTGTGGCATTCAGGCTTTGACCATACATGGCCGTACTCGTGCCTGTATGTTCAACGGCAACGCTGAATACGACAGCATTCGGACAGTTAAGCAGAACGTTTCCATTCCCGTTATCGCGAATGGGGACATTACTGACCCGCATAAAGCCAGAGCCGTTCTTGATTATACGGGGGCTGATGCCCTGATGATAGGACGAGCGGCTCAGGGGAGACCTTGGATCTTCCGGGAAATCCAGCACTATCTGGACACTGGGGAGCTGCTGGCACCGATGCCACTGGCTGAAGTTAAGCGCTTGCTTATCGGGCACCTACGGGAACTGCATGATTTTTATGGTCAACGCAAAGGATATCGTATTGCCCGAAAGCACGTCTCCTGGTATCTCCAGGAGCATGCCCCAAACGACCAGTTTCGGCGCACATTCAACGCCATTGAGGATGCCAGCGAACAGCTGGAGGCGTTGGAGGCATACTTCGAAAATCTTGCGTAATAGAAATAAAGAGCTGACAGAACTATGTTCGAACAACGCGTAAATTCTGACGTACTGACCGTTTCCACCGTGAACTCACAGGATCAGGTGACTCAAAAGCCACTTCGTGATTCGGTCAAACAGGCACTGAAGAACTATTTTGCTCAACTGAATGGTCAGGATGTGAATGACCTGTATGAGCTGGTATTGGCTGAAGTTGAACAGCCACTGTTGGACATGGTGATGCAATACACCCGTGGCAACCAGACACGTGCAGCCCTGATGATGGGTATCAACCGCGGTACGCTGCGTAAAAAACTGAAAAAATACGGCATGAACTAACTCGGGTTTATTGTCATCAAGGCGCTACCGTACTGTTAGCGCCTTTTTTACAGGTTATTCTTCCTCAGAATTGTCTTGTTTGTGTAAAGTGCCGTTTGCCGAACTAACTTCCTGACGATACAGTTGTCAAAATTCATGTATCGCTGGTGATGTATATCTTTTGGCGCTACCTCCCCTTGTACGCTAAAAGAGAGAAATATGAAGGTTTCACCTCGTTTTACCTTAGGCCTGATGCATCCCCGTTATTTTGTTACGTGGATTGGACTGGGACTGCTGTTTGTACTTGTTCAGTTGCCCTTCCCTTTCCTCGAGAAGCTGGGTACGTGGATGGGCCGGACCTCTATGCGCTTTCTTAAGCGCCGTATTCGTATTACCCGACGTAATCTGGAACTTTGTTTCCCTGATATGCCTGCGGATCAGCTTGAAAGACGTATCGTGAAGAACTTCGAATCACTCGGTATGGGTTTGCTGGAGACGGGTATGGCCTGGTTCTGGTCCGATCGCCGCGTTCGACGCTGGTTTAAAGTCAACGGCCTGCATAATCTTCGCGAGGCTCAGCAGAATGGGCGTGGCGCTCTGATTATCGGCGTACATTTTATGTCACTTGAGCTGGGTGGCCGGGCAATGGGCCTGTGTCAGCCGATGATGGCAATGTATCGCCCTCACAATAACAAGTTGATGGAGTGGGTCCAAACCAAAGGACGCATGCGCTCAAATAAGGCGATGATCAACCGTCGTGACCTGCGAGGCATGGTGCATGCACTTAAGCAGGGAGAAGCCGTCTGGTTTGCGCCAGACCAGGATTATGGCCCCAAAGGCAGCGTATTTGCTCCGCTGTTTGCCGTGCCTGAAGCCGCAACGACCAGTGGTACCTGGATGATAGCCCGTATGGCAAAGCCCGCGATGATAACCGTGGTACTCATTCGTAATGAAGACGGTGGCGGCTATGAGCTGGTAATCCAACCGGAGCTCAAGGATTACCCGATTGATGATGAGCAGCGCTCCGCTGCTTATATGAACAAGGTCATTGAGCGCGAAATTATGCGTGCTCCTGATCAGTACATGTGGCTACATCGCCGTTTCAAAACGCGCCCAGCCGGAACCACTTCGCTGTACTGATTTTTCTCTATGACCCGAGCCAGCTGCTTAGCTGGCTTAATATCCCTCCTCTCTTTATCATCTCCTGCCCTTTACTTCTCTCCTACTCTGTACCACGTTCTAATCTGTAGAGGTTTACCGTCACTTGATAATGCGCTTGTTGTTATCTGGACAGTCTCTCTATGGGCTCGTACTGCTTCAGCTTGATACCTTAAAACTCAACGTATGTCTTACACCATCTGAAGAAGAGACGTCAGAGATAATCAGCTTATGGCAGATGTCCGGCATACATGCTCGCAGCTCAGCCGGTTTCATGACAAAGAAGTTCGTTCTTGGATAGATGATGTCTCGTATACGATGTTTAAGCTGGCTGAGGACGATATCGTCCTGTTGTGTGGCATGCATAAAATGGGTTTTGTTCGTACAGGATTGATAAGATTATCTCCAGCGACCGCAGTCAGCTGAGCTGGCTCTGAATGTAACAGGCCTGCCCGTGGGGCCTGTCTCTTATACACATCTCCGAGCCCACGAGACTGGTTCTCATATCTAGTGTGTCGTTTTTTTTTTTGAAGAAGG